>PTJY01000003.1 GCA_002937505.1 Alphaproteobacteria bacterium MarineAlpha12_Bin1
CTTCTTCCTATTATTTCTTTTTTATCAAACACCGCCTCAGCTAAAGAAGATATTCATGTTCTGACTTCAATAAAACCTGTGCATTCCCTAGTTTCTTTGGTCATGAAAGGAGTAGGCAATCCACAGCTTATTGTCCCTGGTGCTGCCTCACCTCATGGTTTTTCACTCAAACCATCTCAGGCAAAACTTATGGAAAAAGCTGATATCATTTTTTGGATTGGCCCTAATCTAGAGACATTTTTGGAAAAACCATTACAGGTGATTTCTAATAAAGCAACTAAAATTAAGCTTATTGAAACTCCTAAGCTTGAGAAATTAATGTTTCGTGCCGGTGGAAAATTTGAAGAACATGATCATGATCATGGAAAGCACGAAGATGAAAAGCATGATGATCATGGAAAGCACAAAGATGAAAAGCATGATGATCATGGAAAGCACAAAGATGAAAAGCATGATGATCATGGAAAGCACGAAGATGAAAAGCATGATGATCATGGAAAGCACGAAGATGAAAAGCATGATGATCATGGAAAGCACAAAGATGAAAAGCATGATGATCATGGAAAGCACAAAGATGAAAAGCATGATGATCATGGAAAGCACAAAGATGAAAAGCATGATGATCATGGAAAGCACAAAGATGAAAAGCATGATGATCATGGAAAGCACGAAGATGAAAAGCATGATGATCATGGACATGTAGGAAGTGGTTTTGATCCACATATTTGGCTTGATCCAACAAATGCCAAATTGATGTTAGAATACATTTCTCATGAACTGGAAGAAATTGATCCAGCTAACGCACGCACCTATGAGAAAAATTCTAAGGAAGCAAAACGAAAGATAGATGAAGTATCTTTAACAATTAAAAATGCCCTCACACCCTATAAAGAAAATGGGTTCATCGTCTTTCATGATGCTTATCAATACTTCGAGAAACACTTCGACTTACAGGCATCAGGAGCCATTTCAATTCATCCTGAAACAGTGCCTGGAGCACAAAGAATGAACGAAATCAGGCAAGCTCTGAACAACTCTTCTGTAAAATGTGTTTTTACAGAACCACAATTTGAATCTAAAGTTGTGAGAGCAATAATTGAAGGCACTGGAAAAAAATCAGTTGAAATTGATCCTATTGGTGCAAATTTAAAACCTGAAAAAAATCTCTACTTTAATCTTATTTCAGATATGGGTGAAGCATTCGTTAAATGTCTCAGATAATATTGGCTATGAGGGATAAAGAATTATAACAAGGCTAAGACATCATAATTAATTAGAGAGCTTCACCCGACTGGGCTGAAAATATCGAACTATAGCCATCTGACCAATCTGGAGGAATTTGACAGGGCCTTGGATCATGTTCAGCCCATTTCACTGAGTTACCCCTAATAAGTTCATATGCATGAGCTGAGGGATCTGGGTGCGGCGTATACGGTTTAGCGTCTGCGGAAGTGTAGCAATTTAAAAGAAGCGGCCTAGCAGAGATAGATTTGCTTTTAGGAGAAAAGTGAAGACATCTGCAATTGTGAATAGTTATAGATCCAGCAGGACCAAATAAATATTCTGTTTTCGACATATCAATCTTTGAGGAATCATTTTCGTTAAGACACCCCAACCATTGTCCATTTTCTCCATACTGATCATATAGCTGACCTAAATGGCTGTCAGGCATAACAGCAAGAGGTCCATTATCCATGTTTGTATCTTCTAAATAACAACCAATAGTAAAGACATTATAGTTGGTATGCGGGAAGAACTGCGCGTCTTGGTGCCACTTTACTGAATCACCTCCACCTGACCATTTAAAGTTTAACTTCGAATGGTGAAAAACAACATTAGGACCAGCAAGATCAGAGGCTATGTCCGCTAATATACCACTTGCAAGATTCCAATACACTTCATGCTTTTCATCTGGCCTTTTCAAACGACGCAACATAGGCCTTTCAGCTTTATGATCTGGGCCCAAATCATAGTCAGCACCAGATACGTTTATACCTTTGCTAGCTTCTATAAACTGATTTGTAACTTTAAGTAAATCCCTTAACAATCTGTTATCTATAACATTCTTAACTAAAATAAAACCATGAGAAAAATAGTGTTCACGCTGTTCTTGCGTGAGAATCTTTGCCTTACATCTAAGAATCTCATCGGGTGTCATATAGAAAGCTCTTTGTAAAAATTAATGTTTATCGAGTTTATTCTTAAAAAGTTAGAATGACCGTGCCATTTGTTTTTCTATTTGAAATATCCTCATGAGCTTTACCAATCTCTTCAAGGTTATACTCATGTGTAATGTTCGCCTTTATAAAACCTCCAATTATCATCTCATTTACCTCTGTAATCATTCGATTGTTTTCCTCCTGAGTGCTATTGAAATCCTTTAATGAGGCTTTTGTAAAGACAAGAGATTTGGAATTTAACTCCATAGCATCTATTGACGGAAGGAATCCTGATGAATGGCCATAATTGATAAACCATCCACGAGGCGCCAAAACCTTTAAATTGTTTTTGTATGCTGACAGTCCCACAGAATCATAAACAACCGGAACACCTTTATTATTGGTGATATCAAGAACTACATCAGAAAAATTATCTTGGTTATAATTGATAACATAGTCACAACCATTTAGTTCTGCAACTTTAACCTTTTCTTTACTACCTACCGTTCCTATTACGATTACCCCTAAGTGCTTCGCCCACTGTGTTAGGATACCGCCCATCCCTCCTGCTGCGGCATGTATTAATACTATATCTTCTGGCTTTAGAGGGTAGAGTTGTCGTAAGAGATATTGAGCCGTCAAACCACGAGTGCCAATTGCAACAGAGACTCTTGCATCTATTTCATTTGGTAATTTTTGTAGATGATGAGTATCGATAACTCTTTTCTCGGAATAACTACCAAGACTAAATCTATAAGATACTGTTTCACCAACTTTAAAATCATTAACCCCCGGACCAAGTTCCTCTATAATTCCTGCGCCTTCAATCCCCAATACAGCTGGGAGTTCTGGTTTATAGTAGTAAAGGCCTTCCCTCATTAACGGATCAGCTAAGTGTATAGCAGATGCTTGATGTCTAAGAACAACCTGTCTTGCACCTGGTTTCTCAAGTGTAACCTCTTCTACAGAAATTACTTCAGGCCCCCCAAATCTTCTAATTATAGCTGCTTTAGACATGATGAACTCTTTAATTATTCATAGTCATCGTATTATAAATATAAATAATTATCCAAAAATATATTTATGATATCCAACATTACGAAAACAGAGTTAATAATATTACATCTATTAATCAAAGGATGGGCTGTGCTCAAAAAAAATAAATTTCTGACGTCTGAACAAAGCCAACGCTATGAGCTAGATGGATTTGTTTTTCCTATAAAGGTAATGGAGATTGAAGAAGCAAATAACTATGGTCGAAAGCTTCATAGTTATTGGAAAGACCCTTCTCAATTTATAAAGGGCAATAAACTGCAAAAAATACATCTTTTCACTCTCTGGATGTCTGAAATTATAAGGCATAAAAAAATCCTTGATGCTGTTGAAGATGTATTAGGGCCAAACATTCTGTGCTGGACGACAACTCTATTTGTTAAGAAACCAAAAGACCCAGGTTTTGTATCTTGGCACCAAGACGGAGAATACTGGGGATTGAACTCTCACAATGTAGTCACTGCTTGGTTAGCTCTCAGTCCAGCAACAAGTAAAAATGGCTGTATGAAAATGATGCCAGGCTCACACAAATGGCCAGAAATCAGGCACATTGATACATTCGATGATAATAACCTGCTCTCTCGAGGTCAGGTCATTGATTGCAATATAGAAGAAGAGAAATCCGTAAAAATACAAATGAAGCCAGGTCAAATTTCTTTGCATCACGTAAATATAGCCCACTGTTCCGCCCCAAACACCACCAATCAACTAAGAATGGGGATCGCTATCAGATACATATGCCCTACGGTTAAGCAAATTAAGCATAAAAAGGATAGCGCAACATTGGTCCGCGGTGTAGATACGGAAGGCAATTTTGAACTAGAGCCAACACCTAAATCTAATTATTCACCTTCTGCGCTTAAACTCCATGAACGTGTTACCAATAAATCGTAAAACTCTCTTTAAGCAACTAACGCCGACCTAAAAGTCGGCGTCAGAAGTTTAAATGGTGAGCCCGCCAGGTTTCGAACCTGGGACCTACTGATTAAAAGTCAGTTGCTCTACCTGCTGAGCTACGGGCCCTTAAAATGGGTTGATTTAGAATGAATTTAATATAGTTAGCCTTCATAAATTAATATTACTGATCTGCATCTTGGGCAATCTGCATTTTTATTATGGAATCAGGGTCACTAACAGCTCCTCCCGACCCACTTCCTTTTTTTATCGCGTCAACATGCTCCATGCCTTCGGTTACTTTCCCCCAAACAGTATATTGGTTATCTAACCAGGGAGCATCCTTATAAACTATGAAGAATTGACTATCAGCACTATTGGGGTTTTGAGCGCGTGCCATGGAAACGACACCTCTCAGATGTTTTTCAGAAGAAAACTCTGCGTCAATGTTTTTGCCAGAACCCCCACTTCCCGTTCCAGTAGGATCACCCGTTTGTGCCATGAAGCCTTCTATAACTCTATGAAAAACAATACCATCATAGAACCCCTCTCTAACCAACTCCTTGATGCGTGTGACATGATTAGGTGCTAAATCTGGTCTCATTTCTATGACAACACGCCCATCTTGCAAATCCATATATAACGTGTTTTCCATATCTAAATCCTTTTTTGACTGTGATTCAACGGGAGCAGTGAATATAAACGCTGTTACTACAAGAGCCTTAATAAACCATATGATCTTCATTACACACCTATTACACCAAGAAACAAAATTTATCTATTACCTTCGACCAGACAGCACCTTTTCATACCGTTCAGAAACTCGTTCAGCGACCCGTGAGGAAACAAAGGTTGATATATCCCCGCCTAATGCAGCAATTTCTTTAACTAATCGAGAAGCAATGAATTGATGATTTTCAGAAGCCATTAGAAATATGGTTTCAATATCAGGCTTTAAGCGTGAATTCATTCCCACCATTTGAAACTCATATTCAAAATCAGAGACAGCCCTAAGCCCACGAATTATAAAGCTTGCATCATGATCAGCAGCAAAATGAACTAGCAAAGAGTCAAAAGGCCTAACCGAAACTCTGTCCGATATGCCCATATTCTTTATTTCATCACTAACCATTTCGGCTCTTTCTTCAAGAGAAAACAAAGGACCTTTTCCAGCATTAATGGCCACACCTACAACCAGCTTATCCACCGTTTTAGACGCTCTACCTATAATGTCTATATGACCATTAGTTATTGGATCAAAAGTTCCTGGATAAACACCTATTCGTTCGAGTTTACTCATCCACCTCCTCCAATGCATCATCAGAACTTGGCAAAGTTTCACCCTCTTCATCTTTATCATGACTATCGATGCTCGTATCGTCGTGCATCGGCGTAACTGTAACCACATTTTCATCTGTAGCAATACGAAACAAAGTCACACCCCTAGTGCTTCTCCCAGCAATTCTAATTTCCGATACGCCAGTACGTATTAATTGGCCTCCATCTGTCATCATTACTAATTCAGTACCTGATTCAACAGGAAAAGATGAAACAACAGAATTTCCTTCAATTTTAGCTAAATCAATATTAGCTATTCCCTGCCCACCTCTACCGGCAACTCGATATTCATAAGCAGAACTCCTCTTTCCAAATCCTTTTGCCGTAACAGTCAGAACAAATTGCTCCCGTAGAGCCATTTCTTTATAAAGGTCGTCAGATAGGGTTAGCTCCCCATCATTAAAGTTTTGATCATCTTCAACAAATCTTTCTGAATCAGCCACCTCTTCAGTGACACCAAGCTCCAACCTTTCAACACGGCTCCTCTTTAGATAAGCAGCTCTCTCGGTCGTGCTATAGTCAGTATGATTGAGTAAAGACATAGAAATTACCTTAACTCCTTTGGGTAATTTAATTCCCCTCACACCCGTAGAATTTCTTCCTTGAAAAACTCTCACATCTGTAAGCTTAAAACGAATACATTTTGCGCCCGTCGTGGCCAGTAATATATCATCTTTCTCATCACAGGTTGCTACCCCAATCAGATGATCATCTGAGCCAAGTTTCATAGCGATTTTGCCATTCGCTTTTACTTGAACAAAGTCTGACAGCCTATTACGCCTGACATTTCCACTTGAAGTGGCAAACATAACAAAAAGGTCATTCCAACTCTCTTCATCTTCGGGCAATGGCATTAAAGTTGTTATCGTTTCTCCTTCCTCCAATGGCAGTAAATTAACCATAGCTTTCCCGCGACCTGTCGGGGAACCAATAGGCAGCTTATAAACTTTCATTTTATAAACCATACCTTTTGAAGAAAAAAACAAAACAGGTGTATGCGTATTCAGGACAAATACCTGGCTAACAAAATCATCATCGCGAGTTGCCATTCCCGCTCGACCCTTGCCTCCCCTGCGTTGAGCCCTATAATTGGATAATGGAACCCTTTTAATATACCCTCCGTGAGTTACAGTAACGACCATATCTTCCCGTTGAATTAAATCTTCAAGATCATGCTCAAACTCCGCATCAATGATTTCTGTTCTTCGGCTATCCGCAAATTCCTCACGCATTTCTAACAGTTCAGATTTCATTATCCCAAAGAGTTTTTGTCGACTTTCTAGAACACTCAAATATTCACGTATTTCATCCACTAATGATGATAAGTCTTTGGCAATTTTATCTCTTTCTAGGCCAGTCAGCCTATGTAAACGAAGTTCTAGAATAGCCTTGGCTTGTTCATCAGAAAGAACATAATTATTTTCTTCGTCAACCCCTCTGCCCGGTTCATCTATCAATTCTATAAGTGGAGTAACTTCTAGTGCTGGCCATTTTTTTGATTTAAGTACAGCACGAGCTGTTACTGCATCTTTGGCAGAACGGATAATTGAAATAGCATCATCTAAGTTAGCTATAGCAACGGCCAGTCCAACCAAAACATGAGCTCTATCTCTTGCTTTACTCAACTCATATATCGTTCGACGCGTTATTACCTCTTCGCGAAACTCTACAAAGGCAGAAATAATTCTTTTGATATCTAAGAGTTCAGGTTGACCTCCATTCAGCGCTAACATATTGACGCCAAATGTTGTTTGAAGAGGGGTGTATCTAAATAATTGGGCTAGAACCACTTCTGGTTCACTATCCTTTTTTAACTCGACAACAACCCTTAGACCTTGCCTATCTGATTCATCCCTAAGGTCACTAATGCCTTCAACGGTTTTATCATTAGCAATCTCTGCTATTCTTTCTATCATTCTAGATTTATTGACCTGGTAGGGTATTTCCGTAATCACAACAGCCTTTCGACCATTTACAATATCTTCGAAATGTGTTCTCGCTCGCATTAAAACTGAGCCTCGTCCAGTATGAAATGCTGAACGAACACCATTAGAACCTATAATAAGTCCCCCTGTGGGAAAATCTGGGCCCTTCATATATTGCATCAAATCATCTATAGACAAATTAGGATCATCTATATAAGCACAGCAAGCATCAATAACCTCACCAAGATTGTGTGGCGGTATGTTCGTTGCCATTCCAACAGCAATTCCACCTGCTCCGTTAACAAGCAAATTTGGGTATTGGGCTGGCAATACCACCGGCTCTTGACGACTTTCATCATAGGTTGGCTGAAAATCGACTGTATCTCGATCGATGTCTTCAATTAGAGCGTGGGCCGCTTTAGACATACGAGATTCTGTATATCTCATGGCAGCAGGTGGATCGCCATCCATAGAACCAAAATTTCCCTGTCCATCTATTAACTCTAAACGCAAAGAAAAATACTGGGCCATGCGAACCATTGCATCGTAAATTGCAGAATCACCATGCGGATGATATTTTCCCATTACCTCACCAACAGTCTGTGCTGACTTACGATAAGGCCTGTTATATTCGTAGCCGCCTACCTTCATGGCGTATAATATTCGTCGATGAACTGGCTTTAATCCGTCTCGAACGTCGGGAAGCGCGCGAGAAACAATCACACTCATCGCATAAGATAAATACGAAGAGCGCATTTCATCTTCAATTGTCACCGGGGACACATCATTATCAGGAGGAATCGATGATTCTATTTGATCGGTCAATGTATTAATTCAATATTTTAAGTCTATTCAGGATTCTAAATACTAACACCGAGTCGGTGATATTATTAGTCTATACAATAGAGGATAATGGCGAATCTAACAAGGAAATCCAGTGATTTTGAAAAATCAAAACGTAATATATACAGACTACGGATAGATCAAATTATTGATAAAATAATAATTAGAACGGAATTTCATCATCCAAATCGTTAACAGATTTACTACCATCACTTGAGGTGTTTTTGCTTGTCTGATCCAGAGAAGTAGAAGCGTCATCACCAAAATGATTTATTTCTGAATCGCTACCACCCCCCCTAGAATCTAGCATGGTTAACTCTCCACGAAAGCGTTGTAATACAACTTCGGTAGAATATTTCTCAATGCCTTGTTGATCCGTCCATTTTCGAGTTTGAAGTTGCCCTTCTATGTATAATTTTGAACCTTTTTTTACATATTTCTCACAAACATCAACTAATCTCTGATCAAAAACGACCACACGGTGCCACTCAGTGCGCTCCTGCCGCTCCCCAGTATTTTTATCATTCCAAGTCTCAGAGGTTGCCAAAGACAGGTTACATACTTTATCCCCTGAATTCATGGATCTTACCTCAGGGTCTCGTCCAATATTTCCTACTAAAATAACCTTGTTTACACTGCCAGCCATCTCTATTTCCCCTAATTATTGGAGTTTATAAGAAAAACGAGTAATCCAAACGGTGGATCACTAAACTTACATATGATGTTATATTCCAACAAGCGGAGCTTCGCCCACTTAATTAAATTTATGTTATTATATATTCTTGTTTTGTTCTAACATCAAGAAGTTCATTTTAATCAAACTTTTTTCTTATAGATACACAGTGATAATGGTAAATAATATTTATGTATAGAAAAAATCAATTCTTCGTCCATTAAATTGAAAATGCACAAAAAAATAATTGTTCGCGGAGCCCGTGAACACAATCTAAAAAATGTAGACATAGAACTGCCTAGAGATAGTTTAGTTGTAATAACAGGATTGTCCGGATCAGGAAAATCATCATTAGCTTTTGATACCATCTATGCTGAGGGACAGCGTCGTTATGTTGAGAGTCTGTCTGCCTATGCCCGCCAATTTTTAGAACTTATGCAAAAACCAAACGTAGACTCCATAGAGGGCCTGTCTCCAGCTATATCAATAGAACAAAAAACGTCAAGCCGAAATCCAAGATCAACTGTTGGAACAGTAACAGAGATCTATGATTACCTTAGACTGCTTTATGCTCGAATTGGGGTTCCTTATTCTCCAGCTACAGGATTACCAATAGAAGCACAGTCAGTAAGCCAGATGGTCGATTCCGTTATGGAGTTACATGAAGGTACACGTCTTTATATACTTTCACCAATAGCTAGACGTAGAAAAGGAGAGTTTCGCAAAGAATTAGAAATGCTACAAAAACGAGGATTCCAGAGAGTAAAAATAAATGACGAGATGTTTGAAATAGATCAAGCACCTAAACTTGATAAAAATTATTGGCACGATATAGAGGCAGTGGTTGATAGAATCGTTATAAGACCAGGCCTCGAATCACGATTAGCAGATTCTTTTGAAACCGCTCTTCAACTCTCAGATGGACTTGCAATCACAGAGAACGCTGACAACTCTAAACAAAAAATTTATTCAGCTAAATTTGCGTGTCCAGTTTCGGGTTTTACAATTGAAGAAATAGAGCCAAGATTATTTTCATTTAATAACCCTCATGGAGCTTGTCCTGAATGTGACGGGCTAGGAAGTAAAGTAGTTATAGATGCTGAGCTCGTGGTGCCAGACAAAAATCTAAGTTTAAACAATGGTGCTATTGTTCCATGGTCCAAATCATCCAGCCCATATTACTTACAAACTCTTAATTCAATTGTTGAACACTACAATTCTTCCATGGACAAACCTTGGAAACAGTTAAAAAAAGAAGTCCAAAAATCAATCCTATACGGCTCTGGCGAAACCCCTATTCTCATCAAATACAATGATGGTACAAATATTTATGAAACTGAGAAACCATTCGAAGGTGTGATAAGCAACTTAGAAAGGCGATTGAGAGAAACAGATAGATCTTGGATACGTGAAGAAATTGTAAAGTACCAAACAACATCTATTTGTCAGGTTTGTGAAGGTAGTCGACTGAAACCTGAGGCTTTAGCTGTAAAAGTAAACAACTTGGAAATAAGCAAACTAACAGAAATGTCTATTTCTGATGCAGCTGAATGGTTTCAATTACTTCCCTCAAAATTATCAAGCAAGCAAAATGAAATCGGAGAAAGAATATTAAGAGAAGTAATTGATCGACTAAAATTTCTTAATGATGTTGGACTTGAATACCTAACTTTAGATCGGTCTGCTGGAACGTTGTCAGGAGGAGAAAGTCAAAGAATTCGGCTGGCTTCCCAAATTGGCTCGGGGTTAACTGGTGTATTGTATGTTCTTGATGAGCCATCAATAGGTCTACACCAACGTGATAATGAGCGGTTACTTAATACGTTAAAGCGACTGAGAGATTTAGGAAACACGGTTATAGTAGTAGAGCACGATGAAGAGGCTATAAGAAGCGCTGATTACTTAATCGATATGGGTCCTGGTGCTGGAGTAAATGGGGGGGAGATTGTAGCAAATGGCACCCCAGAAAAGGTGATCAAACAAACCAAAAAGAGTCTAACTGCTAAGTATTTATCTGGAATTAAAAAGATACCAACCCCAAACAAGAGGAGATCTGCTAAATCAAATCAATTCCTAAAGATAGACGGAGCAGAAGGTAACAATCTAAGAAAAGTTAATGTCAAAATACCCCTTGGTACGTTCACCTGTGTTACTGGTGTTTCAGGCAGTGGCAAGTCATCTCTTATAATTGAGACACTCTTTAAATCTGCTGCGCGGCAACTAATGAAATCGCGATACAATCCAAGTCCCTACAAAACGATAAATGGATTGGATAACCTAGACAAAGTAATAGATATCAACCAATCTCCTATAGGCCGAACGCCTAGGTCAAATCCCGCAACTTATACTGGTGCATTTTCACCAATTCGTGACTGGTTTACTAATTTACCAGAGGCAAGAGCAAGAGGTTATAAACCTGGGAGGTTTTCTTTTAATGTTAAAGGGGGTCGCTGCGAAACCTGTCAGGGTGATGGAGTTATAAAAATAGAAATGCACTTTTTACCAGATATCTATGTCGAATGTGAGGTCTGTCGGGGCAAAAGATATAATAGAGAAACCTTAGAAGTTGTGTACCGTGATAAATCAATTGCGGATATTCTCAATATGACGGTAGAGGAAGGCTGCATATTTTTTAAAGCAGTTCCTTCAATAAAAACAAAATTAGACTCACTAATGCAGGTGGGACTTGGATACGTCAAAATTGGACAACCAGCCACCACTTTATCAGGGGGGGAGGCTCAGAGAGTTAAATTAGCCAAAGAGCTGTCCAAAAGATCTACCGGAAGAACACTGTATATATTGGACGAACCAACAACGGGACTTCACTATGAGGATGTTAGAAAACTTCTAGACGTATTACACACCTTAGTAGATCAA
This sequence comes from Alphaproteobacteria bacterium MarineAlpha12_Bin1, assembly GCA_002937505.1. Lineage (GTDB taxonomy): Bacteria > Pseudomonadota > Alphaproteobacteria > UBA6615 > UBA6615 > UBA6615. The sequence continues at coordinate 11,763 of PTJY01000003.1, forward strand.
GGAAATACAATTATTGTAATAGAACATAACTTAGAGGTGATAAAAACAGCAGATTGGATTATTGACATGGGACCTGAAGGTGGCCATCGAGGTGGAAAAATTATAGCCTCAGGAACACCAGAAAATTTAATTAAATCCAAAGCAAGCTATACAGGGCAGTATCTATCATCTTATTTAAAGCAATAAATAATAGAGAAATAGATTATTATTATCATAGTAACTCGGGGCCCAAATTCTTAGATTAGTGCCTCCTTATTTATTATACACTCCATCTAAATGGTATCCATCTAAGGCAGCCTTAACCAAGTCATCTCCACTTTTAAAGTCATACGCTTGATACATTCGAGACTTAGCAACAAAGGGGGGGCCCGCATAAAATTTTTCATACTGTTCATGTCTTCCAGCGAATTCCGAACCTATAATATCCCATGCAAGCTTAAGTAGTTTTACTTTTTCTTCACTAGTGTATTCAGATGATTTTATATATCTATCTATATCAGATCTGATTTCAGGGTTCTTAAAATCCAGACTGCTAGATGGAAGTTGAATTACACCTCCACCGCAAAGCTCTCTCATCCAATTTAAAATTTTGGGATACACCTCAGCTTGCAAAACGATTGCCGCATAAAGGGCCTGTCTACCTGGCTCGACAACTCCTTCACTAATTTCAGTACTGGTAGCTATTTGAGCCTCTACTAATCCCTCTAACATCGCAGCGTAACTAGCCATCTCGCCCAACAAGGAACTCACTGCAGGAACGTTAATCACGCCATTCATTTCAGCTATTCTTTTTGATAAACCCATTAAAAACTTTAATTTAACGCAAAGTCTGATTTGTGCTTGATGATTACCCATTGAATGAGCACTAGTTTTCCACCATTGATCTCTACAGATTTTAATATTTTTAAATACAAAAACCTGCTCCCAAGGCACAAAGACTTCATCAAAAACCACCAATGAATCTGATTCATCGAATCTAGATGCGAGTGGATAATCAAAAACACTGCTGCCAGATAAAGCATATGATTTCCGAGAATAAATTTTTAAACCTGGTGCATTACAGGGAACAACCACATTAATGGCATGTTTTTCATCGCCTGGACTTAAAGGTGTTATTTGACTTAGACATAAATAATCTGAAAGAGCAGTTCCTGTACCCAACATTTGAGCACCATGTATGATTACACCATCTGAGGTTTCTTCTGTTACCCCGGCATAAAGATTATTTGGCTCCTGTTGATGCATTGATTTAGAACGATCAATCTGAGGAGGAATGATTGTGTAGGTTATATATTTGTCATTATCTCTCGCAAATTCAAAAAACTTCAAAAGGTTGGCAGCCATCTGGTTGTTTTCATCGATTTCGAACACTTTAGGATTAGATGCCCAACCCACAAAAAACCCAGCCACATGATCAGGGCTACGCCCCATAAGTCCAAACGTTTCTTGTGCCCACCTTTCGATAGCAAGCTTTCTTAAGTACATGTCGTCAATATTTTTTGGTATCTGCCATATACGATTAACCGGAAGGTCAGAACCGGGAGATGTGAAAGTCATTAATTTTCTATTATCGGGATCACTCGATATATCATATAATGTCGCAATGGATCTTACTGCCTCACAAAAAGAAGGATGAGTAGTAACATCGTTGACCTGTTCCCCATTAATAAAAACACGCCTACCGTCATTTTTAATGTCGTCGATATATTGTTCACCAGTTCTTAGCCCGTTGGCAAACCGCTTATCGGCCATATAACTTAAAGCCATTGCGATTTTTCCTCCTAGATAACTTTTAAATACACCATTTATTCTAGTGTCTTTTACATAGAAAGTTTATTCTGTGATATTAAAATAGTCTTAACAATTGAAAGGAAAGTAACATGGCCACATACATGATTGTAGATAGCAAAGTAAACAATCCAGAATCAATGAAAGAGTATTCAGATAACGTCGCAGCAACGATCAGGCAACATGGGGGAGAAGTATTAATTGGAAGTAAATCAATAAACTTAATAGAAGGTGACTGGAATCCTGAAAGGATAGTTATTGTTAAATTTGAAGACGATGCCGCCTTTAAAGGTTGGTATAATTCTCCTGAATACCAAAAAATACTGCCAGCACGACTAAGATCCGCCAGTGATAATATAATTACAGTAGAAAATTAGTTTTGTGGTTAGAAAAATTAATATAACAAAAAAAAGTATACAGCCGGTGCATATAATCGGCGGAGGGCTTGCTGGCTCCGAAGCCGCCTGGCAACTAGCCGAATCAAACATACCTGTTGTCTTACATGAAATGCGTCCTGTCCGTAAGACGGATGCTCATCAAAGTGACAAACTAGCAGAACTTGTTTGTTCAAATTCATTCCGTTCAGATGACGCAAGTTTTAACGCTGTAGGCTTACTGCACGAAGAAATGAGACGTCTAGGGTCATTAATCATAAAGACAGCTGATAACAATAAGATACCAGCGGGTGGAGCCTTGGCTGTTGACCGGGAAAACTTTTCCAATGAAGTGAGTGAAGCCATAGAAAAACATCCATTCATAAGCATTAAACGAGAAGAAATCATTTCTCTAAAAAATAATGATTGGAAACATGTTATACTTGCCACAGGCCCTTTAACATCAAAATCAATTTCAAACGAAATAATTCAATTGTCAGGTCAGGATAATCTTGCCTTCTTTGATGCAATTGCACCCATTCTGTATGCCGAATCAATCGACTATAATAAAGCCTGGTTTCAGTCTCGATATGATAAGGTTGGACCTGGGGGAAATGGTAAAGATTACATTAACTGCCCACTAAGCAGAGAACAATTTGAGAATTTTGTTGATGATCTATTAGACGCAGATAAGACTGAGTTTCATGAGTGGGAAAAAACAACTCCATATTTTGAAGGCTGTTTACCCATTGAAGTAATTGCTAGCCGTGGACGAGAGAGTTTAAGGTTTGGCCCAATGAAACCTGTGGGCCTCACTGATCCAAGAACCGGTCAAAGAGCTCATGCTGTTGTACAATTAAGACAAGATAACAAACTAGGCACATTGTATAATATGGTCGGATTTCAAACTAAACTTAAGTATTCGTTCCAAGAAACTATTTTTAGGTCAATACCTGGCCTCTCTAATGCCGAATTTGCACGCTTTGGTGGCATTCATCGAAATACATTTGTAAACAGTCCAAGGATATTAGACTCCCAATTAAGTCTAAAACAAATGCCTCACGTTCGCTTCGCAGGTCAAATTACTGGTGTAGAGGGTTACGTTGAAAGTGCTGCTACTGGTTTACTCGCTGGTATTTTTACAGCAGCTCACTGCCTAAATAGACCATTAATAAATCCTCCTTTTACCACAGCACATGGAGCGCTTCTAAGCCATATCACAGGGGGAGCAAAAGCTGACATGTTCCAGCCAATGAATATTAATTTTGGACTTTTTCCTCCCCTTTCAAGTGAGACGAAAAAAAGTAAAAAAGTAAAAAGCAGAAAAAGAGAGAGAAGAGAAGCTGTTTCTAAACGAGCCTTGATTGATCTTGACGCATGGCTCAATACGATTAGCCTAGCTGCTTAAAGGTTAAGAAACCACTTAAATAAAATAGCTCAGCTAGGATTGATCAATGAAAGAAACAGTTCCATTTAAAATTAAAGGCATAGACCACGTCGTCTTGCGAGTTAAAAACCTTAAATCAATGATGTCATTTTACTGTGATGTTCTGGGCTGTAAAATTGATGATGAGAACAAAGAATTAGGACTTTATCAGCTTCGCGCTGGGTCCCAGCTTATTGATCTGATTCCCATTGACGAATTACTAGGCAGCCAAGGAGGCCCTGCCCCAAGCTCTGATGGACACAATATGGACCATTTTGCCCTACAAATATCTCCATATGACGATGAGTCTATTCGAGAATATCTATCTAAATTTGGAGTAAAACTTGGAGAAACAAGAGTCCGTCGCGGTGCAGAAGGAAAAGGGCTAAGCATACAAATTAGAGACCCAGAAGGAAATTGTGTTGAGCTCAAAGGCCCACAGAACAGTCATATAAAATAATTTACCCTTCTAATAACTACCAAAAGAATTTCGAATAGTTAATTTTAAAGCCTTTAAGTTAGAAGATTGTACAGAAACCGTAGGATCGAATCTCTCATTTTTTAAGAGAGATATGTAACTATCTGCAATAGCGGCTAGTAGAAGAACAGAGTTGGCGCCTTTCGGAATATCATTTTTTAAATCACGCGCTTCGACGATTTTTTCCTCAGCCTTACAAACCACTTCTTTTATTGCTTCCTTTAACTGTCCAACTGAAGAAGGGTTCAGCAAATTGGTTTTGCTTAAATTATAATTCATTATAAGGCTCTCTGGTATGTAAACTCGTTTGTTTTGAGCGTGAAACCCTACTGATCGCATAAGCCCAATCAAAGCCCAAGCAGTGCCGATTAGGTTTGCAGCCTTAATGGGTGCACCCTTAGAATAGCCTAAAACATTCATTGCTAATCTTGATAAAACTCCGGATGTATTAAGTGCGTAAGCCTCAAGTTCATCAATGTTTTCAAGTGGGGAATCATTAAGATCAAAACTACGCGCCTTAATTAAATCATAAAAAGGTTTAGAAACAAGCTCAAACTTTTTTATTGCTTTAGCCAGCTCCATAACAACAGGATGATTTATTGTTTCTCCTTCATAGATACTAGAGATTGTCTCATCCCACCATTTTAAACGAATCTGACCAAGAATTGGCTCACTTACCAATTCTCTGGTCCGCGCAATATCTGAATTAAAAGCGTAAAGAGAGAATATAGCTTCACGATAACCTTTAGGTGCAAATAATGCTGTTAAATACCTGTCAGGATCATAAGCTTTTACTTCGCTTGCACAGTAGGATATTTTCATGTCTGAATTAGTTTATATTTGAAAAAACTATACTGCAAAATAATATGTTTAATTTAAACGTAAATTTTTTACGAACAATAGGATGAAAAGAAAATATCTGCTATAATGTGATTCGTTTCATTTAACGGGGAGAGCTCATACATGAAAAACCCATTGGAATCATTACACACCACCGTTGTCTTAGGAGTAGTCATGACAGTTATTATGGTACTGGTTGCTCTTGGCATTGGTTCTTAAACGCTAGGAGGAAATAATAATGGAATTCGCTGAACATCTCATTCGTTGGTTCCACGTCCTCAGTGGCGTTATGTGGATAGGTCTTTTGTGGTATCTAAATTTTGTACAGGTGCCAACAATGCCAAAAATTCCGGATGATCTAAAACCTGCAATTGGAAAACATATTGCTCCGGCCGTATTATTTTGGTTTCGCTGGAGTGCAGCATCAACTGTTCTCTGGGGACTGATCCTTGCCTGGATGGAAGGGTATTTAGGCGCAGTTCTTTCCATAGGACTTACTGATGGAAGCACCACGAGCGCCTTATTAGGCATTGCTATGTGGTTCGGTCTAATTATGGCATTTAATGTCTGGTTCGTTATATGGCCAAACCAAAAAATTGCCTTGGGTTTAATTGAGGTAGCTGATGAATCTTCTAAACCTAAAGCTGCAAGAAAAGCTATGCTTTTCTCACGAACAAACACTTTATTATCAATTCCTATGCTTTATGGAATGGTTGCTTTCCAAAATCCTCCATTTTAATAAGCTTTAGACTATACAAGAAAGATAACGGGGTTTTATACCCCGTTATTTTTTTGAGAAGATAGAAGACCAAATTTAAAAAATTATCTAATCCGGAGATTTTTCCTGCTCTAATTCCGCACTGAAAGATTCTCTTGATAACTTAAGTAACATTAATGCCGGAACAGCAATAAAGATCGATGAATATGTACCAATTAAAACTCCCCAGATCATGGCTAATGCGAAGTCTCTAATAATAGCGCCGCCAAATATTGTCAGAGCAAGTAATGCGATAAGAGTTGTAACACTAGTCAAAAAAGTACGTGACAAAGTTCTGTTCAAAGCTAGGTTAAATAAATCTGGCATTGCCAGTTTTTTGTAACGCCTAAGTTCTTCTCTAACACGATCATAAATTACGACCGTATCATTTATGGAATAACCAGCAATAGTAAGTATTGCTGCTACTGTGGCCAAGTTAAATTCTAATTGGGTCAAAGCAAAAAGCCCTATGGTGCTAATAACATCATGGCTCAGGGCTATTACAGCTCCGACACCAAATTGCCATTCAAAACGAAACCAAATATATATAAGTATAGCGGCTAGAGCCAGAGATACAGCCAGTACCGCCGCCCTTATTAGCTCTGCCCCAACTGTGGGTCCAACAGATTCAGTTCTCCTGTATTCCTGAACAAGTCCGTCTAAAGAATTCTTTACAATGGATATAGCTTTTTGTTGAGCATCTTCTCCTCCATCTTGTTGCTGAACTCTAATTAGGACATCTCGTGGATCGCCAAATTTTTGCACCTGGACCTCACCTAGGCCTAAAGCACCAAGCTTAAGACGAAGTTGTTCAATATTTGCTATCTTTTGAGTTTTAATTTCAATCAATATACCTCCCCGAAAATCAATTCCGAGATTTAGTCCCTGATATATATATGCACCTAGAGAAACAAGAATTAGAAAAATTGAAAAAACAAAAGCAACTTTTCTTTTGCTTATAAAGTTAATAGAAGTATCGGGCGGAATTATTGTAAGTAAGCGCATAATGTATTCCTAGATAGGTAGCTCTGATGGCTTTTTTCGCCGCAACCAAATTACTACTAACAATCTGGTCAACATTATAGCAGTAAACATAGAACTAATTATTCCCATAGAAAGAGTTACAGCAAACCCTTTAATAGGACCTGTTCCAAAATTGAAAAGTAATAAAGCAGCTATCAATGTAGTAATATTAGAGTCCAAAATAGTTGTTAGAGCTCTTTTATAGCCTGAATCGATAGATGAAATGGGCGTTCTTCCATTCCTGGATTCTTCTTTAATTCTTTCTAAAATCAAGACATTGGCATCTACAGCCATCCCAATAGTTAGCACAATACCAGCAATTCCAGGCAAAGTTAGTGTAGCACCAAGGACTGATAACAAAGCAAAAATCAAGGCTAGATTAATCACTAACGCAAGAGAAGCCATGAAACCGAAAAGCCCATAACTAGCTACCATAAAAACAACTACAGCTACAAATCCAACCAAGCTTGCTATTTTTCCCGCAGAAATTGAATCAGCTCCCAATCCAGGTCCAACGGTACGCTCTTCAAGTATTGTTAATGGAGCAGGCAATGCCCCTGCTCTTAGGACAAGAGCTAAATCTACGGTCTGTTGAACTGTGAACCTGCCAGTGATTATGCCGCTACCACCAAGTATCGGCGATTGGATGTTAGGAGCACTCACCACCTTGTTATCTAAAACAATTGCAAGCCTTCGATTTACATTTTCTGTAGTCACTTTGCCAAAGGTTTTGCCGCCCTGCGCATCAAACCTAAAGGAGACTATCGGTTGTCCATCTTGAAAACTCGCTTGTGCATCTACTAATCTTTCACCGGTAACTACAATTTCCTTGCGAACAACGTATGGAACTTTTACCTCTTTATCATCCTCATATAGAAGCAAGGAACCTGAAGGCAAAACACCCTTGTTTACTGCAGCACTGACATCAGCCTCTTCATTAACCAGGTGAAAATTCAGTTTTGCTGTCTGTCCTAGCAAGCGTTTAATTCTTTCTGGATCTTTAATTCCAGGCATTTGTACTATTATACGCTCTGAACCCTGCTGTTGTATGATTGGTTCTGAGACACCTGTTTCATCAACACGCCTCCTAACCACTTCAATGGATTGCTCTATAGCTCTTTGACGTCTTGTTTTAAGCGCTTCCTCAGTAAATCTTACTACAATATTATTTCCGCTAGCAGCAACACTTAAATCTCTATCAATAGTCGTTAACCTTTTTAAGGCAGTCTCTTTCTGGTCCTTTTTTACGCCTCGAACAATAATATCTGTTCCCTCTACCCTTATGCCTCCGGTGTAATTAATGCGGGGCTTACGTCGGCGTAATTCTCGGCGCACCTCTGACTCAAATGATTCCAGTGTAGTTTTTATTACCTCATCAACTTCAACTTCAAGAAGTAGATGGGCACCACCTTGTAAATCTAAACCTAGTTTTACCTTAGATTGAGGAAGAACCCCAATTTGTGATGAAAAAAAGTTAGGTATTGAGAACAGTAAGCCCCATACACAAACCAAAATTGTAATAGCGATAGTCCAACGGGGATAATTAATCATTCTCTGCCATTTGGTAGTTTATTACTTCCGTGGCCCTAGGCCACCGAAAAGTCCGCCTAACAAACCACCAGACTTATTCTCTGATGGTCCTACGACTGTAGGCCCACTGGATGACTGAGAACCTCCTGAACTGGAGGACGGATCAGAGCGATTTAAAACATCAGACAAAGTACTACGTAAAACATTAACCTTGACGCCATCAGCAACTTCAATAACCAACTCATCATTTTCCTTGATTCTAGTTACTGTGCCAATTATTCCGCCTCCAGTTAAAACTCTATCACCGCGCTTAACCATATTAAGCATTTCTCGATGCTGTTTAACCTTCTTTTGTTGTGGACGGATTAGTAAAAAATAAAAAACAACAAATATTAAAATAATTGGAAGGAAAGCGCCTAGGCCACCACCGCCTTCTGCACCACCTAAGAAACTTTGTGCATGTGCCAGTGAAATAAACATTATGAGGCCTCCATTTTTAAAATTAAAAAACCCTAAGTTAGCGCTAGCTAACACAATAGCTGAAAAACAATCTCTTGAATTCAGTTTATATATATATATATAAACAAGATAACACTAGTTTATACTGTCTTACCGACCAGCAGTCTTTCCGTCAATCCGCTACTGTACCCAATCTTTAAATCTATAACATACATTGACCTAGACTAGCATGGAGGTCTAGGTTCAAAAACAAACTACCAGGTAACAACATTTATAGTGATTGATTAATGAAAGACCAGGATTTAAGCCCATTTCTGAAGCGTATTGCTGACGCGTTGGAGAGAGTGGCTCCAAAAGATAAAAAGAACTCTGACTTAAATACGTCGGATGCGTTTGTTTGGCATGCCGATCAGGAAAACAAAAATGGTTGGCTGGAGCCAGTAGAAAAGGTGAATAGACTTCCATTGAATCTACTTCAAGGAATAGATCGCCAAGCAGATTTGCTATTAGACAACACGAAAAGGTTTGCGGACGGATTACCAGCCAATAATGCTCTTTTATGGGGTGCTCGAGGAACAGGTAAATCTAGTTTAGTGAAGTCAGTGCATGCATTGATTAATGAGAAAAACCCTAGCAAACTTGGCCTCGTGGAAATTCACCGTGAAGACATCCACTCACTTCCAACATTGTTAACAATATTAAGAAGACATGATCGTCGAATAATTTTATTCTGCGATGACCTTAGTTTCGACGATGCTGACACGAGCTATAAATCCCTAAAAGCAGTACTTGAAGGAGGAATAGAAGGGCGCCCAGAGAATGTTCTTTTTTATGCAACCTCGAACCGCCGACACCTATTGCCTCGTGACATGATAGAAAACGAACGTTCGACAGCGATAAACCCCTCTGAAGCAGTAGAAGAAAAAGTTTCACTTTCAGATCGCTTTGGACTTTGGTTGGGATTTCATCATACAGACCAAGAAACTTATTTCTCAATGGTAGACGCCTACGCTATTCATTTTGGATTGGAAGTTGATCAAGAAGTGTTGCATTCTGAAGCAAAAGAATGGTCGGTTACAAGAGGGGCTAGATCAGGAAGGGTTGCTTGGCAATACATACAAGACCTCGCGGGACGCCTCGAAAAAAAATTAAAACCATGATATTGTCACTTATATAATCATAAAGAATGGTTCACTTTCACGATTCATTACAAGTTATCAACTAGGCAGAAACTTGCGTGGATCAACTGCTTCACTACCGCGCCGGATTTCAAAATGCAACTGAGGCACATCTATACCACCGGTCTTTCCTACTCGCGCTACGACTTGTCCACGAGTAACTAAATCTCCTCGACCAACTAGAAGCTTATTTGCGTGTGCATATGCAGTTATCAAGCCTCCAGAATGCTTGATTAGCAATAGGTTTCCAAACCCTCTTATTTGATTTCCAGCGTAAGCTACTACTCCATTATCAGCTGCTAGCACAGGAGCTCCAATAGGAGCCGCTATATTTAAACCATCATTTTGAAGAGCAGAACCTTTGCTTCCAAATTTAGAAAGAATTCTACCATCCACAGGCCAAATAAAGCCTTTATTATCTCTCTTAGGAGGATTCAGGCCCATTTTCAATTCTGGTTTTGGAATAGGAAAAGCTCTAACAGATGGATGCTCATTTATATCTTCACCGTAAGCTTCTAACTGATCGATCGTTACGCCCGTTTTATCAACGATCTGTTTCTCTCTGGTTTTATGTAAAAACTTATTTCTTGAATCGTATGGTAAGTAGAGCTTTTGTCCAACAAAAATAGTATATGGGGGCCTAAATTTGTTTACTCTCGCCAATGATGACATATCCACCCCATACATTCGTGAAATAGCATATAAGGTGTCCCCTGACCTCACTATATGTGCTTTTTCATTTGGCAAATAAATCACCTGCCCACGTGAAAGAACGTAGGGAGGACGAATTCTATTGATCTCAATTATTTTTCTCAAGGGCACATTATACTTTTCAGAAATTTCGTAGAGTGTTTCGTTCGCTTGGACTGTATAAATTTTTGATCTGCTGAAGCTTTTACCGCTTTTACCATAACTTTTGTCACTTACATGTACCGGGCCTTGATAAGAGCTACAAGAAGCAACTAATAAAAAACAAAAGAATACACAGACAAATAATAATTTATCAAAAATGACTTCCTGATTATATTTGCATATGCGCATTAGGCGCTCTTATCTCTAGCCAATCCAGGTAAAAGGGGAACAAAACGCACCTCAATTAAATCCTGTGTTTCAAAACCACTATCTGTACGTGATATTTTCTTCAAGACTTGTTTCCTATCAACTCCACTAACAGGAAGTATCATAATGCCTCCTATAGCCAGTTGCTCCAATAAATTTTGTGGAATTTCACTTGAGGCAGCGGAAACACTTATCCGATCGAATGGTGCCTGTTCAGGCCAACCTTTCATCCCATCTCCTGCTCGGGTGCTAATGTTATGTAATTGTAGCTCACTAAATTTTTGTTCTGCATTAGCTAAAAGAGGACGATGTCGTTCAACTGTATAAACCCTTCTGCAAAGATACGATAAAACAGAACAATGATAGCCTGAACCGGTTCCAATCTCTAAAACCTTCAAGGTTTTATTTAGCTCAAGTGACGCCACCATAAATGCCACAATATAAGGTTGGCTTAATGTCTGCCCATAACCAATTGGCAGAGCAGTGTCCTCATATGATTGATCTCTGAATGGTTCAGGTACAAATAGTTCACGTGGGACTCTTTCAACTGCAGACAACACAGAAATATCAGTAATCCCTGCACTTCGAAGTGATAAAATTAAGCGTGCTCTATTAGCCGGTGTTGTCATAAGTCTTTTGATTGAATATCGCAGCCAGCGACTTCATTGCACTATAATTTGTAAAATCTAAATCTATTGGAGTTACAGAAATTTTTCCATTTTCGACTGCAGAAATATCCGTACCCTTTTTTCCTGGTTGCTGCTCAGGTAAACTACCAATCCAGTAATATCTACCACCTAATGGATGCACCTGTTCAACTAAAGAATCTCCCATATTTCTTTGCCCCATGCTAGTTACCTCAATACCTTTAACATCATTTGGTTCAAGATTTGGTAGATTTACATTAATGAACGTTCTCTTCGGCCAACCTTTTCTCAATAAACCACGCAAAATATTAGGTATGTAAAACTCTGACGTTGACCAAGGTACATCCTTCTTTTGAATGTTAATTTGCTGGCTAACTGCAATCGCGGGTACTCCCAAAAGCGTCGCCTCCATCGCAGCTGCACACGTTCCAGAGTAAGATACAAACTCCCCTAGATTACTTCCACGGTTTACTCCTGAAAGGACTATATCTGGTTTATGTTTTTTCAATAATTGATGAATCCCCATAAGCACACTATCCGAAGGCGTACCCTCCACCGCATAACGACGACTTGATATTTTCTTCAGCCAGAGAGGTTCTCTTAACGATAATGAATGACCAGATCCGCTTTGTTCGGTCATCGGCGCACATATCCATACATCTGAAGATATCTCTTTAGCTATGCGTTGCATTATTTTAATACCTGGAGCGCTTACACCATCATCATTAGAAATTAATATACGTAATTTATCCAATCGCTCAGGAAACTTATACATTGCCATCAATTACCTCTAAACCATTCATATAAGGGCGCAGTGCGCTTGGTATAATTACTGTGCCATCTTCACATTGATAGTTTTCAAGAATAGCTATTAAAGCCCGACCGATTGCTACGCCAGACCCATTTAGAGTATGAACATGCTCTAAACCCTTTTTGTCTCCGTCTATACGAAAACGGGTCTTCATTCTTCTCGCTTGAAATTCACCCGTGTTAGAACAGCTAGAAATCTCACGGTACTTGTTTTCACCTGGCAACCAAACTTCTATATCATAAGTCTTAGTTGAAGCAAAACCAGTGTCACCACTACACAATAACATAACCCTATAGGGTAACTCGAGACGTTGCATCACCGATTCTGCACAATTTGTCATACGTTCAAGTTCGTCAGCTGATTTTTCTGGATGAACTATAGAGACGAGTTCCACTTTATAAAATTGATGCTGGCGAAGCATTCCCCGCGTATCTCTGCCAGACGCGCCTGCCTCTGATCTAAAGCAAGAGGTATGTGCTGTAACCCTTATAGGCAACTCTGAATCAGAAAGAATATTGTTAGAAAAGATATTAGTTAGTGGGACTTCTGCTGTTGGAATCAACCAATAATCTTCATCAGTCCTAAATAAGTCCTCAGAAAACTTTGGTAATTGGCCTGTCCCGTATAAGGCTCCATCCCTAACAAGCAATGGAGGGCTTACCTCAGTATAACCTCCATCATTTACGTGGATATCAAGCATAAATTGAGCCAATGCTCTTTCTAATCGAGCTAACAATCCTTTTAGAATAACAAATCGTGATCCGCTTATTTTTGAAGCACTATCAAAATCCATCATACTCAAGTTTTCACCTATTTCGAAGTGTTGCAAAGGTTTGTAAGAAAATTCAGGTAGAGCACCCCAAGTACGTAATTCTACGTTACTATGTTCTGAATTACCTTCCGGAATATCAGAAGATAGCACATTAGGTAGCACTTCTAGCAAAGATTGTAATTTCGCAGACAAGTCACGTTCTAACTGTTCCATATCCTGTATTTTATTTTTTAAAAGCCCAATTTCATCTTTTAAGGCCTCCGCTTCATTATCTAAACCATTGGAAATTGCCTCTCCAATCTTTTTAGAAGCTTCATTTCTACGACCCTGGGATTCTTGTAACTCTGTCTGTAAAGCTCTGCGCTCTAAATCAATTTCTATAATTTTAGCTGACGCGCGAGCAATTCCTCTTTTAGAAAGGCTATCATCCAGTAAACTCGGGTTTTCTCTAATCCATTTAAGATCAAACATATTTCTTCGTGTCGCTTTTATAAGAAAACGTTATAGAAATGATTTCGAATAGCGTCCAGTAATAGTTAACTAAAAAAACACTTAATTTCACGTTTCTTCAGCTTCTTCGGTTTGAATACTCTTCATCATCTTAGAGGCAATGAAAATTGAGGCTTCATAAAGCATGATGATTGGCAGTGCTAAGGCGAGCTGGCTCAAAGGGTCAGGAGGAGTGAGTATCGCCGCCGCAACAAAAGCAACAACTATGGCATAGCGTCTTTTTTTTCTCAGACCATCAGGACTCGTTATGCCAACTTTGACTAATATAAGAAGAACTATAGGTAGTTCAAAACTAAGACCAAAAGCAAATATCAGCCTCATAACCAAAGAGAGGTATTCGTTCACTTTTGGCACTAGAGAAATTGCCATTGATCCCTCACCGGCAAGTTGTTCAAAACTAGCAAAAAACTCCCATGCTACCGGCAAAAGAATATAATAAACAAAAACTCCTCCAGCAAAAAAAAGTACTGGTGTTGCTATTAGAAACGGAAGAAAAGCTTTCTTCTCCTTCTTAAATAAGCCGGGAGCAACAAAAAACCATATCTGGGTAGCAAAAACAGGAAAAGCTAGAAACGCAGCAGCAAAAAACGCGACCTTTATCTCGGTAAAGAATTTTTCAGTAAGAGCCGTATAAATAAGTTGCCTGCCTGCTTGACCGTCCCATACAGCAGCTAATGGCTCGACCAAAAAATTAAAAAAAACGCCGGCAAAATAAAAACAAACAAAGAATAAGATCAGAAAAGCTATGACAGACCACAGTAATCTTTTACGTAGCTCCGTCAAATGATCAACAAGAGGCATACGACTCTTCTCTATATCATCATTCTCAGGAATTTCATCTGCTACTTCATCAACCATTAGTTTGCACCAGGCGTGGTGTTAGCAGAATTGTTTGTCTGACCTTCATTTTCAGAGATATTATCAACGTTATCCGTTTCTTGTATTTCCTCAGAATCTAGTTCTGATGCATCTGGATCGTTTTCTAGTTTCAGAGACTGTTCAACTGGATCTAGAATAAAATCACCAGATTCCATTTCCTTTATATTGTCTAAAGCAGCCTTTGGATCATAGCTAATAATATCATCAACACTTTTCTTAGCCTCATCAATGCCAGATTCTCTAGCTATACTTTCGAGGCCATCCTGAAATTCTGAAGCAAGTCCTCTCATTTTTCGGATAATTGTTGTCACTGTTCGAATAGCTGCGGGCAAGTCTTTTGGACCAATAACTATCAAACCCACTACCATGATCAGCATTAATTCCGGCCAACCTATATCGAACATATCTTCTAGGCCCGGTTATAATTGAAAACGGAGTCCACCGGCTAATCCATAAATAGGCTTATGAAATTTAGCTTTTGGCTGCTGTCTGGTCGTCTTTAGCGACCGAGTCCGCAGGAGCAGAATCAGCCTCAATTTTTGTAGAATCATCTGAAGTGTCACCCTGTTCTTTCATATTGGACTTAAAGGACTTTATGCCTTTCGCAACATCACCCATTAACGAAGGAATTTTACCCCTACCCCCAAAGAGAACTAGAACAACAACCAGTACGATTATCCAGTGCCATATCGAAAAAGTACCCATTGCTCAGACGCTCCAATTAATCGAAATCCAGTGTTAAAACAATATTGTAACAGTATTACAGAAAGAATTCCCAACCGCAACTTTCGAAGTTCTGCACTATATCAAACAATATGTGCCATTTGGCAACCATTTAAAAAAACAACTTTAAAATAAACATAACCGATATTTATAAATTTATTTTTTTTAAATTACAATTTTATTATTTTACCCTATACCTTCTATAAGAGTTTGTATAATCAACGAGTATCAAATCACAACGGCTCTAGTTTGTCCTCATATTCCTCCGCCGACTCCTCTAAGGACAAATAAGGTATGTCTTCTTGTTGAGATCGGGATGCATACACATCTACTGCTGGTCTAGTATCTAATACTCCAGCAGCCTTAAGTTCCTGTATTTCGGGCAGGTCCTGTATACTTTCTAAACCAAAATAGGAAAGAAAGTGATCACTTGTTTGCCAGGTGGTTGGCCTTCCCGGTGTGTTTCTTCTTCGTCCAGGTTTTATCCAGCCTGCCTCTAATAGCACATCTAGGGTCCCTCTATTAACTGTAACACCTCTTATGCTTTCTATATCAGCTCGCGTTACCGGCTGATTATACGCAATTATAGCCAAAGTCTCTTGAGCCGCCCTGGACAAACGCTTTTCTGAATTCCTTATTATCTCCAGACTGTCTGCTAAGTCAGGTGCTGTACGAAAAGTCCATTTGTTACCTACCTTTACTAGATTCACACCTCTGGAAGAATACTGTTCGGACAACAAATGGATTAATTTTTTAAAATTAGCATCTTCCGGTAAGCGATCCGATAATATGGACTCATCTATAGGCTCATTCGAGGCAAATATGATTGCTTCAAGTACCCTCAAATGTTCCTGGTCTTTTAAGTCTGTTAATTTAGGAGTTTCTTGCACGCACTGCCTCCAATCGGTTTAATTATGATTCATTCAAATTTGATAACTTTACTTCTTCCCGGCCTCTAAAGAAAATTGGACCAAAAGATTGTTCTTGTCTCATTTCTGCTTTGCCACTTTTTACCAGCTCAAGACTTGCCGAAAATGTTGCAGCTATTGCTGATCTTCTAACCAAGTCATCTTTTAACCCTGATGGAAGAAAGCTTGATAAATCGGACCACTCGAACAAGCTTCCCAGCATTGTTGACAGCCTGCTCAAAGCCTCGTCCATAGAATAGAGTTTAATTTCTTCAATTTTAAGAGGAGATGGTCTATGACGCCTTTGCGTTACGCCATACGCATTAAGAATCTCATATAATGTTGCTGTATATGAAGAGTTAGTTTTAACGCGTAATACTTCAGGGTTCCCTCGATTAAACGTGTCTCTTCCCAATAACGACCTCTCAAATAATGACACCGCAACCCTTCTTATCGATTCCAGACGTTGTAATTGGTAAGTAAGTGCTTCAGCTAATTGCTCTCCAGTTGGTTCATCATTACTTTCGATTTCTGGGAGCAACAATCGAGACTTAAGATATGCTAACCAGGCTGCCATCACTAGATAATCTGCAGCTATTTCTAGCTTCATTTTTTTTGCTTCATCAATGAAGGTTAGGTACTGCTCAGCAAGACCAAGTATCGAAATCTTAGTAAGGTCAACCTTTTGTTCACGAGCCAAAGCTAACAACAAATCGATTGGCCCTTCGAAACCATCTAATTGAACGATTAGTTCAGAATTATAAGATTCTGACTCTGGCATCCTATAATCAGGTATCGGTTGTTCAAAATTATCAACTCTTTCGTTCATATAATACCTACAAAGTTATATATAATACCCGTTACGAACTTCCTTGGGGAGACGACTAACCAATCAAATGGGTCAATCCCCAGACCCATCTCTTCAGTTACTCTAGGTACAATAAAGATCAGTCCAACGATAATAAACAAGCCAAATGGTTCTAATTTTGAAAACCTTCTAGCAAACCTTAATGGTAGCAAGCCTGTGACTACTCTCCCACCATCTAATGGCGGCAAAGGTAACATATTAAATATTGCTAATAACATATTGATTTCAATAGATATTATCAACACAATGGACAATGTGTTTAACTCAAATAATTGAGCTAATACTAATACGATCGTTGACAAGGCAGCTAATATTAAATTGGCTGCAGGACCTGCCCCAGCGACCATGATCATGTCCCTCCGAGGCGATCCGAGTCGCCCAAAATTGACAGGAACAGGCTTAGCCCAACCAAA
The DNA here is from genome assembly GCA_002937505.1 of Alphaproteobacteria bacterium MarineAlpha12_Bin1. GTDB lineage: Bacteria > Pseudomonadota > Alphaproteobacteria > UBA6615 > UBA6615 > UBA6615. The sequence continues at coordinate 29,206 of PTJY01000003.1, forward strand.
AATGAAGCCCACACCAGACAGCACTAAAAGTGCTGGCACCAATATAGTTCCGATAAAGTCAATATGTCGAATTGGATTGAAACTAACTCGTCCCAAACTGTAAGCAGTGTTATCACCTAATTTCCAGGCAACCCAACCATGAGCTGCTTCATGAAAGGTAATAGCAACTAATATAAGAATAGCTATAAGAACATAATTCAAGACACTTAAATCAACCACACTAAGGATCCTTTTTTATGTTTAAGTTATCTTAATTAAGTAATTTTTCTAACTTAGTTCTAAACTCGGAGATACTACCACTTTTTTTATAACCAGATATTGAATTTAGAGCGGTATTCCATCGACTCTCACATTCTAGACTGATAGAAGGAATAAATGTTTTTATTAAAGACATTTCGTTTATATTCCCGGAACAATGTAACACTACATCACAGCCAGCATTAAGCGCATTTTCGCAGCGACTAGTCAGGTTACCTTTCAAAGCCCCCATGCAAATATCATCACTAAACAGAAGACCATCAAAACCAATTTCCTGACGAATAATATTTTGGATAATATAGCTAGAATTTGTAGCTACATTATTAGAATCCAAAGATTCATACATCACATGTGCAGTCATACCGAGCGGTGCGCTAGAGAAAGCCTTAAACGCATTAAAATCACTATTCGTTAAATCATGGTGAGATGCTCGGACTTTTGGAACATCTATGTGAGAATCAGACTTAGCACGTCCATGCCCAGGCATATGTTTAATCACAGGCAATATTCCTCCTTCACACAACCCGGAATAAAAAGCTTTCGCAATGTTAATAATAACTGAGGGATCTGATGAGTAAGTACGTCCAGCTAACGCCTTCGTCGTCGATTCAAAAAAAACATCAAGAACCGGAGCACAATTTACAGAGATTTCCAATGTAGCCAACTCTGAAGCTATTAAGCGACCTGCCGTATAACTCGTTTCTAATCCCCTCTTATTATTTACGTCGTAAATCAAACCCAATAACTCTGCTGAAGGTATATTATTCCAGTGTGGAGGTTTCAGACGCTGCACATTGCCTCCTTCTTGATCAATTAATACAGGCGCATCCTCTCGTTTTACGGAATCACGTAGAGACCTAACCAATTCAACAACCTGTCCTGGAGATTTACAATTTCTTTCAAAAAGTATAAATCCGAAAGGATTTAGTTCCTTGAATAAATCTAATTCTTCATCAGACAATTCTGTATTAGCACAGCCAAGCACTACAGCAGCTGGTAGATTATTACGGACCGACAACAAAACAATCCTGTCTTCTAGCCTTAAGTCTAGAGCATAAAGACTTTGCCTCAGAGTTAGTTACTATAGGACCGACCTGTAATCTATAAAATGTACCATTTACGAGTTTTACAGTACTAACCTGGTAAGATAAATCTTTCAGAATATCACTATTAGATTTTTTTATCTTCTTCCAGAGAGTTAGTGCGTCTTTTTGTTTAGCAAGAGAGCCCAACTGCAACTTCCAGGTTTTGCTACCAGGTAATTTATGTTCAGACACATCAATCTTGGATTGAATGACTGGTTTTTTTCGACCTCGATCAATTGTTGGGCTTTTTATGCTTAAATCATTCGAAATCGATTTCTGTATTTTATTGGTTGAATTAAATTTGTTAAGTTGAATTTTTGAATCTTCATGACTCAAGATTCCGCCTTCTTCACGGGTAGAGTTAGGTTGAAAAACTTTATTTTCATGTTGGGACAAATTCTTTTGTAACTGCAATGACGATTCTTGTTTATTGCGTAATAATACACCTTCAACAGGTTCTTCTGGTGGCGGTAATAATCGCTCCACAATATTTTCAGATACACTAGACCCACGATCAAAAATACTTCTATCTTGATTGAGAACCTCTCTACCTCCAGGATCCACAGGTTTATGCTTAACCTTATTCTTATCAATTGCCTTAATGACTGGGGGTTTATCGAGGACCCCTGAATTATAACCCTCTTGATCTATGTTAAGCCAAGCAAACCATCCCAGTCCTGTAAGAACGCAAATAGCACCAATCGCTATTAATATTTTCATTGAGCCCTCTTCAGCCAAAAAGCTTTTACAAGAGACTATTAGATTCGCGTATTCAATTCATAAAAAAAATTTCAGCCGCGTAATTCCTCTACGGGCTCGACACCTAAAACCTTTAAACCCGAAGAGATAACGGTCCTTAACCCACAAACTAGAGATAATCTAGCTTGTGTCAGTTCTAGGTCATCAGTGACAACAAATCGAAACGACTCATCTTCACGCACCTTGCTCCAGAGAGAATGAAAAGAGGAGGCTAGATCATTTAAATAAAATGCTATCCTATGAGGTTCTTGGGCTTCCGATGCCATTTCCACAACGCGCGGCCATAAGGCGATCAATTTAATAAGGGCCAACTCATCAAATCCACTCAAAAGAGATAAGTCACTTTTTTGTAGACTTTTATAATCAAAACTTTGGTCATTAAAAGCATCTTTTGCCATACGCACCACAGAACAACTTCGCGCATGAGCATACTGAACATAAAAAACAGGGTTATCTCTGCTTTGCTCTTGGGCTTTGATAATATCAAAATCAAGTTGCGCATCGTTCTTCCTGGTTAACATTATAAATCGAACGACATCCCTACCTACACTATCGACTAATTCACTGATAGTAACATACGTGCCCGCCCTTTTAGACATTTTTGCGGCCTCACCATTTTCCAATAACCGAACTAACTGGCAAAGTTTTACGTCGAGTTTAACATTCCCTTCGGTAAGTGCGCTAACTCCTGCCTGAACTCGTTTTATATATCCGCCATGATCTGCGCCCCACACGTTTACCAAATTAGTAAAACCCCTTTTGTATTTATCTAAGTGATAGGCAAGATCACTCGCAAAATAAGTCCATGAATCATCAGATTTTTTGAGAGGTCGGTCTATATCGTCACCAAAGGCAGTTGATCTAAAAAGCGTCTGAGGTCTTTCTTCCCAATTCTCGGGTTTCATACCTTTTGGTGGATCAAGAACACCTGTATAAATTAGCCCATTTTCACTTAACATATTTAAAACAGTCTCGACCATTCCGCTTTCGACAATACTTTTCTCAGATATAAATGTAGACTGCTCAACTCCTAAATCTGACAGATCCTGCCGAATAAGTTTCATCATCTCATCAACAGCATAGCTGCTCAATTTAGGCAACCACTCACTTTCAGACTTATCTAACCAGTGTTTTTGATCTTTAATTACAAGTTTAGCCGCAAGGTCAACAAGATACTCTCCAGGATAAAATCCGTCTGGTTTCTCATAATTTTCTTGACCTAACTTTTCACAATATCGCCAATAAAGTGATCGAGCTAAAATATCTATCTGGGCGCCAGCATCATTAATATAATATTCTCTCGTTACTGAATAACCTGTCTTTGCTAACAATGACGACAACACATCCCCAAAAACTGCTCCCCTTGCATGACCAACATGCAAGGGCCCTGTTGGGTTGGCAGAAACATATTCTACATTTATTGACTTTCCTCTTCCTATTTCAGAGTCACCAAAACTTTCACCAGCAATTAAAACTTTACGCAGCTGGTCATGCCAGACTGTTCTCTTCAAGGTAATATTAAGAAAACCCGGCCCCGCAATATCAACTTTTTCAACATCAGGATGAGATATAATCCTTTCAGAAAGTACCTTTGCTATGCTTATAGGATCCTGCTTTAACTTTTTAGCTAACACCATAGCTGCGTTACAGGCTAAATCTCCGTGAGTAGTTTGTCTGGGTGGATCTACGGATATATTATCAATTAAGGAGTCTGGTGGTAGCTTATCAATTGACTGTAACTCTTCAATCACAGTTTTAATAAATGCGTTAAAATCATTATATATATTCATTAAAGAACATCCGAATCAAAATATTTTCGATGCATATTTAAAGCGTATCTATCCGTCATTCCTGCAATATAGTCAGCAATAATCCTAGCCTTAATAGAGTCTTCACTTGCTACGGCCCGGTCCCGCCATTCATGAGGTAGATATTCAGGGTTATCAAATAATAGAGAAAAAACCTCTTTTATAACTCGACGCGCCTTAGAGGTCATTTTATTAACTTTTTGATGACGATACATCCTTTCCAATAAAAACTTTTTAAGCGCTCGGTCTGATTCAGACAAATCTTCTGAAAAACAAACTAAAGGAAATTTTAGCTCACGAACATCGTCTACACTCTTAATATTATTTTTGGAAATTTTATTTCTTGTTTCAGATAATAAATCTTCGACCATAAGACCAATTATATGGCTAATAGTCACATGTATAAAACGAGGACGTTCAATTTCTCCATGGAGATCACCCATCTTAGAAAATGCTTCCCCCACCATTGGTAAGTCACTTAAATCCGAAATATCAAATAACCCTGCTCGAAGACCATCATCTATATCATGACAATTATAAGCAATATCATCCGCCATGGCTGCCACCTGTGCCTCTCCAGAGGCAAAAGTTCCCAATTCCAAATCATGTTCGAAAACATAATCAGATATAACCCTAGGAATCGGCTTATCTGTTCTAGCAAGAGAACCAATTAACGGACCATTATGCTTGACGAGTCCTTCTAAGGTCTCCCATGACAAGTTCAAGCCATCAAATTTTGGATAACGCCTTTCAAGTTTAGTTACTATTTTTAGTGTTTGCGCGTTATGATCAAACCCACCGAAGGGCTGCATTAAGTCGTTCAAAGCGTCTTCACCAGCATGACCGAAAGGCGTATGACCAAAATCATGAGCTAAAGCCAATGCTTCAGCCAAATCTTCATTAAGTCCCAATGCTCTGCTTGCCGTACGAGCTATTTGTGCAACCTCCAATGAATGAGTCAGTCTTGTTCTATAATAATCACCTTCGTGGTAAACAAACACTTGTGTCTTATGTTTCAACCGTCGAAAAGCACTACAATGAATTATCCTGTCCCGATCACGTTGGTAAATGCTTCTGTATGTGCTTTCATTCTCAATAAACAACCTTCCTCTACTTTTATGTGGATCACACGCATAATCAGCAAGAATCTGTCCATATAAAGCAGTCTTGGAATCTTTCATATAGCCGTGAGTCTTATTTAGAGGCATAATAAAGAAACTAAACTCGTTTATGTCTATTGCAAACAAAAATTGACAATAATTTAATAATTCTTAATTTATGATATAAATTATTTTAAAACATGATTTACGGTAAAATATAAATGACAGAAATAACCAAAGATCCAGTAGATCAAAATGATACATTACCTCGCGTTATAACCCTAAGTGAAAGCGCTATAAAACGATTAACTGAATTATTCGAGTCAGAAAATAGCAAAAAAATGTTGAGGGTATATGTGAATGGAGGGGGATGCTCAGGGTTCACATATGGATTCTCTTTTGATGACAAATTAAGTGACGGAGACCACTTGTTTGAAATAGAGGGAATAAAAGTTATTTCTGATGATGCTTCATTAGACCTAATAGGAGGTAGCAGGCTCGACTGGGTCGAAAGCTTGGGAGGAGCATCATTTCAGTTAATAAACCCGAACGCAAAAGCACAATGTGGTTGTGGAGCAAGTTTTTCAGTTTAGTCGAATTAATATCTGGTCAAAACAGTAAAATATGAAAATTGCCACCTGGAATGTTAACTCTGTTAAAGCTCGTCTGCCCAATATAATTGAATGGCTAAGATTAGCTCAGCCAGATGTTCTACTTCTTCAAGAAATCAAAGTTATTGACGAAAATTTTCCATCTTTTGATTTTCAAAGTATTGGATATAGTTCAGCTGTACATGGACAAAAAGCCTACAATGGAGTCGCAATCTTATCTAAGAAGCCCATAACAGAAATAAGGATCGGGCTCCCTGGCGATGAAAAGGATGAACAGTCAAGATACATAGAATGCTGCATAAATTTGAGTAAAAACATTAACCTTCGTGTAGCATCAATTTATTTACCCAACGGTAACCCCGTAGAAACAGATAAATTTAGTTATAAAATTAGGTGGATGGAACGACTAATCTCCCACGCTAAGACTTTACTAGAGAAAGAAGAGCTTATCATATTAGGAGGAGATTATAATGTTATACCCTCCGATTATGACTGCTATGATCCAATCATATGGAAAGATGATGCTTTGGGAAGACCTGAGATTAGATCGAGATTTCGTACGCTTATTAATTTGGGTTTAACTGAAGCATGGCGTTCGCTGCATAGAGAAACTCATGTTTATTCATTCTGGGATTATCAAGCGGGCGCTTGGCAAAAGGACAATGGAGTACGCATTGATCACCTATTACTCTCTCCTCAAGCAGCAGACCTTCTCGAGAATTGTGAAATTGATAAAAATCCTAGAGGTCAAAAAAAAGCCTCAGATCACACCCCAGTTTGGTGCGAACTGAGACTATAGACTCTATCTCTTTTATTTGAATCAACACCCATTATCAGTTAACAAAGATTCATTAAGATAAATTCATATATGAATTTATAAATCAGCATATATATGGGTTTCTTTTTTGGCACCAGGATGTGTAATTGCACCGTAGCGCGCATCACCTACTGTCTGAGCATATTTCCACAAGGTACCAGCTTGGTAATTATTATTTACTGGCTTCCAATTCTTGGCTCTTTCGTCCAGCACATCTTCGGATAGCTCAACACTCAAGCTACCTTCATCAGCATCAATTACAATAATATCTCCATCCTGAACTAACCCAATTGGTCCACCCGATGCCGCCTCTGGGCCTACATGTCCTATACAAAAGCCTCTCGTGCCCCCAGAAAACCTGCCATCAGTAATAAGAGCAACTTTTTCACCCATATCTTGGCCATACAAAGCACCTGTTGTAGACAACATTTCACGCATGCCTGGGCCACCTTTTGGTCCTTCATTACGTATTACTAATACATCTCCTTCTTTAAAATCTCGATTTAATACTGCTTGAAGACAATCTTCTTCTCTTTCAAATACACGAGCCGGTCCACGAAACTTTGTATTTTTAAGACCAGCAATTTTCACTATAGCCCCTTGTGGAGCAAGGTTACCTTTTAATCCAACAACACCTCCGGTTTCGGAGATAGGATGATTAACGTCTCTCACAACATCCTGATTAGTTGGAAAATCAACACTTGAATAATTCTCCGCTAATGTCTTACCAGTGACCGTAAGACATTCACCATGCATAAAACCGCCCTCCAATAGTTGTTGTATGACTATCCCCACTCCACCAACTTCATAGAGGTCTTTTGCAACATAACGTCCACCTGGCTTAAGATCAGCCAAATATGGGGTCCTTCTCATAACTTCACACACATCAAATAAATCAAAATTGATACCAGCTTCACTTGCCATTGCAGGTAAATGAAGACCAGCGTTAGTAGAACCGCCAGTAGCTGCAACAACTGCTGCCGCATTTTCAAAAGACTTTCGAGTGACTATATCCCTCGGACGAAGCTGGCTTTTAATCAGCTCCATTACAGCCTTACCGCTAGCTAAAGCATATTCATCTCTATTCTCATAGGGCGCTGGCGCACCTGCTGAGCCTGGCAAAGCAAGTCCAATTGCCTCTGAAACACATGCCATTGTATTAGCGGTAAATTGCCCCCCACATGCGCCTGCAGACGGGCAAGCGACACACTCTAGCTCATGAAGCTCATCATCTGTCATTGTACCGGCTGCATTCGCTCCAACACCTTCGAAAACATCAATAATAGTTACATCTTTGTTTTGAAAGTTACCGGGAAGGATTGAACCTCCATACATAAAAACTGATGGAACATTCAACCTCAACATTGCCATCATTAGTCCTGGCAGTGACTTATCACAACCTGCTAAGCCAACAATCGCATCATAGCTGTGCCCCCTTACCGTAAGTTCCGTTGAATCTGCTATAACCTCTCTACTTATGAGAGAAGAGCGCATACCATCATGCCCCATAGCTATTCCGTCAGTTACGGTTATTGTGGTGAATTCTCGAGGAGTACCACCAGATTCAGAAACTCCTTGTTTGGCAGCTTGGGCCTGCCTCGATAGTGCTATATTGCATGGAGCAGCTTCATTCCAGGTAGTTACTACGCCTACAAAGGGCTGTTTTATCTGTTCTTCCGTCATACCCATCGCATAATAAAACGCCCTGTGAGGCGCACTGGTGTTGCCTATAGAGACATGTCGGCTGGGTAATCTTGATTTATCCCAGTTATGATTCAATGATCCACTTCCTTCCATCAAAACCTCCCAAAAGTTATAAAAAACTATTTCACACTTAATTAGAAATTCTAGACAAAGCCTTCATCAGCTTTTTTCTAGCAACCTCAGAGACTGAACGTCTCTCTTTTTGCAATTCAATGACATTTTCAGGAGCCTTACTCATAAAATTATCATCACTAAGTTTCTTGTCCAGGCTAGCGATGTTTAATTCATGTTTATCTATTTCTTTTCTAAGTCTTTCTTTTTCTTGGCTAAAATCAATAAGACCTGAAACATTTACAAACGCGGTAGCCTCTTGAATTACAAATTGCACACACTCTTTAGCTACAAACTCTGAATTATCTTGATCAGACACCAAAGTCACGGCTGTCTCCAGATTGGCCAATCGAGTAATTTGATTTAAATTTTTATTTAGCTCATCCAAATGCTTATCATTCAAGTCAACCATGTAAACAGGTACTTTTGCTGCTGGTGGAACATTAAGCTCACTCCTAACTGTTCTTATTTCAGTGATCAAATCAATAACCCACTCCATTTCTGAAGCTGCAGAATCATAATGGAACAATAAATCTTCAGGCCAATCAGAAGTAATTAGTAGCTCACCATTTCCAAAATGCTCCCACAACTCTTCTGTAATAAATGGCATTATTGGATGAAGAAGTCTGAGAATTATATTCAAAACCCAGGCTGTAGTAGTTCGTGTTTCAAGTTTGTCTTGTTCAGTATCCCCTTGAAGAACTGATTTAGCAAACTCAAGATACCAATCACAGAAAGTATGCCAAACAAAATGGTACAAGCTGTTCGCGGCTTGATCAAACTTATAAGCTTCAAGAGAGTTTGTAGTTAGTTGTGCAGTTTTAGAAACTTCTGCAATAATCCATTTATTGATTGTTAAATCACAGGATAGGGGATCAAAACTTTCATTTGAGAGAACGCAGCCATTAATTTCACAAAACCTCGATGCGTTCCAAAGCTTCGTTCCAAAATTTCGATAACCAGCAACCCTCTGCTCTGAAAGCTTTATGTCTCGCCCCATCGCTGCCATAGCTGTTAGAGTAAATCGCAAAGCATCAGCTCCATATTCATCGACTAATTCTAAGGGATCAATAACATTACCCTTAGACTTAGACATTTTTTGTCCTTTTTCATCTCGAACAAGTGCGTGAATATAAACTGTGTGGAATGGCACCTCGCCCATAAATTCAAGCCCCATCATCATCATTCTCGCCACCCAAAAAAAGATAATGTCAAAACCTGTAACAAGAACATCTGTTGGGTAGTACCTTGTTAGCTCAGGTGTGTTCTCAGGCCACCCTAAGGTTGAAAATGGCCACAAAGCAGATGAGAACCAAGTGTCAAGTACGTCTTCATCTCTCACTAAAGATACGTATTTACCATACTTGGTTTTTGCAGCTTCTAAAGCATCCTCTTCGTTCAACTCTACATAAATTTCGCCTTCAGGCCCATACCAAGCAGGAATTTGGTGTCCCCACCAGAGTTGACGAGATATACACCAAGGTTGAATATTTCTAAGCCACTCAAAATATGTCTTGGACCAGCTTTCAGGAACAAACTTAGTTTTACCCTGTTCAACAGCCTCTATTGCTGGTTTTGCAAGTGTTGCTGCATCAACATACCATTGGTCTGTTAACCATGGCTCGATTACTACGTCTGAACGATCTCCATAAGGTACAGTATGTTCATAAGCATCAATTTTTTCTAATAAACCTAGTGCATCAATATCTGAAACAATTCTTTTTCTGGCCTCAAAACGATCCATGCCTCTATAAATTTCTGGTGCGTTATCATTAATTCTACCACTCGCATCAAAGATATTAATCTGTTCAAGGTTATGACGACGACCCACTTCAAAATCATTAAAATCATGAGCGGGAGTTATTTTAACTGCACCAGATCCTTGCTCTGGATCTGCATACTCATCTGCCACTATTTTAATTGTGCGACCGACTAAAGGTAAAACAACATTTTTACCAACTAGATCAAAATATCGTTTATCATCTGGATGCACTGCAACACCTGTATCACCCAACATTGTCTCAGGACGAGTTGTTGCAACAGTTACAAATCTATCAGGTTGATCTTCTATTGGGTAACGAAAATACCACAAATTCCCATCGATTGATTTCTGTACTACCTCTAAGTCTGAAACAGCAGTATGTAATTTAGGATCCCAGTTTACTAATCGTTGATCCTTATAGATTAATCCTTTTTTATATAGGTCAACAAATACTTTTAGAACAGCCTTTGAAAGGCCTTCATCCATCGTAAACCTTTCTCGACTCCAATCACAAGAAGAACCAAGACGCTTTAACTGCTCAATAATAGTACCACCAGATTCCTCTTTCCACTCCCAAACCTTCTCTAGAAACTCAGCTCTACCAAGTTTTGGGTTATCTGTTTCAATATTATCTATTCTTCTTTCTAGTTCGATCCCTTTATCTGAAAGCTGTCGTTCGACAACCATTTGCGTCGCAATACCAGCATGATCTGTTCCAGGCTGCCATAGAACATCAAGACCACGCATTCGTTTATAGCGAATCAGGACATCTTGCAGTGTGTTATTTAAGGCATGCCCCATATGTAAGCTGCCCGTCACATTTGGTGGAGGAATAACAATGGCATAGGATTCCTGATCTGGACGTCTGCCAGCAGAAAAAGATTTGCTCGATTCCCAAAGATCGTAATGCTTTGATTCGATTTTAGCCGGCTGATAGGTCTTTTCAAACATTTCACATCACATCAAAAAAGTTATTACGTTCTCTATAAATATTAAGACATAAAAAATAGAGGCTAGGTTTTACTGAATTCATTTATTAAATTGAATAATAAAAATGGCAGAGATTACAATCTTTTACTTAGATGATACAGTAGTTAAGCGTTTAATTTCATCACGCACCATTTGATCTACAATAGTGGGCAAATTATTATCTAGCCACTCTTTTACCAGTGGTCTCAACAATTTAATGGTTAACGAATCCAACTTTTGATTGAAGGCATTCGCTTCTAAATCATTTAAATTTGTAAGCAATGCAGTAATAGAATCGTTGCTTCGCTTTAGGATCTCGTTAGATAAAAACGTTTCTTCATTTTCAAAACCTAAATCACGATCAGTTGTTTCTTTATTAATATTAATTCCATCTTCAATCGACTTTGCTTCATTTGGGGTACTTGCAACCTGATCTAAAACGGTCTTCTGATCTATTAATTGAGTTAGAACCAACACCTCATCTTCATTAGCATCGCCATCCGTGTTTGTTTCTGGTTCTTCTATAGTAGTGTCTGATCTACTTACTCCATCTTCTGAAATAATTTTGCGAATTGATGAAAGTATTTCATCCATTGATTGTTCTTGTAAGTCAGTCTTTCTATCGCTCATTAGATTACTTATTACAGTTGAATTAGTTTAGGGCTTAACTATTAAAGTTTTGTCTACTCAATAAATATAGTTCTGCCAAAGAGCTTATTCCTAATTTTTTCTAGGTGCTCAGAAGGATCATATATATCTACCCCTAGTCCCAAGTCATCGGCGGTCAACTTACCGGTGACTGACAAAATAGAAAAGCCACTTACAATCAACACTCTCTTGGCATTCTCTAGTTTTACTCTAGAGTCCAATAATTCCTGTTCAGCATCTAGAACGTCTAAAACTGTCCGGGAACCAACTTTAGATTCCTGCTCAACACCTTCAAAAGCTACTTCTTGGGCCCTAACCGCGGCCTCAAATGAAGTAATTCTTGCCTGCGCAACCATAAAGTTTTCCCAGGCGTCACGTGCCTTGTTTTCGATAAAACGTCTGGAAACAGCTAACTCTGACAGCCTTCTGCTTGCCGTCTGTTTCGCTTCTCGAATAAATGAATATTCTGCGCCTGATTGAAAAATAGGAACAGAAAACCTTGCTCTCAAAGTCGATTTTGTATCTTGGTTCCCCGAACTTATTATGTCTTTTTCTCTAGCTAAAATCGCATCAACTGCTACGGTTGGCAGTAAATGTCCTTTAGCAACTTTTATGGCATCTCTGGCTGCACGCTCATTAAACTCTGCTGTCACAATTTGAGGATTATTATTTAAAGCTAATGCCACGGTGTCAGAAACAGATCTCGGCAGGTTATCTGGTAATGTAGGCTGGTTAAGTGACAAAGGACTACTTCCCGTTAACTTATGTAATGCAGCTCTAGATTTCCGAACATTCGCAAACGCTGAAGCCTTATCAGCTATTGCTCTGGCCAACCGGCTTTCACCTTGTGCTACGTCTGTACGAGTCAACTCCCCCACCTCAAAACGATCTCGTACTGCTTGCAATTGCTGCTTTATAACAACTACATTCTTATTTTGTAGATCCAAAACTGCGTCATCACGAAGTACCGTTACAAAAGTATCCACCACTTCCAGGAATAGGCTTTGTTCAGTATCAATTAAACCACTACGTGCCGCGGCCACCTTACTCTCAGCTATATTAAGTTCAGCTTGAGTTCGAAAACCTCGAAAAAGATTCTGCGAAATGGCCAAGTCAATGCTCTGTGGGCGGTTACTGATGTCTGTAGAAGCACCAGAGCCGTACTTACGGCTTATTTTTCTATGCCCATAATTTCCGCTAACTCTAATTTCTGGACGCCATTTGGCCATTGCTTGAGAAACCTTTTCGTCGATAGCTCGAACTTTTGATCTCTCTGCAATTAATTTAGGGTTACTATTGTATGCCTTCACTAGAGATTCATTAAGGGTTTCAGCTAAAACTCTATCAACCAAACCTCCTATAAGTGAGACTGAGGATATGAGACTAAAAATCAGAATAATTCTGCTTATTATCATTTTAAGGTTATCCACTCATAAATTTACCAAATAGGTAGAACAATACACTCTAATTACTCTAAATATACTTACTTGTTTCTCAAAATGTAAAAGTTTCTTCTTTTTCAAGGCCTGGAAGCATTTGTGTCCCTGCATCAAAAAGAGGTCGACTAGACAGTATACCATCTCCACGAACAAATATGTATGCTCTGCCCAAAACACCCACATCACTATTGCCTATAACAGCTGCAAGCTTACCATCTAAAATAAGCTCATTTGCTATTTTAGGTGGAACCTCAGAAATTGCACCACTTATTAATATAGCATCATAAGGTGACTCAGCTGTATACCCCTCATCAAGTGGGGCCTCTACAACAGCAACATTATCGATTGCCAACTCATTAATAGCATCCGAAGCAAATGTTATCAAAGCAGGATCGCTCTCAATGGCTACCACCGAACCAACCAGCTTACCGAGGAGAGCAGCATCATAACCAGTAGCACAACCTACGTTTAGAACAGAGTTTTTAGAGCTGAGATCTAATTCCTGCAATAATCGGGCTAAAACTATAGGTTCCATAAGAAACCTTCCAGGAGAGACTTCTATATCTTCATCTATGTAAGCCATTGCCTTTTTATTTTCTGGGACAAAACGTTCTCGTGGAATAACCGACATAGCCTCCAATATAAATTGGTCAGTCACTCGGGTGGGTCTGAGCTGATTGTCTACCATATTGCGTCTTGCAGAACTGAATTCACTCATATTATTGAACCTTTTAATCGATCAACATAAAGTTTTACTATAAATAGATAAAATTATGAATTTATAGAGATAGGCCTAACTAATAACAATTGGTTATCTTTTATTTATAATTAACGTATTGGACTATAAAGCATTAAGTAGTTTGACGCTTCTTACTAATGAAAAATAAATATAACCGATATAAACTTTTTAAATCCAATAAAATGCAAAAAATTTTATCGGCTAGGAAAATATTATGAATAAATTGTCTAATGAAGACTCCAATTCAATTTCAAAGGGAGATTCCCAACACAGAATTGAAAAACGAGAAAATATGGTTATTGAGTGGAATGTACCGATAGAAATGGACGACGGAATAATATTGCGCGCAAACGTCTACAGGCCTGATTCTGACGGACTCTTTCCAGTCATTATGAGCCATGGACCCTATGGCAAAGATCTCGCTTGGCAGGAAGGGTACAGCACTTCATGGGAAATATTCTCAACTTCCCATCCTGAAGCAGTTTCTGGCTCTTCTAATATTCACCAGAGCTGGGAAACTGTCGATCCTGAAAAATGGGTTCCAGACGGCTATGTATGCATAAGAGTCGACAGTCGTGGCGCAGGTCGGTCCCCTGGTGTAATCGACTGCCGTAGTAGTAGGGAAACTGCTGATTTTTGCAGCTGTATAGAATGGGCTGGAGAACAAATATGGTCTAACGGAAAGGTCGGACTAACGGGGATTTCCTATTACGCCATTAATCAGTGGCAAGTTGCTGCATTAAAACCAAAATACTTAGCTGCTATGTGCGTATGGGAAGGTTCTGTAGACTACTATCGTGATGGAACTCACCATGGTGGTATTTTAAACACATTCCAAAGTAACTGGTATGACATGCAGATTAAGTCTGTGCAGCATGGATTAGGAGAGAATGGGCCTAAAAGTCGAGTGCATGGAGAATTAGTATGTGGGCCAGAAACTCTTAGTGAAAACGAATTAGAAAACAACAGAGTTGACCTAGGAGATCGCCTGCAGACTCAAGAACTTATCAATGAATGGTATAATGAAAGAACGGCAGACTTATCCAAAGTAGAAACACCTCTTCTTTCTGCTGCAAGTTGGGGTGGGCAAGGGTTACACCCTAGAGGAAACTATATGGGCTTTTTGAATTCAAAATCAAAACACAAATGGCTGGAATGCCATGGTCTGGAGCATTGGACAGAATTCTATACTCCCTATGGCGTTGAGTTACAAAAAAAGTTTTTTGGACATTTTCTTAAAGGAGACGACACTGGATGGGTCAACCAGCCAACTGTACAGCTGAAAGTTAGACATTTAGATGAAAAATTTATAGTCCGTGGAGAAGATGAATGGCCAATAGCACGAACAGAATGGACTAAAGTTTATCTTGACCCTAATACGCTTTGCTTATCACATTCACCTTTAATTAAAAACTCATCTATAACATATAATGGTCTAAGTGATGGGATTACTTTCCTTCTTCCCCCTTGGAAGAAGGAAACTGAAATAACTGGCCCCTTGGCTGCAAAACTATTTGTGTCCTCTTCAACAATAGATGCTGATATATTTCTAGTTGTCCGATTGTTTTCACCCGACATGAAAGAAATCGTTTTTCAAGGAACTTTAGATCCACATACACCTATAGCCAACGGTTGGTTGAGGGCATCTCATAGAAAACTTGATCCAGAAAAGTCGACTTTCTGGCAGCCTTATCACACACATGATGAAAAACAACCGTTAGCAGGTGGAAATATCTACGAGTTAGATATTGAAATATGGCCTACATGCATCGTAGTCCCTAGCGGTTATAGAATTGCGTTAAGTGTTAGAGGAAAAGACTACGTATATCCTTGCAGTACAAACCACCGACTATCCAATATGCGAAACAACTTTACTGGAGTTGGTCCTTTTCTACATGACGACCCAACTGACCGGCCCGAAGAGATTTTTAATGGAAAGGTGACCCTTCATTGTGGTCCTGATTTTCCTTCATCATTACTATTGCCCATAATACCCCAAAAAAATAGTTAACATAGTTTAATAGACATAAAAAGGATTCTGCTATTTTTCCTTACTCGTTACGCTATTCCACGTTTTATGGTGCTTTCTTTCTGACTGCGGGAATTTTGATGCCCTTTTGGCCTCTGTGGTTGGAGAATAGGGGCCTAGATTCTCTGCAAATAGGATTATTATTAGCATTAGGTCCATGGGTGCGCACTATAACCAACCCAGTCATAGCTAACATCTCAGATCGTAGTGGTAAATCTAAAAAAGTACTTATGATTCTATCAATTCTAAGTATCTGCGCGTTTTTATGTTTCTTTTTAGCACAAACTTTCTGGACAATTTTATTTATCAGTATTTTCGCGGCTATTACTTTTCCTGTAATGCTTCCGATAGCCGAAAGCCGAGTTATGACTTCTGTTCTAAATCAGCATCTTGACTATGGAAGAATACGACTTTGGGGTTCAATCACCTTCATATTAGGAACCATATTAACAGGGCAATTACTCGATTACTTCAATCCAAATTTAATTTTAATATTAGTTATGGCAGCTCTATTAATAACATTTTCATCAATTACAATTCTCCCAACAGAAAAAAAAGAAAAGTCAAAGTACGATTACAAGGATATTCCAAAATTATTGGTACAACCAAATTTTATGTTATTTGTGATATCTGCAAGTCTTCTACAAGCAAGTCATGCAGTTTATAATGGTTTTTCAGCAATTCACTGGCTTTCATCGGGAATAAATGAATCAGTGATTGGTTTGCTTTGGGCCGAAGGTGTTTTGGCAGAGATTATTCTTTTTTCATTAAGCGGTTTTTTTATAGCTCGTATTGGCCCACTAGGACTAATCTGCTTAGCAGGATGTGTTGGCGTAATTAGGTGGGTAATGTTAGGCCTTACTACAGACGTAAACTATTTACTTTTGGCGCAAGTGTTCCATGCCATAACATTTGGGGCAGTACATCTGGGATCAATGCACTTTATAGCAAGAAACTCTCCCCCTTCACTATCAGCAACAGCACAAGGGGTTTACGCTTCCTGCAGTGGACTGATGATGGGGCTAACAATGATTTTAGCAGGTAGCCTTTTCGAAAACATTGGTGGAAAGTCGTTTTACGCAATGTCTGCAATTAGTGCTTTGGGAGCAGTACTCTCAATATTTTTAATACTAAAGAATAAAAAACTTACTTCAACACTTTGATTGCAATTGACTTATGCTGGAATCTACTTCTATTCATCCAGCCAAGCTACTGCCCGGATTGGCGCACCAGTACCGCCTCGTATTTTAATCGGAAAACCAATAAATTTGAAACGCCCTTTGCCGACTAGTTTCTCTAAATTCACTAGTCCCTCAACATGAGTAAACCCTAGGTCACGGCAAACATGATGAACTTCAAAGTTATGTCTACCAGGTCTCCCTGGACTAACAGCCTCTACTCCGAACATGTTAATTTCTTTTTCACCAAGCCAAGTCGCAGATTCCTTAGTTAGGCCGGGAAAATCAGTTAAGTAACCGGGAGTTCCATAGCAACGATTATAAAAGTTCATATGCAATAAAACCATATCTTTCGGAAGTATCTCTACCTGCGCTGCTTCGACTGCCTCTTCCAAATCTTCTATAGAAATGTCTGATTTTAGAGGCTTAAATGACAAATCTAAACATACAGCTTCCGTAAAATAATTCTCCAGAGGAGTCTCATCTATCGATAATGCGTCAGGGCTGGCATCAAAATGACAAGGAGCGTCAACATGTGTACCAGCATGATCTCCGAGAGACAAATTTAGTGTTGCAGAGCTAAATTTATACCCATCTGCCTCTCTAACTTCATCATGATTACTAAACTCTGTAACTATTATAGAGGGGTGATTAACCAGTCTTGGCATTTTATGATATATATCACGGCTAAGATCTATCAATTGCATAGATTCCTCCCAAACTAGTAATTAAGTTAACTCAAAAAGATAAAAACATTAATACTATGGTTATACAACAATCACTTCATCAGCCATAATTTAAATAACAAATTTATTGTATTATTTTTACAATATTTTAGCCACAAATAGTCAGACACTGACAAATAATATTAAATTACAAAACAATATGCCATTTACCGCATCAAACCAATCAAATATAAAACCCTCTTACTTTGTAACTAACTATTAACAAATGTGGCCCGGTGGCAGAGTGGTGATGTAGAGGACTGCAAATCCTTGTACGCCGGTTCGATTCCGGCCCGGGCCTCCATTTAATGTATTGCGTGTAAGGTTATCTTTGTTATAAGTCTGTATATTGTATTCCGGCGTAGCTCAGTTGGTAGAGCAAGC
The DNA here is from genome assembly GCA_002937505.1 of Alphaproteobacteria bacterium MarineAlpha12_Bin1. Lineage (GTDB taxonomy): Bacteria > Pseudomonadota > Alphaproteobacteria > UBA6615 > UBA6615 > UBA6615. Next base: position 47,332 of record PTJY01000003.1, read on the forward strand.
GACTGTTAATCGCTGGGTCGCAGGTTCGAGTCCTGCCGCCGGAGCCATTCCAAAGAAAGCCGAGGAATTGAATTCCTTGGCTTTCTTTTGTTCTACATCAATAAAGAAAACCAGAATACAAAAAAAGTGTATCAAAATAATAAATTAGGAAGGTACAAAGAAATAACCGCAGATAAAATTAAACCAGAAAAAAATCTACATGCCAATTTCATCTTTCTCTCCCCTCCAAATATATATAAAGTTTTTAACACTTATAGTTTATATTCATACCTATATGAACAAATTACAAGCTCTTAAGGCCAGATAGAGTAATGAATTGTATAATCTATCACTGAGATCTTCATATAAGAGGTGAAAAACTTGCCGGCCACATTAACGTGGAATGCATCTCCTCAAGTAGATCAGAACTCCAGCCACTAAATTCTTGCCATGCAGACTCACCAGCAACCCCATCTCTCGCCTTCTTCCGTTGGGTAGTGTCTGTGTATGCCCACAAGTGGCAGACTTCATTTGGATCCGGAGATTCTGTAATCCAAGCACAAACGTTAGTCGAATATTTTTCTCTGGTCGGCATAACACCAATAAATTTATCCATCCACTTCCCTGCTGCCCCAGGTTTTAAACGATAGTTTCTAAATTCATAAAAATTTCCAGTAGTATCTGGGTAACTAAAATCCCTTTGTGGATTCATAAACCTTAACTCTTGTTTAAGGATAAATGGCCTTATTTGAGGAAGATAATCCTTAACCCAACCATCAAGGCCAGCTAACTGATTACGAAGTTGATTTCGTTCAGCCATATCGTTGTAGCTCCACAAATGTATCACTTGATTGAGTGGACCTATATCCGTATACCAATAACCCTCTAATTTACCGTAATCGTCCCCGCGAACGGGGCGACCAACCTCTTCATTAGCCTTAAGTATTGTCTGTAGTGAACCTGGTTTTATTGTGTAAGTTCTTAACTCATGAAGCATGCTTCATCCCCTAAATGTTTTAGCCTAGTAATAATTAGAATTATATCTTTAAAAGAACCTTGTAACTTTATATTTAAAAGCCCATCATAAGTCTATTTTATAGAATCTATGTTATTTATGATATTGAACTCGTTGACTTACGGCGATGTGTTTTCTACATTCTTGCGCCTTAAATAAGGGAGTTTCCCTATCTAGTATAAATAGTTTATCAACCCGGCATTTGGTTTATTGCCGGTGGAGGAGTCACCAATGACAGATACACCATGGAAAACAGAAGATTGGTTCACCAGTCCCTGGAACTTTGCACCAGAAGTAACCAAAGATTGGAAGTTCCCAGAAAAAATACAGATACATGACGTAACCCTACGCGATGGGGAACAACAGGCTGGTCTTGCTTTCAATTTTGATGATAAAATTCGTATAGCTGAGGCCCTAGCAGAGGCAGGTGTGCATCGAATTGAGGCAGGTATGCCGGTTGTTTCAAAAGACGATGCTAAAGTTGTTCAAGAATTAGCTAAGAGAGATTTTGGCCCAAAAGTTTATGCATTTGCTAGGTGCATGGTTGAAGATGTAAAGCGCGCTGTCGATTCTGGAGTAAAAGGCGTGATTATGGAAGTGCCTGCAAGCCCACACCTTATAGAGCTAGGTTATAGATGGGATTTAGATCGAGCTATAGATCTATCAATTGAATCAACCATCTACGCACACGAACAAGGGCTAGAAGTAGTCTTTTTTCCAATAGATTTTACTAGATCGGACCTTGAATGGGTTATTGATTTAATTGATCGTGTAGGCACCGAAGGTCATATGGATGGGCTTGCCTTAGTGGACACAATGGGAGCGACCTCAATTCATGCCATGCAATATTTTGTTCGCTCAATGAAACAAAGGTTTCCTAATATACCCCTTGAGGCTCATTTTCATATGGACTATGGGATGGGAGTAGCTAACACTATCATGGCCCTTTCTGAAGGAGTTGAGGTAGTTCAATCAACAGTCATGGGAGTTGGCGAGAGAGCTGGTAATGTGCCCATGGAAGAGACAGTTATGGCGCTGAAAACACTTTACAATATTGACATAGGAATAAAACTTGAAAACTTAAAAAGTTTAGCTGACCTTGTAAAAGACGTATCTGGAGTTACAGTTCCTAATAATAGGCCTGTTGTGGGTGATGATCTATTCAAAGTAGAGTCTGGAATAATTGCCACTTGGCTTCTTAACTGCGGTGAGGAACATCAGACTGAAGTCATGCCTTTCCGGCCAAGAATGGTAGGTCAAGAAGAGCCTGAGACAGTAATGGGTAAAGGCTCAGGGATAGATACTGTTAAAGAATGGTTAGCGAGAATACAAATTGTGGTTGATGATGAAAAATCAATGGAAGTATTAATGGCAGTAAAAGATTGGGGGCTTGTGCATAAACGTCTTATGACTTCAGATGAATTCCAAAGCCTAGCAAAAGACGTACTTGGTATGTAACAAGACTTTTTGATTTGCAAAAAAGCCTAGTGCGATTTTAAATTATTGCGCTAGGCTTTTTTATTTATAACAGTCAACTTTTCATTCTTTTTCCATAGACTAATATTAATTTAGACTCCTAAACTTATATCCGATTATCGCAAAGTGACATTCGATAGAATTTATCCCAAATCTAAAAGGAGCCTTAAAATGAAATCAGGTAACAAAAAAGAGTCTCTTTTTAACTCTGGAGTTGCTTTAGTGGTTGGAGGAAGCGGTGGGTTAGGTAGAGCAATCTGTCAAAAGTTTGGAGAGCTTGGCAGCGATGTAGTAATCACCTACAACGGAAATAAGGAAGCGGCAATAAGTCTATCCAACGAGCTAGAAAAATTGGGTAGATTATCCACAGCCCTACAAATGTCATTAGATGACCCGAAAACAATAAATCAAATTGTAGGGGAAATTATTGATAAATATGGAAGCATTCACTCTTTAGTGTACACAGTGGGTCCAGATATTGGGCAACCCTATGTAAACGATGTTAGTTACGAAGAATGGTTAAAAGTGATGTCAGTCGAGCCTATTGGATTCTTTAATATAGTAAAAGCTACTCTTCCATATCTGCGGATTAGCCGAGGCTCTATAGTATCGGTAACTTCCGCAGCCACCATGCGCTATGCTCCAAGAGACATACTTTCTGCAGGTCCAAAGGCATCTGTTAACATGTTAACAACAGCAATTGCCAGAGAGGAAGGCAGATATGGGATACGAGCTAACATAGTCGCTCCTGGTTTTATATCTGCTGGACTTGGACAGCAATTACTAGAAAACGTAATTTCAGAAAAAGAAAAAATTGCAATCGAAAAGGCGTCAGCGTTAAAAAGAATTGGCACTGCGGAGGAGGTGGCCGAAGTAGTGTTATTTCTTGCTTCTAAAAAAGCTTCATTGGTTACTGGACAAATAATTGCCACTGATGCGGGCTATACTGCATAAAAGTTTTAGCCACTTTGTTTAATTATATTTATCAGGACACTTATTTTATTTTGTATTCTGAGTTTTACGCTCACGGCCAACAACGTAAACGCCACTAGCGATTATTATAGCTGTACCAAGAAATGTAAATAAATCTGGAAAATCGTCAAAAAACATTAAACCTAGTAATGTAGCCCACACAATCTCCGTATAAGCAAACGGAGCTACTAGGCTTGTTTCACTCCTTTCATATGCGACAATAATTGCATAATGCCCAAGACCTCCAAGAAAACCAATCGCGATTAGCATCCCTAACTGTCTAAGGGATGGGGTAGTCCAGTCAAATGGAATAATTGCTGACGTAACTAAAGCGCCAACAAGAGCAGTATAAAATAACATGCTTAATGGATCAGACTTATGACTCAAATGACGAGTAATTATTTGATATAAAGCATAAAAAAGCGCTACAGCTACCGGCAATAAAGCTGCTATTTGAAACGTCCCTGCCCCTGGTCGAATTATAACAAGCATGCCTATGAAACCAAAAATCACAGCTCCCCACCTTCTAGGCCCTACAGACTCTCGAAGAAGAACTGCTGATAATGCAACTATTAACAAAGGACCTGCAAAAGTAATAGCGACTGCATCTGCTAATGGCATAAAACCTAAAGCAAAAAACATACAGCCAGTAGCAAGTAAAACTAATACTGATCTAGCAATCTGAAGCCATATGTTATCAGTAACAAACAACATTGGAACTTTGCGAGGAAACATCAATAAAATCAATGCGAAATGAAAAAAGTACCTACCCCATATGATGCCTGTTAGGGAGTACTCACTCCTTAATTCCTTGGTAAAAGTATTCATAGCTGCAAAACAAAAAACAGCAAAACACATCATAAAGACGCCTCTAAATGGTGCGTCTATCGGGCGTTTAAACTCTACTTCCATTGATTACACCAGCTGATATAAAAAAAGAACTTCATAATTTGATGATAACTATGTTGATCCGAAGGATCAGAGATAACTAAGATTAATACAATTTAATTCTACATTATAGAGGATTACCATGACTAAAGACTATATAGCTATTTCTTCAGAACAGGATACTAGAGCCTCTAACCTTTTTCGAGGTCATACAGAGGTAATGAGGGCCCACAGGAAAACTATGAAAGCAGCTCAAGAGCCTAAAGCTCTCACGCCACAAGTTACAGAGCTAATGGCTCTTGCCATTTCAATCACTCAACGCTGCGAAGGTTGCTTAGTTTACCACACCAAGGAGGCCCATCGGCAAGGAACAAGTCGTCAAGAACTTCTAGATACAATTGCTGTCGCAATAGAAATGGGGGGCGGACCAGCTACTGTTTATGGAGCAAGTGCTCTAGAAGCATTTGATCAGTTTGACAACAAATGAACATTATACACTAATTAACAATCCATATTATCTGCCTCAAAACTGCGCTATTAAACCTAATAGAACATAGCAAATTTGGCACTTACCTCTGATTTAATAATCAATTTAAAGAACTTAATGCCAAAATATCCACAATAAATATTATCTTATAGAAGGCTAAAATGACACAAGATAAAAACAGACGAGTTATTTTAACAACTCGAGCCACCGGACTGCCTACGCCAGAACTATTTACTATTATCGAAGATTCAATACCAACAATAGAGGACGGTCAAATACTATTGAAAAACATCTACATCTCAGCTGATCCGGGGATGAAGGGTTGGATAAGTAAAGCAAAAAACTATGCTAGCGTTGAGACAGGATCAACTATGAGCTCTTTCGGTGTAGGTGTCGTAATAAAGTCTCAAAACTCAAATGTAAATGAAGGAGACTACTTTGTTGCTAATACAGGCTGGCAAGATTACTCGGTAATAACCCCCGATGATCCGGGTACTCGAAAGATTGACCCTAGCGTTGGGCCTCTATCTGCATTTCTTGGAGTGCTGGGACATAGTGCCCTTACAGCGTATTTTGGCCTTTTGGATATAGGACAACCGTCTGCCGGTGAAACTGTGCTTGTCTCCACTGCCGCGGGCTCAGTTGGTAGTGCTGTAGGTCAAATTGCGAACATCAAAGGATGCCGAACAATTGGTATTACTGGCGGAAAAGAAAAATCAAGATTATGTACTGAGGAATTTGGTTTTGATTCAGCTGTTGATTATAAATCTACTCAGGATTTAGAAAAAGAATTAAAAGATGCCTCCCCGAATGGTTATGACGTTTACTACGACAACGTTGGCGGCAAAACATTGGATATAGTTACAGGATTAATGAATCAAAACGGCAGAATAGTAATCTGCGGCACAGCAGCCACGGAAGAATGGCTTCCCCCACCTACCGGCATGAGGCTTGAAAGACAAATCCTTATTAGTCGCCTACAAATCAAAGGGTTTATATTGTTTGACTTTAGAGAACGATATGAAGATGCATTATCAGATATTTATCAATGGTTTAAAAATGGTAAATTGAATTATAAGGAAGACATATCAGATGGGCTAGAAAAAGCACCTAGTGCATTAAGTGGTCTATATCGAGGAGAAAATACAGGTAGATGTCTAATTCGAGTTAACCCTGACCCAACTCTTTAATCAGAGATCCGACTTAAACTCAACATCATTTTGTAACTGTCTAATAGAGACACACATAATCATAAAATGACAAAAAAAATTATTATTAAGTAGCACTGATGACACTGCTCTGGATTCCTCTAACTATTATCGCCGCGTTTCTACAAAACGTGCGATCAATGTTACAAAAACAATTGAAAGATCAGTTGGGCACTGTAGGAGCTGCATTTGTTAGATTTGGGTACGGTTTTCCTTTTGCATTATTATATCTGTTAGGTTTAACCCTATTCACCAAATTGCCAGTTCCCTCCTTAAATGTTTCTTTTTTTGCTATAGTAATGATAGGAGGATTGGCACAAATCATAGGAACAACCCTCTTAGTTTCTTTGTTTGACAAACGTAATTTTGCCGTTGGCACGATATATTCAAAAACAGAAACAGTTCAAGCAGCTATTTTCGGCATTATTTTTTTAGGTGAGACTATTTCTGCAAATGCAGCTTTAGGAATTATAATTAGTCTTTTAGGCGTTATTTCTATTTCTTTGGCACGAAATCCACTTACATTAATTACGATTGCCACTTCATGGACTAAACGATCAGCCTTAATCGGGCTTGCCTCAGGTGCTTCATTTGGGATTGCGGCAGTTTCCTATAGAGCGGCATCTCTTTCACTTGGTGGCGAGGGATTCATAATCCAAGCTTCAATAACTCTAGCCTCAGCATTAATTTTCCAAACAATTGTCATGGGATCATACATGGCACTTCGTGAAAAAAAGGAACTTCGAGCTTGCCTTATCTCCTGGAAAACCTCTATTTGGGTAGGATTTGCTGGCGCCTTGGCATCTATCGGCTGGTTTACAGCTATGACTATTCAACAAGCTGCATTAGTCAGAGCATTAGGTCAAATTGAACTAGTATTTACTATTGCCACAGCCACCTTAATATTCAAAGAACGTATCAACAAAATGGAATTTATTGGGATTTTCCTTATAGTAGCTGGAATAATTGTTTTAATCCTCAAATGACCAATAACAAAGAGTAAAACTAAATGAACAATAAAAATGAAAACGTAGAATTTTTGCAAGCAATCTGTGATGCCTGCCAAACAGTCAGTGAAGAGTTAGATCTAACGGCCCATGAGTTAATAGTTGGAGTTGCTGCAAACCTAGGACGATTTGTAGCTGTAGCCAGCACAGAAAGTGATGAGGCATCATTGGACGACTTAAAAAAACTAGCTTTGGATGTATTTGAAGAAGGAATCAATGCAGAACCAGTATGAATAAAATAATTTTTAAAACAAGGAGATAGCTCAGAGATTAACAAGTTAATTATTTTTATTCAGCTCTACTCTGTTCTTTGCGTTCACGTAAAGCAAGATATAAAGCACCTGTAAATATCATTGTACCGCCGATCCAGGTGAAAACATCTAACATTTCAGCAAACAAAAAATAACCTAATATCGAGGCCCAAACTAAACGAAAAAAATCGATCGGCATTACAACGGCAGTATCAGCAACTTTAAGCGCGTGTGCTGTTGTTAGCTGACCTACAGTTCCCATAATACCCATGATGAACATCAGCCCAATTTGTTCTGCCGTTGGCCAGACCCAAACAAATAGTGCTGGGATAAGTGAAAGCGGAGTCATAAAAGCAACCATGTAGAGAATTATCGTTCCAGGAGCATCACTTCTCCCAAGCGATTTTATAACAACCAGTATTGACCCCCATATAAAAGAGGCAAAAAGAATTAGCAGTGGACCAAATTCCATAGGTATAAATCCAGGCCTCAAAATCACAAGTGTACCTGCAAAACCAAACAATAACGCTGCCCACCTTTGCCATTGGAAAACCTCACCTAGAAAGATCATTGCTAGGGCTGCAGCAAAAAGGGGAGCAGCAAAAGCAAGTGCATTCGTTGTGGCTAAAGGTGTGGTGGCTATCCCAGTAAAGAACATTAGCATTGCGACTACATGTCCCAAAGACCGCACAACATGAGTACCCATTCGTTGTGTCCTTATTAGAGCCCACCCATATTTTCTAAGCAGAAACAAAACCACCGGAAAACCAAAAAAGTTCCGAAAAAAAGCTATTTCTACTGGAGGTAATTCTTGGGATAAGTCTCTTATAAATGTATGCATGGTAACAACTAAAATTGTTGTGAAAAACATCCAGACCATACCCTGGATATTTTTTGGTAATCTATCAATTAAATATAACCTTGAAAAATCCAACTGATATACTCCAATGATTTAAAAAACTCTTTGTTTGATAGATTTTATAAGTCCAGCAAGTTAGATATAAAAAGAACAAATCACCAATCAAGGAAAATAAATGATAACTGCAATCGTCAAGTTTAATGTTCCACATAATATTAAACGAACTGAAATAGAAACAAATATGAGGAAAATAGCCCCAAACTTCAAAGGTGTTAATGGATTGATAAGAAAAAATTTTATTATCGATGATAGTAATCAGATAGCTGGGGGTGTTTATACCTGGAAAAGTCTAAGAGAGGCTAATAAGTTTTACGCCCAAGGAGGAAAATGGAGGAAATCAATAAACGATTTATATGGAGCCGATCCTGAGATAGCTTTATTTGACACACCCATTTTGGTGGATAACTCAAGTGATGAGATTTTAGGTTCTAGTTAATAAATCAATAATAATATGTAAATGCTTACATCAAGCGGAGACTTTAAATGGCTCAATATAAAAAAGCAGTTCAATTCTCTAGAACAGGAGAACCATCTGAAGTTGTTGAAGTGATTGATATGGAAACTTCTTCAGTAAAACCAGGTATGGCATTAATCGATATTGAAGCCGCGGCAATCAACCCCTCACATTTATTAACCTTATCGGGAGGTTACGGTGTTCAGCCAGATTTGCCCGCAATTCCCGGTGCAGAAGGTATAGGTATAGTTAAAGAAATAGGAAAAGGGGTAAGCAACGTAAAGGTGGGCGAAAGAGTCATGATACCTCCATATACAGGAACATGGCGACAGCAAGCAGTTGTAGAAGCACGAAATATTTTCTTAAAATTCCCATCAGAAGGCAATCCAATTCAGATGGCTATGATTATGGCTAATCCACCTACCGCCTGGTTACTTCTTCGAAGTGTTATAAAATTAGAGGTTGGAGATTGGATAATACAAAACGCTGCAAACTCTGCTGTGGGTCAATACGTAATGCAATTAGCAAATATATACGGGCTCAAAACTGTAAACATAGTTAGACGGAAAGGATTTGATGAGCTGGTAACTGAGGCCAAAGGCAATATTTGTTTGATCGACGGCCCAGATCTCAAGGAGCGAGTCTTGGAGGCGATAAATGGATCTCCAATAAAACTTGGGATAGATGCTGTAGCCGGCGAGGCTACACAGCGATTAGCAGACTGTTTAGACGAAAATGGCACGATAGCTAACTATGGCCTACTTTCAGGTGAACCTTGCTCCTTATCTCCTAACGATATTATTTTTAGAAACATTAACCTCACCGGTGTCTGGTTAACAATGTGGCTGCGCGGCAGAGGGTCAACAGAAGAACAAAGAAAATCAGTTTATGAAGAACTCAGAGAATATATTACTGATGGACGAATGCATGCAAAGGTGGAAGCAACATATAATCTTGATCAAATAAAAGACGCAGTAAAACACGCTATGAAGAAACGAAATGGAAAAATTGTTCTACTACCAAACGGCTAAATTGTTTTTTAAAATTTCTCTAAAGCATCAAACTAAACACCACTCCACCCTAAAGCCATTTGTTGTAAAAAAATTAATCTTTATTTTTTTTATATTTAACGAATAAATCGTCAATAGTATGGTCGAGTGCCATTATAATTGACGAAAAAGTTTTCAATATTACATTCAATGGCCGACCCCATTTCAATTTTATAAAAAAAATCGAAAAAGGTAACAACGATAATGTTGATAAAATAAGAGTGTATTCTTTTGATTGGCTAACCAAAGTTGGCCACCACAAGCTGAAATGGATAAAGGCATAAACAAATAAACCTACTATCGCTGCTATAGTTAGGGCAAATACCGCTCCAATAAACCAACGGATAAAATAAAAAAAATAGAGCCTATAAATATTATAATTATTCATATTTGTTATTAAAATTTTTCAACCCAAGGCCTTAATTCAACTTCCCATGTCCAAGCAGTACGGCTTTGTCGATGTACGTTTAAATAAGTCGCGGCTATAGCATCTGGGTCTAAGAGCGAGTCTATGGGTTCACCAGAATGCCCGTCCGATAAGCTCCTTTTTTCTCTCGGATCGTCTGGACCTTTGCGTATTCCCCCATCAATAATGAAGTGCCCAACGTGAATATTTTTGGGAGATAACTCTCTTGCCATTGATTGGGCCAAGCCTCTTAATCCGAATTTACCCATAGCAAAAGACGAAGAATTCACATATCCTTTAGTACTAGCTGAGGCGCCAGTAAAAAATATTGAACCACCGCCGCGCTTTATCATTAATTTTGCAGCGTTTTGGCCAATCAAAAATCCTGCATAACAACTTACCATTATTGCATTTTTAACAGCTTCTCGATCTAACTCCTCAATGGGGCCGCGCGCCCTTGCTGCAGCGTTATAAATTACAATATTTGGTACACCTAAATCATTAACGACTTTATTAAATAGACTGTCTACCTGATCTCCATCAGCTGCATCACAGGAATAAGATATGCAACCTGTCTGTTTACAGATATCCGATAACTTTGCAGTATCTCTTGCAGCGATAGCAACTTTCATTCCTTCTTTAGTAAATATTCGAGTTAAAGATGCACTAAGTCCTGGTCCAGCACCCACGACTAAAGCTATTTCGGTATCAGACATTCGTCCCTCCTAATTCTTACAAAGATTCACATCTAAAATGATAACACATAAAACATGAGTTTTATCATCAAGAAAGCTTGTATTATTTATGCTTCATAAACTCAGTCACAAAAATTTCTTTTATTACGAGCTTGCATAAAAACTCATTGGACCCCAGTTTATTAGTATTATGTCGGACAACAATACAAATACTGGCTTTTTAATCCGTACTCGGGGCCTTCTTAGGAGAGCCTTGCAGGACGTTTTAAGGGCAGCTGGCAGAGACAGAACCGCGCCACTTAGGTCAGACTTGCCTGATGAGGACCTAGAGGTCATTAAAGAAATCATTGACTTTAGCCTATCAGGTAAAGGAGGCGAGGCTTCTGCTAGAGCCACTGCAGCAAAGCTAGGAAATCATTATATAGACCTTGATGAGGTTGGAAGATTAAGATTTTTTGTACTTCTCGCTGAAAATTATGGAGTCAATGTAAAAGAAGTGAGCAAGGCGATAGACGATTACAGGGCTCTAAAGGACAAAGATAACAATTTTGATACCACAATAAATCAGTTGAGAGATAGTCTTATAACTCCTCGAATTAATTTATTCCGTCAATTTAATAGCTTAGACCATGGAATAAAATTCTTGGTAGACATGAGAGCTGATCTACGTGAATTATTGAATAAAAACGAGCAGCTCAAACCTGTTGACACAGAACTTCGATCACTACTCCGAGGGTGGTTTGATGCTGGCTTTCTTGAGTTACGTAATGTGACGTGGGAGGCGCCTGCTGATCTTTTAGAAAAATTAATGGCTTACGAGGCTGTGCACGAAATACAATCATGGGCTGACCTAAAAAATCGTCTTGAATCGGACCGTCGTTGTTATGCTTTTTTTCATCCAAGCATGCCAAATGAGCCTCTCATATTTGTCGAAGTCGCATTAGTAAACGGTATGGCAAATAATATACAAGATTTGCTAGATGAGTCCGCACCAACCACGGACCCAGAATTGGCGGACACAGCAATATTTTATTCTATTTCAAATGCTCAAAAGGGTCTTTCCGGTGTTAGTTTTGGGGATTTTTTAATTAAAAAAGTTGTTGATCATTTATCGCATGAACTTCCTAACCTTAAAACTTTCGCTACATTGTCACCAATTCCTGGATTCAGTAAGTGGCTAGATATTAAGCTTCAATCAAACGATGAGGTTATCAGCACACAAAACAAAAAAGCATTAAGCGAATTATCGAGTAGTAAAATAGATCAACTATCCTTAAAAAATTTACTTGATAGCCCCTTGTGGTATCAGGACAACAGCAAGACGGAAATTGCAGAGCCCATTCTAATTAAACTAGCTGCTAAATATTTAATTGAAGAAAGACAGAAATCATCAGACAATGCTCTAGATGGTGTTGAGCATTTTCATTTAAGCAATGGAGCACGAGTGGAAAGAATAAATTGGTTGGCAGATATATCACCAAAAGGAATTAAACAGTCTGCGGGAATGATGGTTAACTACCTCTACCCATTAGATAAGATACTTGATAATCATGAGTCATATGTCACAAAAAGTGAGATACCAGCATCGAATGAAGTAAAGGGTCTTATTAAATGATAAAATGTGACGGAGGTTTTAAGTGAGAGTTTATGTAGCGAACTTATCGAAAATTATCGCGCTTTCTATATTTTTTATAGCTATCGTTCAAAGTAAAAACGTTGAAGCCCAGTTCAATAGGTTCGGGGGCATGCATGGTAAAGGTCAATACGAACCGTATAAATACGACAAAAATCATCCCGCCTATAAAGGCATTCAAAAAGAACCTTCAAAAGGGAGAGATCACGTTAAAGACAAAGTTGATTACGGGACTCAATACCCTACTTCAGGTCCTCACTACCCCTACCCCACAGCCCCCGGCTTTTATAAAAAAATTCAACCACTCGAAAAACTAGTTCATTCACTGGAACACGGGAATATTGTAATTTATTTTGATGAGCCTAGAAAAAGTGATATTGAAAAAATACGCAGCTGGGTAGATCGCTATACTGGAGATTTTGATGGCGTCATAGCTGTTCCTTCTAAAGGCTTGGGAAAGAAATTAGTTTTAACAGCTTGGAGACATCGCTTAGAGTTACCACAATTAGATGCTAGAGCAGCATTCTTTATCGATGCCTTTAGGGGCCGTGGACCAGAGAGACCTGTGAGATAACCCACTTGCAAGCTGCTATCTCGACATTTAGTCTACAAAAAATATCTGCTCTAATAAGTTAACAAAAAGGGATGAGAGATGGATATCCGCTACGGGGTTGTAGGGACAATAGGAAACACCCCTCTAATTCGACTAAATGGCCCTTCAGAAACTACTGGCTGTGAAATTCTAGGCAAGGCAGAGTTCTTGAATCCAGCAGGTTCTGTAAAAGACAGGGCGGCTTGGGCGATAATAAAAGACGCAGAAGAAAATGGAAAATTGTTACCAGGTGGTACAATTGTAGAAGGAACAGCTGGCAACACAGGAATTGGCATAGCCCATGTGGCAAATGCCCGTGGCTACAAAACTGTAATAGTAATCCCTGAAACTCAAACTCAAGAGAAAAAGAATGCCCTAAAGCAGGCCGGGGCAAAGCTAATAGAAGTTCCAGCAGTACCATATAGTAATGAAAATAATTATATAAAGTACTCGGGCCGTCTGGCTAAGGAATTAAACGAAAAGGAAGCTTATGGAGCCATCTGGGCTAATCAGTTTGACAATCTTGCAAATAGGCAAGGCCACTACGAAACCACCGGTCCAGAGATATGGAATCAAACGACAGGCACCATAGATGGATTTATCTGTGCTGTGGGAACCGGAGGAACACTGGCTGGCACCAGCAAATACCTGAAAGAGCGATCAAAAAAAGTAAAAATAGGTCTGGCTGATCCTATGGGTGCTGCTCTTTATAACTATTATGTAAATGGAGAGCTAAAATCTGAAGGATCCTCGATCACTGAAGGAATTGGACAAGGGCGAATTACCGCAAATCTTGAGGATCTATTGGTCGATATGCCATACCAAATCCCTGATGAGGAAATGTTGCCAATTCTTTTTGATCTAATTACACAAGAGGGGCTAAGTCTTGGCACATCAAGCGCAGTTAACGTCGCAGGCGCAATTAGGATGGCGAATGATATGGGCCCAGGACATACGATCGTAACAATCTTATGTGATGGAGCACATCGTTACTCGTCAAAAATATTCAATATAGAATTTTTAAAAGAAAAAAACTTACCCGTCCCTCCATGGGCTAATTAAATATATCAATGACTTATAGTTGACTTCTTATGACATACATTAATAATTCTGCGCTTGTTTCTACTTCTTGGTTGGCCCAAAATATTAAAAACCCAAATATACGAATTCTCGATGGATCATGGCATTTACCACCTACGGGACGCAGTGGCCTCAAAGAATTTAATTTACAGCATATATCAGGGGCTAGGTTTTTTGATATAGATGAAATATCTGACAAAAATTCTTCCTTACCTCACATGTTGCCATCAGAAGAATATTTTTCTTCTTGTGTTGAGGGATTAGGAATTTCTAATAGCAATCAAGTCATTATATATGACTATGAAGGGTTGTTTTCCGCACCAAGAGTTTGGTGGATGTTTCGTGCTTTCGGCCACAAAAATGTGTCTATTTTATCAGGAGGGCTCAATTCATGGATAAAGGAGAATCGTCCAACCAGTAGCGAGTTGACCAAAATAGAACCTGGTACATTTAAAGCAAAACTGAATAAGCACTCAGTAGCCTCAAAACTTCAATTAAAAGAAAACTTAAAAACCAAAGAATCTTTAGTAATTGACGCTCGTTCGTCTCAAAGGTTCAACGGTTCAGAGCCTGAATTTAGACCTGGAGTCAAATCAGGGCATATTCCAGGATCAAAAAACCTTCCCTTCGATGAAATTATCGACATAAACACTGGTTCATTTGTTGATAATCAGAGCTTACAAAATACTTTTGACGCAATTGGTGCAACTGAGGATAGGCCTTTAATAACAAGCTGTGGCTCGGGTATTACAGCTTGTGTGCTCGCACTTGGGCTACATCTAATTGGACGCGACAATCATTCTATTTATGATGGGTCGTGGACTGAATGGGGTAGTAGCGATGATACTGCAATAGAGGTGTAGAGAGTGACAAAAGAACACAAAACATATGATGAAACAAAACTCATTAGTGGAGGCCGTGACCCGGAATCAAACTTTGGAATTGTAAACCCTCCCGTCTACCATGCCTCTACAGTACTATCACCAACTTTATCTGACTGGCGGAACCGTGATCCTATGAAAGACATAGTTTATGGGCGCATGGGAACCCCAACTCAGAAATCACTTGAAAATGCTACTGCTTTATTAGAGGGGGGAGATAAAGCTTTTGCCACCTCATCAGGTTTAGGGGCCATCACGGTAGCACTAATGTCTTTCACTAAAGCGGGCGATCACGTTTTAATGACTGATAGCGCTTATAATCCAGCTAGATCTTTTTGTCTAAACGTCCTTGCCAAATATGGTGTTGAAACCACCTTCTTCGACCCCACAATAGGCAAAAACATATCTAGTCTTATGAAAGAAAATACCAAAGTGGTCTATGCTGAAAGCCCCGGATCACTTAGCTTTGAAATGCAGGACATACCTGCAATTTCGGAGATAGCCCATGAACATGATGCTGTATTGATGCATGACAACACATGGGGAACACCTTTGTTCTTTAAATCTTTTGATATGGGAGTAGATGTATCTATTCACGCAGCCACTAAATATATAGTTGGACATTCTGATGCGATGTTAGGGATATTAGTAACCACAGATAAACACTACGAAAAAGTTTATCGTGGTTTCAGATCATCTGGTCAACACGCAGCGCCCGATGACTGCTATCTGGCTCTTAGAGGACTTCGCACTCTAGGAGTTCGCTTGAAACAGCACCAAGAAAACGCATTGGTTGTCGCTCGCTGGCTAGAAAATAGAGAAGAGATCAGCCAAGTTCTTTATCCAGCCCTTGAAAGCCATCCGGGCCATGAATTATGGAAGAGAGATTTCCTAGGCTCCACTGGTTTATTTTCTATTATTCTCAATAAACATTATGATGATACATCATTGGGGGCAATGCTAGATGAAATGGATTTATTTGCCATGGGTGCCAGTTGGGGAGGTTATGAATCCTTGATCTTACCTGGCTCTCCTATAAGGTCAGCTACAAAATGGGATCCAGAAGGCACCTTATTACGACTGCATATTGGTTTGGAACATGTCGAAAACCTAATATCTGATTTGGATGCTGGTTTAGCCAGACTCAAAGCAGCAAGTAAACCCTAACAAGAGAGCTAGTAAAATATGTTTGAATATTTTCCAGACAATTATGCCTGGAGCCTCACTGCAGCCCCTCTCTTCGATGAAGTTGGAACTATAAGTGAGCCAGAAGAGGCATTGAGAGAAGTTAGACATCTAGCTGGGGCCGATAAAGCAGTAGCTAATGAGGCTTGGCACGAATCATTTATAAAACTGGCCGAGAAACTTGAACGACTTGGCAGTATAGATTTAAATGAGGGACACCCTCTAACAGCTGCAAGAAAGCTTCATCGTTCTGGATTATATTTTCTTAGGGCTGAACGTTTTCTTCATCATGATGACTCTCGAAAACTTAGAACCTATTTAAGAGGAATAAAAAATTTTCGAATGGCGCGGGAATTAGCAAAAGAACCCGTTGAATATATAGACGTACCATATAAGGAGGGTGCCATACCCTGTATATTTGTAAAATCAAATGTAAGAGACCCTGCACCAACCATGATACACATACAAGGGTTTGACTCTGTGAAAGAATTCCAACACCCCTTAATTAGTAACGAGTACAACAAGCGTGGAATGCATATGCTGATTGCTGATCAGCCTGGAGCGGGAGGTGCTTTGCGCTTGCATGGGCTAGCTACTGATCATGAAACCGAGCATTGTGTTAAGGCTTTAGTAGACTATGCGGAGACACGAAAAGACGTTGATTCGGAAAAAATTGGGCTCTCCGGTAACAGCTTGGGCGGCTATTACGCTCCGCGAGCCGCAGCTTTCGAAAAACGCTTAAAGTGCTGTATAGCATGGGGAGCCTTATATGATTTTGGTCCAATATTTGAAAGTGCTACGAAAAAAGTTTTAACTGCTCCCTCGGTCCCAGATGTAGTAACCCATGGTATGTGGGTCACTGGCCAAAAGACAGCTGAAGATGCTCTAAAGGTGGCAAAAAGAATGACTCTTAAAGGCATAGTTCAAAAAATTACTTGCCCTATTCTCATAGCTCATGGAGAGAATGACAGACAAGTGCCAGTATCCGATGCAGAGAGAACATATGAAGAAGCTATAAACAGCTCCCAACGCAAATTAAAAATTTTCACTCTTGAAGAAGGCGGTGCTGAACATTGTCAAGTAGATAACCGTCAACTAATCGGTGACGTAATGTCTGATTGGGCTGCTGAAATATTTGGTCTTGATCCGGCTGGAATAAATTAGGTTATGAAAAAACCTATAGGCCTTTTAAATAATAAGTATAATTAATTTTTATTTCTTAATTGCCAATAAGTTCCTTTAGTATCTAGTATATTATAAATTGGGAGAAATTAGTTATGGCACTACCTAAAGTCATTATACAACTTTATCCAATGTTCCCGTCTGATGGTGAAGAAGGTCGCAAAGCAAACCGAGGTATGGGAAATAACCCTGATACTTACCAGTGGATTGTTCACGAATGGACAGAAATAGTTAAAGCGTGCGAAGAATTGGGTGTTTGGGGTATGTCCACAATAGAACATCATTTGCATTCTGAAGGATATGAGATTGGCCCTAATCCAGGCATCTTAAATGCTCACTGGGCATCTCAAACGAGCAAAATTCATGTTGGAGCTCTGGGTTATGTCATGGCAACACGTGACCCGATGAGAGTTGCTGAAGAAACTGCAATAATTGACCACTTGTCAAAAGGTCGCTTCTTCTGTGGTGTTGCAAGAGGTTATCAGAAGAGATGGACAAACATTATTGGTCAATTTAGTGACACCCCAGCCACTACTATTCACGGCACTGAAGATGACAAAAAAAACCGAGAAATTTTTGAGGAACGTGTGGAAATGCTTCTCAAATGTTGGCAACAAGAATCTGTTAGACTTGAGGGAAAACACTATGAGGCCCCCTACCCTCTAGAAACTGGAGTAGAAGGCTACCCGGCATGGAAGATTGCTCGTGAGGCTGGTGTTGAAGGCGAAATAGATGATAAGGGCGCCGTCCAACGAATTAGTGTAGTGCCAAAACCATTTACAAAACCTCATCCACCGGTTTTTGTCGCTGTAAATAAAAGCCCTGAAGCCATTCGTTTTTGCGCAAAGAATAATTTAAATCCCACATATTTTATGACAACAGAAGGAATGACTGAGTTCATTGATCTATATGTTGATGAATCAAAAAAATATGGACGTAATCTTATTCGTGGCCAGCAACAAAACATGGTCAGGTGGCCTCATATTACTAAAACGGCCGAAGACTACGACCGTAAGCTTCTCGAATATGATTTGGATATATATAAAAACTTTTACGGCCCTTTCTTTCCTTATTGGCCACAAGGCGGAAAATCGGATAGCGAACATATACAAGATATAAAAAATTCTGGCTTTTTCGTGGGAGGAACGGTAGAGGAATCCATAAAACAATGGCGTAGAACCTACGAACAAGTGCCGGCAGAGTACATCACTCTGATCTTTCATTGGGCACAACAACCCAAAGACGACCTACTGGAGGAAATAGAGTTGTTTATGACTAAAGTACTACCTGAACTTGAAATTCCTGATTTTGCTGTAGCAGCAGAATAAAATTTAAAGTAAGCCTATCTAAGTGACTTTAAAAAAATCATGTGCAATTGCAGGTGTAGCTGAATCCCGTCTTGGAGTTGTTCCAGATTCTACTGTTTTGACTCTACAAGCGGAGGCAATGGTTAAAGCACTTGCCGAAGCTGGTCTCGAAAAAAAAGACGTAGACGCAGTCTTCAGCAGCGGCAATTGGGGGCGCCTACCGCAATTACAGATATCAGAATATCTTGGGATACAACCAAGTTATTCTGATAGCACCTCCGTAGGAGGAGCGTCTTTTGAATTTCATTTAGGCCACGCAGCTGCGGCTATTCAGGCAGGGCTTTGTAAAGTTGCGGTAATCCTCTATGGAAGCACCCAGAGGTCACGTCAAGAACGAAGAATTTTTGAGGCACACACAGACCTGGGTTATCAATATGAAACCCCATACGGGCTTCCTATACCAGTAGGAGCTTATGCACTCGCTGCATCAAGACACATGGCCCTATATGGCACTAAGGCAGAACATTTAGCTGAATTAGCTGTTTCAACTAGAGACTGGGCTAGATTAAACCCTATAGCTTATAGACGTGAACCTCTAACAATTGAGGACGTTTTAAATTCTGACATGATTGCCTCTCCTCTACACAGATTAGATTGCTGTTTGGTTACTGATGGTGGAGGCTGTGTAGTAGTTGTAAGTCCAGACATAGCACAATCAATTCCTAAAGAGCCAATTTGGTTACTAGGGCAAGGGGAATCTCATTCGCATGCGCAAATATCTGAGATGCCGGAACTAACAATAACACCCGCCAAAGAATCTGGAGAAAGGGCGTTCAAAATGGCCGGTGTCAAACATGGTGATCTCGATGTGGTAGAAATTTATGATTCTTTCACAATCACGGTGCTTCTAACTCTTGAATCTCTAGGTTTTTGTAAACCAGGAACAAGTGGCGAATTTGTCAGCAATGGAAGAACAGGACCTGGTGGAGAGTTTCCATTAAATACAAATGGAGGAGGACTATCTTATTGTCACCCTGGTCAATACGGCATCTTTTTACTTATAGAATCTGTCCGCCAACTAAGAAACGAATGTGGAGAACGACAAGTACCGAATGCAACTCTTGCTATGGCAAGCGGCACTGGCGGTGTTCTATCCTCTAGTAGCACGTGTATTCTAGGTCTTGATTGAAACAAGAAAGATTATAAATGTCTGACGAACTACCAGATCCAGATTCTAGCCACTATTGGGAGGGCATCTCAAATAGTGAATTGAGATATCAACTCTGTAATAGTTGTAAAAAGTCCATTTTTTATCCTCGCTCTATATGTCCTACGTGTGGCGGTAATGATATCAGCTGGCAAGTTTCTTCTGGACTAGGTGAAATTTATGCCTGTTCGACGATCTATAGGGCTCCCCCAAAATATAAGGATAAAGTTCCCTATATTGTAGCTTTAATTGACTTAAATGAAGGTTTTAGAATGATGAGCGAGATAATAGATTTTGAAGGGCAAGTTGTTTCTGTTGGCAAACGAGTCCAAGTAACATTTAGAGATGATATTGATGGAAAGCCTACGCCGTATTTTACTACTATAGATTGAACATTTTATGAAAAACAAACGAGCCCAATCCCTGGAAGATGCCGTTAAAATTGTAAAAGACGGAGCCACAGTATTGATAGGTGGTTTTGGTCCTCCTGGAGTTCCTGAAATCTTAATTGATGGAATCTGTGATAACAAAATTAAAAATCTAACAATTGTTACCAATAACGCAGGAACTGATCGATCTGGTGTTGCACGGCTAATGGACGAGGGATGCGTTAGCAAATTAATATGCACTTTTCCTTGGGCAAAAGAATCATTTGTTTTCAAAGAATTATATGATGCTGGTAAATTGCAACTTGAGATTGTTCCTCAAGGAACATTGGCTGAAAGAATGAGAACAGCTGGAGCCGGCTTGGGAGGGTTCTTAACACCAACAGCAGTAGGAACAGATCTAGCTGAAGGCAAACAGATCCACAAAGTAAACGGAACGGATTATATATTAGAGCTCCCCCTTAGGGGAGATGTAGCACTAATAAAAGCCTTGAAAGCAGATAAAAGAGGTAATTTAATATATAATAAATCAGCAAGAAATTTTAATCCAATTATGGCTATGGCTGCCGATCAAACGATAGTTGAGGTCTCGGAAGAAGTAGAGATAGACGAGCTAGATCCTGAAGTTATAATTACTCCCTCCGTGTTTGTAGACTCGTATTTTGTAACAGGCCACTATGAGGTTGGCAAAGGAAGTAAACAAACTTAATAGCAGAAAATGTGATGACAGATAGAAAATACCTATTGACCCGTGAACAAATAGCAGCATGCGTAGCCAAGGACTTAGAGGATGGTTGGCTAGTAAATTTAGGCATTGGCATGCCAACACTCATACCATCTTATATTCCGTCAGATTACGATATAATGTTTCATAGTGAAAATGGTGTTGTAGGAATGGGCCCACCTCCTCTACCAGGTGAAGAAGAGTTGGACCTAATCAGCGCAGGTAAAGGGCTAGTAACTCTAATTCCGGGCGGAGCTTATGTTAATCATATTGATTCTTTTGCTATTGCACGCGGGGGAAGACTAGACTGCGCAGTATTAGGTGCGTTTCAAGTAGCAGCTAATGGTGACCTTTGTAATTGGCGACTTCCCCAACAAAAATCGGGTAGCGTGGGCGGTGCAATGGACATAGCGGCTGGCGCTAAAAGAGTATATGTGATGATGACGCACACCACTCGTGAGGGAGACTCAAAAATTATATCGGAACGAACTTATCCACTAACAGCTGGTGGTGTCGTGTCCAAAGTTTATACTGATATGGCCATAATATCTGTTGAAGCCAACGAACTAATTTTGGAGGCTGTGGCCCCTGGAATCACACCAGAAGATGTGCAATCAGCTACCGGCGCTCACTTAAACATAGAAAATTCCCAAGAAATAAAACTAAATCTATAAAATTCATTTTATGAGTTTGACCAGCAACCAAATAGTATTACAGAAATTATCTTGTTGGGTTTTCACCAAAATATTCAATATCAGAAGTGCTCGCCCGCCATTCAGGATTAGTAGGCCAGTCTAAACAGCGAGACGCTGTATCCCCTCCATACCTAACACGAAAAAGAAGAGTGCGCGTCGGACCATTAGTATACTCATGAACCTCTCCAGGAGGGTGTACGACGAATGCGCCTGGTTTTACTTCCGTTTCACCATCTGCGGTCAACATTGTACCGCCACCTTCGAAGCAAAAATAAATCTCTGTAGCTTCTGGGTGACAATGATTTGGGCTTACTTGGCCTGGTTCCCAACAAGCTACAGTGAAATCACCATCACCGTCTGTTCCTAGTATTTTTTCAACATGTCGCTTAGGGTCAAACTCTTGTTCTGCTGCCAAATCAAATACATACATTTTGTTGTCTCCTAATTAATTCGAAAAAATAAATTCCTAAATAAGGCTCACATTAATATAAAGACTTAAATTACAACCTTATTTCAATTTTCACTCTAAAGTTAATATTACTGGCAACTTATGTGAAGTGTAAATTTTCTTAAAGTCATAAAAAATCGTAAAACAACAAGAAGGTTTTAATTATACGCCTTTTTATAGTTCATTCTGATATTTTTGAAGTCATCTCCTACCATCACAAATGCTGGAACCAAAAACAGTACCAACAGTGTTACTATCATTAATCCAAACACTATAGTAGTAGCCATTGGAATTAGAAACCTTGCTTGCAAACTCGTCTCTAGCATCAGAGGAGCTAGACCGCCAATAGTTGTTAGAGAGGTTAATAGAACTGCCCTTAATCTGTCGAGCGTACCTTCACAAACAGCCGATTGGGTTTCTTCCCCACTTTTAATTCGGCCATCGATCGTAGTAATTAATACAATGGAATCATTAACTGCTATACCTGATAGCCCAAGCAAACTAATCATTGATAAAATCGTTAAATCGAAGCCCATAATCCAATGCCCCATAATAGCGCCTATAAGACTGAACGGAATTATTGCCATAACCGCAAATGGTCTTAAAAAACTCGAAAAAACCCAGGATAGAATAAGATACATAAGTGTCAGACCAACGATAGCTCCAACTTGCATATCTGCGAATGTTTCTTGCTGTTCCTCAGCTTTTCCAGAAAAATGTACTTTTAGGCCATTGGATTCCGATATCGAATAAATCCCATCTCTTTCTAAATTTCTAATAACTTGACTACCACTGGTAAGCATTTCATCAATTTCAGCAGTAATAGCAACCTGACGCATGCCATTTTCACGTCGAACTAGAGCAAAACCAGTTTTTTCAATAAAATTCACCACCTCCGATAGGGGAGTATTAATCCCTTTGGGTGAAGATAGATTAAGTTCACCTAAAGACTTTATAGAGAGCATCTTTTTATTAAGTCGAACCCGTATAAGGACTTCATCATCATCACGGGCAAAACGTTTTGCTATTACACCTGAATAAGCATGCCTAACCTGGGTAGCAACTGACTCCGTGGTATACCCAAGAGCTTTCCCCTTCTCTGTAACTTTCATAACTATCTCTGATTTTCCATAAGGTAAATCATCATCAACAGAATCAACCCCTGGGTAGGATTCAAGTAAATTACGAATTTGCACTCCTACGCGTTTAAGAGTTTCGGGTTGCCCCCCAGAAACCCTAACATCCAATTCACGGCCCGGTGGACCACCTTGTGCTGGATTTAATGAAATTATGTCTAAACCAGCAATATCAGGAAGGTTTTCCCTCCATTTTTTCAAAAAATCTTGTGTCCTCACATCTCGTATATCTGCAGGTATTAGTTCGAGAAAAACAGAACCTACTTCATCCCCGTAGTTCTGAGCTGACTGAAAGCTACCACTGGTACGCCCTACTTTTGCTACTGTTTTTACGATTAGAGAATTAGGTAAGAATCCTAATTCTCTCTCGACCGCATAGGCTGCCAACTCAATTTTGTTTACTGCTGATTCTGTTGAAGTGCGCCCGCTACCTGGCACAAGCCTAAAATTTGCATATACTATATCTGGTTCTACCGAAGGGAAAAAAGTAAACCCTACTCTTCCTCCTGTTACTAAACCTACAGATAAAATAAGCGCGCATATAGACAAAGAAATAGTTAGGTACCGCAACTTTACTGCCAATAGTATACATTTTCGAAAAGGGCCGTCACGAAATTTATTAAAGGTTTGGTTAAACCTAGCCCTTAAACCTGTTGTTTTTTCTTTAGTTGAGGATAGTGCCGACTTCATATGTCCTGGGAGAGCTAAAAAGCATTCAAACAAGCTAGCTGACAGAGCTGCGCAAACAGCTAATGGAATCGCGATAATTATAGCCCCTATAACATCCCCTATTAAGAACAATGGTATAAATGTTGCGATAGTTGTTAATGTAGAACTAAATACTGGCGCAGACATTCGCAAGGCACTTTTCTCTGCAGCTTCAAGCGCTGAATGCCCTTTTCGGTGCAAATACTCTGCGTGCTCTCCTATAACAATTGCGTCATCTACAACAATCCCAAGAACCAGAATTAGAGCAAACAAACTAATCATATTAATTGACTGCCCGGTTAAAGCCATAACAGCCAAAGCGGCCATTAAAGCCGCTGGAATTCCTAGTCCAACCCAAAAGGCTACTTTCGTATTTAAAAAAATAAACAGTATGAGAGTTACTAAAACAAGCCCTCCTAAACCGTTCTTTATTAAAAGCCAGATTCTCTCCTTTACAAGATTACTTTCAACTCCATACTTAACTACACTTAAGTCTGATGGAAAACTTGAGCTCACATTTTCTAAATATTTGTCTAAAATTTTTGCAGTTTTAAGACTATCCGCTGTTGTTGCTCGTTGAACTTTAAGTTCTATAGCTGGTAGCCCAGAGCTGCTTACAGTTACCTGCTCATTATCAAAAGTCTCATGAACAATAGAGATATCAGAAATATAAAGCTTACCCCCCCCATCATTATTTTTGACTGATATTTTAGAGATACCGTACGCCGAATCTTCAAGCCCTAAGCTACGAATTTGCTTAGACCCACTACCTGTTTCCCCAGAAGGAATATCTTGAGATACTTTAGATATAGACTGTGCAACTTGAGAAAGAGATAGGTCTAGTGATCTTAATTTATTAGGATCGACTTCAACCCATATCTCTGGATCCCTTAAGCCAGAGAAAGTAACTCGATCTATGCCAAGATTCATCATCTCGTTACGCATTCGTTTTGCGAACTGCCTTAACGAATCCTCTGAATAAGGTCCTGACAACCCTAGCCTAGCTATTGTATCATAGCGTACAACACGAGTGATTTTTGGAGCTTCGCTATCCTTCGGCAGAGAAGTCACCTGACTTACTGCAGCTTCAACATTTGACAATGCTGCCTGCATATCTGCACCCTGATTAAATTCAACTACTATTGAGGCAGACCCCTCTCTTGCCGTTGAACCAACACGCTTAACTTCATCTAAAAACCGTGTTTCAGATTCAATTGATTGAACAATTGAGAGATCAACATCTTGGGCACTTGCACCATTCCACTTTACATTCACTACTATAATATCAAGGCCAAAATTGGGAAAGAATTGAGTATTCATCCGCCAAGCCCCTACGAGACCCGCAAGCAACATGATAACAATGAGCAAATTAGAGGCAGTAGGGTGGCGGGCAAATACTGAAATCAAACCCTTGGATTCATTTTTTTCTGCATAGGATGTAGATTTATTATCTAGCTTACCAGTCACAACTTTAGCTACTCTAATTTTGTTCTTACTTTTAGGCCTGGTGCGACTTCTGGTATACGCGTGGTAACGATCAAATCACCATCCTGCACTTCTCCAGTTATAATTAAATGTTCTCCATCGCGAGCCACAACTTTTATAACACGTTCCTCAAGCCGTCCATTGTTAAAAAGGTACACAGTATCATCAGAATATATAGCAGATTCTATAACTCTAAATGAATTTGGGTATACAATATCTGGTGTTTTGGTTTGTACAAATGCTCCTGGTCGAAGGTCCTTTAGTTTACCGTTCGGGTGAACAGAGGCATAGACCCATACTCCACCTGAAGCTGCATCAAATTCACCTTCTGCTCTATTTAATGTAGCCTTCAGTTCTATGGTGTTAACGCCGGAGCTCCAGACAACCATTGCCGGACGTCCATTGAGCTCGCCAAGAGATGTTATTCTTCCGTATTGTTCATCACTCATGTGAAACAACACCTCCAAATTAATATTATCAATAATCTGAGCTACATAATCTCTTGAGTTCACCCACTTACCAATTCCAACAGATATGTTAGTAAGAACCCCATCGAAGGGTGCCCTTAAAATGGTCTCATTCAGATTGCGTTTGGCTATATCGACTCTTACCTCTGAGCGTAATATTGATGCATCTAATCTTTTAATTTTAGCTTTCAGTCTCTGAGTTTCATAATCATTACTAATACGAAGTTGCCTGGAAGATAGATAGGCAAAATTTGATTCATCATTAGCCTTCTTCGAAATAATTCCCTCACCAGATAAAGTTACCCGTCTTTCAAGTTCTAGTTTCCGTAACTCTTCTTGTTTTTTATAAGTTTCACTTAACGCCTCATTTTTTCTTATTTGCACCAGGATCTCTTCTCTAGATGATCTGTTTTCTGATAACGCCGCCTCAGAATCGGTCAACGATGCTTTAAAATTAAAAGGATCTATCGCTATTAGAATTTCTCCACGGGATACT
Organism: Alphaproteobacteria bacterium MarineAlpha12_Bin1; assembly: GCA_002937505.1. GTDB lineage: Bacteria > Pseudomonadota > Alphaproteobacteria > UBA6615 > UBA6615 > UBA6615. The sequence continues at coordinate 73,750 of PTJY01000003.1, forward strand.
AGGCCGCCTTCATGAAAATTGTCTCCAATTTCAATAATCCTGCCCTCCACGAGGGGCCTTAAATCAGCCTCCCTAGCGGCAACTATTTTACCTGATAGATGTAGCGTCGGCTGTGAATCTATTTTTGCAACCCTTACTGTATCAACAACCCATTCTTTCTCGATAGTGAGACGCTCAGACACGCTAGGAGAGGATTTAATTAGGAAAAAGTAGCCTCCGACTCCGATCATAAGCACAATAAAAACTAAGAATATTTGCTTCATCACTGGTGGCCTATTCCAGTTATACAAGAGTATTTGTTACCCAGGAAAGAGTTCATCACAAATGCTTATCCAATTATATTGGCATAGGAATATACAGTTCAAATAATCAATATTTTATAAGTATTATTTTTTTAGGTTAAAACCCAAACAACAGTTCGCAAAGCAGAACAACCACTTAGCACATTTAGAATAATAAATATAAAAATTAATTTCTGCATTTCTACATCTAACCCACACACTATAATTTGAGCAACCTATCTCTAATTGTTGCAATAAACAGGAACCAATAAAGTCTAATATGCGCTAGTGTTCCATTATTTTTTTTTAATTTATTATACTTTTCAAGTCCACACTCAGTACGTATATATTTTTCTATTTTCATTCCAAAATCTTTTATAAGAAGTTCACTACAGAGCATATATCACCAATGGAGGAAAAAGCAAAAACCCAAAATTACTCTTTAGCTTAGACGGTTACCCTTAAGAAATGGCGCGCCCGGCAGGATTCGAACCTGCGACATTCGGCTTAGAAGGCCGACGCTCTATCCAGCTGAGCTACGGGCGCTAAAAAAAATGACAGCGATATAAACATCTGTATTAAGAGGATTCAAATCCTAGTGACTCCAAGGAACTTTTCTAGACACAGAAAAATTAGCAGCGTATGCCTTAGGCTTGATAATTCTGCTTTTTGGTTGTTGCACGCTATACTTTAGCCCTCCTTTGTCGGCATACGCCATTGCATCCTCTAAGGTGTCAAAGGTCAATCGGATCTGAGCCATGGTATCCCCTGCGCCAGACCACCCCATCAAAGGGTCCAGGGACTGACGTTTAGTGGGCTCGTATTCAAGAACCCATTTCTCAGTTTTCGCTTGGCCAGATTGCATAGCTGTTTTAGCTGGCCTATAAATTCTTGCCCTCATCGTTAGTAACCCCAAAGCGTTTTCCCAAAATTAAAACGGGATTATGGTCGGGGCGACTGGATTCGAACCAACGACTTCCTGCTCCCAAAGCAGGCGCTCTACCAGGCTGAGCTACGCCCCGTTAATACTTTCTAGGCGTTTTATCAATTACTAGCAAACTTAATTGACGCCCTTAAGGATTTATATAAATTATTTATCTCTCTGTCTCCATAAATTAAATAACTTTATGTATACTTCTTATCCTTTACTGCCGCCATAAAATAAAGGATGAATCAGTTGATCTCCAACAATTATTCCAAGCTTCTCCACAACGCCGGCATTCACTTCTAGAACTCCTCGAACGGGCTTACCTGATGATATTTTACTTAAGGATAGTGGGGTAGCATTTTGATATATATATATTATTCTTCCTCCAGAATCCACAAATATCATATCAAGTGAAATAAAAGTATTTAACATCCACATGGTAGCAATCATTTCTTTCTTATAAAAGAAAAGCATGCCTTCATTCCTTGCAAGTTGCTTCCGATACATAAGACCATATGATTGTTGAATGTTGGTAAAAGCTAACTCAACATCAAATTTATGTTTTTCTTTACCCCCCTTAATCACAACACTTGATCTCTCAAAAGTTATATCGTTTCCCGAATTGCCTAATAAGGGCATGATAGTAGATTCAATAAACAATGCTAGCACTATCAAGAAAGCGGTTTGTTTAATTTTTTTCATACATTCCTAATTCATTTATATTATTAGAAAGCTAAAAAACATTTAAAAAGTCGAAAATCTATTATATCCATATCTACTTATTAATGGACTAGACCATTGACTAAAACCCTAAGAGGGACACATATTATCTTAATCTCACCTGGGGGAGCCAATAATTGCTGAGAGGTCTTAATAATAAAGACGACCCCTAGAACCTGTCCGGTTAATGCTGGCGAAGGGACGAGTGGGCAAAATGCATACTGATGAAACACATAAGAATAAAAAACAAAGCAAACAAAATCCAAATCCTACGCCACTGGGACTCCATGTACATAATGCAAGATTAGCTTATTCCAACTCTCCTATATTTGAAAACCTATCCACCGAGATATCAGCTGGAAAATGGACCTGTATTTTAGGCCCCAGCGGCGTAGGAAAATCTGCCCTGCTTCGCATGATTGTGGGGCTTGGACCTATTGATCCAGCTACTAGGATATTCTCTACTGACGGCACCACCCTTGTAAAAAAAATCTCATGGATGGCCCAACAAGATCTTTTATTGCCGTGGCTTACCGTTTTTAAAAACGTAGCGCTTGGGTCCCATCTTCGGGGAGTTAAGCCAGATAAAGAAAAAGTGCTGGATCTTTTGAATAAAGTTGGAATGCACAAATACTGCAATGATCGCCCGGATATTCTATCTGGCGGGCAAAAACAGAGAGTCGCTCTAGCGCGCACTTTAATGGAGGGTCGTCCAATTGTTTTAATGGATGAACCATTTTCTTCAGTTGATGCAATAACAAGGAGCAGACTCCAGGAACTAGCTGCTGATCTACTTACTAATCAAACCGTACTGCTAGTCACTCATGATCCTTTAGAAGCGTTGCGATTAGGTCACAACATATACGTTATGTCTGGAAAGCCAGCAAAACTTGGTCAGGTGATGCAGCCGAATGATCAAATCCCCAGAAACCCTAGTAATCACTCTTTACAAGAGATGCATTCGTTAATACTTGCGCAGCTCAAATCTGCTGTAATTGAATCAAATTAAACCAGTTCAAAATGAGCAGAACCAAACCATTAATAATATTTCTTGGGCTAATACTTATTTGGCAACTTATTGTAGTCTTAACTAACGTAGCGCCATTTATTCTACCTTCTCCACTAAGCGTTTTGACATCATTACTGGAACGCATTGAAGAACTCGGCAGACATGCCCTCATAACTACTCTTGAAATCACTATCGGTCTATTTAGTGGGACTGTTATTGGAGTAATTAGTGCATTAATAATGGCTCACTTTAAACCAGCCAGGTCTTGGCTTCTTCCTGTTTTAGTTGTATCTCAAGCAATCCCAGTGTTTGCTTTAGCCCCAGTATTGGTCCTATGGTTTGGTTATGGCCTATTACCTAAAATAGTTATGGCTACTCTGATAATATATTTTCCAGTGACTGCAGCTTTATATGATGGGCTGAGAAGAACCGAAACTGGATGGCTGGAATTAGCCAAAGCTATGGGAGCCTCAAATTTCTCTATTCTTTGGAAAATTCGACTGCCCGCAGCAATGCCAGCCTTCGCATCGGGTATTCGCGTGGCTACAGCGGTAGCACCCATAGGCGCTGTTGTAGGTGAATGGGTAGGCTCTTCGGCGGGACTTGGTTATTACATGTTATTGATGAATGCCCGCGTTCAAACTGATGCTATGTTCGCTGCCCTATTTGTGCTCGCAATCATTGCTGTTTTTATTTACTACTTAGTAGACAAAGTATTAAAGAGTTGTATTACCTGGCAAACTGAAAGCAATCCCTCAGACAAATTATAGCCATATAAAGGCAATAAAGATGAAAATATTATTAACTGTTTTATGCCTGTTTTTATTTCTTTTAGAAAATAATCCTGCAAAGGCTGAAAAACTGACTGTTCTACTCGATTGGTTTATAAACCCAGACCATGGCCCATTGTTTGTAGCAAAAGAAAGAGGAGAATTCAGTAATCGTGGTCTTAAAGTAGATTTTAAAGCTCCCGCTGATCCCAATGACCCACCCAAGTTAGTTGCTGCAGGGCGAGCCGATATAGCAGTGTCCTATCAACCTCAACTTCACCTAATGGTTGAGGCTGGATTACCATTGACCAGAGTAGGCACATTAATAGCTACTCCTCTTAACTCAATTGTGTTTTTAAAGGATAGCAACATAAAATCGATTGCAGATTTAAAGGGGAAAAAAATTGGTTTCTCAGTTGGTGGATTTGAAGATGCCCTTCTTCGTGCAATGTTAGCTAAACATGGATTAAATTTAAAAGACATCGAACTGATTAATGTAAATTTTTCTCTTTCCCCATCTCTTATGAGCGGCCAAGTTGACGCTGTAATTGGTGCGTTTCGTAATTTTGAGCTTAATCAAATGGAAATCGAGGGTCGTCCAGGAAGAGCACTTTATATAGAGGAGGAAGGCGTTCCAGCCTATGATGAGCTGATTATGGTAACCAATAACAAGCTTTTATCTGACCCAAGAATTCCTGATTTCATCGCATCACTTGAAGCAGGAACACAGTTTATCATCAATCATCCCAAGAAAGCTTGGAAATTATTCATAAAAAATCGAAATGACTTAGATAACGAATTAAACAGACGTGCGTGGAAGGATACAATTCCACGCTTTTCGCTTCGACCAGGTGCTTTAGATAAAAATCGGTATAAAAGGTTTGCAAAATTTTTAAAAAATCAGGATCTGATTAAAAAAATACCCCCACTATCAAGTTATGCAATTGAAGTATCTAGTGAAAAATATTAAAAACCTAACGTCTTAGATTTACCACCTGGAAGTCACTCACAGACCTACTAGGCCGCATTGGCATCCCAATTAAGTAATTACTCAATATCCTCTATCCGCCTAGAGATGTTTTTTGTCTCTTTTCCGTTTCCTGCTGGCGACGCCATAGTCTGGCATATTTTCCATCTAAACTTAGCAATAATTGATGGTTTCCTCTCTCCATAATTTCCCCCTGATCCAATAATAATATCTCATCTGCATTAACAATAGTTGAGAGTCTATGAGCAATTACTAAAGTCGTATGATTTTTAGAAACCTCATCTAAGGATTTTTGTATTTCTCGTTCTGTATGAGTGTCAAGGGCAGAAGTCGCCTCATCAAATAAAAGAACTTTAGGTTGTTTTAGGATAGTTCTAGCAATAGCTATACGCTGTTTTTCTCCTCCAGATAGTTTAAGCCCTCTCTCTCCCACGTGAGTGTCATAGCCTTTTGGTAAACCGACTAAAAAATCGTGGATTTGTGCAAGCTTTGCCGCTTCTTCTACCTCAGAAGGTGTCGAATTAGGACGCCCATAGTGGATGTTATAATAAGCTGAATCATTAAAAAGAACAGTATCTTGTGGAACTATACCAATAGCTGCTCGTAAACTAGTTTGTGTTACTTCACGAACATCTTGTCCATCTATACAAATCTTACCTTCATCAACGTCGTAAAACCTGAATAATAGTCTAGAAATCGTAGATTTTCCTGCCCCAGAAGCGCCAACAATAGCCACTTTCTGCCCTGCTGGAACTTCAAAGTTAATATTATTTAAAATCTTCCTTGATCTGTTATAGGAAAAAGAAACGTTTTTAAAGGTTACTATTCCACAATTAACTGACAAAGGTTTTGCCCCTTTAGAATCTAGTATCTCCTTTCTCTCTTTTAGCAAACTAAACATACTTTCCATGTCTACCAATGATTGACGAATTTCTCTGTATACAAAACCTAAAAAATTAAGAGGCTGAAAGAGTTGCATCATATATAAATTGACGGCTGTAAATTCTCCAACTGTCATTGTGCCTAACATTACTCTTTGACCACTGATTAGTAGCAATACCGTTAAGCCTAAAGCAATTATTACTCCCTGCCCCACATTTAAAAGAGATAAAGTGGTTAAGCTTTTTACGGCAGCTGTTTCATACCGTTGCATTGAAGAGTCATAACGATCGGCTTCGTGCTTTTCATTGCCAAAATATTTAACTGTCTCAAAATTAAGCAAGCTATCAATTGCTTTTGTATTTGCCTCAGTATCACTTTTGTTCATAGCGCGACGAAATTTGAGTCTCCACTCGGTAAATACAAGCGTAAAAGATATGTATATGACAATTGAAACAAACGTTATGAGGCTAAATAGAAAACCAAACATTGACCATAATATTGCACAGACTAGCGTAATCTCGATTAGTGTTGGCAGTATATTGAACAACATAAACCTTAATAAGAAATCGATACCTTTAATACCGCGCTCAATAACCCTACTCAGACCTCCAGTTTGTCTGTCTAAATGAAATCTAAGAGCTAAATCATGTAGGTGTTGAAATACTAACAAGGCAATTTTTCTTATGGCTCGTTGTCCAACCTTAGCAAAAACAAAGTCTCGTAACTCTGCAAAGGCCTGCTGCCCAACACGCAATAAACCGTAACCAACCAACAATAATATGGGCAAGTAAAGCCCATAATCAGCTGGCCTAGCTATAACATCAACTGCTAAACCGAAAACTGCAGGAACGGCAACTGTCGCGACTTTCGCAGCTACAAGAAGAATGACGGCTACGATAACCCTGACCCTCATCTCCAATTGGCCCTTAGGCCAAAGATATGGCAAAAGAGACTTTATTGCTCTCCATTCAGCACTTGTTTGTTCTTTACTGGACTTATCGTTTTTAGAAACCATGACTAGTGTCTAAGCCTGTAATAACCAAAGTCAGATTGTTTGAATAAAGGTATAGAAATACTAAATAAAATAAAATAATAGGTATGCTACTAATAAAACGGCTACCCACAATACCATACTACCTGTAGGCCAGGTCCTCGCCAGAACGCCATGAGGCCCATGGTGACGATAAAGTTGGTATACAAATCTCTCGAAACGATCTATCAAATTAGAACCTAGATGATTATAAAAACTACTGGTCATTATGAAAATATATCTGATCAAATCCCTGCCAGGTTTTCTGTAAAACCAATCCACATCTAGGTGTGTAGAGTTTAGCTGCTTTGGATATATTCCTTTGCGCAATAGAATTATAAATGCGCTCGCCGAAAATAAAAGCAAAAGAGATTGTGATAATATATGAGAGGCAGTGTATGGAACATAATTTATTGGATAAGGAAGTAAGTCGTATAGTAACGATGGATACACTCCAATAAATATGCATAAAGCAGCAGCCAATGCCATTGCTATAAGCATGTTTATTGGCGCCTCTTTTACTTTGATTCCGGGCTGACTAGAAAAAAAAGCAAAGTAGGGAATCTTTATACCCACATAATGTAACGTCCCAGCAGACGCAAAAAGTAAAACTAACCAAGTAACAAAGTATCCTTCATGAGCCACGGCCGATAATATTATTGCTTTACTAACAAAGCCGCTAAAGAAAGGAAACGCAGATATTGAAGCTGCTCCAATCATACAAAAGCCAGCTGTAAGAGGCATAGATTTAAATAAGCCCCCCAACTGACTTCCCAAAGAGGTGCCTGTACGGTACAAAAGGGCACCAACAGACATTAGCAAAAGAGCCTTGTATATTATGTGCGTAAATGCATGTGCTGCTGCGCCATTAAGTGCCATTTCTGTTCCAATACCAATTGCAACAACCATAAAACCTAGCTGATTAATTAAACTATATGAGAGAACACGACGTAAATCATTTTCCAAAATTGCATAGAAGATAGGAAACGAAGCCATAATAGCCCCTATCCAAATGAGTTCTTCTGTGCCTGCAAAACCTCGAGCCAGCACATATATGGCTAACTTAGTTGTAAAAATCGATAAAATAACAGTTCCTGTAACGGTTGCTTCCGGATAGGCGTCAACCAACCAGCTATGTAACAGAGGAAATGCACATTTGATTCCGAAAGCTAAAAATATTAAAAGACCACCTGGAGAATCTAAACCAATATGGCCGAAATCTATGTTACCGGTTTGATGCCATCTTATAGTTAATCCAGCAAATAATAACATGCCTGAGCCAATTTGGATTATTAGATAACGAATTGCTGAAGACCTAGCCCTGGCCGTCTTCCGAGCCAATATTAAAAAAACTGAAGCAATGGCAGTGATCTCCCAAAAAACAAATAATGAGAGTAAATCACCACAAAACACCGCACCCACACTGGCTCCCCCGTAAATTAAAGATGCAGGTGCTTCTATACTATCCCGGAGATGAAATGAATAAATACCCCCTATGAAGGAGGCCAATAGAAAGACGTAGGAAAAAAGTCTAGACAGCTGATCCACACGCATTAGCTGTAACTCTTGCCCAAAAGCATTCAAGGAAAATAGGTTCCCGTTTGGCAAAGACAAAATAACAAGGAATGCAAACAGTGGTAGAATTAAGGTCCAAACTAATCGGACATATCCTTTTAATATCGGAACCAGAATGGCTCCAAAAATCAATATGAGTCCCGGCGGAAACTCAATCATCAAAATAATCCTCCGCCCTTAATAATAATTTACGTATTTTGACAGCCAAAATCACAAAAATGACACTTCCGAAAAAACCGAAGGCGGCATAGAAAAAAGGTATAGAGTCAAAAGAGGTTTCATGATGAGTAATAAAACTAAAATCTATCACTAACAGTAGAACGCAAAAAAAATAAAAAATGTTTTGAAAGTTAACAAATTTGGGTATTTGACTTCTCAGACCTGAAATTGGTTTACCGCTATTATAATTCATATCTATCTCATTCATTTTTTATTTGTGACTGAGAAATTCAGCAAGGTAAGATTCAAAGTAGCCGGGAAGAAAAAACAAAATGAGACATATCAGCGCTGTCAAACTCAGTGGCACGACACAAAACCAAGGAGCTTCAGATATGGGATTTGTAATTTCGGTTTCAGATGCACTGGAAAAAAACGCTCTGATTACTATTGGCATCAAATAGGCAACATTTAGAAGAGAACTTATGATTAGAACTGCTACCACCCAACTATTTTCCCCTTCCATGCTGCCTAAAGCTATATAGAGCTTACTCCACACACCAACAAGTGGCGGAAGCCCAATAATTGAAAGAGCACCAATAAAAAATGCTATCATGGTGAAAGGCATAGAATAACCTATGCCATTAAGTTCGCTTACTCTCGTTTTATGCGCAGAGGTATGTATAGCTCCTGCAACAAAGAAAAGCGTAATCTTTCCAAAAGCGTGCGTGACAATATGCATTGCAGCGCCCATTAAGGCTAATGGTGTCGCTATAGCTGCAGCTAAAATTATATAGGACAATTGACTTACAGTTGAGTAAGCTAGCCTAGCCTTAATATTATCTTTCGTTAGAGCTATAACCGAAGCAGCAATTAGCGAAAAAGAGGCTAAGTAAATTAACCATTCTGATGCTCCTGTTTGTAATAAGTGGTCAGAACCTATCACATATATAACTACTTTAAGAATCGTAAACACCCCTGCTTTAACAACTGCAACCGCATGAAGCAAGGCGCTTACTGGGGTTGGTGCGACCATTGCAGAAGGCAACCATCCATGCAGTGGCATCAGTGCTGCCTTACCTATTCCAAATACAAACAGAGCTAATAAAATTCCTGTTGTGCCAGGAGATGCAACGTCTGATATGATCCCACCAATCTTAAAATCGAGATGACCGGCAAGAATAAGTGTCCACAGAAGTGCCGGAATAAAAAATATGATTGACGCACCAATAAGATATATTAAATAAATTCTTCCACCAATTCTTGCATTTGAATCAGCTCGATGCGCTACCAAGGGATAAGTAGATAAAGTAAGCACCTCGTAAAAAACAAATAATGTGAATAAATTAGAGCTATATGCTATTCCCATAGTGGCAGAAAGAGCTATTGCAAAGGCTGCGTAAAATTGAGTCTGGCGGGGTTCATTGTTACCTCTCATATACCCTATTGAATAAATCGAATTAACGATCCAAAGGAAGGAGGCAACTAAAGCAAATAGAGCGCCAAGCGGCTCAACGTGAAATGCAAAGTTAAGGCCAGTGGTAATGCTAAAAACCAAAAACTCAGATCGATCACCATCGATAACACAAATAAAGATTTTATAAACGGCGGCGAACAATAAAATCGAAGTAATAAGAGTAACAGTTTCTCGAAAATTTGAGAATCTATTCAAAATCACTATAAAAAATGTCCCTATCAATGGGATCATTATAGTAGATATCAAAACTTGGATCGTAGTCACTACTAACACCTAGTAAACAGCGTTAACCAGCAAAACCGCCGCTTGCCTAGCTAAGTCTGCCGAAAAACTTGTATCAAAACCAAAGTATATTGCCGCAGCAATTAATAGATAAGCTGGCCACAACATTTCTAACGGTGCTTCTTTCAACTGAACCACCTCATCTGTGGGTTCTCTAAAATAGGCGACCTCAACTACCCGCCCTATGTAAATCATAGTTAATAAAGACGCTGACACAATCAAGACTAGTATCCACCATTCCCCTTGCTCTAATGCCCCCAAACCTAAATACCACTTACTTATGAAGCCTGCTGTCCCTGGTGCTCCTATTAAGCTTAAACCTAGTATAACAAATCCGGCCATTGTAAGCGGCATCTTTCGGCCGATTCCTGATAACTCTTCTATCTTTACTGAACCAAGACGAAACATAATAGCTCCAAGCAGTAAAAACAAACCTGCTTTCATAATAGCATGATTGAACATATGGGTCATTGCGCCAGTAAGGCTAGTCTCCGTAGCATAACTTATACCGAGGATGATAAACCCTATTTGTGCTACACTTGAATAGGCCAACATTCTTTTAATATTACTTTGAAAGATTGCTACTATTGAAGCTGCAAACATAGCTATCAATGCTAATATTTTTAATATTTCTGGTAGGGGTGTTTCGGTAAAAAAGGTTGCGCCGCCAAAAATAGTAAAAAAGAAACGTAACAGTAAATAAATTGAAACTTTGGTAGCTGTACCAGCCAGAAATGCGCTAGCAACGCTTGGCCCATAAGCATATGCGTTAGGTAACCAGAGGTGTAGTGGGAACAAAGCTAATTTAAGAGAGACCCCAACTGTTAAAAATGCAAGCGCTGCCAGGACTGGTCGAGAACTTTTAATTTCAGGTAGACGGCTTGCTAAATCGTAAAGATTTAAGGTTCCAGTCATTGCCCAAAGAAGCCCAATGCCTATAACAATAAATGTTGCCCCAATAGTCCCCATAATCAAATATTGATAAGCTGCTGTTAACCCACGTCGATCTCTCCCCATTGCAATCAACGCATAACTTGCCAAAGACGATATCTCCAGAAAAACAAATATATTGAAAGCATCTCCAGTTATAGTAACTCCAAGTAAACCTGTTAACACCAAGAGATACATGCAATAAAACCAAGATTGCTCAGTGCTACCAAATCTTGCAGAAATACTTTTCTGAGTGTACGGAACGATTACAGCACTAACACATGAAACAATTAACAGTACAAATGCATTAATTAAATCAACTCTATATTCAATTCCAAATGGAGGAGACCAACCTCCAATTTCGTATGAAATTATTCCCTGCTCAAGAACTCTAAGTAATAGAAAAACAGCCACCAAGAAAGAAAGAATGCTTGAAGAAAGCGTAATTAACCAGGATAAATAGCCGACTCTAAACAGAGCACATAGACTGGCTGCAACCAAAGGTAGAACGACTTGCAGGGCTGGAAGGTGCTCCTGCATAAAACTCATTACTCTTGCTCCATTTCGTGGACTTCATCATCTTCTATTGTTCCGTATGCCTCGTTAATACGAACTACAAGAGCCATACCTAAAGCTATAGTTGCAACTCCCACTACAATAGCTGTTAGAATTAAGACGTGAGGAAGAGGATTCGAATAAACTTCAAATTTCTCAGATATAATAGGAGCTGTACCACCAAGAATTTTTCCTGGTGAAAGAAACAAGAGATAAACGGACGTTTGAAAAATACCTAAACCAACAAGTTTTTTAACCATGTTTCCGTGTGCAACCACTATGTACAGACCACCAATCATCAAAATAATAGTGACCCAATAATTTATGGAAGCCAGAATCAAGCTCATTTGTCATTTTCCAAATTAGATGGAAGAGCCTCTGACCTTCCTGCAAAAGAATAAAAGATTGCCAACATAGTAGAAAAGACTGTTATAAAAACTCCCAGCTCTACAATCAAAATACCCAAATGTTGTCCTGATTTAGAATCACTTCCAAAAGGTGAATAATCAAGATAGTTAGCTCCAAAAAACCAACTTACGATGCCAGTTCCAGAGAATACCAATACGCCAATTGGTATTAGGGAGAAAAGCAACTTTTGAGGCATAATTTTTCTTGCTGCCGATACTCCAAAAACTAATCCATAAAGAATAATGGCGGCAGCTGCAGCAACCCCGGCCTGAAAACCGCCTCCCGGTCCATAGTCGCCATGAAACTGAACATATAAAGCGAAAAGAAGTATTGCTGGCAATAAGAGCTTTATAACAACCCGTAAAATAATCGTATCTCTAATCATGTGAGAGAATCCTTTTTACTGGATTGTTTTTCTCGTCGACGCCGTGAAGTAGAAAGCAAGATTAAGACTCCAATACCGCCAGTGAAAATTACTGTCGTCTCACCAAGTGTGTCATAGCCTCGGTAACTTGCCAGAACAGCCGTTACAATATTCGGGGAACCAGTTTCTTTAACAGAGTTTTTTATATAGTAAGGTGCAACATGTTGGTTGGTTGGAGTGTCTTGCCTACCAAATGGAGGAAGATCAAGGGTTCCATAAATCAGCACTGCACCCGTTAAAAAACAGACTAATAAAGGTATGAACGGACTATGTCGCAGTGGAGCTTCTCTTGTTTTTACTAGTCCAAGAACAGCTAGTAAAAGTACTGTTGACATGCCCGCACCTACAGCAGCCTCGGTCATAGCGACATCAACAGCATCAAGAGCAACCATAACGGTCGCCATTAAAAAACTGTAAATTCCTCCCAGTATCACCACTACGAACAAGTTTCTAGATCTTATTACACCAATAACTGCAGCTACCATTAATAATAATAATACCGTATCTGTAAGAAGTTCGATCTCTATTCCTCCCCAGCTATATGTCCGCCAGTCTTATCTACCGTTAGTTTGGGTTTTATCCCAGCGTGCAAAGCAGCCTGAGCAAGGGCATGTGTAGCTACTGGACTTGTTAACAATATCAATCCAAAAATAATTATTAGCTTTGCCGTTGTAAGGGATAGACCAGACTGCAGTGCCATTCCAAAGATTAAAAATCCAGCTCCCAGAGTATCTGTCACAGAAGAACCATGTAGCCGAGTAAATAGATCTGGAAGCCGAATTAATCCAATCATACCTATGATGCAAAATACTCCTCCAATGATTATTGAGAGCCAACTTAGAATGTCTATAAATAATTCCATTACTAATTTTCACCAGGATGAAAATACTTCAGAACTGCTATAGTCCCCACCAGATTTAGTAACGTATATAGTATAGCAATATCTAGAAAATCAGGTCTGCCAGTCACAAAACCTAGAAGTGACAATGATAAGACAGCTAGGGTAGCCGTAGAGTTAGCAGCCAAAACACGGTCAAACATGGTAGGCCCCATAATTGCCCTTGCCATAGCTAGAACTAGACTGACCAACACAGCTATTAAACCCACAGCAAACATCACGTCCCTATTCCACCTTCAAATTTGGTCACAGTACGATCCATTTTACCTTCCTCGAGATCCATAGCTCCCAGAGTAGTTATCGCGTGAACAGTTATTTCATTATCTTCGACTTCTACAGAAACGGTACCTGGAGTTAAAGTTATTGAATTCGCATAAACAACTACTCCAACAACTGAGCTTTGCGTTGCTTTCAGATTAATAAGTGTTGGGCTAATAGGAAGTGTTGGTGATAAAATTATTTTTGATACTGAGATCCCTGATTTAACAATTTCCCAAAATAACCAGGGTCCATACCAGACGAGCCTATATAATAGATATATTGGATGTCCTTCACGATCAATGACAGCCATTCTGGTTGCCAAACCAACCACTAATAGCGATGCTAAAGCACCTATAGTAATGAGCATCAAAGTATAGTGCCCAGATAATACCAGCCAAAACACGAAAGAAACTACTACTGAACTAATAAAATAAAGCACCGGAAAACCTCAATTTTATATTATAAACAATAGGAAAAACCGGTATCCATCTAATTTAAGTTTAGGAAAACTCTTCTTTCATTTTTAACATACGAATCATATAGAAAATAGTAATCATACGAAAAAGACACAAACTTTAATACTACTAAGCGTATTTTGTACGCAACACACTAAATGTGAAAATTTGGGAAACACTATAAAAGAGCTCTCTACTACCATGACAATTACTCTATAACCCTTGCTACCCGCATCAAGCATCATTATGTTTCCAGTTGAGTAAAGATTAAAATTTGAAAGGCAAGATAAAATGGAAATGAGCGGAGAGTATCGTATAGAAGCTTCGCGTCAAACGGTATGGGATGCTCTCAATGATCCCGAAATACTCAAGCAATCTATCCCAGGTTGTGAAGAGATTGAACGCCTCTCTGATACTGAACTAGCAGCTAAAGTTGTAGCTAAGGTTGGACCTGTTAAAGCAAAATTTGCGGGACAGGTTACTTTATCTGATCTTGACCCTCCTAACAGCTATCGCATAAGTGGAGAGGGCAAAGGGGGCGCAGCGGGATTTGCTAAAGGTGGTGCAAATGTGTCGCTTAAATCTGATGGTGAAGCAACTATACTAAGCTATGAAGTAGATGCAACCGTAGGTGGAAAACTAGCTCAGCTAGGGGCCCGCCTTATAGATGGAACAGCAAAAAAAATGGCCGGTGATTTTTTTAAAAACTTTGCTGAAGTTGTAACTGAGAGCAAAGATTTAAATTCTACCGAAAATTTAAATGACGCAGATACGAATAAGGTAAATCATGACATTAATGCCTCTAAGAGACCCAAAATAGGGGTGGGTTCATGGATTATTGGATTAATTGTAGCAGCAGCGGTAATTTTGGCTATAATTGTTTATTAATTAATACTTTATAAATTAATATATAGAACTTATTTACTTTGACATCTTGACGTAGGAGATAACGAAGAAATAGTTTTATATTACATTGTTTGATGTGCGCACTTAACTATATGGCGCATGCATTGTAAGGTTAGCAGGAAACCTTAGTGGAGGAGAAAAATAATGCCCACTGTTTCGATGACAGTTAATGGCGAAAGTGTTTCGTCTGAAGTAGAACCAAGAACATTGTTGGTTCAATATTTACGAGAAAACCTTGGACTTACTGGTACCCATGTAGGATGTGATACTAGTCAATGCGGTGCCTGTGTAGTGCACGTGAATGGAAAATCTGCCAAATCTTGTACGATGTTGGCTGTTCAGGCCGAAGGCTCAGAGGTTTCAACCATTGAGGGACTCGCCGATGGTGACACACTACATCCAATGCAAGAAGCATTTAGAGAAAATCATGGCCTTCAGTGTGGTTTCTGTACACCAGGCATGGTTATGAGTGCTATTGACTTAGTTCAAACAAATAGCGATCCAAGCGAACATGACGTGCGCGAATGGCTCGAGGGAAACCTCTGCCGCTGCACCGGCTATCACAATATTGTTAAATCTATACTTGCCGGCGCTAAAGCTATGCAAGGTTAAGTCAATGACCGAAACAAATATTGGTGCACCCATAAAAAGAGTAGAGGATAAACGATTTTTGACTGGTAGAGGACGTTATACAGATGATTTAAACCAACCAAATCAATTATACGCCTGTATTCTAAGATCCCCGCACGCTCACGCTAACCTAAAAAAGGTCGATGTTTCTCAGGCTAAGGCAGCACCAGGTGTCATAGACATATTCACTGGATCAGATATGGCCGCAGATGAGGTAGGCAGCTTGCCTTGTGGTTGGCAGATTCATAGCAAGGATGGAAGTCCGATGCATGAGCCCGGTCATCCACCAATGGCTGTTACTAAAGTTCGTCATGTTGGAGACCAAGTAGCAATTGTAATAGCTGAAACCAAATCCCAAGCCCGTGATGCTTTGGATATAATTGAAGTTGATTACGAAGTCTTACCTGCTGCTATAAATATGGATGAAGCCCTATCTGGTAAAGCTCTAGTTCATGACGACGTTCCTAATAATATGTGCTTTGATTGGGAGATAGGAGATAAAGAGGCCACAGAAAATTCGTTTTCCGATGCACATAAAGTGGTTTCTATTGAACTAGTCAATAATCGTCTCATACCTAATGCCATGGAACCGCGAGCTGCTGTAGCTCAATACGATCCTTCGAACGGAAATTATACACTCCACACGACAACACAAAACCCTCATGTAATAAGGTTGCTAATGGGGGCGTTTGTTCTACAGATCCCCGAACATAAATTACGTATTATATCACATGATGTTGGCGGTGGCTTTGGGTCAAAAATATTTCATTATGCTGAAGAAGCCATACTCACCTGGGCCTCGGCCAAAGTCTCGCAGCCAATAAAATGGACTGCGGAACGCTCAGAATCTTTTGTAACCGACGCACATGGTCGCGATCATGAAACCAAGGCTGAACTAGCCCTAGATAAAGATGGCAAGTTCTTGGGTCTTCGTGTCAGTACTAAAGCTAATATAGGCGCCTATCTTTCAACCTTTGGTTCTAGTGTTCCCACATACCTATATGGAACGCTTTTGGCCGGAGTTTATAAAACGCCCGCTATTTATTGTGAAGTTAAAACGGTTTTTACCAATACAGTTCCTGTAGATGCCTATCGAGGAGCTGGTAGACCTGAATGTACTTACCTTCTTGAAAGGCTTGTAAATAAAGCTGCAAAGGAAACAGGAATCGACCCAGTTGAAATTCGTCGGATCAATATGATCCAGCCTGACCAATTTCCTTACCAAACTCCAGTTGCATTACAATACGATGTTGGTGATTATCCAAGAGCCTTTGAAACAGCTCTAAAAGCTTCTGACTACGAAGGATTTTCCTCACGTAGAAAAAGTTCTGAAGATAATGGGAAAAAGCGCGGCATTGGCATCTCCACTTATATAGAGGCCTGTGGTATTGCTCCTTCTGCTGTAGCAGGAGCTTTGGGTGCGAGAGCAGGTTTATATGAATCAGCCCAAGTAAGAGTCCATCCTACCGGCTCAGTAACGTTATACACTGGAACGCATAATCATGGGCAAGGACATGAAACCACTTTTGCTCAGATTGTTTCAGATACACTGGGTGTTTCAATTGACCAAGTAGAGGTCAGCCATGGAGATACAGGAGAAGTCCAATTTGGAATGGGAACATATGGATCTCGATCCCTGGCCGTTGGAGGACCCGCAGTACTTAAAGCCTGTAATAAGATTATCGAAAAATCAAAAAAAATAGCAGCACATATTCTTGAAGCTTCTGTAGATGATATAGACTTTAAAGATGGTGTATATAGCATATCAGGAACTGATCGTGAGCTAGCTTTTGGCGAAGTATCATTGGCCGCTTATGTTCCCCACAACTACCCCATTGAAGAACTCGAACCAGGCCTTGATGAAAATGCTTTTTATGACCCCCTTAACTTCAGTTTTCCAGCAGGATGTCATATCTGCGAGGTAGAAATCGATCCTGAAACAGGAGAAGTCGAAATTACCGATTTTACAGCTGTAGATGATATCGGTCGAGTAATTAATCCGATGATTGTTGAAGGGCAAGTGCAAGGCGGGTTAGCGCAAGGAATTGGCCAAGCCTTAATGGAGGGTTGTGTTTATGACAACGAAGGCCAGCTTCTTACAGGCTCTTATATGGATTATACTATGCCTAGGGCAGATAACCTTCCAAACCTTAATGTTAGCACGGAAAGCGTTCTTGGCGCATCCAATCCTCTTGAAGTAAAAGGTGTGGGTGAGGTCGGTTCAATTGGAGCTCCACCAGCGGTTATTAATGCTATTTTAGATGCTTTATCGTCGTTAGGTGTAGAAGATATATCAATGCCAGCTTCACCTTCTAAAGTATGGCAAGCAATACATAATGCGCAGTGAGGTCCATTTAAAAATGGCCGTTAGGGAGAAATAAAATGTACGATTTTAAATACCAGCTAGCTAATTCACAAGATGATGCAGTATCCGCCCAATCCTCGGCAGAGGATGGTAGTTTTTTGGCAGGAGGAATGACGCTTATACCTACTCTGAAACAAAGACTTGCCCAACCTAGTGACTTAGTTGATTTATCAGGCATAAGCGACTTGATTGGTGTCTCAGCTGAAGGTGACTCAGTTACAATTGGTTCTATGACTACTCATGCAGAAGTCGCAAGCTCGGAAATTGTAAGCTCTAAAATCCCGGCACTAGCAGCTCTTGCAGGTAATATTGGAGATCCACAAGTGCGTAATCGTGGAACAATAGGAGGGTCAATAGCCAATAACGATCCTGCTGCCGACTATCCAGCTGCTTGTGTCGCTCTTAATGCAACAATTATAACCAATAATAGAAAAATTCCTGCAGATAATTTCTTCACTGGACTGTTTGAAACCGCTTTAGAAGATGGTGAACTCATAACTGCTGTGACTTTCCCCATCCCTGATAAAGCAGCTTATGCAAAGTTTCCTAATCCAGCCTCAAGATACGCTATTGTTGGGGTAATGGTTGCTCACACAGGTGGAGAAACGCGTGCTGCTGTAACCGGCGCTAGTGATTCAGGAGTTTTCAGATCTAGTGAAATAGAAAACGCGTTAGGTGATAATCTAGACTCATCTGCTGCCAAGGCAGTTAGCATTTCAGCTGATGGTCTAAACAATGACATTCACGCGTCCTCGGAATATCGTGCGCATTTAGTGTCCATAATGGCAAGCAGAGCAGCAACTGCAGCAGGTTAAATTGAACTTGAATAATTTGCCGAGCCCTCAGGGTTCGGCAAATCACATAACCACCTTGTATATTTATTTCGGCGAATTATATCAGCATTGATACTTATTTTTTACTGATAAGACAGTGTCTTTGCGATAATCTCAGATCTAATTTTTTTATTTCATTCAAACATTATGAGCAACAATTGATTAAACCAACAAATAACGTTGAATCTACAGTAGAGCTTTTGTCCAAAGGTAATTACATTGCTGATCGAAGCCTTGGAACAGCGGTCCACCTAGCTTTGGAACTTAAGCGACCTCTATTTTTGGAAGGAGAAGCAGGCGTCGGTAAAACTGAGATAGCTAAAGTATTAGCAAACACTTTAGGGCGTAAGTTAGTCCGACTACAGTGTTATGAAGGTCTTGATATATCATCGGCAGTTTACGAATGGAATTACTCAACACAAATGATAGAGATACGTATGGCTGAGGCACGAGGTGTTAAGGATCGTGACTCTCTTAGCAAAGATATATTTTCTGAAAGATTTCTAGTTAAACGACCGCTCATGCAAGCTCTAGAAGCATCCCCAAAAGGCCCCCCAGTATTATTAATTGATGAGCTGGACAGGACAGATGAACCTTTTGAAGCTTACTTATTAGAGGTTCTTTCTGATTTCCAAATCACAATTCCGGAGATAGGCACCATAACAGCTGAAGAGCCGCCAATAGTAATTATTACCTCTAACAGGACACGAGAAATTCACGACGCACTAAAGAGGCGTTGTTTCTATTATTGGGTAGATTATCCTGACGCTGATCGAGAATTAGAGATTCTTAAGATTAAGGCTCCTTCTGTGGATATGAAATTAAGCCAACAAGTAGTTGACTTTGTTCAGAGATTAAGAGGTATGGACCTATTTAAATTACCAGGAATTGCCGAAACAATCGATTGGGCATCAGCGCTTAATCAACTTGATGTTATAGAGCTCACTCCTGAGGCAATAGATGACACGCTGGGGGTCTTGCTAAAATATCAAGATGATATTGCTCAAATTCGTGGAAGTGAAGCAGCTGTAATACTCGAACAGATTAAGAATGAAGTTGCAGCTTCACAATTAGCTGCTAGCTAACCAAAGATGTCAGAGAAGTTTATAGGTGATGGGAATCAAAAGGACTTACCAACTAAGTTTCCTATTTTAAATTCTCCTGAAAAAGGAGAACCTAAAGGAGCCCTAGCTAAAAATATTATGCATTTTGCTCGTGTTTTGAGGGCTGCAGGGCTTCCCGTTGGCCCTGGAAAAGTGCTTGATGCTCTCAGGGCCGTATTAACGGTAGGAATTGGCAATCGAGATGATTTCTACTGGTCATTACACGCCGTTTTTATAAACAGGCGAGATCAGAAAGAAATTTTTGATCAGGCTTTTCATATTTTTTGGCGAAATCCTCAAATTCTTGAAAAGATGAGTTCATTAGTTTTGCCAACAATGATCGATCAAGATCAAACAGCTGAAACTGAAGAAATAAATCGTCGTCTAGCTGAAGCTTTAAAGCCCACTGATAGAGACAACAAAGAAAAAGAAACAGAAGACCAAAGCGACCCAGACATAACCATAGACGCAGTGATGACTTGGTCTTCGCGTGAGTTACTTCAAGATATGGACTTTGAAAAAATGTCTAACGAAGAGCTTTCCGAAGCAAAACGAGCTATTGCACGGATGAAGTTGCCAATTGTTGAAGTACCTACACGTCGTTATCGTAGGAATCCATTAGGCAGAAAAATTGATATGCGTTCCACTTTACGATCTTCCTTACGTTCTGGCGGAGCTACCATACCATTACAATACGTTAAACGGGTTAATCGACCCCCTCCACTAGTTGTTTTATGTGACATTTCAGGTTCTATGAACAGGTATTCACGAATGATCCTTCATTTTTTACATGCAGTTTCAAATGATCGAGACCGAGTACATACTTTTTTGTTCGGAACACGACTTACAAATATAACACGATATTTACGCTATAAAGATGTGGATGAGGCCCTTGATAGAGT
Source organism: Alphaproteobacteria bacterium MarineAlpha12_Bin1 (assembly GCA_002937505.1). Classification (GTDB taxonomy): domain Bacteria; phylum Pseudomonadota; class Alphaproteobacteria; order UBA6615; family UBA6615; genus UBA6615. The sequence goes on from PTJY01000003.1 coordinate 94,518, forward strand.
ATCAGAGGCAGTTGATGACTGGTCAGGAGGAACACGGATAGGACATAGTCTTCGCACATATAATCTAAATTGGTCACGAAGAACCCTTTCTCAAGGAGCCGTAGTATTATTGATAACAGATGGACTTGATCGAGATGCAGCAGAAGGTCTTGAATCGGAAATCGTTAGACTCCACAAATCATGTAGACATTTGATATGGTTGAACCCTCTGCTGCGTTATGATCGTTATGAGCCCAAATCTTTAGGAGCGCGCATAATACTTCCTAATGTGGATGATTTTCGTTCTGTTCATAATTTAGAAAGCTTGAATCAACTGTCCTACGCCCTTAGTAACCAAAGTTCAGACGACTTAAAAATTCAAAGTATGCTGGAGAAAGTGCAATGAAGGAATCTGTAAAAGAAAACAATCTCTATAGCCACGATGATGTTCTGGAGTTTGCTGACAAATGGCGACAGGAAGGAAAACAGGTCGCAATCGCAACTGTCGTAAATACCTGGGGTTCATCTCCACGACCCGTGGGTAGCCAATTGGCAATTGATATTGATGGAAACATGGTTGGATCAGTCTCGGGAGGTTGCATAGAGGGCGCAGTAGTCCATGAAGCGAAACAGGTGATGGCTAATAACGTTCCAAAATTAATTAAATTTGGTGTTTCTGATGAAATGGCATGGGAAGTTGGCCTTGCCTGTGGTGGTGAAGTAGAAGTGTATGTAGAGAGAATAGAATAGAATAATGCATTCGAAAATCCTCAAAGAATTACTATCTGCAAGAGAAAAAAAACTATCAGTAGCCCTTGTTTCTGATCTGTCTACAGGAAGACAAGCTTTAGTATACAAGGACTCTATTTTTGGAGACTTGGAGCCTGAAGAAGAAATATTAAATCATGCGCGTGATAACTTAATTCACGACCGTTCAACGCGCATTGATCAAATATTTATTCAGAGTTTTAACCCCCCCAAACGACTAATAATTGTAGGGGCCGTACATATCGCCCAGCCATTGATAGAAATTGCCTCGACAACAGGGTTTTCAATCACAGTGGTTGACCCAAGGGGGGCTTTCGCGACTTCATCTAGATTTCCCGGAATTGATTTAAGCGAAGAATGGCCTGATGAGGCCCTTAAAAAATTGCAAATCGATAATAGAACAGCAATTGTAACACTAACACACGATCCTAAATTAGATGATCCTGCCCTTGAAGTAGCTCTAGATTCAGATGCATTTTATATAGGTTCACTCGGAAGCAAAAAAACACATGCGAAAAGAATTGACCGACTTACTGAGGCGGGAATATCCACTAATAAAATTGAAAAAATTCACGGGCCTATTGGGCTACCGATTGGCGCTAAAACTCCTGCTGAAATCGCTATATCTATTATGGCACAAATCACCCAAACATTGCACAGATCGACCTAATGCTACACATGCCCAAAGAACCATCTTTCAACACTAATACGCTCATAAACCCCTGACTTCTTGAAAGGTTCTTCATCTAAAAGAGACTCAGCAAACGCCCTATCCCTGACATCCAGCAATAAAGCACTTCCTACTATAGAACCACTAGCATTATCACGTAGAGGCCCACGAGCTATTATAAATTCTTGACGATCAACAAGATAATCTCGATGTGCTTGTCTAAACTGATCCCTCTTACCCTCACTTTTTTCTGCGTCTATACAATGAACGATAAATTGCTGGGTTCCATCTTTTTTGTCATAATCCAATTGGCGTTGGTTAAGTGCCGGTTGCCAATGCTTTATAATAATTTCATCGAAAATGCCTTCTACCGTGTAAGGGTCTTTATCTATATATGTTTGAGCGCTCTCTCGATCGGGAAACTCAATGAAACGTAAACTACCAATTGCTGATTTTCCATCATCAGTAAAAATGGGACCGGAAAACCAGGTTATTTCTTTATATTTATCTAAATGTTCTATATGTGCTGGAATTGTTGCCGCACGAAGTTCATCCGTGCCTTGTTTGGAACGACATTTTATCATCCAATGCATGTAATCCCCCGTTTAACATTGTTCTATATTAGTCATATACTGTTGGTGATGCATAATAACACTTAAACTAATTAAATAGAGTCTTAATTAAAAATGAAGTTTAGTAATTTACCCCTCAAAGATGCTGAAGGCGCAATCTTGGCTCACAGCCAAACGATTGATGGTAAGCATTATCGAAAAGGCCAAGTACTTAAAACAATCGATATTGATAATATTGCTAAGTCCGGCATAGAAAAGATAGTTGTTGCTAAGCTAGAATCGAATGACGTCTCAGAAAACGACGCTGCACGGCGCATTGGAATAGCAGTTTCAGGTAAAAATACGCGAATAGGCCTTTCTAATACAGGAAGAGTTAACGTTTTTGCGACTACAAACGGGCTTATTAATTTTGATCCAAAAATGATTAATAGGATCAACGAGATAGATGAAGGAATTACTATAGCTACTTTAAACCTGCATGAAAGAGTTTCAATCGACCAAATAGTTGCAACAATAAAAATAATACCATTCTCCGTAACTGAGACTAAAGTTAATAAAACAGAGATCCTTGCATCAAAATACACCTCCTTAGTGAAGGTTAGTTCGTTTCAAAATTATAAAATTGCTTTGTTGCAAACCGAATTACCAGGACTTCAAAAAAAGGTAATAGAAAAGACATCTTCAGTAATTGGATCAAAAATAATAGATCTAGGCAGCGTAATTTCCCAGGATTTAATTTGCAAACACGAATCTGATTCCATTGCGGAATGCTTAAAAAGTGTTTCAGAAAAGGATATTGACCTAATATTAGTTGTTGGAGCCTCAGCCACTACTGACCGTCGTGACGTCATACCTAGCGGAATAATTAGTGGTGGAGGAAAAATTGAGCATTTTGGGATGCCTGTTGACCCTGGAAACCTGCTAGTAATTGGTAGATTAAAAAGTAAGCCTTTACTAGCTCTACCAGGTTCTGCACGTTCACCCAAAAAAGGGGGTAATGATATTATCCTAGAAAGGATACTTGCGAACCTCCCTATAGGAAAAAAACAAATAAGATCTATGGGTATAGGAGGCCTATTGAAAGAGAACTCTGCCCGTCCACTGCCACGAGCTGAAGCAGCACCACAAAGACAGAAAAAAGAAGCAATGCCCGTAATATCAAAAGTCGCCGGAATTATTCTAGCCGCTGGTCAATCAAGACGTATGGGATATAGAAATAAGCTCTTAATTGAAATCGAAGGCAAAAGCATGATCCGTCATGCAGTAGACATAATGGTCAATGCAGGGGCGTCACCGATAATAGTTGTAACAGGGCATGAAAGCAAAGAGGTTAGAAATGAGCTAAAAGATATTAACGCAATATTCGCTCATAATCCAAAATATGCTGATGGTCTTAGCACCTCACTAAATGCTGGACTTGATTCCGTACCTAGCAACTGTGCGGCCGCAATAATATCATTAGGAGATATGCCGCGTTTAAAATCTAATCATTTGATAAAACTGATTGATACATTTAGAGCAGACCCGGGAAGAGAAATCTGTGTTCCAACTTGGAAAGGAAAGCGTGGCAATCCTGTTTTATGGACACGCAAATATTTTGGAGAACTGAAACAAATAAGTGGAGACATAGGCGCTAAATATCATATAGAAGAGAATTCTGACTCTGTTTTTGAAGTAGAAATGCCGGACAATGGCATTCTTATAGATGTTGATTCGCCAGAGGGGTTAGAACAACTAAATGAATCTTAAAGATCGAAATATAGTCTATCATTAGCTTGGCTCGATATAAAAGATATAAGAGAATTTTAGAATATTGGGTTCGCGAGTAGTAGATAACTTATAAATATCCACCTGACCCATCGCCAATGTTTGTGCACTTACTATGCCCATTTAATAAATCATACTCATAGTCGTGGCTTCAAAATTAGTTGTTGATAATTTTTCCAGCCTATGTAATTCGTCGGGTCAGGCCACCATCTATCGCAGTTGAGGTCCCTGTTATATAACTAGCATTTTCACTAGACAAAAATGTAGCAAGCGCGGCAAATTCTTCAACTCTTCCAACTCGGCCAATTGGTATCGCAGAAGCGACCTCACCTTTAACTTCATCAATATTTTTTCCTGTACGATCTGCAGTTCTTTTGTAAAGTTGCTCGAGGCGTTCAGTTCCAATCCTTCCCGGCATTAACATATTAACGGTTACGTTATCCTTTGCTACTTCAAAGCTTAGCGTTTTCGCCCAGTTAGCCAGAGATACTCTCAGTGTATTAGATATTCCCAACTCCGGTATTGGCTCTACTACTCCCGACGAACTAACAATTAAAATACGTCCCCAAGACCTTTCCCTCATACCTGGCAGTATCAGTCCTGTTAAATGCATAACACTAATAACCATACTTTCAAAATTAGAACGCCAAGAATCTATATCCACCTCACTTATAGGGCCAAATGGAGGTCCCCCAGTGTTATTGACTAAAATATCCACCCCACCAAAAGTGGCTTGAGAAAAACTAACCGCATTTTCAATTGAATCGATTGAAGACAGGTCACATTGAAGACCATGTGCTTCAACCTCATACTGTTCAGCAATACTTTCAGCGATTCTCTTGCATTTTTCTTCATCTCTGCTGCAAAGAATTACACGTACGCCCTCTTTAGCTAGGGATTCAGCGATCGCTTTCCCGATTCCTCTACTAGCCCCAGACACCAGTGCTCTTTTCCCTGCTATTCCTAAATCCATTATTTATCCTAAATTAAAGAACCTAATAACAATTCAATTACCTAGGAACTTTTATCTTTTGTTTCCTTAATTATATCTTTGAGCTTATATGTTAGGATATCAAAATCGTTACTTGGTATCCAGTAGGCCCAATCTTTAACGCGCTTGTTGATTTCATCCACCTTTTTACGGGAACTGTCTTCAACGTCTTTGGTGTGGGATTTATCTTTCTCATACTTCGCAATAAATATGACCCAGTTTTGTTTGTCTAATTTTTGTAACTTAGCCGTTATAGAGATTCCACTAAATGTTAAAAACTTAGCCACCCGAGCATTAGGTAATAAAATAACATCTTTCTTTGGCTTAACATCCTCAAGGTTAATGTCAGCCATAGCCCGTTTAATAGAATTTACTTTTTCATCATCTAACTTAGCTTTAATATTCGCTTTTTCCAGTGTCAGTTCTTGTTTTTTAGGGTTTTTTCTAACTAAGGTTAGCTTTCCTTCTGGTCCAGACAATGTCACTTTTTTTACTTTTTCCGCAGAAATTGAAACTATATTACCATCTAGCCATGGTACTAAGCGTGTTTGAACACTAGCTAAGCCACTTACCAACCAAACATTATTTGTCCCTGGTTCTCTAATGTAATTACCGCTTACTGCCCCATCTATAAAGCGAGCACTTGGACGTCCTATAATTGACTCTGCTAATACTTCTCCTTGAGAGTTAGTCATTCTTACGTAAGCTGATTCAGATTCTTCTCCGTCAATATCCTCAACTTCTAACCTAGAGAACCTATCCGGCCGAGACGTCTTGCGTTCAATGTATCGCATATCTGACAAACTAATTACTAATCGTCTTACATTACTCTCATCAACTCTATAACCAAATTTATCAGGCGTTCTCCACATTTCATCTGAACGTTCTATAGAAAATGATCCAAAACGGCTTTTAATTTCAATCTTTGACACAGAATCAGGACTTTTCCTTAAGTCAGCAAATACCGGCTTCCGTGAAACAGGATCAAAATTTGCTGTAGGCTTATCCAAAACAACAAATGTTGCTAAAATTACCATGGCAATAGTTATCAATAACCAGGTGAGAAATGCCCGCGGGCCCATCTCCTACTCCTCTTAATTTAATGTATTGCTGATTTATAAAACTGTGCTCGTCTAAACTTTCTTACTAAGGCAAGTAAAATAGAAATAATCGCGACTACTATTGGCACAGCCCAAATGTTTATGATTCGAATACGGTTCTCTAGCGTTTCAACATCGTTCCTGAGTGATCGTTGAACCTTTCTTAAGTCACGACGACTTTCTAGCATTTTGATTCGAAAATTATCCACTTGTTCTTGTTGTGCTGCCGTCATTAAAACCCCAGTTGATTTCTCTTCACGCTGAATGTTTTTAATATTTTTTTCGATATCTGATATGCTGTTCAGAAGCTCTTGTTCCTTGTTACGATATTTATCATCAGCTTTCTGACGCATTTCAGAAATTACCTCAAATGGTCTTACAGAAAAACCTCGACCACGAAGCCCCACGAGGGCCTGGCTACCTCTCAGATTATCAATTGCGTTTATAGCAAAGTCAGCATTACTAGCAGTTGGTATAGTAAGACGTTGTCCACCCATCTCACGAACCCGGGCCCAGTTTCTATCCGCCAAGAAATCAGCATCACCAACTAAAATAGCGTTAAAAGGCGAAACGCTTGAACTCAAATGTGCTTTTTTAACTTTTTCATTTTTCTCATCAGAGTTTAAAACCTCTTTTGGAGGACCATCAGGAAAAGCTGTTCCTATTTTTCCTGTAACTCTAGCTGCTAAAGAATAAGATTTATTTTTTGATTCAAACTTTTCAATTAGTGCAATTGGATTTGGTTGTTGTGCAATATCAAACGCATCCATTAGGTCAGAATTATTTGATGTGTAAATAAGAGGTTCTAAGGTTGTTGTAGCATCTTTTCTTGACATAAAGGCTCCGGCAGAAGTCATAACGATTCTCTGTAGTTGACTACTAACCGTATCTTTTTTAGCAAAACGATCTCCAACAAGGTTAAGCCAGGAAACATAATCTACAGCAACCTGCTGACCAGATTCAGGATCAGGAAAGCCTACCCGAACAGCGTCATCTGTATTAGCAACAAATTTTCCCGCGGGCATCTCCACACCCCAAGCTTTAAACAAAGGCTCAACAGCAGAAATACCTACTCCGGGCGGGGGAAGCTGTCCAGCTTGCGGCCCAGCTAACGCCATAGATTCCGCAAATGGGTCAACGAAAGCAAGAACTCTGCCTCCATTTAGAACAAACTGATCAATTGAATATAAAAGCGAAGTATTTATTGTGTGAACAGCAGCTATAACCAGAACCTCTATGTCATCGGGCAAAGTTTTGTCAGATCTTTCTATAAATTCAATATCAAAAAACTGCTTCATACCATCAATAATTAACCAAGGTTTATAATTGTCAAACCTGGTTCCTTGTAGAGGCAAATCAGAAAATATTGCAATTTTAGTTTTCTCTGGATTAGCTAGATTATGAATTAATCGAGTTAAGTCATATTCTAGGAATGGTGCCCGCTCAGGAGATAGATAGCTGATAGAATCTTTGTCATCTGTACTATTTGTACCTGCAACACCGAAATAAACTAGCTCTCCAGATTGATCAAAAGGAAGACCTTGCAGGCCGTCACTAACAGCTAAATCTTCTTCGGGAGAGAACGGTTCTGGATCAAACAATTTAAATCTTACCTTGCCTCTCGAAAGACGCTCGTACTCCTCTAGTAACTCTATTACCCTAGTTGCATGTCTTGCTATATCTGGGCCTATTTCACTGAATTTTCGAGAATAATAAAGTCTTACATCAACTGGCTCATCAATGTTACTTAACAAGTCTTTGGTGCCGTCCGACAAAGTAAATAATTCGTCTTGTGTAAGATCTAATCTATTTGCAGTGAAGATATTATTGACGATAGCGTTAAATGCTAAAAAGAAAATAATAGCAAGACCAATACCTATAGTTGCAAGTACAGAGCGATCCGAGCTTTTAATTTTATCAAACATTACTCAACTGCTTTTCTTAATTTCAACAATTAAAATGTTAACAAACAAAGCAACTGCTATTACGGATAAAAAGAATAAAATATCACGTACATCTATAACTCCTTGAGAGAGATCACCGAAATTCGTTAAGAAACTCAGTTCGGCTATGGCTTCAACAAATCTAGGAGGGGCCCAAGCACGAAAAAATGCTTGAACTAGCTCAACGCCACTCATCAAAAATATAAAACAAATAACAGCTGCAAGAACAAAGGCTATGACCTGGTTTTTCGTTAAAGCAGAAACGCTTGAGCTTAGCGCTAAAAAACCTCCTGCCATTAACCAGCTGCCTACGTAAGCTGTTACGATTACTCCATTATCAGGGTCGCCCAAAAAGTTCACTGTAAGCCATATTGGAAACGTAAGAGAAAGAGCTATCCCTACAAATATCCAAGCTGCTAAAAATTTCCCTATAACAGCCTGGCTAGTAGAAATAGGAAGAGTCATTAAAAACTCCATTGAACCGGATTTTCTTTCTTCTGCCCACAACCTCATTCCAACAGCGGGGATCAAAAACAGATACAGATATGGATGATATATAAAAAACACCTGTAAATCGGCCTGCCCTCTGTCTAGCCAATTTCCAAAAAAGAAAGTTAAACCACCAGCTAACGCAAGAAAGATCACAATAAAAACATAGGCCACAGGCGATATAAAATATGATGTTAGTTCACGACTACATATGATCCAGGTGTTACGCATTTTTCACCTCTAAGCCGCCTACGGTTAACTCTCTAAATACTTCTTCCAACCGTCCTCTCTCCACATACATCTCTAACACCTTAAGCCCATCCTCATCCATAGAATTTCTTATAGATCCCAAAATGTCCTTTTTATTGCTTGGAAACACAACTATTTCAACAAGTTCTTCATCATTTCTGACAATCTCTACAAGCTGAACGTCTGGAATATTTTCTATCAAAGTAATACACCGTTCCGAGTTTGTAGCTTCAATTCGAATCCCTACAGCATTATGAAACCGCGAGCTTCTTTCAAGCATAGATGGCTTCTGGTCAGCAACTATTTTACCTTGTGAAATGATTATTGCCCTACTACACACAGCATCAACTTCTTCTAGAATATGAGTGGAAATAACTATTGCTTTAGAATGAGACATACGATCTAACAACTGCCTAACTTCGTGTTTCTGGTTAGGATCTAACCCATCCGTCGGCTCATCAAGTATAAGGACTTCAGGATCATGAATTATTGCTTGAGCAAGTCCAACTCTTCTCTTATAACCTTTAGATAAAGTTTCAATGGGTTGGTGAAGAACCCGCTCGAGCTGAAGACTTTCTACAACGTGCTCGTAGCCCATTTTTCGTTTCTCTTTATTTAACTGACGGATATCACAAACGAAGTTTAATAAACTATTTGGTGTCATATCGCCATAAAGTGGGGCACCTTCAGGCAAATAGCCCAGTCTCCTTTTTATCTCCAATGGTGAGTGAAGCACGTCATACCCACAAACGCTTACTTTCCCAGCTGTCGGAGATAAATACCCGGTGGCCATCTTCATTGTTGTTGACTTTCCTGCACCGTTGGGGCCCAAAAACCCTAACACCTCTCCACGAGACACGGAGAAAGAAATATTATCAACGGCCGAAATGGGTCCGAATTTCTTGGTCAAACCATCAATTTCCAGCAATTTATCCACTATCTTTTAACTCCAAAAGTAACTTTATTTTGAGACTTTTCATTTCGTCAATCTATAAAAGACTACACTTAATTACATACTTTTTAAAACAAGGGAACGATTTAGACATTTCCTATCAAGCTTTCAAGTCTGTAATTGAAATGAAATTGGCTTATCTATAGCTAAATTTATGGGTAATCGCATTTTCTACCCGAAATCTCAACAAAAGACCGCATTCCTGACACTATACTAAAACGATATTCCTTATCACCCACTACTACCGCATGATGAAGCGGAAGCACACCCTCAGCGGATGTAGTCTCTCCTCCAGGCTTTGTAAAATACACAACCACCTTTTTTGCAGGATCAAACCATGCCTCGGGCCTTCCTCGATTATTTATCTTTGATTTACCTATGGCCGTAACAAGTATCGATTTATCTGCAAATGATACATTATCGTTAGGCCCCGCATAAACAGGGTTTTGTACAACAAAACGTCTCGTTACTTGAAGCGGCTCACATACATCTCTTTTCTGCGCAAGTGTAATTATTTCAGAAATTCTTTTACGAGAGACTCCTTTTTTGATTCGTTGATGAATTTTTATAAGTAGCTCTTTATCCTCAGCTCCCGGAACTTCACTTTCATAATGATCTCGCCATTTAGCAACCAGTGCTCGTTCAGCTCTTAGGGCAGTTTCAAGTCCAACAATATCTGTTTTAAGTTGTTCTAGCGTCAAGCTAGTCTGATACATTTTAGTTTCTAGCACCCGCACTTCCTTTCGAGCGAGCTCTAGTCCAAAGTCGTAAGCATAATAACCAGCAAAAATAGCTACAAGTAAAACAAACACCCAGCGAACGAGTGCTATGACTAACCTACCCTGACGGCGTCTTCGATAGCGTCTATCTGAAATTCCCAGTGTCATTTGAGATCCAAGCTCATTTTAAATGATGTCTCAAAAAGTTGATAATTGTCTTATTACAATAAACGACATAGCAATCCCAATTATACCAAATAGTATCGCAATAATCTTCTCCATAGTGCCTTGGGCTATTTTACCTTGCAGTCGGGGACCTATCTGTCCTCCAAGAATGACTGCTGGAATAGTATAAACAACCAAGTTCCAAGGTATTGCATTTATCCCTCCTGCTGCTATTAAAGCTGTGACTTGAGTGAATGACGCAGACGCTATGGTTATAATTACAATAAACACAGATGTAGCTGCCGCAACTGCCACTGGAACTCGGTTACGCTTCACAAGCTGTGGCATTATTACCTCTCCTATGCCCACCCCTAATAAACCTGTGATGAAACCTCCAATGCCCGTGGCTCCTACCCCAAATATACCAAGACGAGGCTTATGGTAATCGTACGTAATACCGTCTTGTGAGGTAATACTCATTTTTACTCTTTCAGATTTATTTTCCCTGTCTGATGAGCTTGTTGAAGGATCATTTGCCTCGGCTGGAGTGTGTCTTAAAATGATAGGACATAAAATCAACATTAAGAGGGCATACGCACCTTTTAAAAAAACCTCCTGATCTTTCAGTGAGGCAAGTAACACTGCCCCAACCACAGCTATAGGCACGGATACTATTAGAAAAGGTATAGCAGACTTAAAATCAATAAGTTTTTTCCTGTAATATCCTACGAAACCAGAAGAAAACCCAAAAACTTCAGTCATTAGAGCAGATCCGATAGCGGCTGCTGTTGTAAGTGGATATTCGGGCCCCAACAAAGGAAAAATAATTACAAATATTGGAATAAAAAGTGCTGCTCCACCTATACCACTTAACATCGCAGTAGTTGCCACACAAATCGATATTGGAAACATAAACCAATATTGTATCCAATCTAACTCAACCATGTCTTAATACCCTGCTAATAATATCTAATTTGTTTCTCATTCTACAAACTCACATAAAATTCCTATCTTTTTATTGGGAAAACTAACTCGTAAGCCATATAAAATCTATTCGTAATGCGCTATTTTAAAAATAATTACTAGAATATAACTCATATACGAAATCAGTTTACAGAATTACTAGAACTTGGAGTGTTTAAAAAGGTTTCTCTAATTTTTGAAAACAGGAATATAAAATAATGGAAATTAGATTTGATAATCGTGTTGCAGTCGTAACAGGAGCAGGACACGGATTGGGTCGCAGTTATGCCCTCTCTTTAGCTGAGCGTGGAGCAAAAGTAATCGTTAACGACCTAGGCGGCGCAATTGATGGAAGTGGTGAATCACAAACACCAGCCGAGAAAGTAGTTGAAGAAATTAACTCGAAAGGAGGCGAAGCGGTTGCTAGCTTTGATGATGTTTCAGATAAGGAGCAAGCAGCCAGAATCATTCAAACCGCTATAGATGCTTTTGGTACTGTTGATATCTTGATCAATAATGCTGGAATTGTAAGAGATAAATCTTTTCACAAAATGAATTTGGATGATTATGAGCATGTTATCCGTGTTCATTTGATGGGTTCAGCCTACGTTACATACGCTGCTTACCCAATAATGCGTGATAAAGATTATGGACGTATTCTAATGGTTTCTTCCACTTCGGGGATTTATGGAAATTTTGGTCAGTCGAATTATAGTTCAGCGAAAATGGGTGTAATTGGACTAATGAACACATTAAAAATCGAGTGTGCACAGAATAATATTAAGATTAACACACTGGCGCCATTAGCTGCCACACGTATTGCAGAGCCCTCCGGCATTTTCAATGAATATGATCCGAATCTAGTAACCCCCGAAGCTGTCACCGCCATGGTCACTTATTTAGTGAGTGATGAATGCACTGAATCAGGCAGCATTATTTCAGCTACTGCTGGCTATTACTCAAAAATACATATTTTAGAGAGCACCGGGATTCAAACAAACCCCCGAGACAAAATTACCCCAGAATATTTAGGCAAAAGGTGGGAAGAAATAATCCATCTGGATGATCCTAGGTCATATTTTGATGCAGTTGAACATCTTAGAGAAAACATGGCGAAGGAAAAATCATGATTTTCGTAAATTCGTTTTTAAAAAACCAGCTCCTTCAGAGATGGAATTTCTAGAGCGCTTGTATATTCTCTGCCACATCCAAACGAAATGAGTTACACCTTCTTCAACTTTAAAAATATATTCGACCTGACATTTTTTAAGGTTCTCAATTAATACACGACTGTCATCGATTAAAGGATCGAGATCTCCACACATAACCCAGGTATTTGGAAGTCCACTCAAATCAGCGTGCGCTGGAGCTATACGAGGATCAGTTGGAGAAGTATCTGAGCCATGTAAATACCCATCCCATATCCACTTCATCTGAGCTACTGTAAGACCATAGGTTCCATCCCCTAACTCCTTCCACGACGCCGTTTCTAAGTCAAACAAATAGACGCCATAAACCAGTGCCAAGGCCCGCACAGCTCCTGTATGTTTGAGTTGATTACCCGCATAAAGTGCGAGCGTCGCACCAGCAGAGTCACCGCAGAATGCAACACGTGTTTGGTCTACGCCTACTTGATTACCTTCTTTAAGCAGCCAGTTGGCAGCCTCTATAGTTTCTTCAACTGGAACAGGAAAACGGTACTCAGGCCAAAGTCGATATTCTAAACTAGCCACGGCACATCCACTTTCTAAAGCTAAACGACGACATATTTGATCATAAGCCTCGATGTTTCCCGTCCACCAGCCTCCCCCGTGTATGAACAATGTGACAGGAACATTTCTTTCAGAACTGGGATAATAAAAACGCAGCAAAATTGGACCATAAGGACCTGATATTTCTACGTCACTTACCTCATCGACAGGCAACACTCCATCTGGATGGTTGAGGTATTTATAATATCTGGCTCGAGCAGCACGTCCTTCCTCTACACCTACCTCCGAGGGATCAGGAAGAGCATTGCCTTCTTCTTTTAGTTTCTCAAAAACTGCCTGCAAACCAGAATCAACTGGCGATATCATCAGTTACTCCTTTATCCAATTCCTAACGTGATTCCTCCATCAACTACCAATGAAGTGCCTGTAACATAACGTGCCTCATCAGAGGCTAAATAAAGAGCTGCATAAGCTACATCCCAAGCATCACCAACCCGGTTCAACGGAACCTGCTCTTCTCTACGAGACCATAATTCATCTTCATCTGTATCACCATACGACCCTTTGAGTGAGTGAGCTACCATTGGAGTCTTCATTAATCCAGGAAGTATAGCATTGCAACGAATGTTGTTAGGAGCATATTGTCTTGCGACGACTCGGGTCATTTGTGTCAGCGCCGCTTTGGTGGTTGCATATGAAATATATGGAACCCCCAACCACCGTTCTCCTGCAATTGAGGAAACATTCACTATTGCACCCTCTTCTTGCTCTAACATGTAAGGTATAGAGTATTTAGTTGTCAGATACGCGCTTTTCAGATTAACGTTGTGAACTCTATCCCAGCTTTCCTCTTTAGCATCGACAGGACCACCCACCTCAGCAATTCCAACATTATTATGCAGTATATCTAGTTTACCAAAACGTTTTTTAGTCGTATCAACCATAGCCTTAACTTGTGCGCTATCTGTAACATCTGCCTCAAAGACTAGAGCCTCACCTCCCTCACTTGTGATTATATTAACCGTCTCCTCAGCAGCACTTGCATTAAGATCGGCGCACATAACCTTTGCCCCCTCACGAGCGAACAGGACAGCAGTAGCTTTTCCATTACCCCAACCTTCTCCTATCGAGCCCGCGCCGGTTACAATAGCTACTTTTTCATTAAGCCTACAAGTCATTCACTTTCGTCTTCTAGCTGATCACGCAATTCTCGTTTAACAATTTTTCCATAATTATTCTTTGGTAAGGACTCAGCCAAACGATACTCTTTAGGACGCTTGAATCTCGCAATATTTTCTAAACATAGTCTCTCTAGCTCTTCTATATCGATAGTATGGCCTTCCACTAGAGAAATAAATGCTACAACTTCCTCACCCCAGTCTTTATGAGGACGACCTATAACAGCACATTCACTAACTGATTTATGTCTTAGTAATATCTCTTCTATTTCTCTTGGGTATATATTGGATCCACCACTGATAATTAGGTCTTTAGATCGATCTTTTAAAGTTAAATATCCATCTTCATCAAAAACACCCATATCCCCTGTATGCAACCAACCATCTGCTAGAGTTTCAGAACTAACCTCTGGTTTTTCCCAGTAACCTTTCATTACCACATCTCCACGAACTAACACCTCCCCTATTTCTCCGCTGGGAAGAGCATTGTTATCAGCATCGGTCACAATCACTTCAACTACACTTTGAGCATACCCAACGGACGCTAATCTTTCTTCAAAACGTGGATTATTTTCAGCAATATGATCTTCTCTGGGTAAAACAGTTATTGTCATGGGGCTCTCACCTTGCCCGTAAATTTGTATTAATTTTGGTCCCAGTCTATCTAGTGCACGTTTACAGTCCTCAACGTACATTGGTCCTCCACCATATGTAATAGTCCTTAGGTTTTGAGTATTTGCATCACCATCATGTTCAACGAATCGGTTAACCATCGTCGGCGCCGCAAACATAGAAACTTCAGAATGACAACTAATTAACTCATAAATTTCTTCAGGGCTAAAGCCTCCAGATTCTGGAATCACTTGTTGAGCTCCAACCGCAAGATGCGGTAATCCATAAAAGCCAGAACCATGGGACATTGGGGCGGCGTGAATTGCGCTGCCGTTAAATGGTACTCGATCTACATCCACAAAATAATTCAAGGTTGCATCCCATAAATTACGGTGGGTTAGCATGGCTCCTTTTGGCTGACCTGTAGTTCCACTAGTATAAAACAACCAAGCTAAATTATCTTGAGTTCTATGAACTATTGGTATTGGTAAACCATTTGAAAACTTTTTGTATTCCTTGCCACCTACTACAACTAGCTTTACATTAGTGCCAATTTGCTCAATGGCACTCTCTGCTTTTTCCACCAAATCTTTCGTTACAAACAGTGCGCTTGCCCTAGCATCATCTAGGATATAAGCGAGTTCTTTTTCGTGCAATTTATTATTAATAGGTAAAGTTGTCATTCCTGCATGGAGCACACCATGAAAAACCTCCAGAAACTCTGGGCAATTAGTCATAAACAATCCTATACGATCATCAATTTTTAGGGCTAGGTCTTCCTGCATCGAGCCAGCTAATGAAGCAGCTCGATTTGCCAGATCTCTGTAATTGCAATAAGTATTCTTGCCGTATGATATGGCAGGTCTGTCCGGAAAAGACTGTGCAGCACGACTTAGCAGTATTCCTAGATTCATGATATGAAGCCCTATCTCTCAGCAAGGGTTATTTCTTTATGATAACGAGCCATTCCTTCGAATATTTGCATTATCATAGGGGACGATTCATCTCCCTCAAACTCGCGATAAAGAGCTGCAACATTTCCATAAATTCTTTCTGCATCAATCCAAGTATCATAATCTGCAAGTGAAATGTCACAAGCAGCGTCCCAGACAGAAAGTCCTGCCTCGTAACGTTTCTTTGTCTCGCTTTCAATATAATCTAAATAACCTTTAAACACATTTACAAATGTCTTATCCGTTATGGGACCATGTCCTGGCACGATAACATCTGCCTCTAATGAAAGAATAATATCGCAAGCTTTTTGCCAATTACGAATTGGACCATCCCAAATAACTGGATGACCGCCATTAAAAATTATATCCCCAGTGAAGACAACTCTGTCACTTGGCACAAAAACCAATACATCTCCTCGCGTATGTGCAGGTCCAACATTAAATAATTCTACTTTTTTATCACCAACTAATAAGCTCATCTCTTTTTCGAAGGTAGAGGTTGGTGGCGTCAACTCAATACCATTAAAATTAAAAGATGAAAAACAATGCTCTGCAAACTCACCCACTAACCCAAGATCTGCACTGTTTTCCAACATAGAAATTATTTGTTCAGGCAAAAAATGGTCAAACTCCTCGGCACAACCGGTCGAAGCTATAATTTTAGCATCCTTAATTAACTGGTTACCCCATGTGTGATCAGCATTTGCATGCGTGTTTACTAACACCCCTATATTTTTTGCCGCCGGCGTAGCGTCACACATTTGTTCCAACATTTCTTGCGTCAAAGAGGGGGTAAATAAAGTATCAACCAATAGGCTATCTTCTTGATCCACTATTAGACCGGAATTACTCCAGCCCCAACCTCCATCAGGTTGTATATAAGCAAAAACATCATTTCCTATATCGTGCAAACCTTTAGTAAATTGCCACTTAGACATGCTCTGCTTCCTCACTATAATTTGTGTCCTTACAAAACAACATTGACAACCAAGAATCGCAATTACTTTATTTTACAAATACAAAAAATATAAATCACCAGTCCATAAAATTGGCCGCACGAAGCAGTAAGGTTCTATTGACCCCGTCCGAGTGTAAAAAAGCCGCCGCATCTCTGATTAATTTTTCAACGCCAGCTTCTTTCATATAACCATGACCACCATGTATTTCTAAAGTCCAAGTGGCAATTTTCCATGCAGCCTGTGAAGCCATAACTTTAGGTAAAGCGCCTAAGGTTGTGTCCCAACCCTGGTCTTGATGATCAGCTAACCAGGCAGCACGGTGTATATATGCGCGTGAAGCATCAATAAGCATTTTCATTTCTGCAATTTGGGCTCTTATGCCATCATGTTCAATTAAAGGCTTACCGCCCTGCACCCTAGTCTGAGCCCAGTTTAAGGATTTTTCATAACAGGCTACAGCTACCCCCAAAATACTAGCTCCGGCGTAAGCATTACTCTGGGGAAAAAACTCTCCAAGCGTCTTTAAACCCCCATTTACTTGACCAACAACATTTTCATCGGGAATAAAGCAATCTTCGAAAAAAAGCTCAGAATTATTTGCTAAACGTTCTCCCATTTTATCATGGACTCGACCTACGGTAAAACCAGGATGTCCCCGTTCTAAAAGAAAGCAAGTTGAACCTTCCGTAAACGGCTTATCCTTATCCGTTTGAACAAAGACCAAAAAAAAACGAGATCTATTACTATTGGAAATAAAATGTTTCATCCCATTCACAACCCAACCATCACCTTTTTTTTCTGCCCTAGTATTAAACGAGGAAGGGTAAGGGACCAAATAATTAGAAGCATTTTCAGGTTCGGTTATGCAGATGCTAAGTATAGCACGAGGATCTTCGACAAATGGCACAAGAGCTCTTTGCTTTTGTTCGTCATTAAGAGCTTTCTCCATTATTTGTGCGATTTTCAAAGTTTGAGCAAATACAACGGAGATTCCTAAATCGCCTCTTCCTAGCTCTTCAACAACCATAGCAGTGGTAAGAGAGTCAGTTCCCATTCCACCATAGTCTTCAGACAAAGCCATTGTTCTTAAGCCAAATGCGTCTGCAGCCTCAACTATCTCCCAAGAAAAACCATCTTCTGGATCGGGGTTTGAATCCAACATTGCTGCACGAGGCGTTACTTCCTCTTCAACAAACCTTCTAACCGATTCTAAAATTGCGCGCTGTTCTTCAGTTTGAATAAAAATCTCTTCCATAGTATCCCCGTTACTTATTACAAATTCTTAATTGATATGCTTCCACTTATGTTTCAAATACATTGGACGGATATCACCTTAATCACATTTGAAAATTATGAAGTGCCTCTGCATATGTTTATGACTGCCTCACAATTCGATTTCGTAATGTTCCTATACCTATTACCTCTAACTCTATTATGTCGTTGGGACTTAGATACCTGTCATGCTCAAGACCACAGCCACCTCCAACAGTGCCGGAACAGAAAAACTCACCTGGATACAACCTCTCTGCCCGAGAAGTATGTGATATACAATCTTCAAATTTCCAATACATATTACCGGAATTGCCCCTACTTACTTCTTCGCCATTAATTCGAACTATCATTTCAGTATCGTATGGGTCAAAAGAGTCAGCGGTTACAATGCAGGGCCCAATTATCTGACCAGTCTCAAAGTCCTTACCTTTTCCAGGACCAAACCCAGCTGGCATTTCGCGAGCCTGAGTGTCACGAGCGCTAATATCATTAAAGATAGAATATCCGAAGATCATTTCCTTGGCTTCTTCAGGCGTCACATCTTTACCTGATTTGCCTATCCAAGCTCCAAACTCCATTTCATAATCCATGAGCTCAGAAAAGAAAGGCCACAAAACGTCCTCTCCAGATCCTATTACACCAAACCTACTAGGCTTATAATAAAGAGGTTGTTCATACCATATCTCTGGTGGCTTGAATGCGCCTTCCGCCTCAAAACGCTTTAAAGCTTCTTCAGGATCAGGTTCTGCATCAGCCTTCTTTTTTCTAAGCATTGCAAAGGCGTTTATTAGATGCTCTTCAAAGCACAAAAAATCTCTTATTTGAGGGGGCTCAAGTATAGGCGTTTTAATAGAGATATCAGATAGCGCATGACTATAATTATTGTCATGGCTCTCTAAAATCTGTTTTGCAATATCAAGAGCCTCTTCACCGGCCGAAATCATATCAAGCATTGTTTCAAAAAAAGGCTGATTATCTGACAAGGCTAAATCAATAACACCAGTTTCATCAGTATTTAGTACACCTAACCTCGGTTCATCAGAACCAGTAGTGAATGTTATTAGTTTCATTTTTCTTACCCCCAGTTAAAAAAGGTTTGTGTGTCTCATAGTTTTATTAGTTAAGCATATTTTCTTTATTTTAATTAACTAGTCATTGCTCTGTAATTTAAACATTTATAAAAACAACCTTTTTTTATCGGACTCCTTGGAAAATTAGAGACTGACAGCTAAACTACGTAAACTATTGAACGACTGGCTGAAAACGATTGTCAACTGCTAGCTAAAGTAATTTTAAGACTTTATTAATTACTGAGTATTTAAAAAATCCTTATAGTTGGCATATAGTAATCACCAGAAACTATACTTACGACGGAAAACCACTGATCAATTGAGATAAGATATTATTAAAATACAAAAGTAGGCTAAGCCAAAAAAGCCTCATTAATTTAAGGGAGAACCTCATGGCAAAAAAGACTAAAGTAATAATCTCGTGCGCTATTACAGGAGCAATCCATACTCCTACAATGTCTCCACATATCCCAATAACGCCTGATGAAATTGCACAAGCTTCGATTGAAGCTGCTGAAGCAGGAGCATCTATAATTCATCTACATGCACGAAATCCGGAGGATGGCAAACCAACCGGAGACCCTGATGTCTTCATGGAGTTTCTTCCACGCATCAAACAAAACACCGACGCAGTGGTTAACATAACTACGGGCGGTGGCTTAGGAATGCACGTAGATGAGAGGATTGCAGCAGCCGTTAGGGCAGAACCAGAAGTCACCTCATTTAATATGGGGTCTATGAACTTTGGACTTTTCAATCTAGTCAACAGATATGATGAATGGAAGTACGATTGGGAAAAACCCTATCTCGAGATGACAGATGACTTCATCTTTACAAACACTTTTAAGCAGATGGAATACATTATTACCGAGCTAGCAGACAAAAGAGGTGTTAAGTTCGAGCATGAATGTTACGACGTGAGCCATCTATATAATACACATTATTTCTATTCTACTGGTCGATTAAAGCCTCCTATTTTTCTTCAATTCATTTTTGGAATAATGGGAGGAATAGGCGCCGAACTTGACCACCTCATTCATATGAAAAACACAGCTGACCGCTTATTTGGTGATGATTATGTCTTCTCAGTATTGGCTGCAGGACGACACCAGTTAAACTTCACGACTCAATCAGCAATGATGGGTGGCAGTGTGAGGGTAGGTTTGGAGGACTCTCTATACATAGCCAAAGGGAAACTTGCTGAAAGAAACGCTGATCAGGTTGCTAAAATACGCAACATTTGTGAAAACTTGTCTCTAGAAGTAGCTACACCTGATGAGGCTCGTGAAATTCTCGACCTAAAAGGCGGAGATATGGTTAAGTTTTAGTTTAACCAAAAATTTTTCGTAATTTATGGGATAATTAAAATGTCTGAAGCTGTAATAGTTTCCACTGCTCGAACTCCTATAGGTAAAGCATACCGTGGGTCTTATAATAATACTCATGGAGCCGACTTGATGGGACATGCAATAGAACACTCCGTTAAGCGTTCTGGTGTTGATCCAAGTGAAATCGAAGATATACTTGTTGGGTGTGGTTTTCCACAAGGCCAAACTGGAATGAATGTTGCGCGGATAAGTGCTATGCGGGCCGGTCTACCAGTAAGTGCCAGCGCAGCAACTATTAATCGATTTTGTTCATCGGGCCTTCAGACAATCGCCATGTTGTCACAACGAGTTATGGTAGGAGAAATTGATTGTGGTGTTGCAGGCGGAGTTGAAGTTATAAGTCAGCTACCGCCTGAACATCAAGTTGAGCCTGATAACGAAGCGTCGTGGCTAAAAGAAAATCGTCCTGATATATATATGAACATGCTGGACACGGCAGAAACTGTGGCAAGTCGTTACAACGTTAGCCGTGAGTCTCAGGATGAATATGCATTATCAAGTCAGATCAGGACGGCAGCCGCCCAGCAGTCAGGAAAATTTGATGATGAGATAGTTCCAATAGAAACTGTCATGCTTGTTAAAAACCGAGAAACGGAAGAGGTAATAGAAAAAAAAGTAAACTTAGAAAAAGACGAAGGCAATCGACCAGAAACAAATGAATCTGACTTAGCAAATTTGAAACCTGTTTTAGAAGGAGGCTGTATTACTCCTGGAAACGCTAGCCAGTTGTCTGATGGAGCTTCAGCCTGTGTAATTATGAATTCAAAGGTAGCAGAACAAAAAGGTATAGAGCCCCTCGGATACTTTCGTGGTTTTTCTATAGCAGGATGTGAGCCTGACGAAATGGGCATAGGTCCAGTTTTGGCAGTACCTAAACTGCTGAGCAAAGCGAAACTTACAATTGATGACATAGATATTTGGGAACTAAATGAAGCCTTTGCTGCACAGACTGTCTATTGCAGAGATACTTTAGAAATTGACCCCGATAAATTTAACGTTAACGGAGGCGCTATATCAGTTGGTCATCCATATGGCATGAGTGGTTCAAGGTTAACAGCTCATCTTTTAATCGAAGGCAAAAGACGTGGAGCTAAATATGGAGTAGTGACTATGTGCGTTGGTGGCGGCATGGGCGCTGCCGGTCTATTTGAAATTAACAGATAACTTGATTAGAGGAAAAATTATGTCCAACCCTATAGATGGTTTTACCCTTCAGAAAGAAGATTTTAAATTCATAGGATCAGATCTCCAAAGACCTGAATGTATTTTGGCAGAAAAGGATGGGACCCTGTGGTCTGCTGATGCCCGTGGTGGCGTGGTAAAAATTAGCCCAGATGGATCGCAAGAAATAATTACTCAATCTCATGATTCTGAAGCATTTGGTTCATCTGATAATGATGCAAATAAATTTGTTGAAGGCACTCTCCCAAACGGCCTGGCCTTTGCAGACAATGGAGACATCTTAATCTCTAACTTCGGCACTGACTGCCTGGAAAGAATGACAAGAAGTGGCGAAACAAAAGTTATGTTCGACAGTGTCGATGGTGATCCAATCGGTAAAGTGAATTTCGTTTGTAGAGACAGTAAAAATAGAATATGGATAACTATTTCCACCATGGTACATGATTGGCCATCAGCAATAAGGAAAGACCTAATTGATGGAAGAGTTCTCCTTTACGAAGAGGGCAAAGGCGTAAGAATAGTTGCTGACGACGTACATTTCTCTAATGAATGCAAATTGGATGCAAAGGAAGAATACCTATATGTGGTACAAACATGTGGGCGTAACATTGCCAGATATAAAATTGCTAATGATGGGAGCTTGGGTTCCAAGGAAATTTTTGGGCCAAGCGATCATGGAAGATTTATAGATGGATGTGCTTTTGATTCTTATGGCAATTTATGGGGCACACACGTTATGAATGATGGCCTGTTTGCAATCACCCCAGAAGGAGACTTGAGAATTATCTTTGATGACTCTAGTCCTGAAGAAGTAAAAAAATTAGATGATGCATTTCAGAACGGAACTGTGAATGCTGACCTTATACTTACTTGTGGAGGTGAAATCGCTACTTGGTGTGCTTCAGTAACTTTTGGGGGACCAGATTTAAAAACCGTCTATGTCGGGAGCCTACGTTCTACGAACTTACCTTATTTCACCTCTCCAGTAGCGGGATTGCCCATGGTGCACTGGAATGAAAGCCACTAATTAATTGAAGAATAAAGATTTTTCCTACACTTACTGTTATTTATTTACGTAAGAAAACTTCTTCGCCACTCGTTGCAGAATTCACTATAGCTTCAAGTATTTCAACATTATGTAATATTTGTTCACTAGTGAATCTATATGCACCCCTGCCTTCAACTGCGTCTGCCCATTGCTCCAAATTCAGTTTTACAACATTGGTAGATGCATAAGTTTGTGTAGTTAATTCTTCGTCCAACCAGCGTGTTGTTAGTGTTGCAGGTTCTGGAATATCAACATTTGAGTTTTCCCTAGCCTCAGCCCAACCTTTATCACCAAAAACACTAATTCTACTATAAAATGGGGTTGTGGCGATATTACACATCAATCCAGTTGCACCGCTCTCAAAAACAAATTGAACTGCGACAACGTCATCTTCAGGAAACAAGTCTGAACGATGAGTTGTCAATGCTCGTAACTTTTCAACCGGGCCAGCTATCGATTGAAAGTAATCAGTAATATGAACTCCTAAAGCAGTTAGTGTTCCCGCCGGAGCCTGCTTGGGATCTTTTCGCCATCCGGAAGCGACATTTTTTGTGAAATTGTTATGAGACCAATTGCATTCTATATGGATAAGTGTTCCTAGATCCCCAGAATCAAGATTAGTTTTTATTGCCTCTAATGCAGGTTCAAATCTTCGCTCATGCCCTATCCCCAGGCATATACCCTTCTCTTTACAAGACTTTACCATAACCCTTGCAGATTCTGCATTTAGAGCAAATGGCTTTTCACAAAAAATATGTTTATTTGCCTCTGCTGCAGCTAAAACTTGCTCTTCGTGCAGTAAGTGTGGCGTTACAAGAATCACAGCATCTATGTTTGGGTCAATCAGAACCTGATCGTAAGAATTATCTATTTTTAATCCGTGAGTATTAGCAAAATCCCGGACAGAATCTAAATTTATATCGACACCTCTAACTACATTAATTGTTTTGCTATCTTTCAGGCTTGATACAATTTGTTTGCCCCACCAACCAAGACCGACAACTGCTACATTCAACATATTATCCCCATTAAAAATCTAAAACATGATGTAGAAAAGAAAACCACTGAAAATGTTATCTCATGTTATTTTAATCCAGCTGCCTTCGCAGCTACCCTTGCAACACAGGACCAATCAAGATCCTGATCTCCATTTTCGATGGTTTGTTGAATCTGACTTTTTACTAATTCGGCGAGGGGCATAGGAACTCCAATTCCCCTAGCGCTTTCGATGGTCTGGTTGATGTCCTTTAACCCCAAAGAAGAACGGAAATTTGGAGGCGTATGTATATCAGCAGCTATATTCTTTCCGTAATAAGAGTAGATAGGAGCAGAAAACATGGTTGTCGTTATAAGCTCATAAAAAACATTAGGATCAACACCGGCCTTCCTAACAACTGCAAAAGCTTCTCCCATTGCAGCAAGAGCACCTGCTATTAAATAATTATTTGACAATTTTACAAAAGCCGCAGACTCAGGGTTCTCGCCAACATGTACAATATTTTTGCTCATAGCTTCAAAAGCAGGCAAACAGCGATTAATGTCCTCTGTGGCTCCTCCAACTATTAAAGTGAGCTCACCCAATTCAGCTGCGTCACCCCTACCTATAATCGGCGCAGCAACAAAACCTTTATTTCTGGACTTATGAGTATCGGTTAATATTCGACTATAAGTCACGCTTATTGTCTCCATCGAGACATGGACGGATCCTTTGGGCAAAGCAGTAATAAGATCTTGTTCACCGAATAGAACCTCTGAAACTGATTCATCTCCTCCCAAAATCGTAATAAGTATTTCGGCACCATCAACAGTTTCAATTGCTGCATTTACAACTTTTGCTCCATCTCTGGCCAGCAATTTAGCCTTTGATTGAGTGCGATTAAATACTGTGACTTCATGACCAGAAGAAAGTAGATTACGAACCATACCGCTTCCCATAATACCAGCACCTATAAAACCAACCTTCATGTCCTTTCTCCGGAATTTGAAATCAATTTCAAAATATAATTAGTGCTCCTCTAATTTTTAAACAAATCAATATGACTACTCACAAATTGCTCAAGTGTCCTTGGTGCGTGACCACTTAACTTTGCAATGTTATCATTAGTTGCACCCGCCACCCCAGAGTTTACGATACTCATCAATGCCGATTGATGGTCTATTAACCAGTCTGGCATGTCTCTCTCTTTCATCGCTTTTACTGCAGCATCTAAAGGGATTTCCAAATAAGGAATATCATTTCCAAGCTCTTTTGAAAGAATCGATGAGAAATCTTCTAACGTATAAGCATGTCCAGAAAGAAAATAAGTCATGTTCTCATGGCCTGCTGTTGTTAGAACCTCTGCGGCCACATCTCCTGTATCGTTCACGTCTATCATCGCTATATTGACCGTTGATGATAAAGGCATCATCACTTTGCTTTGTCCTTTTACCATTCCGGCTGTATTAATTAAGTTTTGCATAAAGAAGCCAGGGCGCAATATTGTCCAATCCAAACCACTTTCTTTAAGAGCTTGCTCAATCTGCCAATGGGATCTGCCTATCAAACTAGGGCAGTCTTCTGTAGCAACAGCATCTCCACCTGAGAGTTTTACAATATAATTAACTCCCGCACGTTTTGCAGCTTTAATTGTGCCTATCTCCTGTTCGGCTAATGCAGGGCTGTGACCTGTTAAAAGAAACAGTTTTTCGCAACCTTGCAGCCCCCTTTCTATAGAGGAGTGATCTGAGACATCTCCGTGCACTAACTCAACTGTTTCCCCAATTTTCTGCTTCGCTACTTCAGAATCCCGCACCAAACATCTAAATTCGACAGACTTTTTTTCAAGAGCTTTAACAACCGCCCTGCCAGTATTTCCAGTTCCACCAATTACACCAATCATCTCAGTTTTCTCCAATCTCAACAAATTTATTCTAATATTTAACTAAAGTTCTTTTATAGTGTGTGCTTCGGCCGAAGAGTGGGCTTTAACTTCTCTGGATGGCATTCCACCTTTTATATTAAGCCCTGAAGGACTCCAGGTACATATATTAGCTCCTTCAGCCCAAACCGTTTTATAAACACCAGGAACAAAGTATTCTATAAATGACAACTCTTCTTTTCCATCATTAATAAAATAATGCTGCTCATTATCATAGATGTAGATTGTGTCACCTGCTCTAACGCTATGAGGAACGTTATCAACATAAAACGTAGCATTACCTGTTAGTATAACTTGAAAATGTTCGGCTCCCTCGTGATGGTGATTCGCCGCTTTTGTTCCAGGAGGGTAAATAATCATTTCCCCTTTAGCTACCTTAGTGCCCGACAACTGAGGTGTTAACATATAAATCCTTCTCCTCTCATCGTACTCCGAATTTAAAACCGGTTCTTTTGTCCAATCTACAAATCTGATGCCCATTTCAGAAGTACGCCAGTTTTGATCAAATCTATACGCTTGGGGTACTGTAGCCTTAAACAAAAGAGCTCCCTCAGTAGTGGAGACACGTGCTTCAAGGGAAGGAGGAAGCAGTACAAAATAATCCCCACTTAGTTCTTTCTCTCCAAACTCCCCATACAATAGTAATGAGCCTGATATAACGTGAAACCATACTAAGCTATCACTATCAACACTAAAATCACTGACAGCGTTGGGCTCTAAATGCAACCTTTCCGTATATAGGTAATCCGACTTTACGCTTTCTGGAGTTATCAGCCTTTGCACAGATACTCCTTCACTAATGTGTTCTTTCGGAACCTCGTCTTCGTTAAAAATAACAGGCATCGACAACTCCTTTTTAATATTATTTTGGTGGCAAAACAGCTGTGATATCAATCTCTACCCTCGCACCAGGAGAGCTTAAGTTATTTATACAAACCATTGTACTTGCTGGTTTCCAGCTACCAAAATACTCGGCCATTACCTCGTGCATATCATCTGCTTCACGCATATCGGTTAAATATTTTGTTACCTTAACTACATTTTCCCAACCAATATTGCAGGCATCCAATGAGAGTTTTATATCATCCATTGCTAGGCGAGTTTGTAATTTTATATCATCTGGCAATACATGTTCTTCATGAACATGAGGGTGAGAATGATAAAGTGGTATAGCTGTACAGCCTGATATAAAAAGCAAGTCACCAGCTCCCTGCACACGTATAGAAGGGGAATAGGGTAATTTATCAGCCTGACTCGGATCAGGGTGTATGGGTTCAATTCGCATTAATCTCTCTCTTTCTAGTTACTTCATAATCAAATTTAAAAATAGAACATCTTTATAATACATATTAGTATATTATCTCTTCGAAATAATTAATTAGTTGCTAACTAATCCAATTAACAAGAATCAGGAATACAAAAATGTCTAAAGGATATTGGGTAGGGTGTTACCGGTCTATCAATAATAACGAAGCTTTGTCAAATTATGCTAAATTAGCGGGTCCCGCTATAATAAAAAATGGGGGACGCTTTCTCGCTAGAGGAGGAAAAGTGGAGACTTTTGAGCACGGCCTGAATGAAAGGACGGTTTTAATAGAGTTCGAAAGTGTTGCAGCCGCAATATCTGCGTATAATAGCGAACAATATCAAGAAGCGCTGCAAGCCCTTGCGGATGGAGCTGAAAGAGATATTAGAATAGTAGAAGGTGTTTAATTATTATCGAATTCATATGGCTATTGTACTTTTGGGGCTCACAGAGATCTTTTAAAGGTTATTTATCTTGAACATAACATTCACAAAGATTGTTGGCTTTTTTACTGGCGCTATAATAACTTACCTACTGGCTAACCTACTCCGCTTTACTGTGCTGGCATTTATGGCTTCACCAAAAGATAAATTAAGTTTTAGTGATTTATTTTGGTGGTGGGATCAATTCACTTCACCAACCGGATCAATACTTCTATGCACAATTGTAGGAGGATTGTGTGGTGCTAAGTGGCTGCATCAATATATTTTAAATCAATCAATTACAAAATAGGCTTCACCAAACGGGTGGATGTTTATTCAACTTGGTTCGCTCAAGTACATCTAGTAGTTCCTCAGACGACATATCTATTCGTAATCTGTCGATAAGCTGCTTGGCACCTGGATAGCTACTTTTAGCTGCAAGATCCAGCCATAAATAAGACTGTAATCGATTTCTTAAAACTCTGCGTCCCTCAAAATATAATGCACCAAGATAAAACTGTGCTCTGACCACTCCATTAATGGCATGAGGTAACATTATATCATAAGACTTCACATAATCAGCAGACAGATATGACCTAATGCCTTCCTCGATACTGGAATCAATCGTTGGGCTGAAATTTTGATAGTTCGGATTTGTAAATAAAATACGTGTTAACTCGATCTGCATTTTGTTCTGTAGTTCGAGGATTTTTTCTCTTTCTATTCGCAACTGATTTTTAACAGTTATAAGCTCTAATTTGCGATCAATAATTTCTTCTTTTGGATCAGGAATTCTTTTGTTTAAACCATTTGTGCCTGATATATTGACACTATCCAGTTCCATTACTTTTCCGGTTACTACAACCCCGAGTAAAAATCCAGATAAACCAAATAATAGAACTGCAAGGACCAAAGGAATTAATAGTTTTTTTCTCATGTAAAAATGTTTGTTTCTTTTTTAGACATTTATTTTTTTCATTTGTAAATTGTATAAGATCCACTTTCAATTTCTTCAGAAATACTTGGACCTGCAGGTTTCCATCCGAGTAAGGATCTGGCCTTATCAGCATTTACCCGAACATTTGAACTCATTGCGTAACTCATGGCTGGCCCCCACGAGCAAATAGCTTCTTCAAACGCAAATGTATTTGTTTTTTCACCTAGCCCGAGCATTCGTCCTACCGATTGATTTATAGAAATCATCGAAGTTTCACCGCTTTCCAGATAGAAAAACGACCCTTTAGGAGCTCTTTCAAGGGCTAGAAGATATGAATCTGCACAATCTTCGATGTAAACATTTGACCAAATATTTTGTCCTAACCCAATATGGCGAGGGATGCCTGAAGATTTTGCAAGGGAGATGAATGTCGGTATTTGAGGACTGTGAATCCTTACCCCCAATCCTTTGCCATATATAAGACAAGGGCATAAGACAACAGAATTAACATTGTCTTTGGCCGCCTCTAGAACCATTTGATCGGTAGCTATCCGACCAGCTTTCTCAGGAAGGGCATTCAGGGGAGTATCTTCATTATATATAATGCCCCCTGCTTGTCCCTTTGCATTGTCAGAAACGATGCTAGTTCCACTGGTTTGGATAAAGTATTTACCACTTCCCCTTAATGCGTCTATAAGTACTCTAGCAACAAAAGGGTTGTCGGCATCAGCAGCATTTATTACTGCATCTGAATCTATAGCAGTTTTATTTAATACCTCGAAATCATCTAAAGTTCCTATAACTGGGGTTATGCCATTTTTAACTAGCAACTGGCCTCTTTCCTCGTTTCTTGCTAATCCATAAACATCATGTCCCGCTTTAATTAGTTTATGTGAAACCGTTCCCCCAATATAACCCGTGGCTCCCGTCACAAATATTTTCATCTTAACGCTCTTTGGTGGTTTTAGTTATTAAGTTATTTTATAGTTCCATTTACTAAATGACTGAATCAATAATGTTAATCATTTTTATAATGAAATAAGTGCATTATGTCTCAGGCTTGACACGTATGTTATAATAATCAATTACGAATATACGAAGTTATTTCTATTAAGGCTTAAGATAAAGCTATAACCCACGGAATAACTTTGTGTTTTTAGGGAAAAAATAACTCATAAAAACTTTTTGTTAATATAATACTTTATTATTAGTTTTTAACTTATTGAATTATAACATTTATTTGATCATGGACGAAACAAAGAACATTGAATCACAGTTCGAAGACGACATCAATGCAGGCTTCACTACACGGCGAGTGGAAGTAGTTAAATCACGAAATTGTTTAAAATGTCGTGAGCCATTCAGCAGCGAGTGGTCAGGAGAGCGAGTCTGCAAAAGATGTAAATCGTCTGGAACTTGGCGAAGCGGACTCTAATTAATTATTAGAGTTGTGCGTTGGGACGTTTTGGCTCAACAGCCCTGAAGATATTAGACTGTAAATAAGTAACGGAGCGCGTTATATTTTCGCGCTACGAGAATATAGGCTCGCCTAAAGGAAATAGTATTATGACTAGAACAACTAGAGGACTACTGGACGCGCGTCTAACAGAAAGTCAGATGAGGGTAATTGACCAGGAATTCCCCAGCTTTTCTAACCCAGAAATGGAACAAAGACGACACCTTATAAAAGAGTGGTTAAGTAAATATGATTTAGATCATATAATTTTATATGGTGCATACTGGGCTGGTAATTCCGTCGTTTACTTTACCGGATGGCCTGTAACCGCCGAAGCAGCCGTACTTTTCTCTAATGATATAAAACCAATCATGTACGTTCAGTTTTATAATCACGTTCCTCAAGCAACAAAAATTGCATATGAAACTGACGTTGGCCCAGGGAACGAATCCTCTATTAAAATGGTTATTAATGAAATGGAGAAAAGGGGTAAGAAAAATAGTCGGGTCGGAGTAATTGGCCCTCTAACTATGTCATCATTCAGATTACTGGAAGAAAGAACATCCGAAATTATCGATCTAAATCAAGAATACGGAATGGCTCGCTTAATAAAGTCTGAAGAAGAATTTGAGTGGCTTAAAATAGGAGCTGTTTTGAGTGATCTATCTTACGAATCACTCTTGGAAAACACCCAAATAGGAGATGACGAACGACTACTTGGTGACCATGTAGAAAGGTCATACTTAAAATGGGGAGCCACGAACTTAATTCATTTCTTTGGGGTAACAAATATGGCAAACCCTGATTGTTGTGTTCCTCGCCAATGGCCACTGACCAGATCGATATCTAAAGGAGATATAATCTTCACAGAGATAAGTGCAGATTTTTGGGACTATTCCGGGCAAATACTCAGAACTTTTACTGTTGGTGAAGAGCCAACACCTCTCTATAGAGACTTACATTTTACAGCTGAGAAAACCTTTGATGAAATTATGAAAGTTTTAAAGCCTGGTACAAGTGCTGAAGACATTTTTAACGCAACCGGTGTCATAGAGGAGTCAGGATTTTCGATTTATGACGATCTAGTTCATGGTTATGGTGGGGGTTATCTTCAACCTATTCTTGGCTGTAAAAGTAGACCCGCGGGACCAATACCTGATTTAGTTCTGAAACCAGGAATGTGTATGGTAGTACAACCAAACATAATCACCACAGACCAAAAGGCTGGTGTACAGACGGGGGAAGCCGTAAGAATTACGCAAAATGGAGTAAAGTCATTGCATGATGTTCCTAGAGGAATTCACAGGATTGATTAATCCCAATTACATCCCTCTAATTCGATCAAGAAAATTGTTAGTATTTTGTGGCAAAACATCTCCTCGCCAAGTCACGTGGCCATCAGGGCCAACTAAAGTAAACTCACGCTCATAAAACTCACAAATTTCATCGTATTCTAAATCAACTAAGGTTATAGGAACACCTATTTCAGAAGCTGCTGCTAGAAAATCATCTACATCTTTATATTGATTAAGACGAATCAGAGTAAATCCTGGGCCAAGATAATCACATAATGCCAAACCACCAGACAACCAAACGTGAGGGGCACGTGAACCCGGTCTCGATGTTGGAACATAATCATATGGATCATCTTTAAATGGTAGTGTTTCATCAGGGCAAATTATTTCGGAATTTTCGTACCTAACACCCAAAACTATTCCAGGAATTATGAATTCTCTTTTTCCATGATCCGCTAAAAACTTTCCAAGAACTCTTCGCTCTTCATGTCCTTCAGGTTTCATATTCTCAATATTCGATGACACATCAAACGATCCAATTGATTCGGCAAAAGATTTTGCAAAAGCTAAGTTTCTTAACCCTATAGGTCGTCTATCTTCTTCGTAACTTGATAATAAATTTTGTCCTCCCCAGCCATTAACCATAGCTGATAATTTCCACGCTAAATTAATAGCATCATCTATGCCAGTATTCATCCCTAGACCGCCAGTAGGAGTAAATAGATGAGCAGAATCACCCACAAGCCACACTCGTCTTCTTCCATAAGACTCTGCTATAAGTGCGTGGCCAGCTGTCCATGACTGACTTAATATTATTTCCGCATTAATAGAACAACCGGCAGCACGAGAAATTAACTCCAAATCATCGATACTTTCTCTATTCGAATTTTCTACTCTTGAAAGCAAGACAAACTCGTCTTTGCCATTGACCGTCATTAGAAGAGCACGAAAATCGGAAGAGACTATCCAATATTGCCAAGCCGGAGATATCTCTAACCAAGACGGATCGCGTGACAACCTGAAATAAGTCGCCATCATCGAACCACCCATCATCTGCCTCTCTATGCCTGCCTCACCTTCATAACGAATACCAAGCTCTCGCCTAACCATGCTTCGACCGCCATCCGCTCCAACCAGATAATCAGCCTTGATTATTCGACATTCGCCGGTGGAAATATGTACAACATTAGCAATTACTTCATTTTCTAACTCTTTAAAAGATTCGAGACGATAGCCAAATAATACATTTATTAATCGATTTCGAAGTGCGGACTTATGCAAAATTGACTCTAGATAAATCTGACTGCAACGATGAGGGGGTTCGGCACAATCATAAGGGCCTGTGCCATCTTTGGATTCTTCTAAAGCACTTACTCGAGACGGCATAGATAATCTGGCTAATTCATAACCAGTTAATCGTGTAACATAAGCTACATCAGTTGGGTAATTCTCCGGCAAGCCTGCTTCTCGTATTTCTGAGGAAACTCCCAGCCGCCTAAAATGCTCCATAGAGCGGGCATTTATTGCATTAGCTTTGGGATGGATTGAAGTTGTCTCTTGTTCATTAACGATTAAACATTCAACACCTTGCCTCGATAGTTCAAGTGCAAGAGTTAACCCCACCGGGCCACCACCTGATATTAAAACTTTAGTTTTTACCTCGAGCATCTCAAATAATACTAATTTAAAAAAAATAGAAATTAACTATCAAGTACTAACAATCCATCATTTCTTTTTGCGGCACATATACTGCATCAATATAGTCAGTCATGTGCTGTATAAATGTTTTTGGTTTATAGATAACAGGCTTCCCTGGAGTTACACAGGTATCTAACGGGACAGCTTCTGTCTCATCACTTGGACTGTAATGGAATGTAAGAGAATACCTGTTGCGCCTTGGAACTGTAACTCGGTGTGCTGTCGGTAAGAATCTACCATTAGTCCATCTTTTAAGAAATTCACCAGTATTAACGACTATAGCACCAGGCACTTTGGGCGCTTTAAGCCAATTTCCAGAAGGTGTCGCATACATCAATCCTGGTTCTTCCGACATAGGCAATAGAGCAAGAAAATTATGGTCCGTGTGAGCACCAAGAGCTTCATGCTTTCCGGGTTCTATAACAGCAGGGTACATTGAATTACGATTATAGTAGTGTGCGTCCTCAAAAAAAGGATTGAAATATTCTGAGGGCTTTTCTAAAGCAAGCGCATATAATGGCAACAAACGTTTACCTAATTTCTCCATTTCCGAATGATACTTTAACAAAGTTGATTTGAGATCAGGTAGTCCCTCAGGCCATTGATTAAGACCAGAAAACCTCACTCCAGCTAGGACTTTTGGGTCACAGGGCTCCCTCTCACGCATCAAAGAGAAACCCTCATTTATATCAGGCAAGGTATTCTCTTTTGTTAGTTCCGTTTTCATTATACTAGCTTTAGAAGGAACAAAGCCGACCTGATTTTTATTAACCATAATTTTATTCTTTTCAGCTTCAGGTAATCCGAAAAAAAGCGCAACCTGTTCAAAGGATTTTTTTATAAGTTCATCAGAAACACCATGGTTAATAATATAGTAAAACCCTAAGTTCTCTTGAATATAACGAAGATCTGATGCTAACTGTTCTGCTTCTCCATCTACACCATCAATATAGCCGTAAAGATCAAGCACCGGTACTTGTTCATTCTCAACCTTTTGGACTATTAAATCGGTAGGATTTGGGTTGTGCGCCATTATAATTTCTGTGTTTTACCTTATTTTAGAATCTCATTTACATAGTCCCATTCAGAATACCAACGCTGTCCTCCTCTACGTGGCGGCTGCGGTACTTGGACTTCCAACCATCTAGCTGGTTTACCCTTCTTTGGAAAGAAACCGTGTTGTGTTCCCACTCCTGTCCATCCATAATCACCTTCTTTAAGAGTATACTCCTGACCCTCAAACACACAATCAACCTCACCTTCCAACATAAAATATGTTTCTTCAAATGGGTGATCGTGGTGATCACATATACCACCATCTCGGAAGTTAATTATAAACATATAAAAATGAATTGATCCTGCTTCATTATCTAACAACATTTTCATAGAAAAACCGTTCAGATATGGACTAATTTCAGTAGAGGGGGGTTGATTTTTAACGTTATAGTTACCCATGCCACTCAACCGGGGATCATCTAGCGTAAGTTTCGATATTTTTTCAGGCCAAATGACGGGCCCAGAAAGCCATGTGTCCTGCCATTGACCAGGGTCTTTTGGTTGTGGAGATTCAACCACTACCCAGCGGACATCACTTTTTGAGCTATTACGCCAAGCATGAGGAACTGCAGTAGGAATTAGTGCAAAATCACCCTTACTTAACTCATAAGACTCTTCTCCTCGCATTAGATCTAAATTACCATCTAAAACAAACAGACCCTTTTCAAATGCATTGGTTATCATTTCCGTGTTCCCTCCCGGAAGCAACGACATAACACCAAAGCCAGTATGAACCGATCCAGCTCGACGATTAATAAACGGAGAGTAAAGCAGTCCAGAAGAGTTTTTCTCATAAACAGGATGAGGAGACAAATCAGAATCCGAGAAACTGCCAACTTTATGTCTATAATCTTTATTCATCATTTTTCCATTATTCGATTTTTTTTAAACTCGTCGACCAGATGTGTGAGAAGACGTAATTTTGAAAGACCAATTATCAGGGCCAGAAATTATAAATGAACTATGTACTTTTCCTGTACTAATTTTCGAAGGTTTTAATCCCATCTTTTTATAAAGATTCCGGGACTCATTTATGTCATCCACCATTAGATCAAAAGGTGCTATTGTATTCTTTGCCCGTCTTCTGGAGGACGTCTCTAATATCAAGTGGGTTCCTCCACGTAGCTCTAGAACAGCAAATGTTTTTTTCTGAAAAACTTTTCTAAGGCCTAAAGATTGCATAAACAAACTAGTTGACGGCACATCTTTTGTAATAAGGTTAATATGGCCAATAGCTACCGGGGGACGTTTATCTTTTTTATTATTCATTTTTTTCTTTCAAGGGCATTAATTATTTTTAAGCTCTTATAATCATGTACAATCTACAGCTTAAGAATGAATCACTCAAGATTATGAGCCTCTTGGGTCTACAATGATAAAGCCGATTAAGGATTATAATTTTGAACGACAAATTTAGGAGAGCATAAAAATGCGTGGGCTAGATAACAAAGTTGCAGTAGTAACAGGTGGAAGTGGAGCAATAGGAAGATCTATTTGTCGTCGTTTTGCTGAAGAAGGGACACACATTGGTATTTTTGATATAAATGAAGAGAGCGCCCTAGAAACAGTCCAACTTATAGAGAGCTCTGGAGGTAAAGCGTCAGCATACAAAGTGGATATTACTGACTATGCTGCTGTAAAAAAATCAAAAGAAATATTTGAAGATGAAGCGGGATCAACAGACATACTGATTAACAACGCTGGTTGGGACCGTTTAGTGAACTTTCTAGATACTAAACCAACATTTTGGGATCAAATTATTTCTATTAATTTAGTAGGAGCATTGAATATGCACCATATTTTCCTTCCCAGCATGGTAAGCAATGGTACAGGAAAGATAGTGAATATTGCATCTGATGCTGGACGAGTTGGCTCAAGTGGTGAAGCTGTTTACTCTGCATGCAAGGGAGGAATAATAGCCTTTACCAAGACTCTCGCCAGAGAAGTTGCTAAGACGGGCATCTGCTGCAATGTGGTGGCTCCTGGGCCTATTGATACACCCCTACTAAGATCTATGACACCAGACGGCAATTTGGATGCAGGACTAGGTAAAGCATTTAAAAGGGCGATACCCATGAGACGCATAGGTGAACCAGATGATATACCAGGCATTGTAGCTTTCCTCTCCAGTAGCGAAGCCGATTATATAACTGGTCAGGTTATAAGCGTATCTGGAGGACTTACTATGCACGGGTAACCATTTCCAATTAAATAAAGAGAAAAAACATAAAACCTATAGTGTATGGGAGAATATTCTAATGAATTATGATGATATTATTTATGTAAAAGACTCTGGTATTGCCACCATTACAATCAACAGGCCAAAAGTATATAACGCCTTTCGCGCTCAAACCGTGGTTGAGCTGATTGACGCCTTTCAGGACGCAGGATGGGATCGTGAAATAGGTGTGGTCGTGTTAACTGGAAGTGGAGATAAGGCATTCAGTACTGGCGGCGACCAATCAATCGACAGCAAAGGCAGCGGTGTGTATGGACAACTACGCGGTACTATTGGTATGCCAATAAATGAATTACAAGCCTTGATGAGAGATATACCTAAACCAGTTATCGCTAAAGTGAGGGGATACGCAATTGGTGGGGGTAATGTCCTTGCTACAATCTGTGACATGACAATAGCATCAGAAAACGCAAAATTCGGCCAAGTTGGACCCAAAATGGGATCCGTGGACCCAGGCTGGGGTACAGCTTATTTAGCTCATATCGTGGGAGAAAAGAAAGCAAGAGAAATTTGGTACATGTGTCGTCAATACACAGCCCAAGAAGCAGAAGTAATGGGATTAGTTAATAAAGTTGTACCTGACGACTGCCTGGATGACGAAGTAAATAGTTGGTGTCAAGAGCTAGTTGAACGAAGCCCAACGGCAATTGCAATCGCCAAGCGTTCTTTTAACGCAGATACAGATCATATTAACGGAATAGGTGCTATGGGAATGGAATCTCTGCGTCTGTACTATGAAACCGAGGAATCTAAAGAGGGGGGTAATTCCTTCCGAGAAAAACGTAAACCTGAGTTCCGAAAATATGTGAAGTAATAACAATTACCTAATCCATATATTACAACACGCTAAAGATGTTTAAAGGAGAAGAAAAATGCCTGCGTATTGGTTAGCTAGAGCTCAAATCAATGACCCTATTGAGTATAAAAAGTATACTGACAAACTGCCTCCATTGTTTGAAAAATATAACGCAAAAGTTCTAACAAGAGGTGGAGACTTTAGAGTACTTGAAGGGAGCTCTCCCCCATTTGAACGTTTCGTGGTAGTAGAGTTTGAATCACTAGACTCAGCAGAAACATTTTTTAACTCTGATGAATACACCAATGCTGCAGCTTTCCGAAGAGCACCTGGAATAGCTAATAATGAACTGATAATTGTTGAAGGTGGTGATTTTACCCCAGTTTAGATAATACGTATATTTGTGTTAGCTCATTTTTTTCTAATTACAAAAGTTAACACATTATCTTCTTCAATAGCGCTTTCTAAAGTGTCTCCTGTAGCCGAACAAAAGTGCTTAAAATCCTTCAATGCTCCCGGATCTGTAGCAATCACTTTTAGGTGCTCTCCAGGATTAACATTTTTTATTGCCCTTTTAGCCTTTAGAACTGGTAGAGGACATTTAAGGCCAGAAGTATCTAATACTTGCATGAATTAGTCCGTTTCTAATTTTAACCAAAGGTTGATTGTTTTACCCAAAACTAATCAAGTGTGAATTATAAGTTTACTTGATTATACATAAAGTATAAGCCAATAATCGGCTATAGTAATTAAAAAGGGTGCATTAAAAAACAAAGGCCGAAAAAATGTCAAATCAGGTCAAGTTCTTAGAGCCTATAGAGGTGCTAAAAAAAATTAGAACGGGGTCCGCCTATGTTGTTGATGTAAGGGAACCTCATGAGCATGCCCAATCACACATAAAAAATGTTCCCCTGATGTCGCTGTCTAAATTTAATCCTAAAGAAATAAAACCAGCAGAAAATCAGTTGCTTATCCTTCACTGTAGAAGCGGACATCGATGTGGCATAGTATCAGATCAACTTATTGCGTCTGGCTACAAGGGATTGATTTATCGTATGAGCGGTGGATTACTTGCTTGGGAAAAGGCTGGATTGCCATTGGAAACTAATATAACTAACTGAGTATTATTACCATTTTCATTCTACCAAAGTCAGCCAATTAATGAATATTTACTTACCGATAGCAGAAATGTCGGTTGACGTTTTTCTCATCTTGGGATTGGGAGGAGCGGTTGGATTTTTATCAGGATTATTTGGTGTAGGCGGCGGTTTCTTAATGACACCATTATTAATTTTTATCGGGATACCACCTGCAGTATCTGTTGCGACTGAAGCCAATCAAATAGTCGCCGCATCAGTCTCAGGTGCTTTAGCACATATGCGACGACGGAATGTAGACTTTAAAATGGGATTAGTGCTTACCGCGGGAGGCTTTGTGGGCTCTGGGGTAGGTGTTTTAATATTCACTTTATTGCGGCAAGTGGGTCAGGTGGATCTTCTTATAGCAGCTAGTTACGTGGTTATGCTGGCGGCAATCGGGTCATTGATGCTTTTTGAAAGTAGTAGAACTATACTCAGACGCCAAGCAGGAACGGCAACTAGAGGAAAACTGCACCAACACATGTGGCTCCACGGGCTTCCTTTCAAAATGAGATTTAGGCGTTCTAGACTTTACATAAGTGCCATTTTACCTCTGGGCATAGGCTTCATAGTTGGTATTCTAGCAGCAATAATGGGCGTTGGAGGTGGGTTTATCATGGTTCCTGCTATGATTTATCTGCTTGGAATGCCCACAGCTATTGTGGTTGGAACTTCTCTTTTTCAAATTATTTTTGTTACTTCTAGTGTTACCTTTCTTCAAGCAACTACTAATCAAACTGTTGATATTGTTTTAGCTCTATTGTTACTTACGGGAGCAGTAATTGGAGCTCAGTTTGGCACCAAAGTTGGAACTAGATTACGAGGTGAGCAGCTTCGTGGACTTTTAGCAATTTTAGTACTCGTCGTTTGTGGAAAAATTGCTTACGATTTAGTATCTACTCCAATTGATTTATTTTCCATTAGCGAAATCACAGGATTTACAAGATGAACAAATTCTGTAGTTCCCTGGTGATTTTAGTAGTCGCTTTGTGTTTGGTCAAAGAACAAGCAAACAGCGAAGAGATTAAAAATAAGAATAAATTAATTTATTCAGCTTTAGTCGCAGACCTTAGCGAAGACCTTATAGCAATAACAACGAGGTTTACGGGAACCGAAGTGTTGTTATTTGGAGCCACTAACGGCATAGGTGACATAATTGTTGTGGTTAGGGCCCCGAACAGCGAAGTAACCGTTCGCCAAAAAGGAAGAGTTGGAGGGGTTTGGATAAACAAAGAGGGCATCATATTTAACAACGTTCCTGGTTTTTATCACCTCGCCTCTTCACGACCTATAGATGAATTACTGCCCCAAGCTGTACTAAAAAAAGAACAAATTGGAGCAGAAAACCTTTCGGTAGTTCCAGTAACAGCGGCCCACGGCATAGATATTTCATCGTATAAGAAAGCATTAATAAGAAACAAAAAAAGATCTGGTTTATATAATACTCAACCAGGAAAAATCACTTTTCTAAGTAATCGACTTTTCAAAACAAGCGTTGACTTTCCATCAAGTGTTCCCATTGGAAAATATTCTGCAGTTGTATACCTAGTAG
Source organism: Alphaproteobacteria bacterium MarineAlpha12_Bin1 (assembly GCA_002937505.1). Classification (GTDB taxonomy): domain Bacteria; phylum Pseudomonadota; class Alphaproteobacteria; order UBA6615; family UBA6615; genus UBA6615. Next base: position 134,033 of record PTJY01000003.1, read on the forward strand.
ATAACGGTACAATTATTGATAGAACCAAAACTCCATTACAAGTGCAAAAAACGGGATTTGAGGCTAAAGTGTTCGAGTTTGCCAATAATCAGCCGTCCTATTACGGTATAGTGGCGGTTGTTATTGCGTTGTTTGCTGGTTGGCTAGCAAGCGTCATGTTCCGAAATGTATAGACTTATTAAGCCTTTTATCCAAATGGATTAACAAAGCAATGAAACAATAATGGTAGATTTAAATAATAACTTTGATCAGCTGAAAGTCTTTTTAGTTGTCGTAGATAATACTTCTGAAATGCGATTAGCGCTTAGATACGCCAGTTTAAGAGCCAAAAAAACAGGAGGACGAGTTGGCTTATTACGTGTTGTTAGAAAGGCTGACTTCCAGCACTGGGCTGCAATAGGAAATTTGATGAGGGAAGAAGCTAGAGAACAGGCTGAACAATTATTACAAGAACATGCAGCAACTGTGTTGGAGCTTACTGATGGAGAAATACCGATTCTCTACATAAAAGAAGGAGATGCTAAATCTGCTTTACTAAACTTAATAAATGAAGATAGACAAATTTGTCTTCTAATTTTAGCTGCTTCAACAAACAGGCGTGGACCAGGACCCCTTATCACGCATTTAACAAAAAAAGTTATCGGACAACTCCGCATTCCAATAACCATAGTCCCTGGAGGTCTAACCAACGAAGAAATTGACAAATTAGTATAAAAAGATAAACAAGGATTAACCGAAATTGTTCAGATTAAATTCTTTATTGCCCGGTATATTGCTCTCCACTGTAATATATTTATTAGCTGATATTATAAGTGGCTTTATAGGCAAACAAATCTTTTTTTATGACAGAAGTCCAATATCTACGGTGTTACTAGCAATATTAATTGGCATTACTGTTAACAATTTTATAAAAATAGGAGAGACCTTTTCAAAGGGAATTAATTTCTCTTTAAAGTTTATTCTACGACTTGGAATTATCCTACTAGGAATTCGTATTAGCATTTCAGACGTTCTTATATATGGGTCAGTTTCAATACCTTTAATTGTCATTTGTATAATATCGGTTTTGTTGTTTGTACGTTTTAGTATCAAACACCTAAATATTACATCTGAAATGTCCTACTTAATAGCTATAGGAACATCCATCTGTGGTGTTAGTGCTATTGTGGCAATGGCACCTGTTATAAATGCTAAGAGGGGAGAAATAGCGTATGCAATAGCAAATATAACAATTTTTGGCATGCTTGGAATGTTAATCTATCCTTATTTAGCAAACTTTATATTTGATGGAGGAGAAAACTCTATTGGACTTTTCTTAGGCACAGCAATTCATGATACCGCTCAGGTAATAGCATCAGGGCTGATTTATGAGCAGCAGTTTGCCAATACGAAAGTTATAGAAGTGTCAACAATAACAAAACTTGTAAGGAACACTTTTTTATTACTAATGATCCCTCTTTTTGCTTATTTCTATAATAAGGAAAAAAATAGTAAAGATTACTCGACCAAAGGGATATTTCCACTATTTGTAGTAGGATTTCTACTAATGGTGATTTTACGTACAACGGGTGATGAGTTAATTACTAACAGAGGACTTTTTATAGACCCCAGTCTATGGGATCAGGCCGTATCCCAACTTAAAGAGCTTTCTGTTGTATTCCTGAGTATTGCAATGGCGGCGTTAGGGCTATCAATAAACATCAAAGAGTTAAAAGATATGGGGTACAAACCGTTCGTCGTTGGCTTTTCTGCTGCAGCTATTGTTGGTGTAGTTAGCATTATTACTATTACAATATTCAATAAAATAAATCTTATTCTTTAAAGCGAGTTTTCACCGCAAGGATGTTAACCTAATAATTCACTATTCCATAGTAGGCATATTTAAACTGTGACCTTCTCGCACCCCCGACTTAGGCCAGCGAGAGGTTATGGCTTTTAGCCTCGTGTAAAACCTGACACCTTCCATGCCATGCATATGGGTGTCACCGAACAAAGAGCGTTTCCATCCCCCAAAACTATGATATGCCACGGGTACGGGAATTGGAACATTTACCCCTACCATACCTATCTGAACTCTTTCACTGAAATCTCGTGCTGCGTCACCATCCTTTGTAAAAATCGCAGTCCCATTGCCGTACTCATTACGATTTACTAAATCAATAGCACTTTCATAGTCTTGTGAACGAACCACTGATAAAACAGGTCCAAATATTTCTTGTTTGTAAATTTCCATACCTTCGGTAACGTTATCAAAGAGAGATCCCCCCATAAAAAATCCTTCCTCGTAACCTTGAAGATTAAAACTTCTGCCATCAACCACCAAAGACGCTCCCTCACTTACTCCCTTTTCTATAAGACTGGTTATACGATCATAAGCCTGCTTTGTAACAACTGGACCCATTTCTATATCCGATGAACTACCGGGACCTATTTTAAGCTCTTGTATCTTAGGAACTAACGTTTCCACAAGCGAGTCAGCAGTTTTATCGCCCACTGCAACTGCTACCGAAACAGCCATACATCTTTGGCCAGCTGAGCCATAGCCGGCACTGATAAGCGCATCAGCCGCCTGATCTATATCAGCATCAGGCATAACAACCATATGATTTTTAGCGCCCCCGAGTGCCTGGACCCTCTTACCAAATTGGGCGGCCGTTGAGTAAATGTATGAAGCGATAGGCGTTGAACCAACAAAAGAAACTGCATCAATATCCGGATGAACTAATATAGCATCTACCGCTTCTTTATCCCCATTCACCAGGTTAACAACACCATCTGGAACCCCAGCTTCTTTAGCAAGTTCAACCAGTTTCATTGGACAAGACGGGTCGCGTTCTGAAGGTTTTAGGATAAATGTATTTCCACAAGCTATCGATAGTGGAAACATCCAAAGGGGTATCATAGCTGGAAAGTTAAATGGGGTTATACCAGCGCATACACCCACTGGTTGACGAATTGAATAGGCGTCCACTCCAGTGCCTACATCCTCAGTAAACTCTCCACGCATTAGATGAGGGATTCCACAAGAAAATTCAACAACTTCCCTACCTCTCATAATATCGCCAAGAGAATCTTCTATTGTTTTTCCATGTTCGCTGGTAATTAATTCAGCTAGTTCATCCGCATGCTCCATAAGTAATTCATTGAATCGGAACATAATTCTCGCTCTTCGTATGGCAGGCAATGAGGACCATTCAGGAAATGCTTTTTTTGCCGCCTTAACCGCATCATCAACTTCGTAATCACTGGCCAATAAAACTTCAGAAATCTGTTCTCCCAAAGCAGGATTAAAAACAGGCCCCGTTCTATCTGACTTGCCATTTACTAATTCTCCATTAATCCAGTGTTTAATGCGCTTCATTAATCGATGCCCCCTAAATAATTAAACAATTTGTCCAATGATCTCTTTTTAATAAATAAATACAAATATAACCTTTTATGTGATTGCTACACATTACCAAATTGATGAGCTGAATGCCTACATAAGAGAATTTGGGTTAGATCTCTCACTTTGAGGCCAAATCGCCAATTCGTCCTCGAAAAAAGATTAAAGGTTTTCCCTCGTGTACTGTATATCTTTCAACCTCTCCAACTATAATTACGTGATCACCACCATCATGGCGAATAACGTTACGGCATTCAAATAATGCCAAACACCCCTCAAAAGATGGAGCCCCCCCCAGCGCTTCTCCGTAATCTATTCCGATAAACTTATCATCACCAGACTTAGCAAACCTCATACACAAGTCTTCTTGATATTCAGATAAGACGTTGACACAGAAATGGCTAGCTTTTTCCATGGTTGCCAAACTTGGAGAGCTGCGGTCTAGACTCCAAAGAACTAATGGCGGTTCCAAAGACACTGAACTGAAAGAGTTAGCTGTTACGCCTGCGAGGCTGCCATCTTCTGCCCTTGCAGTAATTATAGTCACCCCGGTTGCAAAATTGCCCAGTGCTTTACGAAAAGAGAGAGTGTCAAATGTTTTACTCGACATAAATATATTTCCCAAAAATTTTAAATCCCAATAACCAGTAACAACTTTATCAAGATACTTCTAAGAATGGTTAACACCAAGCCCATATTAAGCAAATTTTAGCGTCAAATAACAAAATAATCATAGTCCATTATTTGACACTAGATTGCACAAAAAACGAATCAGTCATCATTTTTATACAAAAAATATGAAAAATGACGTAATTTTATTACCCAAAAAAATAATAATCATATCAAGTTAATTAAATTAACATTGTTCAACTTTATTTCTATCAAGTTTAAGGAATTTTCATAAAACCTTTAATTATCGTAAATTTACATGTCTAGACAATATATACCATAGTAATAATTCCTGATTTTACTTTCATTTACAGTAAAAGTACTTTTATAGAGGGTTTTTACAAATATTTATCAAGTAGTTATACTATATTTGCTCTGGTTAAAAATCTATCAATTTGATTCGTGCTTGACAGTTGAATCAAATTCTAAGAAAAATTTATCAAGGCCTATTTTAGGTCTTTTATTAACTTTAAGTCTATAACCACCTATAGGGGGACTTATGCCAGGAAGTGTAATTGAAACAATCAAAAAGTGGATCGGTCAAATTACTGAGCTCGGTCTACTTTTAATAGCGCTTGCTATAGTACTTCAAATATTAATCGGAGGTAACCTTGCGTTCTTCGATGATGTTGTTGGTAACCTTACAGCTCTTATCGCCGCGCTTGGTGATAACGGCTTAGTTGGCTTAATCGCAATAGGTATTATTATGTGGCTCTTTGCGAAACGAAGCCCAGGTTAATCTCCATACATTTATTTTTTGCGTATAAAAGTCTGTTAATTTAAGTTTGTTTGACCGCCTCGATAGAAATATCGAGGCGGTTTTTAATATATTAGTTTTATTGTATCAATAATTTTTTATATTACTGTCTTATAAATTTCCTTCTCTTTTTTAAATTTATGAAGATAAAAGCCATGCCGAACACTAAAACCTACAAAGGAGTGTCTATTTATTATGAATGTAAAGGATCTGGAACTTCCTTAGTATTGATAAGTGGCACGGGACATGATTTGAACTTCTGGTCTGCTCAACTTCCCCACTTCTCTCCAGAATTTCAAACAATAACTTTTGATAATCGTGGCGTAGGAAAATCCAGTACGCCAAAAATTGGATATTCTCTAGCAGATATGGCTAGTGATATCATACACCTCTTAGATGAGTTAAAAATCGACAAAGCCCATATTATGGGCTTTTCCATGGGAGGTCATATTGCCCAAGAACTGGCCATAAATTACCCTGATCGAATTATAAGCCTTGGGATACATCATAGTTGGGCTCGCGCCGGCGCAAGACTAAAGTCATTTCAAGAGACACGTCTATACCTTGCCCAAAACAATCAACGAGAGGCCCTAACAGAGCTTAGTATGCTTGCTCTGCACTCATCTGCTTACTATGATGAACATCCATTAGAAATGAGAAATCACAGAGAATTCTTACTTCATAAATCCCCCCTAAATGACGGTTGGGTAGGACAACTATCTGCCTGCATTAAGGGTGATACGTTAGATAGAATCAATAAAATTAAAGTTCCCACACTGATCACCTGCTCGGAACTAGACGTCATAGCGCCCCCTCACTTATCACTTATGATACATAATCGGATTCAAGAATCAGAACTAAATGTTATGAAAAACACAGGTCACGTAGCGCTCATGGAAGCACCAGAAGAGTTTTCTTCCATTTGTCTAAATTTTCTTAAAAAACTAGGCTAGCCTGAAAACTGATAGTTTTTGGTAAACTGGAGACGTCTTTAATAGCAGTTGATAGAAAATATATGTAATGTCTAATATTAAAATAAGCTGATTGATATTTATGTGAGGATTGCTATGCGCGGATTAATAATGGATAAGCCCCTGATGATTTCATCATTAATTGAACACGCGAATCGTGTTTCTGGTGACAGAGAAATAGTAACAAGGTCTGTAGAGGGGCCAATTCATCGATATACATATGCTGACGCATACGTCCGAGTGCGCAAACTGGCCAATGCATTATCTGAATTAGGAATGAAACTAGGAGACAGAATTGCAACTTTGGCATGGAACACCAATCGTCACTTTGAGTGCTACTATGCAGTTTCAGGGATGGGCGGAATAACACATACTCTCAACCCAAGGCTTAGCCCTGAGCAACTTATATATATAATCAACCATGCGGAGGACTCTTATATATTCGTAGATGTCAACTTACTTCCATTAGTCGAAGCTGTCTCAAGCAAATTGAGATCACTTAAAGGGATAATTGTTTTAACAGACGAAAATAACCTTCCTGAATCCAAACTAGATAATTTAATTTGCTACGAAAAATTAATAGATGATCATTCTATGGTTTCAGATTGGCCAGAGTTTGACGAAAACACCGCATCGTCGCTTTGTTACACTTCCGGTACAACTGGTAATCCAAAAGGAGCACTTTATAGCCATAGATCAACAATATTACATGCTTACGCTTCTGCACTTCCTGACGTAATGAATCTATCGGAAAAAGAAGTAGTTTTGCCAGTGGTCCCAATGTTTCATGTGAATGCATGGGGAATCCCATACGGTGCGACTATGACAGGTGCAAAACTTGTATTTCCTGGACCAAAACTAGATGGCGCTAGTGTGCATGAACTCCTAGTAGAGGAAGAAGTTACAATGGCTGCTGGTGTACCAACCGTCTGGCTTGGCCTACTTAACCATTGGAAAGCAAATAAAACTAAAGTGCCCTCATTAAAAAGAACTATCATAGGCGGTACAGCGGTACCCCAATCAATGATTGAAACTTTTCAAGAAAAATTCAACGTTGACGTACGTCATGCATGGGGCATGACAGAAATGAGTCCTCTAGGGACAATTTCCATACCTAAAGAAAAAATTGTAAAAGAAGGAAAACAAAAACGTTATAGGTCACAGATAAAACAAGGACGTCCAGTATTCGGCGTCGAGATCAAGATTGTTAATGACCAGAACGAAACATTACCCAATGATGGTAAAGCATTTGGAGAGCTACTTGTACGAGGACCTTGGATTACGAGCGGCTATTTCAAAAATGATGACTCTGATTCACATAATAATGATGGATGGTTTGCTACAGGTGATGTTTGTACTATTGACCCCGAAGGCTATATGGAGATTACTGACCGGGCTAAAGACGTGATTAAGTCTGGAGGCGAATGGATAAGCTCAATAGATTTAGAAAATCAAGCCATGGGCCACCCCGATGTGATGCTGGCCGCAGTGATCGGCGTACCTCATCCCAAATGGGATGAAAGACCAATTTTAATTGTGGTGCCTACAGAGGGTAAAACCCCTAATCTAGAATCAATTAATGAGTTTTTATCAGACAAGGTTGCAAAATGGTGGTTGCCAGATGATTTGATTTTAGTTGAGGACCTACCTCTTGGCCCGACAGGAAAGGTCCTAAAAACTAAACTAAGAAAAGAGTTTGGAAAACACGCGCTTCCAGAATGAAAAAAGCTTATAACCTGACTATAATAATATGCATTTTTTAAATTTCATCCGGACATTAACTATGAAACAAATGTTTAAGCATCTACTTTTATTGGCTGGATTATTCTATTTTTCGATTTCACCAAATAATAAAGCTATGGCACAGGAAGATAGCTATATTTCATTCGGATCAGGTTGGTACGATTTAAATGACAACAGGGACGCGGTCGATCTAAGACTAGAGTACAGATCGAACAAACAGTATCTCGGATTTTTTAAACCATGGATCGGCTTTGAAATAACCTCAGACATAGCAGCTTATGGGGCCTTGGGTCTTCTGTCAGATCTACATATAGGACAAAATTTGTTTCTAACCCCAAGTCTTGGAGTTGGTGTTTATTCTGATGGTGATGGCAAAAAACTGGGGAATACGATCCAGTTTCGCTCTCAGATTGAAATAGGTTATAAGTTCGCAGACCGGTCAAAGCTATCGCTAGCACTAGGACATATTTCAAATGCACATTTATCAGATGAGAATCCTGGCACTGAAATAATTACGGTGTATTACTCAGTGCCAGTTCAAAATCTCGATAAATTTTAGGATTAAGAATCCATCTTCGTGCCTTATTATTTTAACGCAGTCGTTCCAGAATAGAGACATAGTTAGATACAGCTGAACCGCCCATATTAAATACCCCTCCCAAATATGGATTATTTAACTGCATTTCACCTGCCGTACCTGAAAGCTGCATAGAGGCAATAATATGCATAGAAACGCCTGTAGCACCCAGGGGATGTCCTTTAGACTTTAAACCACCTGAACGATTTATTGGCAATCTGCCATCAGGATGAGTCCAACCCTCTTTAATGGCCTGTTCTCCCTCTCCCTTAGGAGTTAACCCCATCGCCTCATATGTTAACAATTCGGCACTAGTAAAGCAGTCATGGACTTCAGCAAATCCTAAATCTTCTAAAGAGAGGTTTGCCTCGTCAAATGCTTGCTGCCAAGCTTTTGCAGGGCCCTCAAAATCAATTATATTTCTCTTGGACATAGGTAAATAGTCCTGCACGTGTTGAGCAGCTCTAAAGTATATGGCTTTTGACATCTTCAATGAAGTATCCAAGTCTGCTAATACTACTGCGGCAGCACCATCAGAAACCAATGAACAATCAGTGCGCTTAAGAGGACCAGCAACTATAGGATTCTTGTCTGATTCATTTCGACAAAATTCATATCCAAGATCTTTTTGCATTTGTGCATAAGGGTTGTCACAACCATTCTTATGGTTTTTGGCTGCTATCATCGCTAAAGCATCTGATTTATCTCCATAAGTTTGAAAGTATTTATCAGTGATATGACCAAAAATTTCTGCAAAACTCGAAGCACTTTCCTCTCTTAAGTAAGAAGCCTTTGACAAAATCCCTCCCAACACTTCTCCTGTAACCTCAGTCATTTTCTCAACACCAACAACTAAAACAATTCGTGATTTTTTAGCAGCTATATTGTTTAAACCTTGATAAAGCGCAGCCGAACCAGTCGCACAAGCGTTTTCAACGTGAGTGGCTGGCTTAAAACGTAAATGATCAGAAGCCTGAAGCACTAATGAGGCAGGAAATTCTTGTTGAACAAAACCGCCACCAAAGGTTCCCAAATAAATGGCGTCTATGTCTTTGGGTTCCACTCCTGCGTCTCTTATCGCTCCAGAAGCAACCTCAACAATCATATCCTCAATATCTAACTCATCATGTCTTCCGAATTTTAAATGCTCCCAACCTACAATACATGCACTCATTTACCCCTCCTTATTTATTCGTAAATCTTTTTTACATAATCAGAACAATCTAAAAGAGAAATCACATATACTATCTTCTAGACTCGTTTAAAATATCAAAAATATCCCCATCTACATCCTTATTTCCCATCACATGAAAATTGTGCCATAGAGCGTAGAACAGAAGAAGCCAGGCTGCAAATCCTGTCTTTTTAGTATTTCGATTAAACAACTCCTCAACTTTTTTAGATTGACAAATCTCCAGTACGCCTTCCTGCGAAGCCACTAAAGGGGCCAGCTCAGAGCCACGAGAAAATATCCAATCTGCAACTGGAACTGAAAAACCACGCTTTCTTGTGAAAGCTTCAGAAATTGGCAACCGTTTGTCCAACCATTTCCTTAATAGCCACTTTCCTAAACCCTCTTTTAATTTCAGTCTATCAGGCAAACGAAACGCTACATCGGCAACAGTAGGATCTAAGAAAGGAGTGCGACCTTCAACACCATGAGCCATTAAACATCTATCTAGTTTGGTCAAAAGATCATTTGGCAACCAATTTGAACAATCTGCTGCCTGTGCTATCTGGAGTTTTGTCAAAGCACCATTATTCAGCATTTCTTCAGATGCCGATATATTATCTCTCCAGCCAGCTACATCTTGTCTTAAAACACCCAAACCATCAAGAATGCCCCTTGAATGCATATTTCTGCCTCCCTTCCACCATGGCCTCATCACGCTTCGGTAACGGCCATAACCAGCAAAGAGCTCATCACCGCCTTCGCCAGTGAGAACAACCTTTAAACCACTTGTTCCAGCCGCTTCTCCAAGTAAAAATGTAGGCAAAATGGCATAATCAGCTGCAGGATCATCTACTACTGCGGCTATTTCTGGCATTCTTTGCCAAAAATCATCTTCAGTTATAGATACATCAATCACTTCTGCGCCAACTGAAAGTGCCACTTTCATCGCGTGTTCACGTTCATCAGGGACCGTGCTGTTTTCAAACCCAGCGGTAAATGCCATAACTGGTTGTTCATTTAACTCAGCCATCAACGAAAGAATCACTGAACTGTCCACTCCACCTGAAAAAAACATACCGTAGGGTACATCAGACCTCTGGTGAAGTTCTACGCTATCACGTAAAGCACCATCTAGTAATTCAAGTGCAGTGTGTTCGTCCCAATCTTCTGGAGCAACATGTGGAAGAGCCTGTTTCCTTCTTCTGGCTACAATTCTACCATCTCGAACTACTAAAGTCTCACCTGGCAAGACTCTTTGTATATGACTATATATTGTATCAGATCCAGTTGAGTACTGAAGTTGCACTAATTCGGCTCTAGCGGTTTCATTTATTGTACTATCTACTAGACCAGCTGAAATTAGAGCCTGTGGTTCTGACGCAAAACAGAACCCTGATTGAGTTTCAGAATAATAAAGAGGTTTTATACCAAAGGGATCTCTGGTTAATAAAAGTTGTCCTTCTATAGGATCATAAAGAGCTATGGCATACATACCTCTCAAATAATCAACAAAATTCAAACCATAACGTCTATATAGATGTAATGGCACCTCACAATCAGAAGAAGTGTTAAAATGCTTTTCAGGAAGATCTTCACGTAATTCAATAAAATTATATATTTCTCCATTCGCAATTACTGCTGCTCCGCCACTTTCGTAAAGGGGTTGATCACCTGTTACTAGATCTATAATGGCTAAACGTGTTTGTGCCATGCCTAAATTTCGTCCTGAATATCTTCCTTCTCCATCAGGCCCTCTATGCTTTATCAATGAAACTAGTTGGCTAATGACTAAGTCATCAGGAGTATTTCCATCACGCGTCATTAACCCGACTATGCCGCACATTCACTTAAAACCTTCTCAAAAAATTCCAAGTATTTCTCTACCACTACTTTTTCACTGTAGTGCTTTTCATAGTCCTCAAGACCTGCCTCAGAAATATCAATCCTCTTATCTGGATTTTCTAGTAGATAATTAACTGACTTAGCAATTTCTTTTGGCTCGTTTATTGGAACCACTAAACCTCTTTCATTATCCCCTAGTAGTTCCTTAGGTCCCATAGATGCAGTAGCTATGACAGGCTTTTTAGCAGCCCAAGCCTCAATAATTACATTTCCCAACGGCTCATGCCTAGAAGGGCACACAAAAATATCAGCAGAAGATAGAAACGCATCAGGTTTATCCAACCACCCCAAAAAACGGGTACGCTCACCAATCCCCAATTCTTCAACCAAAGCTTTAAGAGATGATTCCTCAGGCCCCTCACCTGCAATCCAAAGCCATGCGTCAGGGATATTGGGCATAGATTGAAGCAGAACATCAAACGCTTTATTTTTGTGTAACCTTCCCATCGCAAAAATAAGTGGGACATTTTCGGGAGTGTCCACAACCGATCTATCAACAGGATCATTGATTGGGGAATTAACAAAATTGGGCAAATGTACAACACGCTCTGGGTTGAAGCCTTCATTTCTAATATAGTTGACTATATCCGGCGTGTTTCCTATCAAGTAATCACAGCTCTTATAATACTTTAAATTATAGTACCCCCCCAAACGACCTATATGCGATATTTCTTGTCCAGTAAAAGGAACTTTACTAGCTGCTCTACTCATCCAGCTCAGTATGATATCTGGCCTAAACTTATTAATCTCTCTTTGAATCTTTATTTTACTATAAACATCTATAAGACCGCCAAAGGAAATTTCTGTTGCCTGAATTCCCTCCGATTGTAGCTCCATGACACGGGATTTACTTCTACCAATAATAACTTTTTGATTTATATCTCTAGAATTTAAGGCGACGACCAACCGGACAAAAAATGATTCTGCCCCCCCTACTTTAGATCCTGCTATGGCTTGCATTAGACGCAATATGAAATCACCCTAATTTTGTTTGTGAAAGAAAACAGAATGTATTCTGCTATCGTAATGCACATTATTAACTCTCAAGACCCGTCAGATAATATTAGATTTCAAATACAATGTATTTTAAATGGTAATTATTTTGTGTTTAAATAACAAATTCTCCACGGCTTCCACAACACTATCAACAGTCAATGAATCCATCATATTGTATGAATTATCTGCGCGCTTTACTGGCTTCTTAACTAATTCATGATATGATTTTTCAGTACAAACTGCTTCAGTGTATTTACCCCAAGGATGGTAATTTTCTACTCTGCTAGGCCCAAACAAACCTAAAGTAGGAATATTTGCAGCAGCTGCCATATGCATTAAGCCTGAGTCGTTTCCTATAAATAAAGAACATCTCCTAAGGCAAGCAGAAATAGTATACAAATCCTCTTTTCCTACTAAATTTAAAAGCCTGTCTTGAGCAATACTTTCTAGTAATATAGAGGCAGACGTCTCTTCACCTGGTCCTCCTAAAATAGCTATCCTCGCATCCGGGAAAATTGATTTTTCACATGAAACATTAGTGATTCTATTAATCACTGAAACGAATCTGTTTACATCCCACATTTTACCCCTCCAATTAGCTGTAGGAGCAACAGCTACAACTGGACCGCCATCAGGTATTAAAGTATTGGCTCGATTCTCATCTTCAACTGAAGTCCAGAGCACTGGTGAGGGTGGAGAATTTTCTAGCCCTAATGCACGTGAATAAGAAACAACTCTGTGCTCATTTATATCAAGTGCAGCCTTAGTCACAATTCTGCTTTTTGCCCTTATTACCCATGGAACTATAGAGCGACGAAAGTCTATAACTAAGTCCCAACGTGTCCTATAAACTTCCAGCCAAACGCCCCACCAGTGGGTTGAAGCGGTCTTCTTAGTAATAGGTATGATTTGATCAAGATTGGGCAGGCTCTTGTAAAGAGGAGCAGATATAGCTCCGCATGCAACCGTTATCTGAGCCTGAGGGTATGACTTGCTAATATGATCAACTATGCCAGATGAAAGCACAGTATCTCCTATTCTAGTTGGTCCGATAATAAGTATTTTCATGATATATACTTATATGCTTCTAACTCTGCTAATACCATTATAATTAAATTAACCAATTAAATTTACTTTGATATTATTAAAGAGGTTTACTAGCATAAAATTTTATAACCACAAATTTTGATAAAATGGAAGACGCTAATTAGATGACAAAAGCTAAATTTGTAGAGCTTGATCGTGGTCTAGTTCTAATCACCGGTAAAGATGGAAACGAATTCCTACAAGGGCTAATATCTCAAGACCTGAATAAAATTTCGGACAGTCAATTCGCCTACGGAGCTCTTCTTACTCCTCAAGGGAAGTTTCTGCATGACTTTTTTATTATAAAATATAAGGGTCAATTAATCTTGGACTGCGCTAATGGACAACAGAAAGACCTAATCTTATTGCTAAATCGTTTTAAATTAAGGGCCAATATAGAGCTTAGTGAAATGGATGATCTTTCAGTTTTTTCTGTTTTTGGAGATCAAGCTGCAAGGGCTTTTGAACTCGAAGATAAAGCAGGGAAAGCTTTGCTAATAAGTGATGGGGTTGTTTACGTAGACCCAAGATCACCTAGCCTTGGCTGCAGGATGTTAACAACCAAAAAATCATCAGAAAATACTTTAGAAAAACTACCTATAATTCAGGGAAAATTAGAAGAGTATGATTTGATTAGAATAAAACTTGGTATTCCTGACGCAGAAAAGGATATTGAGAAAAATAAATCTACCTTACTTGAATGTAACCTTGATAAGTTTAACTGTATCGACTGGGATAAAGGCTGCTATATAGGACAAGAAGTAACTGCACGAAGTAAATACCGAGGTCTAGTTAAGCGGACGCTTTTAACACTTCACTGCCCAAACAACTATCCAGAAAAGGGCGATACTGTCTTATTAGAAAATAGAGAAGTAGGAGTTATAAAGTCTTCTTGCGAAGAATTTGCAATTGCACTTATACGACTAGATACGCTGGAAAACGACAATATAAACCATAACCTAACCAGCGCTGGTAACCCTATATTAATATATCGGCTCCCAATAGAAAATTAATTAAATTCAAAACTTAGTTGGAATATCACTAACGTTTGCACCAATGATTAAAGTTGTTATCTGTCATGCGTAATTTGCATGCTATTGTGATTGAATAGTAATAGTTGCTGACCTATATATATAATAATAAATAAGTCAGCTCTAATCATAAAAGAGGGTTAGAAGCATACAAATAACAGAAAGTATTATGATGAAAAATGAATATCAGCACTTAAGTGAAATTGAGATTATAAAAATGGCTGAGCTGGAACGTAGCAAAGCTATAAGTAAGTTCATAAAAAGCGTTTTCAGCAAAAAGAAGAATGTTAGGATCCCTTCTAACTCCATCCCAGCAGAGTAAACCATCTGAAATTTAGAATTTTTAAAATAGCCATTACTAAATCTGTAGTAATGGCTATTTTATAATGAATCATGAAATCATTCAGAAGAACTAGCCTGAGCAGCAGCCAACCTAGCAATAGGGACCCGGTATGGTGAACAAGAAACATAGTCAAGACCTATTGATTCACAAAAACTCACAGATTTAGGATCTCCACCGTGTTCTCCACATATGCCTAGCTTTATTTCTGGACGTTTTTCACGTCCTCGCTCACAACCGATCCTAATCAGCTCTCCAACACCATCGATGTCTATAGTTACAAAAGGGTCAACGTTTAAAATCCCATAATGTTGATAATCTGGAAGAAAGCTCGCAGCATCATCTCTGCTAATTCCAAAGGTGGTTTGTGTTAGATCATTCGTTCCAAAACTAAAGAATTCTGCTTCTTCTGCTAATTCATCTGCTCTCAGTGCAGCCCGTGGCAGCTCTATCATTGTACCAATAGTGTATTTTATTGTTTGTTTTCTCTTCTTAAAAACAGCATCAGCTATTGAATCTATCTTTTTCTTGAGTATCTCTAGTTCAACACTTGTAGCAGCCAAAGGAATCATAATTTCGGGAATTACAGAACTTTCTTTCTTATCCGAAACGATTAGACAGGCTTCAAAAATTGCTTTTGCCTGCATTTCATATATTTCGGGATAGGTAATCCCCAGTCGGCATCCTCTGTGTCCGAGCATTGGATTTGATTCTTTAAGCTTCGTAGCTATTTCCCTTATCTCCTCGGCCGTCTTTCCCGAAACTTTTGCAACTTCATAAATCTCCTCATCAGAGTGAGGCAAAAACTCGTGAAGAGGAGGATCCAACAAACGAATTGTTACTGGCAATCCAGACATGATTTCAAAAAGTTTGACGAAGTCTTTTCTCTGATACGGTAAGATCTGATCCAAAGCCCTGCGACGCCCTGTTTCATCGTCCGACATTATCATTTGGCGAACAGCCACAATTCGTTCCGGATCAAAAAACATGTGTTCTGTCCGGCACAAACCAATGCCCTCTGCTCCAAATTTACGAGCTATTTCGGCATCAGTTGGAGTTTCTGCATTAGCTCGAACTCTCATGCGACGCAAACTATCTGCCCACTCCATCAAAAGATAGAAGCCCCCGGATAAATCTGGCTCAACTGTCGGAATTGAGCCCTCTATTAACTCACCTTCCGCTCCATCTATGGTCACCAAATCCCCAGAAACGAAACTTCTTCCTCCAACTGTCATCACTCCTTTATCATAGTCTATCGATACTTCTGTAGCGCCAACGACACAGGGCCTACCCATACCTCTTGCAACGACCGCGGCATGACTGGTCATCCCTCCCCTTGTAGTTAGAATGCCACGAGCCGCGTGCATGCCGTGAATGTCTTCAGGGCTCGTCTCTATTCTCACCAAAATTACATCCTCACCCTTCTGGGACATGTCTTCAGCCATATCAGCACTAAAAACGATTTTACCAGATGCCGCCCCTGGTGAGGCAGGAAGGCCTCGGGTTAATACATTCCGAGAGGAACCAGGATCTAAGCGAGGATGCAAAAGCTGTTCTAACTGAGAGGGCTCAACTCTGTGAATAGCCTCTTTCTTGGAAATAACACCCTCTTCAACCATCTCAACAGCAATTCTAACTGCAGCTGCGGCGGTACGTTTTCCAGAGCGTGTTTGTAATATATACAGCTTTTCTTTTTGAACTGTGAACTCAATATCCTGCATATCCTTATAATGAAGCTCAAGGATGTTACGTATATCTAGGAGTTTTTTAAAAACTTCTGGCATGGATTCTTCCATAGATATGCCTTGTGAGTTAATCTGATTTTTCCCAGAAATAGTTAGGTGTTGAGGAGTTCGAATACCAGCAACTACATCCTCACCCTGTGCATTTGATAAATATTCACCGTAGAATATGTTCTCACCAGTGGACGGATCGCGCGTAAACGCCACACCAGTTGCACAATCCTCACCCATATTTCCAAATACCATAGCTTGAATATTAACTGCTGTACCCCAGTCGGCTGGTATATCGTGTAATTTACGGTATGTTTTGGCCCTCTGATTCATCCAAGAACCAAACACAGCCTTGATCGCAAGCCATAATTGCTTTTTTGGGTCCTGAGGAAACGGTTCTCCTAATTCATGTAGAACAATCTCTTTGTATTTTTTGACAACCAAACACATATCGTCAGCAGTGAGTTCTGTATCTAAAGTAACCCCAGCATCTAATTTAATATTATCTAAAGCCTCTTCAAAAAGATAATGTTCAATTCCAAGTACGACGTCGCCAAACATTTGTATGAACCTACGATAACTGTCATAAGCAAAACGTACATCAACTGATCTTGTTGCAAGCCCCTCAACGGTCTTATCATTCAAACCTAGATTTAGAACAGTATCCATCATCCCAGGCATCGATGCCCGTGATCCAGATCTGACTGAAACTAAAAGCGGATTATTTGAGTCGCCAAATATACACCCAACAGACTTTTCAACCAAAGAAAGATGCTGGTCAACTAATTCAGAGAGATCATCGGGAAAACTATTGCTATTATCATAGTAGTAGGCACACACATCAGTCGTAATTGTGAATCCTGGTGGCACCGGTAGCCCGAGGTTACTCATCTCAGCTAGATTAGCCCCTTTTCCTCCCAATAAGTTTCTCATCCCAGAGTGTCCATCAGCCCTGCCGTTGCCAAAGCCAAACACCCAATCCGATTTCGTACTATTATTTTCTAGTTTTTCAGCCTTCAATTTTTGAGAAGTCAGCGACATTATCCATTACCTGCTGAATTTGTGTACATAAACATAATCTGTTGTTCCTAATTTCCAAGTCTTCTACATTTACTTTTACATTTTCAAAAAAATTATCTACTGGTTTTCTGAGAAGCGCTAGAGAAGCCATTGCCTCAACAAACTTCTCTTTTTTTACAAGTTCAGTTACTTTTGATTTAGTAGCTACCATAGCTCTCCACAACTCCGCCTCTAATTTTCCTTCAGCATCAACTGATAGATTAGGATCGTACGATTCACCACTAAAATCTTTCTTATCCTTTTTTTCCTCCTGTCGCACAATGTTTGCCGCTCGCCGATAAGCCACCAGTAAGTTGGCTCCATCCTCAGATTTTAAAAACGCTGATAACGCCTTAACTCTTTCTAATAATCTCAATAAATCATCTTCTGCCGATAAAGAAAATATCGCTTCGATGTGACTATGCAGCACACCCTCTTCGCGCAAGTGAACTTTAAGCCTATCTGCCATGAAAACCATTAAGTCATCAGGCACCCCATCGGTTTTAATTTCATACAAATCGCTGGAAATAGAAAATAAAAATTGTAGGGAAAACCGTAATTTATTCTCCAGCACCAAACGAATAATACCTAGAGCTGCTCTACGTAGAGCATAAGGATCCTTTGAACCAGTTGGCTTCTCATTTATAGCCCAAAAGCCTACCAAGGTATCAATCTTATCAGCCAACGACACGGTAATGCTTGTTGTCTCGCTGGGGCACTTATCACCGGGGCCTAATGGTGAATAATGCTCAGCTATTGCTGTAGCCACTTCAGAAGATTCATCATCAGAAAGTGAGTAATATTTTCCTATAGTGCCCTGCAACTCAGGAAACTCTCCCACCATCCCAGTCACCAAGTCTGCTTTAGCCAACCTTGAAGCTCTCCCAATTATCTCCTCATTGGCTTCAGGTATTTCTTTCGCAATGTGAATAGATAATTTAGTTATACGATTAACTTTTGATCCTAAACTTCCTAATTTTGCATGAAACACCACCTTATCCAGGGATGGGACTAAATCATCAAGAGACTTCTTTCTATCCTGGTCCCAGAAATGTTGAGCGTCAGATAATCTGGCCCTAAGCACACGTTGATTTCCTGTTATTATATCTTTTCCGCCGTCCTGGACTGATATATTAGATACAAAAGCAAACTTGGAGGCCAATTTTCCATTAGGAAGTTCAAGCGCAAAATATTTTTGATGAGTTCGCATAGATGCAATTAAGACTTCCATAGGTAAGCCCATAAACTGTTCATCAATATTTCCAATTAACACTTCAGGCCATTCAACTAATCCAGCCACTTCATCAATCAAACTATTGTCTTGCTTAACAGAAAGACCAAATTTTTCAGCCTTTTTCTTGAGAGAATCAGCAATAAAGGTTTTTCTATCTTCTCGATTAATAAGAACGAAACTTTTTTCTAACTGTTTGAGATAATCATCTTCGTTTTTTACTTTAATTATTCCAGGTGCTAGAAATCTATGGCCATATGTATGATCATTAAATTCTAGACTCCCGCCTTCTAAATCAAGCTTACCGGCTATGGGCCTCTCATCAAACACTGCCAATATATTTCGAAGTGGACGAACCCAACGAAAACGACTATCAGCCCATCTCATTGACCGAGTCCAAGACACCTTGCCTATGGCGACCTCGATAAGATCCGCTAGGATGTTTTTCAGATGTAATCCTCTAATCTCAATTACGGCCACATAAAAAGTTCCCTTTTTATCTTCACGTAACTCACACTCATCCAAAGAAACACCATTAGCAACCAGAAAACCATTTATAGCCTTCATAGGAGCATCAGCCCTGGGTCCCTTTCGCTCAATTTTTCGATCAGACTGCAAAGTCGGTAGACCATTCACCACTATAGAAATACGTCGAGGAGTGGAAAAGATCCTTGTGTCTGAATGATTAATTTCTAATTCTTCAAGAGCAGATATTATATTATCAGAGAGCTGATTAGCGACCATTTCCTGAAGGCCAGCAGGCATTTCTTCCGATAGCAATTCCAAAAGTAGGTCAGGCATTTTTTCTATTTTTTTTATCTCGAGTCTTTAGCCAAGATTGACAACAAGTTTTAGCAAGTTCACGAACACGCAATATATATGATTGTCGTTCGGTAACAGAAATAACGCCTCGCGCATCTAAAATATTGAAAATGTGACTTGCTTTAATACATTGATCATAAGCTGGCAAAGTTAGCCCAGAATCTATAAGTGAATTACACTCCGTCTCTGCGTCAACGAAATGACGCATTAACAGCTCAGTATTAGCTATATCAAAATTATAAATACTATACTCTCTTTCAGAATCAAGAAAAACATCTCCATATTTAACACCACTATTATTGAATCTAAGATCGTATACGTTCTCTACCTCTTGCACATACATGGCCAATCTCTCTAACCCATAGGTTAATTCAACAGCAACCGGATCACAGTCAAAACCTCCTACTTGTTGGAAATATGTAAACTGACTGACTTCCATTCCATCGCACCACACCTCCCAGCCAAGACCCCAGGCCCCCAGAGTCGGACTCTCCCAATCATCTTCAACAAAACGAATATCATGCAAGGCAGAGTCAATTCCTATTGTAGCCAAGCTTTGCAAATAAAGGTCCTGACAGTCATCAGGAGATGGTTTAAGAACCACCTGAAATTGATAATAGTGTTGTAAACGGTTAGGGTTTTCTCCGTATCTACCGTCAGTAGGCCGGCGAGACGGTTGTACATATGCTGCCCTCCACTTGTCGGGGCCTAAAACCCTTAATGCCGTAGCCGGATGAAAAGTGCCTGCACCAACTTCCATATCATATGGCTGTAAAATCAAACAATCTTGTGCAGACCAAAATGTCTGCAAAGATAATATTAGATCCTGGAAACTACTAGCTCCACTCACTGTCTCTTTTGGCCCTGATGACATCATATCTTAATGACTATGCCAACCACTTAGCGCCAGCAATCAGTATTAGTAGTCATTATAGAATCAAGCATCTGAAATTTCCTTCATAAATAATAATCTAGTTAAGGTTAAACAAAATAAAAACTAGTTAACCTAATTAACAGTTTACTCCTTATCGGATTGTTCGTCCTTAACTTTAACCACATATGAATCTGTTTCAGAATCATAAACAGTATCTACGTGATTCTCGTCACCCGAGTCACTATCAGAATCACTAACTTTAATTTTACGGGTAACGATCTTAGCTCCGTAAATAACTACAATCAGTATTATAGCTAATACAGCAATTTTTCCGGGTGAAAATCCAAACATATCAGTGAAGTGACGCCTTTTTTAGATTTAGGTTAATACTAATTAAAGTCCGAATCGACTCCAAATCAGTCTTTCTTCTATAGTTTGTATAGCACAGTCTATAATTGTATCGTGAGCATGATGGCCTTTTAAAGCTACAACAGACCCTATACCAAAACGATCTTTGATCCAGCTTTTTCTGAGCGGAATTTCTTTAAATTTAACATTACTTCCAAAACGTTCTTTCATAATAGAATGCAAATCACCTATACCATCTATCAACCCCAATTCTGTGGCTTGGACCCCAGTCCAAAACTCTCCAGAAAATAGAACTTCATCTGATTCTTTAATCTTATCTGATCTCCTGGAACGAACTAACTCCTTGAAACTGTCATGTATTATTTTCTGAACTGATTTAAGACGATCTATATCTTCCGCTTTTTCAGCCTGAAAAGGATCCAAAGCCCCTTTATTTTCACCTGCAGAATAAACTCTTCGCTCAATACCGTACTTTTCGATTAAATTATTAAAACCAAAACCACTAAAAATAACCCCAATTGATCCTAGAATAGAAGAAGAGTCTGCATAAATCTCATCCGCAGAACAAGCTAGCCAGTAGCCACCAGAAGCAGCGACATCCTCAGCAAAAGCAATAACCGGAATACCTTTTTCGTCAGCTAACGACCTAACTCGCTTTGCTATAAGTGATGACTGGACCGGAGAACCGCCTGGAGAATTAATAGCCAATGCCACAGCACATACGTCTGGCGCATTAAAAGCCCTTTGTAATGGTGTCTCCAAGTTTGATAGGTTTATGTTGGAAGACCTTAAGCTGGCACGCCCGCTAGCTATTACTCCTTCCATCCTCACAATACTAACTACTTGATACGATTTTCTTAATCGTTTAGGTAAAAGTTTTGTAAAAGGCCTTAATATTCCCATAGCTTTGTTCCAAAATAAATTATTATCAACAGCTCATACCAATAAAGGCATGCCATTTTCAAGTATATGGCTAACCTCTTTGGTATATGCTCCGTCACTTTCGTGCAATACTAAACCAGACGACAACCGCAAAGGTGTCGAAACCCCTTTTCTGGCTGATATAATCACTCTCTTAGCCGAACGGCCATGTTTTGGCCAAAGAGGAAAAACAACAATTTCTCCTGCATGCTTGTCCAGTATAGAAAGTATTTCTTCCAAGCGATCAGCTCTATGAATTAACGTTAGACGACCTTTTGGTTTGAGTGCAAGTGTCATTGCTTTTATCCATAAAGATAAATCAGCGTCGCCCTCTACATTAGCAAAATCATTTTCCCTTATAGAGAACTCCCTACGATCTGAACGTGAAACTTGTAGATATGGCGGATTCGAAAAAACATGGTCGAAGCCTTGTTGCAAAATTTGAACAGGAAGATCAGCAACATCAGCATTTACAAAAGTAACGAAATTGTCGAGTTTGTTTAAAAGTGTATTTTCTCTGGACAGAAACAACATATCTTGATTGTTTTCAATGCCAATAATTTTACATCCAGAAACTCTTTTTAACAAACACAATGATGCAGCGCCTGTTCCACTACCCAATTCAAGTAAATGTTCCCCTTCTACTGCTGGTATAGACGCAGCCAAAAGAACTGAATCTATAGACACACGATACCCCTTAGATGGTTGTTTCAAGCAGACCCGCCCGCCTAACAACCAATCCTTTGTAAAATAAATATCGTTTATACCCACTTCCTCCATAGGCTTAACTTCTCTGCATAAATTACATGTTTAATTCATCAAAAAACTTAATAAATAGAACTAATTTAATTCGCCTGACATGCTAACATTATTTTCAAACTGCCAGATAGAAAAATGAGATAAAAAATATTCCCTTATCAATTACTTTCAAACTCTAATTAATTACTTAGCCTGAAATATCAGTATATATTTTTATTTTTTCTCATCTAGTTCCGTTTCATAATTCTGAGTGCGTCAAAGCAACCCCTTGACCCTTAAACACACAACCTTATGCTGAATTACTAACCAATGTTTATTATTGACCTAAGTTAAAGTAAGATTGTTTGACGATTGACTCAAATGAGGGGTGCACACATTGACTGTGGTTGCACAATCAACTGGCATGAGACGAGAAGAACAAACCAATTCTCTCGAAATTTTACGTGATCTATGCGGCAGTGATCTAAAAAAAGTAAACAAACTCATATTAAATAATATGGAGTCAGAGGTAGAGCTGATACCACAGCTCGCCGGACATCTGATATCAGCTGGTGGAAAAAGATTACGTCCTCTACTAACATTGGCCAGCGCTAAGCTCTGTAACTATGAAGGTGATAAACACATTGGATTAGCAGCAGCAGTTGAGTTTATACATACCGCAACTTTGCTGCATGATGATGTTGTTGATAGCTCGGAATCACGGCGCGGACAAGAAACAGCTAATGCGGTCTGGGGAAATCAAGCAAGTGTATTAGTTGGAGATTTTTTATTTAGTCGTGCGTTCATGCTGATGGTTAAAAGCGACTCATTGAAGGTGCTTGCTATTTTAGCAAACGCAAGCGCAGTAATTGCTGAGGGCGAAGTCACTCAACTAACTACAGCAAACAACATATCAACAAATGAGGACACTTACCTAAAAGTCATAAGCTCAAAAACAGCTGCACTATTTTCCGCAGCGTGTCGAATTGGTGCTGTAATTAGTGATAGAACGGAGAATGAAGAAAATGCCTTAGATCAATACGGATTGAACCTTGGCATTGCATTCCAACTAATGGACGATTTTCTCGATTATAATGGGATTAATAATCAGCTAGGAAAAGATGTGGGAGACGATTTCCGTGAAGGAAAAATAACCCTTCCAGTAATACTTGCATTTAAAAGGGGCAACACAAAAGAAAAGGCTTTCTGGCAAAGAACGCTAGAAAATTTAGATCAAAGTAATGGAGATCTAGAGCAAGCCATCCACTTGTTAAAAAAATATGATGCGCTGAATGAAACACAAATTCGCGCTAGAAATTACACAGAAACTGCAAGAACTGTTCTGAATCAATTTCCAAAAGGCCCCTACAAAACTGCGTTGGAGGAGGTAGTTAATTTTTGTGTTGAAAGAACTTATTGAGTGATTTCATAAATAAGGAGAACATAGACGAGCTATCCCATCCCTTATTTTGATAAAAATACTTCTTTTTCTTAGTTCACTTATATTTAATGGTCTCGCCTTGTTAAGCTCATAGTCAAATATCTTTCCTAATTCCAGAGCTAAATCTACTCCTTGACACTCCAGGTTAAATTCAAAATTAAGAATTAAGCTACGTGGGTCCCAATTAGACGAACCTACCATTGACCAGCATTCGTCAACTATCATCATCTTAGAATGATTAAAAGGCTGTTTACCCAACCACACTCTACAGCCAACTGCTATTAACTCATCTACACGTGCCATTGTTGCCCAAGAAACAAAAGGAAGGTTAGACTTTTCTGGTAAGATAATATCAACATCAACACCACGGATTGCAGCTAAACTTAAGCCAGAAATTAGAGTTTCATCTGGTAAAAAATATGGAGTCATAATACATAGAGACTTTCGAGCTTCTCCTATTGCAGCAGCTATTATCCATCGGGCTCTTTCGAACGACTCATGGGGGCCTGAAGGAATTCCCCTAGCAACAACCCCTCCTTGACCATGAAGCACAGGGAACCACTTCTTTCCAGATAAGGACTCCTTAGTGGTAATATACCAATCATCAGCAAATGCCTCAGAAAGATGGGACACCAGAGGTCCTTCAATTTTAAAATGTGTATCCCTAATGGGAAACTTTACTTTTTGTTTAGTTACATTTGCAGAGCTTATATTCATGCCACCAGTAAATCCGATCTTACCGTCAACAACTAAAATTTTCTGATGGTTTCTTAAATTGAGATATGGCATTTTCCAAGGCCATAAAGAAAACATAAAACGTGCACTGGGTATATTAAAGGACCTCAAACCTCTTATGATTGGAGGCCAGGAATAAACCTGCCCAACGCCGTCAATTAATACCCGAACCTCAACATTACGATCTACCGCACGCCCTAGTGCCTCCAGAAATTTTTGACCTGTACGGTCATATTTAAAAATATAGGTCTCAAACCCTATAGAATGTTCTGCGTTATCTATTGCCTTTAGCATTTCTGGATAAGCCTTATCTCCATTAATTAAAGGATAAACACTATTACCAAAAGTGAGTTCATTAACTGCCAATACATTGGTTAGCCTGGTAAGCCCTTTGTGAATCCCACTATTTTTTATAGAAACTTTAGAATCGGAATCTGACACACTCTTTGAATTCTCATTACAGATAGACTGTAAATTATTTAATTTGTGCGCAGGCGCATCTGGCCTTATTCTAACTGCTCGTCTTTTAATCCGATTTATGCCCAATAAAAGATAGGCGATAGAACCTATAAGCGGAGAGAGTATTATTAAACCCACCCAAGCAATTGCCGCTCTTTCATTTCGTTTAAACAAAATAACAGTAGCTGATAATACAATAGCTAATATAAAAACAAATGTAGTAGCTACATAAGGCCAATATTGTTGTATCAATTCGAACACTTTTTCCAACATCCTAAATTTTACAAAAAACTAGGCTAAAATTACCTATCTAATAATGGTATTATTAGAAGGCTTGCTCTAATTTGATGTGTGCAGCAGTTCACATCTGCATAAAGCAGTGATTAAATTTTAAATCAAGTATAGTTCTTAAACTCATATAAATTTTGGAGTCATATGTAGTGAATTCTTTGGCCATTCTTAAAAGAATATTCTATCCGAACACCAACACTGTAAAAAGTGCGTGGAGTGCCGCTGTTAATAGCTGCTATAGTTCAAGCATATTGGCTCTCAATCGTTTACTGTTTGGGACTGTATGGCTATCTACCCCACAACCTATTGGACCAGGACTTGCACAGATAGGAGTAGGATTTTTCTATATTCTTATGGCTTTCTTAGCTTTTCGACGTTCGAGAATAGCCTGCGTAATTATACTACTTTTTTCTGTGATCGAAGTACTAATTGAAGTTCTATTTGTAATAATAATAAGAAATGAGATTAGACTTTCTTTTTTTATAGTTTTGATTTCTCTGGTATTAGCTTTTGGAGGGTTTAGAGGGGCTAACGCTATTTTTTCACATTATAAAAATTCTAACTCTAAAACATAATAACCGTTAAAGGAAAAAATAATGACTGCAATGAGAATCTGTTTCGTTGGTGATAGCATCACCGTGGGAAGTGGAGACAATCACTTTCTAGGTTGGCCTGGCAGACTGTGTCAGCATGAAACAAAAAACGGTCATGATGTAACACTGTATAACTTAGGAGTTCGGGGAGATACTTCTGACATGGTTATGAATAGATGGAAAAGAGAATGTGAAGTCCGTTTACCCATTCATGTAAGTGGTCGATTAGTTATGTCCTTCGGACTAAATGACACCGCAGAAGAGGCAAACAGTGGAATTAGGGTACCCATGAACAAAACCATTGCAAATATAACAACAGTTTTAGACGAAGCCAAAAACTGGCTTCCAACAATAATGGTCGGACCAGTACCAATAATAGAGGACATGCAACCCTACATTTTCCCTGATGGAACAGCATACCAATATTCAAATACACGAATAGCCGAATTAAATGATCACTTAGCCAAAATTTGCTTGTCCATGGACATACAATATTTAAATCTTTTTGAAATACTGATCGACAATGAAGATTGGATAGAAAGTCAACGAGAGTGCGATGGAGTTCACGCTACTGACAAAGGGTATGAGACAATCCACAAAATAGTAATGAATTGGGATTCATGGCGATCTTGGTTTTCCTAATTCATAAGATAGGGTGGGCCCGATCAACAATAATGACCAGGCCCAACTAAATATTATAAAAATTTACTGAGGTATTTTCCCCTCAACTCCCTGTACATAGAAGTTCATACCGAGAAGCATTCCGTCCGAAGCAACTTTTCCTGCTGGCACAACAATCTTTCCTGATTGATCTTTGATAGGCCCTGTAAAAGCATGCACTGATCCGTCAATTATACCTATCCGTGCCTTTTCAGCCATTGCAACCACGTCTTTGGGGATTGCTTTGTTATATGGCGCCATAAGCACCATACCAGATTTAAACCCTCCCCAAGTGTCACCAGATTTCCAGGTCCCATCTAATACGGCCTGGGTTCTCGAAATATAATATGGAGCCCAATTATCAATAATGGCAGTAAGATGAGCTTTAGGGCCAAATGCAGTCATGTCAGAGGCTTGACCTAACGCCCAAACACCTCTTTTTTCCGCAACTTGAACTGGTGCAGGTGAATCCGTATGTTGCATGATGATATCAGCGCCTTGGTCCACAAGGGTTTTAGCAGCATCAGCTTCTTTTCCAGGATCAAACCAAGTTGAAACCCAAACCACCTTAATTTTCACCTTGGGATTTACCGACCTTGCTGCTATCGATACAGCATTAATTCCTCGAATTACCTCAGGGATAGGAAACGAAGCAACATAGCCAATCACATTGGACTTAGTCATTTTCCCAGCTATTAGGCCTGCCACATGACGACCTTCGTAAAAACGACCGGAATAGGTAGAGACATTTTTATCTCTTTTAAAGCCTGTCGCATGTTCAAAATGCACTTTCGGATGCTTTTTAGCTACTTTTAAAGTAGGATTCATATAGCCAAAAGACGTAGTGAAGATCAGATTATGACCTGTACTGGCAAGCTGGTTAATAACCCTCTGAGCGTCGGCACCTTCTGGTACCTTCTCGACATAGGTGGTTTTGACTTTTCCACCAAATTTCTTTTCGACAGCAAGTCTTCCTTCATTATGTTCATATGACCAACCATGATCGCCAATTGGTCCGACATAAACAAAACCAACTTTTAGCGGATCAGCCTGAGAAACTGTTATGGCCGATAGAAATAAAAACGAAACTGCTGAAATAGCTAGAGATGTTAGTATACTTGGTAACTTCATAATACCCCTCCTTTGAATACCTTAGTTTACCAACATTCATTAAAAAACTGTCCTCAAGGTTCAGGTGAGTTTGCTGAAACCCGAGGATAAGCCTTAATATTTACCTCTTGATATTTATCTAATTTTCTTAATTAGCATTTATGCTCATCCGTGGGGGTGAAAGCTCTTACCAAGACAAGCGGGAGCGCTAATCCTGATCCGAAAATCATCTCTAGATATCATAACTAGCACTATAATAGTTACTAAATATGGCAACATAGATAAAACCTGAGATGGCACATCGACCCCGAAGCCCTGCGCATGTAACTGTATAATAGTGATACCGCCAAATAGATAAGCTCCAAAAAAAGCCCTCCAAGGCCTCCATGAAGCAAAGACCACTAACGCCAAAGCAATCCAACCTCTACCAGCAGACATATTTTCAACCCAAAGTGGTGTATGAGCCAAAGATAAGTACGCCCCCCCTAATCCTGCCATAGCGCCACCAAAAAGTATTGCAAATAAACGTATAAGGGTTACAGAAAATCCAATAGAGTGAGCAGCATCATGATTTTCACCGACAGCACGTAATGCCAACCCCCAACGCGTACGCATCAAAAACCACGTTACCAGTATGGCCATAAAAACAGACAAATAGACCATAAAATCCTGCTCAAACACCAGTGGACCAAGGCCCCGAATATCACTAAAGAAAGGCGTGTTAAGCTTAGGTAAGCTGTTTATTGTCTGACCTACAAACTCATGACCAAGCAATGCACTTAAGCCAACGCCAAATATTGTCAATGCTAGGCCAGTCGCAACCTGATTCGAGTATAAATATAAAGTTAGAAATCCAAAAATAAACGACAATAATAACCCTGAGAAAGCCCCAGCAATTACTCCAATATAGGGATTTCCTGTCTTAACGGTAACTGCAAAAGCACCAACAGCACCTACAATCATCATCCCTTCAACACCGAGATTTAAAACCCCTGATTTTTCAACAACTATCTCTCCTATTGCTGCAAACACCAGTGGGGTAGAAGCTGTTATAATTGTTAATAATGCTGGAATAACGAACTCAATTATCATTAGTCAGTATCCGTAAGCCCCTCAATTTATCTTTACACGATAACGAATTAAAACATCACTCGCTAAAAGAAAAAAAAGTAACATACCCTGAAAAACCCCAGTAACAGCACTAGGAAGATTCATTGTTATTTGTGCTGAATCTCCTCCAAGATACGTGAGCGCCATCAAAATTCCTGAAAATATAACTCCAATAGGATGCAAACGACCCAAAAAAGCAACAATGATTGCGGTAAAACCGTAACCCGGAGAAATAACTGGAACAATCTGTCCTATAGGGCCCGCAACCTCTATAACTCCAGCTAAACCAGCAGTACCGCCACTTATCATTAACGCAAACCAAATCAATCTCTTTTGTTTGAAACCGGCAAAACTAGCTGCAGCAGGTGCAAGCCCTACCACTCTTATTTGGAAGCCAACAACGTGTTTAAAAATAAACAACCATGCAAAAATCGCCACTCCCAATGCTATTAGAAAACCAATATGTAGCCTCGTACCTTCTATTAATAAGGGCATCAAAGCTGAATCATGAAACAATCTAGATTCAGGAAAATTAAATCCATCTGGATCCCTCAATGGGCCGTGTATCAGATAACTCAGTATTAAAAGCCCTACATATGTTAGCATCAAACTAGTTAAAATTTCATTTGTATTAAATCGTGTTTTAAGCAGAGCAGGAATTGCTGCCCAAATCATACCTCCAAAAGTCCCGGCTATAAGCATTGCTGGAATCAAAAATGGGGTTTCAAATTCATAAAAAGCTAATGCGAGCCCTCCACCAAACAAAGCCCCTATTGTAAGTTGTCCTTCAGCTCCAATGTTCCAAACATTAGCCTGGAAGCCAATTGAGAGCCCTATAGCAATTAATATTAGGGGAGCAGCTTTCACTAACAATTCTGCAATTCCATCCAAAGTTGAAATGGGTTCAATGAAGAAAGCGTCTAATGCCTGTAGTGGGTCTGTTCCCAACAGCCTAAACATAACCATTCCAGCCAATAAAGTAAGAAGAACTGCTATTATTGGCGACTGATAAATCATCACCCGCGAAGGCACGGCCCGGGGTTCTAACTTAAATACCATTTAATAAATTATCTTCCTGAGAATTAACAATCACGCCACCCATTAACATTCCCACTTCTTCTAAGGTAATATCTTCTAATTGTTTTGGTGAAGACAACCTCCCCTCGTAGATAACGCAGATAGTGTCTACTATTTCGAAAAGTTCTTCGAGATCCTGTGATATGACTAAAACAGCTGCACCTTGCTCTGCTAAATTGATTAAAGATTGTCGAATATACGCTGCCGATCCAGCATCAACGCCCCACGTGGGTTGCATTGCTATTACAATATTTGGATTCTGTATTATCTCTCTACCAAATATAAATTTCTGCAGGTTTCCTCCTGAAAGACTAGAAGCTAAACTTCTAATACCTGATGTCTTAACGTCATAATTAGTAACTATATTTGATGCATATTTATCAGTTTTTAGTTTTCTCAAGAACCCGTTATTAGCCAATTTCATTCTTGTAAAGCCAGAGAGAAATGCATTCTCTGATAAACCCATTTGGGGCACTGCTCCATGCCCTAATCTTTCCTCCGGAACAAAAACCATTCCTAGCGAACGACGGTCATTGGGTCCAATATTTCCTACATTTTTTCCAGAAATAACAATGCTTTCTGCTTTATTACCTAACTCTTCTCCGCTCAAAACATTCATTAGTTCTCTCTGACCATTTCCTGCAACGCCAGCAACACCTAAAATTTCACCCCCACGAACCTCTAAAGAAATATTTTTTAGATCAGTGCCATAACTTTGCTTCGCCCTATAACTAAGATCCTTTAATAAAATTTGTGGTTTGCCAAATTGTGAATTCTTTTTTCTAGTTGGTTTTTCTAGGCTTCTCCCCATCATTTTTTCGGCCAAACTTCGAGGGGTCTCATTTTTCGGATTACAGGTATCAACTAAATTACCCATCCTTAAAATTGTTGCTGTGTGACATAATTCCTTTATCTCTTGGAGCTTATGACTAATGTATAGTATTGATACTCCATCATTTGATAATCGATTTAATGTTTTAAATAGACTCTCTACTTCTTGTGGAGTCAAAACAGAAGTGGGTTCATCCATTATCAATAAACTTGGGTTTTGCAAAAGACATCTCACCACCTCAATTCTCTGTCTTTCTCCAACTGATAGTGTGTGCACGTATCTCTGCGGCTCTAAGGGCAATCCATAACGGGAGGAGATTTCTATAATTCTTTCTTTAATGCCTGCTTTTACTACCTTACTAGAGACTCCTAAAACAATATTTTCTTCAACAGTCATGGCATCAAATAATGAAAAGTGCTGAAAAACCATTCCAATACCCAATCTTCTGGCTACATTAGGACTTGTGACTTGGGTTTTCTTACCTTCCCATATTAACGTCCCTGAATCTGCTTTCTGAACACCATAAATACATTTCACTAACGTACTTTTACCCGCACCATTCTCCCCCAAAAGAGCGTGTATTTCACCCGGCATAACCTTAAGATTAATATTATTATTCGCTTGAACCCGAGGATAACGTTTAGTAATTCCTATAAGTTCTAATCTAGGGGTTAAATCCATATCCACACAAATGCCTTTATCTTATCGAAGACTCAAACTTAATTGATTTAATTATGTTAAATTTAGTTTAACATTCATAAGATATGACAAAATTAACCACAACCTACAATGGGATAACAGTTATTACGACAAACTGAATTCTAATTTTTAGCAACCCACTCAATTAAAGCATTAGTTTTCCGTATAGCTAAATCAAAAACAATAGTTAAATTAATGGATGTGTATAAAACTGATGGACAGAAAAATATTTATGAAGCGAGCAATAGAAATAGCTGAAAAAAATGTCTCGGATTTGCTTGGAGGACCATTCGGAGCAGTAATTGTAAGAGAAGGAAATATTATTGGCGAGGGAAGTAATACAGTTACCAGCACTAATGATCCAACCGCACATGCAGAAATAAACGCCATAAGACAGGCATGCCAAAACACTAGTTCATTTAATCTCTCTAACTCTACGATTTATACTAATTGTGAACCTTGTTCCATGTGCCTTAGCGCAATCTATTGGGCAAGAATTGAACAAATATTTTTTGCTAATACTAAAACCGATGCTGCAGAAATAGGGTTTGATGATGATATAATCTACAAAGAAATAATTCTACCAGCTGAAAAAAGAAGCATACCCGCCCAACAAATCTTTATTGATGAAGCCACTATAGCGTTTCGTGCTTGGGAGAAGTCATTATCTAAAACCAATTATTGAGCAAACTCATATTTTATGAAGTTAAATTACTTAAATGATATATTTATTAAGCTTTCCACCTATAATGAAAAAAACTAATTTTATTAAGACATCATACAAATAATGTCACAATGCCAAATGGAGTCATAACTATGACACCTTCTACAAGTCAAAAAATGAATAGCAATTATATTACCTCCTTGGAAGAATTGAATGAGCTATATGGCGAATCTCCTGAAGGGGCTATTAAAAAAGAAATTGGCTATATTTCCGATCAATATAAAAAATTTATAGAATCTTCGCCTTTTGTAATTATAGCTACAAGTGGCTCTGGTGGACTGGACTGCTCTCCCCGTGGTGATCCTCCTGGTTTTGTAAAAGTAGTTAATAAGAAAACTCTACTAATACCAGACCGAAGAGGAAATAACCGTGTTGATAGTTTAAGTAATATTATTGAAGATCCCCGTATATCACTTCTGTTTCTAATCCCAGGTATAGGAGAAACCATCAGAATAAATGGGTCTGCTAAAATTTGTGTAGACCCTGATCTTTGCAACACTTTTTCAATGAATGGAAAAAATCCAAAAAGTATAATTGAGGTTGTAGTTGGCACTATTTACTACCAGTGCCCTAAAGCACTAGTTAGATCAAAATTATGGGACGCTGACAGTCAAATAGAAAGAAAAAAGCTGCCAACAACTGGTTCAATTCTCGAGGCAATAACCGAAGGAAAAATCGATGGAAATGAATACGATAAAGCATATCCTAACCGACTCAAAGAGACGATCTACTAAAAGATAATTTGTTGAAAAGGAAAATAAGGTGAAAGATCTGTTTTCAGTTTTAGGAAAAGTGGCCTTAGTAACTGGAGGCTCAAGAGGTATAGGGTTGATGATAGCTAGAGGGCTTGTTGAAAACGGGGTAAAAACATACATATCCTCAAGATCAAAAGAAGCCTGTGATGTAGCTGCTTCCGAGCTTTCGAAGATCGGAGAATGTGTAGCCCTACCCGCCGATTTATCAAAAGTTGAAGGAATTCAGAAGCTATCAGAAGAAATAATTTCCCGTGAAGACAAACTTCATATGTTAGTTAATAACGCCGGCTCAGCTTGGGGAGCAAGCTTCGGAGAAGTCCCTGAACTAGGCTGGGATAAGGTTATGGACTTGAACGCTAAGACAACTTTCTTTCTAAGCCAAGCTTTGCTAGAACCCCTTAGTGCTTCTGCTACCCATGAAGACCCCGCAAGAATCATAAACATAGGATCTGTTGATGGATTAAGCATTCCTAAACTAGAGACTTATTCCTATCCTGCTAGCAAAGCCGCTGTGCATCACCTGACACGAGTTCTTGCCCATCATCTGGGGAAAAAAAACATTACTGTGAACGCAATTGCTCCAGGGCCGTTTGAAAGTAAAATGATGGACTACACACTAACCAATCATAGAGATGAAATAGAGAGAATTTTACCAAGGGGTCGTCTAGGAACCCCAGAAGACATTGCGGGCACGGTAATTTATCTTTCGTCCCGAGCCGGAGCATACTTAACTGGAGCACTAATCCCTGTAGATGGCGGCTCACTAGTATCTAGTGAAATGTGGCGCCCTTAAATATATATTAATGTGATATTGTATCCAAATAACTGCCCAACAGCTAATAAATCACTTAACATTTATTTACTTAGTTTATCTTGGAGAATTTTATTCACCACCTGAGGATTGGCTTGGCCATTAGTTAACTTCATTGCCTGCCCAGTAAACCAACCTAAGACTTTAGTGTTCCCTTCACGAAACTGCTGAGCTTGTTCCGGGTTATCCAGAATAATCTGATCTATGAGTCTCTCTATTGCTCCTTGATCGTTGATTTGTTTCAGACCTTTATCTTCGATTATTTTAGAAGCATCATAACCACTATTGAACATCTCAATAAAAACTTCCTTAGCTATACGCCCTGAAATGCTACCGTCATGTCTAAGTTTGAGACATTCAGCCAATTGTCTAGCACTGATTGGAGATTCTGATATTGATAAACCTGCAGAATTTAACAAGCCAAATAATTCATTAATGATGAGATTAGCTGCATCGGAGGCTACTCTCGACACGGACAAATTCGAGTCCATTTTTAACTCTTCAATAACTGACGTTTCAAAAAATTCAGCCACTTCTTTTTCAGCGACTAAAATGGCCGCATTTGCACTGGTGATATTATATTCTGATATAAAGCGTTCTTTTTTTCGGTCTGGAAGCTCAGGAAGTTCATTAGCGAGTGAATCAACAAAGCTCTGTTCTAAGACCAAGGGCAAAAGATCAGGGTCAGGGAAATAACGATAATCATGTGCTTCTTCCTTTGTACGCATTGAAACTGTTATAGATTTGTCAGAATCAAAAAGTCTTGTTTCTTGTTCTATTTGACCCCCATTTTCAATTATCTCTATCTGACGCGTAACTTCATAATCTATAGCCTGCCTCAAAAAACGAATAGAATTAACGTTTTTAATCTCACACCTTGTTCCAAGTTCCTCGCCCGGAACCCTCACAGATACATTTATATCTGCTCTCAACGAACCCTGAGACATATCACCATCACATGTGTTAAGATAACGTAGAATAGTTCTTAACTTAGCTACGTAAATAGCAGCTTCTTCACTTGATCTGAGATCAGGTTTAGACACTATCTCCATAAGAGCTACACCCGAACGATTTAAGTCTATATATGACTTAGATGGATGTTGATCATGAATTGATTTGCCTGCATCTTGTTCTAGATGGATTCGTTCAATTCCAACTTTAAAACTTTCCCCATCAGGTGGATCTATATTAACGAAACCTTCACCCACAACAGGCTGGGAAAATTGACTTATTTGATATCCTTGTGGCAAATCAGGATAAAAATAATTTTTTCGGTCAAAAACTGAATAAAGATTAATTGTTGCTCCCAACCCTAGTCCCGTTCTCACAACTTGACGCACGCACTCTGCATTTACAACTGGCAACATGCCTGGCATAGCTGCATCGACCAAGCTCACCTGACTGTTGGGATCTGCTCCAAAAGCTGTTGAGGCACCTGAAAATAATTTGGCCTCAGAAACCACTTGAGCATGTATTTCTAAGCCAATAACTACCTCCCAAAAGCCATTTTCTCCTTTGACAAGCTTACTTTGATCCCCAACAACCCGAGTTGTGACGTGTCCAGTTAGATGATCAGGTGTTTTATTAGTAGTCATTTATAATTTCCGGTTAGATTAAGTTTTCCAGCTAAGTTTTTGGTCTAAAGCTGAAGTCTGCAGCTAGCTCAAGTGCATTTGCTACTAATAAAAGTTTTTCTTCAGCAAACTTTGGCCCGATCAAATGTAATCCAAGTGGAAGCCCATCATGACTTAAACCAGCTGGAACAGATATAGCAGGAAGGCCTGCCATTGACGCCGGAACTGTAAAGACATCATTCATGTACATTGAAATTGGATCATCCATTTTTTCTCCTATAGGAAAAGCCGCTGAAGGCGCAGTAGGAGTCAAAATAACATCACATTCTGACCAAGCATTATCAAAGTCGTTTATTATCTTGGAGCGAACTTTTTGTGCTTGTATATAATATGCATCGTAATAACCAGCCGATAGAACATAAGTCCCTATCATAATTCGTCTTTTTACTTCCGAACCAAAGCCTTGTGCTCGGGTTTTTTCGTAAGTATCTGTAATATCTTCGCCCTCAACCCTTAAACCGTATCGCACTCCATCATATCTCGCTAGATTGGAAGAAGCCTCTGCGGGAGCAATTATGTAGTAAGCTGGTAAAGCGTATTTAGTATGTGGAAGTGAAATATCAATTATGTTTGCCCCGGACTCTTCTAGCCATCTTTTTCCTTGTTGCCAAAGGCTATTAATTTCATCGGGCATACCATCCAAGGTATATTCAGCAGGTATTCCTATTCTCAAACCTCCAACCTTTCCTGACAGAGCTTTAGAATAACTAGGCACCTCAAGGTCTGCACTGGTAGAGTCCTTGGGGTCGTATCCTGCCATAACTTCCAACATCAAGGCTGCATCTTTAACTGATCGAGTTAAGGGGCCTGCCTGGTCAAGTGAGCTAGCAAAAGCAATGATGCCCCACCGTGAACATCTTCCATACGTTGGTTTAAGGCCAACAATTCCACAAAATGAGCTAGGTTGACGAATAGAGCCTCCAGTGTCTGTTCCAATAGCTGCAAGAGCAACTCGATCAGCCACAGCGGCAGCTGATCCTCCTGATGAGCCACCCGGAACTAAATCTTTCTCCATATTATCACCAGATTCCGCCTTCCATGGATTAATACATGGACCATAGTAACTGGTCACGTTTGCAGACCCCATGGCAAATTCATCCATGTTGGTTTTTCCTAAGAGAATTGCACCCGATTCCCATAGTTTACGTGTGACGGTAGATTCATAGGTTGGCTTAAAACCATCCAATATTTGGCTGCCTGCAGTAGATAAAACTCCTTTTGTACAAAATAGATCTTTGACAGCTATAGGAATTCCATCTAGGTGACCAAGTGTTTCTCCCTTCGATCTACGCTTATCGGAGTTTGCAGCCATTTCCAATGCCAGTTCTGGCGTTTCATCGACATAAATGTTTAATTGGTCACTTTCAGACATAGCTTCTAGGTAAGCTTGTGTCAGCTCGCTTGCGCTAAATAGCTTCTTATCCAAAGCCATACTTACATCATCAATAGAGAGTTCTATAAGATTCTCAGTTTTAGTCATCACTCGATGACCTTTTTAACAACAAAGAATCCTTCGTTCGCTTCGGGTGCATTTTCAAGAACTTCATGAACGTAACCGCCATCATCCACCTCATCTACACGCTGATGCGGTTTTATTTCAACAACATTAGTCATAGGATCAACATCGCTGGTATCTACTTCAGATAATTGTTCAACCCAATTAACAATTTTAGATAACTCTTCTGAAAGAGGTTCCAAGTCGTCATTGGAAATATGAAGCCGTGAGAGCCTAGCTATTCTAATTATTGTTTCGTCATCAAAGGCCATAAGTTTCTCATAAGGTTAATACATTACTAACTAGCGCAAGCTATCATTGAGAATTCTTATCGGCAAGTCATGGACAGTCTCATCAGGTACGCGTAAATATAAAATATGCCAATTTGTAAACCTAACGAACTGATTAATCTGATTTCCTCAAGTCAACGACTACTTGGTCTGGACTTGGGAAGCAAAACAATTGGAATTTCCCTTTCTGATTCTCAACATGTTGTTGCATCACCAATAACTACCATAAAAAGAAGTAAGTTTCGATCAGACGCTAACATTATAATTCAGTTAATATTAGAAAACGATATAGGTGGATTAGTAATTGGGTTGCCTAAAAATATGGATGGCACTGAAGGACCTCGCTGTCAATCCACAAGGCAATTCGCCAAAAGTTTTCTTGAAATTCACGAGTTACCAATTACGTTTTGGGATGAACGACTGACAACTGCAGAGGTAGAAAGAATCTTGATTCAAGAAGCAGATATGTCTAGAAAACGACGTGGCAAAATAATAGATAAAATGGCAGCGGGTGTAATTTTACAAAGCTTTTTAAATTATCATAAAAGCTATTCAATTCTTTAAAGAAAATAATTTAATATTTCTGTGTTTCATCCACTAAAAATAGTTATATTTACCAATGTTAAAATTAAATTATAATCTGACACACCATGCGAAAGCTGGGCCTCATATTTTTTTAAACACCCATCTGAAGAAGCGTGATGGCATCCTCTGTTAGATTTAACAAAACTTCCACAAATGTAGATGGCATTCTGGGCGGCTCAATGTGGGATGTTCCTAATGACGGAACAATAACATGGGCAGTGCAAGATAGTGAGTCGTTTAGCTGGGGAGACAACCTTACAGAGTTTAATGAAGTAAGTCGCATATTTGCTGAGTATGATGAGGTCATTGACGTTGATTTTTTCTACAATGGTTGGTTCACATCTGATTCAGAAAAACCAGCAGATATAGTTATTATTTTCGACAATTTGTCTCAAGAAGGTTTTTCGTCTCAAGTAGCTGGTTATGCAAATTTTCCAGGAACCACGGAACAAGGAACCGTAAAATTAAACTTAGAATCAGGAATTCAAAATATATTGAGTCCAGGAAAGTCAGGATATCATGTAGTTATTCACGAGATAGGTCATGCTCTTGGATTGACTCATCCGCATGATGGAGGCCTATGGGATTGGCCAACGTTTTCTGATCTCGGCATTTCGGCGCAAAATAGCTTATACACAACTGTCATGAGCTATGAACCTCCAGCTTACAGCTGGACTTACGGGTGGGCTACAACTCCAATGATGTGGGATGTATATGCCCTTCAATTACTTTACGGTGCAGAAGATGAAACCAGATCCGGGAACGAAAAATATTATCTTTTGGACGATAATATGGCTAATGTTATATGGGATTCTGGTGGAAACGATACCTTATCAGCAGAAAATTCCGTGTTCAAAAACTGGGTTGATTTAAGGCAAGGGTATTGGAGTGTTGGCTCTCCAGACACAGGCGTTCTAGACGTCACAGGAATTGCTTATAGTACCATAATTGAAAACGCGATAGGAAGCAGTCAAAACGATACAATAGTAGGAAATAGCGCAGACAATAATATTGTCGGCGGACTAGGCAATGACCTAATTTCTGGAGAACAAGGTAACGATTCATTATTTGGTGGTGAAGGAGATGATGTCATTCATGGAACGTATGGCAACGATGTTATTGACGGAGGCGAAGGAAAAGATATCCTAACTTACGCTACTTCCTCAGCTAAAAAAAATATTAACCTTACACTAAACTTGGTTACAGATGACATTACAACAGACACTATTTCTAACATAGAGTGGGTTGTTGGAACTGCTTACGCAGACACTATTATTGGCGATAACCACGATAACACATTACATGGAGGAGCTGGAGACGACCATATCCTTGGCAATCAAGGCAGTGATGTAATTAATGGGAATGAGGGAAATAACACAATAAATGGTGGCGACGGAATTGATATACTTAGTTTTTCTAGTGCCTCCAATTCAGTGGTAGTTAACCTGAAGAGTGGCAAAGCGTTAAACAGTAATTATACGAATGAAATTTCTAATTTTGAATGGGTTGCAGGTAGCAATTATCAAGATCAAATAATTGGCGATGAAAATTCAAACCGCCTAGAGGGTGGAGGTGGCAACGACACAATTGATGGTGGAGCAGGAACGGATACAGTTACCTATAGTGGCTCAATCTCAGAGTATAGTGCTGTTGAATCAGGATACTCGATCATCATAAGCGACGGTACCGATTCTAGGGACGGAACTGACACCCTTACTTCGATTGAAGCCTTTAGCTTTGGAGGGACGAGTGCAGTCCTAAGTGACTTACTGAATCCTACAGATGTAGATAACGGCGTTTATCGTTTTTTCAATCTTGGAACAGGGACACACTTTTATTCAGCTAGCCCCGTTGAACGAAACCACATTATCAACACCTACGATCAA
Organism: Alphaproteobacteria bacterium MarineAlpha12_Bin1; assembly: GCA_002937505.1. Lineage (GTDB taxonomy): Bacteria > Pseudomonadota > Alphaproteobacteria > UBA6615 > UBA6615 > UBA6615. Next base: position 173,598 of record PTJY01000003.1, read on the forward strand.
TTTAACTATGAAGGTGCCTCCTTTAAGTCAGCAGGTACTGCTAGTGAAAATACAGCTGGTGTACATCGTTTCTATAATACAGAACTTGGCACCCACTTATTTACGATGTCAGAGGTAGAAAAATTCCATATTATGGGTAACATGCCTGTTTTCAGTTACGAAGGTATCGAATATCAGGCGTATACATCACAAATAGATGGATCAATTGCCTTATACAGGTTCTTTAACACTGTAACTGGAGCTCATTTCTTTACCCCCTCTGAGGTTGAGAGAGACAGTGTTATCGAAAACCTACCTGTCTTTAATTATGAAGGTATTGCCTTTTATGTTGATTTAATTGCCTAAGTGTATATACTGTGACGTATATTCTTATATTCTATAAAAATATTTTTTTTACATTTTTTACTTTTAATTTCATACGATTACGTATATATAATGGCTCATGTCTTCTCCGCTCCGTATAATTCGTGAAAAAATGAAGATTACCCAGTCGGAATTAGCAGAACTGATGGGTACTACGCAAGCTACAGTATCAAGAATGGAAGCTGGGCAGTGGGAACCGAGCGCCTCACAGATTCAGGCGGTTTTAAAAAAATCTAACGAAGAGAGATTGAATCTTTCATTTGATGATTTCGTTTTTTCTAAAAACGAAGAATTATCTACTCGCCAAAATGGGAACGACCAAGAAAGGAATTATTTTAGCCATAGGCACCTGTTAGGAATACAAGAACTTTCTCCGCAAGAAATTACTTTTCTATTAGACTTGGCCGACGTTTATGCTGAAAAGAATCGTACCATTGATAGAAAACTATCTCTATTAAAAGGAAAAACTGTAATCAATTTGTTCTTTGAAGAATCGACCCGAACTCGTACCAGCTTTGAATTAGCAAGCAAGCATTTGGGTGCAGATGTTATCAATATAGCTGTTGCTTCTAGCTCAATAAAAAAAGGAGAGACGGTAATTGATACAGCGGTTACTTTAAACGCTATGCATGCGGACGCTCTAGTAGTTCGTCATCCTCATGCTGGAGCTGTGCAATTATTATCTGAAAAGGTTAACTGCTCAGTCATAAATGGCGGCGATGGGAGTCATGAGCACCCTACCCAAGCTCTATTGGACGCTCTTACAATACGTCGTCGCAAAGGTCACCTACAAGGACTGCTAGTCGCACTATGCGGGGATGTAGCACACAGTAGGGTTGCACGTTCAAATATTTATTTACTTCAAACAATGGGGGCGCGAGTCCGAGTAATAGCCCCTCCTACACTTATACCATCTTCCATTGAAAGACTGGGAGTAGAAGTTTTTCACGATATGCGTACCGGACTAGCGGGTTGCGATATAGTCATGATGTTAAGGTTGCAACGCGAACGCATGAAAGGCTCTTTTGTGCCTTCTGTACACGAATACTTCCATTTCTATGGACTTGATTATGAAAAACTAAGTCACGCAAAGGAAGACGCTCTGATAATGCATCCAGGACCAATGAATCGTGGTGTAGAGATTGATTCCGCTGTAGCTGATGATATTGATCGATCAGTGATACACGAGCAGGTAGAAATGGGAGTTGCAGTCAGAATGGCTTGCCTAGATGTATTGACCCGAACTATTTGAGGTTTTTTAATGGCTTCCAGAGTTGCTTATACAAATACACGAGTAATTGATCCCGAATCAAATTCTGATATTCCTGCAAATAACATTGGAGGACTCTTAACTGATGGCCCGTCGATTAGGGCAATCGGTGAAAATATTTTTCAGGATGGCGTGCCTGATGGAACTTTGCAAATAGACTGCCGAGGCGCCGTTTTAGCGCCAGGCCTAGTAGATATTCGGGCTGATTTATGCGAACCAGGCGCAGAACATAAAGAAGATTTAGAAAGCGGTAGTCGTGCTGCAGCTGCAGGAGGAGTAACATCTGTAGTGGCCATACCCAATACTCAACCAGTGATCGATGAAGTCTCAGTTCTAGAGTTTATAGCTCGCCGTGCTAGAGAAGTTAAACTGATAAAAGTATTCGCCCACGCAACAGTAACCAAGGGTGGAAATAGTGATGAGTTAGTCGAAATGGGACTCTTAAAGGAAGCTGGAGCTATTTCATTCACTGATGGCTTGAGAACAGTAACTAATGCGAAAGTCTTGTTGCGAGCTCTCAAATATGCACAAGCATACAATGGAATAATCATGCAGCACCCTGAAGAACAAATGCTATCACAAGGGGGTGTAATGCAGTCTGGAGAACTATCGACAAGGCTTGGACTGCCTGGCATTCCAGCGGAATCTGAAATAATAATGCTCCAAAGAGACCTTAAATTAGTGGAAATGACTGGAGGTCGTTATCACGCAGCGCATATCTCTACTGCTCCTTCGGTTCAGGCAATCGCCAACGCAAAATCGATTGGACTGAACGTAACCTGCGATACGTCTCCACCTTACTTCGCCCTAAACGAACTAGCAGTAGGAGAATATCGCACATTTGCCAAACTCCTCCCTCCTCTTAGAAGCGAGGAGGATCGAAAAGCAATTATAGAAGGCCTCTCCAACGGAATAATTGATTGTATTGCTTCTGATCATGCCCCACAAGACCAGGACTCGAAACGACTACCCTTCGAACAAGCAGAATTTGGAGCAGTTGGGTTGGAGACTTTGTTACAGTTAACTCTAGAGCTTTACCACAATAACCATCTTGAATTAATCGATGCATTATCATTAGTGACCAATAAACCAGCGAGTATATTGGGCCTGCCAGTTGGCAAATTAACCGTCGGTGGCCCAGCCGACTTAATTATATTTGAGCCTGACTCACCCAGAAAAATAGAACCACAGACATTTGTCTCAAAGTCTAAAAATTCTCCTTTTGATGGTAGATTGGTACAGGGACATCTTTTAAGCACTGTAGTAGATGGACGAACAATTTACTCAGCAGTAACGTAGCATAGGACCACAGATAGCCATGGAAGACGGGGCAACCCCTATTATCTTTTTCCTGGGAGTTATTCAGTCAACTTTGAACTTACCTGACTGGAAAAGCATAATCTATGATTGGCAAATATTTGTCCCTATATTTGTCGTTGGTTACATTATTGGCTCAATACCTTTTGGGCTAATTACGACAAAGTTATCTGGGCTAGGAGACATTCGAAAGATAGGCTCAGGTAATATCGGAGCTACCAATGTTCTACGAACTGGGAAAGTTGGCTTAGCATTATTGACTTTATTGCTAGATACAACAAAAGGATTTTTAGTAGTTTTTATTTCTCAAAAATATTGTGGCCCAGACGCAACTTTTTACGTTTCTCTTTTAGTAGTCCTGGGACATATGTTCCCTATATGGTTAAAACTCCGTGGAGGTAAGGGAGTTGCAACTTTTTTTGGAGTACTATTCGCACTAAGCCCAACTTCAGCAATAGTAGTTCTAGCCATATGGATAATAGTAGCTCTAGCTTTTCGCTATTCTTCCCTAGCCGCTCTAATATCAGTTTCCTTTGCCCCACTATTTGGTCACTTTCTATCTGACCCACAAATAGGTTCCATTTTAACCATTCTTGCCATTTTAATATGGATAAGACATATCAACAACTTACGAAACTTATTCAAGGGTAATGAAAGAAAAATAAATGTAAATTTAACTACTCATAATAAATGAGTATTAACAAAAAACACATGCAAATTTTTCATATTAGGAAACACTGTGGTTGACGAATAAACCGATCAATGCCAATTAATCGGAAATAGAAATAAAACAAGGTATACAAATATATACAATTTACAAAAAAAAATGAAACAAAACTTTAGAACAATTAATTTTAAGTTTGCTAGATATGTATTTTTGATGTGTCTAAAACTTACGGATAAAGAAGCACATGCATGTAGTAGTTGTAGAGTCACCTTCTAAGGCTAAAACTATAAATAAATATCTTGGGGAAGACTATGTGGTGCTTGCTTCATATGGCCATGTTCGAGACCTCCCTGCAAAAGATGGCTCGGTTAAACCTGAGGATAATTTCTCTATGGTCTGGCAGGTGGCCGATAATTCAGAAAAACAATTAAAAGAAATAATAAAGGCCCTTAAAAAAGCTAATACTCTATATTTGGCAACTGACCCCGATCGTGAAGGAGAGGCAATTTCTTGGCATATTGAAGAAATACTCAAAGAAAGAGGTTTTTTAGATAAAATCGATGTAAAACGAGTTGTATTCAATGAAATAACAGAGACCGCTGTCAAGGAAGCATTTGTTGAGCCTAGAAAGCTGAATTCAGAATTAGTCGAAGCATACTTAGCTCGCCGCTGTCTTGACTATCTAGTTGGATTTACACTTTCTCCTGTTCTGTGGCGTAAGTTACCCGGCTCAAGATCAGCAGGTAGAGTACAATCGGTTGCTTTAAGGCTAATTTGCGAACGCGAAGCTGAAATAGAGGTTTTTAACCCAAAAGAATATTGGACAATTAACGCAACTCTAGAAAATGTTAATAAACAAGAGTTCACAGCTCAACTTACTCATCTAAATAATGAAAAGGTTCAACGGTATGACCTAGGCAATCAAGAAGCAGCCAGACAAGCTTGTGTAGCCATAGAAGAAACGCAATTAAAAATACAGAACGTAGAAAAAAAACGTACCAAAAGAAATCCTCAGCCACCCTTTACGACTTCAACACTACAGCAAGAAGCCTCAAGAAAATTAAAGTTTAGTGCCACCCATACGATGCGAACAGCGCAGCGATTATACGAAGGTATTGATATTCAAGGAGAAACTGTAGGTTTAATAACCTATATGAGAACAGACAGCATAACGCTTAGTCAACAGGCTGTAACAGCAACTCGGGAGTTAATAGATATTGACTATGGGGAGGCTTACCTTCCAGACAAACCACGTATTTTTCGAACCAAGGCCAAAAATGCGCAGGAAGCACATGAGGCAATAAGGCCAACTGATGTCCTAAAACGACCAAACAGTTTAAAGAAGTCATTGGGAAAAGACGAGTTTCTTTTGTATGAATTAATATGGCGCAGAACTGTAGCCTCTTCTATGCACGAGGCAGTAATTGATCGTGTTGCAGTTGATATTCAGTCTATTGATAAAAGTATCACATTAAGAGCAAATGGATCGACAATTGCCTTTGACGGATTTCTCAAAATATACAGTGAGGATATAGATGATCCTATAATTTCAGGACAAGACAACCCATCGGTCGAAGAGGATGTTGATCGACGATTACCAGAACTCAAAAGCGGTGATCCGGTCGTTAAGAAAGAAGTTGTCCCTAATCAACATTTTACCCAACCTCCACCAAGATTTACAGAAGCTAGTCTTGTCAAGAAACTAGAAGAATTGGGCATAGGAAGACCTTCAACATATGCCTCAACGCTTCAAGTCCTCCAGGACCGAAACTATGTGACATTAGAACGGCGCAGGTTTACGCCTGAGGATAGAGGAAGAATAGTAACCAGCTTTCTAACAAAATTCTTTAATAAATATGTTGAATATGACTTTACAGCTCAGCTTGAAGAGAAACTTGATGAAGTTTCTGATGGAAGCATTGAGTGGAAAAAAGTGTTAAGAGAATTCTGGATAGATTTCGAAAAAGCAGTTGAAGAGACAGGAGAGCTAAGATTGCGCTCCGTTATCGACGCTCTTGACGATGAACTTGGAACACATTTCTTTCCTGCTCGTGAAGATGGATCGGAGCCCCGAAGTTGCCCGGAATGCAAACAAGGGCGATTAGGCTTAAGATTAGGAAAACACGGTCCCTTTATTGGCTGCACCGAGTACCCAACCTGCAAATTCACCCGACCTTTATCAATGAGTCAGTCAGAAGAAAATGACTCTACTCCGGATAAAGTCCTGGGCAATGATACAAAAACAGGAAAGGAAATTAGTCTCCGCAATGGGCGCTATGGCCTTTACGTTCAATTGGGAACAGATCCAGAAGATAAAGGTGAAGACAAACCAAAGCGTACCGCGATTCCGAGGGGAATTGATTTTTCCGAGGTTGATCTCCAAATGGCAATTGGATTACTTGATTTACCAAGGGACATAGGGCTTCACCCAGAGGATAATAATATGGTTCAAGCTCATTCAGGGCGCTTTGGACCTTACATTAAACATGGAAAGAACACTGCCTCACTGCCAGAGCCTCGTGATGTGCTCAGTATTGGCTTGAACCACGCAATAACCCTCTTGGCTGATAAAAGTAAATCCAGAGGTAGAAGTTCCAGAATCTTAAGAGAGCTTGGATTACACCCAAGCGATGAAAAACTAATAACCCTACAAGATGGTAGATATGGACCCTATATTAAACACGGAAAGATCAATGCCAGCGTTCCAAAGAGCTATGATTTAGAGAGTCTTACGTTAGATGAAGCGATCACATTACTTGCCCAAAAGACTATGAAAAAACAATCTAAATCTAGAAAAAAAACCACTAGAAAGAAAAAGGCCTAGCAAAAAGCTTGGTAACGTCCAAAAAAAGTAGAGCTTTCAGAAGCAAGTTGCCGAGCAAAGAAGAGCTATATTCCTTTATACAAAAACAGAATAATGGAATATTACGACGAGAAATTGCTAAGGCTTACCAAATAAAGGGAACTCTACGAACTCAGCTCAGAGCTTTAATTAAAGAGCTAAAAAACCAAGGACTAATAGAGAAAACAAGAAGTAGACGTTGGATATCAACCGATAATTTTTCAGGCATTAAAGAACTAGAGGTCTATGACCTTGACAGTGATGGTGAACCACTAATTAGACCTGTAGGTTGGGAACATAAACTCCAATTGCCTGAGATTTTTTTAAAAATCCAAAACGATAATTTACCCGCCCCCGGTATAGGTGACATACTTCTTTGTCGATTAGAAAAAAATGAACAAGGCCACCATTCTGCAAAACTAATTCGTCAAATAGATAAAACTCCTGAAAAAATAGTCGGTGTATACCAAAAAACTCTAGATGGCGGAATTGTTATACCTGCTGATAGACATACCTCAAAAGAGTATAGAGTTAACGAAAGCAGTACGAATGACAAATTTGACGGAGAGCTGGTTGTTGCTAGTTTTTTACATACAAAAAATAAAATCAGAGAAATAAAAATTATTGAAAGGATCGGCAACGCGTCTGACCCAAGGGCAATTAGTCTAATCGCTATACATAGAGCGAATATTAGAAACGAGTTTTCAAAAAACATTCTAGAAGATGCTAAAAAACTGTCTTCTCCCACTATTCAAAATCGCACAGATTTGCGTAACGTTCCATTAATAACGATAGATGGAGAAGACGCACGAGATTTCGACGATGCAGTTTTTGCCGAGCCAGATACTGATAAAAAAAATCCTGGTGGATGGCACTTGATTGTAGCTGTAGCTGACGTAGCCTGGTTTGTTAGATCGGGGACACCCATTGATCTTGAAGCATACAAGCGCTCTAACTCTGTGTACTTTCCGGACCGAGTTGTCCCAATGCTACCTGAAATAATATCAAATAATTTTTGTTCTCTATTACCTTATGAGGACCGCCCTTGCATCGCAGTTGACTTATGGATTGATAATGATGGAAACCTAAAACAACATCTTTTTCGTCGTGTCCTAATTAAATCACACGGCCGTTTCACCTACGAGCAGGTTGAAAAAGCATGTGATTCGAATACCCCATTAAATCTAAAAGACACAATTAAAAATTTATTTGCAGCTTACAAGACCCTTGAAAAGGCAAGAATAAAAAGGAAGGCATTAGAACTTAATTTGCCCGAGAGCAAGGTGGTTTTTAATTCAAACGGTCGAGTCAAATCTTTTGAAACAATAAAACGGCTTGAGAGCCATAAAATGATCGAGGAATTCATGATCACTGCCAATGTTGCCGCAGGATTAGAACTCACAGACTTAAAACAGCCAACTATGTATCGAATTCATGATGAGCCTGACATCGAAAAGACAAGAGAACTTTTATCAACCCTTAAGGAGTTTGGTTATAAGCTTCCTAACTCTAAGCTATTGGGCACAGCAGACTTTAACTCAATAATAAGTAAATTGTCTGACAAAAAACATAAAAACCTTATTCAAGAATTAATTCTACGCTGCCAAAGTCGTGCGGAATATAGCCCCGAAAATATAGGTCATTTTGGTCTAAACCTTCCAACTTACGCCCATTTTACTTCACCAATACGTCGCTATGCTGATCTTCTTGTTCATAGAGCATTGATTACTGGATTGAATTTTAGCAAAACAAAAAAATCAAATGAAAATCTATCTGAAGAATTCGCTCAAACATTTGTTGAGGTAGGAAAAAAAATATCAGCTAATGAAAGACAAGCCATTAGCGCTGAAAGAGATGCAAATGACCGCTACTCAGCTTCTTATCTGGAAGATCACATTGGAGAAACATATAAAGGATCAATCAGAGGGGTATCAAGATCAGGGTTATTTATAACAATTGATAAATCCAAAGCAGATGGATTCGCACCAATTACCAAATTGCCAGGTAGAGGTTATAAATTTGATTCAATCAAAAAATGTTTAGTTAATCGTCAGAAGGGTTCATCTTATAACCTGGGCGATAGTGTGCTACTCCGGGTCATCGAAGCCAGCGCATTTAAATCAACGGTTATATTTGAAGTTTTGAATAACAAATCAATGAAAAGCAAAAAAAAACAAAAAAAATGAATCATGAAGTGACCTAGAGCTTGACAGAGAAAAATGCATCGCTATGTTCACTAGCAATAATCCATTGGTTTAAAATCTTAGGAAGAAATTAATGGCAAAATCAAATACTGTTTTAGTCAAATTGGTAAGCTCAGCGGATACAGGATACTACTACGTAGCAAAAAAGAATCCTCGAAAAATGCCGGATAAAATAGAGCTCAAAAAATATGACCCTAAAGCTCGAAAACATGTTTTATTTAAAGAAGAAAAAATGAAATAAATTGTAATAGCTAAGTTACACTTAAAACCGCCTCTAGGGCGGTTTTTGTTTTATACACGTATTATTTTTAACATAATTTCTAAGTAACAATTTAGTGATTTAATTGAAACAATTCTCGTTTTGACCTACAAACTACATCTAATTATCAGCAAATTTCTTTTTCTAATTCTTGAATTTTAATTAAAGTTGCTGTCATTGAAAAATCGCTATAATCAAAAACAAACTTTCGTACAACCCCATTGTCTTGTAGATCCTGAGTCATCTCAAATTCAGGACTAATTTTGTCTTTGTTTTTTGAAAATAAAGCCAAACGCACCTTCCACCATTTTCTTTCAGTAAGTTTTCCCAAACTGATTCCGAGTCCCTCTGAAGGTGATCTTGCCTTTCCTAAAATCATCAGAGTCGATTTTTTTGGAGAAATGCTTGGTTGGGACCCATCAAAATAGTAACCAGATTCTTGCCTAGTCCCCGTTTTTACAGAATCGATAATAGAAAGAGTATGTTCATAAGGAAACATTGTCTTACCTGGAAACTTAATAGTTCTATTTAATGGTAATTCATAGGTTGCAATCCCGGGCATCCCGCGGGCCGCTCTTTTCGCTATACCTCTAACTTCTTCAATCACCTTTCCTCCCACGATTGACTTGGAAAAAAATTTATAAATTTTACCATCTAAACTTTCAAAGGTATTTGTGTTCACCTGAGAGTTAATTTTTTTCCCACTTAGGTCTTTCATAATAAGAACCATCCTCTGTTTCGAGGACCACCCATGACAACTATGACTCCATTCAGCCACTAATCGCCCTTGTATGTTTAAGAGGGTAGATGAAGGATCACGCTTAGATAGTTTGAGTTCATAAAAGCCAATGTGTGGAACATGGCTTTGTTCTGAAGCATTCGCAACAGGGCTAGAATCGCATAAAATAGCGATCCAAAAGATCAAAAAAGTAAGGACATCAGATATCATTTAATCCTTATGCTTCATTAAAAAACCAATATTGATAAATTTATAATAAACCCTGTTACTGTTTTACTTTTTTGTTGGTAAAACTGATTTTATGTGTAACTCGCGCAAATGCTCTTTAGAAACCTCAGCAGGAGCTTGCATTAATAAGTCTTCAGCGCGCTGATTCATTGGAAATGCTATTACCTCTCTTATGTTTGGTTCATTAGCAAGCAACATAACGATACGATCAATGCCAGGCGCAGAGCCTCCATGAGGTGGGGCGCCATATTTTAGTGCATTTAGCATGCCACCAAATTGAGCTTCTAGTTCCTCTTGACCATAACCAGCTATTTCAAATGCTTTCACCATAATCTCTGGCTTATGATTTCGTATCGCACCAGAACTCAGTTCGACGCCATTGCAAACTATGTCGTATTGATAAGCTAAAATATCCAGTGGCTCAGTGCTTTCAAGAGCCTCCAAGCCTCCTTGGGGCATAGAAAACGGATTATGGCTAAACTCTAACTCATTAGTCGTCTCATTGCATTCATACATAGGATAGTCAACAATCCAACAGAATGAAAATTCATTAGTATTTAATAGACTTAAATCTTCTCCAATCCGTGTTCTTGCCAAACCTGCCAATGGAACAACATCCTTAACTTTACCAGCAACAAAAAAAAGTACATCTCCATCTAATAGCTCAAAAGATTCTATCAATAATTTAATTTCTTTTTCTGATAGAAACTTTGCTATTGGTCCTTTAGCTTCTTTATCTTCAAAGATAACATAACCAAGTCCTGGCGCACCCTGTTCACGCGCCCATTCATTTAGGCGATCAAACCAACTACGTGGTTGTTTTGCAGCGCCTGGCGCAGGAATAGCACGCACGACGCCCCCATTTTTAATGGCCCCAGAAAAAACTTTAAAGTTTGATTCTGAAAAAATTTCGGATACGTCCTTAACAATCAGCGGGTTGCGTAGATCCGGCTTATCAGTTCCATACATAAGCATAGAATCTTTATATGAAATGCGGGGGAATGGCGAACTAGTAACAGACCATGGATCATTTTTTTTATAATTAGAGAACTCTTTAAAAACACCAGATAAAACTGGCTCTATAGTTGAGAGAACATCCTCTTGTGTGACGAAGCTCATCTCAAAATCAAGCTGGTAAAACTCCCCTGGAGACCTATCCGCTCGTCCATCTTCATCCCTAAAACAGGGCGCAATTTGAAAATAGCGGTCAAACCCTGCGACCATTAATAATTGCTTAAACTGTTGCGGAGCTTGCGGTAGTGCATAGAATTTTCCTGGGTGTAGTCTTGATGGTACTAAATAATCGCGAGCCCCCTCAGGACTGGACGCTGTGAGTATAGGAGTTTGAAACTCAACGAAGTCTGCTTCTATCATTCGTCTTCTTATAGACGCAATAACTTGATTTCGGAGTAATATATTCGACTTGACCTTTTCACGGCGCAAATCCAAGTAACGAAAATTCAGACGTATTTCCTCACCCGTATCTTCTTCTGAGTTTACCTGCAAAGGAAGAGCCGCGGATGATGATTCGATCACAGCTTCTTCGATTTTTACTTCCACTAAACCAGTAGGGAGAGATTCATTTATTGTATCGCTCGTCCTTTCAACGACCAAACCAGTGACTGTTAAAACAGATTCTAGCCTTGCTCCCTCTATAATTTCAAATAGATCGCTAGATGTATCAATGACACACTGAGTCAGACCATTCTGGTCACGAAGATCAACAAATAATAAATTACCATGGTCTCGTTTTCGATGAATCCAACCAGATAGCCGAACATTCTGTCCAGCATTATTCGATCTTAATTCGTTACAGTTATGTGTTCTATATGGATGCATGTAAACCCTCGGTAATTACTATCTTTCTCTCAATGGCCATGGAACGGTAGTCCATGTCAACCCGTTGTTTTAACTATTGCTAGACAGTTAAGCAACTGGCCACTTTAAGAGCAGGACGAATCCGTGTTAAAAAGCTTTAATGACCATTATAAACAATCCAAAAGAACTACAAGAAGCTTGCAACAAACTAGTTGAGGCTCAATATATAACCGTAGATACGGAGTTTATGCGAGAAAGCACCTTTTGGCCTCAGCTATGCTTAATACAAATTGGTGGTCCAAAATTTGCATTTGCAATAGACCCTCTCGAAAATAACATGAACTTGAATCCTGTAATGGAGTTATTTGCTAACAAAAATATCACCAAAGTCATGCATGCAGCACGTCAAGACATGGAAATTTTCTATCACATTAATGGAAAATTACCGGAACCCCTCTTTGACACGCAAATAGCAGCAATGGTTTGCGGTTTTGGTGATCAGGTTGGCTATGAAGCGCTAATTTCTAGGCTAACTGGTAAAAAAGTCGATAAATCTTCACGATTCACTAATTGGGCACACAGGCCACTGACCAATGAACAAATTAAATACGCTTTGGCAGACGTCACACACCTAAGAGACGCCTACGAAATACTATTGTCTAGGATTAAAAACACAGGTCGCTTAGAATGGATAAAATCTGAAATTGATCAACTATGTAATCCTAAGCTATATCATGTAACACCTAATGAAGCATGGAAAAGGCTAAAATATAAGCGGTACGAGCCACGTTATTTATCAGTTTTACAAGCAGCTGCTGCATGGCGAGAAAATGAGGCTATGTCTCGTAACATCCCCCGCAACAGAGTTTTAAGAGATGAAATCATTTTACAGCTCGCGGCAAAGCCACCAACTGATGTCAGCTCCCTTTCTCTTGTAAGAGGGCTCTCAGAATCCTTCACAAAAAGCCTTATGGGGGATTCTTTATTAAAAGCAATTTCAGAGGGCATCAAGTTGCCTATTGAACTCGCTCCTAAGGCGCCAATGAAAACTGACTTACCTTCAGGAATAGGCCCCATATGTGATCTTTTAAAAGTGCTGCTAAAACTTAAATGTGAAGAATACCATGTTGCACAGAAATTAGTGGCAAATAGCTCTGATATTGAAAGGATTGCCGCAGACGATAATGCAGATGTTCCCGCTTTAAAGGGTTGGAGAAGAAATTTATTCGGAAAAGAAGCGTTAAAATTGAAAAATGGAGAGATTGCACTTTCCGCGTCTGGAAAGTCATTGAAAATTTTAAATGTTGATCAAACTAGTAAAAGAAAAAAAACAGCTCCAAATAAAAAACAGATCAAAAAAGTTTAGAAGAAACAATTTCTAAAACAGAAAAATAATCAGATAATTAAACACTGATATTATTTGATTGACAGTTGATGTGATTTATTCATCTGTGCAGCCAGCTGAGAAAGTCGTTTTCTGACAACATCTGATACGAGAGAAGAAATTGATCTATCAACTTCTAAATGGACCCTTCTATTACTAGCCCTTAAACTACTCCCATCAAGCAAATCTAATTGTCCCCCGGATAACGTCTCGGCCAGGCGAAGTGCGTTACCTAGCCTTGTTGACCAATCTATGTGTGTAACATCTAGCAGCTTATTTACGACACTCAACGAGCTACTTTCCATATTACCTCCGTAACGACGATAAACAGCTAGCGCCAATGTGGCCTTTTCCTCATGAGTTACAGCTATCAAAGGTAATCTTAAAATACGAAAAAAAACCTGCTCGGCCCGATAATCAGGATGCTCATGCCAACCAATATCCGCCAAAAGACAAACAGATAACCTTAATCTATTCATTTGGGTTCCTTCATCAATAAATAGTGGAGCCACCCAATTGAACAATTTATTGGATCCTGGCATGAACCGGGACTCACGAATTGCAATATCATGACATGCAATTATTAAGGGGTCAGAGGCCTTTTCTGACTTCTTTAATCGATCAAATAAAACTCCTTCACGTACGCCTAAAGCAGAAAAAACTACTTCATGAGGAGAAAGTTCCCTGATTAGGCGGTGCATAATTAAGGCCGCAACTGGCAAAGATTCTGCTCTTTGTGAAGAGATAGACTCATCAAAGGGTAAGCTAGCTTGGCTTAAACCGCCAATAACTTGACAAAAATCGAGTGCTACATCTGCCTTCATAGAGTAATTATGAACAACACTTAGTGGATAGCCCGATTGAGCGATATGAAGTCTAGCTATCGCTCGCCAAGCACCCCCGAAAGCATAGAAAAAACGAAGCCCGCTCATATCAGATAACCAACGTGCTTCTTCAATAATGCTATCAATCCTACTCTTTAATGGGACTTTTCTGGAGCCCAAATCGGATAGCAACCTGAGGTGACCAAGGGGAAGACTTACGCCAGATTTAAAAACTCCTTTATCTACTCTTGCCAGTTCTAAACTTCCACCGCCCAAGTCGCCTGTAATTCCATCTGCGTCAGGCATCCCACAGATAATACCATTCGCCCCCAAGCGAGTTTCTTGCTGCGCATCTAACTGTTTCACAGATTTTTTAAAAAGTTTTTCTACTTCAAAAATAAACTTTCTACCATCCTGAGCCTCTCGAGTTGCTGCGGTAGCAAAAATATTCAAATCTTTAATGTCCATTGCCTTCGTTAAGGCTGCAAATCGTGGAAGGCATTTAAGGGCTCGTTTAACTCCTTTAGGGTCTAAACGTCCAGTTTTTTGCAGTCCCCTGCCTATTCCACAAATTACTCTCTCATTAAAGACAGGCATTAAGGCACGTGATCTACTTTGATAGACTACGAGCCTTATAGAATTAGATCCTATATCTAGAACCCCTACAGGTTTCAGCTTTAAAGATTTAGTGTTTAAAGCCATCAGAATGGCAACCAAATATAATTATTCGCGGTTTTGCAAAAGCAACGTTGGCACACTTCCTGTCTTTTTGAGTGCGCTGCCTCGTCCAGAGAGGCTTGGATTGGTCATAAAATATTTGTGAGCGCTGAATGGTTCAGTCTCTTTCTTATTTTTGGCTTTAAAATAACTACCGCTTGAATTCAAGTTCCAGCTTTGCGCTACATCTAAGAGATTCGCAACCAAGATTTGATCCAGAATTTGTGCTTTTACAGTTTTATTATCAATCGGTACTAACACTTCAACACGCCTATCAAGGTTGCGTGGCATCCAATCAGCCGATGAAATAAACACCTTTGATTCAGTCGAAGGTAATTCTTTACCCGCACCAAACGCTAGTAGTCTTGAATGCTCAAGAAAACGACCTACTATACTCTTAACTTCTATGTTTTCACTGAGGCCCGGTATACCAGGCCTTAAACAACATATAGCTCTTACCATAAGCCTAATCTGAACCCCAGCCTGAGATGCTTCATAAAGCAGATCAATTACGTCCCCATCAACGAGATTATTTAATTTAGCCCAAATATTACCGGGGAGACCAGCTTTAGCATGAGCAATCTCGTTACTTATGAGTTCTGTAAGCGTATCACGCAGATTAATTGGTGAAATAGAAATCTTTTTTAAAGATTCAGGCTCTGCATAACCTGTCATAAAATTAAAAATACGTCCCGCATCCTGACAGATGTCAGGATCATTAGTAAAGTAGCTAAGATCTGTGTAGATACGCGCTGTCTGCGGATGATAATTTCCGGTTCCAAAGTGGGCGTAAGTTCGAAGTTTATTATTCTCTCTACGAATAGCAATGCTAATTTTCGCATGAGTTTTTAAATCTATAAACCCGTAAACTACTTGTACCCCCGCCCTTTCAAGCTCTCTTGCCCAACGTATGTTGGCTTCCTCATCAAAGCGAGCTTTTAATTCGACTAATGCCGTCACAGACTTTCCTGCTTCGGCAGCCTCAATAAGAGCGCGAACAATTGGAGAATTCTCCGATGTTCTATAAAGGGTCTGTTTTATGGCTACTACGTTAGGGTCTCTGGCTGCCTGACTTAAAAACTGAACAACAACATCAAAAGATTCGTAAGGATGGTGAACGACAATGTCCTTGCTTTGGATAGCCGCAAAACAGTCTCCTCCAAAATCTCGAATTCGTTCAGGAAATCGAATATTGAAAGGCTTATAAAATAAATCTGGTCGATCTAAATTGGCTAACTCTATTATACGATCAAGGCCTAGGATTCCATCAAGATAAAAAACATCATTACTTTCTGCACCTATATGACTAACAACAAATTTCTTAAGGTCATCAGCCATAGAGTTGTCTATAGTCAACCGAATAATGTTACCCCGACGACGTCGCTTAAGAGCCGTTTCAAATACTCGAACTAAGTCTTCAGCCTCTTCAAGGATTTCTATGTCACTATCTCTAATGACCCTAAACGTCCCTGAACTGAGGGTGCTAAATCCAGGAAAAAGTCGATCCAGAAACATCGTGACCATTTTTTCTAATAAAATATATTTTCCACTCGAACCTGGTAAAGTCACAAACCTTCTTATTTGTGCTGGAAGGGGCAACAAACCAACCAACTCTCGGTTGTCCGATTCGCGAACAAGCTGAATAGTCAGTGTCAAACCTAAATTTGGTATAAAAGGAAAAGGGTGTGCTGGATCAACAGCTAGAGGAGTTAAAACAGGAAAAACTTCGGTCATAAAGTAGTGATCTGCCCACTTATACTCGCCACCGGTAAGCTCATGGGGATTAACTACAGATACTTTATTCACTCTTAAGCGTTCATTAATTAAACGCCAGGTTTGCTGCTGGTCATTAATCAAATTACTTACTTTTTCATTAATAGCTTTCAGCTGTTGGCTCGGAGTCATTCCCTCTTGACTAAGAAATTTGACGCCTGCCTCAACCTGACCTTTAAGCCCTGCGACACGAACCATGTAAAACTCATCAAGGTTAGAAGCAGATATGGATAAAAACTTTACTCGCTCTAATAAAGGATGTTGAGGGTTTTTTGCCTCCCCCAGCACCCTTTCATTGAAAGATAGCCAAGACAACTCACGATTAATAAATCTATTCATCGATTCATTATCTATTGAGTTGTCTACGTTTTTATCTAAATCTACTTGGGTACTTGCATTCACCAGAAGTTCTCTCACCAAATTTTTTATTAAAGAAATCAAAGCAGCTTTATTAGAAACACAAATCACTCATGATAGTGCATTTTATATATTAGTAACAAGTCATGTAATTTTTTATAATCCACTCTCAAGCTTAATTTCTTCTATTTCAGAAAAAACCTCGCTTAATAATGGAATAGTTACAGGGCGGCGCATTACAAGAGCTTTTTTATCAACGATCGAAGCCAAATCCTCTGCTGCCTTAAACGAGCGCTCCATTCGTGATATTGCAAAATTAATCACATCCCTTTCTACCTTTAGCTGCCTATCAGAGAATAATTTTAATAATACGGCGGCTAGAACCTTATCATCAGGCAAGGCTATTTCCGTAACTGGTAAAGAGTTAAGTCTTGAGCTTAAATCAGCTAACTTTATTCCCCATCTACCAGGAGGAGTTCGCGCGCAAAAAAGCATGTGTCCCTTACGTTCATTAATTAGATTATAAACATGTAAAAGAGACCTTTCACGCGTAGAGTTTTCAATAATTAATTCTGCTCTATCAACCAAGACATTCTTGTTGCTTTCAACTATATCTGGTGGTTCATTAAGATCAAAATCATCTGGAAACAACACCGCAGAACCAGATTTATCACTCCAAACCTTTCCCAAATGAGACTTTCCGCTAGATTCTGGACCCCAAATCACTAATCCAGACGCTGGCCAATTTGGCCAGCGCTCAAGCCAATTCACTGCATTAATGTTGCATTCAGAAACAAAAAGATCAGATCTTTGAAATCCTGTTCGATGTCCTAAATTCAGAACAAGTTGATTTAATAGACTATTCCTTGTCACGATCTCTAAACCTAAGAGTAGATATCACTGACAAATTAGTATTTTTCGAATTAATGCCGGGCTCAATATTTTGATCAGCCTGTGAAAAAGTTTCAATTACTAAGTCTTCTTGTAATAAAGTGTTTGCCATCTGACTTTTATCGCCATAATGATAAATCTCAATAAAAACAGATTTAATCGAAAACGATCTAATCTCAACTCTAAATATAGATGCAATTTTGCTCAATCTGTTTTCGATCACAACCCACTCTTCAAGTGAGTTCAGAGGAACGTTAATTAGAGTGCTTTTAGGTCGATCAAACTCGATAATATTTTTAGTAGTCCAGTTGTTTTCTATCATCGCAGAAAGTTTTAAAGCAGCGTTTACGAATAAATCTTGTAAGCTTTCTGAATTGGTGGCATCTAAATTAAATATAATTGGTTTTTCCGTATAACCTCCGATTTGGGTGGTAGATATGTTGATATTTTTACCTGCAACCGTCTCCGAAACAGTGGCAAATGCAATTAGAACCTGCCCTGCTCCATAACGATTAGCTATGGAGCTAATACCAGTTGGATCACCATCAGCAGCCTTACTTGCATCAATATCAGTGATATCACTCAAATCTCCTATAGGTAAAATTTGAGGAACTAGACCATTACTTAAGGGTAAATCCAACCAAGCATTCCTCCAGAAATTACCCTCGTCCCAAAGCAGTAATGAGCCATGTTTTCTTAGTAGAGGAATTACCAATATCGGTTTACTTGTTGATTCCGCATATGGCACGCCACTTTCCCTCAACAAACGCCGTATCTCCAGGGGCTTAAACCTAACCGTTAGATTTGCTATATAACGAATATCTGATAAACGCTCTTCAGCTACTTCTAAGGCCTGCACTAAAAACTCTAACTGTTCATCATCAACAATTGGCAAAGAATTGACATCTTCGTCCCGCGTAAGTCTGCGAAGAAGTATAGACAAGGCTAGTTTTTGACCTTTTGCAAATGCAACATCTCTGGCCTTAGCTGCCGTTTCTGACGTTTCATCCACTTTTATTCCACTTATTGAAAAAACTTCAGGGTTGTAACCTGATGCATCTGCAACGCCTGTAAAAAACATCATCAAGACAAAGACAGGCCGACCCAGAATCATAAATAATGGATTATTAATAAACCTAATCTTTGAAAAGATTGTAAAAAACATCTAATGACCTATTGTTATATCATCTCTATATAAGCCGTAATTTCCATTCTTAATTACAAAAAAAAGCATTCAAGTATAATACCGTTAATAAATAGTATATTTTTATTAAATAAGTGACGGAAGGAGAAATAACATTTCACTTACTTACAAGGGTTCTGGGGTAGACATAGAAAAAGGTAATACTCTAGTAGACTTAATAAAACCTTTAGCTGTGACAACAAAACGATCCGGCTCGTGTGATATCATTGGTGGGTTTGGAGGTGTCTTTGATCCGAAAGCAGCAGGATATAAAGATCCCCTATTAGTTTTAGCTACGGACGGAGTGGGCACAAAGCTGAAATTGGCGATTGATTCTAACACTCATAATACGATTGGAATAGACCTAGTTGCCATGTGTATTAATGATCTTATTGTTCAGGGAGCAGAGCCATTAGCTTTTCTAGACTATTTTGCGACTTCAAAATTAGACATTGATATTGCATCAGAATTAATCAGTGGTATCGCTACAGGCTGTAAGATTGCTGGTTGCGCCCTAATTGGAGGTGAAACAGCTGAAATGCCGGGCTTATATAAAAATAAAGATTATGATCTTGCAGGGTTTGCTCTTGGAGCAGTAGAAAGATCTGACTTATTACCTAACGAGAGTAACTTGCCCAAAACTGGAGATGTGCTAATTGGATTAATGTCTAGCGGACCTCATGCAAATGGCTTTTCCCTTATACACCAAATTATAAATCAATCTAAAGCGCAACTTGATGAACCGGCTCCATTTAATAATACAAAATCTTTATTATCAACTCTTCTAGAACCAACACGTATTTATGCTAGGTCCTGTCTCAAGGTAATATCTAATAAAAACATCAAAGCTATGGCGCACATTACAGGAGGTGGTTTAATTGAGAATATACCTAGAGTTCTTCCAAAGTCATGTGGAGCCCACATAGAAGGCCGAAAATGGAAAGCACAACCTGTTTTCAAATGGCTTAAACAAAGCGGTAATATTTCAAACGAGGAAATGACAAAAACATTTAATTGTGGAATTGGAATGGTTGTAGTCGTAGATAAGATGAATGCTGCTACTACTCTAAGAGAATTTCTTGAAAGCGGCGAAACGGCTATCGAAATAGGTGAGGTAACAAGTTCTGTGAATCAAAAAGTTTTAGTAGATAACCTTGACGAAGCGTTAGGTATGACTTGAGAGTGATTTATGAAAAAATTAAGGTTGGGAATATTAATCTCTGGACGGGGTTCAAACTTAAATGCCCTAATTGGTGCATGTCAAAGAAATAACTTTCCTGCCGGTATAGCAATAGTGATTTCCAACAAATCTGATGCTGAAGGACTGGAAAATGCAAAAAAAGCCAGGATAAAAACGAAAGTTATTCAACATAAAGATTATCCAGACAGAGAGACCTTCGACAGAGAGATACATAACTGTTTGATGTCAGAGAATGTTGATCTGATATGCTTAGCTGGTTTTATGAGACTATTAAGTAAATGGTTTGTGGAAAAATGGCCTAATAAGATTATTAATATTCACCCCTCACTCTTGCCATCGTTCAAAGGTTTAAACGCCACCTCCCAGGCTATAAAAAGTGGTGTAAAGGTTAGCGGATGCACAGTGCATTTTGTTGTTCCTGAAATGGATGAAGGTCCAATTATAATTCAAGCTGCGGTACCAGTATTAAATAACGATAATACAGAAACTCTCTCTGCTCGCATATTAGCGGCCGAACACAAGTGCTATCCTAAAGCAGTCGAGATAATCGCTCGTAAACAAATATCATTTTCGAATCAAAAGGCAAATAAACAAAATAACTATACCTCACGAAACAGTCTCTTTAATCCCCCAATAGATTAGACACTATTTCTGTAGTAGAATCTCTCATATCAGATTATCCTACAATCTCTTCTTCTTTGAAGAAGAAATTAATTTCTTCGACCGCCGTTTCTGGACCATCTGATCCATGTACAGAGTTTGCTTCAATTGACACAGCAAAATCTTTTCTTATCGTACCTTCTGCTGCCTCCTCAGGATTGGTAGCGCCCATTACTTCTCTATTTTTGAGGATAGCGTTCTCTCCTTCTAAAACTTGTACAATAATAGAGCCCGAAGACATAAACCTTACCAAGTCTGAAAAGAATGGCCGCTCACGATGAACCCCATAAAATTCTTCAGCACGCTGAACACTTAATTTAATTTTTTTCTGAGCAACTATGCGAAGGCCGGACCGCTCAAAACGATCGTTTATTTTACCAGTTATATTGCGTTCTGTGGCATCAGGTTTGATAATTGAAAGGGTGCGCTCGACGGGCATGAAAAGCCTCCGTAATTTGTTTTTATAATCTAAAATCGCTTATATCGACCAAGGATTGTTAGGGCAAGTCCACAATTAAAAAGATCTTATTAAATATCCTTAACCACCCAAGTGCCTTTGTCTGATTGCTGCCAATAGTTTAGCTGATGGCCTTGTTCCTTATATAGACCCCATGATTTTCGTCCTGCTTCAAGAGAATCATTATCTCTTCCGTTTATCAGCAAGCAAACCATCTCATAATCATCGATTTTATCCGAGAAACAACCATCAATTAAAAAAAGAACATCCGCATTATTTGGGTTTTCATCATCATTGGTCAACCATATCGGCTGTATTTCTGGTGAGCCTTCTTTTTTAGTTCCATGGGGTAGAAAACTTCTATCACTAAAAATCCATAAGTGGGTATTAAGGTGATCTACCATTTCTTCACTACCAGCTTTAACCACGGCTCTTTTACGATCTCTTGATATAACTCTCTCTAACATAACTGGTAAAATTTCTTCGTAAGTCTGTCTAGTAAAGTGGTAAAATCGAACTTCGGTCATGATAAATATATTGATTTGTTTACTTTAATTCATAATGATCTTGAATAAGCTGATCTAGAGTTCTAACGCCAAATGCAGTTGCACCTTTTTCCATTGTATCCTTATTTTTATCGGACCATGCAACTCCCGCTATGTCTAAGTGGGCCCAATCAATGCCATTTGTGAACCTTTGTAAAAACTGAGCGGCAGTTATACTACCTCCCCATCTAGGGCCAATATTTTTCATGTCAGCTCGTGGAGAGTTAATTTGTTTGTCATATTCAGGATCAAGTGGCATATGCCAGAGCTTTTCATTAACGCATTTACCAGCAGCAATAATTTTCTGTCCAAATGCTTCGTTGCTGGTGTATAAGCCCGCATATTCTCTTCCAAGGGCAACCATAATGGCGCCTGTTAATGTAGCTAAATCAATCATAGCGGCTGGTTTAAAACGTTTTTGGGCGTACCAAAGAAGGTCCGCAAGAACAAGTCTTCCCTCCGCATCAGTATTTATTACTTCTATGGTTTGGCCTGACATAGACTTAACAATATCACCAGGCCTTTGAGCATTACCGTCTGGCATGTTTTCAACCAAACCAACAACACCCACCACATTTGCTTTAGCATTCCTTCCAGCTATGGAGCACATAGTTCCTATAACGGAGCCTGCTCCGCCCATATCCCATATCATCTCTTCCATACCATTAGCAGGTTTTAAGGATATACCTCCGGTATCGAATGTTACACCTTTTCCAATTAAGCCTAATGTTTTTTTACTCTCTTTATTTCCATTCCAGCTCATAATCACACACTGAGATTCATTAACACTTCCTTGACCAACCCCCAGCAAAGCATTCATTTGTAACTTCTTCATCTGAGTTTCACCCAGAACCTCTACTTTAACTCCTAAACGTGATAGTTTACGACACTGTTGCGCCATCCATTTAGGCGTCTTTATGTTGCTTGGTTCCGAAACGAGATCTCTAGCAAAATCTACGCCATCAGCTATCTTTGAAAGACCTTCAAATTTTTTACGCGCAATATTTGGACGGTCCAGCATAAAAGTAAGTTTTTTTATACTACTTTTCTGATCAGAACTTTCTTTTTTAGTCTTATATTTTTCATAGGCATAACTTCTCAGCCTGGCTCCAAATGCAATATTCGCTGCCAGAAGAGTATTATCCACCAAAGAACTATTTTGAATTTCTGACATAATAACAGCTGTCAATTCCTTGGAGGATTGTAAGGCCTCAATAATAGCTGCCCCCACCTTTTGAGCTCGCAATTCGTTGTATTGTTTGCTTTCTCCAACCCCAACCAAAATAAAAGTTGCATTTGTATAGCCTGACGGGGCAAAAACCGTAATTTTATCTCCTAATTTAGCTTCAAAATTTGCAACTTTTAGTGACCTTTTCAACGCCCCTTTACATGTTTGGTCTATATTCTGTCCGACCTGGCTTAATTTACCACCCTTACTAACAAAAAGAACTATTATGCCTCGGGTGGGTATTTTAGGAGCACCAAATGAAATTCTCATACTTAAACCCTCTATCAATCTCTATTACTTGGAATCACACATAAACTATCAAACAAAATAGCAGAAATATGTAACTATAAATTAATACTTACCAGTGAGAAGATAAAACATACCAGTGTTTGTAGCACGTGATGGATCTGTTACAAATTAATATAAGAAAAATATTAGTTACGAACATGTATAGAAAAAGATAAACATTAAGATATTTTTCGATTGAGTATTGAAATAGATGAAGTCAATAAACCGATACATTTTTCGACAACTGCTTACCACAATGACATTTGTTGCGGTAGTTTTAACAATAATTGTCTCTCTATTCGGTTCCCTACGATTAGTAGATTTCATAATTAATCGTGGATTGCCTGTATCAGTTTTATTTGAGCTAATAGCTTTTCGTGTTCCCGGTTTCCTAACTATAGTTCTTCCTTTAGCAGTAGTGGCAGCAATTTTGTCCGTTTATAATAGACTGTCTACCGATAGCGAGTTAGTCGTTATGCGGGCAAGTGGTGTTAGTCAATGGACACTTGCCGCGCCAGGTATTTTTTTAGCAATTTTAACCATGGCGTTGAGTTTCCCGTTAAATTTTTATGTGTCTCCCTTAATGTACTCAAATTTCAAAGCTCAACAAATTGATTACAGAAACGCTTTTAGTAGTATTTTACTTCAAGAACAAAAATTTAATGCCCCTAGCGATAAGTTTACCGTTTATATTCGAAAAAGAGAGGGCCCTGGAGAGCTTAGAGGTATTTTTGCGCACGATGCAAGAAACCAAAACAAACCAGTCACTTATCTAGCAGAAAGAGGAATCGCAAAACAATCAGAGCAAGGTATTCGGATTGTGTTGTTTAATGGCAGTCAGCAACTGATTGATCGAGAAACAGGAAGATTAACATTGTTTTATTTTGATCAATATTCTCTGGACTTAGGAGCTCTTACTCAGAGAAATGAAGTAAGATGGATTGAGCCTAAAGAAAGGTTTATACAAAATTTATTATACCCAGATGACAGTGTTAATGATCGATTCTATGCCAACCAATTAATTGCAGAAGGACACAGGCGAATCACTTCGCCACTTTATATATTGGCATATGCTATGATATGTTTATTAGCTCTACTAGTAGGTGATTTCAATCGAAGAGGAAAAACCACTAGGATTCTGATAGCAATAACGTTTATTGCAGCCCTTCATTTAATTAGCATAAGCCTTTTTAACCTTTCGCAAAAAACTTTAGCTCTAATCCCATTAGCATACTTCTTGCCAATATTAACCTCGGCTGTTCTTGGCTTTGTTATGTTTAGAGAAGTTAATAATTTTACTCAAAGGCAAACAGAAATTGATGCAAACACAGATGATGATTTATAGAGAGTGGTGAGCATGACTCTTTCTCCAACTCTTTTTATGTATATCGGACGCCAATTTCTAATTTGGTTTTTAGCCGTTTTATTCTCCATGATTGCTGTGGTGATACTTATAGACGCTGTCGAATTAATTCGACGAAGTGCTACTAAGGCTGACGTATCTACAGCAGTGATAACAAGCATGGCGCTTTTAAGAGCGCCATATCTGGCACAAGAAATAATTCCCTTTGCTGCTATGTTTGGAAGTTTATTAACATATTTTCAATTAACCAAAAATCATGAGTTAGTAGTTATTCGTTCGACCGGGGTATCTGTATGGCAATTTATGTTACCTTCTTTACTTGTCGTGGTATTTATTGGGATCGCTAAAGTAACTTTACTTAATCCACTTTCGTCAGTGCTCCTGTCTCAATTTGAAGAAATGGAAGGTCAACACATTACAGGTCGATCTTCACTCCTCGCGGTTTCTTCGTCAGGTATTTGGTTAAGACAAGCTTATGATCAGGAAGGACAAGCTGTGATCCATGCACAGTCTATAGAAGCTGATGAATTGAAGTTGAGGGAAGTAATCGTTTTTCTCCTAGAAGAGAAAGATAAGTTCATTGGTCGTCTAGATGCTAAATCTGCAACCTTAGCGGAAGGCAGATGGGAATTTAGTGAAGTATGGCTAACTGGGCCAGAAAAAGCAGGGGAATTTTTACAAACTCATAGTTTGAAAACTGATTTAACACCAGAAAAGATACAAGATAGTTTTGCAAGCCCTGAAACGGTATCGTTTTGGAGCTTACCCCGGTTTATTAGGATTCTCGAAGAAACCGGCTTTGCTGCCACCTCCCATAGACTTCAGCTGCATGCATTATTAGCAGAACCAATCTTACTAATAGCAATGGTTATGATTGCCGCTAGTTTTTCAATGCGATTAAGTAGACGGGGAAGCACTTCACTTCTAATAGCTGCCGGAGTAATGACTGCGTTTATATTGTTTATATTCACAAACTTAGTCCACGCTATCGGTCTTGGGGGTGCGGTTCCTGTTATTCTTGCAGCCTGGACTCCTGCTGGAGTTAGTCTGCTAGCTGGAGTTGCCCTTCTTTTACATCTAGAGGACGGTTAATGAAGTTACCAAGAACAGATTTGAGGTTTTACACATGCTTTCTTGTTATCCTCATTTATGGACTGATCGCTTTTCCTAGCCTTGCTGTTAGCCAAAAAAATAATACTAAGGAACCAATTTTACTTACAGCTGATGAAATTCATTTCGATGAAGAACTTGGAGTCATTGCTGCAAAAGGCAATGTTGAAATAGCCTATAAAAAGAGGACTTTAACTGCCAATCAAATAACCTACAATCAGCGAGATGACATAGTAACTGCAATCGGCAACATAGTACTTGTCGAGCCGACTGGTGAGGTTTTGTTTTCTGAATACGCTGAACTAACAGGAGATATACGAGAAGGTTTTTTAAGGGGTTTTAGCATGCTGCTAGATGATGACTCAAAGCTTGCAGCTATAACCGCTCAACGGAAAGGCGGTATAGAAACCCAACTTAATCAAGCTATTTATTCTGCATGCAGAAATTGTTTTAGGTTTGACGGAGAACCACTTTGGGATATTAAAGCGAGTGAAGTAATTCATAACCAAGAACGAAGGGAGGTCATATATCGTAATGCCACTCTTGAGCTTTTTGGTATACCAGTAGCTTATACTCCATTCCTTAGTCATCCTGACCCCAAGGTAAAGAGAAAGTCGGGACTACTCACTCCAACTTTTGGAGGAGCAGCTTCACTCGGATCAGCTTTTAGAATTCCATATTTCTGGGCTATTTCAAGAGATAAAGATTTTACATTTGACCCCATAATATACGCATCAAATAATCCTTTGATCACTGGTGAGTACCGTCAATCCTTTGCTAATGGATTGTTACGAACAAGAATTAGCGGAATATACGATACATTAGACAATAAAAATGACCGGGGACGTGGCCATATAGATGCATCTCTTCGATTTGTGATCAATAAAAATTGGAGATTTGGTAGTAACATAAATTTATCTTCAGACGACACTTATCTCTCACGATTTGGTTTTCCTGGAAAAAATACATTAACTAGTAATCTATATTTACAGAGATTTGGCCAACGAAGTTTTACTTCAATCGAAAGTATTTATTTTCAGGGTCTAAGAGATACAGATGAACAAAACAAAATTCCCTTGGTTCTTCCAAAAATTGATTTTAAATACGCCAGAAAACCACAAAAAAACGGTGCTTTAACATCCATAGATGCTAATTTTCAGTCACTAGGAAGAGATGAAGGATTGTCTAGCCAACGATTTAGTTTACACACCAGCTGGATGGTCCCATACACCAGTAAATTAGGAACTGTTACCACTTTAGGGGCAACATTACAGTCAGACTTATACAATATTTCTGATATTAAAATTGGTAATAAAAATAGTGAGAAAGGCTTACATGGCAGATTTTTTCCTCAAGCAATGGCGGAATTAAAATACCCTTGGATAAAAAAAGAAAAGTATGGAACTTTTTTGGTTGAGCCTATAGCAAAATTGTTGGTTGCTCCAAACACTGATAATTCAGATCAAATTCCTAATGAGGATAGCTTAGCCGCAGAATTCGATGAAACAAACATTTTTAGTAATAATAGGTATCCGGGGAAAGATAGAGTTGAAAGTGGTAGTAGGTTAGCTTATGGGATTAAAGGGGGTTTTTACGGTAAGAACGGCACTAATAGCACATTCATTATTGGACAGTCTTATAAATTCAACAAAAACAAACAAACTATTACGGGCTTAAAAACAAACAGGAACAAGTCTGACATTGTTGGCCGACTAACTATATCTCCTAACAAATATCTCGATTTATTATACAAAACTAGACTAAAAATGGAAAACCTCAGGCCTAAACGTAATGAGATTTCCGCCATCGCAGGTATTCCTGAAATACAAGCAAGTATAAATTATATACTTTTTGAAGAAACTGAAGAGTTTCCTAAAAGAGAGGAAATATATGCAGGCCTAACATCTAAGATTTCTAAAAGATGGACAGCACATATAAATACTAGACGTGATCTGGGAGCCGATGAGGGTATGCGATCCTGGGGCGCCTCATTAAGATATAATTGCGATTGCCTTGATTTCTCAATAGATTACAAAAGAACCTACACAAAAGACAGAGATGTTCCTCCAGAGGAAAGCATGTATATACGATTTATATTTAAGTCCCTAGGTGAATTCGGAACCCCATTATGATTACGACAGTTTTGTTAAAAACATAGATTTGTGACCACTCAAAAGGAAATCGATCAACGATCAGAGCTTAATTTGGAATATTCTTACTATGAACAAAAGTTACAATTTACTATTCAAGTCTGCCTTAAATATAAGTACTAGTATATTCCTCGTAAAACTTATTTTTATTATTTGTTTTTTGGCATCTGGAGTTATTACTACTAGCCTTTTACGTGCTCAGGAAGTGGATCGCATAGCTGCCATTGTTAATGATAAGATTATTTCCACGCATGATCTAAACCAAAGAGTAGAGCTATTAATATTTTCAGCAGGACTTAAAAACACTCAGTCTCAAAAGCTGGCATTAGCGCCTCAGGCTCTAAGGGCATTAATAGATGAACTACTCCAATCCCAAGAAGCTAGAAGATTAAACATTCGTTTAGCAGCCAAAGACACCTCAGATGCAATTAAACGCATTGAGAAATCTAATAAAATTCCGTACGGCCAATTTAAAGATTTAATGGCAAGAAACGGTGTGTCCTATGAAGCGGTTTTATCTAAAATTCAATCTGAGATAATATGGCAAAAATTAGTTCGTCGTCGACTGCTTCCCTCTGTTGAAATAGGCGAAGAAGAGATAAGCAATGTATATAGAAAAATTATTTCTGATAGTGGACAAATACAATATAGAGTTTCTGAGGTTCTTTTACCATTTGATGGTGAATCCCAACAAAAGTCCGTTTTAGATTTGGCTAATCGTTTGTCTCACCAAATCCGTTCTGGTAAAAAAATATCTGATATAGCTCGTCAATTCTCAAAGAGTGCCAGTGCATCAAAGGGAGGGGACATTGGATGGATTAGAATGGGGGAGTTAGATAATAAAGTTAACACAACTTTAAACTCCTTAGCTGTAGGTGACGTCTCAAAGCCAATTTTGACACCTAATGGTTATCTAATTATCCAAGTTAAAGACAAACGCAAACTAGGAAATCTTAAGCCAGATGAGATCCTGATTTCACTAAGACAATATATTTTTTTCAACAAGACGAATATTTCGGTAAAGGAATTAAAGAAAAAAAATGAAACCGCAATAAAAACTCTTAATAATAAGGTTGGCTGTAGAGAATTTTCAAAAGCCGCAGAAAAACTAGGGACCCCTCAAACAGATCTCCCGGTTAGCCTTCGCTTGAATGAGCTCAATGAAGACTTACGAAAAGTGGCCAGAACAATTATGTTGGGCAAACCAAGTAGGCCATTGATAAGCACTAAAAAGATACAAATAATAATGGTCTGTGAACGCCAAACATCAAAACAGCTAACTCGAAATCAAATTCGTGAAACACTACTACGTCAGAAAGTGGACATGTTGTCGCGTAGATACTTAAGAGACTTAAGACGTTCGGCATTTATCGATCTTAGACTATGAATAATAGCTCCTCACCCTCTACCACCAGCTCAGCATTACCCATCGCTGTAACTATGGGTGAACCTGCGGGAATTGGAGGAGAAATTGCTTGTCTCGCATGGGCGCAACAAGCCGATAGTATACCTCCTATTTTCTTAATAGATGACCCTGAAAGGATTATTAACCTATCCCAAATAATCAAACATAAAATAAAAGTGAAAACAATAAAAAGAGCAGCGCAAGCTCTTGATGTTTGGCCTGAATCTATTCCAATCTTGCCCATTTCACTTAACTCCCCTGTTACGCCGGGAAAAGTGGACACCTCTAATGCTTCTTGCGTAATATCTTCCCTAGATCTCGCCATTAAATTAGTGGAAAATGGGGAGGCAGCAGCGCTAATTACTAACCCAATTCAAAAAAGTGCTCTTCGCTCAGCAGGGTTCAGAGAGCCAGGACACACAGAGTACTTAGCAAAGGCTACGAACGCGAGAAATAAACCGGTTATGATGCTATCAGGCCCTGAGTTGCGCGTAGTCCCTGTAACTATTCATATGCCTTTGATAGAAGCAGCGAGAAGTTTGAATACTGACGATATCATTCACTGCTCAGTTGTGACAGCAGTAGCTCTAAAACAATATTTTAATATTGCGGATCCAAGATTAACGATAGCTGGGTTGAACCCACACGCCGGCGAAAATGGCCTCTTCGGTGATCAAGAATTAAAATTAATTACACCTGCAATAGATAAAATAAGAGAGAAAGGAATAAGGGTTCATGGCCCCAGCCCAGCTGATACAATATTTCACTCTGAGGCACGTAAAAATTATGACGCTGTAATATGTATGTACCATGACCAAGCATTAATTCCATTGAAGATGCTAGACTTTTATAAATCAGTTAACATTACATTGGGACTCTCAATTATACGCACATCACCAGATCATGGAACCGCTTTAGACATAGCTGGCAAAGGTATAGCTGACCCAAGAAGCTTTATTGAAGCGGTACACGTTGCTTCAACTATGGCGTTAAGTGATAATATATTTAACTAATTTTAAATAAACTAATATCTATATCTAATGGAAACTTTCAACCTACCACCCCTACGAGAGGTTATAGACCAATATGACATCCGAGCTCATAAGTCTATGGGTCAGCATTTTCTGTTAGACGTAAACTTAACACGACGTATCGTTTCTGCCGCCGGTGACTTAACAAAAGAACATGTTATTGAGGTTGGTGCTGGCCCTGGCGGGTTAACTCGCTCACTGATAGAAAGTAACGCAGAAAGCATAATAGCGATAGAACGTGACAAAAGGTGCATCATGGCTTTACAGGAACTATCCGAATTATCGTCAGGTCGTCTTAAAATTATCCAAGCGGATGCGCTAACTACTGATCTAGCAAAAATACAACCAAAACCTAGCAGAATAGTATCTAACCTACCTTATAATATTGGAACAGAATTATTAATAAAATGGCTAAAACAGGCCGATCAGTATACTGGTTTTACTTTGATGTTCCAAAGGGAAGTAGCTGAAAGAATAATAGCAAAACCCGGAAGTAAATCGTATGGAAGGTTATCTGTAATTTCTCAATGGCTTACCAAAGCTAAGTTGGCTTTTCATATCCCATCAACTGCTTTTGTCCCCAAGCCTAAAGTTATGTCTTCCGTGGTTAATATGGACGTAAGGCAAGAACCAATCCATCCAGCAAACCAACAATATTTAGAAATGATTACTCGGCTAGCGTTCGGGCAGCGTAGAAAAATGCTACGCAGATCTCTGGAATCAGTTGGCGGAAGTGAATTATTGGCTAAAGCAGGTATTAAAGAAACCTCCAGAGCGGAGGATCTTAAAGTTTCAGACTACTGCAGATTAGCAAACCTCGTTGAGTCTGATTCTGATTAACACACCTCAATATTAGTGTCCTTGTCTCAGCCGAGTAACAAAATCTGATATACCTAAAAGCCTGGGCCGTTTCATCCTTTCAGCATTTAGTATATTTTGTACCTTTCGTACACTTTCTTCAAATGAGATGTTGATAATTACATAATCGTACTCACTCCAATGCGTCATTTCATTCTCAGCACGAGCCATCCTCTCGGCGATCACTACCTCACTATCTTGTGCTCGGCTGTGTAATCGCCTGTCAAGCTCAGCCGTTGATGGAGGGAGTATAAAAATACTAACGAGATCTCCTCGTGCTTTCTCTGCAAGCTGCTGTGTTCCCTGCCAATCAATATCGAATAGAACATCATGTCCACTCGCCAAAGTTTTCTCAACCGGTTTACGAGGGCTCCCATAATAATGATCAAATACTTTTGCATGTTCCAATAATTCCTGGCGATTTACCATTAAATCAAAAGTCGTTTTGTCAACAAATATGTAATCTTCTCCGTCGACTTCTCCAGGCCTTCTAGGTCTAGTGGTCGCAGAAATCGAGAGTGATATATTTCTATCCCGCTCAAGTAGTTCACGTGAGATAGAAGTTTTTCCTGCTCCGGAAGGTGAAGAAAGTATCAACATCAACCCCCGCCTAGTCATTTCTGTCCATTCCTGATCAGCATTGATTTTCATAATAATTATTCTACATTTTCTATCTGTTAGAGCAAATATCCTAAAATCCACTATTTTGTACTAATCTTGCATTCTTTTTATTCTTCGCCACCGTTTAACATTCAAATTGTGATTATCAAGATCGCGAGCAAATAGGTGACCACCTCCGCCATCAGCAACGAAATATAATTCATCAGTTTGGAAAGGGTTTAAAACTGCTATTAAACTTGCACGCCCTGGATTGGAAATCGGCCCCCACGGCAGACCATAATTCGTATAAGTATTATATGGACTTTTAGTTTTAAGGTCAGATTTTGTCAGTGGTCGATTGATTATCCCCCGACCTCCCGAAATTCCATAAATAACAGTAGGGTCCGATTGTAATTTCATGCCAAGTTTTAGACGATTCAAAAAAACCCCTGCAATTCTTGCTCTTTCATCCTTTCTACTAGTCTCTCTTTCTACTATGGAAGCTAAAATCACTACCTCATTAGGAGACAAAATTTGACTTTTACTATGCAGATGATCGTTCCACAAACCCTGTAAAAGCTCTGTCATCGAATTTTGCATTCTTTCTAAAATCTGGCTCTTACTGTCCCGACTAGTATACAAATAAGTTTCAGGTAGAAGTGACCCTTCTGAAAACTTACTTAGAGACGGTAGATCTCCTTTTAAAGTTTTTGTCTTTTTTAAAAGGTCATATATTTGCTTAACTGTTAAACCTTCAGGTACCGTAATTTTTCTTACTACAACTTTACCTGACTGAAGAAGCGACATTACGTCTTTATTAGCCATTCCGGGTAATATTTCATACTCCCCGGACAACAAAGGTTTTGACTGACCAAACAAACGAACCCCCCAATAAAATACTAACGAATTATCAACAACACCCTGATCATGTAGAAATGAGCCTATTGATTTTACGGAATACCCGTGTGGTATAATTACAATTTTTGATTCTGATAATCTGCCAGGAGCAGAGAACTCACCCTTAAGAAAATAGTAACTTCCAAAACCCATAGTAAAAACTAAAAACACTAAACACGAAAAAGTTATTAACGTGATTCTGAAGATCTTACGTTGAAAGAAATTAGTTTTAATTATTTTTGATATTTCAAAGCGATTGTTCATAGTAGAACAATGATAAACGCTATACGATTAGCGCTAAATCTCCGAGAATATCAAAGTTGCATTTGTTCCTCCAAAACCAAACGAGTTACTCAATGCTCGTCGCACCTTACGCTCCTGTGCTGTGTGTGGCACCAAATTTATATCACAGCTTTCCGATGGATCATCTAAATTCAAGGTAGGAGGAATAACATTATTTTTAATAGATAAAATTGAGTAAATTGCTTCTACGCTGCCTGCAGCACCAAGCAAATGGCCTATCGCTGATTTTGTTGATGACATAGCCAATTTATAAGCGTGATCTTCAAATAGACTTTTTACAGCTCCCAACTCTATCTCATCACCAAGCGGAGTGGAGGTGCCATGAGCGTTGATGTAATCAATATCTTCTGGGTTTAACATGGCCCTCTTCAAAGCTGCTTGCATTGAGCGATATCCGCCATTCCCATCCTCAGCTGGCGCAGTTATATGATAAGCATCACCAGACATTCCGTAACCAACTATTTCTGCATAGATATTGGCATCTCTTTTCTTTGCGTGCTCATACTCTTCTAGAACTATAATACCTGCCCCCTCACCCATAACAAAGCCATCGCGCCCTTTATCATAAGGGCGAGAAGCCTTTTCAGGGGTTTCATTATAACTGGTAGATAATGCCCTCGCGGCAGAAAAACCAGCAAGTCCAATTCTACATATCGCTGCTTCTGCTCCGCCTGCAATCATCACATCGGCATCGTCAAGCATTATCATTCTAGATGCATCACCAATGGCGTGTGCCCCAGTGGAGCAAGCAGTTACTACCGAGTGATTAGGTCCTTTGAACCCATATCGAATAGATAGATACCCTGAGGCAAGGTTGATTAACGCTGAAGGAATAAAAAAAGGACCAACCTTTCTCGGTCCTTTTTCATTAATTAGAGTGGAACCTTCGTAAATTGTTTGTAATCCACCTATGCCAGATCCAATCATCACCCCGGTACGTTCTTGCTCTATATCCCGTTCTGGCTTCCAACCAGAATCTTCGACTGCTTGAATCGCCGCTCCCATGGAGTAAATGATAAATTCGTCCACTCTACGTTGTTCTCTGGGAGACATATAGTCATCAGCATTAAATCTGCCCTCTATATTTTCACCTTTTGGCACCTGTCCAGCAATCTTGGAAGGCAAATCAGACACATCAAAAGACTCGATTGAGCCAATTCCAGAATTGCCCGCAGTTATCCTGTCCCAGTTTATTTTAGCCCCTACACCTAGAGGTGTTACAAGACCCAACCCAGTTATTACTACACGCCTCATTGGGAATCCAATGCGTTCATATTTAACCTTAGTATGAAACCTGCCGCTTTAAAAAGCGGCAAGAGTCAGCTAGCTTCTTCCAAAAATTTGACTGCGTCACCAACAGTCAGTATTTTCTCAGCTGCATCGTCTGGTATTTCGCAGCCAAACTCTTCTTCGAAAGCCATTACTAGCTCGACCGTGTCCAGGCTATCCGCCCCTAGATCGTCAATGAAGCTTGAGTTCTCCATTATCTTGGAATCATCCACACCTAAATGTTCAACAACTATCTTCTGCACACGTTCGGCGATATCGCTCATGTTTCGCTTGCCCTTATTTTTTTAATTTATTAACAAATAGTAAATTAAACCTGATTCTTGAACCTTTAATATGCTGGTTCAACCATTTTTAAAAAATGCGACTTAACCGTGTTCTGATGTCTCGTCAAGCCGATTAAGCTTTATTTCTATATTTTAAAATATTTAAATCATAGCCATTCCCCCATTAACGTGTATCGTTTGACCAGTGACATAGCTTGATTCTTCACTTGCAAGAAATAAAACACAAGCACTCACATCCTCTGGAGTGCCTAAACAAGCTGCTGGAATGCGGGATAATATTTCTGCCTTCTGATTATCATTAAGGGCATCTGTCATGGCGGTGTCTATAAAACCAGGAGAGACACAGTTTACTGTTATCCCTCTACTAGCTACTTCCTGAGCCAATGCTTTTGTCATTCCTGTCAAGCCGGACTTAGAAGACGCATAATTGATCTGACCTGGGTTTCCTATTGAACCAACAACAGAGGTAACATTAATAATTCTTCCCCATCTATTCTTCATCATAAGTCTCAACACGGATTTACTTAAACGAAATGCAGCTGAAAGGTTTACATCTAACACCAACTGCCAATCCTCGTCGCTCATTCTCATTGCCAAATTATCACGCGTTAAACCAGCATTATTTATCAAAACATCAATCACGCCCACCTGATCTTGAGCAGTTTTTGCCAAGTCGTTTGCAGCTTCTTTATCAGATAAATTTGCCGCAATAACTATAGCTCTCTCCCCTAACTCCTCAGACAAGCTATTCAACCGCTCTATTTGAGTTCCACTTAAAATAACATTAGCACCTCTATTATGTAACAGACGAGCAATAGCGGCTCCTATTCCTCCACTAGCACCAGTTATCAATGCGTTTTTACCGTTCAAATCAAACATTATTTATTCCCACAGCATGTTTATCAGATTCTTTCCTATATAGTAGATATAAAATTCTCTACCTCAGCTGGTGTAGAGATTGTGTTAGTTAAAAGGTTTTTATCTATACGGCGAGCTAGACCAGCTAAAACTTTACCTGCTCCCACTTCGCAAATATCTGTCACACCCAAATCACTCATAGTTAATATGGTTTCTCGCCATTTAACTCGGTGGGTAACTTGCTTAATTAGCTGGTCCCTAATTTCCTCTGGATCATCACTAGGTTTAGCAGTCACATTTGCTATTATTGGAGGGATGGGCCCTTTAATCATGATTGATGAAAGCTCTATTTTCATTTTCTCGGCTGCAGGCCTCATAAGAGAACAGTGAAATGGAGCGCTAACAGGTAGCATAATACCACGCCTAGCGCCTTCACTTTTTGCTAATTTTATCGCTCTCTCAACCGCCTCATAATCACCACTAACAACTATTTGTCCCTCTGAATTATCGTTAGCGACATCACATGTCATATTCTCAGCTGCTTGACTTGCAATTTCCTCAACGGATTCGAGATCAAGGCCCAATATAGCTGCCATTGCCCCTTTACCAACGGGCACTGCTTTCTGCATATACAGCCCACGAGCTTTTAAAAGTTTTGAAGAATCTGCCAAAGCTAGAGATCCTGCAGCAGTTAATGCCGAATACTCCCCCAGACTATGTCCGGCTACAAATCTAACTTTTTCGGAAACCACTATACCAACCTCTTCTTCAAGAACTCTTATTACTGCCATCGAAACAGCCATCAAAGCAGGTTGAGCATTACTGGTTAATATTAATTCCTCATCAGGGCCATTAAAGATAATATTGCTTAAATTTTGATTGAGTGAATCGTCAACTTCTTCAAAGACTTGCTTTGCCGCAGGAAAAGCAGTCGCTAATTCTTTCCCCATCCCGACTTCTTGGCTACCTTGTCCGGGAAAAACAAACGCTCGAGACATATATTACTCCTTTAGAACAATCCTTGCACAAAATCGTTCTGGTTGTTATGCAAAGTAGTCATACAGACCGTGAACGTCGCTAGCAAGTTTAGAAAGAATCTGTCCACTAATTAGAAATTATATTGTTAGACTATAATAAAAAAGTTGAAAACGTCTTGCTTAGATCATTTGGTTGTGTTCTATAGCCCGCTACAAAGCCAGAATTTGCTATTTTGGTTATATTAACTCCTTGCTGACATACGTGATTTCGAGTGTCAGCTATGTTCATGCAGCCGCGGGCCAGTAATGGATCGAACGGCGGTGGACAAATAATATCCGTGAGGAGCATTTTATGCCACTTTATGAACACGTATTTATCGCACGACAAGATATTTCAAGCACTCAAGTCGAAGGACTGGTAAGCTCATTTACCGAACTATTAGAAAAAGATGGCGGTAAAATAGTTAATACAGAATATTGGGGTCTCAAGAACTTAGCTTATCGCATCAAAAAGAACCGAAAAGGGCACTATGTTATGCTGAACATAGAGTCTCCATCATCAGGCATTGACGAGCTAGAGAGAACTGAAAGAATCAATGAGGATGTACTAAGGTACTTAACTCTCCGGGTTGAAGCGCATGAAGAAGGCCCATCCATCATGGATAGAGGTAAAAAAGATCGCCCCACAAGGGATCGAGATGACTCCTATGGCACGCAGAACGATAACCACCGAGCGGATATTGAACCGCGAGAAAGCATTGAGAAGCCAGCTAGCGAATCAGTGAATACTGAGGATGGAGGTAAAGATGAGTGACGAAAGGCCTGTAGGTGCTGGGGGCGGAAGAAGACCGTTTTTCCGTCGCAGAAAAACCTGCCCATTCTCCGGACCAAATGCTCCCAAAATAGATTACAAAGATACTAAAACTTTACAACGTTACATATCAGAACGAGGGAAAATAGTGCCAAGTCGTATAACTGCTGTCTCCTTAAAAAAACAGCGAGAGTTGGCAAGGGCGATAAAGCGGGCCCGTTATCTGGCATTATTACCTTATGTTGTTGATTAAAGACCCTTAGGAGCTTGCTATGGAAGTAATACTGCTTGAAAGAATTGAAAAACTTGGCCAAATGGGGGACGTTGTTAACGTTAAGTCAGGCTATGCTAGAAACTATTTGCTACCTCAAAAGAAAGCTATGCGAGCCAATAGTAACAATCAGGCAATTTTTGAACAGCAACGTGCAGAACTCGAAGCAGACAACTTACAACGTCGTGAAGAGGCTGAATCAGTAGCACAAAAAGTTGAGGGCACAGACATAACTATTATTCGGCAGGCCGGGGATAGTGGACAACTTTATGGATCAGTATCAGCACGTGATATCGCTAATTCAATCGCCGAAGTGGGCACTAAGATTAATCGGAATCAAGTAATTCTAAATCGTCCTATAAAAGCATTAGGGGTATATGAAACCAAAGTTGCCTTGCATCCAGAGGTTTCAATAAATATTACCGTTAATATAGCAAGAACAGAGGATGAAGCTAAGCAACAGTTAGAAACAGGGGCTGCATTTGTCAGTGCAGATGATATAGAAGCCATAGAAGAGGCTCCTGCAGCAGATGCAACTGAATCTGCATTGGCAATTGCCGACGATGCGGAAGCGGTTGCTGAAGCAGCCGAAGGTCTGGTCGAAGAAGAAGTTGCCGAACGCCTTGTTGATGAAGCTACAGCTGATCAAACTGATAGTGATGAGGCTCTACCCACTGATGAGCCCGAGGAATCAAAATAAGAGCAACTAAAAAGATCATCAAAATATTAATTAAAAGTCTGATGAAACTTACTACTAAAATGCCCCTTAAATATAACCAAAAAGCCGAAAACTTAAAATTTTTAGAATTTTATCGTCAGCTACCCCTTTACAATCTATATCTATTTTCTGCTAATTTAGAACTAATTAGCCAAGACTAAAGTGATTGGCTGAGATTAAGAGGTGGCTTGTTATAATGATGCTCAAACGGTTTCTAAGTAGAATTATTAGAAATGGTGACCTGCGTGTTATTGATTCCAAAGGCCAAGAGTGGCGTTTTGGTGACCAATCATTGCCAAAAGTAACGATACGCATACATAATAAAAAAACTGAATTTAGAATGCTAGTTCATCCAGAATTAGCTGTTGGAGAAGCTTATATGGAAGGCTCCTTAACTATTGAACAAGGGACACTGTATGACTTTCTATCTCTAGCAACACTTAATATTGAATATTTTAAGACTCATCCGTTTCACAAGTTTCTGGGGGCAGTTAGCAAGTTATTTCGGCGTCTACAGCAACATAACCCAATCGGAAAAGCCAGAAGCAATGTAGCTCATCATTACGATTTATCGGATGATTTATATAATCTTTTTCTAGATAAAGATCGCCAGTACTCATGCGCTTATTTTGAAAATAACTCAGTTAATTTAGAGCAGGCACAAATTGATAAAAAACGTCATATAGCCGCAAAACTATTACTGAATCAAAGGAACCTAAAATTGCTCGATATTGGGTCTGGATGGGGTGGTCTTGGATTGTATTTAGCAAAACAAACTGGAGCAAAAGTGACAGGGGTTACACTCTCCTCCGAACAACACAAGATAAGCAACGAACGTGCTTCACAAGCAGGAATGTCGGATTTCACTAACTTTCAATTAATGGACTATAGAGAACAAACTGGGGTTTTTGATCGTATTGTTTCTATAGGAATGTTGGAACACGTTGGCTCTGGCCATTACTTAGAATATTTTAATAAGATTCTTGAGCTATTAGATGACGATGGAGTAGGCTTAGTTCACTCAATAGGTAGAATGGATCCGCCAGGAACAACAAATGCATGGCTAAGAAAATATATATTTCCAGGGGGGTATACACCAGCACTGTCAGAGGTTCTAGCTGCGGTAGAAAAAGCGGGTTTATGGGTAACAGATGTAGAAATACTACGGTTGCACTACGCGGAAACTTTACGACACTGGAGAGATCGTTTTCAGTCTAATCGAGATGAAGCTAAGAGGCTATATGATGAAAAATTCTGTCGAATGTGGGAGTTCTATCTAGCCAGTTGTGAAATAGGCTTTCGTCAAAATGGCTTAATGGTTTTTCAACTCCAACTTGCCAAAAAACAAGATGCCGTACCACTAACGCGCAACTACATAGATGATTGGGAAAGAGGCTTTGAAGATAGAAAAGACAGAGCTGCTGAGTAACTGCTGTATAGATTTTTATAAAAAATGCTAATCTAACCTTAGAACAGCACTACCAACTAAAGAATTTTTCTCAACTGCTTCATGTGCTTCCACTATTTTATCCAGGGGAAAAACCTCACCAACCCTATGGTTAAGTTTTCCTGACATCATCCATTTAGTTATATCAGAAGTCCCTTTAATTTTTTCACCTTCAGGTACATTGAAACATGCCACTATATGGATTGAAGGCCCCGAACGCAGCAAGGGATAAAAAGGGATTTGAACTTCGGGGACAGCCATTGAGGCATAAGCAGAAATAACACCGTTTGTTTTTAAAACTCTCGAAGAAATTTGAAAGTTGCCTCCAAGCTCGACTTCTACAACTCTATCTACACCTTGGCCATCAGTTAGTTCTCTTATCCGAGATATAACGTCTTCCTCTTTATAGTTTATTATGTGATGTGCTCCATCTGCTAAAGCTTGTTCTCCCTTTAGGTCTGAGCTAACTGTTCCAATAACCGTTGCCCCATCTAGTGATGCGAACTGTGATGCGTAGCTACCCACGGACCCAGCTGCTCCGGTTACTAGGACTGTTTTTCCAGATACTGACCCATCAGAAAAAACGGCCTTATGTGCAGTTAAAGCCGGAATTCCTATACATGCGCCTTCCTCATAAGTGACTGAATCTGGCATACTGACGGCACGACTAGATAAAATTGTTATGTATTCTGCAGCAGTTCCT
Organism: Alphaproteobacteria bacterium MarineAlpha12_Bin1; assembly: GCA_002937505.1. Lineage (GTDB taxonomy): Bacteria > Pseudomonadota > Alphaproteobacteria > UBA6615 > UBA6615 > UBA6615. The sequence goes on from PTJY01000003.1 coordinate 213,889, forward strand.
AGCCACCTGCCAAATTGTCCTTCAAAAACCCAAACCCTTTGCCCTAATCTTTCTTGATCCACACCTGGTCCAATTTCTTCAATTATACCAGCTCCATCATAGTGGGGGATGGCCTTATCAACATCAAGGTTTCCCCTATTTCCTGCCCTTTTCTTGACATCAAGAGGGTTTATTCCAGAGGCAAACACCCTAACCAAAACCTCTCCCTTTTTTGGAATAGGTTTCGACAAATCCCCTAATTGAATCACCTCTGCGGCAGGCCCAAATTTAGAATGCCAAGCAGCAAGCATACTTTTTCTCCACTAATGAATATAAAAAGAACAATGTATAGTTTTATAAAGAAATTAAACTCGGTCTAGTATTAAAATAGATTAATTACCAGCATCTTAACAAGTTTAGAATAGCAAGCATGAAATTTAGGAGATTATCCTCAGGTTTCAGCAAACTCACGTAAAGCTATGGAACAGTTTGTCCTAAAGTACTGTTAATGTATTTAACTATGATGACAAGCGATACAAGTGATTTAGAAAATTCACCTAATAATATAACCCCCTTACGCGAAGATAGGGATGATGTCAGTTTTAAAGTTATGCCCCATAACTATGAGGCTGAAATGGCACTGATCGGGGCTATTTTAACAAACAATAGAGCTTACGAACGAGTTCAGGAATTTCTTCTTCCTGAGCATTTCGCAGATCCTGCACATGCTAAAGTTTATGAATCATGTGCAACGCTTATTGATCGCGGACAATTGGCAGATCCTGTTACACTTAAAAACTATTTTACTAATGAGGCATCATTGGAACAAGTTGGTGGCCAAAGCTATATAGCTGAGTTAGCCAACAGTGTTATCACCATCCAGAATTCTCAAGACTTAGGTCGAGAAATCTATGACTGCTTTTTAAGAAGAGAGCTAATAGAAATTGGAGAAATACTGACTAATAACGCTTTTGACCATGATTTAGATATCCCCGCAACTCAGCAGATTGAAGTGGCTGAAAGTCACCTATTTGAACTTGCCGAAAAGGGAACCAGTGAGAGCGGTTTTCAAGAGTTTAAAACTGCAATTACTTCAGCCATTGACCTAGCTGCTGCTGCTTACAGAAAAGATACTGACCTAGTCGGCGTCCCCTCTGGTTTTAAAGATATAGACAGACTACTTGGTGGCTTTCATCGCTCAGACCTTGTAATAATCGCTGGCAGACCTTCTATGGGGAAAACTGCCTTGGCCACGAATATAGCTTATAACGCAGCCTCTTCAGTTAATAGAAGCCTTGACACAGAAGGAAATGAAATTGAGGAAAGAGAAGTAGTCGCTTTTTTTTCTCTTGAAATGTCAGCGGAACAGTTAGCGACCCGCATAATTTCAGAGCAAGCACATGTTCGCTCAGACTCTATACGCAGGGGCGATGTAAGTGAAGAGGAATACAATAGGGTTTTTGTCGTTTCGCAAGCTTTGCACAAGCTTAAGCTCTTTATTGATGACACTCCAGCACTAACCGTTTCACAAATAAGGACGCGCGCTAGACGTTTAAAAAGACAAAATGGGCTAAGCATGATCATAGTCGACTACCTACAATTAGTGGCACCTCCAGGTAATTCTCGAAATGAAAATCGAGTTCAAGAAGTTTCTGTTATTACTAGATCTTTAAAGGCACTTGCCAAAGAGTTAAACGTACCTGTAATTGCCCTAAGCCAACTGTCTCGGGCTGTTGAACAACGCGAAGAAAAACGCCCACAATTATCTGATCTCCGTGAATCTGGTTCAATTGAGCAGGATTCTGATGTTGTGATGTTTTTGTACAGAGAAGAGTATTATCTTGATAGGGAATCAAGAGATCAAAGAGAGCACGAGACAGACGAAAAATTTGCGAAAAGACTAGAAAGGCTAGAAAACTCAAGAAATAAGGCTGAAGTCATAGTAGGCAAGCAAAGACACGGGCCTATAGGCACTGCACATTTGCGTTTTAATGGAGACTTTACGCAATTTTCCGATTTAGCTTTAGATGATCGAATTCCCGAAGACAGGCACTGACGATTGATTCTACAAGATCTTAAAATTCCTGGATCTGCAAGCTCAGTTCTAATAATAGATCTTGAAGCTATTAAATCAAATTTTACATATCTACAAAAAAAAGTCTCTAAAGTTGAAGTAGGTGTTTCTATTAAATCTGATGCCTACGGGCTAGGTGCAAAGGCCGTGGGTAAATTATTATCAGCAGCAGGTTGTAAAACTTTTTTTGTGTCTACTATAAGCGAGGGTATGGATCTACGAGAGATACTCCCTAGCTCCAGAATCATTGTTCTTAATGGACCAGATAGAGATAGCAGTAAAATGTTTGTTGAGAATTCTCTAACCCCAGTTTTAAATAGCCTAAACCAAATAGATATTTGGCATAAAGAAACGCAACAAAATCCAAACAATCTATCTTATTTACACGTAGACACTGGAATGACTCGCCTTGGACTTAACGATAAAGAGATAAATAAATTATTTTCTAAAGATGACCTTCTTAATGACCTTAAGATAGAGGTGCTCATGAGTCATCTCGCATGTGCAGAAGAAGCTAATTCACAAAAAAATGAAGAACAACTAGAAAAGCTTATAGTTATTAAAGAAAAGTTATCACCTCTTATAGGATCCGTAAGAACTAGTTTAGCCAATTCTGCGGGCATATTTTTAGGTTCAGATTTTCACCTTGATTTAGTGCGAGCAGGCGCCTTTATTTATGGTTTGAATAAAAAAGATAGTGGACAGGATTCCTCAAAGCCAGTAATCCGAGTGTTTGCCAAAATAATACAAGTTCAAGAAGTTGATAGTCCAAGTACTGTTGGTTATGGGGCAACTCATGAAATTAGCCGCCTAACCAGGATAGCAACTGTGGCGACTGGTTATGCAGATGGATATATTAGATCTTCAGGGCAAACTTATAAAAAGGAAAATAAAAATACAGCCAAAGTATATTTTGGTAATATGTCAGCTCCAATAATTGGAAGAGTTTCTATGGACTTATTAACCATTGATGTGAGCGATCTTCCCGATCATCTAGTTCAACCAGGCGGATACGCTGAACTAATCGGTAATAATTATACTGTGGATGACTTGGCAGAAGTCTCTGGCACAATTGGCTATGAAATACTTGTACGACTAGGTCGGAGACACCATCGTGTATTTGTAGGTGGAGATGGCATATGATCCTATTAATGAGATCACTAGGCCATTCTTTGGTTAATTTTTTTGCTTCAATAGGAAAAATTGGAATTTTTACCCTGAGAGCTGTTTTTCATTCTTGCAATCCTCCATTTTACCCTAATCTGATTCTAAAACAGATGATTGAAATAGGGTTTTACTCACTTCCAGTTGTAGCGCTAACCGCAATATTTTCGGGCATGGTTATAGCACTTCAAAGCTCTAGCGGATTTAGTTTGGGTGGTGAGAAGGCTATAGCTAACGTGGTCGTTTGGGGAATTACTCGTGAGCTTGGACCCGTGTTGGCTGGGTTAATGGTTGCGGGAAGAATCGGAGCCTCAATCGCAGCAGAGATAGGCACGATGAGAGTGAGCGAACAAATAGATGCCCTAGAAACACTATCAACCAATCCCTTTAAGTTTTTGATTGGCCCTCGAGTAATCGCCGGAGTAATAATGCTGCCTTTACTTGTTATTGTTGCAGATATAATAGGAATTATGGGTGGATTTATAATTGCCACCTTTGATCTTGGTTTTAACCCTGATTCATATATTCGTAATACTTGGACTAGCTTCGAGTTTATTGGTTTTATTTCAGGAATAGTAAAAGCAGCTGTTTTTGGCTTCATCATAACAATAATGGGAGCTTATCATGGCTACTATGCAAAAGGAGGTTCTCAAGGAGTGGGCCAAGCCACAACTAACGCTGTAGTATCAGCTTCGATCTTATTGTTATTATTTAATTTTATTTTAACGGCAATATTTTTTGCACAATGAACACTATTAGACCAGAAATAAAAATTTGTTTACGTAACTTAAGTAAATCTTTTGGTAATAAAATTGTGTTAGATAATATAAACCTCACAATACAAAAGGGTGAATCTATTGCAATAATTGGTGGGTCTGGGACAGGAAAATCAGTGTTACTTAAAAGTATTATTGGGTTGGTGAAACCCGATTCAGGTTCTTTACGAATTGATGGAAAGGAAACTTCCATGCTGACCCATAAGGAAAGAATGCTGTTCAATACTAGGTTTGGAGTACTTTTTCAGGGAGGAGCTTTATTTGACAGCCTAACAATATGGGAAAATATTGCATTTGGTTTAATGCAAGAAAAAAAACTTAATAAAAAAAATGCAAAAGAAAAGGCTATCCAAATAATGTCAGAAGTCGAACTGGATGCCAGTGTATCAAACAGCTACCCAAGTGAATTGTCAGGTGGAATGCAAAAACGTGTTGCACTAGCACGAGCTATCGCTACTGAACCGGAAATCTTAATTTTTGACGAACCTACAACTGGGTTAGACCCTGTAACGAGTAATGTTATAAACGATCTAATTATTAAAAGTGTAAATGTTTTGGGCGCAACTGCTATATCTGTCAGCCATGATATAGCTAGCGTAAAAAAAATTGCCGATAATGTCGCACTACTCCATGAAGGTCATTTTGTATGGCAAGGCCCTGCTGACAAAATAGAAAAATCACAAAATGATTACGTTAGAAACTTTGTTAACGGAGTATCAAATAATCAATCACTTCCATCAGGCAGGTCATAACCATGGCACGTCAAAATAATTCTTTTGCATGTCAACAATGTGGAGCCAGCCATGGAAAATGGACAGGTAAATGCGACAATTGTGGGGTTTGGAACTCCATAACCGAACAACCAGCTTTAAGTCATAAATTAAGAGGTGTTTCACAAAAAGGAATAAAAAAACTCGAATTCTTATCTCTTGTAGGAAAAGAAATAAATGAGCCTAGACTTAGTACTGGAATAACTGAATTTGATAGAGTTTGTGGAGGAGGACTTGTGCCTGGTTCCGCACTTCTAGTGGGAGGAGATCCGGGAATTGGAAAGTCTACACTACTACTTCAAACAGTTTCATCTTTAGCAGACTCGGGAATTCCTATAGCTTATATATCAGGTGAAGAAGGCGTGGATCAGATACGCCTCAGAGCAAGCCGACTTGGTTTGTTTAGTTCGTCTGTAGGTCTAGCTTCTGCAACAAATATACTTGATATAATAGCAACTTTAGATGTGGAAGAAGGTCCTAAGGTTGCTGTTATCGACTCTATACAAACCATGTATGTAGAAGGCGTTGATTCAGCCCCTGGAACCGTAGCTCAGGTTAGAAGTTCTGCGCAGGAATTAATTAGTTTAGCTAAACGGCGTCTATTAATTCTACTTTTAGTCGGTCATGTTACTAAAGAGGGGGCAATAGCTGGACCTCGTGTTCTTGAACATATGGTTGATACAGTGCTTTATTTTGAAGGAGAGCGGACTCAACATTTTCGACTTTTAAGAACTGTAAAAAATCGTTACGGACCAACAGATGAAATTGGGGTTTTTGAAATGACTGGATCTGGTCTGGCTGAAGTAACAAATCCTTCAGAACTTTTCTTAACAGGACATAGTGACCAGGTTCATGGGACTACAGTTTTCGCCGGCATAGAAGGAACCCGTCCCGTTTTAGTCGAAATACAAGCCCTAGTGTCACCCACAGCTTTTGGAACTGCTAGGCGAGCAGTTGTAGGATGGGATAGCGCTCGTTTGTCAATGATACTAGCAGTCTTACAAAGTAGATTTGGAATGAATCTTGGCTCATCTGATGTTTATTTGAATGTAGCTGGGGGCTTACGTATCACTGAACCTGCTGCTGACTTAGCTGTTGCGGCAGCTATTATTTCTGCTCAACTAGGGCAAGCGTTACCAAAAAGAACGGTTATTTTTGGCGAACTAGGACTAGGGGGAGAAATACGCGTTATCGGACAATCGTTAACAAGGTTAAAGGAAGCTGAAAAACTAGGTTTTAAAAATGCTATTCTTCCACATTTTCCAGTAGGAGTAGAAAAAAATTTAAAATCAGAAATAGGCCTTAATCTTAATAATATTTCACTACTGCAGGATTTATCTACTATCTTTGATATAAAATAATAACACAATATAGTGATGATATAGAATGGAAAACTTGGGTATATCGCCTTTAGATCTGATAGTTCTCGGAATTCTAATTTTCGGAGCATTGACCGGCCTAGTCACAGGTTTTGTTCGTGGAGGCCTTTTTCTTTTATCGTGGGCGGGAGCTATTATTATTACTATTTATGGCTTTTCAAGTATCACCATTTATTCTCGTAAATATATTGAAAATGAGCTATTAGCCGATATAGTTGGCGGTGCAGTAGTTTTCCTAGTATCACTAGTTATTCTCCATCTGATAAGTCAAATGCTTAGTAGCTGGGTTAGATCAGGCAGTTTAAACGCAATTGATAGGTCATTTGGACTTTTAGCTGGCATAATCACCACCGCTGTAGCTTTAGCGGTAGTAAATCTATTTGTTTTTAATGATAGCTGGAGAGCGTCCCCTCCGGACTGGGCAAAAAACTCTCGCAGCAGACCAGTTATCGACTCAGCTTCACTTTTGATAAGAGATTTACTTCCCAGTTCCATATTAGGAAGCACAAGTAAAGGTCTAAACGAAATACGTGCTAGAACAAAGTCAATAGAAGAAACTAAAAACGCCTTAGATAGGCTCTCAAAACCACCAAAGTTATTATCTGCCCCCAAGAAACAGGGCTACAGTGAGCCTGAGAGACAGGAGCTGGATCGCTTGATCCAGAAAAATAATTAAAGCGAAGTAAAATAAGAAGAGTGTTAATTGTGGAAAGTGAAGATAAATTTCGAGATGAATGCGGAGTGTTTGGGATTTACGGCTCAAATGATGCTGCAGCTTTGACCGCCTTAGGTCTGCACGCCCTCCAACACAGAGGACAAGAAGCCGCCGGTATAGTTTCTTACGACGGTGAAAAATTTTATTCTCATCGTGAACTTGGGCTTGTGGGGGAAATCTTCGACGAAAAAAAAATTATTGACACTCTTCCAGGCAATTCAGCCATAGGACACGTTCGTTATTCTACTAGTGGTGGAACCGCATTACGTAACGTCCAACCATTATATGCCGACTATAGTTTTGGAGGATTAGCTTTAGCACATAATGGCAACTTAACTAACGCAAGTCTTTTGCATAGAGAATTAGTAAACAGAGGATCATTATTCCAATCAACTTCGGATACTGAAGTATTCCAACATTTAATTGCCACAAGCTCAGAAGATCGGCTACTTGATAGATTTTTAGATACATTCAAAGCAGTGGAAGGAGCCTATTCTTTGGTTGCTCTTTCTCGTCGTAAACTTATTGGAGCAAGGGATCCTTTCGGTGTAAGACCACTAGCACTAGGCGTATTGGGCGACACTTGGATTATAACATCTGAAACATGTGCGTTGGATATTATAGGTGCCGACTTTGTTAGAGATGTCGATCCAGGAGAAATCATAATAGTAGATGAAGACGGTTTACATTCACATAAACCTTTTTTGTCGGTACAAAAAAGATCTTGTATATTCGAATATATTTACTTTGCCCGCCCCGATTCTTTTGTTGACGGCAGAAATGTATATGAGGTGCGTAAGGCAATAGGAGCCGAGTTAGCTGACGAAAGTCCAATTGACGCAGACATGGTTATACCCATACCGGATAGTGGAGTTCCAGCAGCTATAGGATTTTCTCAGAGATCCAAACTACCATTTGAACTGGGTTTAATCAGAAACCATTATGTGGGCAGGACATTTATTGAGCCGTCTGAAGAAATACGTCACTTAGGCGTAAAACTCAAACATAATGCAAATAGACAACGTCTTAAGGGGCAAAAGGTAATACTTGTTGATGATAGTATTGTTCGAGGCACAACTTCTCGAAAAATAGTGGAGATGGTCCGTCAAGCTGGAGCTAAAGAAGTTCATATGAGAATATCAAGTCCACCAACTATAAACCCCTGCTTTTATGGTATAGATACGCCCGACCAAGAGCAACTTTTAGCCGCACAGTTTGATGTTGAAGGTATGCGTAAACAAATTCAGGCTGACACTTTATCTTTTATATCTATAGATGGTCTTTATAAAGCTACGGGTGAGACAAATAGAAATAGTGATTTACCCCAATTTTGTGATGCTTGCTTTACAGGAGACTATCCCATTACCTTAAGTGATCAAGAAAAAGGACAAAACAACACCCAAATGTCATTTCTTTCAGGCCTAGAATAAGGTTTTCTATGTTGGCTTCAACGACTGAAAAATTAGAAAATCGAATAGCCCTTATTACAGGAGCGTCACGTGGCATAGGAGCAGCCGTTGCTAAGCACTTTGCTGCCGAAGGAGCGCACGTGATACTTATTGCCAGAACAATTGGTGGATTGGAGCGAATTGATGATGAGATTAAATCGTTAGGAGGCTCTGCTACACTGTTACCCTGTGACTTAAACGACCTAGATCGGATAGATAATATAGGACCTTCATTACTGGAACGCTTTGGAAGGCTAGATATATTGATAGGTAATGCAGCTATTTTAGGAACCATGACACCTCTTACCCATTACAAAACAAAGTCCTGGGAAGAGGTTTTTGACGTTAATGTACATGCTAATTGGCGGCTAATGAGAGTAGCCGAACCCCTACTTAAATTATCTGATGCTGGGAGAGCTATTTTTGTCACAACCTCCGCGACTAAAAACCCCAAAGCTTATTGGGGAGCGTATGCAATTACCAAATCTGCTCTTGAAACTATGACTAAAGTTTGGGCCTCAGAATTAAACAACACTTCTGTTCGAGTTAATTTGTTGAGTCCAGGGCCAACATTAACAAAAATGAGACAAACAGCCTTTCCTGGAGAAAACCCAAGTACATTAAAAACCCCTGATACTTTAGGCCATATTTTTTTGCAATTAGCTTCACCTAACTGCGAAGCACATGGTGAACTTATTGAGTTTCAATAAAATTTCAATTGTAGGGATTTCGACCTTTCCGTAGATTTAACCTTATAGGTGTACCAAACAATTCAAACTTTTGTCGTAGTGAATTTTCTAGATAACGCAAATAACTATTAGGTAAATCCTCTGGTCGATTCCCAAATATAACGAAAGTAGGTGGACGGGCCTTAGGCTGAGTAACATAACGAAGACGGATATTTCGTTTGTTACTCGCTAATGGCGGAGGATTCCGCTCAAGAGCTTCCGAAAGCCATAAATTAAGCTCCGCCGTTGTAATTCTCTGATTCCATACCTCAAAAGACCTCAATACTGCAGGCATAAAATTTTCAATATCCCTTCTAGTTAATGCTGATAATTTTACTATATTTGTTCCAGCGGCCTGTGAAAGAGATGTTCCCAAACGATCATTAAGAAAATTGGTGGCCTCAGACTTATTATCAACTAAATCCCATTTATTAATAACTATGACGATTGCTCTACCTTGTTCAATTATATGTCTAGCAATTGATAAGTCTTGTTTTTCCATTAGTTGGGTGCCATCAACAACCAAGGCCACCACTTCAGCATATTGGATAGCTTTTAATGCGTCCTTCACTGAAAGCTTTTCTAGCGCTTCATTGATTCTTGACTTACGTCGTAAGCCCGCAGTATCTACCAGTGCTATATTGTAACCCTGGTAATCCCATTCGATAGTTATCGCATCTCGAGTTACCCCGGCTTCGGGTCCTGTTAGCAATCGTTCATCTTTAATCAGCGCATTAATAAGCGTTGATTTTCCTGCATTTGGCCTGCCCACTATTGCTAAATTCAAATCACGTGAGGATACAGGTTCTGCAACCTCATTGGAGTTTAATATATTCTCTGAAGAAAATCTCTCCACAACAGAATCATAGAGGCCTTGTATGCCATTACCGTGCTCAGCAGAAACTGGTAAAGGGTTTCCAAAACCTAAACTGGAACCTTCATAATGTTCACCTAATCTACTAAAAGAGCCCTCACATTTGTTCGCAACTAAAATTACCGGAACCGATTTTGAATGTAACCAATTAGCAAAATGCTTATCTAAAGGCGTATTTCCTGCACGCGCATCAATCACTAAGACAACCAAATCTGCATCATTTATTGCAATTTCAGTCTGATTACGCATTCTACCTGATAGAGTATTATCAAAAACATCCTCAAGTCCCGCTGTATCAACTAAACGAAAATGAAGTTTCCCTATGCTAAATACACCTTCTCTTCGATCACGTGTCACACCTGGTTGATCGTTAACTAAAGCATCGCGGCTACCAACCATCCGATTAAAGAGTGTTGATTTTCCAACATTTGGACGACCTGTTATGACAATTGTAGGCCACATGATACTCACATCTAGTATATTAACGGTAAGCTATCAGCTGCGATTTGTCGGTTAAATAGAACAGTGTTCTATTAGCAATAGCAGGTGATAAAGAAGCAGGACTTTTCATTTTCTCTTTTTTTAATATCTTACCCGTGTAAGGAGATAGATATAGAACCACCCCATGGCTCCCTGAAAGAATTAATTGATCACCAGCCAAAGTAGGGCCAGACCAACTGATCCTGCCTTCTCTGTCTTTTGGATCAGAATAGAGATCTAGAGGAGTAAGCCATCTTATCTTCCCATCGTTAACCCTCACAGCGGCAACTTTTGCCTCATTGGTGAGCACAAACAAAAATTCTCCACTAATCCAAGGTTGGTTAACACCACCTAGAGACACCTCCCATATGCGCCTCCCAGTATACAAATCGATAGACATCATGCGTCCCGAATGACTTATGGCATATACTTTGCCACGATCAATCACAGGCCTTCCTCTAATATCAGCAAGCGCAGAGACCGCATCTGCACGTCTTATAGCAGCTAAGTTCTCACCCCAAACCTTTTGTCCGTTTTCGACACGTAATGCATAAAGTTCACCTGATGAATATGGGACCACAACAATGCCATGTTTAGCTGCAGGAGTTGCACTCCCCATTAATCCCACATGTTCTTCAAAACCAGAATGCGTCCACAAAGTCTCTCCATTTTTTGTACGAAGCGTATATAATTGATTATCTTTAGTAACTACAAACACCCTTCCATTCAAAATTGATGGAGCTGCTCTCACTGGTCCGGAAACTTTTGTTCTCCATACCTGTTTTCCACTAGTAGTATTTAGTGCGACCACCTCAGCAAATCCTCCAGCTGCTATAATCAGCCCATCATCGACAGCCAATCCACCTCCCCAACTTCCATCAGTTTCTTCCTTAGGAGAAATAAAAGCTTTCCATATAAGGCTTCCGGTAATAGAGTCGTGCGCTGAAACAAGAGAGTTTGCATCTAGCGTATAGACCTTTCCTTCGGATACTATAGGACCCGACAAAATAGGTTTATCTACCTTATGACTGCTCCCCGCATCAACAGACCATAATAAAGTCAAATTAGTGCCCACGGCTAAATGTCCCATACTATGGTGTGCTAGACCACCTTGCTGAGGCCAAGATTTATTTACTATAGGCTGAGAAAGAACAATATTCTGATCAGAAATTTCTTTATCTACTTGCGCCACCTCGCTACCTAGTAGAATTGGTATACGAACTCCCTTAAGTGTGGCCTCTCCGTTCCTACCCAAAATATCATTTACTTGACTACAACCACTAGAAATTAAGGCTAGAATAAGAAACATACAAACACTAAAAATTCTCCAGCTCATCGTTTTTCCAACATTGTTAAAATCATTTATTGCTAAGTATACTTATCATTTCTGTGGAACGAGCCCGTATTCCCTCTGGTGCGTCCTTATCATCGGATAGAGATTGAAATGAATTTATTGATCCTGCTTTATCTCCGGATATCATTAAGGAAATTGCCATTAGCTCCTTTGCAGTATAATGCCAGGGGTTATCAGCAGCCAGGAGCGGCGAAAGACGATCTTTTAATTCTTTTTGATCCATAGATGTCATTCCATGGCTTACCGCTAATATTGTCGCAAGATCTCTATAGATCTGATCCTGTTCCATATCTTGGGTAATGCTATCAAAAACTTGAATAGACTTAGCTTTTTCACCAATTTTAGAGAGCAAAGCGCCCTCTCTGAGTTTTGCAAGCAAACGATAACCTTCTTTAGATTCATTACTTAGTAATGTAAATTTTTCTAAAGCTTCTTTTTCGTTCACTTCTCCTATAGCTATTGCCGCTAGTAATTCTTCTCCATTAGACTCAAGAGCACTTTTTTGCATATCACGCCAATAAACAATTCCAACTGTAATCAACATAACTATGACAAATACAGAGACAAAATAAACGCCATATTTTTTCCAAAGATGACGATACTTATCCTGACGAACTTCTTCGTCTATTTCTCGAAACAGATCATCTGACACTTGGTGTCCTTTTTATTATCAATATTAATCAAAAATATAACTTCGTATTTATATTATCTATCAGTCTAATTAAAAAATCTTTATTTTCTTAAATTCTTAAATCATTAGCCTAAAATGATCTAGTCACGGTTATTGCAATAAAAATATCAGTAGAGCATCAAATTAACAGTCTTACGCCCTAGACACATAGGAAAAAATAGGGAAAAATTTAACGCTATATTTATATTACAACAGTTTTTCTCTAGGTGCAGTGCTAATGGGTTCTAATCACGGAATAAAAAATCGAAGTAAATCTTCTAGGCGTGTATCCTTTGACCAGGGAGAGCTAAGAGTTTTACTGAATGAATATAGCAGAAGAGTAGCTGCAGGCGAATGGAGAGATTACGCAATTGATCATGGAAGAGATAGAGCTGTATTTTCTGTTTTTCGTCACACAGCAGAACACCCTTTATACTCAATTGAAAAATTGCCTGTAAAAATCGGGAAAAGAAACAGATATGGTTTAAAGAAAGGGCCGGTCCATTTACATCAAGACACTAGTCTCACAAATTTGGTGAGCACTATTGAGCGTAGACCTCAATTAATTAGAATTGGCTAAAAATTAAAAATACTACAATTGAATAATTTCCTAAATTCCTACTCTGGCATCGACACGCTATTAGCAAATGAAAACCTACTTCGCCGCCTTAGGACTCTGCGCCTTGGGCTGTTAACAAACACATCTTGTATGACAAATAAGGGCGAGGTCACTTTTAAGGCACTTCCCAAAGCATTAAAAAGCCCGTCAAGTAAAGGGCTTAATCTGCTGTTTGCTCCTGAACATGGATTTCAAACTAATTTAGAGCCCGGGGAAAAAGTAGATGATCATTTTGGAGATATTCCGATATACAGCCTTTACGGAAATTCAAAAAAACCGACTCCAGAACAACTTTCGGAATTAGACGTACTAATTATAGATCTTAGAGATGTTGGTGTTCGATGTTATACGTACGCCGTAACAGCCGCTATATCTGCTGAAGCCGCATTAGATGAAGGAAAAGAAGTAGTAATCTGTGATCGAGAAAACCCTCTAGGCACTGAGACAAATGGCCCCCCTTTAGATCCTTTGTTGCGCTCATTTCTGTGTTATTTTGATGTACCTTTCATACATGGGGAAACACTAGGAAACTTGGTAAAAAATTCACTAAAAAAACATCCACGCTATAAAAAACTGATTGTTTTACCTGCTGTACGAAATTTAAATGTCACATTAGAACCCTGGATAGCCCCTTCACCCTCTCTGGTGTCAGCAGAATCGGTGCAACTATATCCGGGCTTAGTTCTGCTTGAAGGAACGAACCTAAGTGAAGGGAGAGGAACACCCTACGCTTTTTCATCTGTTGGAGCACCCTGGCTAAGAGCCCATGAAACAGAATCGGTGATTAATGGCTGGTCTACTGGAATAACTGCTCATGCATTAACTATATGTCCCAAAACGGGTCAATATAAAGATGAGACATTACAAGCAGTACACCTTAAACAAACAAGAAGTAATTGCGACAGCTTTAGCTTTGGAATAAAACTTTTATCATGGATAAGAAACTCTCATAGAGAATTTAAGTGGTTACATAACAAAGATAAAGTCAATCACCTTAGGTCAGATGGCTCTATTGAGAAGCCTATTACAGATTATAAAATAGATGTTTTACTTGGAAATAGAAGTCTGAGGGAAATGTTAGATAGGGGTATTTCACCCGAAAATATTCTTGATAGTTGGAAGTCTAGCGATTAAAGACTGTGGATCCTTCAACTATAACTTCAACAACATCTAAATGCTCATTTAGAATAACAAAATCAGCAGAAGCCCCCTTTTCTAATCTACCTCTATCCTTGGCACCTATTAGATCAGCTGGTATTGTAGATAAACGTCTTGATGCCTCTTTAACATCTATTCCAATCGACAAAAGGTTTCTAAAAGCCTTATCCATAGTTAACGCGCTACCAGCGAGGATTTGATTCTCGAAAAAAACTCCGTCACCTCGCTTAGTCACTTTATTTCTACCAAGCGTATAATCCCCATCAGGCATTCCTGCAGCTGAAGTTGCGTCGGTGACAAAGTAGAGATCCGGTAGTGACCTCAATGCTGCATGAATTGCACCCTCTTTTACATGAATTAAGTCAGGAATTAGTGCGGCTGCAGTTCCATGAGCGAGGGCTGCACCTACTACTCCCGGTTCTCGATGATGTAGAGGGCTCATTGCATTATATAAATGAGTAAACCCGCCAACCCCATCTTTAATGGCTGATTTTATTTCCTCATAACTGGCATTACTGTGCCCCACTTGAACTAGAATACCTCTAGAAACAAGCTCCTTTATTAGGATATGTCCTGGATCACATTCAGGGGCAAGCGTTACTAATTTAACATTAGCACATTTCAGCAAATCTTCTATAAACTTTAGATCTGGAGACTGAGAAAAAGGAGGCTGTGCTCCCAACATCTCCGAATTCAAGTAGGGACCCTCCATATGAACACCAAGTATACGTGCTTCATTTTTATGCCGATTTGATGAAACAGCATCTATAGCTTTTGCAGCTAAAATTATCTCTTTTTCTGGCGCGGTTATAGTGGTGGCAAGAAAGGATGTTGTTCCATGACTAGCATGTAAAGATGCGCACAATCTTAGGTCGTCCTCTCCCCGCATTACATCACCACCACCTCCTCCAGGAACGTGTAAATCAACGAAACCGGGCAATACAATTAGCCCTGAATTTTCCCGCCCTGATTCCGAAATAGAGTTTATTTTTTTATCAAACTGGATAGTTCCTTCCACCCAACCATCCGGAGTTAGTATCTGTCCTTTAAAATTCAGCAAAGTCAAATCTCATTCCAATCTGATATTTCATTAGGAACCTTACCTTGAGCTAGAAAAAGCGCACCATTAACTGGACTCCCAATAGGCTTCTTGATATTAGCTTTTAGAGATTGGGGCAAATAAGGTGCCAAAGGCTCTGCCAGCCCCCCTAATAAAGAAAGTGGTGTTTTATTAACCTCTTGCATAACAGAGGCAAGAGATTCAATTTCCAAACCTGCTTCTGTTGATAAGTTTATAGCAAAACGATCACCTTCATTAGCACAATCTATTACCATAGGTGCCAATGAAGCAAATTCAGTTGGACCAGCGTCGTTTAACCATTCCAAAATACCCTTTCTGTTGAGTCCACATTTTTTAATCAACAGTCGGTGTAGTTCAGAGTCCAAATTTCCTAAATGTCCTTCTTGTGCCTTAAGTGAAAGAGATAATGCTCTCATACCAATCCAAGCCCCCCCACCTTGATCCCCGACCGGAAAACCCCAGCCTCCGTAAATGCTTTGCTTACCAGTTTTGCTAATTGTATATCCAACTGTTCCAGTGCCAATGATTATTATTGATCCAGCTGACCCACCATGTGCACCCAGAGCAGCTATGTATGCATCCGTAACAACTTTTATGGACTTAAAGTCGTATGGTGAATCTCGATAAAATTGATTACGTAATTTTTCGTTATTCGCCCCTGCCACTCCAATAACTAGATCAGTAGATGAAAATTGATTTATTTCTATACCTAATGTCGTATAGAGATCTTTCAGTGTTTCACAAATTATATCCCATGGTTTTATGTGATTTATGCTGAGACTAGTGGGACCAGTAATAGTTGTTCCAAGTCGCCTCCCATGACCATCAAATAAAGCCACTTGTGTTTTACTTCCACCTCCATCAATGCAGCAATAAAAAAGATTGGCCATTAATTTCATCCAACTAAATAGTTTTCTATAAACATTAAAATCAGAAAACTTTTCGATTCGCTGATATGTTATGAAAATACTTTAACCAAAGTAAAGACAATCTCTGGACAAGAAAGCCTATGAATACGGAACAAATTGATAAACGTTATGAAGACTTAGACATACGATCCAATGATGAGATCATTAAAATATTAATTAATGATCAAATAGATAAGTTCAATCTACTACTAAATTACAAGCATGATATTTCAACAGCTGCGGCTGCGTTAGCCAATCGCTTAAAAAAATCTTCAACTGGACGACTAGTATATGCTGGAGCTGGAACCTCAGGCCGACTGGGAGTTTTAGATAGTGCCGAGCTTTTCCCCACATTTGGATGGAAAAAAGAGAGAAGTACTTTTCTTTTAGCTGGAGGGATCGAATCTTTAACAACCTCCATAGAAGGTGCAGAAGATAGAGAAGAGGAAGCTGTTCACCAAATAAAAAATATAGAAATCGATGAAAGAGACGCTCTTGTAGCCATATCTGCTAGTGGAAGCACTCCATTTACATTAGCAGCTTGCGATGCAGCAAGAAGATCTGGAGCTTTAACAATCTCGATAGTCAACAACAAACCTTCCCCCCTTTTTGATGCTGCTGAACACCCTATTGCCATCGAAACAGGCTCCGAACCTATAGCTGGTTCAACACGATTGAGCGCAGGCACCATACAAAAAATAGTATTAAACTCTTTATCAACGCTGACTATGATACGCTTAAATCGTACCTATGGTGCTTACATGGTAGATGTTAAACCAACAAACAAAAAACTAAAGGAAAGAGCTGTTCGAATGATCTCAGAAATTTGCTTAGTAGATCAGAATAAAGCCCAACAATCACTCATTGACGCTAAAAACAACCCTAAACTGGCCGTCCTTATAGCTAAAGGCCTTTCAGTAGATAAGGCCAAATATTTATTAAACTTGAGTAATGGAAATCTACGCGAAGCAATAGGTAAGAAGTTTTCTAATTCATAGTTACTTAAATTTTAGAAGAATAGGCCTATAAAACCCTACTGAGCAGCAATATCGAGATTGTCGGAATAATTAACCAAGTCCGCAGCTGACCTCAAAAGCTCCAAAGCTTCAGTTGGGTTATCATTAAATTTAGGTAACTGTTCGGAAAGAAGTCGTCTCCAAGAACGCGCCCCAGGTTGACCATTAAATAACCCGAGAATATGCCGGCCAATTGATTTTAATGGAACTCCTTCTCCAACAGACTTTTCAACATATGGAAGAAATCTCTCTAAGACTTCATGTCGAGAAATATATTTTTTATCCTCACCATAGAATCGGTTGTCTACTTCAGCAAGCAGATAAGGATCGCCATATGCTGCCCGACCAAGCATAACTCCATCAACATGACACAAATGTTCTTCAGCAGAGTTAAGATCTGTAATTCCTCCATTTATTGTTACTGACAAATCTGGAAACTCATCTTTAAGCCTATAGACCAATTCGTATCGAAGTGGAGGTATTTCTCTATTCTCTTTGGCGCTCAAGCCGTCTAGCATAGCTTTTCTGGCATGCACAATAAAATGTTTACAGCCTGCTCTAGAAACAACTTCTACAAATCTAGATAAAGAACTCCACTCATCTTGATCATTAATGGCAATACGATGCTTCACTGTAACTGGGATATTAACTGCGGAAGCCATCACGTCAACGGCGCTTGCAACCAAATCTGGTGTTGCCATAAGACACGCACCAAAATTACCCACCTGCACTCTATCTGAAGGACAACCAACGTTCAGGTTAATTTCATCGTATCCATAATCTTCGCCAATTCGAGCACATTCTGACAACTCTGATTTATCTATACCTCCAATTTGTAGAGCGAGCGGATTCTCATCAGAACTAAAAGCAAGCAAGCGGTCTTTATCACCCCGCAAGATAGCACCACAAGTAATCATCTCAGAGTATAGCTTCACATTTCGACTTATTTGCCGTAAAAAAAATCTTTCATGACGATCAGTCCAATTCATCATTGGAGCTACTGATATAGGACTGATGGGTATATTATTATTTGCCATGCTTCATATTTCTATTTTGTCGAATTAGTTATTGCTCTCATATGGCCTTGCTGGATTAATCTTATTAACATTTTCTGATCTCAACATTATCTATCAAACGAACATTTCCAAGATATACAGCCGCCATGATTCGACCAGATTCATCAAATTTTGATAGAGCTCTTAGATCACTCTCAGCTCGTAACTCTATATAGTCAATTTTACTAAAACCCGACATAATCAGTTTTTCTTTCGAGTTATGAATAACCGTGGCCACATCAACTCCTTCTTCAATTTGACGAGCTGCGTCAAAAAGAGTTTGGGCAAATATTGGCGCAATTTTCCGATCATTTGAAGAGAGTTGGCTATTCCTGGAGGAAAGAGCCAACTGATCATGCTCACGAATAGTTTTGCAATGAACAATTTCAACAGGCAGATCAAGATCGGCGACCATGCGCTTTATAACATGTAATTGCTGAAAGTCTTTCTCTCCAAAAAATGCTTTATCAGCGAGACTCTGTATAAGTAACTTACCCACCACTGTAGCTACACTATCAAAGTGACCTGGCCTAAAATCTCCACACAAACCACGGCTTACACCCGATACAACAATTTTTGTTGAATGCCCTATAGGATAAATTTCATCAGTTTGAGGTGCATACAGCAGGTCAATATTATATGAATTCAGTTTATCAATATCATCATCTTCATTTCTAGGATATTTATCTAAATCCTCAGGACTGTCGAACTGAGAAGGATTCACAAACAACGTAACTATTACTCGATCAGTAAGGCTTTTAGCCTCACGAACTAAACTTAAATGCCCCGCATGAAGCGCCCCCATTGTAGGAACAATAGATATGCTTTCATCTGATTTTTTCCATTTTCTTACGTGTGAACGTAAATCATTTATTGATCGAACAATAGTTATACTCACTTCTTACCTTCTTTGTTAATGGAACTAGAATCTTCAAAGACATGCTCAGATGAAGGGAACTTTCGGGATCGTACTTCCAAAGCATATTCGCTTATTGCTCGATCAGCAGCTGTCCCTAATTGTTCATAATGTTTTACAAACTTGGGTTTAAAGTCATTGAATATGCCCAATAAATCATCGACAACGAGTACTTGGCCATCACACATAACCGAAGCCCCTATGCCAATTGTTGGTATATCTATTCTCTTGGTTACTTCCTCAGAAATAGTTTCGGTCAACATTTCAAGAACAACAGAAAAAGCCCCGGCATCAGCTACAGCTATCGCATCTTCTAAAATTCTTTCTCTATCTTTTCCTCGTCCTTGAACTGAATATCCGCCAAACATGTTAACTGACTGAGGAGTCAAACCGACATGGGCCATGACAGGAATACCTCTAGAGGTTAGAAAGTCTATAGTTTCTGCCATATGAGCTCCTCCTTCTAGTTTAACTGCCTCGCAACGAGTTTCCTGCATAATAATTCTAGCATTATGGAAAGCCTGTTCTTTATTTTCCTCGTAACTCCCAAAAGGCATATCAACTATCAGCAGGGCTTTCTTAACTCCCTTCCGAACAGCTCTACCATGCATAATCATCATGTCCATGGTTACTTCTAAAGTAGATGAAAAACCGTGCATTACCATTCCAACACTGTCTCCAACGAGAATAAATTCACAATGTTTATCAGCCAATTTAGCAATCGGAGTTGTGTAAGCTGCAACTCCGGCTATAGGGTCCCCTCCCTTCCGCCTTGTAAAATCAATAACCGAAAAGGCAGTTGACGAAGAATTTGCACTCATGTTTATCTCCACGAAGAATTAAGAAAATCTTATTTAAATTCCTTTTCTAGCTAATCAAAATGAATAGCTAGTAAAACATAGGGCTATGTGTATGAAAAAAATCGCTTTTCAGCAACAGATAGTCATTAAATATATGTCCTCAATTCTAAAATTTATAAAATTAAGTTATTACCTATCATATCTTTTAAATAAAACTTTTATAAATTCAAAACCAAAGTAGTCAGGTAATTAAAATATAATGTTAAAGATCAATAATTTAACATATAGGATCGGAGAAAGAGTACTCCTAAATAAAGCTAATGCCACAGTAAGCGCTGGCAGCAAGACAGCTGTATTAGGGCGCAACGGAGCAGGTAAAACAACTTTGTTCAAACTTATTATGGGTGAATTAATATCTGACGAGGGTAGTATTGACCATCCTCCCAGCTGGAAAATTTCTATGACCAGTCAGGAAGCCCCAAATGGAAAAGAAAACCTCATAAATACAGTAATGAGTGCGGATAGAAAACTTTTGTCGCTTCTTAAAGAGTCAGAAACCGCTGAAAACCCAGAACGTATAGCCGAAATACATGAAACCCTCGCCGATAAAGAAGCCTATAAAGCTCCATCAAATGCAGCTAAAATCCTAGCAGGTTTGGGATTCAGCAATGAAGATCAGAGTCAATCTTGTGATGCATTTTCTGGTGGATGGAGAATGAGAGTTGCGTTAGCTTCACTATTATTTTTGAAACCGGATCTCCTTTTACTAGACGAGCCTACCAATTATTTAGACTTAGAAGCAGTTATATGGTTTGAAGATTATATTTCTTCTTACCCAGGCACAGTACTATTGATCAGCCATGATCGGGATCTGCTTAACTCTTCAGTCGACAAAGTCATTCACTTAGATCAGACAAAGCTTACTTCTTATCGTGGTAACTATGATCGCTTTGTAGAAACACACCGATTGAAGATTGAGTTATCAGAGAAACAACGAGTGAAAGAAGAATCTGAAAGAAAACACATAGAACAATTCATAACACGGTTTCGTTCTAAGGCAACAAAAGCAAAGCAGGCGCAATCAAGAATAAAAATGCTAGCTCGGATGAAACCAATAACAAATATAACTGAAGAAAGGGCTGCAAATTTTAGTTTTCCGAAAATAGAAAAACTGGCCCCTCCTCTCTTTAATCTAGAAAAGATAGATGTTGGCTATAACAATCAAGCTATAATTAAAAATTTGTCCGGAAGGATCGATAGCGACGATCGTATAGCTCTGCTTGGAGCTAATGGAAATGGTAAATCAACATTTATAAAATTGTTGGCTGGTGTTCTTAAACCAATATCAGGTTCAATCCAAATGTCATCAAAGCTTAAAATAGGTTACTTTTCTCAAGACCTTGCAGAGAGCCTTGACTTAACGGCTACTCCTTACTCACAGATACAAAAAATTTCTCCTAAAACAAAACCTGAAAAAATTAGAAATCATTTAGGTGCGTTCGGATTTTCTAAAGAAATGGCGCTTGAAAAAATAAATCACCTATCTGGTGGTGAAAAAGCTCGACTTTTGTTCGCACAAATATCAATTCAAAGTCCTCATATATTATTGTTAGACGAACCAACAAATCATCTTGATATCTTATCCCGTCACGCATTAGTTCATGCGATAAATGAATTTGATGGGGCCGTAATAATCGTGAGCCACGATCCGTACCTTCTCGAAGCAACCGTGGATAATTTTTGGCTAATTGCCGATCAGAAGTTACAAATCTTTGAAGGGGACATGGACGATTACAGAACTTTTATGTTAAATCAAAGCATCTCTAATGATAACTCCGATACAGAACAAAGTTCTACCATTAGAAATCCGTTAAACAAAAAAGAAATAAGGCGTAAAGCGGCTGAGAAAAGAGCATCACTGACGACCTTACGTGGGGCTGCGAAAAAGGCTGAGTCTGAACTAAGCATGCTAATTAAAAAGAAAGAAAATATAATTGAGTTTTTAAAAGAAGCAGACTCATACAAAAAATTTCCTGATAAAGCTCTTCAACTTCAAAAAGAAATGGGAAAGTTGCAAAAGCAATTAGAAACAGTTGAAGAACAGTGGATCGATACACAAATGAAACTGGAAAATGAGAGTGACAGTTAATTAAATCTTATTACCTTTTTAACTCAAAAAATTAGTGACGATAAATGTAAAAATCTGCATATGATATTACTTCGTCTTTCATCATACTTTTTTCATTTAAACTTCGATAAAGTCCCCATTTAGGACGGATAAAGATTGCGTTTTCACTCCACATATGAATCGTATCATTTTTATAATTAATAATGGGATTTCCTGTATTTATACTCATGATTTCCAAATAATATGATCCGTGAAGCCCAAATCTGATTTTCTCTTTTACTAACACCCATTTACCAACGAAACGATCAAGATTAACTTCTATAAGTTTGTTTGCTCGAGAATCTTTAGCATGCCTTACTTCAAAGTAACCAACTTCATCCTTAGAGTTTTTTCTTGCAGTGAATGTTAATAATGGATTTTTATCTTTACCACCTACAGGTTTCAATTGATGTAAATGGGTAAAACTATTTGAGGCTTGAAAAGTTTTACCTATTTTAAATTTCCAAGAATATGTATACTCATCCCTTTTTCGTGCTTTAAGCCACTCTGGAGATTTATTATAAACTTTAATCTCAATCCTTTGACGATCTTGTTTTTTACAAAGATCGTCATCATGATCAAGGTGCAAATGAAACTGAAACACAGCCCTTTTTAAAGAATGATCAAACTCCTGAGTTATGTGTGGACCAAACTCAATATGTCCACAATCAGGTGCTTCAATGGCATTACCATCTAACTCAACAAGATGTTTATTTATTATTTTATAGGGATCCTTGTTCACATCAGCATTAAAATGTAGAAACTCAGCAGCAACAGAAAAAGCAGGCAGGAAGATACAAATAACTAATATAGAAAGTATAATTCTAACTATCATTGCTAATAAAAATTAATCATAAATATTTTGTAAGAACCAACGTTCAAAGAGTAATAGCTCTTTCGCTAGAAGAAACAAAAACTTCCTTAAGCTTTTCAAAAGTCTGAACTGACCTGAACTGAGAAAACTCCTTTATTACATTATCAGGGGCGTGAAATAAAATTCCAACGTCTGCTTCACCCAACATAGTTGTATCATTATAAGAATCTCCGGCTGCAATAACTCTGTAGTTGAGTGCATGAAATGCTTTAACTGAAGCTCTTTTAGGATCTTTCTGTCTCAATTTATAGCTAACAATCTTACCTTCTGAATCAGTTATAAGTCTGTGACAGAAAAGGGTTGGCCATTTAAGCTTTCTCATCAACGGCAACGAAAACTCATAAAAAGTGTCAGATAAAATGATTACTTGAAATCGCTCCCTGAGCCAGTCAAGAAACTCTGGAGCTCCTTCAAGCGGCTCTAGAGTTTCTATGACCTGCTGAATATCTGAAAGTGTTAAACCATGCCTGTTTAAGAGCTCTAAACGCTGTTTCATTAAGTCATTATAGTCGGGAATATCCCTAGTGGTCGCTCGTAATTCTTCGATACCAGTGCGTTCGGAGAATGCAATCCATATTTCTGGGACTAATACCCCTTCTAAATCCAAACAGGCTAATTCCAACTTGTAGCTCCCATATTTAATGCTGAAAAAGCTCAGTCATTAATGTCTATGTTAAAATACTTTATTTAACCACTCAGTGCTTTAGCAAGCTTTTGAGAATCATCAAATATTGTGAATTCAATCTCTAGACCGTCCTCTACAACGAACATGTGGACCCCTTGAGCATCCAAATTATCGGCCGAGTACTGCACATGAAGCTGAACTCTATTCTCTTCGGCAGTTATACTTAATATAGATAAATCAAAATTGGGGAATAAAGTTGGCAACCTTTGAAGGTGATTATTTCTCCAATTTTCATAACCCAAGTATTCACCAGATAATTCATGATCTCCATTAACCCTAATAACGGCTTCAGGATGAAAAATCTTGCCTAGTCCGTCTAAATCGCCCTCCGCAAACATCTGATAGCCACTGAGAACTAACTCTTTAGGTGTCATTTTCTAATCTCCTTTAACATAATTTATATCTATTTAATTAATTATCGAATAATTTACTAATTATTATAACTAAAACCCTGCAGCTTTTAAAACAGATGATCAATCCCAAAAATGCTTTTATATTTACATTTATCTTTGTGTGCTAGATATTGATTGCAATCAACGAAATCTGGTCAATATTTTCCTATTGTGCCATAATACAGAGACTAGTTTAGGACTTTTTATGGATCGGCCGAATATGAAAGAGAACATCAAAACACTAGACTTGGATGCGTCATCTTCATCCTACATACCTCCGCTTGAGCTCACGGAAGGCCAGCCTCCGCCGATAGCTGCAAACGGAGGTTTGTCATATATGTCTTTCGAGAAAAACGGTGATGCGGGAACAACTGCGGCTATAGAGGCTGCCTTAGCTCAAATTGAGGATGGAAAAGAGCTAGTAAACATGATCGAGAAGGCTCCTCCAGGCCCCATCCAAACGAAATGGGGTTTAGGTTTCCGCAACTATGATGAATGTCTTGATTATATTAAAGCGAATGGTATTGGCTCTTCTGAAGAGACCTTGGCCCTGCCTTTAGCTTATACAATCTTTGAGCAACCAACATATTCCATAGTGCCGTCAAATTCTTTATGGAAAGATCCTTCACGCGCGACAGAGGCAGAATTGCTGCGTGAAAATGAAGAAGGAAACCGACGTCGGAATCTATATTTTCCACAGATTATGCGTGATGCAAGACGTATCGGAGAGTACTATCCAGGTCTTACACCTGATAGCTCTGAATGCATGGATCAACTCGGTTTGTCGATAGCACACTTAGATTCTAAGTGCACAAATTTCTATGATTCAGCAGAGGTGCAGCGCGTATTTTATCCTGAAATAGAGAATTTGCTTTTAGAGTTTTTTCCGGATTCAACTGATGCTCTTGTTTTCAATCATGATATTTTTGATAAAGATTATGCTGGAGATAGAACAGAAGACCAAGACGCCAAAAACCCAGGGGTAAATTCAAGTTACGTTAACCTTGTACATAATGATCTTAACGACAATAGTGGCCGTGTTCGTTGTCGAGAGTTGTTGACCAAAAACCTTAGAAACTTTGGAAGGGAACTAAAATACTCTGAAGCTGAAGCCGAAGCTAAAATGTCTCGGCGTTTTTTATCTATCAACTTAGCAAAACCAATGGAAACAGTTGAGCAATTTCCATTTGTGTTGTGCGCTTGGCCATCCTTTGCTGATCAGCCCTATATTAATAATTATAGAATCTATGATGATCGAGTTGGTGAGACTACTCGTTTCACTTATCGTCCTGACCATGAATGGTATTGGATACCAAAACAGACGCCAACTGAAGTTTCTATGCTAAAATGCTATGATTCTATTAACGATGGATCAGTCTCACGCTGGTCGTTTCACACAGCCTGCATTGATCCAACAGTCCCACTAGATGCGTCATGTCGTAAGAACGTAGTGGTACGTGCTTACGTTTTCTTTTAGGTGCAAATGTAAAATTGGTAATTTCGTTTTTTATCAAAGTTTTAAGTAGTGCCATTTTCGCTGTGTTACCAGATTGGTTATATATAACCTTTTGGTGAAATAAATCCTCCCAAATGAGTTTCTATCAATTTTGCAAATTGAATTGTTGTTAAATCCTGCATGTGAGGCCCTATAATTTGAATGCCACAGGGCAATCCGGACTTCGTGAAACCGACTGGCGCTACACTTGCTGGCAAATAGACTAGGCTGGGAAGGCCGGCCCAGAACAACTGATCAACGGTAGATTCTTCTTCGTCATTTATAGGGATTGTCCTATCAGCTCTGTCTCCTGCTTGATCATGGGGAAAAGCTGCTGAAGCTGCAACTGGTGTTAAAAGTAAATCATACTCTTCAAAAAATAATTCCCACTGTCGGCGCATTAATTCTCTCTCTTCATTCCAAACTAACCATTCCCTATGAGACATTGTGACTGCACGATCTACTATAGTTTTATAACTGTAATCATCTGGTTCACTCTTTATAGCGCGGTCTTTATGCTCATTAAGAACTTCACTCGTTAAGCGACTGCTAGTTGCTGCTCTTAATAACATCAAATATACAAGATGAGATCGCTTTGTATCATTTACTGGTTTTACTTTTTCAGTAATGTTCAGTCCAAGAGTTCTGAGAAGATTAATAGCTGAATAAAGCTGATCAGTCAGTTCACTATCCTGAACACAACTTGGATCATTTAGTAGGACACCAACTCTAAAATCACTCAAATTCTTTTTTTCTGTTTCTGGGAGCTTGAGAGTCAAACCAGTTGAGTCTTTTCCTGTAACACCTGCCATAGCTAATGTTGCTATCCGTAGGTCGTCAGCTCCCCTTGCTAATGGTCCAATAACCGAAATATCGATGGGTACGTTAGTTCCCGGTAATGCATGACCTTTAGTCGGAAGAATACCCATCGTTGGCTTATGACCAAAAACTCCGCAATAATGGGCTGGATTACGGATAGATGCGCCTATATCACTTCCGGTTTCAATTCCCGTCATTCCTGATGCCAGGGCTGCCGCTGAACCTCCTGAAGAGCCTCCTGGACTACGTGATAAATCCCACGGATTATTTGTTGTTCCATAAATTTCGTTGAAACTCTGCCAATCAGAAAGACTAAACGGAACATTTGTCTTCCCAAAAAGAGTAACGCCCGCTTTTTTCATTCTTTTTACAGCAAGACTATCGTCGCTTGCTATGTTGTCTTTATACTGAGGAATGCCCCAGGTTGATGGTTGTCCTTTAACATCAAAACTTTCTTTTATAGTCATAGGTACGCCATGAAGAGGGCCCCAAACTTCTCCTCTCGATAATGCTTTGTCAGCTTCTATAGCTCTGGACCTCGCTCCCGGCTCATCCATAAGGATGATCGCATTTAATGAGGGGTTATATTTCTTTATACGTTCAAAATATAATTCAAGAATTTCAAGACAACTAATTTCCTTGTCTCTAATGCTTTGAGCAATTTGTGCTGCTGTTAGATAGTGAAGATCTGACATTGAATGGATTCCGGTTAGCTAAAGGATAAATTTCAAATTTATTGTCACACAATAACTTTCAGCTAAGAGATAAAACTAAACTGAATGATTAACCCTATTTATTTATAATCAAGTAATGTATTTCAGCTTCTTAACCCTTTTGATTATTACTGTGCATATCAATAGGTGATAGGCATTAGAATGTATATATAACGTGCACAATTTAGGAACAGGCGAGTCCATAGACGCCCTGGATTCCAGATGGCAAAGGCAATGTTCGCCACGTAGAACCACTATCATCTGTGCCAAATACTTGACCTCCGCGAGCAGCACAATATATCCGTTTTGAATCGTTTACACTTTCAGCGACGATCATAAGAGTGGATTCAATCGGTAAATTAGAATCAAAGCGTTGCCAGCTTTCTCCAAAGTCGTTGCTTCGATAAAGTGAGCCCGCGTCACTTATTGCGGCTATTGATAGGGCAGAATATAAGCAGTCAGGGTTATGAGGCGATGCAACAACGTCCCTGGCATAAGTTAGTGGAGAAAAACGACCTATCCCTATCTCTTGCCAGTTATCACCTTTGTTGACACTTCGAAAGAGCCCCATTCGATTGGCCAGAATAATTACGCCTGGATGACTGCGACTGACAGTTAAAGAATGGATATCCATCATGCCCTCATTAGGATCATCAGTAACTTCTCCGCTTTGCAGGTGATCTTGTTTAGCGAGTTCTAGTAGATCGCTGGAAATATCTGTCCATGTGTCACCGCCATCGAGACTTCTTACAACACCGTTTACTTCGAGTCCCGCGTATATTTCATCAGGATTAGACTGATCTATAACCAGACGAATAACGCGCGTTGGAAATGGCATTTCCGGGACCCCTTTAGGTGTTGGCACCTTTAGCTTTTCCCAGTTCAGACCCCCATCTCTAGAGCGGTATATTGCGAAGCCTTCAACACCAACAAATAATGTGTCGCTATCACGCGGATCAAGACAGATAGACCAAACGATTTGCAAGGGGCCTGGAAGCTCAAGTGAACACCAACTATCCCCTCCATCATCACTGCGATATGGCCCGTTTTGAGTTCCAGCAAAAACAGTATCAGGACGTTCTGGATGTACTACGATACAGCGCACTTCGACACTATTAGGTAGGCCATTATTTAATTGTTCCCAATCGTCAGATCCGGGTGCTAGTCGAAGAAAACCATTGGTGGTTGCTCCTTCAGGAGCACCCAGATAATTTGCAACTCCTACGTAAACTGTGCCTACCATTATTAATTTCTCCTTCTTCGTTCTTAACTAACGACCACCAGTTGGATGCCAATTTGCAACGTCTTCAGTCCAGAACCAAAAGTGGTTTTCTACAACTTTATCCCACCAGTCAGTCATATTGCTTTGATTGAGTGTGTACCAATCAGGAGTATCGGTAACTATGTGTTTACCAAGAGAGCGGCCAAGTTCTAACAAATCTTGGCCCAGCGGATTACGGCGTTCCTCCCAGGCTCTCAGTGCTGAGTCAATATCATTGTGCTCAGAGAATGCATCAGAGAAATCCAGCGCATCCTCAAGTGCTTTGTTTGCTCCAGCTCCGACATGTGGGCGCGCGTAGATTGCAGCATCTCCCATCAAGCAGATGCGACCACTAACGTATCCTGGTACACCTATATCGCGAATTGGTTGTGTAAATGGCTGTTCAGTTAGGTCAACTATATCGGCAAAGTAAGATGGAAAAACCTCTCGAGCATACTTTCTACAATAAGATATTTGTTCAGGTGTAGCTGCTCCTGGGGCTGTTCTTGCCTGAACATTGCCATCATTATCTGGAGGCACCCCTGGAACTTTTTTATCTGTAATTATTTCCTGGAAAGCCCAATTGAGACGACGTTTTCCGCTGCCATCTCCATACTCGAGGCTTGGTACAAAATATATAAATCCGTGTCCTCCTTCATAGCCGAAAAACACAATATCTTCCTCAAATATCTCCGGCCTTGGCACGTCTACTTCTTCTATCATGCCTCGCCAGGAAAAGTAGTTGGTTAATTGCTGGTCCGCATCTGGAAAGAGCTCCCTACGTCCAACTGAATCGTAACCATCAGCACTAATTACCAAGTCATAACTCTCACGAGAGCCGTCAACCATGATAACTTCAACAGTTGCATCATTTGATTGAACTAAATTAACTATTTCAACACCCTGCTTATAAACAGCATCTGGAACTCGCTTTCTAAGATTGCGATAAAGGACTCCCCAGTGCGCAGCATGTATAGCTACTGGTTCTTTCCAATAGACATCCCATGGCCAGTCGTTTGAAGGTTTATCGAGCCATGGTCGAGCATACGTTCGGGACCAAACTGGTACATAAGGAAAATCATAATCTATGAGATCACGGTTTTTTAATTCTTCAAGGGTGGGTATGCGCATTGTTAGCCCAACCCCACGCTCTTCCAGGCGTCCTTGTGAACGCTCGTAAACTGTAACATTGTGGCCAGCACGGATGAGTTCTGCAGCAACAGTGCACCCAGAGATGGCACCTCCAATAATAGCTATCGAACTTGAAGGTATTGTCATAATTTTCTCAAATTGTATTTAATCATTGGGTTTATGAATATTCTGCCCATTCTGGTCTTTTTTTGCAATCAAGTGCGGACAGTTTTATTCAAGTGAAAAAAAATATAAAAAAGCCGCGAAAATCTTCGCGGCTTTTTAAAAGGAATTAATTCAATGTGACTAAGCAGCATTACGAACTACTTCAGCAACTTTTTCTGGTTCTAATTTGAACTCTTTGGCAACTGATTCTATTACACGGTCTCTTACATCTGGCTGTATAGCCCCAGGTGCATTAGTTTCTGGTTCATAAGGCTGAGGTGGTGTTGTTAAGTTGACAAGGTCCCACCTAGCATAGTGTCCTAGAGAATCGAAAACAGACTTTACCACTTTTATGTATTTCGCTTGAAGCTCAGCATAAATGATCGTATCGATATCAAACGTGGGCGGAACCATATATTCTGAGGTGGGTGCTACAATGTGGCTGCCACCGCAGGCCCAACCCACGAACTGTTCTTGACCAGGACCGCCATACGTCATTGAATCTTTGAATGGGAATTTTTCTGGAATATCTTCCATTCGAAGAAGGTTGTTTGCGGATACTACGTAACATTGACCTGTGAAAGCTCTCTCTCTAGTAGCAGGGATAAGGTCGCATTTATTGATGTCATGACCAGCGTATATAAAAGATTCTCCTTCTACGCCTCCGCAGTTCCACATGCCTGGCCATACAGCAACATGAATATCCACTCCTTGAGCAATGTACCATGCTGTAATGTTCACTATGTGATTTTCCCAACAAATTTGTCCACCTAGACGACCTATTTCTGTGTCAAATACTTGTAGATCTCGGCTATCACCCATACCCCACCAAATACGTTCAATGAATGAAGGAATGAGTTTTCTATGACGTCCTAATACGCCACCATATTTGTCAATATAGACTAGCGAATTAAAAAGAGTTCGACTTCCAATTCTGTCATCTAGCTCGTTGCATCCCATGACAACATAAGCACCTACTTCTCGTGCTGCCTTACCTAAGATATCTGTATCTTCGCTTCCTACAACAAGTGAGTTATCCTGCAGGTCTGCCATGACATCATGAAATCCATTAGCAATTGTATCCCAGCCCATTGTCCAATAGGGGTATGTTGGAATCCAGGTTTCAGGAAATACAATTAGTTCCGCACCTTCTTTTCCTGCTTCAATGATTTTATCACAGGCGATTTCGAGGCATCTTTTTTTATCCATAAATGCGGACGGTGTCTGAACAACTGCTACTTTTACCGATTCGCGTCCGCCAAGTACTTGTGCTCCCATTTTATCCTCCCTAACTAGTTTCACTGTTTATTCTCAGCGATATATGTTGATCGAATACGCAATGATAAACACTTTATCGGTTTTAACTTTACGTGACTTATATCTTTATGAAAACAATTTAAGTTTTATTTACTGTGGAAGGAATATTATTAAATGTTACCTGAAGGCTTTAAATAATCAATAATTGATCTCCGGATAGTTAATGGATGCAAAAGCTGTTATAGTTTTTTGAGACAGGAAATTTATATAATTTAACAATTGATGGTAATTATGCAGGTAAGATCTTTTTATTAAGGGGATACTTAATAAATGAATTTTGAAAAATTAACGTTTGATCGAATTGATGCTAGGCCTGTTGTTGTAAAGCTTAATAGACCTGTTGTTGCACGTATTGCTACTATGGATGAATGGCCTCTGATTCTTGTTGACCTATATACGAAAGAGGGAATAGTAGGTCGCAGTTACTTGGAACCCTATGTTGTTAAATCCATGAAATATCTAATACCAGCACTAAAAGATTTTAGTGATATGCTTAGTGGCAGTATTCTCTCACCTATAGACTTTTATGAGAAAACTAGAAAATCATTACATTTTGTTGGGTATGAAGGGCTCTCATTAATAGCTGTTTCAGGCCTAGATATGGCTGTGTGGGACGCTTTGGCCAAGGCAGCTAGCATGCCGCTATGCGTTTTTTTAGGCGGATCAATAGAGCCTGTAAAAGCTTATAGTAGCAACGGATTGTGGCTAAAAGATCCTAATGAATTAGAAAATGAAGCTATAGAATTGCTTAATGAAGGAGCCTTTAGTGGCATAAAACTTCGACTAGGCCGTGAAAAGATTAGTCAAGATTTACAAGCGATAGAAGTCGTTAGGGATGCAGTAGGTAAAGATACCAGTATAATGATCGATTTCAATCAAGCTCTTGATATGGGAGAGGCGCTAGATTTATGCCATCAAATTGATGAACTTGGCCTTTATTGGCTAGAAGAACCTATTTTGTATGATAACCTGGATGGCTATTCACAATTAACTGCTGAATTAAAGACTCCTATACAACTGGGAGAGAATTTCTATGGGCCTAGAGAGTTATACAAATCTATTCAGAAGAGAGCTT
Organism: Alphaproteobacteria bacterium MarineAlpha12_Bin1; assembly: GCA_002937505.1. Lineage (GTDB taxonomy): Bacteria > Pseudomonadota > Alphaproteobacteria > UBA6615 > UBA6615 > UBA6615. The sequence goes on from PTJY01000003.1 coordinate 245,947, forward strand.
CCGATTTTGTTATGCCAGACTTTATGAGGATAGGCGGTGTAACCGGTTGGTTGAGATCTGCAGCAATTGCCGGAACAGCAGGAGTTCCAATGTCAACACATCTTTACCCAGAAGTAGGAGCGCATGTAATGCGGGTAACAGAAACTGCTCATTGGCTAGAATGGCAAGATTGGGCAAATCCTATCCTAAAAAATCCTTATAGCTTAAAGGATGGTTGTTTGGTTATACCAAATGAGCCGGGATTAGGATTGGAGTGGGACGAGAAAGTTGTTGCTGCTAATCTTTATGAAAAATAGTTATTAAAAATAAATATTTTTAATTTTTTTATTTAATTTCAGAGCAAACATGGAATTTAAACCCAATAATATTTAATAGAAATACTTTTATGGTGCAAGAATGTCTCAAAAAATTGATACAAAAACTGACCAATTGCTTTGTGAGGTAGAAGATCAAGTCGCTACAATTATGCTAAACCGTCCTGAAAAACGGAATGCATTGGGTGATGTGATTACCCCAGCATTGCGTTCTACCTTATCTAACCTTGAAACCAATGATGACGTGCGTGTTATAATTATAACCGGCGCAGGAAAAGCCTTTTGTTCGGGGGGAGATGTTTCCGGTATGAAAGGAAAAAAAGAAACTTCTGAGAGAGACAGAAATGATATAATCAATGATCTCCAAGAAAAACAAAGAACACTCTCTCTTCGACTTTACAATCTATCTAAGCCAACTATTGCTGTTATACCAGGCGCGGCAGCGGGCGCAGGGATGTCAATTGCTCTTTCCTGTGATATGAGAATATGTGGAACTAGCGGGTTCTTTGTGACTGGATTTGGTAATATTGGTTTGTCTGGAGACTATGGCGGAAGTTGGCAACTTACTAAAATAGTTGGTCCAGCAAAAGCTAAAGAACTATATTTTACTGGGCGAAGGATCGAATCCAAAGAAGCTTTGTCCCTAGGCTTGATTAATGAGGTTATAGAAGATGATTTATTATTTGAGCATTCAAAAGAAGTCGCCAGGTTGGTTGCTTCAAAGCCTCCCAAAGCCATTTCCTTTATGAAACTAAACATCAATCAGGCGTCAGAAGATAATTTTGAAACTTGCTTGGATTGGGAAGCGGTTAGACAAATTCATTGCATGGAAACTAAAGATTTTTCAGAAGGTGTTTCGGCATTTCAAGAAAAACGTAAGCCAAAGTTTATGGGAATGTAAAGCCTATTACTCGGTTAAAATATGAGCTAGAAAAATGGTTTTAAATAAGACTTTTTTGATTGCGGGAGAGGCCTTGCCTCTATGTGTTGCTGAAACAAAAGTACTAAAAAGGAGATAATCTATGGCCGATAATTTCAGGGCTCTAGTGCTAAGTGAGCATGATGATAAAGTTACACATGAAATAAAACAATTATCTGTCGAGGACTTGCCAGAAGGCGACGTTCTAGTTCGGGTTGAATATTCTGATCTCAACTATAAAGATGGCATGGTAGTAAATGGCATTGGAGGGTTAGTTCGTGACTATCCGCATGTCCCTGGTATTGATTTTTCTGGAGTCGTTGAAGAGTCATCACATGAATTATATAAGCCTGGAGATACTGTTGTTTTGACCGGCTGGAGAGTTGGAGAAATTCACTGGGGTGGATATTCTCAAATGGCTCGAGTTAATGGTGATTGGTTGGTTCCGTTACCTGAAAACATATCAACTAAACACGCTATGGCGATTGGAACAGCGGGGCTGACTTCTATGCTTTGCGTAATGGCTCTCGAACAACATGGTTTGAAACCGGATTCCGGGCCGATTCTAGTAACGGGTGCAGCCGGTGGCGTGGGATCGGTTGCAGTAACGATTTTGGCAAGTCTAGGATATAGCGTTTCTGCTTCAACTGGTCGTGAAGAGCTTCAAGATTACCTCATATCTCTGGGTGCAAAGGAGATCATATCAAGACAAGAATTATCAGAGCCCACGAAACGCCCATTGGATAGAGAAAAATGGGCTGGAGCGTTAGACACAGTAGGCTCTACTACTTTGGCACGACTCTTAACTCAAATTAAATATGGAGGCTCGGTTGCCGCGTGTGGCTTGGCAGCAGGACCTAAATTGGAAACAACTGTCATTCCATTTCTTTTACGAGGGGTGAATTTGCTTGGTATCGACTCAGTTATGCAACCTTATGAAAACCGTGTTAAAGTTTGGAACCGAATTGCAAATGAGCTGCCAACTAATAAGCTTGAGGAGATGACCAAAATCATAGACCTGTCTAAAGTTTCTGAAAACGCCTCTTCAATTCTTTCGGGGCAGATTAGAGGGCGGTTAGTTATTGATTTAAATGATTAAAACCCTTAGTCCCTATCACCCTAACTAACATATAACAAATATTATATAACAATAAGTTGCACAGTTATTTAAATGTAAAACATTACAATTATTCGTAAAATATGAAGGCTCTGCTTTCAATGCTTTGTCGTGCCGAAGCATCAATGGGACTTGATGGATCCTCAAAGGCAGAATGAAGGGCGTAGCGCGCCGTTCCATCCAAATCTGTGTCGTAGTTTTTGAAAAAAAGAACCTCTTCGCTTTTCATTTTAGCAAAATAATACCAGCGGTGATTGGGGTCATAAGAAGCATGTTGAGTTTCGCTAGGCCTGGCATATTCGAATGAAGGTTCTTCTCTGTGCGGCGCACGTCGTTCCACCATGTGCATGAATTTATCATCTATAGTTCTAGCGTCGCAAACAGCTAGAGGCCACTGCTCTATAGTTCCTGCTATCGACCTCCAGGCGTTTACAATACTAAATCGTTTTTTAAGTTTCTCTTCAGCCCCATCACCAAACACATCTCTCATTCGTTGACGAGCTGATGAGTCTGTGTAATCGCTATGAGGAAGAGCCACAGGATTACGTGCATTATGCTTTTCACGATGAGCAATTAAGGTTGAACGACGTGTATGATCATAAACTACCGCTTCTGATCCTCCAGTTACTTTGACTAAAAGGTCCTCCAATTCGGGAGTGTATAAAGTAGAAAGCTGCGAATCATCATAGAAATCATTTACGGATGTAGCTTTTTCTGCAAGGGAAAAACCCTCAACATGCAAGGAAAAATTATTATTCATTAGACGAGCGTTTTGTATTTTTATCAATTTCTTCTTACGTTCTCCTTCCATTATTTGCTCATCTGCAGGGGTATCTGTCTGATGAAATACAGGAGCCCTGCCAGTATCAATTAAGTACATCATTGGCACCTCTACTTCTGACGGTAAGTTTGCATCTGATTCTTGTTGTCCCATTAAATCCACCACAAATAATTTTATATGAAATAAACTATCCTAGTTTGGCTAGTCGCTAACCCTAGTTTTTTTTCTAAACGGAGTTAAAACACTAATCTTTTAGATTTCAGAGCGCTAGTCCTATTGTTCTGGATAAGATTACACTCAGACTCATTTTAGGCTAAGCATTTCTTTCTTAAGGAGATCCTTTTTTTTCTTTATTCCTCCTTTTCCTGAATAACCACCTAAGCCCCCATCCGATCTAATAACTCTGTGGCATGGGATGATCTCTGGGTATGGATTTTTTCCGCAAGCGTTAGCGACAGCTCTGGCAGCAGTCGGTTTTCCCAACGCAATAGCGATCTCTTTGTAGGTTCTCGTTTCACCCACAGGAATATTTTTTAGTTCATGCCAAACTCTAATTTGGAATTTAGTTCCATTTAACTTCATTCTTTTCTGCAAACGATCAGTAACTTGATCGCCCTCCCGTAATATCAAAAACCGCACCTGTTGAAAACGAACATTCTTCTGATGATAACCAGGAAACCAATAAAGCTATTTCTTCTACCTCTACGAACCGACCCATAGGTATCTTAGACAGCATGTAATTCACATGTTCTTCCGACATTTGATCAAAGATTCGTGTTTTGGCAGCTGCTGGTGTGACGCAATTCACCCTTATATTACTATCGGCTAATTCTTTACCAAGAGACTTAGTTAGACCAATTACGCCCGCTTTGGCAGCACTATAAGCTGGAGCATTGGGGTTGCCTTCTTTTCCTGCTACCGAGGATATATTGATTATTCTTCCATATCCGGAAGACATCATTATTGGAACAACCGTTCGGCAACAATAAAAGACTCCATTTAAATCTATATCAATAACTTGCTTCCAATCTTCTATAGGGTATTCCCAAGTGGGTAGATTAGGCCCTGAGATTCCAGCATTATTTACTAAAATATCAATTCCCCCCATCTGTTTGACTGTGTCTTGGGTGGCTTGGATGACTGAGCTAGGATTTGTCACATCGACTTCTGAGTAAAAGGCTTTATCCCCCAACTTTTCTGCAGTTTTTAAAACAAGATCTAGATCTAGATCCCAAAGGCAAACATCCGCTCCCTGACGTAAAAGTTGAGACGAGATCGCTAGACCGATGCCCTGAGCAGCACCTGTTACCACGGCCCGTTTACCCTTTAAACGAGGTTCATACATAGATATCACTCCAGTCATAACAATTTTTATATAGTAAACAGGATGTTAGCTTAAGTCGTTAAAAAGGCAATTTACAAACAACCAAAAAATAAGAGCCCTTCACTCATTGGGCTCTTAATCTTTACTGGAAAACCTTCAAAAAGTTTCAAAAATATTTTTATTTATTTCCACTCCCAAATTTCCCAAGTTGCATTACCTTCAGCATCAACATCCCACTCGTAAACCGCGGCAATTCCATTTAGACTAGAAAGGGATGGTGCGGACGTTTCAAAGTAAACAGAGCCCCTAAAGGCCGCACCACCATCTGATGTAAAATTACCAACTCCTGTTGCCCTAAAAGTTCCAACACCATCTTGAGCCATTACAACTCCTTGGTTAGGGCATTCACCTATAAGACTGCCATCTGATCTCATCTGAGCCCAATAAGTAGCTAAGGTATGCACTTCAACTCCTGCAAGAGTACCGTCTCCTTCTGCTGTAGTCTCAAATTTGGGAAGCGAGCCTTCAGCCGGTAAAGGTTTGTTTGAGCAAGAAGCCTTTAAAGAACCGATTTTTTCTCCCAACATATCTCTCTCCAATCACTGTTTATTATAATATTTTGTATGCAGATTAACACATATAAGTAAGTTTAACTTATTCTTACGAACACTATTCTAGTAATAGATCACTTTTATCAGTTATTCAAAGTTTCTGAGCAACACCAGCTGCTGCTTCGCCAAGCAGACGACAACGGATACCCGTGCCCGCCCCTTCGCATTGAAAATTGGTGCAATAACTAAAAGCTAAGTTTCGTTCCCTGTCACAAAAACCAAGCGCGCCGCCAGAACCTAATTTACCGAAAGCGGTCATATTCCTACCCATAGCTATGTATGGTGGGCTATTGTGCTCAAACCCTAGGCCCATTCGCAGATCCCAGCCGGTCATATAGCAAGTGTCTTCCCAAACCAATTTAGACGCCTGCTCCACAGTTGTTGGCTTAAGAATTCTTATGCCTTCAACTTCACCATCACCAGCTAACATGGCATATATTTTAGCTACACCGCGTGCATTACCATGTCCACCAAAAGCTGGTAACTCTCCTTCTCTTATTTCCTTACAATTCAGTAAATCATCTCTCTCGGGACGTCCTGACCAGGCTCGATGCAAATTTGAACCCGGTTGAGCTCCATCCGACCAAAAAACGTTTTCAGGATTCAAGTGCATTGTAGCGCAGAGATTTGATTCGTCAGGGGATAGTCCAATATTATATTCAGCGTCAAGTGGACCCGATATTTCATCGCGAATAAACTGACCTATCGATTTTCCCGAAACGTGACGCACCACCTCGCCAAGAATAAATCCAATATTTATCGTATTATATGCCCCCTTTGTCCCTGCTTCAAAAGCAGGCTCCTGTGCAGCAATAGCAGCGCACTGGGCCGCGTAGTTAAACCAATCACCGGGAACAGCTTGATCCGAAAAAATAGCGCCACATTCATGTCCAAGAACATGACTAACAAGAATATGTGACTTTCCCTTTTGAGCGAACTCAGGCCAATATTCTGCGACCGGAGCATTAATATTAACCTTACCTTGATCTGATAGAACATGAACTGCCAAGGCGCACATAGACTTAGCCACCGAATTCATAAGTACTATGGTTTCCTCAACCCATGGGCTTTGACGATCTTCATCCTTGTGCCCTCCCCAAAGATCAACCACCTTTTCTCCATCTTTATAAACACAAACTCCAGCACCAATCTCCTTCCGACTAGAAAAATTCTCATAAAAAGTTTCCTCAACCGACGCAAACTCAGAATTGCAAAAACCTTCGATTGGTATCCCGTTATTCGTCATAGTTCCTCCAGATAATACTCTAATCCAAGCCTAGTTAATTCTCCTAATGTAATACTAAAGTGCCATTATTGCATTCTTCTTTTCCGTGGTGAATGCCCTTGTTGAGTCTTTATCACTCATCTATGATTTATATAATAACTATTCTTAAAAAAGATAAGGGGTTAAAAGCTTATGTCCACTGAACTTGAGATGCTGGTTTGGGTTTCTGGTTTAACGATTTTGATGTGGGTTCCATACATCTTATCACATATTTCTAATAATGGACTTATGCCGTCTTTGACATATCAAGCGGATGAGAATTCTTTGACTGGATGGGCATTACGAGCCAAACGTGCCCATTATAATGCAGTTGAAAATCTAGCTCCATTCGCAGCTTTAGTTATTGCTGCAAATTTAGCTGGAGTTACGAATGATGCGACTGTTTCCGCAGCAATTGCTTATTTCTGGCTACGATTAGCTCACTATTTGACTTATTTAGCCGGCATACCATTTGCCCGGACACTAACTTTTGCCGGAGGTTGGTTAGCACAACTCTGTATTCTATACCAAATTATAATAGCTTAATGCCATGGATTGCTTATGTTCAGATGTTAAATTTAAATAGAACCAAAGAAAACGGTTTTAGATAAATGTTCGAACTAATCTAATCTCGGTTGTAAGACGATTTTGCCAAGAACCTTGCCTTCTTCCAACTGTTTGTGAGCTAACACAGCTTCACCAAGAGAAAGCTTTGAAAAGATAACCGGTTTTATTCGTTCCTCGGCAATCATATCGATGAGCATAGATAAATCTTTAGAAGTATCCTCTGGGTTTTCGTCATACGAGTGGATAGAGAACATGCGCACAGCGGGACTATGGTTCCACCTCTTACATTGTGCAGCGAACACATCATCTGTAGGTAATCCACCGATCAACCCATAGAGCACCAATGTGCCTGCAGGTGCTAATAAATCTAAGTAACCCACAAATTTTTCTCCCCCTACTGGATCAATGAAGTGGTCTACTCCTCGGTCATCAGTAATCTCCATTATACGTTTAGCCAAATCCTCTGTAAGGGTATTGATCACATGGTCAGCATTCTGATCACGGGCAAAGCTTGCCTTACTATCACTTCTCACAACAGCAATTGTTTCCAAGTCGGCATCTTTTGAAAGTTGCATCAAGGCGCTTCCCAAACCACCAGCAGCACCAACAATAACTATTGTTTCCCCTTTTCTTGCCCTCACTGCAGTATGCAATATGCGATGAGCAACTCTGTAATTTGTTAGACAAGCTGCCTCGGCAAGATCAACGTCATCACGACATGGAACGACAAAATCTGCATCTACAGAAACGTATTCTGCATAACAACTTCGTGTAGGAACATTTGTTACAATAACTGCATCACCATTTTTGTGACCTGTTACATCTTCCCCGATAGTCTCAATATATCCACTCATTTCAATGCCAGGAATAGTCGGTAGTTCTGGCATCCAGGGATAACGCCCATTTCGGACTAGTTGATCAGCCAGCCCAACTCCGATTGAATGGGCCCGCACCAGAACCTCTCTTGGTCCTGGAGTCGGTCGGTTAATTTCATCGAGTTGAAGGACTTCTGGACCGCCTGTATGATGCAAGCGTATAGCGTTCATTGGGTTTTGCATCTGGTTTATTATCCTATATTTGACGACAAACCACCATCAACTGGCATTATAATACCAGTTATGTAATTTGCCTCATCGGAAGCTAAAAATACTGCCGCATTTGCCACATCCCAGGCAGTGCCCATACGACGCAATAGTGGTACTCTTGCATCCCGTCCCCTTCTAACTGCATCTCTGTCTATTTTCTGCTCACGAGCTCTTCGTTCTATTGCCATTGGAGTATCCATAAGGCCTGGCAAAATGACATTTGCTCGAACTCCATAAGCTGCGTTTTCCATTGCAAGGTGGTGCGTCATTGTATTAACAGCGCCCTTACCTGTCTTATATGTAATGCTATTGTGAGAACAGATAGAAGCTATTGAGGAGATATTTATTATCACTCCCTCTTTCTGATCTCTCATTACAGGAAGAACATGCTTGCAGGTCATAAACATGCCCTTCACATTCATTTCCATTAGCTGATCCCATATTGATGCATCCATTTCCTGGGTTTCAGTATCACCTTCAGAACGACCAACATTGTTATGCAAGATGTCAATTTTACCAAAATGCTTGTAGCACTCCTGAGCAATATTTTTACAATTAGATTCTTCTGTAATATCGGCGGTAAGTATTTTACAAATACCACCATTCTCTTCTATCATCCTAGATGTATCGGTTACCCAGTCTCTATTCTTATCTACTAAGAGTACCTTTGCACCTTCTTGTGCAAAACGAACAGCTGTAGCCCTACCATTACCAATTGTTTCACCGGGTTGCTGTCCAGCGCCGACCACAATAGCAACTTTATCCTTCAATCTCATTGCCCTTCTCCTGGTTCATCCCTTCTGTTTGTTTTCCTAAAACTCCACAACGGAACGGATCGACTTTCCCTCATGCATGAGGTTAAACCCATGGTTAATTTCGTTTAAGCTGAGCTTATGAGTAATCATCGGATCAATTTCTATTTTGCCATCCATATACCAGTCGACAATATTGGGCACATCAGTTCTGCCCGACGCACCACCAAATGCGGTACCTCTCCAAACACGACCCGTAACTAGCTGGAATGGTCTTGTATTAATTTCAGCTCCGGCAGGAGCTACACCAATTATAATACTTTCTCCCCATCCTTTATGAGCAGACTCTAATGCAATGCGCATCACAGAAACATTACCAGTAGCATCAAAGGTATAATCGGCGCCGCCGTTAGTCAGATCAACTAGGTAGGCAACTAAATCTCCTTGTATATCTGACGGATTAACGAAATCTGTCATACCAAAATGGCTACCCATTGAAGCTTTACTAGCATTAATATCAACACCGACGATTTGATCTGCTCCAGAGAGACGAAGGCCCTGAATCACATTCAGCCCTATGCCCCCAAGACCAAACACAATTGCTCGGCTCCCGATCTCGACTTTTGCGGTGTTAATAACTGCTCCGACGCCTGTCGTAACACCACATCCGATATAACAGATCTTATCAAATGGAGCGTCTTTTCGTACTTTTGCAAGTGCAATCTCTGGCACAACTGTATGGTTTGCAAAAGTAGAACATCCCATATAGTGATATATCGGTGTACCATCCAACATTGAAAAACGTGTAGACCCGTCAGGCAAAAGGCCCTGACCTTGAGTCGTCCGAATTGACTGACAGAGATTGGTTTTGGGGTTAAGGCAATAATCACATTCCCGGCATTCAGGCGTGTAAAGCGGGATCACATGGTCACCAATTTCAAGGCTGGTCACGCCTTCACCAACATCAATAACAATCCCGGCACCTTCATGACCTAGTATTGCGGGAAATATGCCCTCTGGATCATCGCCAGATCGAGTGAAATCATCAGTATGGCAGAGGCCAGTTGCCTTAATTTCCACTAATACCTCTCCTTTGCGTGGCATTTCTAAATTGACTTCCATGATTTCTAACTGTTTTCCAGCTTCTAAAGCGACTGCTGCACGTGTTTTCATTTAATTACCCCCTTGAAAAATTCTTTTTCTTAATTCTCTATCTTATTTTTGTAACTTGATAAAAAACTATCCTATCTTCATGTTCCAATATAAGCGGAACTAAAGAGGCTTTACTCAATAAATAATATCTCTTTTATATATATTTTTGCCTGATGGTTTCTTCCAATAGCAACTATGCCCAAGGACGTAATACCTCTAGATTGAACAGTATTTGCTAACAGAAAACCTGATTTTTTGAATCCCTTAATTGGTAATATAAATTCCTTAAATTCTTCAGTGACAATAAATTCAGATTGATAGTACTGCCATGGAAACAACATTCCAGTAGTGCGTAAGTGAATAAAATATTTTTGATTGTTACCTTTAGCTACGATTTTAATATATTTAGCTTTTGTTAAATTGTGATCCCTTAAGTTTCTCCGTATTTGTATAAATCCTCCATTATTCTCGGTGGTCACATTTCCTGATAGTAAAGCATGAAAAGATCCTTCTTTTGTCTCAAAAACAACTGTTCCTGTTGAAACTCCACCCATTACAGCATCTGTAATGAATCTCCACTGATTTTGATCACGAAAGTTATCTCTAAAGACAACGTCCCCGGGTGATTTATTTATCGTAATTATCAAAACTAACAATAAAACGACAATCGTATGAAAGAATGTTTTCAAATTTAAAAATCTCAACCAACAGCCACTTCAGTATCTAAAACTTACTGGATACAAAAATTTCACCGTTCGGATTATTTGTATTGTTGTAAATGACAAGGCTTTTCCATTATCCATTAATCTTTTCGAATGTTATCAGTCTGCAGCGCCTCATAGATAATTGATAGCTCGCCTTCAAGTAATCCCATCTCAGCAACTTTCGCATAATAATCTCTAGTAAGACGTGCCACCGGCGCGGCCACCCCCAAACCATCCGCATGTTCGACAATATACCGCGTATCCTTTTCAACCAAACTAGCCGGTGCTGGCGCCGGATTCCATTTCCTCGCAGCCATTAGAGGCGCACGTAATTCAAACTGAGTTGATGTAGCAACACTAGATGTAACTGCCTCAATTATTTGTTCTGGCTCCAAGCCCGATGCGATACCAATATTCAGAGCTTCGGCTGTTACCAAAACGTGATTTGTCACCATAGCGTTTAGCACAAATTTAAGTTTAATGCCGTGACCAAAAGGACCAACATAGGGGCACTTGGGTGCCAACACTTCAAGGACAGGTCGAATTTCATCACAGGCGTCTTCATCACCACTTAACATAATTACTGCTTGTTTAGTCTGCATTGCATCAGGAGTACCGCTGATCGGAGTGTCTAGAACAAGGGCACCAGCAGGTGTGAGTGACTCATAAACACGTTCCTTTAGATTAACTCCAAAAGTGCCCATATCAGCTACTACCAGCCCTTTCAGCACTCCTTCGGAGAGACCATCAGCGCCAAAGATTGCTGTCTCCACATCTTCTTCACGAGCGAGGAGTACAATTAAAAAGTCTGTCATTTCTCCAAGCTCTCTCGGATTAGCAACAAGTTCTCCCCCCTCATCAAGTAACCATCGTGTGCTCTTCCTATCCACTGCAAAGACCTTCTGGCCATTAGCTAGTAATAACCGTGCCGCCATACCACCCATTCGCCCGAGACCTAGAATCCCAATTTTATTTATCATGATGATATATCTTTCTTTATTTGGTAATTCTGACGAGCCCGAATCTAACCCTACTTCATATTATTCAGTTTGATTATTTTGAATTCTAGCAGAAATACTAGGGGTTTAATGTGTCAGGCTCTCTTCCCCAAGATATTTTATTCCAAAATCGTTCATGCACATAATAAAAGAAAGATGGAATTATAGAACCGAGGCCAAAAATTCCCGCGTTTGTAACGCTACCCGTAGCAATATAGCCAAAAACTGCCCAATATAAAAAAACAAATGAACGCCAGGTTATGGTCTTTAAAAGCGATCTTTTTTTGGTTTCCATAATGACTCCATTTTTTATAACGAAAAATAATCTATGCTGAAGTTAAGTGGACATATTAATCTTAATAGAATTAATAAGCTAAAAGACTTATATGTTACCACTATGTTGTTAGAGTTTATTTTATTAAGTCAGTTCGCAAGAAGTTTAAGACCTTTCCTTATCCCATATCGCATTTGCTGATTTTTGATTTTCAGACATACCAGTTCCCGTTGATTCAACGGGGTTGTAGTGAAGCGGTTTAGGGTTTCCAGCTTCTATACGTTTTAGTGCTTTTTCAGGTGTTTCCAGTAATTCTTTTGCTTTTACTGCTGCCTTACGATCTAACATTACGGGATCACCTGCATCAGGTGGTGGCATGACATCAGCATTATAATAGGCCACTTTCTGCCTAGAAGAATCGAGTTTACGTTGAAGATTTAAATCACGTTGGTTTACTCCTACTGGTGGAAGGACGCATCTACCGTCAACTATTTCTAAATCCAACCACCACTTTTTTACGGGATTACGTATACCGTGTCCCATGGTATCATCAAGTCTTACAGCAAGAGGAATTAAAAAGGGTTTTATCCAACGTAAATTAACGCCACACCAAGAGGCCACCCTAGTGGCGATAGGACCTTCCCAAGTAACAACCTTATTTAGTGGGCAAGTTTTCATACACCGTCCACACGCGGTGCCCTTAGGATTTGTTAGGCGATATCTAGTACACCGTTCTACATCCGGTTTCCACATTTCGTAGCCATTAAACATCACTTTATCGCCTAAAGAAATGGCGTCACAGGGGCATTCCCGAGCACATTTCAAACAGTTTGAACAAAAGTCTTGAAGGCCAAAATCCATTGGTCTATCTGGCAGCAACGGTAAATCGGTTGTTATAACTACAGTTTTTAAACGTGGACCTATAAAGGGGTTTAAGATTACTTCACCAATTCGACTTAATTCACCAAGACCAGCCAAAAGCGTTAATGGCACATGAAGCACATCCGAATCGGCGTTTGTTTGTGAGCGTGAAGAATAACCTAGAGAGCGAAAAAGCTCAGCCATAATTCCAGAAATCTCCGCACCTCGCATATACGCTCTCATCGACTGAGAACCAGAGATATAGTCGTCACCAGAGGCTCCTTCCATTGTCTCATATCCCTGATCAATGAGCATTACGATAGCATACTTATTGTACGGTTCAATTTGGCTGCCGTCTTTGTTATGTGAATACCAAGCGTAACTAGGAATTTCGCAAATTCCCGTCATTTCACAACCTAAGAAATAGGAAAGAGATTTCACAGCCATGGAATTAGTTGCGGGATTATCATACCCTTCTACTTTATTGTAAGGAGCACCACCCTGTTCTGGCACCATACATTTGATCAAACTTACCATTGATTGTGCAAATGGATGTTTAAAGGCGAAACGTGACCTCTCTTTTTGAGATTTGACACCAAGGTCTCCTCTTGCAGCACGCTCAAAAAACTCCGCTCTCTTTGAAACCTTTGGAACTTCATTATCAATAATTAACGTCGTAGGACGATCGACTCGATCCACTTGTTCTAGAGGGTACTTGCTCATGTGGGTTGGACGCTTTTCCCTACGACGCCATTCCAGACCTGGAACAGCACCTCCTGCGCCAAACATGTATCCAATTCCCTTTGCTTTCTTTGCTCCAGCACCTAGTGGAAGGTCACAATATAACTCATATTCTGTCGTTAGCGCAGCGATAGAGAATTTTTCACCCAAATATGGATTTATAATATTGTTCTTATTTCGAATAGCTAGTCCACTCAAAACTGCTAAACGTTCAAGATCAACAGAGCCCGTTTCCCAGTCATGAGCATTAGCAGAAAAGCCCATCCATTGGATGTGTTCAGCGAGAGCCAACGAAATTTCAAAAGCCCTCAATTCACCGGCAACATTTTCAACCCCCCTAATCCAAGAATAAGCGAGATTATTAACTTCCGGAGTACGACCGTGTGCTACTATAATGACTACAGCGTGATTATGATCATATTTTTTTTCGTTCATCAACCAAACATTATTTGGAATTCTACATATACCTATTCCCGATGCATCAAGAAAATAGCCACCTCCCTTAATATCTTGGCTACGGCGTTTTAAATCATCAGGGACAGGTGCTTTTTCTGGTAAAGGATCAACGTGTCCAGTTTTTCTGAAAATGCCGTGGTATTTACTAAGAGCTTTGCCAAGTAAATTAGTTGGATCTGAAAATTGACGTTGCTGACGAGGTAGCTGGGATCGGGCAGCCTCAGTCTGAATTACCTGCTCATCATGAGGTAGGCGTTCTAAAGCGTAAGGCCCCCAATGAAAGGGCCTGTCCTTATTTTTTGAGGTAAAGAGCATAACATTGCCTTTCCAATCACTCTCAATATTCTACATCAATTATTAAACTTTCCTTTAGACTAACAATCACCATACAAATAAAAAATAATTTATTCACCGTCGTTCGACACTACATACAAAACGCCATTCCATACTACAGCTGGCTAATCAATAGGCTTTACATCAAAAGCCAGGCTTATTCTTCTTTCATTTTTTTCAGAAGCCACTGTGTAATGAAAGAGAGATGAAGGAAACATAACAATATCGCCTTGAGAAATATTACATTCCATACTAGGAAAATCTTTTGAATCTGAGGGGTAGCTGGCCCCCTTCAAATCAAAAACAATATTTCCAGCGTTAGATCCCGATATTTTTTTCAATGATAGATATAAACTGCCACTCAACCATCCAAGCTTATGCATGTGTGGTTTAAGAAGCCCACCACCTTTCATATCTACTATCCATCCGTGAAGTTCGCTATTTTTAGGCCATTTAGTAATAAACCCATCAGTTGATTCAGAGAATTTTGACCTATATTCTTCTATCTTTTGAAAAATAATTGTTTTCAAGGTCCTAAAAGCTGGATCGGAAGATAGAAAAACATTTCCAGAGGTCTGAGATCCGCTTTTCAACAATTCTTGGGGCTTGGCATCAAAACCCCTTGAAGATTTCAGTAGCTTATCGACTAAATCGTGATTAAACCCGTCTTGGGGGCTAAGCTTTGAAAGCTTTATATATGATAGTGGTTCTCTACAAAATAAATTCCTATCAGGAATTTTATAGCGAATTGATGCATGAGTTTGAACCGCCGCCAGAAGAGGGTTTACTTCTCCTGTCTTAAGAATTTTCTCTTCTGATTCACTGTAAGTCTTTTTATCTTTAGATCTATATATTAATTCTAACCACAAACTAGAGCTTAACCGCTTCCCGCTTCTGCTGTAATGTTCAATTGCTTTATCATAAAAATCGCTACCAGCATCTCTATAGATCTCTGCAATCTTAAAATTAATATCATCAAGATCGTTATAAGTTAGTCTATCTTTGTACGACAGAATCTGATGAAGGATTTTTAACGCGCGACTGGGTCTAGCTGTAAGTGCATAAACGTTTGCAAGGGACACCGAGATGCCTATTGATGACGGGTCCTCTTCTAACGCATTTAAATAGCATTCTTCTGCTTTCTCGAGCTTACCTGTGTCTGTGTAAATGTTTCCTAAATTTCCTAAAAAAAGAGTATTTGTAGGATTATCAACCAGCACTTGCTCGAAAATTTGTCTCGCTTGATCAATATTGCCTTGCCTCTTGTGTGCCAGTGCCAAAATATTAACTGCAGTAGCACTTTGATATTTTCGGACAAGTTCTTGGGCTGCTGGAATGACAAGGCCCATGTCACCCTTATAATACAGAGCCTGGAGACTCTCGATCTTTTCTTGTCTTTCTTTGTCCATTAATAATTTATCAATCGTATCTATAATATTAAATTATGGTCAATTAATAGCTTATAACAAGTCAATGTTTGCAGCCACGCCATATTATTCTTTAGTTCTTCTTTACTAATTTGAGACATCATTTTTATCCAAGGCTTTGGGCTTCCACCAAAATGCCCACTTTCTTTACCTAGTTGATAAAGTTTTTCTAAATACCCATCAACGTCACCAACAATGCGATTTACTATTATGTCAATTGTCGATTTTTTAATTTTCTCACTCGCAGATAATTCTGAATATAGTTTGAACCGAATAAGGCATCCAGTGACTTGTCCATAGAGGATGGAATTACTTCTATACGTCTCCCAGTTTATTTTACCACTAGTATGAGCGAGAGAGTTGGTCGGGAAAAATAATATTAGAATTAGCAGCACAAGAAATAAGTTTGAAAGTTTCACGATAATCTCCTGTCGCTGAATGAACTTACTTTATCTTGTATTAAGTTTTTTTTGGTGGAAAAATCTTCCACATAAGAAATGTCCACCCCAATAGTATACAGTATAAAACTATGAAAAACTCTATTGGAAAATCCCAATAAATTAATTTTTCAATCCAATGTCCAATGAATGTTTCAGATTGAGTGATTCCCCGCAATTTATTTTCAATAGAGGTAAGTGGGCAGGTTATTCCTAGTAATGTTTCAAGCGTGACAAACGCCATCAACGCACAATGGGATATTCTTAATTTCTTGTTTGAAGTCCACTCCCAATGGAAAGTGTAACCAATTGGTATAAGAAGTAATCCAGAGGCAACAAAGACTACAATGCAAAAATGAAAAACTAAAACAATGTCTGCGAGAAAAAAAGTCACCGTTAAATACCAATTAATTTTACAGCCACTTGTTTTGTAAAAAATGAGATCGCAATTACTTCAAACGTATAGTTATTTATGGAAGCAAATTCAGTTAATGCTTTAAATTCATCTTGTTCCCAACTTTCATGAATTATGAATTCGTCAAAGATAAGAACAGTGTGTTTATCCATTACTGGATTTGAGTAATTTAAAGCACAAAGAGTGGAAGAGTATAAATCTGCATCAAAATTTATTACTGATGCTATAGGACGAGACTCAGAATAGAATATCGGTAGAGTATCTTCAAATTTACCTACAATAAATTCCCCTCCTTTGATATCAGGTATATTTCCATCACTTGTATACGAACCCGATGGCTCAGTGCGATTACCGACGCGCCAGTCTTCCGGCAAACCTGAAAAAGTGTCAAATCCGTAACCTTTTTTAAAAGACTTAATAAGGTATTTAAATGCTTCACCCCTCCACACACCAAATTCATAAAAAGGTCTTGAACGAATACTTTGCTTAACAATCGCGTCAAAAAAATGCCACCTATTGAAATATAAGTCAGGTAGATTAGGTAGGCTGAAAACCCATGAAAATGATCGCATGTAACTATGTTGTTTGAATTCAGATTTCATCAAATTATCAAAGTCATCCCTATCGCCTTGATAAAACCTTAGGGCAGCCTTTGTTAATTTTGCTGGTACATGGTTTGCATCTACCATCAAACATTTTCCAACCCAATGTTCAGCACCTTGAATAGTCCTTTCCATGCCAGACAAGTTCCAGAGGGCCTCAACAAAATCAGGTCTCAATTCTATTGCCTGTCTCAAGCTTACCTCCGCCTCGTCTAACCTACCCAGTTCGTTTCGAATAACACCCAAGTTGTTATGGGCTTCGGCAAAGTCAGGTTTCAGTGCTATCGCTTGCCTCACGCTTGTCTCTGCCTCGTCCAATTTCCCCAATGCCTGAAGCGTATTGCCCAAGCTGTTATGGGCTTCAGAAAAATCAGGATTCAGTTCTATCGCCTGCCTCAAGAACGCCTCAGCCTCATCCAACCTACCCTGTGCTTGGAGCGTGTTACCCAAATTGTTATAAGCTTCGGCATAATCAGATTTCAACGCTATCGCTTGCCTCATACTTGCCTCTGCCTCGTCTAACCTACCGAGTTCATTTAGCGTATTACCCAGGTTGTTATGAGCTTCGGCATAATCAGATTTCAACGCTATCGCTTGCCCCAAACTTGCCTCTGCCTCAGACAACCTGCCCAGTGCTTGGAAAGTGTTACCTAAGTTACTATAAGCTTCGGGAAAATCTGACTTTAATGCTAGCGCTTGCCTCAAACTCGCCTCTGCCTCAGACAACCTGCCCATTTCATTAAACGTATTACCCAGATTGTTATGAGCTTCAGCATCTTGAGGGGCTAGGTGGACAGCTCTTTGATTCGCACTTAGGGCCTCGTCCTTCATGCCTTTTTGTATAAATAAAGCCCCTAAAATCTTCCAGCTAGTTTGATGGTTGGGAAATTGTTCAGTAATGGATATTGCCAACTTCTCTGCATCATCGTGTCTGCCCTTCTGGTAGCATTCTATGAGTTCGCTGAGTTGTTGTTGAGATGGGCTTGTACTACTAGGACTGGCTTTTTGTGTTAAAGGGGAAAGTTGTGCCTCCAAGCCGCTTAATTCTTTTCCAATAACTCCCTGATTCTTTTGACACCAAAATTGGTACATCGCAATAAACGCATCAGGCTGACTAGCTTCAAATTCATTCCAAAGATTCAAATCATACAAGTCATTTAATCCAGAGTTTTTGGCTTTGAAGCGCCGAATTATATTATCAGACTGAAAACCGCAAAAACTTAATCCTAGATATTCAAGAGCGTCTTTTATTTTAGAAATCGTGAACCGATGTTCCTTCGGATGAAATAGAAGATCGCGAATCTCACTTACGCTATAAAAGTCCGCCACTGATGATATTTTCTTATGCCTTTCTTCGTTCGATTGAATCAAATCATTACGAAATGATTTGATTGATGAACGATCGGACGTCAAATCTAAACGATTTATCTCCTTTTGCACCTGAATGATATGCATTCTCGCCAACTCGCTATATAATCCGATATTCATCAGCCCAGTAGGCTTCAAACATTCAACCAAAACTTTCCAGCCAGAAATCGGATCTGCCATATGATGGAGTACACCAGAGCTCTCAATAATATCAAACTGTCGACTTAGCTTCTCCAATTCCAATATATCGGCCTGCACGTACTCGATATTTTCGATTCCTAATTCTTCTGTTTTTCTTTTTGCATAAGCCAAACTCCTTAAACTCAAATCAATTGCAAGGACCTTACAATCTCTATACTTACATGCAACCTCGATCGAGTGCTGCCCTGTTCCGCATCCAGCTACTAAGATTTGAGGTTGAGAAGTGTGCTTAATAAGTGGGCTAGTGATTTTAAGATTCAATTGATTTGTCAGCTTCGATATTGATAGTGGCATTTGAGGCAGACCAAGGTTAACCCAACGAGGATAGGGATTTTCTTCATACTGCTCTTTAACTTTTGTGGATATCGTGTCCGTAATTTCTGTAAGTTTAGATATCTCAGAATTAAGCCTCTTTTCTTTCTCTGGTTCTTGTATTTGTCTGCGCCAAATTTCCTCAAGCCCTTCAGGGGCAGGAAATGACACGCACCAAGAACATTCATAAAGGGATTTATAGCTCGCAAGACATGCTAATTCTGTAACACTAGGAATTTGATCATTAGTTAATTTTCTTCCTATAAGTTTTTCTAACTCTCCGACAGCTTCAATTTCTTCAACAGTTTCATCATAAATGTATTCATTCGTAAAACACTGTAGGGCTAGGGCAATTTGGAAGGCCAATACTTCATTGTTATTTTGAATTGTTGAAACATTGAACAAAATAGAATGCCGAATACCTTTCAAAAGACCCTCAATTTCGAGGTCAGAGATTGGACAAAGAGTCATTAACTTTAATAGAAACGGAACCTTGAATAAGCCAGTGATAGTTTCATCAAGTTTCAATTCACCCAAAGAATAACTGGTCAGAGCGCTCTGTATGATCGGGTCGTGTTTCAGTAGATTAGTTAAAGAACTCACTACTGTGTTTGGTCGAATAATTGTTTTCTTTTCCAAAAGCAGAGAAACAAAATGTATCAAATCAGGAGAGCTTTTTAATTGCGAGGTATTAGCCAGCAAAGTCCCCAGACTGTAATATCCAGCTACTAAATCAGGTTTGATTTTCAGAGCTCCGATACAGCTTGTTACCGCCTCGTCTAACCTACCCAGTTTGTTTAGGACAATAGCCAAGTTGTTGTGAGCTTCGGCATAATCAGGCTTCAATGCTATCGCTTGTCTCAAGCTCGTTTCAGCCTCGTCTAGCCTACCCAGTGCCTGGAGTGTGTTACCCAAGTTGTTATAAGCTTCGGCATAATCAGATTTCAACGCCATCGCATGTCTCAAGATTATCTCTGCCTCATCTAACCTACCCAGCTCGTTAAGCGTGTTACCCAAATTACTATGGGCTTCGGCAAAGTCAGGTTTCAATGCTATCGCTTGCCTCAAGCTTACTTCAGCCTCACCTAACCTGCCCAATGCTTTAAAGGTAATACCCAGGTTGTTATGAACTTCAGAATCCTGAGGAGCTAAGGGGATGGCTCTTTGGTTCGCATTTAGGGCCTCGTCTTTCATACCTTTTTGTGCAAATAAAGCTCCTAGAACTTTCCAGCCAACTTGATGGTTGGGAAATTGCTCAGTAATGGATGTTGCCAATTTCTCTGCATCGTCGTGTCTACCCTTCTGGTAGTATTTGTTTAGTTCACTGAGTTGTTGTTGAGATGGGCCTGCATTACCAGGATTCGTTTTTTGAGTTATGAGGGAAAGTTGTGCCTCCAGAGCATTTAATGCTTCTCCATCAAAACCCTGATTCTTTCCCTGTTCAAGCAATTCCTTCGCATTTTCAAACTGCTTTTCTTTAACAAGAGCATCAATATAACTTAGCCAAAACTGTTCTATCTTTGGATTTGATTCGAGAGCGGTTTTAAAGAACGGCAAAGCCGCTTCAGCTTTATTAACAGAGACTGCTAGCACCCCTAAGTTATGGTTAGCATCTGGATGAGTTGGCTGGGACTTCAAGATAGCACGATACAGACGTTCGGCATCTTTAATCTTACCTTCTTTATGCGCAGCCATCCCCTGCCTAAGTGCTTGTTCAATCGATAGTTCCATCAAACGCTCATAGACTTATAACATTTTGTTCATTATCAAAACCCAGCCCAGAATTCGTTAATAAATCAAAGTTTCTCATATTTACCAATCCATTAAGTGGTGGTTTTGATGTATAATAACCCAGCTGAAAACCGTAAAATTGAAGTACTTAAATGAACCTTGCCATCTTCAGAAGATGACTTTTATTAGAAATCTAATAAGTATAAATCACCACTGATATACGAGTTTTTTTCTTTTCGAAGATTTTGGCTTTCGAAATGACATAATTTATAGTTATATTTTTCGCATAAAGTTTCGATATACTGCTTTGAATGCGAATAACGCCCAGATTGTTCGAGAAAAAATCCCTCTTTATCGGTATTTTCCGTTGAAAAAACTAATTTGCCACCTGATTTATTACGAGATTTTATTAATTTAAATACATCGGACAAGTCACCTAAGTAAACAAAGACATCTGTTGAGATAAAGTAATCAAAGTCTAAATTTTCCGTTGTTAAATATTCTGTGATATCTCGATATGTTAATTTGTCGTAAACATTCTTTCTTTTTGCTTGCTCAAGCATTGAATTTGATAAATCGATTCCCTCAAGATACGAACAAAATTCTTTAATTTCTACTCCAACCAAACCAGTACCGCACCCTAAATCTAATACTGAGCCTAATGAACCATCGCGATGGTCTTTAATGATCATTTCAGTAATAATTTTCGGAAT
Organism: Alphaproteobacteria bacterium MarineAlpha12_Bin1; assembly: GCA_002937505.1. Lineage (GTDB taxonomy): Bacteria > Pseudomonadota > Alphaproteobacteria > UBA6615 > UBA6615 > UBA6615. Next base: position 267,406 of record PTJY01000003.1, read on the forward strand.
CTTATACTCCAGCTTATCAACCAAAGCGCTTTCAAATTTAGAGGCATAGTTATCAAATAGCTCTTCCACGTAAATTCTTGGTGGTGCTTTAGTCGTTTCTCCGGTTAAAGCGGCAAGTAGATGTTTAGCTGCTGCATAATCAGAATTCAACGCGATGGCTTTCCTTAAGCTTGTCTTAGCCTCTTCTAACCTACCCAAATCTTTGAGCACATCACCCAAGTTATTGTGAGGTTCAGCATAATCAGGTTTTAACGCTATTGCCTTTCTGTAACTTGCCTCAGCCTCTTCTAATCTACCCACTTCCTTAAGCGCGTTACCCAAGTTGTTGTGGGGTTCAGCATAATCAGGTTTTAACGCTATTGCTTTTCTGTAACTTGCCTCAGCCTCTTCCAATCTACCCACTACCTTAAGCGCGTTACCCAAATTGTTGTGAGGTTCGGCAAAATCAGATTTCAACGCTATTGCTTTTCTGTAACTTGCCTCAGCCTCTTCTAATTTATCTACATCTTTTAAAGCGTTACCTAAGTTGTTATGGGCTTGGGAATCATCGGGCTCTAATTCCACAGCTTTTTGATTTGCATTTAGTGCCTCATCTTTTCTACCTTCTTGTCCAAATAACGCTCCTAAAACTTTCCAGCTGAATTGATGCTCTGGAAATTTTTGAGTAATTGATAGTGCTAAATTCTTGGCGTCGCCATACCGTCCAGTTTGATAGTGCTGTAAGAGTTTATTCAAATCCGCCTTGGAAGGGGTTTTAACCTTTGCTTCTTGTCTTTGCACCTTCTGCTTTCTTTTGTCATCAGCAAGTTTTTCACGTTTCTCCAAAAAAGTTTTTCTTTCTTTGTTAGGTTTGGACTCTTTAATAATTTCCCCAAGAAGTTCGTGAATGAATTTTAAGTGATAGGCTAATCCATTTCCTGCTTTTGGATGCCCACAAAATAAAGAGTCCCCTATGGGGAAAACCCGTTTTCCATTAAGCGTCCCCAAATCTGCATTGAGGTTTATGTATGGACGGTAATTAAAAGGATTTTCAATTTTTATCTTTCTATCCGCGTCTAAAGATACCAACATCTCAAGTACAGAAATGATGTTTTCGTCTAAATGTGATGTAATTTCAGGATTGTCATCTAAAAAAGTTTTTAAATTTATTGGATTCTTTGTAACAGACGCCAAAAATTCATATTCTTTTCTATGAAGATTGATAAGAATTAGCCCTTCATTAATTTCTTTACGTAAGTCCCCACCCCAAACATAAAATAAATTTAAAGAATTAACTGGCTCAATAGACTTTAGTGTTATTTCCATCAGATTTAGAGGCACACTCGTAAGCTTAACCATTTGAGTGCCTATCCTTAAATCTCTAATATACGGAAAATGGAAGTCACCATCTGGTCTAAGAATAACATCTAAATGATCTGTTTCATTGCTTAGCTTATTGTGCAACGGACTCACGCCAGCATACTTAAAATTCATTTTTTGCTTAGGAATCTTTACCCTCAACTCTTTGGAATTATCCGTTGAGTAGGAGCACTCGACTAAACGACCGGCAGTCGCATCAAAAACACAATCAACAATATCATTATTTATTTCTGAATATTCAAGTCTAGGAGAAAAATAGAATTTTACACCCTGATCTTTACAAGAGAGCATTAAGATAGCTTCTATTATATTTATTGGAACTCCAATTAGGCGATTGGTTCCAAAACACTGCATTAATGTTCTTATATTTTCTGGAGTGTACTTTTGAAAAACATTTGTCTGTATGTGGGTTAGCCATTCCCGTGTGAATGGCTCTCTGGTGTTTATTTTTTTTGATCGATTTTCCAAAACCAAGACATTCGCTTGAACACCAAAAGAATACTTTATGCTATTTGCTAGAAATAGACCACAAACACCTCCTCCAATAATAACAACATTAAAACCTTCAACATTAAATGTTTTCTCCTGGGCGTGTTGTAAATCACCACCAACCTCATATCCAAAACTATCATTTATTAAATTCACGTCATTAGAATAAATTAGTGCCTTAAGGTCACTGTATTTTTTAGAAATGTCGGTTTCATTATTTAATTTAGAAATGATCTCTCTAGGGCCGAGTTGATTTATATTTTCTTCACCTCCTACGGAGAGTTTATTTTCTTGAGGTATGTGTATTTCTTGTTCAGACTTTACAGTAGACAATTTATTTTGCATAAAATGCCTGTCAAAAACTTCTGTAAATAGCCAGCCCTGGCTAGCCGCAGATAGAGTGCGGTTTTTATTGTTTTGGTAAAATTTTTCTATGGCAAGATCCACGTGCTGTGAATTAATTGGTTTTAAATGAGTTTTAATCCATTGATCAACACGCGCACTTTTATGCCCCATCTTCTTAAACTTTTTAATTTCCCTCTTGGCATCATTGATCATACCAAGCTTAATCAAACCATCGATGTAACTCAGCCAAAACTGTTCTATCTTTGGATTTGCTTCGATAGCAGTTTTAAAGAGGGGTAATGACTCCTCAGTCTTATTTACAGAGACCGCTAGCACACCCAAGTTATGATTAGCATCTGGATGAGTTGGCTGGGACTTCAAGATAGCACGGTACAGGCGTTCGGCTTCTTGAATCTTACCTTCTTTATGTGCAGCTATCCCCTGCCGAAGTGCTTGTTCAATTGTTAATTCCATTAAAAGCCCTTCTAATGAATCAATCAGTTCGTAGTAGGCACCATAGATAATTTATGGTCAGTAGCGGGAATATAGACTTCTTCAAGACCTAACTCACGTCGTACGATGTTTGTGCCGCGAACTAAAGAAACCATTTTATAAAAGGCATGCATCCTACTCATGGATTGTCTACCAAAGCCACAATCGCTTGTAAGTATAAGACGCTCGGGTTCAATATATTCAAGGCAACGGCGTATCAAAGCAGCAACCTCTTCAGGTCGTTCGATTTGCATAGTACGATGGCTGATAACGCCGACGGCAATTTTTTTATCTTTCGAGATCAAGGAACCATAATGAGGAATATCCAGTCCATCGTTCGTAGCACCTTCGAGAGTTAAAACATCGATGTCTAATTGGTCAAAGTATGGCAGAGCCTTTTCGTAGGAAGTATTAGAAGGAAACATTTTTTGGGCGCCAGGACTACCCCAGCAAGTATGGCACCATACTTCGCACTTTTCTTTTAGGCCTGAAACTTCGCGATTAAATGCGTTGACATATTGCTCAGGTGTAATTTCCTGATTTTTACCTTGCATGGATTGATGGATAGCGGGTTCCTCAATTTGTACCATAAGCGCACCAGAATCAGCCAACTTATGGTATTCTCGATTTAGTGCATCCGATAAATCCATTAATAGCTCTAAGCGATTAGGATAAAATTCATTAACGCACATATGCGCAAGTACTTGTGCTGAAATTGAACCTATCTTGACCGGTTTATTAGTCATTGGTGCAATTGCTTTCCAAGCTCTGTCCAGTTGCAGCGAAGTCTCTCCTATTTTATCAATAACACGAGGTGTCATACGGGTTTCTATCACTTCCCAAATGAAGTCTCCTGGAGCACAGTTGTCCATTGCTGCATAGGGTTGGACAGCAACATCGGGCTCACTAATCCCTTTGATGCGTTCGTAAGCATAGCTTACCCAGCTACGGCCAGCGACATCGTCATCCAGTCTGGTATCACCATCAACAGCAATATCAATTCCGGCTTTCTGTTGAGCTGTCACGTGACAGGAGAGGCAATCAAAATGCTGTTCCCTGTACGCCCGTTGCGAAAACCCCCGTGATAATTCGAGTCCTCGTAAATTTTCAGTAAACCAACTTGGTCTGGGTAATGCTCCAGTCGTAGTCGTCAGCAGAGTCTGATCTTTAGTTGCCGTGAACATCTAAATTAGTTCCTTTTCTTCTTTCCCACTCTATAATTCTGACGCTATACTTGTTGGATTTATTAAGTTTATTCCTATTTTGCAACTCAACACTTATATAGCGAATCAACTATTTTCTTATGCAAAAAAACTTTGCCATATTTTGATGAAGTTGGGGAGTCTAACTTTAGTGGAGTAGGTTCATCTGCAATTGTAAATGAATTAAGAACAAGACGTGTGTTGTAATAGCTACTGTTATTTGATTCTCTCGCCGTTCTTGAAAGTTATCTTGTAATTTAACTGACCATTCTCATAGTACTCTTCCCAAACACCTTCTAACTTTCCGTTCTTGTAAGTTAATTTTCTCTCTAACTGCCCATTACTAAAGTACTCTTCATAATCGCCATGTAACTTACCGTCCTTGTAAGTCGATTTCGAATATATCAGACCATTGTCGTAATAAAATTCCCAAACTCCTTCTTCTTTGCCTTCCTTATAAGATCCTTTTAATAAGTACCCATGTTCATCCAGACCTTTAACAGAACCAGAGTATGGTTTATCAGTGAACTTTTTATAATAAAAGCCATTAGTATAAACCAAATCAGTTGGTTTAACAGTTTCACTCAACACAATTGAGGATGTGAGACAGAATACAATAGTTAGAAATGTGATGGTAATTTTTTCAATGAAGGAAATGTTTTTTTATCCATTAGATTCTAAATGTGGCAGGAGCGCAGACCAAGCCCAACTTCCTTGCCAGGTACCGTGTATAAGGAGAATATCGCGGCAACCGTTACCACTTTTCACGAGGTAATTGATCCTGGAGCGTAGGTTGCCTTATACATATCTTGGCAATGTTTTTCTACGGTCGTTTCAGTGTATTTGGGTGCTTGTCCTTTATCTAGGCAACTTGATATACATTTGACAGGAAAATCTGGGTTTCCCATGTAAAAGAAAGGGACCGAATAACGTTCCCGGCCAGACATATTAACGACACGGTGCCGCGTTGAGCGGTATCGATCATTAGTCCACCGAGCCATCATGTCGCCAAGATTTACTAAATACGTGTTCGGTTGAGGTTCTGCGTGAACCCAGCCCTCTCCCTCGATCCATAATTGAAGGCCACCACAGTCGTCTTGCATCAGTAAGGTGATGGTACCAAAATCAGTGTGCGCGCCGCAGCCCTTTTCTCCAGGACGCGGATTTGCAAGCTGAGGAGGATAGTGAAGTAGTCTAAGCGTCGCGAGCTCTTCAACACAAAAACTCTCAAAATATGACTCTTTCAAATTCAACGAAAGGGCTATGCCCGACATCATCGCTCGTGCTAATTCCAGCATGATCGAATAATATTCCGACATCACTGGTTGAAACTGTGGCAGTTCACTAGGCCATTGGTTTGGTCCATGGTTGAATTTCTTATTTCTTACCCGTTTATCATCTTCAGAAATTTCCTGGCCAATATAAAAACCTTCCTTCAAATCGGGGGGTTGCCCTGGCTCCAAAGTTTGTCCTCTTAATGGTTCGTAACCGCGGTTACAACCGGAATTAATTAAATTAATTTGTTCTTTTTCATCTATAGGAAGTGCAAAAAATTCTTGAGTATAATCAAATACGGAATTTTGTAACCTAGAAGAAACACCGTGCCCTGTTATATAAAAAAAACCTGTATCTAAACATGCATCATGCATAGCATTCCCGATAGCTTGTCGATCAACCCTCTCAGAGCCCAGAAGCCCTGATACATCAATCATAGGTAATGATTTTATCTGAACGGATTTTGCTTCTAAGTTTGGATCGGACATTTGGCGAAACTACCGCAATTGTATTTTGTTACCAACCGACTTCAATTATCACTGAGGTTGAAACATTTTGTCAAATAGGGAGCAGAATATAAGACTTGTTGCATTTATAAATTTTATTAATGTTATAATTTTTCAAAAGTGATAAAATTGGATATGATAAGCGCACCAACTGACCAGAGGACTCAAATCTCATGACGCAATCGATGGGTTACCGCGAGGGCATGTGGGCTGTCAGCCCCTACAATTTTGATCCTGCTATACGCGCGGAAATGAATTTGCCGAGCCAGATACAATTGATGGACATGACCCTGCGTGAAGGCCGTCAGGTAGATGGGGTTTCGATTGGTCTCGATGAAGTGGTCGAGTTCGCGCGTCGTATCGATGCTGTCGGCATTCCTATTATCGAAATGCACCATGACGACCCTGAGGAAATCCGACGTGTCAAAAAGCTGGGGATGGATCTCAAGGTTCAGGCTCTCGTGCACCCCACCGCTGCGCTCAATCCCGAGCTTTGCAAACAGGAAATCGATCTGTGTCTGGATGTCGGCTCGGACATCATCTGTCTAGCCTTTGCAGTCTCCGACTATAATTTCCGTCTCGTTGAATCCATGGGTGGTCTGAAGATCAGCCGTGAAGAAGCCATCGACAAAGCCTGCGAAGCGGTTGCCTATGGAAAATCAAAGGGCGCGACAATCAGCGTCCTCACCATGGACTTTACACGCCTCGATCTCGACTGGCTGCTCGAAATCATCGATCGCCTTGTGAAGGCCGGCGCCGATATTGTCCGGATCGACGATATATGTGCGCCCTGTATTCCTGCTGTCTATCAGCATCACGCCAAAGCTGTGAAAGCGCGGATTGGCGATCTCCCGCTGGCCATTCATAGCCACGATGACTTCGACCTGGCCACAGCCGCTCAATTATCTGCGCTGCAGGGAGGCGCTGAAATTTTAGAAGGTTGCATCAACGGATTAGGCGAACGCGCCGGCGTCCCAAATATCGCCGTGCTCGCTGCGATCTGCGAGATATTCTACGGATACGATATGGGCATCAGACTCGATGGATTTCAGGAACTCTCCGAATTCGTGGCACAGGTCTGGAACCAGCCCATCCCTGACCACCTGCCAGGAAACGGCCGCACCGCTTTTTCTCACGCCGCGGAGGTCCATTACGTCCTGCCAGACGATGACCAGTGGTCTTTCAATGCCTGGGCACCTTCGGTACTGGGAAATACCGAAAAGGTAGCGTTGTGTCACTACTCAGGGCCAATGGCCATCAAGCGCCGTGCCAGTGCTATGTCCCTCGGAGAACTAGATACAGCCACGGCCAACCTAGTCCTTGAACACGTACGCAAGGAGCTCAAGCTGCGAAAAGGGCCCCTGACAGATAAACTTTTCACTGAACTGGTTGAGGTCGCGGCACAGGCATCTGCGTCCGGCGACACTGATACCAAACGCCTTGAAGCCTGGAACCGACTGCTCAACGACGAAAGTTAAACTGCCCGCACCCTCATCCCTTGCTTACTAAGTAATAATATAAATATATAGATAATTACAAAATATTGTTGACGGATGCGTCATCGCATAGTCACGAGTAACACCAACTTTTCCTGTCACGGATTTATGTAAATCAATCATCCGTTTAGTTTGTAAAATACTAAGTATTGGATTCTACTACTATCGCGAAACTTATTTAACTTTCATGACTAACCACGGTGTTGGTTCACTTCGCATTTCCCAAACAGTAATTAGCTGGTCCAAATGCGATAGATTTTTGAACCAAGGCGCAACAACGTCCTTAATATCCCGCTGACCATCATCTTCTACGGCATTTATGTTATGACTTTCTTTAAACCTATTAATCATTAAGTCTAAACCATTAATGTTGGCTATATTATGTAACTCCACTATGATATCCATTGTCTTGAGTTCTGGCGCCTTAACAGGGTCCAATAAATCATATTCACCTCCCTCAATATCACAAATGACTAGAGTATTTTCCTCCTTAAATGCCCCAAAGTCCTCTATTTTAAATGCACCTCCTATTTTGATTCGATCTTCAATATTATTCTTTTGTGCTAGTTTTCTGCATAGATTTTGAGCTTTTTCACTGATATCAAAGGCAAACGATTTTGTGGCAGGCATCTTTTTTGCCATTCCGACCGCATAGTAACCCTCTGCGCAGCCAATATGAACGACAGTAGAATAATTAGCATCAATAGCACCTGCTATAAACGGTGATAATGGTTGCTCATAGCATCCTATTAATTTAGGTACATAACAACCTTCAGATGATCTTTCCAGGAAGTCCAACCCTATCAAGGGACCCGAAGCAACAATCGTATTTTCGTATTTCAAAAATGTTTGGCGAATCAATGCCATACGCCATTTGGCTAATAGACGCAAATTATCGTTCAATAAAAAACCGTTGTTATCGGTTTTTTTACTAACGTTATTTTTCAACATATCTAAAACGCGAGAATTAAAATCCACACCAAGCCCTTTTAAACCTAAAAAATTGTTATTTTAAATATAAGAGTTTACAGAACAAATGTTCAACGACAATGCGAGATACATTTAGCAATCCAAAGCCTACAAAGTTAGTTTATTTACAATCCCACCTCTTAATAGCCCTATCTCCATAAACCATTATTTATATTTATTTTAGCATAATAATTTTTGTGATTGCGCGACACTGTATCAAATTTTTTTTGGGATTAGGACAACACGTTTTTCCGCGTCTAAAATATCAGTAGCAATCTTTCAATGTCATCTCATCGAATAGCATCTAGCCCCAGCCTCACTATGCCGCTTCCCCACTTATCAGCCCACATATTCTATATGGCTAAAGAATGCGAAATCCAATCGATTCAGAAAACACATTAAAGACGTAAATGCAGAAAATTGTCAGCACTATACTGCCAGCTGCTGCTGCCAAAAATCCAAATTTGCTAATCAGCCAGGGAAACAGAAAAAACATCGGTAGAGTGGGCGCGATGAAAAATAATGTGTAGGTGATATGGTTGGCGATTTTGGTGTCTGATGCGCCTTCGAAATGCATCCAAAAAATGACCAGTAATGTGGTCAGAGGAAGGGCTGCAATCATGCCGCCAAATTTATCGTTACGTTTGGCGATTTCTGAAATCAGCACAATGAACCCGGCTGAGACAAACAGTTTAGTGAGGATAAATGCCATACCGACCTTCTATTCCCATTCGATAGTACCTGGAGGCTTTGACGTAATGTCATATGTGACTCTGTTTATACCTTGAACTTCGTTTATTATTCGAGTGGAGACTTTGGCCAAGAAATCATGAGCGAAAGGGTAATAATCAGCTGTCATTCCATCAGTAGAAGTCACCGCCCGTAACGCACAAACATTGTCATATGTGCGAGCGTCGCCCATTACGCCAACTGTTCGAACAGGTAACAAAACCGCAAAAGCTTGCCAAATCTCATGATACAAGCCAGAGTTTCGTATTTCTTCTATATAAATTTTATCTGCCGCACGAAGAATTTTTACTTTTTCTACATTAACTTCTCCAGGCATACGTATAGCTAAGCCTGGCCCCGGAAAGGGATGCCTATCCACAAGAATTTCTGGAAGACCTAATTCTCTTCCAAGAATCCGTACTTCATCTTTAAACAACTCCCTAAGAGGTTCTAGTAATCTTAAATTCATTTTTTCTGGTAGGCCGCCAACGTTATGATGAGACTTGATAGTAACGCTAGGACCTCCAGTAAATGAAACACTTTCAATAACGTCTGGATACAATGTACCCTGTGCTAAAAACTCTACATCTTCTATTTGTTTTGCCTCTTTTTCAAACACTTCTACAAAAAGAGCTCCTATGGTTCGTCGTTTCATTTCTGGATCAGAAATGCCCTTCAAGGCGTCCATGAAAAGTTTGCTCGCATCTACATGAATTAAAGGAATGTTGTAATGGCTATTGAAAAGGTTAACGACTTCTTCGGGCTCTCCATCTCGCAACAAACCATGATCAACAAAAACGCAGGTCAATTGATGGCCGATAGCTTCATGTATAAGTTTTGCCGTAACAGACGAATCTACTCCACCAGAAAGACCACATATAACTTTTGATCCGCCAACCTGTTTTCTTATAGAATCGATTGATTGATTTCGAAAACCTGCCATGGTCCAATTACCTAAACAGCCACAGACCTCCAGTACAAAAGAGCTTAAAAGTTCTTTTCCATGAGTTGTTTGAATAACTTCAGGATGAAACATTGTTCCATAATATTTTCGGGTTTCGTCAGCGATAATAGCAAATGGAGCCCCCTCACTAAAAGCAACAACTTTGAAACCTTCGGGTAATTCAGTAACTCTATCCCCATGGCTCATCCACACCTGTTCTGTTTCACCAACAGTCCAAGCCGACGAAAAAATTTCACAATCTTCAATTATTTTTACTTCAGCACGACCAAACTCTCTGTGAACAGAATTTTCGACTCGTCCACCAAGTTGTGCACACATTGTTTGCTGACCATAACAAATGCCCAGTAATGGTAGGCCTGAATTAAAAACAAAGTCTGGAGCCCTAGGTGTATCATCATATAGAACTGAAGCTGGTCCCCCAGAGAGAATTATGCCATCAGCATCAAAATGCTCTAGCCTTGAAAGCTCAGTGTTATATGGAAATATTTCACAGTAAACACCAGACTCTCTTACACGCCGCGCTATTAATTGAGTTACCTGGCTACCAAAATCGAGAATTAAGATACTATCGGTCATATCAGTAAAAAGTTCACTTTTGTTATCATAAACGTAGTTATCAAGTTGTTATCTAAACACTTACATAAGAAAGAAAGCGGCTAAACCGAGAAACACGAAGAAGCCAACAACAGCAGTAACAGTGGTTACAAAAACTGAAGATGCTATTGCTGGAACCAACTTAAATCGTTCAAAAGCTATTGGAATCATAGTGCCGAAGAAGCCAGCCACAATTAAATCTGCAAAATCAGCCGGATGTAATGGACGAACAAGCCTATAAAGCCGTGGCCCATTATCTTCTTCAATAGCTTTTTTTACAGCACGCTCAACCTTAGGAGTTAAACCATACAGCTTAGAATCCTCATTTGACTGAAATTCGTTTATTTCAGATTCAAGGTCCCTTATCCCCTGTCTTAGATTTTTTCTTATCCCAGCTGAAAGCTTCCTCTTTTTAGAGAATAACGGAACCTCATTAGCAAGAGACTGATTATCTCTGGTTTTTACTACAGAACTGGTTTTGGGATCTTTATTCAAGAAGTCTAGATCCTTTTTATTCTCCAAGCTCAATCTCCATTAGTTCTGAATATTCGACAGGTAATTTATATATATACATTAACACTGCAAATGAAGAATGATTTAAAACTTTTCAAAGATCGCGGCAAAAACTCCATCAGTTTTATTTTGAGCAGGGCTCATGCGTAAATAACCATGGTCACTAACACATGATGATAGATTTTCGTTATCTCCCAGGAACTCTTTAGCTGTGACAAGACGAAAATTTTTATGGTTCTTTAAAAAAACATCCACTTGTTCTTCATTTTCTTCTAAAAAAAGTGAACAAGTAGCATAGATAAGCCAACCTCCTGAACGAACCAATCGAGAACCATCATGTAATAATTGTTCTTGCGTTTCCCGATATTTTCTTAGTTTATCAGGAGTTAGCTGCCAACGTACTTCCGGGTTTCGACGCCATGCACCACTGCCAGTGCAAGGAGCGTCGATTAAGACTCTGTCTACTGGATCAATTGTTTCCGCAAGAACGCTAGATTCAACAGAAAATTCATTAATTATAGAGATTCCTGCACGTTCAATCCTTGATCGGCTTCTTCGTAATCTATAATCAGAAGCATCTGCGGCTATGATTTCCCCTTTATTTTTCATCATCATAGCTAAGGCTAAAGTTTTACCTCCAGCTCCAGCGCAAAGATCAACGACACGTTCACCAGGTTGAGCGTTAACAACTAACGCTAAAATCTGACTACTTTCATCCTGCACTTCAAATAAACCATCCTTAAATGCCTTTGTGTTCAACAATGGAGACCAATCCATTGAGCGCAACCCAAACGGGGATAAGGTCGTCAAGCTAAAACCACGACCTTCATCACTTAAATAAGACTGGAGATGCTCCCGAGTAGTCTTTAGCAAATTTACCCTTAGATCAACTGGTGCCTGAGAATTCAGTGCCTTAAGCTCAGCGTCACAAGCACCACAAAAGGCTCTATCGAAATATTCTAAAATCCACTCTGGGCAGTTTAACAATGCCCAACGAGCATCAGGTTCTTTTTGAGTATTTATTCTTGATTCCAAGCGCTCAATTAGTTCTTTTTCTATGGTAGAAATAGAAGCTGGTCCAAACCGTCCACCCACAAAGTACGACTCTAAACTCTCTGGCTCTTCTACCAATATAGAAATAATTAACCATGATCGAGGATTGTCCTGATCTCCTCCAGATTCGATTAACCAATATTTTAGGATACCCAGATTACGAAGTACATTATAAACTATTTCTCGAATTTTTCTTCTGTCACCGCTTCCTGCATACCGCCTTTTACGAAAGTACTCACTAATGATTACATCTGCAGGATCAAACCCAGACTTTATATCCGATAGTAATTCAATTGCTGCAGCGATCCTAGCTGGGGGAGTCATTTAGGCAAACTTATACATATGCTGAAATAGCAACTTAAACATTAGTTCTATAATTCGGGGCCTCACGAGTTATCGATACGTCGTGGACGTGACTTTCACGCAACCCCGCATTTGTGATTCTTAAAAAACTACAGTTGGACTGCATTTCTTTTATTGTTTTATTTCCTGTATAGCCCATCGCAGCTTTCAAACCACCAACCAGCTGATGAAGTACATTTTCTGCTGGCCCACGATATGGAACTTGTCCCTCAATTCCCTCGGGCACCATTTTCAACTTATCAGCAATTTCAGCTTGAAAATAACGATCCGCAGATCCTCGTGCCATTGCGCCTATTGATCCCATCCCTCTATACGATTTGTATGAACGGCCTTCATAGAGGAAAACTTCACCTGGCGCCTGATCTGTGCCTGCTAAAAGAGAGCCTATCATTGCACAATCTGCCCCAGCGGCAACGGCTTTTGCTAAATCACCCGACTGCTGCACCCCACCATCTCCAATTACTGGTACATTGTGTTTTTTTGATACTTCTACCACATCAAGGATGGCAGTAAATTGAGGCACTCCAACACCAGCCACAATCCGAGTTGTACAAATAGATCCAGGCCCAATACCAACTTTAACCGCATCTGCGCCAGCATCAATAAGCGCAAGCGCAGCTTCAGAAGTTGCTATATTGCCGGCAATTATTTCAGTTTGATTACTTTTACGTTTAATTCGATTAACCTGATCAATAACACCAATAGAATGACCGTGCGCAGTATCTACAACTATAACGTCAACACCGGCATCTATTAACGCCTCAGAACGCTCATAGCCGGATTCCCCAACTCCAGTGGCAGCAGCAACTCGGAGCCTTCCCTGCTTATCTTTACAAGAATTAGGATAAGTTTGTGCCTTATCTATGTCCTTAACGGTAATTAATCCGACGCAGTGTTGTTTATCATCAACTACCAATAACTTCTCAATACGGTGCGCATGCAGTAATCGCTTAGCATCTTCGATGTCAACCTTTTCATCAGCTGTAATTAAATCTTTAGTCATTAATTCTTTAACAGGTTGTAAAGGGTCTTTAGCAAAACGAACATCGCGGTGAGTTATAATTCCAACTAACGTACTTTTTGCTTCATCTATAACTGGAATACCTGATATTGATTGGGTGTTCATAATTTCAAGAGCATCTGCCAATGGTTGATCAGGGTAAATAGTGATCGGATTAACAACCATACCAGATTCAAATCGCTTAACTTTACGAACTTCATCCGCCTGTTCAGCCGCTCCTAAATTTTTGTGAATAACTCCAATTCCTCCTGCTTGTGCAAGCGCTATAGCCATTTCGGATTCGGTCACCGTATCCATAGCTGCAGACATGATAGGTATTCCGAGTTCGATATTTCGAGTTAACCTAGTGGAAGTATTTGCCTGACTGGGAAGCACTCGTGATTCCGCTGGCTCTAGCAGAACATCATCAAATGTGAGCGCTTCGCGAATATCCATGTCAACTTCCCTCTTGATATAGACTGGAGTTGACGGGCCTTATATACACAATACACCGCTATCGACAAGAGATAGTTTGAAACTCGAATTCTTTGGATATTAGTTTTTCTTATATTTTTGACCAATAATATATAATTCTGTCGAATCACTTCGACTTGCCCCAGGCTTGAAACGCTTCACCTTCGAAAAATATTTATTCATTTTTTTAAAGAGTTCAGGCTCATCAGATCCTTGCAAAACCTTTACAACAAATGCGCCACCTTCAGATAGAACCTCTAGTGAAACCTCAAGGGCGACTTCGGCTAATACCATTGTTCGCAAGTGATCAGTTTGTGAATGACCGGTGCTTGGAGCCGCCATGTCACAAAGAACAACATCGATTTTATTTTGAGATTTCTGAATAAGCTCTTCTAAAGTTTCTTGGTCAAATAAATCGCCTTTAAGAATTACTGCACCTGGTATTGGAGACATCTCTGAAATATCTAAGGAAATCACTTGACAACCCGTTTGATCCGGTAAAACTTTTTCTGTAGCAACTTGTGTCCAACCACCAGGCGCAGCTCCTAAATCAACTATATTCTTTCCAGGTTTCAATAAATTAAATTTTTCATGTATTTGCTGTAATTTATAAGCCGCACGCGAACGATATCCTTCCTTATGAGCTCTCCTCACATAGGGATCATTTATTTGTCGTTTCAACCAATTTGTTGAGCTTATTTTTCTTTTGCGCGACGTACGGACACGCTCAGGTCGATTTCGTATCGTTTCATTCCTTTTGGCAAATATAAATTTTATTCTATAATTTCCTAAAATTATGTCGAGATCTAAAGCACGTTATACTCGAGTGGGTAGAGACACAAATTTAAGACAATATTACTATGTGTTCACTCTTAATCGCAAACTACACACTTACTATAGAATATGATAAGTACAAAGAACTCATAATGCTGGGGGATCGTCTAACGGTAGGACTGCGGACTCTGACTCCGCCAATGGTGGTTCGAATCCACCTCCCCCAGCCAATAACGATTAGAAAACAGCCTAAGCAGGATTGAGTGAAGAACTTGCATTTGTAAAGCAAGTGAAAATAAAAATATCACGCATAATTGTTAGAAAATTAAGAGCAAAAAATAAGAGATAACCCTTTAGTCTGCTTAATAACTAATTACTCTTTGGAACCTCAAATATTTGCCCTGGAAATATAAGATCAGGATCATTTATTTGATGGAGATTTGCTTTATATATTA
This sequence comes from Alphaproteobacteria bacterium MarineAlpha12_Bin1, assembly GCA_002937505.1. Lineage (GTDB taxonomy): Bacteria > Pseudomonadota > Alphaproteobacteria > UBA6615 > UBA6615 > UBA6615. The sequence goes on from PTJY01000003.1 coordinate 282,458, forward strand.
TTGTGTATTTAACCCCCTTGCCATAACTTCTACGAGCTATTCTCCAAAGACTATTTCCTGGCTGCACTATAACAAAGCTCTCTGATGGCATGTTTTTCAACGCGTCATGTTTAACCAATGGAAGTTGCTCCTGAGATGCGACCTTTCCATCCTTCTCTAATTGATCAACTCGCAAGGTATAACGTCCTGGCTCAACTTTTTGTTCCGGAGTTATGGACCACTTGCTTTCTTTATCGGTCTTAGTACTACCAATCAGTTTATTATCGATGTAAACATTTACGGTTGAGTCCGGTTTAGAGACACCAGACAAAGCAATTTCTCCCTTATCATCATAATCGACAGCGCTTACAGAAACATCAGAAGCATTACTTGGCTTCTTGTTGTCTGGATCGTTTTTATTCGGAGCTTGTAGAATTTTTGCTGGAGCTACTTTATCTTTACCCACCTCAACTGCCAGTGTTCCCTTTCTATCTTTAGGAACGGCCAAAATAACCACACGATCGGATTCAATTGGATCAGCTTCGCCACACTTTGCCTGTAAACTTAGCGCTCTATCTCCAGCACTTAAAGGATTATCAGGAATTAGCACCCAATCCCCTCGGCGATCCGCTACGGCTGTTCCAACCACCTTACCGCCATCGCGAACCATTATTTTACAACCAGGGGATGCTCTTCCAGCCACGACAACATTGCCATCATCATCGACTCGAACAATATCAAACTCGGGAATTAATAGCTCTAATTTTAAAGACTCTTCTCCCTTTAAAGAAACCGAGGGTTCTTTATCAGACTTATTCTCTTTAACCATCCCCTTTTGGCTTTGGGAGGGTGGGGTATCTGGCGAGGGCAGCTGGTAGAAAACAATTACACCAACTACAACAGCGAGTATAAGCGCTGCAACACCCCATTCAACTAGTGGTCGATTCACTTTGGCAGCCCTATAATCTTTCCATTATTAAAAAACAAGTTTTCCATTTACAACTAAACACGGTATTAGATGGGAGAGTTAATGGCAATCACCGTATGATAAGATAAATGATTTAAATATTGTATACTTACAGGTCTATATGAAAAAAATTGAAACAATTTGTGTTTATTGCGGTGCATCTAGCAATGGGCCCGCATATCATCGAGAAGTGGCAAAGGATTTAGGCGTTATATTAGCCAAAGAAAAGATAAAATTAGTATATGGTGGAGGCAGCAGTGGTGTAATGGGCGCACTCGCAGATTCAGTAATAAATGAAGGAGGATTTGTAACTGGCATTATACCTGAATTTTTGCTTTCTCACGAAATGGCGCACAAAGGTGTTAACGAACTTAAAATAGTAAATAATATGCATGAAAGAAAAGCCCTAATGGCCTCTATGGCTCAAGGATTTGTCGTCTTACCTGGAGGTATTGGAACATTAGAGGAGTTTTTTGAAATTATTACGTGGAGACAACTAGGAATACATAACAAACCTATTGTAGTTCTTAATGTTATGGGGTTCTGGAATAATCTCACAACAATCATTGATTCACTGATTACATCTGGTTATATGCGTGAAGAGAACAAAGAACTACTAAAGTTTGTTGAAAAAACGGATCAAGTACTCCCACAACTGAAAAAAATATTTGGACAACCTAGTTAAAAATAATTTCAATAAAAAATTTAGAAGCAATTTTAGTGTACCCCTTGAACCCAATGAACATGAGACGTATTTTCCCATCCGAATTAAGAATTTTACTATCTGCTTTGAATATCTATAAAACCAGATAATACTTTAACCAATTTTTCTATTCGACGGATAAAGTTACTTACAGTCTCTCAAATAGAATTCGATACAACTTTATTAAATGAGGCAAAAATGATTGATCTTATATCCATCGCAAAAACAGAAGCCAATGGCGGTGACCTTTTTGCTGAATTAAAGGCTTTATATGAAGAATCAGAAGTAAGGCCTGAGGGTTTTCCAGATGCTGTAGTCTGGAAGGGAGGAAATTTTGATGGCAACGTCCAACCCGTTGCTCATTCACTTACCGATGCCTATGCACTTCTGGGAACCATAGCAGCCATAGATGTTTTAGGGCTACCCTTTTACGCAGTACCTATGTGGTCCCAATACAGGCACGATACTAAACTTGAATGTCTTTCTTGGTTTGGAAACATGCCTTGCATTTCTATTAAGTGGTCAACAGCGGGAGACGCATATGTAAATGATGGAACTGGAAAAAAAGTGGTTGTAATGGGTAAATCGGGAAATGCCCCCTTACGGACCCAAGCTGGAGTCTATTGTAATGTTAGGCCATACGGGCCTATTACAGTTGTAAGGTGTATGCCCTGCCTTCCATATTCTCAGAACCGCCCAAAATTTGATGTAAATGAGAAAACTGGACTAATTCATTCAGAAATGAACTCCCCTGGCATTCAAATGGCGTACGCTAATCGACTTTTCTTAAAAATGGTGCATGAAACTGGAAAAATAGGACGTGTTGCAATGAAGCCCACACAGGCAATGGAGGATGGGATAAATGCTGGACTACATGCCTGGATGATAAAAGACACTAAGTTCTCTGTAGGACGAAAATACGCTGTAGACCCTTATGAAGAGCACAAAGAGAATATAGAAAAAATTATACGATTGCTGCCAAATGATTTTAAAAATGGAATGGATGAATGGGAGGGTCAAATAGAACAACATATTGCAGATACAAATTATGGATTGCTCTTATGGGATTTAATTGAAAAAAGAGATTGTATTGTCCTCGCCACCGATTTAGACGGTGACCGATTAACTGACCTTTTAGCAGACGTTTCGGATCCATTAAGAGCCTTTGCAAAAGCATTCTCAAAATATTTGGGACAGGATGTTGATATAAATAAGGCATGGTCCAGTATGGGATACACGACTGGAAATGGGAGAGACATGACATCTGTTATGCACCGCATGTCTGGTCCAGCTATACACGAACAAACATTGGGGTCTGCTGACGCTATGTTACTCCGTCTACTAGAAGGAGATGAATGGGTAGGCGGAACCAAAAAGCCTTACGATCCAAGAATCCACTTTGTGTTAATTCGTGACGCCTATATCGATGCAAACCCTGATAATATTGGTCTGCGTAACTGGCTAGATGATGTTTTAGAAAAGTTTGATACTGTTTACTCACAGGAAAGACCAGGATTTCTTGAGGGCTACAATATGCTGAAAGAAGCAATTGATCCTTGGACAGGTTAATATCCTAGACAAAGATTTTAGATGTTAAATAAAGGTCTATAGAAGAGATAAACTAGGAGAGGATAGTGTTTTCCTTAATGGCTAATTGACTTCATTGAACTTTCTATACCATCCAGAGTTAAAGGAAACATTCTGCCGTCAAATATTTCACTTATAATGCCCGCTGAAGGAAAATAACGCCATCTATCTTTTGGTAAGGGATTTAACCAACAAGCGTTAGGATAAGTACGAAGCAGTCGTTTTAGCCATACGTCTCCGGCCTCTTCATTCCAATGTTCAACACTCCCTCCAGGATAAACAATTTCATATGGACTCATAGCTGCGTCACCAACCAATATAAGCTTATAATCAGAAGGGTAAGTATGGAGTAGGTCCCAAGTAGGTATTCGACGAGATTGTCTACGACGATTCTCTCGCCATACAGACTCATAAATACAATTGTGAAAGTAAAAGTATTCTAAATTTTTAAATTCTGTCCTAGCAGCAGAAAAAAGTTCTTCACAATTTCGTACATGACTATCCATTGAACCGCCAACATCAAACAAAATGAGTATTTTGACGGCATTATGTCGTTCGGGGACCATCTTTATATCTAGCCATCCACCATTTCGGGCAGTGGAAGAAATAGTGTCTTCAATATCTAATTCCTCTGTCGCACCTTCGCGAGCAAAGCGCCTAAGCCTTCTGAGGGCCATTTTAATATTTCTCGTGCCCAGTTCTACATCAGAGTCAAGATCACGAAAAATTCTTTTATCCCACACTTTCACAGCAGAAAAATTTCTGTTTTTCTCCTGACCAATTCTCACTCCTTCTGGATTATAACCATGTGCACCAAAAGGCGATTTTCCTTGTGTTCCAATCCATTTGTTTCCACCCTGGTGTCTTCCCTTCTGTTCTTCCAAACGTTGACGAAGTGTTTCCATAAGTTTTTCCCAACCTCCCAGAGCTTCAATCTGAGCCTTTTCTTCATCGGTAAGAGATAACTCCCCCATTTTTTTTATCCATTCTTCCGGAATATCAGAAAAGTCTTCTTCAAAATTGAGAGGTTCCAGGCCACGAAATATATGTCCAAAGACACGATCAAAACGATCAATATGCCTTTCGTCTTTAACTAAAAGTGAACGAGATAGATAATAAAATTCTTCGACCTGATAATGGCCAAGCCCTTTTTCAAGGGCACCTATCAAATCCAAGTACTCACGTAGCGTGACAGGGATGTCTGAACGACGTAACTCAAGAAAAAATTGCGTAAACATCTATCTTTCCGACTTCTGTAGTCTTCCTTTTTTTCTAATCACGCGCTCTTTCACCTCTATTTAAAAAAGCTAAACGTTCTAGAAGATGAACATCTTGCTCAGACTTAAGCAAAGCGCCATAAAGAGGTGGTATAAGTTTTGCTGGATCACTTGTTCTCAAAACATCAGCATCTATTTCCTCGGCCACTAATAACTTTAACCAATCTAACAATTCAGAAGTGGAGGGCTTTTTCTTCAAACCAGGAACATCTCTGACATCATAAAATATCTTTAAAGCTTCACTTAATAAATTCTTCTTGATTTCAGGGTAATGAACGTCAACAATTTTTTGCATTGTTTGTTCGTCTGGAAAGCTTATATAGTGAAAAAAACACCTCCGCAGGAATGCGTCTGGTAATTCTTTCTCATTGTTGGAAGTAATAAGAACTATCGGCCTGCTTTTAGAAACTACGGTAGTTTTCGTCTCATATATATAAAATTCCATACGGTCTAATTCTAGTAATAAATCATTGGGAAACTCGATATCAGCTTTATCAATTTCGTCAATTAAAACAACTGGCCGTTTGTCGCTGTCAAAAGCTTCCCATAATTTTCCTTGAACAATATAATTATTGATGTCACCGACCCTATCGTCTCCTAGTTGACCATCACGTAAGCGAGCAACGGCATCATATTCATATAAACCATGTTGGGCTTTAGTTGTAGATTTTATGTGCCATTCTATAAGAGGAGCATCAAGAGCTAATGCAATTTCTCGGGCCAAGACAGTTTTTCCTGTGCCAGGCTCACCCTTAACAAGCAACGGCTTTTGAAGAGTAATTGCAGCATTAACAGACACCTTAAGGTCATCTGTTGCCACATATTCCTTGGTTCCTTCAAAACGCATAAATCACCCTTTCCGAACGCTAAATAGCGTACCCCTTTTCACTACTTGGATAATTGTTCTTTAATCTCAGATTCTATTGCTTTTAGAGCTTCGTCAGCCTTCTCAGCATTTGGTCCCCCACCTTGGGCCATATCAGACCGACCTCCACCACCTTTACCACCGATCTCAGCAACCCCTATCCGTACAAGGTCTATTGCACTAAAACGTTTAACTAGGTCAGCAGTGACACCAACAACAATAGACCCCTTATCATCATATACGTCAGTTACAGCTACAATACCTGATCCAATTTTAACTTTTATGTCATCTACCAAAGCTTTCAGCTCACGAGGTGGAACGTCTTTTAATGACCTCCCAACAAATGTGATTCCACCTATATCTGCTCCTCGCGTATCTTGATCAACTGCACCGCCAGTTGCTATTTTTCTCCTAGCGTCTGCTAAATCACGTTCTAGTTTACGTCTCTCCTCTATAAGTTGAGCCACTCTAACAGGGACATTCTGCTGGCTTGTTTTCAATATGTCAGCTGTTTCAGTTAGTAGGTTTGACTGCTCACCTAGATGACGTCTTGCCTCAATTCCAGTTAAGGCTTCTATACGGCGGACGCCTGCTGAAACTCCTCCTTCGGAAATTATTTTAAATAGCCCAATATCACCAGTTTGGCTTACGTGTGTTCCGCCACATAACTCAACAGAAAATTTTCTATTTATTTCATTAGTGCCAGACCCTACGAGGCCTCCCATAGACACTACACGCACTTCATCACCATACTTTTCTCCAAACAAAGCTAAGGCGCCAGCTTCTATGGCTTTCTCTGGCGTCAAAATAAGAGTGTCAACTTTAGAGTTAAGCAAAATTCTTTGGTTAACTATGTCTTCCACTGCTGTAAGGTCTTCCTTGGAAATTGGTGTAGGTTGACTTATATCAAAACGCAATCTATCTGGCGCTACAAGTGAACCTTTTTGGGTGACATGTTCTCCAAGCTGATTTCGTAACGCCTGATGTAAAAGATGAGTTGCCGAGTGGTTTGCCCGTAATCGATCACGTCTATCAATATTAACATTTAACTCTGCAATGTCTCCTACCTTGAGTTGTTCTTGTAAGATTGTACCAAAGTGAACATGAAGTTCGCCTAGTTTCTTTTGTGTATCTATAATCTCAACTTTTGAACCTTTGTTGGTACAAAGAGAGCCTGTATCCCCAATTTGTCCTCCGGATTCAGCATAAAAAGGTGTCTGATTTAGTACAAGCGCGACCGAGTCTCCAATATTTGCGTATTCAACGATTTTTCCACCAACAACAATAGCTAAAATAATGCCCTCAGCCATAACAGTGTCATAACCTAGGAATTCTGTTGCACCAATATTTTCCCTAACATCAAACCATACCTCGTCAGTCACTTCTTCACCGGATCCAGACCATGACTGGCGGGCGGCTTCTCTCTGTTTTTCCATTGATTTATCAAAATCTTCTAGACCAACACTAAGGCCCTGACCTCTTGCTATATCTTGAGTTAAGTCAATTGGAAAACCGTAAGTATCGTAGAGTTTGAAAGCAACTTCACCAGATATTATATCACCCTCATCCAAGCTGGAAATTTCTTCATCAAGAAGTCTAAGTCCTCTTTCTAGGGTTTGCTTGAATCTTTCTTCCTCAAGTTTGAATGTTTCAGTAATTAATGCTTCGGCACGAACCAACTCATTAAAAGCCAACCCCATGGCACTGACTAGAGTAGGAACTAATCTATGCATCAGCGGGTCATCAGAACCCAATAGATGCGCATGTCTCATTGCTCGACGCATAATCCTACGAAGGACATATCCGCGACCTTCGTTTGAAGGCAACACGCCATCAGCTATAAGAAAAGAACAAGCCCTTAGATGATCGGCAATAACTCTATGGCTTACAGAGTTTTCTCCATCAGCTTGGGTATTGGTTTCTTCAGCGGAAGCTTCAATTAGGCTTCGCATTAAATCTATATCGTAATTATCATGCTTTCCCTGGAGAACAGCCGCTATTCTCTCTAACCCCATCCCTGTATCTATAGAAGGTCTCGGTAATGCTACACGGTTCCCGGGCGAGTGCTGCTCAAATTGCATGAATACTAAATTCCAAATTTCGATAAATCTATCACCATCTTCATTTGGACTACCTGGTGGACCGCCAGGAACATTTTCCCCGTGATCAAAGAAAATTTCTGAACAAGGCCCACAAGGGCCTGTATCACCCATTTGCCAAAAGTTATCCTGAGTAGATATACGAATGATTTTCTCTTCAGGTAGATTTGCTATTCGCTTCCATAAGTCGGCCGCTTCGTCATCATCCGAATATACCGTTACCAATAAACGCTCAGCCGGTAAATCATATTCCTTAGTTAACAATTTCCATGCCAACTCTATAGCCACATCCTTAAAATAATCACCAAATGAAAAATTACCTAGCATTTCAAAAAATGTATGATGGCGGGCTGTATAACCCACATTTTCTAAGTCATTATGCTTACCACCTGCTCGAACACATTTTTGGGATGTCGTCGCTCGCTTATAGGGGCGTGATTCCGTCCCAGTAAAAACATTCTTAAATTGTACCATACCAGCGTTGGCGAAAAGCAAAGATGGATCATTCCGTGGGACAAGGGATGAAGAATCTACAATCTCGTGTTCATTACGAGCGAAGTAATCTAGAAAAGCTGTCCGAATTTCACTTGTTGTTGCCATGGACCCAAAACGAAATATGATAAAAGAGAACGTTCAATACCTTAAAAAACTTCTTAATTCCAAATTAGCACTAATGGTATGATGAAAAATAGCTTTTTCTCCGTGCTATATCAGAATTCACTCGAGAGTTATAACTCTAATCTTTTACCTTGCGTCCGTACACCTGTCGAGGGCCCTCACTCATCAACACGAAAAGAGCGGCAACTCTAATAGTGCCGCTCCATTTGTTTTAAAGAATAATCTAACCGTATTACTCAAAAACTATCGTTGAGGATTAATTTTACTCTTCTAAAGATTCTTCTTCATCACTCGTTGATTCATCAGGAATTCCAAGCATTGATTCACTAATTAGGCCTGCATTACTAAGAATTTGCTTTTCAATTTGTACAAGAATTTCTGGGTGATCAGATAGGAATGTCTTTGCGTTCTCACGACCTTGCCCAATTCTTTCATCACCAAATGAAAACCATGAACCAGATTTCTCAACTATTCCGGCTTGAACCCCTAAATCTATCAACTCTCCTGTCTTGGAAATGCCAGCTCCATACATAATATCAAATTCCACAACCTTAAAGGGAGGCGCTAATTTGTTTTTTACAACTTTCACCTTAGTTTGATTACCAACTATTTCATCACGTTCTTTTATGGATCCAATTCTTCTTATATCAAGACGGACAGATGCATAAAACTTCAGCGCATTACCACCTGTGGTTGTCTCCGGACTTCCAAACATTACACCAATCTTATGACGAATTTGGTTTATAAAAATAACAGTAGTATCAGACTTAGAAATTGATCCAGTCAATTTTCGTAAAGCCTGACTCATTAAGCGAGCATGTAATCCAGGCAAATTATCGCCCATATCACCCTCAAGTTCAGCTCTTGGAACTAAGGCAGCTACACTGTCAACAACAAGAATGTCTAAAGCTCCAGAACGTACAAGTGTATCTGTAATTTCTAAAGCCTGTTCACCAGTATCTGGTTGTGAAATTAATAAATCATCTAAATTGACACCTAATTTTCTTGCATAAACTGGATCAAGTGCGTGCTCTGCGTCAATAAAAGCGCAAGTCCCGCCGTCCTTTTGACATTCAGCTATAACATGCAAAGCCAATGTAGTTTTGCCCGAGCTTTCAGGACCATAGATTTCTACGACTCTTCCCTTTGGAATGCCACCTATCCCCAAAGCTATATCTAATCCTATAGAGCCGGTTGAAACAGTCGCCACTTCAACTGCTTGATCATCTCCAAACCGCATAACAGAACCTTTACCAAACGCACGTTCTATTTGCCCAAGAGCAGCATCCAAGGCTTTTGCTTTATCTTCCATACTTTCCTTCTCAATGACACGCAGCGATGCAACCATTTTTATTCTCCTTTATTTCACAGAGCTACAAAACCTGCAACGAAAAGCAGCTCATCATGTAAATAATAGGAGTAATGTACCTATTTTGTTCTTTTTATCAAGTTCTTTTTTTGTTCTTTTTAAAATTCAGGTAAATAAACCAATAAAAACTTATATTCAGTAAACTAAAAAAATTTATTTGGCCAAATACTGATTTAAAGTTTTACATGGTTTACAAACCAGCCGCCGCCAACTCAACTCTCTTACTATAACGGGGATCATTAGGCTCAATTTCACCTAGTAGCCTTGATGCTTTCAAGGTCAAGACATCGTTTGTACCGTCCGAATGAATAAAACTTAAAGCGTCTCTTAAAAGCTTTTCTATTGGATTCTTCTTCATGTATCCTGTCGCGGCCCAAAGTTCGAATGCTTCTTGTACAACATTAAGGGCAGACTCAGACGCAAAAACTTTACAAAGAGAAGCTGCCCGAGCGTCAGTATTGCCCTGAGTAGAAGTCCATGCAGAGTACCAAATATAAAAACGAGCTGTTTCTAGCATCATTTGCATCCTAGCCAATCTTTTCGCTTGAATTTGATGCTCAAAAATTGCCTTACCACCCTGAACTCTTTGTTTAGCATACTGAAGAGTAACATCATGAGCACGCTGAGCTACACCCAATACAGTTGCCCCAGCCTGGATATTTGAACCAAAACTGGTTAAAAATGCTCCCATTTCTGCCAAGGCGTTTCCCGGCGTTCCAATAACATCTTCTTCAGGGATCTCTACATTTTTGAACTCTAATGTACCATTTTGTACCGTACGCTGACCAAGTTTATCCCAAACCTCTGTGCAAGAGTATCCGGGAGTATCAGAAGTCAATATAAAGCCCGCGATACTTTCCGAGGGTGGCTTAGATAAATCAGTTCTCGCCATAACATAAATTACTTTCGCTAGGCCACCATTAGAGATATATCTCTTCGTTCCATTTAACACCCATCGGTCACCCTTTTTTTCAGCTGTAAGGCGAATACCACCGTCTGCACCATCGTATGGGTGTATTGTATCACTGCCAGATGTGGGCTCTGTTGCAGCAGCTGCCAGTAAGCAAGTGTCATCATCAAAAACCCTTGGCAACCATCTTTTGCGTTGCTCATCGTTTGTGAGATGACTAATTGCTGTCATTATTTTCCATGTTTGGTCAAAAGCAACCGCTACACCTAAATCACCATATGCTATTGTCTCCCCAACTATGGAAAGTGTCAGCACATCGGCTCCTTCTCCACCAAAATCTTTCGGGACCGATAATGTTCTCAATCCCAATCTGGAGGCCTCCCGTATTAATTCCCAATCAAATGATTTATCAGGCTCAGGAATCAAGTCAGCTTCTGACGCCCGAGGGATAACCGAATTAATTGCATAATTTAGTGCAATCTCTTTTAACTCTTTTTGTCTCTCCGTTAATGTAAAATCAACCATATTTTCCTCCGACTTTCGCTGAAGTTTCAACGCGTGTTTATCTAGATTACTATTAATCGTCGTAAATCAGACCACCTCGGCCCAAAAGGTCTTGAGTAATAAGATCCTGAAAAAGGGATTCTACTTCTGTAAAATGAACTCGTTTTCCTATTACGGGCTTTATCACTCCGCGCGCCATCACATCCATAGTTTCAATTAGTTCCGCTCTTGTCGAATGGCGTGATCCGGTTACTATTTGTTCTGTCACAAGCAAATTTATAGGATTTACTGTAACGTTTCCAGGTTGAGCACCAATAACAACGGCACGACCGCCAGTCGCTAGACTATCAACACACGATTGAAAAGTTTCTGGAGCACCATGAAAATCCACAGCGGCATCAACTCCCCTACCATCGGTTAATTTTTTTATTTCAGAAGTAAAATCATTTATTGCTCGTACATTAATAATTTCATCAGCACCCCACTCTTGAGCCAAACTTAACTTGGCCTCAGAAATATCAGCAGCAATCACTCTAGCTCCGAACAATTTTGCGACCTGCACTCCATGAATACCAACCCCTCCTCCAGCTCCAACTATAAGGACATCATCATGAGGATTGATTTTAGCTCTCTCTCGCATACAATGCCACGGAGTGTTCACAGCGTCAGCAGCTATTGCGGCCCCCTCATAGTCAAGTCCTTTCGGTATTGGAATAAAATTTTCTGATGGCAGACAAACATAATCTGCGTAACCACCATCTCTATGAACCCCTACATAACCTTCGTGATTTTCACAAAGAGTTTCCCGTCCGTTTCGACACCAACGACAATGGCCACAATTTAGATAAAAATAAACTCCACATTTATCTCCTACCGAAACATTAGTAACTCCATCACCAACAGATATAATTTCTCCACCCAGCTCGTGCCCCATAACTCGAGGTGCTTCTCCGCCAAACACCCCTGTTCGCATGGTTACCAATGTTAACCCAACACCAGCTGCGTGAACTTTCATGACAGCTTCACCAGTACTCGGCTCGGGATCAGATCTCTCTTCTAGAACAAAAGGCTCCCCCCAATTCCTGATCACCATTGCTTTCATAACTGCCTCACTTAAATTATTTATCAGTTACTTGTAAGGCTATGACAAAAACCAGCGGTCATCTAGGTAAAAAATTTAATTTTCTCTGTGGGTCTTTTCCATCCGTTCGTGGCGTTCTTGTGCCTCTATACTTAAAGTCGCTATAGGACGTGCAATTAATCGCCGGATATTAATAGTTTCTCCCGAGACCTCACAGTAACCGTATTCACCTGTATCGATCCGACGAAGTGCCGCGTCAATTTTAGTAATCAATTTACGTCCACGATCTCGGCTGCGCAGCTCTAGGGCTCTATCACTTTCCAAGGACGCCCTATCCGCCAAATCTGATTCTTGGGAACTGTTTGTTTGGATGTTTTCAAGAGTTTGTCCAGACTCCCTCAGCAATTCGTTTCTCCAATCCAGCAATCGTTGACGAAAAAATTCTGCCATTAACGGATTCATGAACTCATCATCATCCGTTGGAATGTAGTCTGGGGGCAATAATGTTGACGACATGGCCTTCCAATCCAGTTTTCGAAAAGACAGCCTCTTTAGGCTGGAATATATATATGCTGGATCGTTTGGGGCAAGCTGAATTACACTAGAATTTAGTATTTTTATAAAAAAATAAATAAATTTATAAAAATAAACCCCAAAATAAGTTAATTCTGATGATTTGAACACTATTTACGGATAAATATAAGTAATTCTTGGAAAGTTTTTATAAAGGCTATTTTTGTTATGTTATATGAACTAAGAATTTTAAAAGAGTTTGTGCAGGAAGACTAGGCAACTAATTTTTAAAATAGAGAAAACATGAAAAAGAGGCCTGAGAAATTGAAATTTCATCATCCAGGAAGCGGCCGAAAAAAAGCTGTGCCTTTTGCTAAAGGTCGCCAAGCAAAAAAAAAGGATTTAGAGGCACTTCGTGATTTACTATCTGTTAGTGAGTACCATAAAGCTGATTTGATACAGTACCTTCATGCGATACAGGATTACTATGGCTACCTCTCCGGTGAATCTCTTACTGCACTCTCAGAACTTATTGGACTGGCACTGGCCGAAGTTTATGAAGTAGCTACATTCTATGCTCATTTTAATGTTCTTATAGAAGAGCAAACCATAAAGAAAAAAGAGACAGTTGTCCGAGTTTGCTCTGGCCTCCCTTGTTCAATGGCAAAGAGCAAAGAACTTTTCAATTCTTTAATAGAACTTTATCAGGACAAAAATCATGTTTTAGAAGTCCCCTGCGTGGGTAGATGCGCCCTTTCCCCCGTTGCAGAGGTAGGGCATAACTTCATTGATAGAGCCACCGAAAAAGATGTCACAGCCGCCTTACAAAATAATCAGGTTTTTCCAGTAATTCCAAATTACAAAAATTTATCTAATTATCTTTTGTCAGGCGGATACAAAGCACTTAGTAATTGCCGCCAAGGATTGATTAATAGAACCGAGACGGAAAATAAGATTATGAAATCTGGCCTCCGTGGAATGGGTGGAGCGGGATTCCCCGCAGCTCAAAAATGGTCAGCAGTTAGAGCTACAACTGGCCCACGATTTATGGTTGTTAATGCAGATGAGGGTGAACCTGGAACATTTAAGGACCGCCATTTTCTTGAGACTGACCCTCATAAAATAATTGAAGGTGCACTTATCGCTGCATGGGCTGTAGAGGCAGAAACCATATATATATACTTAAGGGATGAGTATCCAGCTGCGCATGAAATCCTAAGCAGAGAAATCAGCTCTTTGGAAAGAAATAAAATAATACGAAATAATCAAATTATAGTTCGAAGAGGAGCCGGAGCATATATATGTGGTGAGGAAAGCGCCATGATCGAATCTATCGAAGGGAAAAGAGGACTGCCCAGACATCGCCCCCCTTACGTTGCTCAAGTTGGCCTGTTTGGAAAACCAACTCTCGTTCATAACGTAGAGACACTTTACTGGTTAAAAGAAATATTCGACAAAGGCGAAGATTGGTATATCAAGAAGGGTACAAATGGCAGACAAGGACTAAGAGCTTTTTCTGTTTCAGGCAGGGTTAAAAACCCCGGTGTTAAAATAGCTCCTGTAGGCATTACCGCTCAACAACTTATTGATGAATACGCAGGTGGGATGACTGATGGTCATGCCTTTAAGGCTTATTTGCCTGGAGGTGCATCTGGGGGAATTTTACCCTCAACTCTAGCTGACATTCCCCTCGATTTCGGTACCCTAAATGAATTTGGTTGTTTCATTGGATCCGCTGCCTTCATAGTTTTATCGGATAAAGATAGCCTACGCGAAACAGCTGTTAATTTAATGCAATTTTTCTCCGAAGAAAGCTGTGGTCAGTGCACACCTTGTAGACTTGGCACGGAAAAAGCTCTTGTATTATTGCAAGAAGATAGTTGGAACTCTGAATTACTAAACGAGCTTTCTAGAGCAATGCGAGACGCCTCAATTTGTGGGCTTGGACAAGCAGCACCCAACCCAATTGAAAGCGTATTAAAGTTTTTCCCTGAGGAGGTAACAATCCCTTAAACGCCTTAGTCACCAAAAACCCATCTATATATGCGTGAATCTTCTTTGTAACCGTTATTGGCCACAAATGGTTCATTTGCCCAAAACCTCTCTGCGGCTAATCTATCAGGCAGCTCAATTAACAAAGCAGTTCCAATATTGGTTGTTCCATCGTCCGAACAAATCGGTCCTCGAATTATAAAATCATTTTCAAATGATCGAAAGTATTTTTCATGTGAGGTGAGATGTGCATCAAAAAGACTTTCCGTGTTGTCAATCTTTGAGCCAGTCAGTAAAAACTGTTTTTGGCCTTTTCTTTCATAGTCCTTCTGCCTTTTAATAAAGCTATTCGACCATCGATGTATATCTATGCTTGCATAAACTCCTGATTTTCTCAAAGGTTCGGACTCAAGAAACTTTTCAACTTCATCCCTGTTATCAAGTTGTAAAAAAAAAGTTGTTCCCAACGTATCTAACGCATTGTCAGACACCAGATGTCCATAGCCTATAACCTTTTCATCAAAGTTTGAAACATATAATCTTTGCTCCTGAAGGTGCGTTCCTCGACGCTCTAGACTTTCAGGTTCATCCCAGCAGTAAATTGCCCATTCAGCAGGCTTTGAACTATAATACGACTTTAGCTCATCATCACTTTTTCCAAAACGAGGATCATCTGGGAGATATTCAGAAGTATTTTCTGACATTTATCAAACCTTTCATCCCTTGCACCTACAGAAGCGCTGATTAATTGACTAATCTATAAATTCTGTAATCTACTATCTTTAAGGCTTTCTTTATTCTCTTTCATCGAATATATTTCAAAATAGTCTACGTAAAATATTAGAAATGGTTTTGTACACAAAAGTTTCTATTGTTATTCGTACGTTATCAAGGTCTATTATGTTAACGTGCATTAAACTCATGCACATAGTTTATTTTGGGAGGAGAGAATGAACATTATTTTAAAAGGTCTGACAGCCGTCGGACTTGCGGTTGCTGTTGCTGGATTGACCCCAGCCATAGCTGAGACGCCAAAAAAAGGTGGTATATTTGAATATGGTGTGAAAGCTGGTATTCCTACTTACGATCTACAAGGATCTAACTCATACGGAACACTGCATCGAACCGAGCAGCACTACTCTCTGCTCGTTACCTTCGATTGGAAAAATTTTCCAAAAATAGTTGGAGACGTAGCGGAAAGCTGGAAAATATCCGACGACCAGCTTAAATACACCTTTAAAATTCGAAAAGGTATTAAGTTCCATGACGGAACCCCGTTAACTGCACAAGATGTTCTTGCTAGTTACAATCGTCTAAAAGACCCCAAAGAAGGAGTTATTTCTCCTCGTAAAGCGTATTTCAAAACGATTAAGCAGTTTTCGGCTCCTGACGACTATACATTTATAGCAGAATTTTCAGAGCCATTTGCTTTTGGCTTAAATTTGTTTGCAACGCCTTACAACCCGATCTACTCAAAGAAAGACACTGAAAAACCAGGAAACTGGCATCATAAGAATATTAACGGCACGGGACCGTTTGTTTTTGTAGAGCACCAACCAGGAAAAAAATGGGTATCGAAACGTTATGAAGACTATCATTTCGATGACGTGCACCTTGACGGCACTATCGCCTATAAAATTAAAAACATAACGCAACCTATGATTGGTGGCCAGATCATGGCTGAGATGAGAAGTGTTTCTCCACCTGAAAAGAAAACTCTACAGAAAGAAATGGGAGACAAAATCACTTTCCATGAAAAACCCACCCTTTCTGTTTGGATGGTAACGCTTAACTCGGCTTTCCCTCCATTTAAGGATAAGAGGGTACGGCAAGCACTAACTCTATGCTTAGATCGTCACAAAGGCCTAGACGCTCTATCAAAAATCACGGTTACAACACGTCGAACCGGATATATGCTGTATGGAACTCAATACGCCCAATCTGACGCTGATTTAGACAAGCAGATAGGGTTCTGGCCGGACATTAAAAAAAGCAGAGCAAAAGCCAAGAAACTTCTAAAGGAAGCAGGTCACGAGGGTCTTAAGTTTAAATACACAAATCGTGCCGTAGCACACCCTTATGATCAAATTGGAATTTGGTTAATATCTCAATGGAAAGCATGTGGCTTGAATCCAACAATGGAGACATTCCCTTCAGCTAAGTACAAAAGCATCCGTAGTAAGGGTGGCTTTGATACGACGATTGACTGGAATGCGGCTTTCTTACCACATCCAATGTTGATGCTTGCCAAGTATCAATCCACGAGCTTTAATCCAATTAATTTCTCTCGTAATGAAGAACCTGAAATCGACGAGATGTATCGAAAGATGAACGCGACCTTAGATCCTGCAAAAGTCAAGATAATGGCTGCAGAAATCGAAAACAAAGTGCTTGACGATGCTTGGTTCTTACCTCTTGGATATTTTGCGAGATCAGTGCCAATGCTCAGCAAAATTAAAGGTTATCATATTACGTACACTCATGCCGCCAACAACGACTGGCGTGGCATGTGGATTGACGACTAAAATAGTTACTTGAATATTGGGGGTTGGTGACGATAATCGCTGCCAACCCCTGATTTTTTACAAAAGCGTACTAACCTATTTGTTGTTTACTGAATGAATATTTACAGTTTTTCTCAAGAGATGTCGTAATCCATAAAAATGAATAACACCCAAGACAAAAATGACGTTTTACTGGACGTCGAAGACTTAGAAGTAGAATTTCACACGGGTGCCGGCGTAGTGCGTGCCGTTGATGGCACGAGCTTTAAGGTTCACCGCGGAGAATTTCTTTCTATAGTAGGCGAGTCGGGGTGTGGTAAATCCGTTACAGCGCTCTCTTTAATGCGCCTTCTTCCAAGAAAAACAGCAGCAGTTAAAGCTAAAAAAATAATATTTGATGGAATAGACCTTGCTACCCTCCCCGAATCTGAAATGCGGGAACTTCGTGGTAGACATATTTCCATGATATTTCAAGAACCAATGACAAGTCTAAACCCAGTGCTGACAATAGGGGACCAGATAACTGAGCCTTTGATTACGCATCTAAAAATGAGCCAAAAAGAGGCAGATCTGAGAGCTATTGAGCTGATAAATATGGTAGGAATTCCCGATCCAGAGAGGCGTATTACTCAGTATCCACATCAGTTCTCTGGTGGAATGCGACAAAGAGCGATGATTGCAATCGGTCTAGCTTGTGAACCAAAGCTAATTATAGCCGACGAGCCAACAACTGCACTGGATGTAACAATTCAAGCGCAGATATTAGAGCTTCTAAAAGATATTTCAGAGAGACTAGGGATCGCCGTTATATTAATTACTCATAATCTTGGGGTTGTTGCGGCTTATGCTGACCGAGTTAACGTTATGTATGCAGCTCGTATAATCGAACGGGGGAGTTCCAGCAATATATTCGGAGCACCAGCTCATCCTTATACTGTGGGATTAATGAGATCGGTTCCAAGACTTGATAAACCGCGCGTTGGTCGATTGGCAACAATAGAAGGCATGCCTCCAAACCTTCTTGCCCCGCCCCAAGGTTGTAGGTTTCGCGACAGATGCCCGATTGCTGATGAAAAGTGTCAAGAAAGTCCCCCTACTACAACTGCACCCGGGACAGTCCAAGACCATACTGTGGCATGTTGGAAAAATGAATTTGCTAAGGAAAATGCTCCAACACTTTATGGGTCAGAAACCGCTATAGAAAAAGAAAAATCTGCTCATGGTGAAAAAGTACTTCTTAACGTAAGCGGACTAAAGCAATATTTTAATATATCAATTCGTGAGGGGCTCAAATCACATAAGGTCGACATACGTGCGGTTGACGATATGAGTTTTAATGTACGTGAGGGAGAGACTGTTGGACTTGTTGGAGAGTCCGGATGTGGTAAAACATCAGCTGGTCGAGCCATATTACATCTAGATAATCCGACAGCTGGAAACATAGAATTTGATGGCAATCTCTTAAATGTTGGTAATATTGCAGCTGTTCGAAGAGACATGCAGGTCATTTTTCAAGATCCCTTCTCATCGCTAAACCCAAGAATGAAAGTAGGGCAAATTCTTGAAGAACCATTAAAAGTGCATAAATTAAGGGATGGAAAATCCGCTCGATTAGATCGAGTTGCAGAACTATTGACGCAAGTTGGACTTTATCCTTACATGGCCGATCGATACCCACATGAGCTATCTGGAGGACAAAGGCAAAGAGTTGGTATAGCCCGAGCATTGGCTCTAGAACCAAAATTAATAATTTGCGATGAACCAGTTTCTGCGCTTGATGTCTCGGTCCAAGCTCAAATTATTAATTTATTAGAGGATTTACAAAATGATTTGGGCTTAGCCTATGTCTTTATCGCGCATGACTTAGCGGTTGTTAGACATATCTCTCATAGGGTAATTGTTATGTACCTCGGCAAAGTTATGGAAGTCGGTGAAGGTAATACCCTTTATGACAACCCACAACATCCTTATACTCGAGCATTGTTAGACGCAGCACCAGTACCTGACCCAGAGATAGAAAGAAGTAGACAACGCACTATTCTAGAGGGTGACATACCTTCTCCACTAAACCCTCCAAGTGGATGCGTTTTTTCTACCCGTTGCCCTTTGGTTACAGATGAGTGTAAAAGTATGGTTCCAGAACTCGATGATTTTGCTCCTGGCCATGGGGTGGCGTGTATAAAGATCGGAGCTAGTTAATATTATGTTAAGATATACTGCTCAACGTTTGTTGCTGGTTATCCCCACACTAATTGCTGTGGCAATACTAGTGTTTTTTCTAGTTCGTGTCCTACCAGGAGACCCGGTAGAAGTTAAACTGATCGGTGAGTTTGGTGACGTTAACCCCGAACTAATTTACAAAGAGAGAAAGCGACTAGGTCTTGAAGATCCATTACATATCCAATTTGTTAACTTTATGGTCGGACTGCCTCAGGGAGATATGGGAATATCCCTGGTCACAGAAAGGCCTCTAACAGAAGAAATTGGAGCCCGTATAACTATTTCAATTGAACTAGCTTTTTTTGCCACATTACTATCTGTCATAATCGCTTTTCCCCTTGGGACTGCAGCGGCCCTTTATAGGGGGACTTGGTTCGATTACGTGATTAGGATAATAACCATTGGGGGGCTTGCTGTGCCTTCTTTCTGGTTTGGTATGCTTATCATTATGGCTCTTCTAGCCACAGTGGGAAAATTACCCTCTCTTGATACAGCTGGCCTTTTTGAAGATCCTATGGCAAATCTTTACACCCTCTTTTGGCCGGCTTTGAGTGTGGGTTACAGATATTCATCAGTTATAGCTAGAATGCTTAGATCATCTATCTTAGAAGTACTTGCGGAAGACTACATCCGTACGGCTAGAGCAAAGGGTCTGTATGAAAGGATAGTTATCGTAAAGCACGGCATGAGAAACGCCCTGTTACCTACGGTTACAGTTGTAGGCTTAGAATTCGCTTTTCTGATTGGAGGTCTAGTTGTTACAGAACAAGTCTTCAACATCAACGGAATTGGTAAAATGTTTGTGGAGGCCGTCCAGTTTAACGATATGACGATGCTACAAGGTTTGGTGTTAATTGTAGCAACAAGTTTTGTCCTGATAAATTTATTGGTAGACTTGTTGTATGCTGCTCTAGATCCGCGAATACGCTATCAAGCATAGAATGTATAACTATAAAGGCATAAATGTGTCATGACAGTTTCGGCCCCCACTGAAAATGAACCAAAAGCTGAAATAACCGCCTCACCGGAGCAGCTCAAAGCGGAGCGGCCAAGCAGGCGAACATTATTTGATTTCATAAAGCAACAGCCATTAGGGACCATAGGCTTTCTGATCATAGTTATTCTCTTCATATCTGCAATTTTTGCCCCTGATGTGGCGCCCTATGATCCCGAGGAAGTTGATTTTATGGCCTCGCCAGCTCTTGGTGGGGGTGCTCCGGGACCAGAGCATCTTTTAGGCGGAGATGCCTTCGGCCGCGATATCTTATCACGTTTAATTTTTGGCGCGAGAACAGCGTTATCAATCGGGTTCTTCTCAGCTTTTATTGGGTGTTCAATTGGGGCGATAATTGGGATTGTTTCTGCTTTTGCAGGAGGAAAAGTAGACATCTTAGTTCAACGTGGAATAGATCTTCTTTTGTCGTTCCCTATAATAATATTGGCAATTCTAGTAATAGCTATAGTCCCAAAAAATGTTGTTTTTGGAATAGATATTAATGTAATCATTGCCATATCTATTCCTTTTATTCCTAAATGTGCCAGAGTCATCAGGTCAGCTGCACTAAGTATTGTGACACTAGCCTATGTGGATGCAGCGAAAGCCGCGGGATATAGAGGAAGCAGGATAGTTTTTAGACATATCCTTCCCAACGTTGTTGCACCATATTTGATTTTGATCACAGCCTATATAGGTCAAGCTATCCTGTTAGAAGCAAGTCTTTCATTTTTGGGACTGGGGGTTGTCGAGCCAACGCCTTCCTGGGGTTTGATGCTGGCGGGTGTCAACTCTGACTACTATATTACAGCTCCATGGATGATTGTCTTTCCAGGTCTAGCAGTAACTCTTGCTGTTTTTGCCTTCAACTTATTGGGAGACAGTCTCCGTGACTGGCTCGACCCCAAGCTAAAACTATAAATGAACTATAATTTTATAAAAATACATACTCCAAAGGGCTAATAAGTTAGCCTAATTTTGGAAAATTAAAGAGATCAGTTGGATTATCCACTAAAATCAGCTTACGTGTCTGCTCGTTTGGAATCCAATCAAGCAACATATCTAAAAGTCCAACGTCATTTGGCATAGGCTTGAAATATTGAGGATGAGGCCAATCTGAGCCCCAGAGTAGTCGCTCTGGAGCTGCATCTAATAATTTAAAGATGAAGGCATTTGTATCATCAAAAGGAAAATCTTCTTGATTAGAAAACCTAGGAGATAGTTTAACCCAGCCTCGACCAGTGTCTAAACAGTCTAAAACAAATTTAAATTCAGCGCCTTCTGGTCCCTTATCTGCCGGCGGATAGCCTGTATGCTCTATAACAAAATTTCCCGGTGTATCAAGTATTACTTTAGCCCAATCAGTTTCGAGATCGGCTGTTCGAATAAGATAATGAATAGACCAACCAAATCCGGTCAGTCGTTCAATCATTTTAGGATTAAGTTTATTTTCTATTCTCCACGAAACGCGGGCTCCAACAACCCCTAGATCTGTCAAGATCTGTAGCTCCTTGTCTGTAATTTCATCCCATGGAAGTGATATTACAGTTCGAATCCTGTCTGGATATCGGCATTGCGCATGAAGTGCCAATTCATAATTTTTACCGTACATCATTGATTGAACGTGCAATCCACGTGATAAACCTAATCCAGATTGCATCCTCTCCCAATCATCAAAAGTTGTGTCTTCAAATTGCAAGTGGTTGAATACATGGTCCGTCAGTAAAGGAAACTGACTTTGTGGTCCTATAAAATGGAAGTGACAATCACAAGAACCTTCTGGGACTTTAAGCTTTGGTTTAGGATAGTTTCTATCAATTCTTGGTGAAAAAGGTTTATCGTTCATAAGATCACTCTTAAAATAAATTAATCTCTGCATCTATCTACGTGTAAATTTTAGAAAAGTTTAGTATATGTGTCTTATAAAAAATTTCTAGTTGAAATGGGGTTTATTTATGCTCAATGAAAATCAAAACTCTATAAATAATCAAACGGACCTAGACTGCCTAAATGGAGTAAAAGTTATTGATCTCAGTCAGTACGAGGCTGGCCCATCATGCACGGAAGCTCTAGCCTGGCTTGGTGCAGAAGTGGTCAAAATCGAAAAGCCAGTAACTGGAGAACCAGCTCGCTATGGTTACGCAAGAATTTCTGATGATAAGGACAGCTGGTACTTTTGCCAATTTAACGCAAACAAAAAATCAATTACTTTGGATTTAAAATCAAACAAAGGAATTGAAATCCTAAAAGAGCTAGTTAAAAGAGCAGATGTTTTCATAGAAAATTTAGCCCCAGGAACAATTGAAAGACTTGGTCTGAGCTTTGAGGCACTAGCTTCTTTAAATCCAAAATTAGTCTACGCACAAGTAAAAGGTTTTGGGGAAGGCAGTCGCTACGAGAACTTTCACTCTTATGACCCTATTGCCCAAGCAGTGGGAGGGATAATGAGTGTAACTGGTGAAAAAGATGGCGCTCCTTGTAAGCCCGGGCCTGGTTTAGGTGATACAGGCACGGGAATGACTCTTGGTATAAGTATTTTAGCGGCCCTTCTTAAAGCAGAGAAAACAGGAGAAGGGAGTCGTATCCAAGTAGCCATGCAAGATTCCTGCATGTCTTATATTCGATTAGCCTGGGCATACACATTACACACAGGAGAACCTTGTATGCGCCAGGGAGCAAAAGGTGTAAACGGGACCACTGTTCCCCAAGGAGTTTATCCCTGCAAAGGTGGAGGAGCAAATGATTATATCATCCTCTATTGCCATCCTGGCGTTCCTGAACAATTTCAGCGCCTACTAGAAATAATCGGTAGACCAGAACTAAAAGGTAATCCGAATTATGCAACCCAAGAAGCTAGAATGGATATTGAAGATGAAGTTAATGCAATGATCTCTAATTGGACTCTTACTAAATCTAAAGAGGACGCCATGAAGATTATTGGTGAAGCGAAAGTTCCTGTAGGAGCGGTTAACGATACCGGTGAACTCTTCGAGGATCCTGAATTCGAAGAAAGGGGGCTCATTCAATCAATAAGCCACCCTGAACTTGGACAATTTAAAATGGTTGGCTGGCCTATAAGGCATAATGGTTCCTTTGCAAAAATAAAACCTGCACCATTAACAGGTGAGCATAGAAACGAAGTACTATCGAATTGGCTTGGGTTAAAGGAAGAAGAGCTTAAAGAGCTTAGTAATGCAGGGGTCATTTAACTAATTTATTTATAGAGCAGGAACGAATATGGGAATACTAACTGGCGCAGAAATACTGGCTAAATCATTAAAAAATGAAGGAACAGACTATCTCTTTTTTCTTATGGGAGGTCCAATGATCGAATGCGAGGGATTCTGTGTAAAAGAAGGTATTAATCTTATTGATGTGCGCCATGAACAGGCAGCCGCTATGATGGGTAATGCATGGAGTAGACTAACTCAAAAACCAAGTGTTTGTATGGCGGCCAGTGGGCCCGGGGTAATCAATCTTTGCACAGGAGTTGCGAATGCATTTATAGACTGTGCTCCTATGGTTATATGCGGAGGTTCGAGCTCTGTTAAAACCTATGGAAAAGGTGCCTTTCAATGCATAGATCAAGTCTCAATAATGAAACCCATGACAAAGCTGTCTGAACGCGTTTACAAAGTGGAAAGGATTCCAGAACAAGTTCATAACGCCTTTGAAGTTGCAATGTCTGGTAAACCTGGGCCTGTCTATCTTGATTTTCCAGGAGACCTTCTTTGGGAAAAAATAGATTCTGAATCGATTAATTGGGGCCAAAGTGGGAAGCCAATCCTCTTGCAAAGGCCTCTTGCCGATCAAAATAATATTAAAAAATTATCTATGGCTTTAAATGAATCTAAAAAACCCATTATTGTTTCAGGTAGCGGAGTTATTTGGTCTAAAGCGTGGCACGAGATGACGGAAGTCGTAGAGACTTTGGGCATACCTTTTTTTACAACGCCGCAAGGTAGAGGAGTATTGCCCGATGATCATAAATATTCTTGGCCAAATATGCGGTCAACCGCCTTCAAAGAAGCTGATTTAATCATAATTGCCGGAACAAGAATGAATTATATATCGAGTCATTTTTCTCCTCCTAGATTTAATGAAAAAGCAAAAATTGCTCGAATTGACATAGATGCTTACGACATTTCAAGTTCACCACGTTATGTAGACATTAGATTGGTAGGAGACTGTAAATCAGTATTTGAGCAAATATTAGCTGACATTGGTGGTAGTATAGATACAAATCGTTTTAATGAATGGAGGGATCGTCTGGAAACAGAAGCTTCAGAAAAAAGGCAAAGATCTGGATCCAATAAACCTCCTTCAGGAGACCCCATACATCCACTTGAATTATGTGACGCAGTTAAAACCTTTATGGATCGAGATGCAATCTTATGCGTAGATGGACAGGAAATATTAAATTATGGACGTCAATGGATTCCCACATTTGAACCTGGTCATAGATTGAACTCTGGTCCATTTGGTACTATGGGAGTTGGATTGCCCTTTGGCCTGGGAGCAAAACTAGCCAAGCCTGACAAACAGGTTATTGTCGTCCATGGTGACGGATCGCTCGGTCTTAATGTTATGGAACTTGATACCGCTGTTAGACATAAAATACCTATACTTATTGTTGTAAGCCTTAATGGAGGCTGGACAGCAGATCCGGATGGAGTAAAAGCGGGAAGAAATTTGGGATACACTGAATATCACAAAATAGCTGAAGCCCTTGGATGCTACTCAGAGTATATTGAGGACCCTGAGGAAATTCTCCCCGCTCTTCAACGCGCTCGAGAAAAAGTGAATTCTGGAAACGTGGCATTAATAAATGTAAAAACCGACTATAAGGCCAGAGCGCAGACTGTCAGATACGCCAGCTATGCCACAAATACATAGGACCATCAGTTTCTTACAAGCTTTTCCTCAAACCAATTCCACATTGTGTATACACCCAGTGTCAAATAATCTCTCTGACAGTGCTGAGCTCCTCCTTCTTCTGAATCAAAAACACGTAGAACCTTGTCTTTTGATCCTGAAGCAGAAAAAAGTCGTTCTGCATCTTTTAATGGCACTTGTTCATCATCTGCCCCATGCACTATTAAAAAGGGACACTTCATTCTTTGCACTACACCGTCAAGCCTAAATTTTTCTAATCTATCAAGCGCCTCATCGAGGCTGTTTACACCAAGAATCCAGTTTATATGGTGACCAGGGACGGACAAAGACGTTTCAAAACTCTTTTCTATGCGCTTTTTCCAAGTTTCATGATAATCCCATATTGCCCCCCAAGCTATACAGGCAGCGAATCGATCATCCATTGAAGCACAGCGGGGAGCGTAATAACCACCCAATGATATTGCGACTATCCCTATACGCTCAGAATCGATATCATCTCGTGTGTCCAGCCAATCTATACAAGCGCTACCTGCAACCTCGTAATCATGGCGCAGGTGATGCCCTCGTAAACGAATAGACTCACCTGTTCCCGGTCCATCCACTATCAGCACTGAAATTCCACGCGAAATTAGATCACTAATTCCCCCTCGTAAATACTGGATTTCTTTGGTTATGTCCAACCCATCAAAAAAAACCACACACGGCGACTTCTGCTTATTGGAGGAGGCTTTAGCGGGGACAAAGTATCCTGGTAGACTATTTTCTTCATATGGGACCTCAACAATCTCAATTCTCTGGGCTCCAAATTCGACAAATTTATGAAAACAACTAATTCCCATTGTGAAAGACTCTATTGCCTTTTCATCTTTGGGTGTCCGAAAACGCTCTGCCATTTGATAGTAATGAGAAGCGCGCAAAAACATTGCCGCAGCTGGACCTTTAAAATCATTTTGAAGAAAACCATTTGCGTTATTTTCTACTTTTCTTGCTACTTCATTACACGCATTAAACCACGCCAGATCATCTTCCTGATCACTATCCTCAAGTTTTCGTCGAATTTGATAAACCTCGCTTATATCAGCTCCTCCAAATGGAGCCGTAGAAATAATATTCAATAAAGCAGATGACCATCGATAACTGTTTGGAAACCACATGAAATAAGGAGGTAAATCACTCATTAAAACTTAACCTTTCAATAAAATAACAATAAAACCCTTAAATAGTGTTAAAGGTATCTCATGCTATAATTTTTTCCTAGTGTAAGAAAAATTGGGTATAAAAATATTTATAAGAAAAGCAGGGCAACACGAAATTAATCGACTCACTTGGTTAATAAATTATAAAAATTCAATTTAATGACTTCTGATCTAACAATATTAAGACTAAAATATTTTTAAAGAGACCCGATTTAGACTGTTCTTTATTTACAGATATTTTATTTAACTAAATGAGACATATAATATGAAAAGGAAATTAATTACATGTGTAAGAAATATAAGTTTGCGTTTTACAATAAAAAAAGTAACCCTAAACACCTTGCTTCTTTTAATGTTGTGTGTGCCTCAAATGAGTAATGCCCAAGAAACAGTGACAACCAGTAGTGGACTAATTATTAGCGATCAAACTATTGGCAATGGTGCGGAAGCCGAAGCTGGCCAGAACGTTGCAGTACACTACACAGGATGGCTATATGAAAATGGTTCAAAAGGTAAAAAATTTGATAGTTCTGTTGATCGTAATCAGGTCTTTAGTTTTCCTTTAGGAGCAGGTCGAGTTATCCCCGGCTGGGATGAGGGAGTACAGGGCATGAAAATTGGAGGAAAGAGAACCTTAATAATCCCTTCAAATCTTGCATATGGACCTTCTGGAGCTGGTGGCGTAATTCCCCCCAATGCGACTTTACTTTTTGAGATAGAGTTGATCGAAATTCGTTAATCCTCTTTGGTTGTGAAAAAAAATGGGTAATACCCGTGACTGAAAATAAACAGATGATCAATTTCACACTAAACGGCAAACTCCTAAATGCGTCACCTGAAGAGACAATTTGGCAAGTAGCTTCTCGTGAAGGGATTAGTATACCTCATCTCTGTCATAAGCCAGACCCAGGATATCGTGCAGATGGAAACTGTAGAGCCTGCATGGTACATATCGACGGTGAACAACCTTTGGCCGCATCCTGCATACGAAAACCTGAAGAAGGAATGATTGTTAAATCAACAGAACCACGGGCTATAGCATCTCGTAAAATGATCATTGAGTTATTATTAGCCGACCAACCAAAAAAAGAAAATTCTTATGATTCTAGCTCTACTTTTTGGAGATGGGCTGATTTTTCTAATATAAGTGAAAGCCGGTTTCCACCCAGAGAAAATGCTATCAGGTTATCGGACTTCAGCCATCCAGCCATGGAGGTTAATCTAGATGCCTGTATCCACTGCAATTTATGCGTCCGCGCCTGTAGAGAAGTCCAAGTCAATGATGTTATAGGAATGGCCGGAAGAGGAGCTAATAGCAAAATAGTTTTTGATTTTGATGATACAATGGGAGACTCAACCTGCGTAGCATGTGGCGAATGTGTACAAGCCTGTCCAACAGGTGCTCTTTTGCCTTTGACCATGTCCCATGAGGGCCCTAATGCTGATAAAATAGCAGATAAAAAGATCGACAGCGTTTGCCCTTATTGTGGTGTTGGATGCCAGATTACCTATCATGTTAAAGACAACAAAATTATCAAAGTTGATGGGCGAAATGGGCCCGCTAATGAAAACCGACTATGCGTAAAAGGTCGTTTTGGCTTTGACTATGTGGACCATCGGCAGAGATTAAAAGTGCCTTTAATCAGAAAAGAAGGCATAGAAAAAAAATGGGATGACGAGGTTGATCCGGACTACCCTTGGACTCATTTTAGAGAAGCAAGTTGGGAAGAAGCTCTGAATTTAGCAGCCGACGGACTTAAAGAGGTATTTGATACTTACGGAGGAGACGCAATAGCTGGGTTTGGCTCAGCAAAAGGGTCAAATGAAGAAGCTTATTTGTTTCAGAAGCTCATTCGTACGGCCTTTAAAACTAATAACGTCGATCATTGCACTCGTTTATGTCATGCATCATCTGTAGCAGCACTAATGGAGACAATCGGCTCTGCAGCAGTTACCGCTCCTTTCACAGCAGCACAAGATTCAGACTGCATAATTGTGATTGGAGCACGTCCAACAGAGAATCACCCTGTAGCAGCAACATATATTAAACAAGCTGCAAAAAGAGGTGCGAAATTAATAGTGATCGATCCTCGGGGATACTCCCTTACACGCTATGCAGACTATTTTATGCAGAATAGAGCAGGTTCAGATGTAGCGCTATTAAACGCTATAATGCACACAATCATAAATGAGGGGTTAGCAGACCAACAATATATAAAGAACCACACAGAAAATTTCGAAAAGCTTAAAGATAAAATCTCGTCTTTTAGTGCAGAGGAGATGTCTGAGACATGTGGAATTGATACTGAAACTATAAAAACTGTCGCAAGAATTTATGCTAAATCTGAAAAGTCCATTATTTTTTGGGGAATGGGAATATCACAACATGTCCACGGCACTGATAATGCTAGATGCCTTATTTCACTGTCATTACTTACTGGTCAAATTGGTCGAGCCGGCACAGGCTTGCACCCATTGAGAGGCCAAAACAATGTACAAGGAGCATCTGACGCAGGTCTTATTCCGATGTTATACCCTGATTACCAATCCGTATCAAACCCGGAGACTCGAGAACGTTTTGAGACCCTCTGGCAGGTTGACAAATTAAATCCAAACCCAGGTTTAACTGTTGTAGAAATAATGGATGCTGCAAGAGATAAATCAATAAAAGCCATGTATATAATGGGCGAAAATCCAGCAATGTCTGACCCTGACCAGAGACATGCAAGGCTAGGGCTAGCAGAACTTGATCACCTGGTGGTACAAGAAATTTTTATGACTGAGACTGCATTCCATGCTGATGTTATATTGCCAGCATCAGCATGGCCAGAAAAATTAGGAACAGTAACAAATACTAATAGACAAGTTCAAATGGGACGACCTGCACTCTCTCTACCTGGTGAAACGAGACAGGACTGGTGGATAATAAATGAAATAGGGAAGAGACTTGGGTTAAGCTGGTCGTACAATAAAGTTGAAGAGATTTATGATGAGCTAAAAGAATCGATGAATACAATTGATGGTATATCTTGGAAACGACTTGAACGTGAGAGTTCGGTAACTTATCCCTGTGATGATGCTAACAAACCTGGACAAGACATCATGTTTTCTGATGGATTTCCTACCTCAACAGGAAAGGGAAAATTCGTTCCCGCAGAAATTTTGCCACCTGATGAACTTCCTGATGAAGATTATCCAATTGTTCTGACTACTGGTAGGCTTTTAGAACATTGGCATACTGGTGCAATCACACGTCGTGCTAAAATCTTGGATGATTTAGAACCAGAAGCTGTAGCTTCTTTGCATCCAATAGAAATGCGTCGACTTAAAACAAAACCAGGGGACCTGATTCAGGTAGAGAGCAGAAGGGGAAAAATAGAGTTAATTGCGCGCGCAGACCGGGAGGTCCCGGAAGGCATGGTATTTATTCCATTTGGTTTTGCTGAGGCAGCTGCGAATTTATTAACAAATCCTGTTTTGGA
This sequence comes from Alphaproteobacteria bacterium MarineAlpha12_Bin1, assembly GCA_002937505.1. Lineage (GTDB taxonomy): Bacteria > Pseudomonadota > Alphaproteobacteria > UBA6615 > UBA6615 > UBA6615. The sequence continues at coordinate 312,214 of PTJY01000003.1, forward strand.
TCCGTGGGGGAAAATTCCTGAATTTAAATTCTGTGCTGTCAATATTCAGAAAGCTCCTGAAAAGAATAATGAAAGGGGATGATATGAACCAACAAAGAATTTCTGAGTCAGAAATGGAATCAAAATATGTGATTAGAGCAGATGAATGCAGAGGGTCTGATCTAGCTTATTTGGACCAAAGAATTCCCAACCATGAGCGTGAAATCGTCAATGTGATTGGAATGAATGTTGTAGAAAATTTAACTGATCCTCTGTTAGAGCCCAAAATAGGTAGCGCCCATGGATTTTCACTTGTCTATAATCGGGCTAAAGAAGGAAGCCAGTCTGGTGCAGCACTTCATGCACATCAAACAGAAGAAGTGTTCATTCCATTAGTAGGTTCTTGGGAGGTAATATGGCTCGAAGGAGATAACGAACGCTCTGTTCGACTTGAACCCCTAGATGTGATTAATGTGCCGGTGGGTATTTATCGTGGTTTCCGATTAGTATCTGGTGGACCAGATTCTATCATGCTTGCTATTGTCGGTGGCCCCGACGCGGGCAATGTTTCTTGGCACCCTAACGTAATCGAAAGAGCACGCGAAACAGGCCTGGAAGTAGACGAAGAGGGTAACCTTGTGAAGCTTAAACTCTAATAAATAAAAAAGTCCAGCTGAACGAATAGCTGGACCTTTTCTATTTTATTTTATGAGATTTATTGATCTAACTAATAGAAAAATCCATACAATCTCTTTTATCCTCCCCGACCTCGGGCCTTGAATAACGCCACCGAGTAAACTCGATTGGTTGTCGCAGGTCAGCACAAAAACAGCCATACGCGTTATTGCTGTGAATTAAAAAGAGTTTATGGGCTAGTGTCAATTAATGTATGGCCTATATTAGAATCATTCTAATATAGGTATAGTTATTATTTTTTTATGGAAATTAAGTACTCTTCAGCTTTGGCAAGGTCTTCTGGGCGATTAATATTAAAAAATGGATCAATCCCAATACTACTGAAGTCTGCAGATGAACGCTTAAAGCCAACAGTCCATTCATCAATTTTTCTTATACCCTCGTTTGTTAAAGCGTTACGAAGCTCTTCATATAACCTCACAGGCCACAAACCAATAACTGGATGGTGTCTACCCCCACTTTTGGCACAAGCCATATCAGAAGAACTTTTGATTATAGAAAAAGACAGCTGTTCAACCGTATCAAGAGGTAAAAAGGGTACATCACTTGCAAATGTGGCAATCCAAGATACTTCGGGTTCATTTTTTATAGTCCATTCCATACCCGTTAGAACACCGGCTAATGGGCCAGCAAAACCATCAAAACTGTCATTCACAACCGGAAGGTTAAAGTCATCAAAACGGCTTACATCTCCATTGGCATTGATAACCAACCTATTAACCTGGGACTTAACACGATCAATAACATGGTTAAGAATATAACGTCCATTTAGTTCTAATAGGCACTTATCCCCTCCTCCCATACGTATCGACTGGCCACCAGCAAGAACTATACCTACTATATTTTCAATTTTAGCAGACACATTACTGGCCTTTAATAATTAGTCGAAACTTTATGATCTACAATCTATCCTTTATCAACTTTATCGTCATCAAAATCAAATATAATCCTCTCGTGGCCAGCTAATACTAGAAAACGATGTCCACGAGCGCGCCCTATCAGAGTTAGGCCTGACTGCTGAGCAAGGTCGACTCCCCACGCGGTGAAACCTGAACGCGATACTAATATAGGAATTTCCATGTGAACTGCCTTAATAACCATTTCTGATGTTAAACGTCCGGTTGTATAGAAAATTTTATCTTGTGTTTGAATATTATTGAGCAGCACATACCCTGCTATCTTATCAACGGCATTGTGACGACCTACATCTTCCATGTAAATTATGGGTTTGTTTTTCTGACATAACACACAACCATGTATAGCTCCTGCAGATAGATACAAACTAGGTGTTGTATTAATTTTTTTTGTTAAATCATATAACCAGGATGTCCTGATACGTGCTTTAGCACTCAATTTCACATTTTCGAAATTTTCCATCAGGTCACCAAAAATTGTTCCCTGGGCGCACCCACTCGTAAGGGTCTTCTTCTTAAGCTTGGACTCGTAATCTGTTTGACGCAAAGTCCTTACAACAACTGTCTCAATATCGGAATCATGATCAACCTTAACTATCTCGTCATCTGGTAAAAGCATATTTTGGTTATAGAGATAGCCAACACCTAAATACTCAGGGTAATCACCTACGGTCATGATAGTGACAATCTCTTGATTGTTAAGAAATATAGTTAATGGCCGCTCAACAACTACCGAAGTCTCTATCGAACAACCTTTTTCATTAACCCCGCTAACTCTTTGGGTCAGAGCTGGATCAGAAGGATTAGGTTTAAGTTCAGTTAATTTCATGTCCAATAATCTTTTTATTCATATAAACGTTTTTGAATGGTAGTTTAATTAATTAGTTGATAAATATAAAAGAATTCATGATTTAATAAAAAAACCCACTATCTAAAGTTAGAAAAACATTTTTTGAATATATCATTAAATGTTTATAATACGATTTCCAATAGCCAATAGGATTGATGATTTGGACGACTTGGGACAGGGCTTCACCAGTGCAGCAAGCCTTATAATTAGTTTAGATACCGATCTACTTTCTATATTAAATCTTTCTCTGAGGGTTAGTCTATCAGCGGTTTTTATATCATGCATTATAGGATTTCCCTTAGGAGCATTCCTCGCCTACTACAAGTTTCCTGGTCAAAAGGGCCTAGTAATAATTTTAAATTCACTTATGGGTCTTCCGCCAGTTGTTGTAGGGTTAATTGTATATATGCTTTTATCTCGCAGCGGTCCTTTTGGAGTTTTCGGACTACTATATACTCCAACGGCTATGATCATAGCCCAAACACTCCTGGTCACCCCTATTATAGGAGCGCTTACAAGACAAATTTTGGAAGATTTATGGTTTGAGTATAGTGATTATTTAAAATCACTAGAGGCAAGTAAAATCGATAGCATGGCAACCCTACTTTGGGATGCGAGATTTTCATTAGCCACAGTCTTACTTGCGGGTTTTGGTCGAGCTATCGCCGAAGTGGGAGCTGTAATGATTGTTGGTGGCAATATTGACCACATCACAAGAGTTATGACTACAGCGATAGCCTTGGAAACAAGCAAAGGCAATTTAAGTTTAGCATTGGGTTTAGGTATAGTTTTGTTAATCACAACATTAATCGTGAATGCTTTGGCTCAACTAATTCGTACAAAATATAACTAATTCTGATTATTTCAATGAAAACAAATAATAAAATACTACCCCTAGAGGTTTCCAAATTAAATTATGAAGTAAATGGTCATAAACTTATAGAGAACCTAAATTTTAGACTTGAGGCAGGTCAAATTACTGTATTTCTTGGCCCCAATGGGGCTGGTAAATCCTTAACCCTTAAGTTGTGTCATGGAATACTAAAACCCTCTTCGGGTGATATTATTTGGAACACTGATTTATCCAATAAATCAACTACAAACAAACAATTCCATACTATGGTTTTTCAGAAACCTATTTTGTTACGAAGGTCTGTACGTGCTAATATTGAGCATACTTTGAAGTTATGCAAAATTCCAAGAAATACAAGGGAAGACATTCTGGAAAAAGCTCTCGCCAAAACAGGTCTAAACGAAATAAGTAATCTTCCTGCAAAATCAATATCCGGAGGAGAACAGCAAAAACTTGCGATGGCCAGAGCCTGGGCCCTTTCTCCTAAAGTATTATTTCTCGACGAGCCTACAACTAACCTTGATCCATCATCAACTATAGCCATCGAGAATTTGATCGAGGAGTTTCATAAAGCGGGGACTAAAATCATCATGACAACTCACGATCTGAGGCAGGCCCAACGTTTGTCAAACGAAATACTTTTTTTTCATCGTGGAAAATTATTAGAGCAAACAGATAGTGATACATTCTTTTCTAATCCAAAAACCCAGGCTGGTAGAGCGTTTATTAAAGGAGAATTGTTTTGGTGAGACCGATTCAAGTTTTTTTTATATATTTAACCGTCTTAATCATTCTTCCTGCTGAGGCAAAAAGTAGAGACCTAATACTAGCTACCACTACATCTATCGATAGTTCTGGCTTGCTGGAGTATTTATTACCAAAAGTCTATAAAAAATTAAATATCAAAATAAAAACTTTAGTTCGTGGAACAGGCGCAGTATTAAAAATTGGTATAAATGGGGACGCCGATATACTGCTAGTTCATGATAAAGATTCAGAAATTTCTTTTGTTGAAAAAGGATATGGTTCTTTTAGAAAAGAAGTAATGACAAGTCATTTTATTTTAATAGGACCGAGCAAAAATCCTGCTGACATCCCTACTAATGAAAATACAGTTAACGCCCTTAATCAAATTGCTAAATCTAAAAGTTTGTTTATTTCACGAGGAGATGAAAGTGGAACACATAAAGCTGAACTTAGATTATGGAGATTAGCAGGAATAACACCAAATGAGACATTAAAAAGACGTTACCTAGAAACAGGTTCAGGCATGGGGGCCACCCTGAATATGGCCTCTGCTCTTAATGCTTATACAATCACTGAAAGCGGCTCATGGGCAAAATTTAATAACAGAGGTAATCTAGTCACTCTAATAAATCATACCTCTGATAATACGTATGGCATCATTCTCGTTAACCCAAAACGGCACAAACATATCTTGGAAATTAACGGACGTAAGTTTATTAATTGGATTACTGGTTTAGAAGGACAAAAAGCTATAAATTCATATAAAATCAATGGCAAACGTCCATTTAAAGGCACCAGTTTAATAGAAGAAAAGAATAAATAAATATGAGCTGGGACCGTTTTTTTATAAACTACAAGTTAGTAAAAACGTTTACTTTTTTATGTTGGCCAAAATTTATAATTATTTTAATTATTATATTCTGCACTAGCCTTCCGATCGCAAATTCATTTGCCAAGCAAAAAAGTGGAAATAAAATTCCCTACATAGCAATTACTTCTATAGACAAGAGCACCCCTATAGATTCAATTTTTAGAGGGATGGTCGATTATATGAGTGAGCACGGTTATGTTGAAGGAAAATCAATTCGATATAATTTCGAAGAGGCAAAGAATGATCAGGATAAAGCTGCACAATTAATTAATAAATTTAAGAATGATAATGCCAGTATTATAGTTGCCCTAACCTATCCTTCGGCCCTTATCGCTCTCAAAAAGAATTTATCTATTCCTATAGTTTTTGCAGGTGTTGACTTAGATAATATGGTGAAACTACTTCGCCATAATAATGCTAAGTCAGTATACGGAGTTACCAAAACAGAAGACTATTCTTCTCTGTTAGAGTTAATCCTTGAAATAACTCCTGAAATTAAAACTATTTTGTTACCGTATAAGCCAAATAATGACGAAAAGATTAGGGAAGCGATTAGTCGCCTTAAAATTATCACATCAAGAAAAAATCTGGATTTAGAAAAATTCACTGTAAAGTCTAATTATGTTATCGGGACAAAAAACAAAATAACATCACCCACTAAAAATTCTGTTTTTTTAATAGACAAAAAGCTCTACCCAGAAGTTTCAATCGAACAGATTATTAATATAGCTAAAAAAAATAAAACTCTTGTGTTCGCTAGCGACGAACAAACTGTTTTGTATGGAGCTTTGGCAACAATAATAATTGATCCATATGCGATAGGCCTAGAAATTGGACATATTATCAAGAGAGTTTTAGAAAACCCGTCTTCGTTAAATAAAAGAATATACTCAGCAAAAAGAAATTTTATTGTAATAAATAATGAAACCGCGCTACAAACAGGAATTGATATCCCAGAAACAATCTTGAATAAAAGGGTTCGAGTAGTCGAGTGGGCAAATAAAAAAAGCGGAGTACCTAAGGAAAAGCCTATAGCTCCTCATGAAACAACTAGTAGGTAATGATTAAATCGACTAGAAATCAAAAAACACCTATAGAAACTGAGATTTTTTTATCATTTTTGAAAAAAAATCAGGTAAATGTGATTTTAATCCTGATATTTAGTATTATTATTGGCCTTAATCACATTAGACACTATCTATTTAATCCAGGATGATATTAAAAAAATCGTTTAAACTATTTTTACTGATTAGTATGGGCCCACATAAACAATGAATGACACCCGATTAATTGATCCGTTCAAACGCCAAATTGACTATCTTAGAGTCTCTGTTACAGATCGCTGTGACCTAAGATGTGTATACTGCATGGCAGAGGACATGACATTTCTACCCAAGTCAGATGTGCTTTCACTAGAAGAGCTTGATCGTATATGCAGCATATTTGTAAGTCTGGGTGTTAAAAAACTTCGACTGACAGGCGGAGAGCCATTAGTCAGAAAAAACATTATGTGGCTTATAAACCGTCTTAGTAGGCATCTCCGCACCGGAGACCTTGAAGAGTTAACTTTGACTTCAAACGGAACCCAGTTAGAAAAGTACGCTCAAGACCTGGCTAGAGCAGGTATAAAAAGAATAAATGTCTCACTCGATACACTCGACGCTCTTAAGTTTAGTAAAATCACTCGATGGGGTAATTTGGATCAAGTGCTCAATGGATTAGCAGCTGCAAAAAATGCTGGACTTAAAGTAAAAATTAATACAGTTGCTTTAAAGGGCGTTAATGACGATGAACTTGATAGTTTGCTTATATGGTGCGGGGAAAAAGGATTCGACATTACTTTTATTGAAGTCATGCCTATGGGAGAGATTGGAGAGGAGCGTATTGACCAATATCTACCACTATCCATGGTGCGTGCCAAATTAGCAGAAAACTGGACTTTGAAAAACACGAACTATCGAACTGGCGGTCCAGCTAGATATTTCGATGTAGTGGAAACTGGTCAAAGGCTAGGGTTTATCACCCCTCTAACTCACAATTTCTGCGAAATGTGTAACAGAGTTAGACTAACTTGTACTGGCACTTTATTCATGTGTTTAGGGCAAGAAGACGCAGCTGACCTTCGAGTGCATATTCGTAACTCAGATGATGATGAAACATTAATAGAAGCTATAAAAGAAGCTATAAGTCGAAAACCCAAAGGGCATGATTTTATCATAAACAGAACAAACAACCAGCCCTCTGTTAGTCGGCATATGAGCGTTACAGGCGGGTAGTTCAAATTATAAGATCGTAGACTAAAGGAAAACCATGTCAGTAAACGAATTCAACGCAGATCGGATAGCCATTGTTGCTGCTGATTTTGATGACGCTCAAATTGCTCTTAATCATTTAAAAAAGATTTATAAAACAACAGACCCAGCAGATGCTGATGTCATTGTAGCTCTGGGTGGTGATGGCTTCGTTCTCCAAACCTTACATCGCTATATTGAAAATAAGGTTCCTGTTTTTGGAATGAACCGCGGCTCCGTAGGTTTCTTGATGAACGATTATTCAACTGAAAATTTACTTATACGATTAAATAAGTCCCAACCAATGAAACTTTACCCTTTACAGATGTCAGCAAAGACAGCCGATGGAGTAACCCATGAATCATTAGCAATCAATGAAGTTTCATTGCTCAGACAGACATATCAAGCTGCCAAACTTGAAATAAAAGTCGACGACGTAGTTAGGATGTCAGAATTGATTTGTGACGGAGCTTTAGTTTCAACTCCTGCCGGTAGCACTGCATATAATCTATCAGCCAATGGGCCAATTATACCTCTTAGCGCTGAGATAATGGCCTTAACACCCATAAGTGCATTTCGTCCTCGTAGATGGAGAGGTGCCCTACTACCTCATACATCAAATGTGAATTTTAAAATACTAGATCACGTGAAAAGACCAGTCAGTGCCACAGCTGATGACAAAGAAGTACGTAATATCATTGAGGTCAATATTAGCGAGAACCGAATGTATAGCTTTCAACTGCTATTTGACCCAGAAACTAATCTTGAAGAGCGCATACTTAAGGAGCAGTTTGAAGTCTAGAAATTACCTTTTAAATTTGGAAAAATGCACCTTTTAGCCTGTCTAAAGAAAATATAAATCGTCCGAAACCAATTTGATTCTGTAATAGATTAATGAGTAATAAGATAACCGAAGTAAAAGCTTCGAACTCACCAGTGCATGCCCTTCGTAAGGCTGATATCGGAAAGTTTTCTTTAGCTATTTTAATAGGAACCCTCGGAGGTGCAATTTTTAGCTATTTGGACCTTCCTTTACCTTGGATGATGGGAGCCATGTTTGCCACTGGCTTTTCTACAATTAGTGGAGTTGAGTTGAAAATGGATTCTCGACTACGCACACTTATGATTCTAGTAATTGGAGTTCTTCTCGGTGGGGCTTTTTCCCCAGAAATACTTGATCGAATACCCCGATGGCCAATCACACTATTATCATTGTTTGTTTATGTCATGGTGGCTACATTTGCTACTTTTCTTTATTATCACTACATGGCCAAGTTTGACAAACGTACAGCTTTCTTTGCAGCTGTGCCAGGTGGCTTAAATGAAATGATAATTTTAGGAGAATCCCAGGGGGCAGATGAAAGAAAAATAAGTGTGGCTCACAGCACAAGAATATTTTTTGTCGTTATGATATTGCCATTCTTTTTTCGAGTATTCGGTGACTTGGGCACTACAGTTCGCACCTTTTCGATAGATGGTTCAGGCGCGATTGGTTTTATTGATATATCCATACTTGCTGGATGTGCTATTTTAGGTTTCTATTGTGCTAAGTTGGCTAAGATACCTGCACCACATATTACTGGCCCAATGACATTTAGCGCTGTAGTCCATTTGCTTGGATTAACATCTGCATCGCCCCCTGAAATAGTTATAGCCATTGCGCAAATAGTACTTGGCTCAGCTGTTGGAATTAGGTTTTCCGGACTTACCTACAAAGACTTAGGTCATATTGTTCGGCTTGGAGGTATTGCAACAGGGATATTACTATCTGTCACACTGGTTTTTGGTTTTTTTCTTGCGCTGGTCGCCGGTTTTCCCATTTCCTCCCTAATACTTGCTTTTTCACCTGGGGGATTAACAGAAATGAGTCTGATCGCATTAACTTTAAATATCGATACAGCTTTTGTGGCCACTCATCATATTGCCCGAATAGCTATTGTTGTTATCGTTATTCCAATTATATTTCGTTTACTATTAAACCTCGGTTTAATGGGAAAAAAACCATAACCTGATTAACCAGTGAATATTACAATTATGAGATTAACCTCAAACTGAAAAGGGTCTTTATGATGATAATAGAACAATTATGGACTGGAAATAGCGCTAGAAACTTCTTCTATTTAGTGGCTTGTTCAAATAGTGGGGAAGCATTAGCGATAGACCCAATCGATCCAGAAATGTGCCTTTCTACAGCTAAGAAAAACGGATGGGATATAACGCGAGTACTAAACACTCACGAACATAAAGATCATACAGGAGGCAACGAAGCCATCATAAATTCAACAAATGCAAAGCTTTTAGGTCCAGCTAATGCAGATGGCAAAATAGCTAACATACAAGAGGAACTGCACGAAGGAGACATGATAGATATAGGTAGTAGTGGACAGTTGAATGTCCTAAAAACCCCTGGACACACGCCCATTCATATATCTCTATTTGGCCATACCGATAGACCTCATTTATTTTGCGGCGATACGTTATTTAACGCTGGGGTAGGAAATTGCCATTCTGGTGATCCAGAGGTTTTATATGAAACATTTATGAAGAAGATAGCGCCCCTTCCAGATGACACTTTAGTGTACCCTGGACATGATTATATGATTAACAATCTAGGATTTACCTTGGACAGAGAGCCGGACAATCAAACAGCTAAAGGCTTAAAAGAGAAATTGAAAGATCAGGATCCCAGCAATGCTTTAATTACAGATCTTGGCTTAGAAAGAAATATTAACACCTTTCTTCGCCTTGACAGTCCTACGATAATTTCTGTTTTAAAAGAAGAGTTCTCTGATCTACCAAGTCATCCAGAAACAAAAACTGTTTTTCTAAAACTAAGAGAACTCAGAAACAGCTGGTAAGAAAATTAATTTAAATTTTCTAGCCATTCTGAGATGGCTTTCCCTATTTCTACAGGTGAATCCTCTTGAACAAAATGAGATCCATTTACGATAACCTCAGTTTGATTTTTCCATTCACGACAATAATCCCGGCTCGTTCCTGTAAGTATTGCTCCAGGTTTTGCATCAATAAATAACTTGGGTACTTCCGATTGGGCCAACCACTCAGAATAGTTATTAACTATTTTTGTAACGTCTTCTGGCTCACCTTCAATAGGAATCTGTCGTGGCCAAGTAAGAGTTGGCCTTCTTGTTTCACCATTTACTATAAAAGGGCGCCTATATTCATACATCTCTTCATCCGTTAAATCTCGAAGAATAGACCCAGGAAGCATTCTTTCCACAAAAAAATTATCCTCTAAAATCATTTTTTCTCCTGCAGATGATCTAAGCGCTTGAAAGGCTGGTCGTGCTCGTTCGGGCCATTCCTCCCATAGTAAAGACTTAACAATTGCTTCCATATAGACAATTCCTTTAACGCGCTCACGGTGTTGGTTTGCCCAATCAAAACCTAAAGCGCTACCCCAATCATGAACCACTAGTGTAACCTCATTAACAACCCCTAGTTCATCTAACAAAGGAAAAAGGTAATCTCTATGTTCTACATAGGTATAGCTCTCTGAACCACTTTGCTTAAGTTTATCGGAATCTCCCATACCTAATAGATCTGGTGCAATACATCTGCCTAAATGAGTTACGGAGGGAATAACATTACGCCAAAGATAGCTTGAGGTTGGATTACCATGAATGAAAACAATAGGATCCCCATCCAGGTCACCCGTTTCCACATACGCCATTTGTAGTCCGTTAATGCTAGCAAATTTTTTCTCTGCCCAAGACATGCTCAGAACTCCTTCAAAAAATATCAGGGAATAAGGATTGTTGAACCGGTCGTTTTACGCGACTCCATATCTTTCTGTGCTTGAGGTGCTTCGGCAAGGGGATAGCGTTGCTTAATACTTATTTTAACAACATTACTTTCTATAACGGTAAATAAAGAACGCGCTCGATCTAATAGTTCTCTTCGACTGGTTGTATAATTAACCAAAGCGCACCGAGCCATAAAGGGTGATCCCAACGCCCCCGTAGCTGCAATATTTACACTCGGGGGCTCACCTGAAGCACTTCCAAAGCTAATCATCGTGCCCCGCAAACAAAGGCTAGCTATAGACTCATCCCATGTTAATTTTCCAACTGAGTCATATACAACATTCACTCCTTTGTTATTTGTAATTTCTTTAATATGCTTAGAGAAGGATGGCTTTCGAGTGACAATTGTATGATGACATCCGTTTCGCCTTGCAAATTTAGCTTTGTCTTCGCTACTAACTATGCCAATCACTTTAGCACCTATATGTCCAGCCCACTGACACATGATGGAACCAACTCCTCCTGCTGCAGCGTGAACAAGGATTGTATCACTCTTTTTCACCCTATAAGCATCAGTCAAAAGATATTGTGCGGTTATTCCCTTCAGTAATGATGCAGCGGCAACACGGTCCGAAACTGAATCAGGTAATAAAATTAGATTATCTGCTCTTGCTATTCTTCTCTGAGAATACGCATCAAAAGGACTTCCTCCAATATACCCAACCCTATCACCAACCTTAAAGCCACGAACACCCTTACCTATTTGTTCTATCACTCCAACAGCCTCATTCCCCAACCCATTGGGCATTGGCATTTTATAAATTCCTCTTCGCCTGTAAATATCAGCTAGGTTAAGACCTATAATCTTATGTCTAATTAAAACTTCTCTTTCTCCTGGAGGAGGCACATCCACGGTTTCCCATTTTAAAACGCTTGGACCACCTATCTTATAAATTCTAAAAGCCTTAGTCTCCATTGATTACCTCCTAATAAAAGTAATTTATTTATTTTTTACGCTGAAAAAGCTGCACTATATTTTCATCAGGATCCCTAAAAGTCAGAACCTTACCATGGTCTCCCATATCTCTTATCTCTATTATACTTCCCTGGCTTTTTTCAATTTTCTTTTCAAATTGGTCAATGCTTTCAACCTCAAATATAATTACTCCACCAGAAGCTCCGAAGGCACCTTCATCTGGAGAACTAAGAGAAAAATTAGACTCCCCAGCCTTGAACTGCGCCCATTTATTACCATCCTGGAAAGCAATAGAAAGCCCGAGTGTGTCCCTATAAAAAGAAACAGCTCGTTCCATATTTTTAGTTATGTAATAAGCGTTTTGAAGTTTTTTAACGATATCTAACCCCCTAAGCATTTGGATGATTCTAGTCTTAATGCATAATTTAAATTAAACAGTTAGAATTATAAAAGATGTTCAAAAATTTGAAAAATGGTCAATATCTTTATATCAGTCTAGTTTATATATAACCTATATTACTATGTACTTTCATATAGTATCGAACAAAACACCACTCTAAATGTTGATAAACGAGAAAAACAATTTTTTTATGTATCGGGAGAAGAAATATGGTCGATGAAAACCTCAAGTCACTAACCATTGGATGGGTTGGAACTGGCAAAATGGGATTTCCAATGGCAGCAAGGTTAATAGAAGCAGGAATAGATGTTACAGTATATAACCGTACAGCTTCTAAAGCGGAACCTTTAGGAGTAAGATTAGTAGAAAAACCTGTAGACCTCGCGAACAGAGATATTGTTTATACAATAGTCACAGATGATAAAGCGCTACTTGAAACGACCATGGGCCCTAATGGTATTCTATCAAGCGATACTAAACCAAAAATACTGATTGACTCCTCCACAGTTTCTTTAGAGGTATCAGAAAAAATACGCAGTAAAGCTAACGAACAAGGTGTAATATTTTTAGCGGCACCAATCAGCGGCAATGGCAACGCTGTTAAAGCTGGACAGGCAACTTTAGGCGTTTCTGGGCCGCGTTCTGGCTATGATCTTGTTGAGCCTTATTTATTAAAGCTAGGAAGAGGAGTAACTTATTTAGGTGAGGGTGATGCAAGTCGTATTGCAAAATTGGCTCATAATGTAATGCTTGGAATAATCGCACAATGCTTGGCTGAGATAACCGTCTTTTCTGAGAAGGGTGGAGTTAAACGTCATGCATTTCTTGAGTATCTAAATAAAAGTGTAATGGGGTCAACATTCACATCTTATAAAACCCCTGCATTGGTTAATCTTGATTTCACGGCAACTCATACTTCTGAGATGTTAAGAAAAGATATGGAACTAGCTTTAGTTGCCGCTAGAAACATGGAAGTACCAATGCCCATAACTAATATGACCAGAGATATCATTCAAAAACTAATAGGCCTAGGTTATGGTAATGATGATTTTGCAGCCCTAATTGAAATGCAAGCAAGATTCTCCGGCTATGAAATAAAATCTGAAGAAATATCAGTCTCAGATGGCTTAGCCTGATCTTATGATCAAAAATAGACTATAAGAATTGGAATACATAAATGAATTATAACTCCAAGCACCTTACAAACTCGCCAGAAGGCAGAGATATTGCCTCAATAATACACCCGTTAACAAACCTTAAATCACACTTAGAGAAAGGTCCTGTAATTATTGACAGTGGAGAAGGAGTATGGGTCACAGATATATATGGAAATAAATATATCGAAGGAATGTCTGGCTTATGGTGTGTTTCCCTCGGTTATGGACAAGAGCGCTTGGTTAATGCAGCGGCAAACCAGATGCGAAAAATGCCATATTATCATCTTACCAATCATAAAAGTCATAACCCTATTATAAACCTAGCCGAGACTCTTCTTAATATGGCACCAGTTCCAATGTCAAAAGTCTGGTTTGCAAATTCTGGCTCCGAGGGAAATGATAGTGCAGCAAGGATCGTTTGGTATTACTGGTCTGCTACGGGTAAACCCCAAAAAAGAAAAATTATATCGCATCGACAGGCTTATCACGGAAACACTATTGCCTCTGCTAGTCTTTCTGGAATGTATTACAACCATGCTTCATTCGGTCTACCACTAGAGGGTTTCCTTCATACAACCCCCCCGCACCACTATCGTTTTGCAAAACCAGAAGAAGGCGAAGAAGAATTTGCAACTAGACTTGCTGGGGAATTAGAAACTCTTATAGAGAAAGAAGGATCTGACACTATCGGTGCTTTTTTTACTGAACCTATTATGGGTTCCGGTGGCGTTATAGTACCACCTCCCACATATTATGAAAAAATACAGAAGATCCTAACCAAACATGATATACTCCTTATTGCCGATGAGGTGATCACAGGGTTTGGTCGGACTGGCAATATGTTTGGCACCACAACTATGGGGCTTAATCCAGACATGATTGTATGTGCAAAGGGTCTATCTAGCGCATATATTCCTATCTCCGCATTATTTGTAAATGATAAAATTTTTGAGGCAATCAGTAATGAAAGTGATCGAGTGGGTGTATTTGGGCTCAGCTTTACATACTCTGGTCATCCAGTTTCCGCAGCAGTAGCTAGCGAAGCACTTAAAATTTATGAAGAAGAAGAAATAGTTGAACACGTTAAGCGTGTAACACCCGTTTTTCAAGAAGGGCTTAGAGATCTAATTGATCATCCCCTAGTCGGAGAAGTCCGTGGCGTGGGATTGTTAGCAGGTGTCGAATTTGTAAAAAACAAAATAAATCATGAACCATTTTCTAATGAGCTAGGTGTTGGTGCTTTTTGTAATCAAAGAGCCGAGGAACACGGGCTAATTGTTCGTGCCATTGGTGATACAATCTCTTTTTGTCCACCACTTATAATCGATATAAATGAAGTCGAGGAAATGATATCTAGGTTTAGACTAGCTTTGGATGATACCTGGAAACAATTTAAAAATATTTCTGAGCACTAAACCAAATAAATATATCTAGAAAAAGGAAGCAAACATGACATCAAACCTTATGGCAATGAGTGCTGTTGAACTTGCTAAGCATTACGAAAGCGGTGATGCCTCACCAGTCGAAGTAGCTGAATTAACATTGAATCAAATCAATGATCACAATGATAACTTAAATTGTGTTTGCCTAACTGATGATACGACAACCCTGAACATGGCAAAGGCATCAGAGAAAAGATGGCTAGGTAACGAACCTAATAGCCCAATAGACGGAGTTCCTGTAACTATCAAGGATCTTACCTTAACCAAAGGCTGGCCTACTCTTAGAGGCTCAAAAACAGTTGATCCATCAGGTCCCTGGGAAGAAGACGCACCTGTCACAGCACGACTTAGAGAAGCGGGAGCTGTATTGGTAGGGAAAACAACCACACCAGAGTTTGGCTGGAAAGGAATAACAGATAGTCCACTAACAGGGATTACAAGAAACGCATGGGATAAGAGCAAAACGCCAGGCGGCTCAAGCGGCGGAGCAGCATCAGCTGCAGCTTCATTTATGGGACCTCTGCATCAAGGTTCTGATGCTGCTGGGTCAATAAGAATACCAGCGGCATTTAGCGGAATATTTGGACACAAACCTACTTTTGGTCTAGTGCCGAATTATCCTTTACCTGGACACATAGGTACATTAGCAAATATGGGTCCCATGACGCGCAATGTAACTGACGCAGCCGAAATGTTGAATATAATGGCCCAACCAGACATTCGTGATTACATGGCACCACCTATCGAAAAACAGGATTTCACGGCCAGATTAGACGACGGTGTTTCCGGTGTAAAAATTGCTTTTAGTCCCACCTTAGGTACAAATGGGTGGGCAGATAAGTCTGTCTCTGATGCAGTTGCAAATGCTGCAAAAGCATTCGAAGAACTAGGAGCTATAGTTGAGCAAGTTGATCCTGACCTCCCAAACTGCCGGCCTATAATAGACACTTTTTGGTCAGCAGCTGATGCTTGGCTTGTTGATCAAATGCCTAAAGAAAAATCCAGATTAATGGATCCTGGCTTACTTGCGATAGCCGAATCCGGGCGAAACCTTTCTATATTAGATCTTGTTGAGGCAAATGCCCTAAAAATAGAATTGGGGGTTAGTATGGCCCGATTTCATGAAAAATATGACTTACTTCTTACACCTCAAATGCCATTAGAGGCATTTGAAGCCGGCAAAAACTTTCCCGAAGGGCGAGATATGGAAGGATTTTTAGACTGGTGCCCATTTACTTATCCTTTTAATCTCACAATGCAACCAGCCGCATCAGTTCCTTGTGGCTTCGGTGATGAAGGAATGCCCATTGCTTTTCAATTAGTTGCCGCTCGTTACAATGACGCAACAGTTCTTCGTGCTGCTCGGTCTTATGAAAAAAACTTTCCTTTTAAAATGCCTGAGGGGTATATATAGAAAACTTTACCTAAACTTATTTAGAGAGAAAATAAATTAACTTATTGTTATTTAACAATTATTGGCTTTCTTTTATGCCAGGCATATACGTCTTCTAGCTGCGCTGAAACTCTGAATAAAGTGGCCTCATCTGCAAATCTAGAAACTAACTGAACAGATACTGGAAAACCACTCTCCGTTTGCCCAATCGGCAAACTAATAGCTGGTTGACCGGTCTGATTAAACCAGACTGTGAAAGGAGAAAAATCGGCAACTCTATCCCAATATTCAGTAGCGTTGTCTAGCATCATATCGATCCATCCAAGCTTCGGAGGAAGATGACCTAATCCTGGAGTTAATAATAAATCATATTTTTTATGAAATTGAGCCATTCGCCTGCCCATAGCATGCATTTGAGCTTGTCTTAAGAAAATATCATGACCTAAAATTTTTTCTCCCATTTGGGCTGTCGCGGCAACTACGTTTTCAACTTCTCCTACTTCTGGCAGTCTACCTCCAGGATGAGATCTTATTATTTGTGCTGCATTGGCTGCCATTAAGTCCCTAAAAATTTCTTGACTTTCTTCATTAGAAATTGGCGGGTCCACTTCTTCTAGCTGATGACCAAGATCAATTAGAGTAGTAACAGTTTGATCCAAAATAGTTTTATGGTCGATATCTGTTTTAGCCCCTGTTTTGCCTCCATAGGAGTAAGCTATCTTTAGGTTACCCGGATCAGCACTTACTTCCTCCAAAAATGGACGACAGGGTGGAGGTGCATAATAAGGATCACCTAAAGCGGGAAAGGAACCTGTTATATCAAGGACAACTGCTTGATCACGAACAGTTCTAGACACTGCATGCTCAGCTACAGTTCCCCCTATTCTTTCCCCCAAAAAAGGACTAAAGCTATTTCTCCCTCGAGTGGGCTTTAAACCCACCAGTCCGCAACATGAAGCAGGAACCCGTATCGAACCAAAACCGTCACTTGCATGTGCAGCTGGAACTATTCTTGAAGCAACTGCTGCGGCTGCCCCTCCACTCGACCCCCCTGGGGTTACACTTTCATCCCAAGGATTTTTGGTCGGCCCATAAAGCTGTGGTTCACAGGTTATAGACATCCCAAATTCACAAGTGTTTGATTTGCCAAATATAACAAATCCCGCATCTATTAACCTCTTTACAGTTTCACTATCCTGATCCGGAATAACGTCCTTCATAAAACGACTTCCGCCTGTTGTCGGCGTACCAGCTAAAGTAGCTCCTAAATCTTTGATCAAATAAGGAACCCCTGATAAAATCCCTTCAGGCAAACCCTTAGAAATGGTTTTATGAGCCATTTTATGAAGATCCAGAATAATCGCGTTTAAACCTGGATTCAGTTTTTCAGACCGATCGATTGCTGCTTCTAAAACCTCAGTAGGAGTTACTTCTCCTTTTCTCAAAATTTCAGCTAGACCTAGGGCGTCATATTCCTCATATTGCTCGAAATTTTTCACTTTCTTCCCTCCTAAATATTTTAGGCAATATTCTGCCTTTTTTTGGGGGTTAAAGGAAAGATGAAATATAGGATAGTTAGGTGAAAGGAAAAGAGTGATGGAAGAGCTAACCTTAATCTCTAAAGAAGTTGCCGAAATGCTAGTGGAAAGAGGCGATACAATCGCGGTTGCAGAAACTTCTGCTGGAGGGCTTTTGTCGGCTTCTCTTCTAGCCGTCCCAGGAGCATCAGCTTACTATCTGGGTGGAGGAGTTTTATACACTCACCAATCAAGGGAGCTCCTACTTGGAATACCTGATACTGAAATGAAAGGAATTCGTTCATCCAGTGAGCCATATGCCCAACTACTCGCTATTAGCATAAGAACTAAATTTAATACTACATGGGGAATATCAGAGACGGGAGCAGCTGGTCCCACAGGGAACAGATATGGAGACAATCCAGGTCACACATGTGTTTCAGTTTCTGGTCCAATTAATGAAGTAAAAACAGTAGAAACAAATTCTCAAAATCGAACAAAAAATATGATGACTTTCAGTTCAGAAGCCCTGAATCTTTTAAAAGAGTGTCTTTTAAGAGCCTAAAAGAATTTATAATAAGATTTTAATTAATGGAGTAGTTTGTTATGGAAAGAAGCAATGAACGAGTTCTTACAACACACACTGGTAGCCTTCCCAGACCACAAAATGTTGTAGATCTTTTGTTAGATGAGGAAGAACATCCGGGAGATAATACTGCAGAATTAGATAAAGCCGCTAGAGCTGCAATTTCAGATGTGATTAATAGTCAAGTTAAAGCAGGACTAGATATAATAAACGACGGAGAACAAGCCCGGCCTGATTACACTTCACATGTCAAGGATAGACTAGCTGGTTATGATGGACCAAGCTCACCACCCATAGTAGGCACTGGAGAAGAAGGTTTTCCTGAGCTAAATGAGCTACTTGGCTTTTTATTTGCATCAACTCCTCAGCATAGGCCAACCTGCAGCGGGCCTATTGGATGGAAAAATTGGGATGCCGTGGAAGAAGATATCAGTCGTGCAAGCGCTTTACTGAAAAATACCAATACAAAAGAAACATTTATGACGTCCCCTTCTCCTGGACAAATCTCACGTTATTTAAGAAATGTTTATTACCCAACGGAAGAGGAATATATTTTTGCCTTAGCTCAAGCTATGTCACGAGAGTACGAAGCAATAGTAGAAGCTGGATTTGTACTGCAACTTGATTGCCCTGATTTAGCATTAAGTAGGCACACCGTCTTTCGACATTTAAACCTAACCGATTTTCGCAAAGAAATCGGAATGCATGTTTCAGCGCTCAATGAGGCAGTTAAAAACATTCCCTCTGAAAGAATGAGAATGCACGTTTGTTGGTCCAGTACTTTAGGGCCGCATCATGAAGACGTCCCATTAATAGATATTTTGGATATAGTTCTTAAAGGCAAACCAGGTGCTGTATCTTTTCCGGGCGCAAATCCTAGGCACGCGCATGAATGGAAGGTTTGGAAAGATGTTAATTTACCAGACGGAAAAGTAATAATACCTGGAGTAATTGACTCAACCTCTAATTTTGTTGAACACCCCGAGCTAGTCGCAGATAGAATAATTCAATATTCCGAAATGGTAGGCGCAGAAAACGTTATAGCTGGCGTAGATTGCGGATTCGGGACTTTTGCTGGTCGTCTACAGGTTGACCGCAACATTGTCTGGATGAAATTAGAATCATTAAGCAAGGGAGCAAAACTCGCGTCCGAGAAATTATTCTAGGTGTTAATAAACTAATTTTAATATTTGACAGTATTTGTAGTTTTTTAGTCTAACTTTACTGAGTTGTTGGTGCGGGCGGTGGGACTCGAACCCACAAGCCTTTTACGGCACGGGATTTTAAGTCCCGCGTGTTTACCAGTTTCACCACGCCCGCAATTAACGAACTTTAATTCTAAGAAGCTAGTCTCCGAGATTAATTAGCGCAACTAGCTTTGCATTTTTATTTTCATTGGTTATACCAAGGTCATATCATATAGAGAAAGGAATCAATATTGGATAGTACTGAGTTACTCCGTTTTGTTGGATTTATAGCTGTGATGATTATGATCATTCCTGGGCTGATTTATGGATTACGTAAACGAAAGGCCGCAATTCGTAATATATTTATTTGGTTTTCTATATTCGGAATAGGGTTTTTTCTTTATTGGTTACAAATAAGATAACACATTCATTTCTAAAATCAGTTACCTTTATCTTCTGGAACAACTACACCTCCATCTATTGGATCTCCACCAAGTTTACTGATAATTACTCTTAATTTTCCTGCAGCTTCATCTATCCGACCCAGACTGGGCCCACGTAAAACAAAGTTACTACCAGGTCGTCCCCCAAAATAAAATGGATAACTTCCAATATCTAAGTCCTTATAATTATTTTGTAATGACTCCAGCTCTATCGCTATAGCACCCTCCGCAACGTAACCACCTATAGTATGAGACAGCATTGTGACCCCTCTTTCAAGAAATGGTATAGCTGCCTGAAACATGGCTTGCATCACTCTGGGAATACCGGCCATAACAAAGACATTATCAACTTTGAATCCTGGGGCACCACTAACTTCGTTTATCAAAAGATCCGCATTCTCAGGGGTGCGCGCCATACGCAACCGAGCCTCCGTTACTTCGTTACCCATCTTAATTATTCTTTCTCTGAGTAACTTTTCAGCAACCGGATGATGAATGAGTTTCTGTCCAAATGCTTTGGCAATACAATCGGCAGTTATGTCGTCATGAGTTGGTCCAATACCACCAGTAGTAAAAACATAACTATATTTTTTTCGACACTGATTTACCGCTTCTATTATCTCATTTTCATCATCGGGCACTACTCGAGCTTCTCGAACTTGTATGCCCAATTTATTTAGCTCTACACCTAAAAACTTTAAATTTACATCATGAGTACGACCAGACAATATTTCATTTCCGATTATCAATGCCGCCGCTGTAACCAAGCGCGTTTCGCTCATATTAAATCACCCATACTTTTAGCTCTCCCTAAATAAAGCTCAATATATATAATATTGTAGATTTCTATATATTTTTTTGACTGGAACTAATTTAATTATAAACCCTTTCGTGATATGTTTATGTAACGTTTTGAAGCCCTATCACGCAGCCAGTAAATGGTCAAAGTTATTGATTAATTATCTTGTGTCGGAAAAAACAATTAACTTTATGATAAATGCAAATTATATAAAATTTATATCTCGAGCACCTTTTTAAAATGTTATATTTATTTCAAGAATTAGTATTGATAATGATATATTCTATTTATAGAAAATAATGAATGAATCCCAAAATGAATCTTGGCATAGAGAACCAAGAAAAATCAGAATACACGATGAATCGTGCTTTGAATATATGCGCAAAGCAGGGCTCTTGGCCGCTCAAACACTCGATTTTATTACTCCGTATGTGCTTCCAGGTGTTACTACCGAAGAACTTGATCGTCTCTGTCACGAGTACATAAGCGATAATGGGGCAGTTGCTGCTCCTTTAAACTATAAAGGATTCCCCAAGTCTATTTGTACCTCCATTAATCATGTGGTCTGTCACGGGATTCCTGGCGAGAGACGTCTATCCAATGGGGACACTCTTAATATCGACGTTACGGTAATACTTGAAGGATGGTACGGTGACACCAGTCGAATGTTTGTAGTGGGTGATAAGGTCAAAAGGCTGGCGGAGCGACTAATTTCTGTAACTTATGAAGCAATGTGGAAAGGTATAGAGGCGGTAAAGCCTGGAGCTACTCTTGGGGATATTGGATATGCCATTCAATCTTATGCTGAAAATGAACGTTTTTCGGTAGTTAGAGATTTCTGTGGCCACGGACTAGGACAAGTTTTCCATGATGCTCCGTCAATTTTACATTATGGAGCTCCTGGGGTCGGCTCAGAGTTAAGAGAGGGCATGTTTTTCACAATCGAACCAATGATAAATGCTGGTAAATTTGATGTAAAAATTTTAGCTGATGGATGGACTGCAGTTACTAAAGATCGATCCCTATCCGCTCAGTTTGAGCACTCATTAGGTGTTACTGCCGATGGATATGAGGTTTTTACTCTTTCTCCAAAAAACTGGCATAAACCACCTTATGTCTAATATTTTTTTATAATAAAATCGTGAAAACTAAACTGAGAGATTTAACGAAGAATTAAAAATTAAACTTTATTTAATTTAAAAATATAGAAAATTGAATCCTTTTATACGTTTAAAGACGCCAAAACACTTACCGATTATAAAACTTTAACTTTTAATATCGGAAAAAAAAATGATACCGCGATATTCAAGACAAGAAATGAAAGAAATTTGGGAGCCTGAAAACAAATTTCGTATTTGGTTTAGTATTGAAGCGCACGCATGTGATGCAATGGCAGAACTGGGTGTTATCCCCAAGGAAGCAGCTCAAGCTGTCTGGGAAAATGGGAAATGGGATATCGCCCGTATAGATGAGCTCGAGGCGGAAACCAAACATGACGTAATCGCATTTTTAACAAACCTTGCTGAAAATGTAGGACCTGAAGCAAGGTTCATTCACCAAGGAATGACCTCATCGGATGTTCTTGACACCTGCCTTTCTGTGCAAATGTCGCAAGCGGCTGATTTAATTATCTCTGATTTAGATTCCTTAATGAAATCTATTGAGATAAAAGCACAAGAACATAAGCACACCATATGCATTGGCCGTAGTCACGGAATTCATGCTGAACCAACGACATTTGGATTAAAGCTTGCTGGACATTATGCTGAATTCGACCGCTGCAAAAAAAGGATGACTAAAGCTCGAAAAGAAATATCTACCTGCGCTATCTCAGGAGCTGTGGGAACTTATTCAAGTATTGACCCGAGTGTAGAGACATATGTAGCTTCAAAACTTGATCTTTCTGTCGAACCTATATCAACCCAAATCATCCCAAGAGATAGACACGCTGAATTTTTCTCGACATTAGGAATTATTTCTGGAGCAATTGAGCGTCTATCTACCGAAGTTCGCCACTTACAAAGAACTGAAGTTCGCGAAGTAGAAGAGTATTTTTCTCCAGGTCAAAAAGGTTCAAGCGCCATGCCTCATAAACGTAATCCAGTTTTGACAGAAAATTTAACTGGCATAGCTAGATTAATAAGGGGAATGGTTCTTCCCGCTCTAGAAAACATTACATTATGGCACGAGCGCGACATCTCACATTCTTCTGTAGAAAGGGTGACTGCTCCAGATGCAACTATTTTAGTGGATTTCGCCTTAAATCGACTTAATACAGTAGTTACTAATTTAGTCGTTTACCCTGATGAAATGATGAAAAACCTTAACCGTTTAGGAGGCTTGATCTATTCACAAAGAGTTTTGTTAGCTCTTACTCAAAATGGAATGGACCGTGAAGAGGCATATTCACTCGTCCAACGAAATGCAATGGAGGTCTGGGAGTTAGAAGAAGATAAACGCCCTGGAGCTTTTTATAGACTTTTAGAAAATGATCCATCTATCTCCAAAATGCTTCAGAAAAAAACTCTTGAAGAACTTTTTGACATCAAGCATTACACAAAACACATTGATTTAATTTTTTCACGGGTTTTCGAAGAATCATGATTGAGGATCGACTACCCACAGAATTGTGGGTAACTGCAGGATTAAGACGCTGTAACAATGAAGGAATTCCTGCGACTGTGGTGAAAAAAGGAGAAAAACAAAGCGGAACTGTCATCCTAAAAATCAACCAATTGGATAAAAATTTCAAAGTTTTTACGCAAGGACGCAATGTTGCAGGTAAGCTAATGTGGTATCCTGCCTTGAACGATAAAAGTGTTGAGGAATCAGAGGCAGACTCATACCTAGAGCGTACTGCTAGCTTAGACCCTGATGTGTGGATAATAGAAATTGAGCATCGAGACGGTTGGCATCCGTTCGAAAAAGGGATCTTTACGTAGAATTAGTCTTCGGTTTGAACCTGCCCTATAGCAACTTCTAATAAATCATCCATTTTTTGGCGAAGTTCTTTTTCGGAAATATCTATCTCTTTGCCCTGTAAGTCTGTCAATACTTTTTGCAGAACATCATCATCACCAGGCTTTTCAAAATCAGATTTTATTACCTCTTTAGAGTATGACTCACTCTCTAATTCATTTAGACCCATCATTTGAGCTGCCCAGACTCCTAATAGTTTGTTACGGCGTGCGGTAGCTTTAAAACGAAGCTCTTGATCAAGTTTAAATTTTGCTTCAAATGCTTTTTCTCGTTCATTAAAATCAGCCATCAGCCTTCTCTCCTATATTGTATAACCAGTTATATAGTTTGGACCTTTAGATAAACAAGATATAATAACGCTTTAATACATTTTTAGCGTTTTTTTTTAAATCTATCGAATTTTATTAAGGTTATAGTTAGTAATGTGTACTCTCTTAATACTTCGTCGACCTGGGCATGAATGGCCTTTAATCCTCGCTGCAAACCGAGATGAAATTATTTCCAGACCATGGTTACCTCCTGGTCGCCACTGGCCCGATCGTCCCCATGTAGTAGCGGGAAAAGATGAAGAGGCGGGAGGAACCTGGCTCGGCGTAAATGACCATGGCGTCGGAGCCGCTATTCTTAATAGAGAAGGCTCTCTTGGCCCCATGGATGAAAAAAGAACAAGAGGTGAACTGGTCTTGGAAGCTCTTGATCACTCGGACGCAGAAACCGCAGCATATTACTTGCGTGAAATTGATTGCGAATCCTATCGTTCGTTTAATTTAATAATTTCAGATAATAATAATGGCTTTTGGCTCAAGAATACTGGGTCTGGAAATATTACTTCTACCTCATTACCAATCGGTTTAAGTATGATTACATCAGGAGAACTGAATGATAGACAGAGTCCACGTTTAGACTTTTATTTTGATAAGTTCCTGTCCGCAAAAGAGCCTGATATTGACAAAAATAATTGGACGACTTGGCAAAATCTTCTAGCCTCTCGGAGAAAAGAGATGGAATTAGACCCGAATCAAAGCATGTGTATAGTAACTGAAACTGGTTATGGAACAGTTTCAAGCTCTATTATCGCCTTCCCCTCACAAGAATTACTCAACGCAAAGTGCGAGTGGCGGTTCTGTTCTGGTCGACCTGATAAGAATCCGTTTGAAGTAGTTGATTTATAGATATTTCTCAAACCATAGAACTGCCTCAGACATTCCCAATTCATGCATTTCAGGATTGCAAAAATAGTAAGATTCATAATGTTGAGCCTTAGGCAACTTAACTAGTTTTTTTGGTTCACCTAATTGAGAATAACAGCCAAATTGTTCTTCAGGCGGAACAGTACAGTCATCTTCTGCATAAATAACCAAAACTGGACGGGGTGAAATTAAATGAGCGACCTTCTCAGGTTTAAATCGCATGCAAGCCTCAGCGCTTTCGAGATCATAGTCGGAAACATAATGGCCGTGTTTTTGATGGTGTTGTTCAATCACGCCAAGAGTATGAGGGTCTGTAAGCATTATATCCAACAGTGGCATTTTAGTTATTTCTCCTGTTTTCACTCTTTTGTATGCTGCCTCAGTAACCTGCTCCTGAAAACTCAACCACTCGTGCGGACGGCGAGCATTCGCCAACCACCTTTCCCCATCAGAAACTCCCACTGAGTTCACAACAACTTTAATTCTTTCATCAAAAGCTGCACACCAAATGGCAGAAGCGCCACCCCAACTAGTTCCGTATAACCCCATTCTATTCTTATCGACTCCTTCAATTGTTTCTAAGAAAGTGAATGCATCATGTACGTCTTGTGCCTGCTCCAAAGGTCGGTGGCGCCCCCTAAGTCCTTCGCTTTCACCAAAACCTCGATGATCTGGTGCAATTACAAAATATCCCTCTTCCCAAAGTCTACGAGGTACATCCATCCCATAAACTTCTTTCATGCCACTGTAACCATGCAGGCAAACAATTGCAGGACGCAACGGGTCTCCGGGAGACCAATTATCTGGCGTGTATAAATGTGCAGCTATTGAGAGGGTATCACTATAATAGTTAACCTCCTGCCAATTTTTTTTTCTTTCACTCATTATTATTTTCCCTAATTATGACTACGCTACGCTTTTTATATATATAATAAAGAAATCTAAAAATTAAGAAATGAGCTAGCAATGAATAAATTAGACTTAATTGGGCGGACGGCAATTGTTACGGGCGGAGCGAAGGGTATAGGTTTAGCAATAGCTACTCGCTTTATTCACTCAGGCGCCAATGTGACTATTTGGGACATAGATGAAGATCGTCTTAAGCAGAGCATCGATTTATTGGAAAACAAGGGAGCAGTTAAGACAGAAGTTGTTGACGTCACCAATAAGAAAAGCATAGAGGCTGCAACCAATAAGGTGCTGGAATCTGAGAATAAAATTGATATTCTTGTTAACAATGCAGGTGCTGTTGGCACTCTAGCCCCAGTATGGGAACAACCCATAGAGAATTGGGAAAAAATGCTCCGACTTAATCTTACCAGTGCCTTTATGTGTTGTCAGATTATAGTCCCATCAATGATTTCTAAAAAATATGGGAGAGTAGTCAATATCGCTTCCAACGGTGGTAAAATAGGAATAAAAAATAATTCAGGATATGCAGCTGCCAAAGCAGGATTGATTAGTTTAACAAAATCTCTATCGAAGGAAGTAGCTAAAACCGGGGTTTTAGTTAACTGTATAACTCCTGGCGGAGCTAACACTGAGCTTTTCGATAAACTTTCAAACGAATATCGCACAACAATAGAAGAGGGTATGGAGCTAGGACGGCTTGTTGAACCGGCAGAAATAGCTGCACTAGCTGCCTGGCTAGCTTCCGAAGAATGCTCTTTCAGCACAGGGGCAGCATTTGATATTTCAGGAGGAAGAGCGGACTACTGACCAATTCTGTTAAATTTAAAGTCTGAAAACGTTTGATTAAATTTCATAGAGTCAGATAGAATTTGCAAGTGATCGGGCAAAGAATGTCTGACTGCTATGTATAACAATTTTTTCACAACCCCCCGGAAACTAATTTAATGCCACAACGAAGAAAAGTTTACGAAGGCAAGGCTAAAGTCCTTTTTGAAGGCCCAGAACCCGGTACATTGGTGCAACATTTTAAGGATGACGCAACAGCTTATAATAATCAAAAAAAAGGAATAATAACAGGTAAAGGTGTTATCAATAATCGAATATCTGAGCACCTTATGTTACAACTTTCCCGAGCAGGAATTCCAACGCATTTTTTACGTAGATTGAATATGCGTGAACAATTGGTCAAACAGGTAGAGATAATTCCTATAGAGGTCATCGTTAGAAATGTTGCCGCTGGATCAATTTGCAAAAGATTGGGTCTTGAAGAGGGCTCTGAGTTACCACGATCTATTGTCGAATACTGCTATAAGTCAGATGAACTAAACGATCCACTAATCTCTGAAGACCATATAACTGCTTTTTCTTGGGCGACCCCACAAGAAATAGATGAAATGTTTACAATGAGTTTACGTATTAATGATTTTTTAACAGGCTTATTTATTGGAGTTAACCTCAAGTTAGTCGACTTTAAAATTGAATTTGGGAGACACTACCAGGATGACCTAGTAAGGGTTATTTTAGCTGATGAAATAACTCCCGATAGTTGTCGTTTGTGGGACACTATTACTAATGAAAAGTTGGACAAAGATAGATTTCGTCGTGATTTAGGCGGAGTGGAAGAAGCGTATCAAGAAGTAGCTCGTCGGCTCGGGATAACACCCGAGTCAGCAAATCAAGAAAATGAGTCGACCATAAAACTACGGTAATAACGGTGAAAAATCTCGATGAAACTAAATATCCACATAACACTTAAAAATGGAGTACTTGACCCCCAAGGGAGGGCAATCAAGCAGTCTCTTAACGAATTAGGCTTTCATGAGGCAGAGGAAGTTCGTCAAGGTAAGTATCTAGAAATAGAATTAGATGAATTAGACCCTAACAAAGCAATAATTAAAGCCAACGATATGTGTGAGAAGCTGCTCGCCAACACAGTTATTGAGAATTACCACGTTGAGATAGACGAGTGATCTGTTTTTATTAACTTAATGCTATCAAAATATTCTCACTCCTGTATTTTTCACCATTGTTAGCCATAGCTAGAGTATAGAAAATGTCAGTAGCCGTCATAGTGTTTCCTGGATCAAATTGTGATAGGGATATAGCAGTTGCCATAGAAGCAGCAACAAATATCTCTCCTACAATGATTTGGCACCAAGAAACGAGCTTACCTAAATGTGAATTTATTGTAATTCCCGGAGGGTTTTCATATGGCGACTATTTGAGATCTGGTGCCATAGCAGCATTAAGCCCCGTGATGCACTCGGTAGTCGACCAGGCTAAAAAAGGCACACCAGTTCTTGGTATTTGTAACGGATTCCAAATTCTTACTGAAACAGGTCTTTTACCAGGTACACTAATGCGTAATGCAAATCTGAAATTTATATGTCGAGATATAACTCTGAAAGTCGAACAAAACACAAACTTATTTACTAGTGAATACAAAAGTGGTGAAATTTTAACTATTCCTATAGCTCATCATGATGGAAATTATTTTGCCGACCCTGAAACTATTAATTTTTTAGAAAATGATGAGCGAGTGGCCTTTCGTTACTGCGACTCTGAAGGTCAAATAACTAAAAGCTCAAATCCAAATGGTTCGATAAATAATATTGCGGGCATACTTAATCGGGAGGGAAATGTTTTGGGAATGATGCCTCACCCCGAACGGCTAACAGAAAAACTATTAGGTGGGATAGATGGCAAACCTTTTTTTTCTGCTATTGCTAAGGCAATTAACTTATGACCATTCAAAGCACTAATACTAGAGATCTCATGGGTCTCAGCAAAAAAGAATATGATTTAATTTTACATTTATTAGGCCGTAACCCTAATGATACTGAACTTGGAATCTTTTCAGTCATGTGGTCAGAGCACTGCTCTTATAAGTCTTCAAAAAAATGGCTCAAAAAACTGCCGGTTGAAGGGTCACATGTAATACAAGGCCCCGGAGAAAACGCAGGTGTAGTTGATATAGGGGATGGATTAGCCGTGGTTTTTAAAATTGAAAGTCATAATCATCCAAGCTTTATAGAGCCTTTTCAGGGAGCTGCTACTGGAGTGGGTGGCATCTTACGCGATGTATTCACAATGGGTGCACGGCCAATTGCAAATCTAAACGCTCTACGTTTTGGAAGCATAGAAAATGAAAAAACTCGTCATTTATTAGGTGGTGTTGTCGCTGGGATTGGAGGATATGGCAACTGCGTTGGAGTACCCACAGTTGGCGGAGAGATCAACTTTGATCCCTCGTATAATGGAAACATCCTCGTGAATGCAATGACAGTCGGAGTAGCTAAAAAAGATAAAATTTTCTATTCTGCTGCAGCTGGAATAGACTTACCCGTGGTCTATGTTGGTTCTAAAACAGGAAGAGATGGAATTCATGGGGCAACCATGGCTTCAGCTGAATTCGCAGACGATTCGAGTGAAAAGAGGCCCACTGTACAAGTCGGAGATCCATTTACAGAAAAATTGTTGTTGGAAGCTTGCTTAGAGTTAATGGAAACGGATGCCATAATCGCTATTCAAGATATGGGTGCGGCGGGATTAACCTCCTCTTCAGTTGAAATGGCAAGCAAAGGAGGTGTAGGAATTCAACTTAACATGAATCTAGTACCACGACGTGAAGCAAGTATGACAACCTACGAAATCATGTTATCGGAAAGCCAAGAGCGGATGCTCATGGTACTAAAGCCAGATCAAGAAGAAACAGCACGTAAAATATTTAAAAAATGGGATCTAGATTTTTCGGTGATTGGATCAACAAATAACACCGGCTACTTGACTTTACTTGAGAATGGAAAAACAACAGCACATATTCCTATAGATCCACTCGTTAGTGCTGCTCCAGAATACGATCGTGATTGGACTATCGCCAGTTCTACAAAAATTGGCAATAAGGTTAGTCCTCCTAGCAGCATCAATGAAGCCTTATTGACATTAATTGGAAGTCCAGATTTGTGCTCACGACATTGGGTGTGGGAACAATATGACCATATGGTTATGGCAGACACAATTATACGACCAGGCGCTGATGCGGCTCTCGTTCGAGTTCATGGCACAAAAAAGGGAATTGCCATGACAACTGATTGCACGCCAAGGTATGTGAAATCCAATCCCATAGAAGGAGGGAAGCAAGCGGTTGCCGAAGCGTGGCGAAATATAACCTCTGTGGGCGCCAAACCGCTAGCCATTACCAATAACTTAAACTTCGGCAATCCGGAAAAGCCATCAATTATGGGTCAGTTAGTTGGCTCCATAAAAGGCATGAGCGAGGCCTGTAAGGCCTTCAATTGTCCAGTAGTTTCCGGTAATGTTTCTCTCTACAACGAAACAAACAATGAAGCCATTTTACCAACTCCTGTAATTGGTTGTGTAGGGCTAATAGAAGATATTGAAAAATCCATAACCTTGGACTTTAAGGCTACTGAAGAAACAATTTTTGTTATCGGAAAAACATATGGTTGGTTAGGTTGCTCAGCTTATCAGAAATTGTTTTCAAATATAAGCGATGTACAACCTCCGCCTGTAGACTTAATAAAAGAGAAAAAAAATGGCGAATTCGTAAGATTTCTTATAGACAACTATCTATTAACTTCTTGTCATGATATCAGCGATGGCGGAATTGGGGTTGCTCTAGCCGAGATGTCTATAGCCGGCGGGATAGGGGCTATAATTAATACTTCGGAAAACATACCAATACACAATTGGCTTTTCGGAGAAGATCAGGGTCGTTATATCATTGCTTCGAATGATCCCAATTCTATTATTACCTTTGCTGAACAATATGATATAGAGATAGAACTAATAGGAAAAACAGTTGAGACCACGTTGACACTACCAGGAGACGGACCTATACCCGTATCGGAACTCAAAGCAGCTCATGAGCGTTGGCTCCCAGAGTATATGGGAACAGTATAATGAAAAAATGCATTGATGAACTGAGAGGTGGGCTAGGATAAACTAATGCCTATGCAAGCAAATGAAATAGAGCGCCTAATTAAGCTGGCTTTACCAGATGCTGAAGTGCGCATAGATGATTTGAGGGGGGATGGAGACCATTACCTCGCACATGTTGCATCGAATGAATTTGAAGGCAAGACACGAGTGCAGCAACATCAACTTGTTTATCAAGCCCTTCAAGGTAAAATGGGTGGTGATCTACACGCATTGGCTTTACAAACAACCTTAAAAAACAAAATTTAGAAAATTTAAGAGCAATAAACCGAATAGGGTCAAAAAATAATGACAGAAAATCTTGCTATGGACCGTATAAAACATCAGGTTTTGGAAAATGATGTTATGTTATTTATGAAAGGCTCACCCGTATTTCCACAATGTGGCTTCTCAGCTGCGGTAGTCCAAATTCTTAACCATATGGGAGTAAAGTACAGCTCTACGGATGTACTAGAAGACCCAGAAGTTCGCCAAGGAATCAAAGATTTCTCAAACTGGCCAACAATTCCCCAGCTTTATGTGAAAGGTGAATTTGTAGGTGGATGTGATATTCTTCGAGAAATGTTTGAGGCAGGAGAATTAGAGGATTACTTTGATAAAGCGGGCGTTTTAAGAGAATCTTAATATAGTTCAGTAATATGAAATACCTGTTTTATTCCGAACGACGCTCTCCTTCTCACACGCCCAGAATCACAATTTCGTCTGAGACAATACTCTGACTAACAATCATACTTCAAACCCCATTAAGCGCGACCTGAGCAGAGAAGAGCTTTCTGGAATTTGTTACGCTTTGATAGCTTTCTTAATCTGGGGGTTTACGCCTTTCTATTTTCGCTTGCTATCGGACTTAGGTGCTGTCGAAATTGTATCTCACCGGGTTCTTTGGTGTGTCGTTTTTATGTCTCTATTACTAACTATAAACCGTGAATGGTTATCAGTTAGAGATGCGTTATGCCATAGACATACCCTGATGGCTCTTTTTTCTAGCTCTGTTTTGGTCAGCATCAACTGGAGCATGTACGTCTATTCAGTAATCAGCAACCAACTAATTGCTTCAAGTTTAGGATACTTTTTGAGTCCACTAGTTAGTGTATTTCTTGGATTTATATTTTTGAGAGAAAGACTAAGCTGGATGCAATGGCTTGCAGTGTTTCTAGCTGCATGTGCTGTTTCAAACCAATTCATCTCATACGGAGATGTGCCATGGATAGCTGTAACAATTGCCTTCACCTTTGGCCTTTATGGATTGATCCGCAAAACCGTTCACGCAAATAGTGGTGTGGGATTATTTATAGAATGTCTTTTACTTGCCCCATTTTGTTTGTCTTACTTACTGTGGTTAGAGTGGCAAGGAATAGGATCATTTCCTTCTGAAGAAACTAAGCTAAACCTTCTTTTAATTTCAGCCGGCATAATCACGGGATTTCCTTTGCTTATGTATGCTGCTGGAGCAAGAAGAATTCGTCTCACTACAATTGGTTTATTTCAGTATTTTACTCCGTCCACCTATTTGGTAATTGCTGTTTACTTTTTTGGAGAAAGTTTTACCCTTAACGAATGGATAACCTTTGGACTTTTATGGATTGGATTATTTATTTATTCAGTTGAGGTCTGGAGAACCAGATTAGTTTGAAAAAACAGTCTTGAAAGCAAGATACAACTCCAATATATAAACCATTATATAATCTAGGAATGGGGCTAATATTATGACTATGAACTGGCTTGATCACGTAAATATCCGGACTGCGCGCCTAGACGAAATGAGTGAGTTTTACGAGAAAGTTCTTGGCCTAAAACGCGGGAAACGTCCACCTTTTGAATTTGGTGGAGCTTGGCACTATTGCAAAGGTAGGGCCATAGTTCACTTAGTGGAATCAACAAAACATATACCGGCTAACGAAGCACAAGTAGAACACTTTGCTTTGAGAAGCACTGGCTCCATAAAACGATTTCAAAGCAAATTACGAAAACATGATGCACCTCATTACATGGTACCAATTGAAAGTATTAATATGTGTCAAGTAAATGTTTTCGATCCTGATGGTAATAAAATTGAAGTTCAATTTCACTCAGATGGCAAAGAAAGCCTAGAACCGTTTTATGGGTCAGCAAAAGCTAAAAAGCGGTTACAAAAAGGAGAGAAATTAAATGCAACCCCTCCTCTAAGATTGAGTAAATCTAAATCAAAAATAGCCAAATCAAATAATAAACTTGGAAACCCGAAGCCGATTAAACTCTGACAAGATCCCCTTATAATCTACTATATAGATACTCAAACTAAAGATCTTAGGGTGCAATGAGCTTTTAATTTCACTTACTGATTTTTTATTTAAAGTGAGTAATACTCGATAACCAGGTTTGGCTCCATCTGAACGGGATAAGGAACATCAGCTAATCCTGGTCCCCGTGTGTAAGTGCCTCTCAACCGGTCTAAATCTACTTCCATATAGTCTGGCAGATCTCTTTCAGTAGATGAACTGGCCTCCAGAACTAATGGCAGCTCCCGTGATTTTTCTTTAACCTCGATAACATCTCCATCCTTAACGTTATAGGAAGGTATATTAACTTTCTTACCATTAACCAAAATATGACCGTGGCTAACGAATTGTCTAGCGGCAAATACAGTGGGCACAAATTTCATTCTATACACCACGGCATCAAGTCGCCTTTCAAGCAACTCTATAAGATTTTGTCCAGTATCACCACGACGACGAACCGCCTCCTCGTAATAGCGATGAAATTGCTTTTCCCCAATACTTCCGTAATATCCTTTTAGCTTTTGTTTAGCTGCTAGATGCAACCCATAATCAGAAGGTTTTTTTCGCCTACGACCTTGTTCTCCAGGGCCATACTCTCGACGGTTAAAAGGAGACTTAGGTCTTCCCCACAAGTTAACACCATATCTACGGTCTATTTTATGCTTAGAGCTATGACGTTTTGTCATTTATTTAATACCTTTTTATCAAATTTATTGTCCCGGTAGGCGTATAATCACAAATTAATCGTGATTTGGCGGGATTCGATATATTAGCGGATCCACTTTCCCGGGAATTTTGAGCATTTACTAGAATCATTAATCACTTGTCAAATCGAACTTTAGAATAAAAAGCTCCCAGTTTGTCTATTTTTGTTTTTAACTATTGATTACATTCTCTGTTCTATACCATTTAACGGTCAAATTTAACCATTTGTTTTCTTGATGTCTTTTTTAGTCAGTTGATTATTTGTTTCTTTCCAACTCCCCGAAAGGCTAGAAACAACACCATGTAAAGTTCTAATTTCTTGCTCTGTTAGATTTGCTCTCTGCAACATTGCTCGTAAATTCTTTATCATGGATGGACGCATATCGTTAGAACGAAAAAAACCACTCTTGTCTAAAGCTGTTTCAAATCTATTGAAAAAATCGACTAGTTCAATTTTATTAGCAGGCCTAGCACTAAAGTCATCATTCTTTGACTCTTTCACGTTAAGGCTTGAGGTAAACCACTCGTAAGCAATTATAAGAACAGCTTGACCTAGATTTAGAGAAGAGAACTCTGGATTTAGGGGTACTGTAATAATAGTGTCAGCTAAAGATATATGTTCATTAGTCAGCCCTGATGCTTCGGGGCCGAACATAACACCGACTTTTTCACCATCTTTAGAAACATTTCTTATTTCCTGAACAGCCAACCGTGGATTTAGAGACCGCATGGTTATCTCTCTTTTACGAGCTGTTGTGGCATAAACTCTATTCAAGTCTGCAACGGCATCTTCTAAATATTTAAACACTTTCGCATTATTTAGGACACTAGTCGCTCCTGCGGACATAGCGTCCGCTCTTTGATTAGGCAAGCTTTCTCTGGGATTCACTATTATCAAATCAGTCAAGCCACAATTTAGCATTGCTCTTGCAACAGCGCCAACATTCTCCGAGAGTTGTGGCTCGACAAGTATAACTCTTAGCCCACTATTGTTTTTGATATCTGAAAAGCCCATATCAGACATTTTTTCTCCCCATAGAAATAGAGGTTTGATTATGACATTTTAGTGCCTGGTTCAGATCTCAATTTACATTTTGTCCGATTGAGACTTCAAAAGTTTAAATATAATTGCATCATTTAGAGCCTCAAAAGCTGCATCGATTATATTAGGAGATATTCCGACTGTACCCCACCTATCTCCTTTTTCATCTGTAGATTCTATCATTACTCTAGTTACAGCTGCTGTTGCCTGCTGAGGGGTTAATATACGAACTTTAAAATCAACTAGCCTCATTGGTTTTAGGGCTGGAAACATCGGTAAAAGAGATTCTCTCAAGGCAGCATCTAATGCGTTAACAGGTCCATTCCCTTCTGCAACTTGCATGGTCAAACTCCCCAAAATATCGATCTTAATAACTGCTTGACTAACTGTTGTTAATTCACCACGCGCATTGTACCTGCGTTCAACTTCTGTACGAAAGCTTTTCACATCAAAAAAGTTTGGAAAATTGCCAATTGCCCGTCTAGCTAATAGTTCGAAACTCGCTTCGGCACCATCATACGAGTATCCCTGATATTCTCTTTCCTTAACGTTTTCTACTATTCTAGCTACTCTTTTATCATTAGAATCTATATCAATTCCTGCTTCTAACAAACGTGCCATAATATTTGACCGGCCGGCCTGATCAGAAACTACTATTCGACGGTTATTTCCTACAGTCTCGGGCTGTATGTGCTCGTAAGTTCTTGGATCCTTTTGAACTGCAGATACATGCAATCCCCCTTTATGAGAGAAAGCTGCTTCTCCAACATACGGAGCATGACGGTCCGGCGCTCTATTCAGTAATTCATCTAACAAACGCGAAACACGAGTAAATTGCGATAGTTCACTCTCTGCTATACCTGTTTCATAAATACCATCATATTTAGAAATCAAAGTTGGAACAACACTGATGAGATTAGCATTACCACAACGCTCTCCCAGACCATTGATTGTACCTTGAACCTGCGTGACGCCTGCCTCAACTGCAGCTAACGTGTTAGCTACAGCGTTACCTGTGTCGTTATGAGCATGTATTCCCAGTTTTTCTTCAGGAAAATAAGTGCAGATATCGCTAACAATTGATTTTATTTCATGCGGCAGGGTTCCCCCATTGGTATCACATAAAACCAACCAACTTGCACCAGCCTCTAATGCCGCCATCAAACATGATAAGGCATACTTAGGATTCGATTTGTAACCATCAAAGAAATGCTCGGCATCAAATAGAACTTCATTAGTGTTTCTGGCGATATGGGAAATACTATCAGAAATCATAGCTATATTCTCATCATGACTTATTTCAAGCGCAACATCGACATGGAAGTCCCATGATTTACCCACCAAGCAAATTGCTTGAGCTCCGCTATTCAATAACGCATTTAACCCTGGATCATTAGCTGCACTGTGATCAGGTCGACGTGTCATCCCAAATGCAGTAAATTTTGAATTTCTCAATTTAGGAGCCTTGGTAAAGAAATCATCGTCAACTGGATTACCTCCAGGCCATCCTCCTTCAATATAATCTATATTCAGATTATCGAGAGCACGTGCAATAGTTCTTTTATCATTTACGGAAAAATCGACCCCTTGTGTCTGAGCGCCATCACGTAAAGTAGTGTCAAAGATCGAAATACGTTTAACCATAATTAATAACTACGTCTCCAACTAGTGCCTTCATTATTATCTTCTAATATTATTCCCCTATCAGATAACTCTTCTCTTATTCTATCTGCTTCAGAAAAATCTTTCTTTTCTCTTGCAATATTTCGATTTTTTATAAGCTCTTCGATTAATTTTAGCTCACTTTGGCTTATGCCATGTGTCCTCCACTCATTGTACGTCTTGCACAGCAAACCAAGATGTTTGGCATTCTTCAAAAAGGAAAAACCCACTTTACTTTGTTTTGAAACATCGGATTGAATTATGTGATTGGCCTGCTTATCAAGGACACTTAATGCAGCTGGTGTATTCAAATCGTCGTATAGATACTCATCAAACTCATTGTTTGCGTCTTCACTAGTTTCATATTGATCAACAAACTCCAGCTTTTTTAGAGCCATATAATATTTATCTAAACGAGCTAGCGCTTCTTGGACTCCTGTTTTTGTAAAATCAATTGGCTGTCGGTAATGAGTAGCTAAAAGTGCTAATCTTAACGCTTCACCTGGAAAATCTTTAAGTAAATCTTTTACTGTGTAAAAATTACCAAGTGATTTAGACATTTTAACGCCCTCACTCATCAAATAACCGTTATGCACCCATGTATTGGCAAAAGCTTTTTCAGGATGAAAGCATTCTGACTGAGCTATCTCGTTTTCATGATGAGGAAAAACGAGATCAATACCTCCACCATGAATATCAAAATTAGAACCAAGATAGTATTCACTCATAGCTGAGCATTCTATATGCCAACCTGGTCTTCCTCTTCCCCACTCACTTTCCCATCCTGGTTGAGATACAGATGATGGTTTCCACAAAATAAAATCAGCGGGGTCACGTTTATTGGCCGAAACCTCGACCCTAGCCCCAGCTATCATTTCTTCTCTATTTCTCCCTGATAGCTTTCCATAATCTTTAGCTGATTGGACACAAAAAAGAACTTCGCCTTCTTTGGTTACATACGCATGTCCTTTTTTGATCAGAGCAGTGATGATGTTAATCATCTCACCTATATGATCAGTTGCTTTAGGCTCGACATTAGGTTTCAGACAATTAAGTGTGTCGGTTATATAATGAAAACTATCGATAGTCTCATTAGTTAAATTTTGAATCGGAATACCTAATTCTTCAGCCTTCTCAATTATTTTATCATCAACGTCAGTTATGTTTCGTACGTAGGTAACTTTTGAATCTGAATAATATTTAGTCAAAACTCTATAAAGCACATCAAAAACAACCAACGGTCTTGCGTTACCTATATGAATTTCATCGTAAACAGTTGGTCCGCAGACATACATACGAATATGTTTTTCATCGACTGGATTAAACTCGTTTTTTTTGTTTGTTAAAGTATTATGTAGCTTAAGTGGCATCCAAACTATCTCCACTTTTATTTAAAAGCATTTGTAATTGGATACCGACGATCCCTGCCAAAGGCTCGACTAGTAAGTTTGACTCCAGGTGGAGCTTGTCTCCTCTTGTACTCCGCCATCTCTAATAAACGCCAGATTCTTTGAGTAACCACTTCATCAAACCCTTGATGAATAAGATCTTCGGGGCCAAGGTCTTCCTCAATGAGAGCATGTAGAATTTTGTCCAGTTCATCATATGGAGGGAGTGAATCCTCATCTTTTTGATCAGGTCTTAATTCTGCTGATGGCGGTTTGGTTATCATTCTATGTGGAATGACTTGCCCTTCAGGACCAAACACCCCAGAGGGAAAATGCTCATTCCTCCATGAAGATAAACTAAAAACATCAGTTTTATAAACATCTTTCAAAATCGAATAACCTCCAGCCATATCACCGTAAATGGTAGCATAGCCAACTGACATTTCGGACTTGTTCCCTGTAGTAAGAAGCATTGATCCACTAGTATTACTAATAGCCATTAATATGAGTCCGCGTGATCGACTTTGAATATTTTCTTTCGTGGTACCTGAAGAGGGCTCTTTTATCCCCTGCAGAAGCATTTTATCAAATGCCTGCATCGCAGGTTCAATATTAATATTGTCAAGACGCACCCCCAGACGCTTTGCGAGTTCTTCAGCATCTTCCAAGCTATCTTGACTAGTAAAGGGTGAAGGCATCATCACACAATGAACTCTTTCGGCCCCCAATGCATCTACAGCAACCACAGCGGTAATCCCTGAGTCAATTCCCCCCGAGAGACCTATCACAACTCCAGGGAATTTATTCTTATTTACATAATCACGCAGCCCCAGAACCATGGCCTGATATATACGCTCTACACCCTCAATTTGTTTGGTTAACGAGCCCTCCAAACAGTTCCACAAACCAGATTTATCATCTCTAGCCCATTTGGTAATTGAAACATCTTCAATAAATTGTGGCAAAGAGGCTAACATTTTTTGATTACTATTTAAAACAAAAGAACCGCCATCAAAAACCAACTCATCCTGACCACCTACCTGATTAACGTAAATAAGGGGTAGCCCGGTTTCACGGACCCTTGCTACCGCCAGATTAAGACGCATGTCTACTTTATCACGCTCATAAGGACTACCATTAATGAAAACTAGTATTTCAGAGCCAGATTCTTGGAGAGTTTCTGAAACTTCTGTATTCCACATATCTTCGCATACAGCTAACCCCAATCTTACACCTCGGTAATTTATAGGACCGGATAATAATCCCGGGTTAAATATTCTCTTCTCATCAAATACTCCGTAATTTGGTAGATCGTACTTATCCCTTCGGGTCAATATTTTCCCCTGATCAAGAACTAAGGCTGAGTTGTAACATTCACCTCTATCGTTAAACCAAGGAGCACCTACTATTAAGCCCGGCCCACCATCAGCTGTTTCTTTGGCTAGCTCTTCAACTCCATCCTTTACTACTTCAAGAAAGGATCTTTTAAGAACAAGATCCTCGGGGGGATAACCTGAAATACAGAGCTCAGTCGCGATCACCAGATCGGCTCCTTTTTCAGCAGCCAAAGACCTCGCCTCTCTCATCTTGGCAAGATTGCTTTTTACATCACCAACAATGGGGTTTTTTTGAGCCAGTGCAATAGTTAAAAAATCAGTCATCAGTAAAATTATCTCCGACTGGTGTGAAACCTATGTCTCACCATAAAGAAATGTCAACAATCCTCAGTAAAAATCATTAATCAACCAACGTTCATTAGTAGATTAATTAGTTAAAATTCCTAAGCAACAGCTTCACCAGAATTACGATTTTCACTTTCTTCAGAATCTCTTTGGCTTTTCAAGCGGTGGGCAATTTGAAAAGCCAATTCTAGTGACTGGTTTGCATTCAAACGAGGGTCGCAATGCGTATGGTAGCGATCAGAGAGCGACTCTTCCGTAATAGCTTGAGCGCCACCTATACATTCGGTCACATCTTGACCTGTCATTTCAAAATGCACACCTCCTGCATAAGTCCCCTCCGACCGATGTATCTGAAAAAATGAGTCCACTTCAGATAAGATTAGATCAAAAGGACGAGTCTTAAACCCGTTAGACGCCTTTACAGTATTACCGTGCATCGGATCACAAGACCATACTACCTTACATCCTTCACTTTGAACGGCTCGTATTAAAGGTGGCAAACTTTCTGAAACCTTTTCTGCACCCATACGACATATAAGCGTTAAGCGACCAGCCTCATTTTTTGGATTCAATACATTAATTAGTTTTAGTAATTCATCAGAGTTCAACGAGGGACCACACTTTATACCAATGGGGTTTTCAACGCCTCTAAGAAACTCTACATGGGCAGAATCTAATTGACGAGTCCTATCGCCAATCCAAAGCATGTGAGCGGAACAATCGTACCAACGCCCAGTCAGACTATCTTGACGGGTCAGTGCCTGCTCATAAATTAGTAGCAAAGCCTCATGGCTAGTATAAAAATCTGTTTCACGTAATTGAGGAATAGTATCGCTAGTCAAGCCACAAGCAGCCATAAAACTAAGGCTTTCATCTATCCTTTTTGCCATTTCGTCATATTGTTCACCTTGTTGACTCTCTTTAACGAAATCTAAATTCCAACGATGCAACTGATGCAGATCAGCAAAGCCGCCCTGCGAAAAGGCCCTAAGTAAATTCAGTGTGGCAGCTGATTGATTGTATGCCCTTAACATTCGTGAGGGATCAGGGTTTCGATTTATGGCATCAAAAGACATATCATTAATAATATCCCCCCGATAACTGGGAAGCTCAACTCCATCTATGGTTTCTGTTGATGACGAACGTGGTTTTGCAAATTGTCCAGCTAAACGACCAACTTTAACGATAGGACAGGATGCCCCAAATGTCAGTGCTACTGCCATCTGTAAGAGCACTTTAAAAGTATCGCGGATATTATCTGCATGAAATTCCGCAAAACTCTCTGCGCAATCGCCACCTTGTAATAGAAAAGCATCGCCTTCAGAAACTCTTGCAAGCTGTTTCCTTAGAGTTCTAGCTTCACCAGCAAAAACTAAAGGAGGTGATGAGCGTAAATTTTTCTCAACTTCCTCTACATGGTTCAAATCATCGTATAAAGGAACCTGACGTATTTGTTTTTCTCGCCAGCTATCCAATTGCCAGGTGTCAGACATATTAATCTCCTCCAAACCTCACTAAAAAAACACAAACTTTACTAATGTTGATCCGCCTAATTAATCTAAGGGAGCAGCGTATACGCCGATTACTCAAAAGGTTCCACTAAAAAACCAAAAAAAAAACAAAGATGTTTAAAGAAAAATTATTAAACTTGTTAAGTCAAACCTATTTTTCAATAGATTCTGGCACCGGTTCACGCATGGTAACTAACTCCTCAGCCGAAGTTGGATGAATTCCAATTGTGGTATCGAATACCGACTTTGTTGCCCCCGCTCTTAACGCAACCGCCACACCTTGAAGTATTTCGCCTGCATGGGCGCCTACCATATGGACACCTAAAACTCGATCAGACTTTTTATC
Organism: Alphaproteobacteria bacterium MarineAlpha12_Bin1; assembly: GCA_002937505.1. Lineage (GTDB taxonomy): Bacteria > Pseudomonadota > Alphaproteobacteria > UBA6615 > UBA6615 > UBA6615. The sequence continues at coordinate 353,716 of PTJY01000003.1, forward strand.
AACTACCATTTTCATTAATGTTTTTTCATCACTGTCTGTCAAGGTGTGTTTTAGAGTTCTAAATGAACTCTTATATATGGCTACTTCATCATAAAGTTTTCTCGCCTCTTCCTCAGTTAGACCCACTGTTCCTAGCTCAGGCTGGCTGAAAACTGCAGTGGGTATATACTCATAGTCTGCTGAAGATGGTTGATTACGAAACAGGGTCTTAGCAACCGCCATACCCTCAGCTAAAGCAACAGGTGTTAACTGTATGCGATCTATTACGTCGCCTATAGCGTAAATTGAATCAACAGTTGTCTTATAATAATCATCAACAATTATTTCTCCGTTCTCACCTGTTTTAACCCCTAAATCTTCTAAGCCTAAACCAGATACTTTAGGATTCCGTCCAATTGCATACATGATTTCATCTGCATAAATTAAAGAGCCATCTTCACAGACTCCAACTAATTCATCATTAGTTTTTTCAATGGATGAAATATTTGTAGAAAACTTGATATCTACCCCTTTTTTGAGCATCTCTTCCGCCAAATGTGATCTTACGTCGTTATCAAAACCACGCATAAACATCTCACCCCGGTAGATTAATGTTGTTTCAACTCCTAATGCATTGAATATTCCTGCAAATTCAACAGCTATATATCCTCCTCCAACTATTATTATCCTGTTAGGTAAACTTTCTAGATAGAAGGCTTCATTAGAGGTTATTGAATATTCTTTTCCAGGAATGTTAGGAACTACAGGCCATCCTCCTGTGGCGACCAGAATATAATTAGCAGTTATCTTCCTACCTGAAATGACGACTGTATTTGGGCCAACTAATGTCGCTCGTCCACTAAATACGTCCGCACCCGAGTTTTCAAGTAAACTTTCATATATTCCGTTAAGTCTTTTTATTTCTTGGTCTTTATTGTCGATCAATGTCCGCCAATTAAACTCTCTCGATTTCGTTTTCCAGCCGTAAAAAGCAGAGTTTATGTAGTCTTCATTGTATAGTGCAGCATAAACAAAAAGCTTTTTTGGTATACATCCAACATTTACGCAGGTACCTCCCATATAAAGATCTTCCGCAATTGCTACACGAGCACCGTAATTAGCTGAAAATCGGGCAGCTCGTACTCCCGCCGAACCAGCACCGATTACAAAAAGATCATAATCATTATCTGACATTTAGTGCTCCTCAATAATTTAATAGATTATGAAAGTAAGCTCATCAGATAAATCGAGTATTCATTCTGAGGCGCCGACTGTGCTAGCTTCTCTAACTCGCCATCAGATATATATCCCTTTCTAAAGGCAATTTCCTCTGGACAAGCTATCTTAAGGCCTAGACGTCTTTCTATCGACTGAACAAACTGAGCTGATTCCATTAAACTGTCATGCGTTCCAGCGTCAAACCATGCCACATCTGTGCTTAGGGAATGTACGATGAGCTCTCCTCTATCAAGGTAAACACGATTCACATCTGTTATTTCGAGTTCGCCTCTATTAGATGGACGTACGTTAGCCGCAATTTCTAAAACACTGTTATCATAAAAATAAAGACCTGTTACAGCTAGATTTGAACGAGGCTTCCTAGGTTTTTCCTCTATGTTCAAAGCTTTCCCTTTATTATCTACTTCTATTACCCCATAACGATTGGGGTCTTTAACGGGATAACCGAACACTATAGCCCCTTCTTTAAGCTCTGCTGCACTTTTCAACAGCAACTCAAGGCCATTCCCATAAAAAATATTGTCACCAAGAACTAGAGCACAATTATCATTTCCTACGAATGACTCACCAATTATGAACGCTTGTGCTAGTCCTTCTGGACGAGGCTGGACAGCGTATTCGATGTTTATTCCCCATTGATTTCCGTTACCTAGTGTCCTCTGAAATACAAAAGAATCATCAGGGGTAGAGATTAACAGAATATCTTTAATCTCAGCGCTCATTAAAACTGATAAGGGGTAGTATATTAATGGCTTATCATAGACCGGTAAAAGCTGCTTGCTTACTGCTTTTGTAAGCGGATAAAGTCTGGTACCGGCACCTCCTGCTAGAATTATTCCCTTCATAACTAACTTTTCTGTATCTCTATATTATTTAATGTTTTAAGCTCACCAATTACCTGGGATAGACTGCTTAAAAATGGCGCGGGATAAACATCAAAAACTCGACCGATACGTGAACAATCTAATACAGAGTAGCTAGGTCGTCTTGCAGTCGTCGGATACTCATTCGTCGAAACAGGATATAATCTAGGTGTTTTAATACCTAATCGATCTTCAGCCAATCTAAAAACCTCACATGCAAACTCATACCAGGATAGCTCCGTGTCGCCACAATAGTGAAATGTACCCCACTCAACTTTTGGTCCTTGCAAGAAAATCTTATCCCCTAATTCTAATAGAGTTTTAGCAATGTCATAAGCTGCCGTGGGACAGCCTATTTGATCATTAATAATTTTCAATTCTTCTCTTTTTTGGCCTAGATTTAGCATTGTTTTGACAAAGTTATTACCGCTAGAGCTATATACCCATGATGTGCGTAGAATAATATGTTTTTCGAGAAGCTCTCTAACAGCTTTTTCCCCTGCTAGCTTACTATCGCCATATACACCCAGAGGAGCATTTGCATCATCCTCAATAAAACCACAGTCTTTCGTACCATCAAAAACATAATCGGTAGATATATGGATTAATGGGATATCCACTTCACAGCAAGCCTGAGCCAATATTGCTGGTCCGTCAGAGTTAATTCTAAAAGCTTTTTCTTTTTCTACTTCCGCACCATCTACATTTGTATAAGCCGCAGCATTGATGATTAAATCACAATCATAGTCCTTCATAACAGCCGTCACATCTGTTTCCTTAGTTATGTCTAAATCTCTGTGAGAAAAACCAATAATTAAAAAATTCTGTTCTGAACCAAAAGACATAAGCTTTTGACCAACTTGTCCCCTACTCCCAAATACAATAATTTTCCTGGTCATTAGACAGCTAACTCTTAATTAACACGTGTTTCTATCGTTACTTAACCCGAGACGTCCACCGTCATATGAGTTATCTAATATTTGCTTCCACCAGTCATCATTTTTAACATACCATCTGACAGTCTTTTCTAAACCGGTTTTAAAAGTCTCCTGCGGAGACCAATTTAATTCATTTTTTATCTTCGTAATGTCTATTCCATATCGGTAGTCATGTCCCGGTCGGTCTTGTACAAAAGAAATTAGCTCTCTTCTAGGTTTATGATTATCTGAAGAAAAAGATTCGTCTAAAATATCGCAAATCATATTTACAACAGAAATATTCTTCATTTCTGTTCCTCCACCTATGTTATAGGTTTGACCTACTTTTCCCCTGCACAAAACTGACCAAAGAGCTCTTGCATGATCATCTACGTGAAGCCAATCTCGAACATTTTCTCCGGTTCCATAAACAGGTAAAGGCTTGTATAAAACTCCGTTTATAATCATCAGTGGAATAAGCTTTTCTGGAAATTGAAAAGGACCGTAATTATTTGAACAGTTGGTTATAATAGTTGGCAAATTGTAGGTTTCATTCCATGCCCTAACGAAGTGGTCAGAGGAAGCCTTGCTAGCTGAGTAAGGCGAATTCGGTTTATAAGGAGAATTTTCGTTAAATAAACCTTCGACTCCCAAAGATCCATATACTTCATCGGTTGAAACATGAAGAAATTTAAATTCTTTGTTTTTTGATTTACCAACATTAGACCAATACTCCAGAGCCACCTCAAGTAGATTGCAGGTGCCAATAACATTGGTGCCAATAAACGCAGACGGACTATCAATAGAACGATCCACATGAGATTCTGCCGCCAAATGTATAACCGCATCTGGAGAAACATCAAAGAATATTTGTCTTAGCTTATCTTTCTCACAAATATTTGCTCTGATGAAGTTATAATGACCGTTTTCTTCTACACTATCTAAAGCACCTGGAGCTGCTGCATAAGTCAAAGCATCCAAATTGAAAATAGTGGAATCCGTCTCACTAATCAAAAAACGTATTAAGGCTGAACCAATAAATCCAGCACCTCCGGTAACAAGAACTTTCATAGACCCACTCTTTATGTCTCTTTAATAAAAAAATCCTAATTCTCTAATTTTCAAAGCAACTAAAACAAAAAGAACTTACCTATAACCCAAGTGTTAATACGATGACAGCTATACTTATAAAGTCGAGTTTTGATAAATACTAAGAGTTTTATGAAGAAAATTTCATAAACTATAAATAACTAAATTAGATCTTTATTGTAATAGGATGTTTCTTATTTAGTTGAATTTTAAAAACTAGCTAGGTCTAGTTTTACTTTCCAGTGAATTGTTAAAAATTATTGTAAAAAATTCTATATATAATAGGTTTAAAATCCTCTTGCCAAACTGTTGCCTGTTTTTTAAACCATATATATTCTTTATGATGAAACATCACTTTTAAATGTCTAGCTCGACTACCAATTTTGAAACGTGTCTCTATGGAAAATAATGAGGGAAAAGAATCCCACTCCTCAACAGAAGTTGCGGCACAAGATGGACTTGGACTACTAGACAAAGATATGAGTAATGGATCACAAACATCAGTCAAGCTGGCATTGTGTGATTTGTGGTTGGGCATTAGTCAATGGCGTCTGTGGATTCTACTTGGTTGGCAGGATATAAGACAGCGTTACCGTCGGTCACTTCTTGGCCCGTTCTGGTTAACACTGAGCATGGCAATAATGGTGGGTGCACTAAGCTTTCTTTATGGAGCCTTATTCTCACTTGATCTTGATGATTACTTACCTTTTCTTTGTCTTGGTTTTATTGTTTGGGGATTAATTTCTGGAATAGTGACTGATGGCTGTGTTGTTTTTATTGGATCCGAGGCCTTTATTAAACAAATCAGTTTACCACTATCGGTTTATGTCTATAGGTTAATTTGGAGAAACCTGATAATTTTTGGCCATAACATGGTCGTTTTTGTAGTTGTTGCTTGTATCTTCTCGATTTGGCCCGGCTGGTCAGGATTACTCCTATTGCCTGGTCTTATTTTAATCTGTGCTACGGGGGGCTGGGTTTGTCTGCTTTTAGGTTTAATTAGTGCCAGGTTTAGGGACGTTCCTCAGTTAGTAGCAAGTTTCATTCAAGTCGCATTCTTTTTAACACCTATCATATGGAAGCCTGAATTACTCGGAGACAGGTTTGGAATTGTTGATTTTAACCCTTTCTATCATTTTGTAGAGATAATCAGACAACCAATGCTTGGTAATATGCCTGACAATACATCTTGGTTGGTTACCATTGGCTTTACAGCACTAGGATGGATCCTAACTTTTCTCATTTTTTCGCGCTTTCGCGGTCGCATAGCTTACTGGGTATAATAAATATGGCCTCTATTCACTTACGCAATGTCGATGTTGATTTTCCCTTATATAGTGGAGCCAGCCGCTCTCTTAAAACAAGCCTACTGCATCTAGGCAGTGGTGGACGAATTGGCCGAACTGTTAGCGATCGTATGTGTGTCCAAGCTCTAACTAAAGTATCTCTTCAACTAAAGGATGGAGACCGGCTCGGCATAATAGGGCCAAATGGGTCAGGAAAAACTACACTTTTAAGAGTTCTTTCCAGTATTTATGAGCCTTCAGCGGGACAGGTTTTTATTGAAGGGTCAGTTGCCTCCCTTTTCGATGTAGCTCTTGGGATGGATACAGAAGGCACAGGCTATGAAAATATCACCTTACGAGGAATGTTACTCGGACTTAGCCGCTCTGAAATTGAAAAAAAAGTTCATGATATAGCTGAATTTACCGAACTTGGTGACTACCTTAGCATCCCTGTTAGAACCTACTCCAGCGGAATGCTTTTAAGGCTTGCGTTTGCGGTTTGCACCTCCGTAGAGCCGGAAATTTTACTTATGGATGAATGGATAGGTGTAGGTGATGCACGTTTTCTCGAAAAAGCAAGAGTTAGGCTTGACGATTTTGTACACGGATCGAGTATATTAGCGTTAGCCTCACATTCAAACGATTTGATTCGACAAGTCTGCAACAAAGCGGTTCTAATGGACAAAGGCAGCGTGTCAGCCTTTGGTGAAGTCAAAGAAATAATCGAATATTATGAACAAAATTACTAAAAAGAAAAAATTATTTTAAGGTCTATACATTTTTATATTACCAACCCAAGAAAAATAAATTTTTTAATTTATTTTATTCAAGTCTTAACATAGTAGGCCGAAAGAAAAGCCTAATGAGTGATCTAAAAGAGCCAAAAAGTAGCGAGAGTTTAAACGAGCTTTCTCTTTTGTATGATGAGAATTATTATCAAAACGGCTGCGGTATACCTTATGAAAGAAATAAACATTGGTTAAATTTTTTTGGTGCAATAGCTGATGAAATAATCAGAAGCCTAAACCCACAAAAAGTACTTGATGCCGGATGTGCATGGGGATTCTTGGTCGAATCTCTTTGGGATAGAGGAGTTGAATCTTGGGGAATTGATATATCAGACTATGCAATTGATAAAGTCCGACCAGATATGAAGAAATACTGTTCTGTGAGATCCCTTACACAACCTATCGATAGTAAATTTGATCTTATTACTTGCATTGAAGTACTTGAGCATATCCCTGAGAACGATGCTCGCAAAGCAGTCGAAATACTTACTAATGCTACAGAAACAATTTTATTTTCATCTACTCCAAGAGATTTTGATGAACCCACTCACTGTAATGTCAGGCCTATTAAATATTGGTTGAAATTATTCTCTGATTTCAACTTCTGGCCAGAAATAAATTATAATGCATCATTTATTGCTCCTCACGCTATTTTGCTAAGAAAAAGCTCAACACCCATATCTGATGAGGTTTTAATACTTTTTAGCGAGAAGATAAGGCATGCAATGGATGTATATGACCGTGACACAGAAATAGGAAAATATCATCATAAGATTAACAGCCAATTTACTGAGCTTTCCAAAGATATCTCCGATAAAAACAAAGAAATCCTAGCCTTAAATGAACACATCAATTTACAAGAAGAAAGAATAGAAAAGCGCGATATATTATTATCTAGGAAAGAAAATTATTTAACTGAAAAAGAGAATTTAATTGATGACTTAAACAGTCGACTAAATCTTACTAAACAAGCATTAGAAGCAGTTCTTGTTTCAACCTCATGGCGCCTTACATCTCCTTTGAGAACTATTAAAAAAATTGGTTTATTTGCTAAAGATTGTATTCGTAGAAGAAATAAAATTTATTTACATGGATCAGACTATGATTCAGATTCATCAAAAAAAGAGACGCCACTAGTTAATCTTGTCCCTGAAAAAGAACAATATCCAAATGGGTGGTGCTTATTTAGTTATAAGCTCACCGATAAATCAGTTCTCAATCGAGTTTATATTCATGTTCAGGTTAACAACGAGTTAATTCCACAAAACTGGATAACCTTATCAGGTGATAACTCAGAAATTAGTAAAGGTGTTTTATGCTTTCCAGATAAAGTTAATAAAATATTTTTGGAAATGTCTAACCCTGATTACCACACTAAAGTTCATTCAATAAAGCTTACAGAAATAAGTAAAGCAGAGGCCACGGCTAGACTGATTTGGTATCGTCTTTTGCCAAAATTAAGAAATCCTGTTTCTTTTACAAAATTACTTTTGCAAGCTGTTTATGTCCTAAGAAAAGAAGGATTTAATGGAATAAAAAGATCCTTATTAGACTGGCAGAATAATCATCTAGCTGAAAATGATTACAATAGATGGATTTCAAAAAATGATTCTCTTACGGATAATGACAGGGGAAATATTAAAGACCGGATAAACAAAATGGCTGAAAGTCCAACTATCAGCGTAATTCTGCCTATCTATAATCCACCAATAAAATTTCTTAAAGAAGCAATAGAATCAGTACTATTTCAGCTTTATCCTAATTGGGAACTATGCATTGCTGATGACGCCTCAACTAATAAAGAGATAAAAAAAATTATTGAGGAATATCGGAGTTTAGACGATCGAATAAAGGTCGTTTATCGAGAAACAAATGGTCATATTTCGCTTGCTTCAAATAGCGCTATTGAAATAGCAAATGGTCAATACATAGCCCTTCTTGATCACGATGACCTACTAGCCGAGCATGCTTTGTATTTGATTGCCGAAACTATTAATAAAAACCCCAATTCAGCAATTATATATAGTGATGAAGATAAAATTGACGATGAAGGTAATCGTTTTTCTCCTTACTTTAAATCTGAATGGAACCCCGACCTTTTTTTAGCCCAAAATATGATAAATCATTTAGGAGTGTATCGACTAGATATTGTCAACCAAGTCGGAAGATTTAGAGTAGGATTTGAAGGAAGCCAAGATTATGACCTTGCACTGCGAGTTACTGAGGTTACTGAACCAGAGCAGATCCATCACATACCCCATATTTTATACCACTGGAGAGCTATTGAGGGTTCTATCGCCTTAAATAGAAACGAAAAAAAATATGCACACGAGAAAGCAAATAATGCCATCAAAGAACATTTAGTTAGAAGAAATATAAAAGCTGATGTTCTTTCTAGCCCAAGTGGAGCTTATCACAGAGTAAAATATCACCTGCCAAAAACTCTTCCAAAGGTAAGTTTTATTATACCAACAAGAGATAGACCTGATTTACTAGAGGTGTGTGTAAACGGAATATTGAACGAGACAAATTACCCAAACTTAGAAATAATTATTGTCAATAATCGGAGTTCTGATCCTGATGCTTTAGTCTACCTTAAAAATATTGATAAGAACCCTAAAGTGTCCGTTCTGGATTACAATAAGTCTTTTAATTATTCAGCCATAAATAATTATGCGATTGAACATGTTACAGGGTCCTTAATTGTGCTTTTGAACAATGATATAGAAGTGATTGATCCAGAATGGCTGAATGAAATGGTCTCTCATGCAATTCGTGCAGAAATAGGTGCTGTTGGAGCCTTGCTGTATTACCCAGATAATACAATTCAGCATGCTGGGGTAGCCCTTGGAATTGGAGGAGTGGCTGGCCATCTGCATATTAATAAACCTAGAGGAACTACAGGATATTTTGGACGTGCGGAAATAAGTCAGAATATTTCTGCCGTTACTGGCGCCTGCATGGTAATGAGAAAAGAGGTTTTTCAAAAGGTTGGGGGACTAAACGCTGATAATCTATCGGTGGCGTTTAACGATATTGACCTTTGCATACGAATTCGGGAAGAAGGCCTTAAATTAATTTGGACTCCTTTTGCAGAATTATATCATCATGAATCAGCTAGTAGAGGAAGCGACCAAACAGCAGATAAAGTTGGAAGATTTAATAGAGAAATTGAATATATGAAGGAAGCCTGGGGTGAGATCCTACTCACTGATCCATTCTACAGCCCGAATTTATCTTTAAAAAACGGTAACTTCACTCTGGCAGATAACCCACGGACTAAAAAACCATGGAAATAAAGAATATTTTTAAATTAACCTGTAAAAGGTTGCATATATATTGAAAACAGGACAAAACAAATGAGTCGAAAGGACAAAATCCTTAAGAACATAGATGTCCAATCGATGAAAGGTATTGAGATTGGAGCGCTTGATCGCCCAACAATAAGCCCTAATGAGGGGTCAATTCTTTATGCCGATCATGCATCGACTGATGACCTTCGCAGGAAATACAAAGATGATAGTAACGTTAATCTTCCGGAGATTGTTGATGTTGACTTTGTACTGGGTGATAGAAATTTAACTCATTCTGTAGGCGAAAAAAACAAGTTTGATTATGTAATAGCAAGCCATGTGATTGAGCACGTCCCTGACGTTATAAGCTGGTTACAAGATATATCTAATGTATTACAAGATGGAGGCATACTATCTTTAGTAATCCCTGATAAAAGATTTACATTTGACTATTTTCGAGCAACTACTACTGCTGGTGAACTGATTGAGTCATACTTAAGTAGATCAACTAGGCCTTCTACAAAACAAATATTTGATTTTTTTTCAACCTCGATAAAACTCGATGCCGTCCAAAGGTGGAACGGAAAACTAGATGAGGCTCAACTTGCTAAGCTTCATTCCCTATCGCTCGCAGAAAAAAAATCAAAAGAAAACCTTGAGAATAATGAATATGTGGACATCCATTGTACTGTTTATACTCCAAAATCATTTTTTCAATTAATTGAAGTATTATTTGAACTAGATCTAATAAGTTTTAAGGTCGTAAGCTTCTTTGATACATCAGAAAATGAATTAGAGTTTTTTGTTTCATTTCAAAAAATTCCTTCGAGCACTAATAAGGAGCAGGCTCGTTTCTTGAAACAACAAAGTGTTCCTAAAATAGAAAGAGATAGTTTGGAGCTCGCTCAACAAAAACGAACTCAAAAATTAGAAGACACCATAAACTCCTTATCCCGGCAAAATGAAAAACTTATGGCTATTCAAGATTCGTTGTCTAAAAGACTGGTTGAAGCTTCTGAAGAAATATTATTGGCCAACAAAAGAGAAAATGAGGCTAGAGAAGGTTTAAAAGTAATACATGCATCAACTTCATGGCAGATGACTGCTCCAATCAGATCTCTAAAAAGGTTTTACACTTCTCTGATGGGTCGAAAAAACCATAATTAAAAAGGGCTTGTTTTAAAAAACATAATGAAAAGAGTCTAAAAGTTGTTCGAAGAAAGAAACATTACGGGCAGTGTTTTCTGGCCATTTACTTTAGCCTTAGCAATAATGTTGCCAGTCAGCATGATTGACTATCATGGACTAGTCCCTCTGGCTGCTGCTCTAGGAGTATTAGCCTTTATTAAAGAGCTAAGAAAAGGAATTAAGCTTACTATTTACTCGATTCAGCCTATTTTAATCTTTTCTGGTCTTTTATTAATAGGAGCCTTTTCATTAATATGGAGCTATAATGCAAGTGTTTCCCTTGATCGACTTTACCATCTTTTAGCTGTGTTTTTTATAGGTTGTATGGTTCTTGGGTCCGCACATCTGCAAATATCTAGATCAGCCAACTTGCGCACATCGTCTATTGCCTACCTTATAGGGATCTTCCCTTGTCTACTATTTGTTTTATTGGAAGCCATTATTGGGAATTCAAGTTTTAATATCTCCAGCTTTTTAGATATTACTCTCTCTCTTTCAAACCCAACAGTAACCATAATTGCAGTTTTTGCGCTTCCTGGATGCCTATTGTTATGGAAAGGGATAGGGCCTAAATCAGCTATAATAGTTTTCATTACTAGTTGTATAGTAATCTTTTCTTCTAATAGCCTAGCTGCCAATATTGGTCTTATTGTGGGTTCTCTGGTGACAATAATTATTCTCTTAGGAGGTAAGAAAGCTTTTGATTTTACATCAATTTCAATGATTTTGATTGTACTTTTTTTACCTATCACAAGATTAATTCATGATTCTCCATTCTCATTTTTGCGCAAATTATTAGAAAATACAGGTATTTCTATTCCTCCATCTGCTCTCCATAGAACATATATATATGACTTCGTCCTAGATAAAATTATCGATAACCCATTTGTTGGCTGGGGATTAGGCGTATCGCGGTACTTGCCCGGAAGTCAAAATAAAATCTTAGACCTGAATCGTGAGCTGATCCCCCTTCATCCTCATAACGGCGTTCTTGAAGTATGGGTTGAGTTAGGTGTTATAGGCGCATTAGGTCTTTCTTTAGTTATTTGGATACTGATGAGAGGAATCAAGAACAGAGTTCAGGACAGAGCATCAGCAGCCGTATTAGCCGGAGCTTCTACTGGATATATGACAATTGGACTAGCATCTTACAGTATTTGGTCCAGCTGGTGGATGACCACTGGAATATTAGCTGCTAGCCTATGCACTACCTTATTTGCGCATCGGAAAGTTCCAAATACTGGTTCGTTTTCTTCCGAAGATATTAGCAATATATTCAAAAAAAACTAACTTCAGTGCTTTTAACAAGAAGCGTATTAATATTCCCAGTTTAATAAGCATTACAATAAAAGAATTCAAACTTGAAAAGTTCTTATTAAAGTAAATCATAAACCCTCGTGCTTTGTTCCACTCTATAAATATTTGAGAAGCACGGCTTGTACTTAAAGCATGTGTTACTCTTACGCTAGGAACGTAAAAAATTTCTCCTTTATTACGACGAAACCTATGACAAAAATCAATGTCCTCTACATGAATAAAAAACTCTTCGTCCATTCCATTTAGAGACCAGTAATCGGCAGTCGGAAGAATCATACAAGCCCCGCTAATAGTCAGAACTTTCTCAGTATCAACGGCAATAGGATTCGAGTTAAAATTAAGCGCGTTTAATTTTGGTAACAAACGAAAAACCCAATCTGGGGAAAAAACAGTAATGAATGCAGTAAGCGGCGTTAAAGCTCTTCTTCTACTTCCACTTTGCTCTTTCCCATCAGAACCAACTAGTCGACAACCTAGCATCCATGGGCGAATCTTTTTTCGCCCAATATTTATAAGTTTTACAAGTGTTTCCGAAGCCATAATGCAGTCGGGGTTAAATAGCATTAGACATGATCCTCTAGCTGACTTCGCACCAAGGTTACAACCAGCTGAAAAGCCAATGTTTCCGTGACCAGATAAAACTTTTACTCGCTCATCTTTACTTTCGATAGTTTCTAGCCGTTCTAAATCTTCGACAGGATTACCATTGTTTACAATAATAAGGTCGGCTAAAGCATCTTGAGACAAAACACTTTCTATAGATCTGAATAGTATAGGCCCTGTATTATAAGTTACCAATACTACACTCACTGTTATATCTAGATAAGAAGAGGCAGTGTCAGACAACCCCGCTTTGTCACTCATTTTACCTGCTTCCATTTGATTAATCTTAAACTGGTTATAGATGAAACTAACACAAAATTTGAAATAATTTTTGTATGCGCTTTTAATTAGTAGCCGTGGCTAATAATCAATAATTTTTTATCATAAAATATTAAAATTATTCTATATATTTAAAATATGAGGGTAGGTCAGAAAACTTGGGCAGGTTGAGATCTTTGCTGGAGAGAAGTGCCTTCTCTTTAGACACCGGCCATTTTATACCAATGGATTCATCATCCCAGACAATTCCTTTGTCGTGATCAGGTGAATAATAATTACTTACTTTGTAAATAACTTCAGTATTTGGTTCCAATGTACAAAGGCCATGTGCAAATCCTGCCGGCACTAATATTTGATTCCAATTATGGGTATCAATTACGGCAGATACATATTGTCCATAAGTAGCTGAGCCAACTCTCAGGTCCACAGCAACATCAAATATTGCTCCAGCGACAACTCGTACTAACTTATCTTGTTGAAAAGGAGGAATTTGAAAATGCAAACCTCTGACAGTCCCCTTTAAAACAGAAAATGCATGATTATCCTGATTAAAATTTATGTTTATACCAGCCTCAGATAAATCTTTCTGGTTGTAGGTTTCAGAAAAAAACCCCCTATCATCTTCGTGCTTAATAATCTTAATAACGATAACTTCCGGTATAGCTAAACGTTCAATTTCCATGGCCCACCAGCCTTATCTAAACAATGAAAAATAGATTAAGGACAATAATTATTTAATTTATCTCTAATTCATTTATTCATTATTATAAAAAAATTTAACTCTTACCTATTATTATACATTTCCTATTTTAGTAGAAACATCAAACTCCCTAAAAATAGGCGAGAATGGTTTAAAGTTAATTATTTTAAGAAAACACCACCAGGGAACAGTCCTTTGCGACTGTATTGAGCGTCGTATAGACCAAAAATAAGCTATTCCTTTAAAACCATCGAAAAGACCTCGTAGAGCAGATAACCCGACTTTGTTTTTTGAAGCAAAAATTACTAAAGCGCCTAATGCTAAAACGTGAATAGGAATTAGAAATATTAATAGAGGTCCAGGTACATTTTTAGAAAAAGTCCAAATAATATTTCGAGTACTATGATAGGCTGTAAAAGAGCTATGTCTTCCTGTAATTGCCGATCCAACATGCCTTACAAAAGAATCTGACACCAGCAGGCATTTGCCTCCTCGTAACCTCATCCGAAAACCTAGATCTACGTCTTCAATATAGCAAAAAAAATGTTCATCGAATCCACCCACTTCTTCAAAGATATCTTTTCTATAAAGGGCGGCAGCAGAACACGCTGAGAAAACTTCACCACTAGAGGGCAACTCATCAATTGATCGTCCATGCCCCCCACGCCAGACTAGACCGCTTAAGTGATAAACATCTCCAGCACCATCCAATCTGGATGGATCTTTATCGCTTATTAGAACGGAAGCAAATGAAATATAACTAGGATGGCTTACAGATGCAGAAACAAGTTTTTGTAGCCAATCTGGATCTGGGATAGCGTCAGGGTTAAGAGTAGCAATCCAGGTTGATTCTGTGTTTCTGACTGCAATATTATTTGCCGCTGCAAAACCCAAGTTTTCATCGTTTTTTATAATTTTATAATTACTTGGAAGATTTCCTAATTTACTCAGTGAATCATCTTTAGAGGCATTATCAACAATAATAACCTCATAATTTTCATAAGTCTGAAGCCTCAACGCAGAAATGCACCTATTGAGATGATCCCTTGCATTATAATTGACGACTATTACGCAGACATCTGGAGAGTCCATATCTCTATTTGCCACACAGCAGACTCTCCTACAAGTAACTAATAAAAAAATCAGAGAAAAACTTTTGTGAATTATAAAAATTTTTTTCATGTCAAGATGATCACATAGCTAAATAATAAAACTGAAACTTATGCCTCAATTAATTAAATTAGTTTTAAATATCATTTAGTAAATTTTTGTAAATCCAAACATCCCTGTAGTTATGAGTGGCCTAAAAAGTAGAATTGCAGAAAAAAAAAGGAGGGAAAATTCCCTCCTATAGTAACTACTTAAAACTAAACTATTATAATTATTCTTCTATCCAAACTCCTCTCCAATCGGTATTTAAGACCAATGAAGGAGCAATTTTATACCCTTTGACTCTTTTATCGAGGGCTATTGTACGATTCATAAAGGACATAGGTATTGTCCAAGCTAGATCGGTAGTGTGCTTAATAAACTCATGTATTAAAGCTTTTCTCTTTTGAGGGTCAGGTTCTTTCTTTTGGGCCTCATAAAGATCATCCAGCTTTCGGTCTGTATAACCAGAATAGTTCTGTGGATTTCTGTCCTTAGATACATGTTTTGCAAGTAAAACCGTTGGGTCAGGGAGAAATCCACTGACGAAATCAATAGTAACATCAAAAGCCCCTGACCTTCTCATTTTGACCCACTTTGGCGTGGGACTAGATATCTGTTCTACAGTAACACCACATTTTTTCCATTGATCAATCAAAAATATAGCAATTTGTTCATAGGGATGCGCCACAGCACGATTACTATATTTAAACTTTAAGTTTTGATGACCGGCTTCTTTCAAAAGAGCCCTTGCTTTTGCCCTATTAGCAGCCATGTCACGACCGAATCCTGTTAACTTTTCAAGTTCATTACTTGGTAAAGCAAACTCGCTTCCAGGCATCAGGGCAGCTGCCGGCTGTGGAGCTGTCCAAGTTAACCTAGCGAGTGTTGGTAAACCTTTATATCTATCAACACAAAGTGTAAGTGCATGTCTTACCCTTTTGTCCTTAAAGGGCTCAAATTTTGTATTCAAAGATATCATTATAAAAGAGAGCATTGGCATGGTCTGAAAAGCAACCTTATCTCCCATCTTTTCTTTAAGCACCTTAACCACAGGTGGAACGGCTGCCCTCCATTCGGCCATTATCTGCCCACCCAACATAGGGTTAACGATTTTTTTTATAGCAAAGCCAACTGTCCCATCAAGATAGTTATCATCAAAATGATAGCCTTCATATCTTTTGGCTACCCACTTCTTTCCTTGGATGTGTTCTACAAAACGAAATGGGCCTGTTCCATTAATATTCTCGGCATGCCATCTGGGTCCTTTGGCAATATCTTTAGCCGAATATATAGAATTCCAAGGAGACCCAAACCCCGTAAGTAGAGCTCCATCAACGCTCTTAAGTTTAAACACAACTGTAAAATCATCTGGTGTTTCTATGCTTCCAATACTGCTAAAAAGGTTTTTACGTGCTGACCGAACACCTTCAGGAGGATTATATAAACGGTCATAGGTTGCCTTCACATCTTTTGCTGTAAGGGGCGTCCCATCATGAAATTTGATACCTTTCCTAATCTTGAATGTATAAGTAAGACCATCTTTAGAGACATTCCAACTTTCTGCTACATCACCCTTTAGTTCAGGAAAATTATCCCAGTTGAAAGTCACCAGTGTTGAATAGTGCTGAGGGATATAATGCATTACACCATATGCGTTAGCACCATGCGCATCATAGGATTCGATTTTAGACTTTACGCCATAGGTAAGCGTTCCACCTTTTGAACCAGCACTGGCTTCCATATTCAACAGAATACTTGAAACTAAAAACAAAGACGCCAAACCAGCCAAAAGACACTTAAATAAATTTTTTCGTTTAAACATCTAATTCTCCCTTTGTTATTATAAATTTACATTCTAACGAAAAACAGTGATTTAATTGTTTCTGGTAAAATCTAATAACTAAAATTTAGTTTGAGAAATAATGTAGTTTTCTTATCAATCAATTCTGAATTAATTCTTTAACTAATTCGAATGTTTCTGGGCCAGGGGTAAGCTCTCCAGAGTGTATACGGTCGCTGATCTCAACTACTGCAGCATTAACCGCAGTGTCCAGACCAAGTTTTTTTCCTGTTTTTATTACCAAGCCATTTATTTCTTGTGCTTCACTCCTTCTGCCCTTGAGATGGTCTTGAAGTATACAATCACGAGCTGCAGGTCCCACATCAGCAATCATTTTATCAAAAAGAGTTTCAAGGAATCTGTTCGTGTCCTTCACATCATCTTCACTAAGACCAAATAATGGAACTGGTTTATGGCCCATGCCTTGAGATACATTTAGCGCCTCCCCAGTTACCCTCATTAAAACATCTCGCATCCCTTCAGTTTTCAACCCCTCCACTCCATTGAGGCCTGAAGTCGCCACCACTGCCATGGTTGTGTTTATTACGAGCTTTATCCATTTGGCAGAAATAATGTCGTCAATAAGAGATACGTTGCCAACATTTCTTAAAACCTCTGCTGTTTTTTCTACACTTTCATCCCTGGAACCTTCTATAGGCCCCAAACCAAACCAGGTTTTTTCTCGGGGCGTATTTCTTTGTACAATTCCAGGAGTAAAAATTTCTGAAGAGCATTCCACCACGCAACCAATGGTGCGCTCTGCCCCAACTATATCCACTATATCCTCAACTGTCATAGAGTTTTGCATGCCAACTAATAACCCATCAGCACGTAAGTAAGGCTTAATCAACTCACACGACCATCTAGTATCATAGGCTTTGGTGTATAGGAGGACCATATCATACTGCACGTTATTAGAGGCTAACTCGCACAGGTGAAAGGCGGAAACTGGAACGTTCAACTCTTCATCCGGCAAACAGATGGTTAATCCATTTTGGCGCATAGCCTCAATGTGATCTGGCCACTGATCAATAAGATCAACATCAAACCCTGCTTTCGCAATATCGGCTGCGGCACAACTACCATTGGCTCCTGTGCCCAAGATTCCAATTTTCAGGTTCACGTATAGCCTCCAAGGCATAAGTCCCCTACATTGTGACGGATTTACAAATACTTTCAAGTCTAGTGATCATCTATTTTATGCCAGTTAATTCGTTGCACAATTTACGATTGGGTCTATTAGGCCTATTATAAGTCTGTGTCTGGGAGAACAATAATGAGAAAACAACAAAATCAGTCACCTAATACCGGCATAAAAAAAGGTGCCCTAGACGGCGTAAGGGTAGTAGATCTCAGCCAATTTGAAGCTGGTCCATCTTGTACTGAGACACTTGCATGGCTTGGGGCCGAAGTAATAAAAGTAGAAAACCCTAATGGAGGAGAACAAGGACGAACCCCCCCTACTCAGGGAGGAGATTCATATTACTTTCTATTATTTAACGCCAATAAGAAAAGCGTAACTTGTAATCTAAAATCGAAAATTGGCTGTGATCTTTTAGACAAACTAATAGAAACGGCTGATGTATTTGTTGAAAACTTTGGTCCAGGCGTCATTGAACGACTTGGGTACGGTTACGAAAAAGTTAAGGAAAAAAATCAATCTATTATTTACGCAAGTATTAAAGGGTTTGGCCAGGGTAGCCCTTATGAAAACTTTCTTGCTTTTGATATGATAGCGCAAGCTACTGGTGGAGTAATGAGTATTACTGGTGAGCCTGGGGGTAGACCTATTAAGCCAGGAACAACTATAGGTGATACTGGCACTGGTCTACATTGTGCTATAGGTATTCTTGCAGCTTTATATCAACGTTTTACCACTGGAGAAGGTCAATTAGTTGAAGTTGCGATGCAAGACGCGATGACAAATTTTTGTCGCGTTGCCTATGCCACCCAAGCAAATACGGGAAAAGCAGCTGAAAGACGAGGCAATCAGGTTATATTGGGTTCGGTTGCTCCAAGCGAAGCTTACCAATGCAAAGGAGACGGACCAAATGACTTTTGCTATATCTATTCGACAAGAGCACATAATCGTCATTGGGAAAGAATCGTCTCAGTTATTGGCCGTAAAGACATGTTGCAAGACCCCAGATTCGACTCACCAGAAAATAGGGCACTAAATATTGAGGCTGTAGATGAAGCTATCGGAAGCTGGGTTAAAAAGCATGACAAAATTGAGGTCATGCGTATTTTAGGAGAGGCGGGAGTAGCTGCTGGAGCCGTATTTGACACCATGGAATTACAGAATGATCCCAGCTTACGAGAAAGAGGAATTTTCACTACAATAAACCACCCGATTCACGGAAAGTTCACGATGCCAGCTTTTCCAATCAGATTATCCCACTCTAACGTTCCCATCCAGCCAGCTCCTTTACTAGGAGCAGATAATAAAGCTATTTATGGGGACATGCTGGGGTTTTCGGATGATGAAATCATGGAATTTTCTGAGGCAGGTTGTATATAGAGATACTCCACAACTTTTCATAAGCGAAAAATACTTTTAAAGTGTTAAAATTGCCTAAAAAATTTTATAGATAGGATTAAAAATGAAAATAGGTTTTAGCGTTGCAACTTCAGACGTAAATACTCCTCAATTACCGGCCCAACAAGGTGAATTTACTAAAAGTTTGGACATTCTCTCTGAGTTTGGTTACGACGGCGTAGAAGTGTCTATCAGACAACCAAAATCTCTAAACCTAGATGAACTTCGCAAAGACGTTGATTCAAGAGGATTAGAAGTTGCCTCTATTCACACTGCTGCTATGGGGTTTCAAGATAAAGTTTGGCTTTGTCATTCGGATAAATCAATTCGCGACGAGGCCATGACCAGGCTTAAAGGGGCCCTAGATGCAGCTGCTTTTTTTGGGGTAGAAGTAATTATAGGATCTTTTAGAGGACAGTTACTTGATGGTGATGGAAGGAAAGAATCATTAGTGTGGATGTACGATGCTTTCAGAGAAGGAGCTGATTATGCTGAAAAAGTAGGGTCAAAAGTTTTATTTGAACCACAAACACGTTTCTACATCAATTTTGGACTTACCACACAAGACGGAGTTGAGTTTGCTAGAGAAATTGATAGTCCAGGAATGGGATTGATGCTGGACACTTTCCATATGAACATCGAAGATGTATCGTTTGCAGAAAGCATTTATGATTCAAAAGAATACCTTAGATATCTTCAAATCAGCGATAGCAATAGACGTTACCCTGGCGGGGGACATATTCCTTACAGAGAAATAATTAGTGCGTTAAAAGCCATTAATTTCGAAGGTTATTTATCTCTTCAGTGTATTATGGAACCGGATTTCAGAACTGCGGCAAGACTGGGCATTAACCATCTTCGAAGTTTGCTATAGACTAAAATTTGTTTGGATCCTCTCTATGTCGTTGTATTCTATATAAAAAACCCCAAGCGATTTCACAGCTTGGTTTATAGAATTAATGATGACTAAATGTAGTCTGACCTAATTGTGAAAACTGTAAATTCAATAATATTACTTATTTCTCTTCTGCTTCCAACAAATGCCTCTACGGAGAACTTTAAACTCACTGAAGAGCTAAAAGGGCTAAACCTACCTTGGAGTTTATCATTCGTTAAGTCAGACAAGTTATTATTAACGGAAAAATCTGGGAAACTTCTTCTCGCTAATTTAAAAAACAAAACCGTAACTGAAATTAAGCACAATTTATCAGTAGTTTCCACTGGGCAAGGTGGCTTGTTGGACGTTTTATACCAAGAAAAAACAGTTTGGGTTAGTTATTCAGAGTTTAGAGGGTTTGCCGGGTACAATAAAGTTTACACAAGTACTTCGATTGCAAAGGGAAAATTCGACGATAGTAAAATTATCTTTAATAATATATTCAGAGCTGAACCACCAATAAACTCAAATTTTCACTTTGGCTCGCGATTGGTTAAAAAAGGCAAATATTTATTTGCCAGCGTTGGAGAACGCGGCAAGGGAATGGTAGCACAAGATCCAAAAAATCATTTGGGAAGCATTATTAGAATTGGTCTAGATGGTAGCATTCCTAAAGACAATCCTAAATATTTAAGTAATAAAGAATGGCTACCAGAAATATATCAAATAGGCGTCAGGAACCCTCAAGGCATGAGCTTATCTCCAGTAGATGGAAATATTTTTATTAGCAACCATGGAGCAAGAGGTGGTGATTGGTTTGGCAAAGTTATTAAGGGTGGAAACTACGGTTGGAAAATATTGGGGTGGGGAGGAACTAATTATAATGGATCTAAAATTGGGCCCCAATGGAAAGCTGGCTTCGACAAAGCAATCCATTATTGGGTGCCTTCAATAGCTGTAAGCGCAATAAATATATATAGTGGTGATGAGTTTAAAAGTTGGAGAGGACATGCTCTTATTACTTCACTAAAAGATAAGTCTCTAAGAAAATTAATTTTTAAAGACAAATCTCGTTTACAGGAAGATATTTTGTTTAAAGGAAAAATTGGCAGAATAAGAGACATAAAGATACAAAAGGAAACTGGAAAAATTTTTCTCCTGAGTGACAGTGGCTCTTTGTGGAAAATGGAAAAAATTTAGGCAAGAGAAATTAGCCCACTTTAATTCTAATATTTCAACAAATCTTTTTTATATAATGTTAGCTTAAATATTTCTAAATAATTTAAAAAAATAAAAAAGGCGTTTTATTGAAATTATTAAATTTCATTTTCAAAAGCAGCAAAACGCGGATAGGTTCTACTCATCAGATCAGTATGAAAATGCCACCAAGTTTTTTCAGCCCACAAATTATCCGATTCTCCTACCGAGTTAGGAAGTCGACTCATAGAAGCCTCAAGATTTGGAGCCATAAAAAATGCTAATGAATAGCGCGATTTATTTGTCGGCGGAATTACTCTGTGTTCAGTGGCACAAACCGTACCATTAGTAATCTCTTCTAGAAACATTCCTGGATACACCAATATACTATCTTCCGGATAGACTGGCCAAACCCATTCACCGTCCATATTAATAAGCTGTAGCCCAGGTTCATTTTCAGCTGGCTGGAGAGTGACGAATGATGTGTCTTCGTGAGGTCGAATACCCAAATCGTCATCTTCGAGGTCCACCTTCACAGGATAGTGAATGGTTCTCACATAGGAATGAGGTCTATCAAAATATGGAATAAGAAAATTGGCAGGTAAACCTAGAGCCTTGGCCCAAAGAGGTAACATAAGTTTGCTAGCCTTCTCCATAGCACTTAAATACTCTAATGAGCCCTCTTCAAATCCTTTAATTTCTCTAGGCCAATTATTTTTAGCATATAAACGGCGACCAGAAATTCTATTTGGGTCGTTTTCTGGATAGCTGACACCAAAATTAAACGCCTCATTTAAGTCATTCCGTCTTTTAGATCCTTCAGTCAAGTCGTTGACCTCAACATTTAGGCCCGAATACCCTCTTTCATGTCTATCTACTGGATTCTTCATTTTATCTTCAAGAGACAAATTAAAGTATTCTAAACTAAGAGATCGCATATTTATAAGCACTTCTGGCAAAACCCCATGATTGGTAATTGCAAAAAACCCCAAATCATTTAAATAACTTTTTAGCTCGCTCCCAAGTACATCTAATTCGCCATCACTTGCATTTTCAACTTCACCGAGATCAATCAATGGTAATTTGACCTGAGGTACATTTCTCAACCTCTGCACATAGTCATTCTCACCTATAGCTTCATTATCGGCCAATCCTATATTTGAGATAGTCTCACTAGGTTTACGGTATTCATTCATTAAAAACGGACTCCTACATATTTTCGGTCATTATTATACTAAAATTTAAAAATTATCTATTTGCATTAACCCAAATTTTATAATCATTTTCATTTACAATATAAGACCAATGCAATAGAGACTGCTGCACCCGCCGGCTAATAGCTTCGCTATCATCAATTTCACATTTAGCCTCATAAATTTTTTTATATATAATATTTCTCCAACGTCCTTTGGGGCCGCAGAAGGAAAGCCATCTATTTATTTGTCTCTGATCATCCTCATGTCGCCTTCCCATGAAATATTTACAATACCACTCAAACCAACCTCTAGGATCATCTTTGTGCATCCAGCCTTTTTCCTCCCACTCTTTCTGGCTTTGTCCAGATTTCACCTTAAAATAGTTAACTTCTGGGCGATATTTAGAAGATCGATAGTAAATCTCATCTAATCCCTTAAACCAATCTTGAGGAAAAGCACTGAGATCAATTAATTCACTAAAATAGGTCCCTCCGAAAATGCCTTTATTGAGCATTTCTCTAGGACTTAACATTGGATTAAAAGACATTTCACAACTCTTGTTTTTATATTTGGAAAAGGTATATAAGAGTCTTAGTTAACACAAACCTTAAGGAGGCTTAAGTGGCTACATATGAGTGTTCCCAGTGCGGCATGGCGGTAAACGCCACCTGCGCAAAATGTGATACCCCTCTTGTCGATGATCTGCTTAAACTGGATGATGGAAGAGAAGTGCAAATTTCAAAGTGTCCTAACGAACACGGGAAAATTAAATCACCGATGTGCTGTGGACAGGATATGTCTTGCCCAGCCTAAATCACTAATCAACTAATCTGACTGCTAACTTAAGTTGTAAAACTAATTCTACTTAACTTGGTCAGTTAGCCTAGACTGCTTTATACTAATTAGTATCTAACGTACAAGAGCTGTATAATGGTTAGATGTTTGCTTGCATCCTTTTCGCGTCACTCGATAGTGATAAGGTGATACAAGCAGCAATAGACTGGACCCAGTGAAAACTCTAAATTATCTGGACTAATAAAGTTTGATTTGTCTTTTAGTTTTGTGGATATCTTTGTTGAAAAAAGCTGAACAAGCTGTCTGTAGAGTTAACCCCTGCAAGCACAAAGCCACTAATGGAAGAGAATTTAAGACTGGTTTCTAAAAAGAGCGCCGTAGAATATCCACATATACTTAATAATATGGAAAACAGGTTGATTTCAATCTTACTCTAATAAAATTATTAGCGTTAAAAAATTCATAATTAATCTAATAAACGTGCTGGACTTGCATCGTTAAGGTACCCTAGAAAATTGTTGGATACCCAATAACCGATCAGCTTTTGCATGTTTTTTGGCAAAGTTTTCGCGATTTCTGGTGGAACCCCAAGGAACTGGTTTTCCTGCTGACGCAACCAAGAACGACTATAAACAACTGAGAAGCCGAGCCGACTAGTATTTGTGTTATTAGCTCCACCTGCATGAAACAATGACCCATCATATAGCAATAATGAGCCAGCAGGCATAACCGCAGATATAACACTCCCCTTTTCTGGTTTTTCATCATCTCCTAATAAATGCGATCCTGGAGATAATAAAGTGGACCCATTTTTTTCAGTAAAATCATCCAACGCCCACATGGCATTCAAAGTCAGAGGTTTGCGCGGACGCTCCAAAGGATAAAGGTTATCATCGCGGTGCAAGGGTTGTGCTTTCTGGCTAGAACCGATTTGAATTAGACTAGCAACAGATAATTGAATCTGATCTTCTAAATAGGATTCTATGATAGATATTACGGTGGGGTGAAGGAGCAAGTGATCCAGCTTTCTCGTACGAGCCACCATATTAAATAACCTTTTGGTTTGGAAACCCCCAAAACTGGTTGCTCCCGTAGACGCTTTTTTCATCAATGACTCACAGTGTATTTTTATCTCCTTAGTATCAGAATTTCCAATCACACCTTCTAAAATTAAATATCCATTCGCATTAAGTTTTTTCAGAAATTTTTTTGAATCATCCCTGTCTATCTTGCTAGAAAGAAGTTTCGTCTTAGCTAATTTCATAGCCTCGACTGAAAAAGGGTCTCTCTCAATTAACTTAGCTTTATCTTTCGACACAATAAAACACTCTTGTTAAGCAGATTCATGGTTAAGTAATTTTATAACCTATGAAACAGATCCACCCCAGAAAAACCAGCCTAGACCAATAAAAAAAAGCGTATTTCCATATAGCGCATGCTCGAAACTAACCAATAGAAGCGAGTTAGTCCTTCTGTAAGTATTAGCAAACATTAATCCGCCAACAGCACTTAATAAAGGCGCAACCCAATTTATGAAAAAAACATGAGCTAAACAAAAAATCACTGCGCTCATAAAAACTATACTGTATTCAGTTTTAAACAAGCTTTGGTATCTATTAAAAAAGAAAGTACAAAAAATAAATTCCTGAGGAAACGCAGATAAAATAGGATAGAAGATTAGCACCAGATACATGAGTGCTGGATCCCTTTTGAAAAGCGCGAACAGATTCTGGGGAAAAAAGTATAGTGTTAATAAATAGAGAAAAACACTTAAAACAAGCCATCTAAATGTAACAGTGTAAAATTCTTTTTTGCTGAAATTAAATTGTAGAGAAAAAAGATCTATCAGCTTTATTTTTTCTTTGTAGAATACGAAATAAACCAGCAATGCATAAATAAAAGCTCCCCAGATAAAAAAAAGAAGATATTTTGCTAGTTCAAAATATATTACGCAAATCGGGAAAATAATTCCTATAAGAACTAGTTCAGATATTTTTATATACCTAATCAACTTCCAGAGCCTAACGATTAAAGATGCTTAGTGACTATATTTTAACATTAAATCGAATTATAAGTGCTTTCTATCAATGGCGTAGCGAAGGGCCCTAAGTTTGCAATTGGTGCCATGCGATTACAGCAATAACTGAAACCCAGTCTCTGGTGCGGATCTCCAAAACCAACAGCGCCACCAATACCTGTGTGACCAAAATTGTCGCGTCTTCCTCCAAACGGAAATGGAGGACAAGACAACATAAAACCACAACCAAAACGAAAATGACGATTGGTCATACGATCCATCTCATTCCAGTGCTCCCTAATCGCATCAACAATAATCTCTTTCGACAACAATTGCTTACCATCTATCTGGCCATTATTAGATAAACCACCAAACAAGGTCGCAATAGCACGGGCATTTCCATGACCATTAGCTGAGGCAAACTCCTTTTCTAACCAATTTTGTGAATTAAAATCCTCTTCTTTAGGCATTGGATTCCAAGCTCGGTATAATGGAGAATCCTTATTTATTTTGATGCCATCTCTGGAAGGTGTTCCTGGTGTTTCAATGAACTCTGCACAGCGGGCCACCTCTGATTCTTTTAAACCTATATTAAAGTCAAGGTTAAAGGGCTTTGAAATTTCCTCACGCCAAAAACGTCCTACTGAACGACCATCTACATGTCTAATAAGGCCGCTTATCAGCGGACCATAGGTAAATGAGTGATACGAACCCGCGGTGCCCGGGTCCCATTGTGGTATATCATCTTCTAGCGCCCGTTCCACAGTCCCTTCATCCCATAATGAGCCAGCGGGCGCCCCATCAGAGTAAATAACACCAGACTGATGAGAAATTAATGTACGAACACTAATATTTTCTTTGCCATTTTTTCCAAATTCAGGCCAGTAATGCGAAACTGTTTCTTCAAGGTCAATGAGGCCTCTATCGACTAGTGTAAGTAAGCATATAGCTGCACATGCCTTTGTTACAGACATCATGCAAGTAATTGTGTTTTTATCCCATGGTTGTGTTCTTTTTAAATCTTTATACCCTCCCCACAGATCAACTACAGTTTCGCCCTCGATTACAATTGAGACGCAGGCGCCGACTTCATCTCCACACTCAGAATCTCCGTTCAACATATTGCTTCGAAATAATTCTTCAACCTCGTTAAATTGAGGTAAACTATAACCATTTATCGGTATCTCAACGGACATTTTAGGCCTCACTATTTATCAAAACTTTATATTATCACTATTAGTGCTATTCTGGTTAAATATAGACCATAAATTAATGAAACAGATACAATGAAACTTT
This sequence comes from Alphaproteobacteria bacterium MarineAlpha12_Bin1, assembly GCA_002937505.1. Taxonomy (GTDB): domain Bacteria; phylum Pseudomonadota; class Alphaproteobacteria; order UBA6615; family UBA6615; genus UBA6615. Next base: position 380,166 of record PTJY01000003.1, read on the forward strand.
TATAATTTTGAATTTTTCATTTCTTTGACCGTTTAGTTAAACAACAACTTTATTTCATAGGAGGAGAAGAGATGTCATTAGTAAAGTTTATACCCGAACCCCAATTTGATGATTATAAGGAGGTCTTTAAAGAGAATTATATTCTTGAAAGGAGAGATGATGGTGTAATTTTGGTTAGGGCCCACACCAATGGCGGCCCCATAAAACTAAGTGTTGAGAACCATAAATCAGTTCAGCAACTTTTTAAAACTATAGGTGCCGACAACAGTAACGAAATAATGATATTCACTGGATCTGGTGAAGAGTTTATGATGGAGCCAGACCCTGAGGGCTTCAAAATAGAAGCTGAAGATCTTAATTATTGGGCATACGAATATGCTTTTAAGGATGGACGAGTAAACCTTTACTCCCTCTTAAACGACCTCGAAATACCTACTATTGGTGTACTTAATGGCCCGGGTTTCCATACAGAGCTTTGTTTAATGTGTGATCTAACTATTTGCAGTGAAGATGCCATTATCTATGATCTCCATTATGATATTGGCTCAGTTCCTGGAGATGGAATCAATGTATGTTTTCAAGAGTTATTAGGAACCAAAAGGGCTGCATATGCTCTCCTTACAGGAGAAGCAATCGATGCCAAGCAAGCGTTGGAATGGGGTATGGTAAATGAGGTGGTGCCAAGGGAAAAACTTATTGAACGGGCGTATCAGCTTGCTGACCAGATTATGACACAACCACGAACAACGCGAAGAATGTCAACTCAGGTTATAAGGCGCCCATGGAAAAGAAGAATGACCGACGACTTTGATGCCGGTCTAGCAATGCAAATGTTTTCTCAGGTCGCTGCGGATAGCAGTCATCATGGAGAACGCCATATTTCGGACGTTATTGCCTATGTTAGACAGGGTAAAAAGAACAACTTTGACGACTAAATTTATGCTTTTCGATCAAAGAATTAGGAAGGCGGCAAACTCAGTTCAAGCGAAAAATAGTGACCATTCTCTATTTTGAAGATAAAGACCCTTTGGTTTGAGTGAAGGTTAAATCTCTTTTATGACTTGTAATTATTGACTAGTTTTCTGTGAAAGAGTGTTTTGTCTACGATTACATAATTTCAGCTTGGACTGATTTCCTCCTAAACACGAAAATCATATAAACACCAAAAAAATATTTCCAAACACGATACGGCAGAGCGCTTTTTTCTCTAATAATAATTGCTTAATATTAGCTCTTGCTATTTATATAAACTTATAAACGTAACACAAAACTCTAGGAAAATTGAATGACTGATACCTATCCCAACACCCAACTTCACATAGCAGGAGATTGGAAATCTGCAGAAGCTGGCGAAACCATTAATGTTATAAACCCAGCAACAGAAGAAGTGATCGGTCATGTGGCTCATGCGAGAATTGCCGACCTTGACGCTGCTCTCGAAGCCGCCGAAAGTGGTTTTAAAATTTGGAAAAAAACCTCGGCTAACCAACGCTATAAAGTGATGAGAAAAGCCGCAGAATTATTGCGTTCACGTGTAGACCAAATAGCTACTATTATGACCTTGGAACAAGGAAAACCTTTTGCGGAAGCAAAGGGTGAAACGCTTTTTGGCGCTGAAATTATTGATTGGTTTGCCGAAGAATCTCGTCGGACTTATGGTCGAGTAATTCCGGCTCGCATGGATGGAGTAACTCAGTTAGTTGTTAAAGAACCGGTAGGTCCTGTCGCTGCTTTCACACCCTGGAACTTTCCGATAAATCAGGCTGTTCGCAAGGTTTCAGGCGCTGTTGCAGCCGGCTGTTCTATTATTCTTAAGGGACCTGAAGAAACACCAGCAAGTTGTGCCGCTCTGCTTAAATGTTTTATAGATGCGGAACTTCCAGATGGTGTTGTTAATTTGGTATACGGTATTCCCTCAGAGATTTCAGAATATCTAATTCCTCATCAATCAATCCGTAAGGTGACGTTTACAGGTTCTACCGCTGTTGGCAAACAACTTGCAGCACTGGCGGGCGCTCACATGAAACGGGTTACAATGGAGCTAGGCGGTCATTCACCTGCGATAGTTTTTGAAGACGCTGATGTAGATGTAGCCTTAAAGGTATTGACCGCTAACAAATTTCGAAATGCTGGACAGGTTTGTGTTTCGCCAACTAGGTTTCTTGTTCATGAAAAGCATTACGATCGTTTCGTAGAAGGATTTACTGATTTTGCATCAAACCTACCAGTTGGTGATGGCATGGATCAAAACACCAAAATGGGACCACTAGCGCATGATAGAAGAATAGATGCTATCGAAGGCTTTGTAAGCGATGCTGTCAGCAAAGGTGCTAATATATTAACTGGTGGAGAGCGTAAAGGAAATAAGGGCTATTTTTTTGAACCAACGGTAATAACAGATGTTCCAATGGATTCGCGTATTATGAATGAAGAACCATTTGGCCCAGTGGCCCCCATTATGCCATTTTCAGACTTTGACGCAGTGGTAGCTGAGGCTAATAGACTGGATTACGGCTTGGCTGCTTATGCTTACACCAAATCTGCTAAAACTGCCGAAGCTATAGGGAATGCATTTGAAAGCGGAATGGTTTCTATTAATCATCACGGAATAGCTCTAATTGAAACACCATTTGGAGGAGTTAAGGATTCTGGGTATGGTTCTGAAGGAGGTTCTGAGGCTATTGACGCATATCTCAACACTAAGTTTATTACCCAGGCAGGAATTTAAATATACCGGATACAAATAACTATTAATTCTAAACACTTATGATAAATTAGACTTTTTAAATTGGAGACTTAATTGTGGCAAAACATTCAAATGTAGTTCGATTTATAGTTAAAGATGGAAACCAAGACGCGTTCATAAAATCATTCACAGAGTTTCCTGCTTGTGATGGTTTACTTTCACACATATTAATACAAACAGGAGAGAACACATTTTGTTCCTGTGGAGTTTGGAGGGATGAGGACGCTATGGTCAGTGCTATGCCTGTTATGATCTCTCTACTAAATTCAAGTCGCCACTTATTGGAAGAGATTTCCAAGGAGCAAGGGGTCACTGATCCAGTCTCTGGTTCGATAGTATTCGACCAAAACCTGTCCAACTAATTTCCTATTAAAAAAGCTCAAAACCCCTTATTTCACAGAAAAGAAAATAACCTGCCGAGCTCGATCATACACCCCACCCTTCATTGTTAATGAAACCCTTTTTTCTATATCAGCCTCATATAAAACACGACTTTCACCAAAAACTTCTACACTACCTGTAAATATTCTAAGTCTATCTTGTCCAGTTCTCCTTAATTTCAATTTTATTGGTTGTCGCCTGTCAGGGCTCAATAACAAATTTATCTTGTTTAGTTCACCAGAAAAGGCATCAAACTGAGATGTGGAAGAAAACATTAACTTGTAAGGGAATCCTGAAAGGCTTCCTCTACTACGATTATCACTTATTACCATTGCCCAAGGTGATCTGACAGATTGAACCATGCTTCCATTGGGTGAATAAATTAGGGGCATTTCTCCTTCAATTTTTATTTGAAAACCAAAATCTCCAGCTGTTACGTCAAATTCTTCAACTAAAATATATTTATCAATAATTTTCTCGATAGCTCTGATTTGCGCTTTCGTTTCTGGGTTATTCTCAGCCATCATATTGAGTTCGGCTTCGAACTCTACAGAAAGAGTATCCCCTGACAGTACTCTTCTTAGATCATTACTTTTTATGGAAACCTCAATCTCATCTGCTTTACAAGCAAACAAAACCAAAGGAAAGATAATGAGACAAACAAGTTTTTTAAAATTTATATTTTTCATACCCTCCCCCTAATTTATGGACTTTATGAGTATATCTATAGAACCAACAAATAACACCATGATAGTGCAATCATCAGACAAACTAGTGTGACAAATCAAAAATCATACTTATCATTTTGGTAAAGGGATTAAGTTCATCGAGTCCTGCAATTTTTTTCCTAGAGATCGGAAATCAAAACCCGTTGAAAATGTTTCTAAATTAATTCCGACTAATTTTGAAAACTCTGTGTCACCGAGGACTTCATTCTTTGATAACAATCCATCGTTATCGTAATCGAAACTATTTAAAACTGATGATGCTGTTATTGGTAAAAATATTATTGATGCCAGCTGAATTGCAGCGAAATCTTCAGTCTTTAATATACTCTCACCTTCACCAGCTGCTGCAAATTTTACAATATTTCTCTGGAATCTAGCAATTTCTGCTACTGACAGACGATCATCTTTGGTAATATCAATATATGCCCAAACCTTAATAAAAGCACATTTTATATCTTTTTTACATTCTGTTTCCAAAGATTCACCGAGGTTCTCTAATTCCTGAACATCACTTTTATAAATAATGTCCTCTAGTACAAATTTGTTATAACGTTCACTTGCATGGTCATTTCCCTGTTTAGCAGCAAGTCTGTACCACTTCATAGAAATCTTATCGTCACGTGGAACACCGTCCCCTCTCTCGTACATAATACCAAGGGTATTCTGTGCATCGGCATTCCCTTGTTTTGCCCGGGCTAACAATTTTCGTAATTTTTTTTGTTTAGCAAGTTGTTTGTCACGTTGAGCTTTTTCATATTTTCTTTTTTTAGCAATGTGCGCTTTTTCTCGTGCCTTTTTTTCAGCGAGTTTTATTTTGCGATAATCTGCTGCGGATTGAGCATACTTAAACACACCATTTTCCCAAACGCCTTCCTTAATCTCTCCGTTTTCGTGAGTGTAGATGCCATATCCGTGAAATTCATTGTTCTTCCACCCCCCTACGTATTTGCTTCCGCTTTCCCATATATGTGTACCTTGACAATTATCCCACACTTCCGAATCAGAAGAAGGACACGGAGAAAGGGCAGAACTACTTCCTATAACCCCAAGTAGTAAAGTTAATGACAAGAAAATAGTGATGATAGGCTTGCTCATGTATAAACTCCAAAAGATGTTTATGAAATTGGGGAGTGCAACTCTAATGGTTGGATTTTCTATGTAGTTTCAAACTTAGACCCTTCATTTTTCTTACATAGAAAAGTTTAGTTTTGGTTATCAGGACTATTTTCGTTTAAACTTTTAATGTCTGTTTTATTAAATGAGCTAGATATCCATTTCCAGATAAAAAACGCACCAACTAGTGACCCGATAATTCTAATACCAGGTATATCATCTATGGACATATATTTAATAAAAAAGTTCCAAATAAAACCCCAAGCAAGAAGTGCAAATACGGTAATTAATATCTTGAAAAAAATTTTTAATGATTTAGAAAGCATTTGATAACAATTATTCATTTATTATAAAATAAATTTATTATACGGATTGTGCTATAAATTACGCACTGTATTTCAAAGCTATGTAAAGATATTTGATAGCATTATTAATTTAAATGATAAATAAATAGAGGTTACGATTATATGTCAAAAATAGTAGAAACATCTTTCGGAACTCTTGCGGATCCTCACAGAATTGCAAAGGGAAGTGCCTCAAATATAACAAAAAAAGGTGCTTTTTATGTCTTCACATTGCGTATAACTGCGGATGATATCAGAGAATACAGTTTTACTGATAGGTCAAGAGCAGTAATAATGCGGGATGTTATGATAAGTCATTTAGAAGTGAAAATAAGGAAAGACTTAGGGAAAGCGTCTTAGTTCGAATTATATAAGGGTTTTATTCTATATTTAAGTGCATCCTTTGTATGTTATTCCGCAGTAACCAACTTTATTCCGTCTTTGATTACTTTTTAACAATTATGGTTTGCTGAATTTTTTCTTTATCTACAACAAAAGAACTATGATCGTTAGCGTGCAGGTTTACTCGGGTTTCATTTTACCCCGCTGCAAAATTTTACCGGACAAGTGAAAATAAGGCGAATATTGCCGTGTTTTATATCCACTAATGTAAATATGGGCGTGGCCTTCATTTGAACCATTGGTTTGATTTACTCTTTTGGGAGCAAACTAAAGATTGCGCGTTACTATAGTCAAATTTTATCCATCCATTTTATCTTTTTCTAATTTTAACTGAATCTCTGGAAAGGGTTTCGCTGCTTGATACACCTTATAATGATGCTTGGACTTATGGTGATGTTTCATTTCGGCGCTAGCAGTGAATGCAAATAACATTGAGATGGCGAATATAAAAACTTAATCATTTGATTATGTTAGCCTATGAAATTTAGTGATAATGATTATTTAATAAACTTTATTGAAAAATCTTTAATGGAAAATAAAGCTTTTTATGTAAATTAATAAATTGGATAAGAATGTGTTCCTCGTAAAATGAGTAAAGAACCAAAGTTTGAACGAAGTTAATAATGGAGGCGTTATGGATTTTTTTGAATTAGTCACATTTCAGTGGTTAGATTGGGGAAACGTTTTTCTTTTTTTAATATTTTTTGGTACATTAGGTTATGGGTTGGATAAAGCGTTTTCTAAAATGAATACGCAACAACTTGAAATTTTGAAAGAACTTGAGGAAATAAAACAAGAGATTAAACGTTAGGTATATTTCTGTATGGTTGAGAGTATACCTACTACCCTAACCCCACTATTTTAAGGTAGTGGTGTTTATTGAATACTTATGGTTAGAGCAATAATTCCAAATATTAATGCAACATAATTAATTAGTTTGATAAATAGTTGATTATCAATTTTATTAAAGATCTTTTGAGATGGAAAAAATAAAATTAATGGCAAAAACACATAATACAACTTTGTAAAATCTACATTGTTTAAACCAATAACTAAAATTGTAGTAAGCTGTATGGAGCCCATAACAAAATAACCATATGAGATGTAGTTCCTGGTTAATACCCTGTCCCCACCATTAACCAGTGCGGAAAACAAAGATAAAAAACCACCACCCATATTTGTCAAACCATGAATAGAACCAATAAGAACTAGGCAAAGTTTTCTGTACTTTAATAGGTGTTTATTCAAAAGAATAATTCTATTCTTATTCAAGACAACTATCGATGAAATTATTAAAAGTATTGATACATATAATCTAATATCTAGCATGTCCCCTTGTTTTATTGCGATGACCAGAAACAAGAGCAAAAAAGGCAAACAAAAAAGATTGTATTCGGACACCACTAAAGACTTGATAAAATTTTTTTGATTAATTATTTGAAGAAAACTGACTGTAATAGAAACAGGAAGTAAAAGGACTAAAGTGGACTCAAAATCGTAGCCAATAAACAAAAATATTGGTGTGCCAAATAAGAGAAGTCCGACACCAAACACCGATTGGAATAGCGTAAGAACAGAAACTATGATGATTTCTATAATTAATTCCATTATTTATGTATTTTACCTCAGCCCCCTATGTGAAAATGCTCTAATGGGGGAGGATTAGAGAGTCGAAAAGAGGTTAGGGTTGCGGTGAAAAAAGGGGTGATATTCAACGCCAGAACCCGAAATTACCAACTTACTAGAAGATGGTTTGTTTAATTGGGTTAGGGAGACTGGTCATGTTGTTCCAGATATGCAT
>PTJY01000004.1 GCA_002937505.1 Alphaproteobacteria bacterium MarineAlpha12_Bin1
TATCTAAGTGGAGATATTGAAGCCCGAGAACAGTTTGCAGTTGATTTGCGTGCCATACAGGAAAGTTTAGGGTTTTTTGTAATTGTAAATCATGGTGTAGAACAATCCTTGATTGATCGAAGTTTTGAACAAGTGGCAGATTTATTCTCGCTACCTGTAGAGACCAAAATGAAATATAGAGTTGATTTTCACCATATTGGTTATATTCCAGATAAGGCAACAGTTTTACGCTGGTCTAAGATTGCCGACAATCAGAAAAAAGATAAAAATGAGGCCTGGGCATTTATGCGAGAGAGGAATAGTGATGACCCTAAGGTCATTGCTAATGTGCGTCATCGTGGGCTGAATAAATGGCCTGAAGAGCTACCTGACTTTAAACCCATAATTTTATCATATCAGGAAACAATGGCTGATCTAGCTCAGAAGATGCTGCCTGTATACTCTAGAGCTCTTGACTTGCCGCCCGATTACTTTGATAAATTCTTTTCCACTCCTGAATATTATAATCGTTGTGCTTGGTATCCTCCTGCGGAGGTTGAGGAAGGCCAATTTTCTTTAGCGCCACATTCCGACCATAGTTCTATAACGTATCTTCCATTGATGGATGTTCCTGGTCTTGAGGTTATGGCGCCTTCTGGCAAATGGATAGAGGTTGATCCTCTCAGAGGAGGTATTGTTGTCAACACAGGAGAATTTCTTAACAGATGGACTAATGGTCGTTTTATTGCAACCCCGCATAGGGTAGTTCCACCTAAAAAGGATCGCTATGCATTAACTTTTTTCTTTAATTCGAACGACGAAACAATTGCAGAGCCTATATCAACCTGCATCACCCCTGGTGAGAAGCCGAAATATGACCCAATGTCTTTCCATGATTTTTTTATAACTTATATGGATGGCAACTACATTTATCGTACGGCAGAAATGGACGAACAATAAATATTTATTATTAATTTCTTTTTTAAGAGGCAAAGTTTGTTTGTTATAATTTATTTGTTATACAGACCGTCAATAGTAAATGTTAGCAGTCTTAGCTGTGGTGCAGAAGAACGGAGTTACTAGTTACAATGACAGAAAACCATCTTCTGGCTGAGGTGCGGGACAAAGTTTTATACGTAACTTTTAACCGCCCAGAAAAACATAATGCACTTAGTCAACAGTTATTGAGTGACCTCAAGGGACTTTTTGAGAACCATTCAATGAACGAATCCCTTGTTGCGGCTGTTCTTACTGGCTCAGGGAGAAAAACATTTGCAGCTGGTGGTGATCTTCGTGAGCTATCGAAAATTAGAACTGAATCCGCAGCTAGAGAAATGTCTTATAATTCCAAGTCAGCCTTGAATTCCATCCGAACATTTCCTTTGCCAGTTATAGCAGCTCTTAATGGCAATACTTTTGGTGGAGCTGCCGAATTGGCTGTTGCATGTGATTTTCGTATTGCCGACTCCCATGCTAAAATTGGTTTTGTGCAGGGTCGATTAGCTCTGTCAACTGCTTGGGGCGGGGGCGCTGATTTATTTCAATTGGTGGGGCGCTCAAATGGATTAAACCTATTATTAACTGGAAAAATGCTGTCTAGTTCAGAAGCTCTAGAGATAGGTCTGGTAGATCTAGTGGTGAGTGCTGAGGGAGAATTAAAATACTCTGTTGAAGAGTTTTTGATGCCTCTAAGAAATCAACATGCTCATGTAATAAGAACTTTTAAGGAACTAGCTGATGCAAAGAGACGAGGCGATTCTACAAGTGAACTTAATGAGCTAGAAACTAAATTATTCGTTAATAATTGGGTAAATGACGCTCATTGGGAGGCTGCTGAAAAAGTATTACCAACACGGAAATAGAAAATGGCTATAAGTAAAAACTCTTCTGCTGAAATTGTTAAGGAGGTAGAGAAGACACCTCCAAACCACCCTGACCCAATCACTCCCTCAGGTATAGAAGTTCCTGTTGTGGTGGGGCCAGATATGATTGATTTCTCAAAACTAGAACAACCGGGAGCTTATCCATTCACTCGAGGTATATTTGAGAATGGTTTTAGAGGCCGGCTCTGGACAATTCGCCAGTATTCAGGGTTTGGAACTGCTGAAGAATCTAATGAACGTTATAAATTTTTGCTTGATCAGGGACAAACTGGTTTGTCTGTAGCTTTAGATTTACCGACACAGTGTGGTTACGACCCAATAGATCCAATGGCCCGTGCTGAGGTAGGAAAGGTTGGCGTATCTTTATCTAATTTAGGCGAAGTAGAGCGTTTATTTAAAGACATAGATGTAAGTGGTATTTCTACATCATTCACAATTAATGGAACTGCTTCAATAATCTATGCCATGTATTGTGCTGTGGCAGACAAGCAAGGAGTTGATCGTGATAAATTAACGGGCACGATACAAAATGATATTTTGAAAGAATACGTAGCACGAGGTACTTGGATATTTCCAGTTAAACCATCTATGAGGTTAATAGCAGATACCATACTTTTTTCGAATAAACACACACCTCGTTTTAATGCCATATCAATTGCAGGAGCTCATGTACGAGACGCTGGTTGTACTGCAGTAGAAGAAATGGGCTATACTTTAGCCAATGGATTGGCTTATACAGATGAGCTTATAAGAAGGGGGGGAGACGTAGAAAAGTTTGCTCGGCGATTGAGTTTCTTTTTCTATGTTCATATGGATTTCTTTGAAGAGATTTGTAAGTTTAGAGCTGGACGTAGACTTTGGGCTAAATTAATGAATGAGCGATACGGAGTCGAAGATCCTAAGGCTCAAATGTTTAGGTTTGGCGTGGTCTGTGGAGGTTCATCTCTAATAGGATCACAACCTCATAATAATATTGTTCGCGTTGGAACAGAAACTATGGCGGCTGTGTTGGGTGGAGCTCAGTCAATATTCACTTGCGCATTTGATGAAGCATTTCAAATTCCTACAGAACACTCAGCCGAAATAGCTCTTCGTACCCAGCAAATTATTGCACATGAATCAGGCATTGCAAGGACTGTGGACCCCCTTGGTGGCAGTTATTATGTTGAGTGGTTAACTGATCAGATGGAGAAGGGGATGTTGTCTGTTATCGAAGAAATTGAAAGCTACGGAGGGGTAGAAAAAGCAGTTGAAGATGGCTGGTTGCAGATGAAGATAGCCAAAAGAGCTTCAGAAAGAAAACAGGCAGCGGATTCTGGTAAAACGGTAATTGTTGGACAAAACTATTTCCGTAGAGATAATCAAACTGAACAAGTGGGAGAAGTATTCAAACTGGATCCAATGGCCACGGCCCGTGTAATTGATAAGTATGAAAAAAATCGTGACACACGGGATACAGGTTTAGTTGAAAAATCTCTTATTGCTCTGGAAAATGCTGCTTCAAAAGATAAGAGTAATATTATGCCCTACCTCATAGATTGTTGCCATGCTTACGCCACTGTGGGTGAAATGGTTTCTACACTGAAAAACCAATGGGGCGAGTTTCAAGAACCTGTCCGTCTATAGAAAAAATATTGTGATAAAATAATGAGCTTAGAAGGTAAACGAATTTTAATAGCCAAACCGGGATTAGATGGCCATGACGTCGGAGCAAAAGTAATTGCGTTAGCATTACGAGATGCTGGGGCAGATGTTATTTATACTGGTTTAAGAAAAAGCCCTGACTACATTGCTCGTGTTGCTGTTGATGAGGATGTGGACGCAGTTGGTCTAAGTATGCTCTCTGGTAGCCATAATGAAATAGTTTCTGAAACCTTACTTCAATTAAAAGAGCTAGATGCCTCTGATATAAAAATATTTGTTGGCGGTACAATACCTAAGGATGACCATGCTGGGCTAATAGCAGCAGGAGTATCAGGAATTTATACCTCTGATATGGCAATCACAGATGTGTTAAAGGAAATTGAACTAGAGTTAAGAAATGCCTAACGGCCCTTTGTCAGGAATTCGTATTTTAGAAATAGGTCATGTTCTGGCTGGGCCTTTTTGTGGCATGATATTAGCTGATCTGGGCGCAGATGTAATTAAAGTTGAGCCGCCGTTAGGTGATATGGCTCGTAATATGACAGGTAACTTTACTGGTAAATATAATGATTATTTCACCAGCATTAATCGTAATAAAAAAGGGGTGGTGTTAGATTTAAATAGCTCTGACGGGCGGGAAAAATTGAATAAATTAGCTGCAGAATCACATGCATTGGTTACAAATTTGAGACCATCAACTATCAAAAAATATGGTCTGACTTATAACGCTATGAAAGAATTTAACCCTAAAATAGTTTGTGTTGCGCTGACAGGTTTTGGTCTTGAGGGCCCTTACGCTGAAAAACCCGCTTATGATTATATTGTGCAGGCATTAACTGGGGTTATGGAGTTAACTGGGGATCCTGGAAATGTACCAATTAAAGCCGGTTATTCTGCAGTTGATAATTCTACGGGTATCATGGGGGCAGTCGGTTTACTCGCAAAAATTATAGAGGGAAAAGGTGGACAGGTTGACGTATCACTGTTTGATACAATGTTGGTTCAATTAAATTATTTAGCTTCAGCCTATCTTAATCATGGCATCAGACCGAAGCGGATAGCTAATAGCGGTCATCCTCACATGGTGCCAGCACAGGTTTTTGAAACCAAAGATGGGTATGTGGTGCTTTTTATTAGTACTGATAAATTTTGGAAATTATTCTGTGACATTGTTGGTTGGACTAAAATGGCAACTGATCCAAAATTTGCGACAATGACGGCACGATCTAAGAATAGATCTGAGGTGATAGACCTAACCTCTGAATTACTTAAAACAAGAACCACAAATGATTGGGTAAAAATTCTAGGGTCAGAAGGTATAGTCATATCTGGGATCGAAACATTGGATAGGGCTGTTGATGGCGAAATAGCAGAATCCAGGAAAATGATAGTTGTTATTTCTACTCCTGATGGCCCAATGCGGGTTGTTGGTAACCCTATAAAATTATCTGATCATGAAATAGATTATATGCCTCCTCCAACTCTTGGTGAACACAATGACGACGTGTTTAGGTTTTTAAAACCTGTAAATGTCAAATGAGTGGTGGAAAATTAAATAACAGGCGTAGGATGAGCCAAGCCTTGTCTCGAGTGGCAAATGCGTCTGTTGTTGAAACACTAAAAAACCAAAAAGAATTACCAGAAGAAACTCTTTATCGTATTGGAATAACTGGAGCACCTGGCTCCGGAAAAAGTACTATTATTAGCAATTTGGTGTCTAAAAGGGTGGATAATGGATCACGGGCAGCTGTAGTGGCTATAGATCCCAGTAGCCCTTTAACAAAGGGCTCAATTCTTGGAGACAGAATTCGTATGGACACTGTTTCGAATAATCCAAACGTGTTTATACGTTCTATTCCCAGCCGACGATCCCATGATGGACTTGCGGATAACACGGCAGATTTGCTTTGGGAAATGGAAGGATATGAATTTGATGAAGTGATTCTAGAAACTGTGGGTGTAGGGCAAGCTGAGTATTCTGTTAGAGCACTTGTGGATACCGTTATTCTAGTTTTATTGCCTGAATCCGGAGATGCAGTGCAAGCAATGAAATCTGGTATTCTGGAGATGGCGGATATTTACGTAATAAATAAATCTGATTTGCCAGGGGCGGAACTAATTGCTGCAGAAATAAATGAAATTGTTTCGCGTAACACGTATAGTTCTGATGAATGGAAACCTTGTGTTCTTAGTACTTCTAATAAAACTTTAGAAAGTTTTAATTTACTAAATAATGCGATCAATGAACACCGAGAATGGAGAATGAAAAGTATAGACAAGGCGTCTGAACAAAGATCTCGTGTTAGGTATCAGGTTCAGTCATTAATGAACCGCCGAGTAGAAGAATTACTGGAAATTATGCCATTAAAAGAATTTGATGGGCATCCCAAAGAAGTTTATGAGAAGTTAATGAAGAAATTGTTAATTAAATAACTGTAACTTGATTATTTAATGGAGCAGAATTTGACTAAAAATGACGAAGAAAAAGACAATCAATTTGATTGGTATAGTTACATGATTGAATTAGAGCACTTAACAGGTAATAGCGTTCCCAATGAATACAGCGCTGATGTTATTTCTTACCTTAAATTGACCAAAAAAATAGTTCAACCATTGTTAGAATGTGACATTCCTGAAGAATTTCAATCTGCTCCCATTTATAGACCATGAATAATAAATTTCTCTACAAGGATGCTAGTAAAATATCATCTGCAGTGCGCAAGGGAGAGGTTAGTGCAAGAGAAATTACGGAATCTTTTCTTCAGCGAGCGATAACATTAAATGATAAGTATAACTGTTTTTCCCAATTTTTATCGAGCCGAGCTCTTAAAGAGGCAGATAAAGTAGATGCAATAATAGAACGAGGCGGTGACCCAGGTGTTTTAGCTGGCGTGCCATATGGGGTCAAAAATCTTTTTGATGTTGAAGGTGTTACCACTTTGGCTGGTTCTGTCATGTATAAAGATAATCCAGCAGCAGAAAAAGATGCGACTGTCATTAAACGTCTTCAAAGATCTGGCGCCGTACTTATTGGTACACTGCATATGAGCGAATTTGCTTACGGGTATACCAACGAAAATAGTCATTACGGGCCTGTTAAAAACCCGCATGATATAACTAGGGTTTCGGGAGGTTCATCTGGGGGGTCTGGTTCTTCAGTAGCTGCAGGGATGGTTTCATTTAGCCTAGGATCTGATACCAATGGTTCCATTCGTTTACCGGCCGCACTATGTGGAGTTTTTGGGTTTAAACCAACTTATGGATCATTGAGCCGATTTGGAACGAAAATGTTTGCCTCAAGCTTTGACCATGTCGGTCCTTTGGCGCGCTCTGTTGAAGACATTGCTACTGCTTTTGATGCAATGTGCGGGACGGATCCTTATGATCCAGTATGTCATGGTGGGAACGATGTTTCTTTAGTTTCATCTTTAAATCAAAAAATTGACGACCTTAGGCTAGCTAGTCTTGATGGCTATTTCAAAAATAATGGATCTGACGAATCTTATGAGTCTGTTGATCATGTTTGTAAGGCGTTGAATATAACAAATAGCGTAAAAATTAGTAATACCGACAGCGCTAGAGGTGCCGCATTTGTGATTACTCACTGTGAAGGCGGATTAGAACACGAAAATGACATACGAAACAATATTGATAAGTTTGATCCAACGACACGAGCAGGCTTTATCACAGGCACACTTTTGCCAGCTAATTGGTATGTTAAAGCTCAAAAGTTTCGCAGTTGGTACAGAAGCCAGGTGTTAAACATATTTAATGATTTTGATATTCTTTTGGCTCCTGCGACACCATTTTCTGCCACCAAAATTGGTCAGAAGACAATGAAGTTGGATGGATCAGATGTTCCAGTATTATCTAATCTTGGTATTTATGCCCAACCATTGTCATTTATAGGATTACCAATTTTGAGCGTTCCTATACATGGTATTGGAGGTATGCCCCATGGAGTTCAGTTGATTACTGCTCCTGGCAAAGAATCAAGCTTGATTAAAATCGCAAGTTATCTTGAAAATGAAGGAATATGCATTGCTCCTATTGCAAATGGTGCAGTGAAGTAACGGAAGATTTCCGCTCCTCCGTTAGAGGTAGGGGATGAATAACAGAGACTTCATTTATTTGTTATTACATTATTATTGAAGTATCATTATTTATCGGGGCTAACAATTTTTTTTGTCTCCCCCTCAAGGATTTCGAATACTACTGCACACTCGTCCTCGAGCCGGTCGGCTTTTTCTACTTTTTTATAATATTCATTACATATACGAAGAAGTGGGGCTGATAATCCTAATGCATCTGCTTGTTCTTGGACAATATCTAGATCTTTCCAAAGTAATTTACTTGGGCCAGCACAGGGTTGCCACTTTCTCTCCGCTATGATCGCAGCTCGCATACCAAAAACCGTTGATCCGGCAGCACTAGGGCCAACAATATCTAACATTGTTTGACTATCTAATCCCATTTTTTCTCCAAAAAGCATTCCTTCAGCAAGAGCGACTGTATTTGCTCCTACCATAAAATTAATCATGAGTTTCAGTTTGATTCCTGTCCCATAGTCTCCAACATATGATGTTTTAGGTGCCACAAGTTCAAGCATTGGTTTTACTGCTTCACATGCTGATTTATCACCACTCATCATAATCACGCCTTTACCTGCCCTAATTACGGGCTGGGTGCCGCTAATTGGGCAATCAATAATTGTTGCAGGAGTATCATCAATTTTATCTTTTAGCTCTTCTTTTATAGAAACAGGGAAAGTGTTCATCTCAATAATTATTAAATTTTCATGGGCACCAGAAATCACACCGTGTTCGCCATAAAACGTATCTCGAGCAGATTCAACTGTAGGTAGAGCAGAAATTAGAAAATCACTTACCTCAGCTAGTTCTCGGGGGGTTTCAACCAACTTTCCCCCCATTTCAGGAAAGTCTTCTGTGCTTTTTCTTCTAATGGCGTAACAATCATAACCATGTGGAATTATTAATTCTGCTGTTAAACGACCTATTAGTCCTAGGCCGAGAATTCCTATTTTTTCAGCCATCTTTTATGTTCCTTTACAATTTATGATTAGCTTAGAACTGCATCTCTGAATCTGTTCTTCAAAAAAACTCCATCAGTGGAAGGTAAAATTTTTGGTGGTGTCTCTTGTCTCACTTTAATGTTAGCGAATGTAGGCCCCTTGCCCAAATCAAGGGTCTGGGAAAGTTCTTTTACTTTTTCAAGGTTAAATACATCATCTATAACGTTAAGGGAGCATGCGCGGGCTATCGCATTCAAGTCTATTCCGTTAGCGGTAGCAGTAGGTTGAGCACCCGTTTCACCATAAATTTCGTTGTCCAAAACAACAATAGACAAATTTTTTGGTGCTTGAGAACCAACTGTTGTTAATGCTCCTAGGCCCATTAATAAATCACCATCACCTGTAATAACTAATACTGGTTTATTTGGCTGAGCTATCGAAAGTCCCAAGGCAACCGGAACAGAGCCTCCCATGGCACCCCATAAATAAAAGTTTTTTTCATTGTCTCCTGCAGCGGCGCAGTCATAAGTCGCAGAGCCAAGCCCTGAAACGACCAATAGGTCATTTCTCTCGTCTAAGAGGCATTTAACTACTTCTCTTCTATACAATGGCTGGTTAGAAATCATGACTTTATTTTTCTATAAACTCTTTGCGCCCAATAAGACGCTGAGAAAGTAAAATAGCGACAGCCTTAGAGCTATCAAATGCGAGTTTGAGCCCTGCATCTATTGTTTCGACAACATCTTCTTGATGATCTATAGCATGGACTACAAATCCGGATAGCCTAAGAATTTCAACAGTGTTTTGTCCCATTTGCACCTGCCAGGGATTAAATTCTCCCCACTGTCCTCGCATAGTAATTAAGGTAACAAAGGGAATCCGACACTCCGTTATTAGAGAAAACATGTTTACACAATTTCCAACACCGCTTGATTGCATAAGCATCAGCCCACGATCACCTCCAAGCCAAGCGCCCGACAAATGTGCAACACCTTCTTCTTCGGTGCTCACGACAATTGTTTCTAAACCTCTATCACTGTGACACTGGTTTATTAGAGACGAATGCCCCGAATCAGGAACATAAACAACTTGTCTAATGAAGTGTTTATGCAAAAGTTCATATACAGAAATAGACCACTTAATTGAATTTTCATTTGTAAGATCAGGATTTTGCGGTGAATTCATATGTAGTATAATTTCTATTGTTTCAAGTTATTGCCATCGGAAAATTATTACTATTATCTATTCTAAATTAATTTAATGCCCTAAATTAAAACTAATTGAATATTACTAGACCTAGTTTGTTGGGCAGAAAAGATCACGTCAAGAACCATTGTGATTAAAGGCTATTTTATATTGTATATATTTAAATGTGTTTTTTGAGTTTAATAGTTTTATGTACATGTCCATAGATAAGAGCTGACATCTGTAATATGAACTCATTTTGGAATAAATTAAACTAATCTTTTGATTGTGTAATTCTTCATGAAATCAGATGAGTTGACAAAGTCTTATAGCACCAGTTTGTGGCTAATATTATTGGTTACAATATCTGTACAGGTTTTAGCTACTTTTACTGCTTTGTCGTTGGCTGCGATTGCTCCTGAAGTGGCAACGGGTATTGAAGTGTCTCCGGAGTTGGTAGGGTATCAGATAAGCTTGCTTTACCTAGGTGCCGCCATAATGTCTACAGCAGCAGGTTATCAATTGAGGCGGTGGGGGCCAATTCGAGTTAGTCAAGCTAGCTTGATATTTTGTGCGGTAGGAGCAGCCCTAGCAATCGTACCATCACTATTATTCATTGCTATAGGGTCATTAATTATAGGATTGGGTTACGGCATGACTAATCCTGCTGCATCTGAAATGCTCTTAAGGTCTATGCCCGCTGATCGTCGAAATCTAATATTTTCAATAAAACAAACCGGAGTCCCAATAGGCGGAGCTCTAGCTGGCTTGCTGTCTCCGCTTATTAGCAAATCGTTTGGATGGCAATGGTCTCCTGCTGTTGCGGCTCTCCTTTGTATTTTACTAGTTATTTTCATGCAACCAATGCGTTCTGCCTGGGATTCAGAACGCAGGAATGGAGTCGTTCTCGAGAGGCGTGTTTTTGATGCAATTACTATTGTTTGGAGTTCAGTGCAATTAAGGTGGTTATCAATATGTGGTTTTTTCTATGCTGCTGTGCAGCTAACACTTGCTGCATTTATTGTAACTTTATTAGTTTCTGACGTTAGTTTTGATTTAATAGAGGCAGGCCTAGTTCTTGCTCTTATTCAGGTTTCTGGCGTTTTAGGTAGGGTGTTTTGGGGTTGGGTGGCTGATCAACTTGGCCATGGTTTGACTGTTTTAATGTTAACGGGGGGCATCTGCTTGATATGTGCTTTCTTTGTCATGAGCATTACGGAGTTGTGGGACAAAATAATCATTTATATTCTGTTTGTTGTGCTTGGATTTAATGCGCTAGGATGGACCGGGGTGTTTCAAGTTGAGGCTACACGTTATGCTCCGGTGGGTCAGGCAGGCGCTGTGATAGGAGGAATTACTGCACCTTCTTATATGGGGGTAATCGTTGGTCCTTCAATTTTTTCATTAGTCTATATTCTCAGTGGATCGTACACTAATAACTTTATCTTAATTGCTCTTTTTGCAACATTAGGTATGTTTTGCTTAGTTTTTGTTGGTTTGTCTAATAAAAAAAATAGTTCTTAATATACTAAATCTTTTTAATTAACTGAGGTCTATAAAAATATGGAAACAGTCGTTTCATTTGATTCTGATGGTTTTAAGCTATCAGGAATCATGCACACACCCGAGGACTTAAAATCTGGAGAAAAAAGTCCTGCATTCTTAATATTACATGGTTTTGGCACAAGCAAAGATGGATCAACCCCTGAAATTTTGGCAAATATGCTATGTGATTGGGGATATATTGCTCTCAGGTTTGATTTTCGTAGTTGCGGTGATAGTGAAGGGGAAAGAGGTTTTGTTCGTTGTTTAGATCAGGTGTTAGACACTCAAAATGCTGTCTCATGGTTATCAGAACAGAATGAAGTTGATCCTGAACGAATAGGAGTTATTGGACACAGCTTTGGAGCGGCGGTGGCTGTCTATGCAGGCGGTGTTGACAAGCGGATAGCGGCTGTTATTTCATCGTGCGGATGGGGAGATGGTGATACAAAATTTCAACTTCAACATACAGGCGAAGATTGGGATCAATTTACAAATAGTTTGGCTGAAGGAAAGAGACGCAGGGATGCAGGTGAAGCTGATCTAAAAATGTCCCGATGGGATATAGTGCCTATACCTGAACACTTACGCGGTAATATGGGTGAAAATGTGATTATGGAATTTCCATCAGAGACAGCTCAGAGCATGTTCGATTTTCGAGCTAATGATGTCGTGTCTCAAATATCTCCTAGGCCACTACTTTTATTTCATGCCTCAGATGATTCAGTTACTCCAACCGATCAATCATTGCAGTTATTTGAGAATGCGGGGCAGCCTACAGACCTATTACTTATTTCCGGAACTGATCATTTTCCTTTTTCAGATGACAACTCTCGTCCAAGAGATTCAGTCAAGGCTTGGTTAAACCAGTATTTTCCTGTGTAGGTTAATTACTAGTTGATTTAATTAAATAGAGGGAGAGGTAGAATACAATGGCTACTGAAATATATACACCAACAGCAGAAGAATTAGACAAACGAATTGGAAGATTTAAAGACTTAAAACCTATGTCTACTACAGATGATTTGTCATGGGTTCCACAGAAGGCTTGGGAAGTATTTTTTGCGCAAACCATAAGCGCAGTTATCCTGGAGGACACAAAAAGTCCTTTTGGTAATGAAGCACCAATAAAAGGGGCTAATGGCTGTACCATGTTTATTTCAGAAATGCCTCCAGGGCAGGGTCCATGCTTACATGATCACAACAATACATTTGAGACCTTTATGGTTCTTCAGGGTACAATAGAATATCGAGTGGGTGATCCAATTGCTCATAAGCGTACTTTAAACAAGTGGGATGTTTTTTCTTGTCCTCCTGGTGTTTATCGTGAATTTAATAATGTGGGAGAAGATACAGCGTTTCAGCTGACAGTCCTAACGGGACCAATTGAGAGGGATGATGTTACTATGCCGCACTCCGTATGGGAGAGGGTAAGTAAAGAATTTGGGAATGAAGTAGCTGATGCGTTTGGGGCATTAATGCCATTTGATCCTCCAAAAACTTAAACTCCTGTTGAAGGAATACGGGGAAAAGGGGAAAGGATCAAGGATGCCCAAAATAAAAGCGAATGGAATAGATCATTATTATGAAATTTCTGGCAGTGGACCGCCATTGCTGCTTGTTGCTGGTATGGGTGGGACAGCCAATTATTGGGAACCACAAGTGGATTTTTTTTCCGATTATTATACGGTTATAACTTATGATCAAAGAGGCACAGGTAGAACTGAACACAGGCAAGTAAAGAATATCGACCAGTTGGCTAATGATATATTGTCTTTGCTAGATGAGCTCGGTGTTGGAACGGTAGATTTTGTCGGTCATTCGACAGGAGGAAATATTGGCCAATCAATAGCAATTGATGATCCTAAAAGAATATCAAAATTAGTAATTTATGCCAGCACGACCTTTGGTGACCATTATCGGTCTAAAGTGTGGAGAGTGAGGCGTTCGATACTCGAAAGTCAGGGTGCAACCCTTTATGGTGATATGACTAGCATAATGCTCTACCCAGCTAAATGGATAGCAGAAAATTCTGTAGAGTTAGAACGACAACAGGAAGCCCAAAAAAACATGTTAGCTCCTGTTGAAATTATGACTAGCCGTATAGAGGCAGTTCAAAAATTTGACCGAAGGGGTGAGCTTCAAAAAATTACTAATGAGACATTAGTTCTTTGTTCTAGGGATGATATTCAAACTCCCTCTTATTTTTCAGAAGAACTTGCATCGAAGATACCAAACTCAAAGCTAATGCTCATGGATTACGGGGGACATGTTTTTTCACGTACAATGAGCGATGAGTTCAACAATCACGTATTAACGTTTCTTAAATAAAGTACAACAATTAGAGAGGATTAAAAATGTCACATGAAGCTATTATACCTAAAGGATCTGCTCCTCCTCTTGCACCATATTCACCAGGTGTCAAAGTGGGTAATACGGTATATGTATCGGGTGCTTGCTCTCTGGATGAAGCAGGCGATACCGTTGGCGTAGATGATATTAAGGCCCAGACTCGTCAAGTTCTTGAAATAATAAAGAGTGTCATTGAGGAGTCCGGAGGCCAAATGAGCGATATAGCCTTTAACCAAATATTTCTTTCTGACTATTCAAACTATAATGAAATGAATGAGGTCTATGCGGAATATTTTCCGACAAATCCCCCTGCGAGGTATTGCATTAAAGCTGATTTGGTGAGGCCTCAGTTTTTGGTAGAAATATCTTCTACTGCCCATATTGATTAATTATTGTTTTTGAGTCCTGCTAAACCGGAAGCGGTTAATGCTCCAACAATAATTAATGCGCCAACAAATTGAAGGGGCATTAGCAGTTCTCCGAGAAAAACAAAAGCAGCAAAGAGAGTAAATAAAGGCTCAATATAAGAATACAAAGTTGCCTTTGCTGGTCCAATCATAGATATGGCAGCAAAATAACCTATTATTCCGCAGGCATAAAAGATAGATGTACCTACGATACCTATCCAGCCATCGGTGTTTGTAGGTATTTGTGGGTCATATTTTATGAGGCTAAAAACTATAAAACAAACTGCAGCTGTTGCAACTATGTAGAATGTGACTTGCCTTGAGTCACCACTTTTTATGACACGGCTACTTATAGCCGAAACAATTGCTAAGCCTATAGCTCCTATAAGGGCGTATAAAATCCCGACCAATGATAAGTTACTGATTTCAACGCCAAGTGTGAGTCCTAAACCACAAAATGCTACGATAGCCGCTATAGCTGTTGTAGCAGTTAACTTTTCCCAGCCCATTAGAGCAACTATTAGGCTAGTAAATAGAGGAAAAAGGAAAAAGATTAGAATGGCTAATGATACAGACAATATTTCTATTGCGTTTAAGATAGCAAATGAAAAGACTGCTGTTACTAAGCCAAGACATAAAGCGGGTATGGCGTCCTGTTTGGGCAATAACAGCTTGGCTCCTGTTACCCGCAATAATATCGCTAGAACAATAGTAGGTACTATGAACCGCGCTGTTGCAACGGTTAATGGGTCTGTGCCGCCAGTATAAGCTAGACCTGCCATGCTATTTGTTAACGCAAAGCTTATAGTAAAGAATAACACCAATGTTAAAGGTATAAGAGATTGGTGTTTGTTCATAATTTTTCCTTTGATTTACAATCTAAAAAAACAAATTATTTTAATTTGATCATTTGCCTTTCACGTTAACTGCCGTAATCTAGGTAGTAAAGAACATAAATGGACTGGATTATACAATGTCATCAGAACCTTTAATTTATTTGAACGGGGATATCTTAGAATATGAGGAGACTCGTATTTCTCCTTTTGATAGAGGATTTTTGTGGGGAGACGGAATTTATGAAGTTACTCCGTGCTTTGACGGAAAACTATTTAGACTAGAAGACCACCTAGAAAGACTTTATCGTTCTTTAAAGTATGTAAGGATAGACCCAGGGGTAACTATAGAAGAAATGCACAACATAACTCTAAAAACTCTATCAGCAAATGAAGATAGACTAGAAACTGGGGGTATGTATAGATTAGGACATTGGATAACTCGGGGTATAGATAACCCTTCTACCAGTGTTCTTGAGGCTGGCCCGTCTACGGTTATGGTTTTCTTAAGGCAAGCCGACGTAACTCAAATTGCAAAGAATCAAGCTACAGGCGTTCGTCTATCAGTGACTGCTACGCGTCGTAATCCTCCTGAATGTATAGAAGCAAGGGCAAAAGTAACAAGTAAGATGAATCAAATTCTGGCAGAGTTGGACGCTGCCTCAAACGATTCACTTTCTCTTATGCTTGATATACAGGGCAATGTTGCAGAAAACTCAGTTGCTAATTTCTTTATTGTTAGGGAAGGAGTGGTAATTACCCCTCCGGAACGTAATATTCTTGAAGGAGTAACGAGGAAAGTAGTTTTGGAATTATGCGATAAACTGGGAATAGAGTTGCAAGAAAGAGATTTTACTATGTATGAGGTTGCGCAGGCGGATGAATGCTTTATTACCTCTAGTGCTGTCTGTGCAATGCCAGTGAGAGAAATCGATAGATTTAGACCAAAGTCAGAAATTCCCGGCCCAATAAATAGTCGCCTTATCAGCGCCTTTGTAGAAGAAACGGGATACAATTTTAGAAACTACTTTTAGTCATATAGCAGCAATATATTAGTTATATACGTGTAGTTATATCAGCAATATATTAGTTATATACGTGATCAATAAAATCTCATCAAGGTATATTATTTCTTTGTTTTTTATATTGAACATCTGTTATAACATGACATATCGTAACATTTATTGAATATATTTTTTGAAAAGAGGAACATTATGATTCGGTCAATTTTACTTTCGGGGACGGCCATTGCTACCGCTTTGGTTACAACTCCTTTAATTGCTGGTTCTGTTGGGACGGGTAATAATATGAACGTCTCGCTTTCAGGCGAGGTTCGTTTTCAGGCTCATACAGTTAGTCAGGATAAGGATTCGAGTGTTCGACAGACAGGTTTTAAAACGGATGAAGCGGAAATGGCTATTTCAGCATCTAATACTTCAGATAATGGTTTTTCATATGGGGTAGATGTCGTTTTAAACGTGAATACTGATGACACAACTAACGGTGATAAAGTTTGGGCAACAATATCAAGTGATAGTTTTGGTACACTTCAATTAGGTGACGTTGGTGGCGCTGCTGACAATGCTGGCATCGGTGGTGAAAACGTTTTGGCAGGAAGAGCGGGTTTTGATGGTGAACTGGGTGATGTATTTGATTTTGGAAGCACTTTTTTAGGAACTGGAAATGATCCAGTATCAGGGGGCGCTACAAAAATAAGCTATTACACCCCAGATATAAATGGCTTCCAACTAGGCGTTTCTTTTACACCAGATGCTGGTGCAGCAGGTGCCAGTTTTGGTGAAAAAGACAATAATGGAAGTTATGAAGACGTAATTAGTGTTGGAGCGTCTTATTCGGCTGAATTAAGTGGTGCTAATATTTCAGCAGCAGTTACGTATGAATTTGGAGAAAATGAAATAGCAACAAATGCATCAGCAGAGGCACTAGGTGTTGGAGCAACGGCTACTTTTGGGAATTATTCTATAGGAGTTGGCTACGCTAATTTTTACGATACTGGTTTGACAACTGCAGATGTGTCCAGTGGTCAAGATGCAGGAACATGGTATAGCGTGGGTGTTGGATACGCAGCAGCTTCTTACAATGTTTCTTTAGGATATTACCAGGCGACTGTAGGAAATGGTGGTTCAGTTGGAGATTCAGTTAGTAAGGCAATTAGCATTGATGCAGACACCTCATTAGCAGATGGCTGGACACTAGCAGCAAGCGTTAGTTTTAGTGATGCTGAAAACAGGGGACGTGTTAGCGGTGACGATAATAGTGGTACATCTGTAATTATATATAATATATGGAGCTTCTAGGTTTTTTATTCTTGAAGTGAGTCATGACGCCCTGCTTTTGCAGGGCGTTTTTTTTGTGCTTAGAGATTAAATTTTACTCTGATTTAACAGATCTAAATATAAAGGCTAATAAATCATCAAAAGATGACCTTTGTTTTTGAAGGTGTTATACTAAATATCTTATAGTGAGTTTGAGAGATTTTTGTTTAGAAATTAATCTACTTCTATTAGAGGAGAAACAAATAATGTCTTTTAGGATTGCCGTTGTTCAGCCAATGGCACACCAGCCACCCGATGATGAGAAAAATGTTGCGGATGCAGTAGGCCACATAAAACAAGCTTCTAATGACGGAGCAGACTTTGTTTGTTTTCCTGAATCATATCCTGGTCCGTGGCGTATGCCTGCAACATATAATCCAATTGAGCGAATAGCAGATGCGGCAGCTAAATACAATATTCACGTTCAGTTTGGTACACTTGATCCTATTAGTGAAGAAGAAAACACAGCACATAACCTTCTTATGCTTGCTTATCCTGATGGAAGAAATCCTGTTGCTTATAAGAGAACTCATCCTCCAGGACCATGGATTTATACTGGTGGTGGGTATTGGGAATTTCAATATGTTCCAGGAGATGAGTTTCCTGTATTTGATACTATTCACGGACGTGTTGGCATGGCTATGTGTAGTGAAGTGTATGTGCCTGAAGTTTCAAGAGCATTGGCTTTGCGCGGTGCAGAAATTATTTTTTTACCAGGGGGCGTTGATAAACAAAAGTTATGGGCGACTTGGCGAAATCTGATATGGTCAAGATCGATTGAAAACCTAGCCATAGCTGTGACTACTCAAAATTTATTTACTGCCGAGCAAAAAGGGCTCGCTATGGTTGCCTCACCAGAAGAAATTCTTTTCGAGAGTACCATTGCAGGTTCGTATATCGTTAATATTGATTTGGCTAGAATAAGAGAGCTTCGTTCACAAAATGATGAAGTTTTGTCTGCTAATCATAATGCCGCCAAGGCTGGGGTCTTAGATCAATGGCAAAGACCGGAACTCTATAATAGTTTTTATCCTGCTTTTACTGCAACAGATACTTTGGGTAAGGTCAGTAGTAAACCTTAGTCAGAGGATAATTTAAATGCAGCCGTTGGTATAACCCTATTTGGCGATGATTCTTGGCGGTTTAAAGGCTGTAACTGGAGGAGGTGGGATATCATATTTCTCGACCTCGACTAGGGCGCTGTGTGCTATTGGGCCTTGACCTAAACGAGAAGTTCCTTTGTCTATTGTTAAAACATTTGGGTTTCCGTGTTTATCGATGCTGTTGATAGATGATGGATCAGCCGGATCGTACCATGCTCCCGTCGATAATTGCAGCACACCTTCTTTTACTTCTGTTGTGACTAACACACCGGCAAGAATCTGCCCCCTTTTGTTATAAACTCTTACCACGTCACCATCGCTAATGCCGCGACTTTCTGCGTCCAATGGATTTATCCATATTGGTTCTCTGTCTTGTATTTTACTTTCTCGGCTAATTTTACCATTATCCATTTGTCCATGTAATCTAGTGCGCGGTTGGTTAGAAATTAGATGGAGGGGGTAGTTATCAGCCACATTACATCCTAACCATTCTTCTGGCTCTAACCAAACGGGGTGCCCAGGGCAATCATCATATCCAAATTTTTCAATTGTTTCGGAAAAGATTTCAATTTTTCCTGATGGTGTGGGTAGTTTAAATATATCGGGACTTTCAAGGTAATCGGAAAACATAACATGAGGCTTTTTTGGTTTAAGAGTTTCTACGTGTCCTTCAGACCAAAAAGTATCAAATGACGGCAAAGTGATATCTTTTTCTGCTGCTCTCTGCCGAGCTCTATCGTATATGTGTCTTAACCACTCTTGTTCATTTCGGCCTTCAGTGAATTCTGATTCGCTTCCAAGTCTTTTTGATATACCAGAAAATATATCGTAATCATTCTTGGAATCACCCAATGGCTCTATGCTTTTTTGCATTGCTAAAATAAAGCGATCGCGAGAGGTTGCGCCTATATCATTTCTTTCTAGTGTCGTAGTTGAAGGCAAAACTATATCAGAAAATTTTGCAGTTGCCGTCCACCATGGTTCATTAACAATTATCGTTTCTGGTTTGCGCCAAGCTTCAACCAAACGATTCAAATCTTGGTGATGATGGAATGGATTTCCACCACACCAGTAGATTAACTTAATATCTGGATAGACTCTTTTTTCACCATTAAAATCATACTTTTCTCCAGGATTAAGCAGCATATCAGATATGCGAGCGACAGGAATCCAGCTCGGGCATGGGTTTTCTCCAATTGGAAGCTCAGGGGACGCTATTGGCTCCCGTGGGTTCCCTATATTCCCCATGCTGCCATAACCAAAACCGAAGCCACCTCCAGGCAAACCAATTTGTCCCAGCATCGCAGCAAGAACAACTGTCATCCAAAATGGTTGCTCCCCATGGTCACCACGTTGCAAGGCCCAATTGGTATTAATTATGGTTCGCTTTGAAGCCATTTTAATCGCTAGGGAACGAATTCTTTCTGGGGAAATTCCACAGATTGTTGATGCCCATTCCGGTGTTTTTGGCTGATTATCTGTTTTTCCAAGAAGGTATTTAGAAAAAACTGAATAGCCCACACAATAATTATCTAGGAAATCACGATTCAATAATTGTTCAGATTCAAAGATGTAGGCTAAAGCCAACATAAACGCCACGTCGGTATTTGGCCTTAAGTCGATCCATTCAGCATCTAAAAATTCACCCATGTCATCACGAATTGGTGAGATATTAACAAATTCGACTCCAGCACTTTTAGCTGCCTTTAAATAAGGGCCGGCTACATGTTGACCTGGCCCTCCCGATGTAACTTGTGTGTTTTTTAAAGGAATACCCCCAAAAGCAACTACTAATTCTGAGTTTTCAACAATTGAATCCCAAGTTGTTGCTTCAATCATCGCTGATTGTGGGGTTCCAAGAACATGTGGCAGAATTGCGTAGCCAGCAGCTATAGAGTAAGTGTGTACTTGATTAGTGAACCCTCCAATAGTGCAAAGAAATCTCTGCAATTGGGTTTTAGCATGATGAAATCGGCCGGCGCTTGACCATCCATAGGAACCACCAAAGATGGCCTGATTTCCAAAGTTAGATCTCACTCGCTCGAGCTCATTAGCTACAATATCAAGAGCTTCATCCCATGGGACAGCTATATACGGATCATAGCCTCTAGTATGTTTATCACCACCAGGTCCTTTTTCTAGCCAGCCTTTTCTAATAAACGGCCGATCAACTCTACTTTCGTCGTAAACAGCATCAATCATTGAGTGAATGATTGGTGATGGATCGGGGTCTTTATCAAAAGCTTTAACGCCAACAAGCTGGCCATTTTCAACTTGTGCGGTAAAGGTTCCCCAATGTGAAGTATGGTGATGTATCGTTTCAGCCATTTGGCCGGGCCTCATGTTGTTAGACTATATACTTTATTCCTTACTGAAGCGAAGATGTCAAAGGAAGAGATTATAAGTTAATTTATTAGCAATATAAAAGTTCAATTTTTTGGAGGATGTTTATGGATATTCGTTTAGACGGAAAGACTGCGTTAATTACGGGAGGGAGCGATGGGCTGGGTCTGGCAATGGGACTCAAATTTGCTGAATCTGGTGCGAGTGTAATTCTTTTAGCACGTGATAAAGACAGACTGAACAAAGCTGCTGATTTGATATCTGATTCTGTTAAGGGGACACAGGTCCGAGTTGAAATAATTAGCGCGGATGTAAAAGATTCTGAACAAATTAACCAGGCATGGAAAATTTCAAAAGAGCGCTTTAACCAGATAGATATACTTGTTAATAACGCTGGAACTCACGCTAGTGGTCCTTTTTTGGATATTACCGATGAGATGTGGCAGACTGATTTAGATCTTAAACTATTTGCTGCAATTCGTTTTTCACGTTTGGCAATGCCTGAAATGATTTCTCGGAAATGGGGTCGGATTATTAATGTTTTATCAGTTGCTGGAAAGACTCCTGGTGCGTCTAGTGCACCTACATCAGTTTCACGTGCCGCTGGAATGGCTTTGACAAAAGTCCTTTCTGCAGAGGGAGGACCGGATAATGTATTAGTTAATGCGCTTCTAGTTGGACTTATTCGGTCTGGTCAACATGAGCGCCGTCACAAAAATACTGCACCGGACAAGTCTTTTGAGGAATACATTTCACCAATCGTGAAGACATTACCATTGGGGCGAATGGGAGAAGCTGAGGAATTTGCGAATATAGCTTGTTTTCTCTCCTCAGAGGCAGGGTCATATATTACGGGCTGTGCTATAAATGTTGATGGTGGTCGTTCGCCTGTTGTCTGAAGATTATTTTATTTCTCAGAAAACTTTTATGCATTTAAGGAGGTGATAATGGAAAGTGAAGTTGTTGTTTCTGCCAAAAAACTAAGTCAGTTGGTACACGAAATTATTTCTTGTGGTGGTAGTCACAGCTCTGAGGCTCAAATTGTTTCTAATCACCTAGTTGGAGCTAATCTTGCTGGTCATGACAGTCATGGGGTTGGAATTATACCAACTTACTTAAATAATCTTAAAAAAGAACTATTAATTCCTAATACCCCTGTAACGATTATTAATGATGATGGTGCATTCCTACAGTTTGACGGAGGAAAAGGTTATGGGCAAAGGGTCGCTCATGAGGCCATGAAAAAGGGAATTACCAGATGCAAGGAAATTGGTCTGGTGGTCATGACGTTAAAAAATGCACACCATATTGGAAGGGTCGGTACTTATGGTGAAATGGCCGTAGATGAAAACCTTGTTTCTTTGCACTTTGTCAACGTAACGGACCATTATGCTTTAGTTGCCCCCCATAGAGGAAGTGATGCGCGGTTTGGCACAAATCCCGTTTGTTTTGCATTACCAACAGGCAAAAAATCAGAACCTATAATCCTTGATATGGCAACAAGTAAAGTTGCGGCTGGGAAGTTGCGTGTTTCTAATAACGCAGGCAATAAACTACCAGATGGTTTGGTAATTGATTCTGAGGGGCAACCATCAAATGATCCTGGAATAATGTTTTCTGAACCCAAAGGGGCTCTTTTGCCTTTCGGAGAGCATAAAGGATATGGCCTTGCCTTAATAGCTGAACTTATGTCAGGAGTTTTATCAGGAGGAGGAACGATTCAACCTGACAATATTAGACTTGATGGAATAATAAATACCATGACGGTTATATTGATTGATCCTGCAAGACTTGGGAGCCTTGATTGGATTAAAAATGAAATAGACGCCATGGTTAATTATGCAACAGGGTCTCCTCCGTCAGATCCAAAGCTACCAGTTCTTTTGCCTGGTGAGCCTGAGAGAAAGTCAAGGACTGAAAGGGAAGAAAATGGAATTCCCTTGGACTCTGAAAGTTGGAGCCAGATTCTTGAATCAGCAGAATCATTAGGAGTTGACAGGTCTTTTTTCGCAGAATGTGGTTAACAAGTCTCGTAGTAAAAGAAGACTAAATAATTCTATTTATGACTAATGAGTTTCTTATAAGTATATTAGTCTAAACTTGAAATCTAAGGATAAAGCTATGTCAGATTATGATGGAGTGGTTATCGGTGCAGGTCATAATGGCCTGACACTGGCTGCGTACCTTTCTTTGGCTGGTCTTAAAATCGCTGTTGTTGAAAGAAATTCTCACATTGGTGGCGGAACAAGCACGCATGAGCCACTTCTTCCAGGTTATAGATGTAATCTTCATTCTAATTTCTTCATGGGCTTTGGTAATTCGCCATTGATTAGTGATTTGAAACTGCATCGTTATGGTTTTTCATATATTGAACCGCCAGTTCAGCAAGCTGCAACTTTCAGAGATGGTTCATGTGTTGTCATCCATAAGGATCTAGAAAAAACCTGTAATTCTCTTTCTCGATTTTCCAAGAGTGATGCTGATACGTTCAGAGAGTTATACCATTTGTATGCTGTAAAGATGAAACCTTTGCTAGGTTCTCTGATGTACAATGCGCCATTACCTTTGGACCAGCTGCGCGATCGTTTGTCTGGCCCAGAAGCCAAAGAGTTTTTATCGCATGCTGAGCACGATTTATTTTCTGTTGTAAGTAAATATTTTACTGATGATCGGATAAGAACTCTCTTTTCTTCATATATGCACGTAATCGCCACAGAAAACCAACCTGGTGCGGGTATGGTTTTTCCTGGAATTTTCTCTAACGTAACGGGTTTTACTTTACCAGTAGGGGGAGCGATTTCTCTACCAAATGCCCTTAGACGTATCCTTGAGGAGGGAGGGGGAAAAATAATTTTAGATACGGAAGTAAAGGAAATAAAACTGGAAAGTGGTCGAGCAAAAAGCGTTATCCTTGATGATAGAACCCGGATTGAGGCTAACTATTTTGTGGCGAGTGCCATAGATGCTCCAGCAACAATGAGAATGATAAACGAGAAAGTGTTTTCTGATGAAGCTAGATCAAAACTTGATAATTGGCACTGGGGCAACCATAGTTTAGTAACTTTGCACTTAGCTTTAAAAGAGAGGCCAATATACAAATCACGCAAATTTGACGCTGATATAGACTCTGCTTTTAACATATTTTTTGGAATGGATACTATAGATCAGGTAAAACAGTGTTTTAAACATTGTGAACAAAAGAAATTCCCCGATGTTTTAATGGGTAATGGAGCTTGTAATAGTATGTTGGACCCGTCTTATGCTCCCTCAGATGGCCACTCTGCTTTTTGGTGGCCCTTTGCACCTTATGAAGTCGATGGAAAACGACAGAATTGGGACGATCAAAAAGATCATTATTTAGATTGTGTTTTGAACAATTGGCGTGAATACACTACGAATCTTGGGGAAGAGAATATACGTGGAAAGTTTTTGTTTACTCCTCTTGATGTTGAGCGTTTAAACGTAAACATGAGAAAGGGTGCCGTACGAATGGGGGCATATATTCCTTCTCAATTAGGAATAAATAGACCGCATCAGGAATTATCCGGCACCCGAACCCCTGTCGAGGGCCTTTATTTATGTGGTTCATCTTCAGGAAATGGAGGGGGGGTTAATGGCGCCCCTGGTTATATCGCAGCTAACGCAATAACAAGTGATTATAATTTTGAACGTCCGTGGGTCCCTGTTGCACTGCCCGAGTGGAGAAACTGATATTTTTTTAAATAAGGAATTTTGAGATATGGAAAAAATAGCTCTTATTGGTTCTGGCCTTATTGGAACAGGTTGGGGAATTGTCTTTTCAGAATCAGGACGTAATCCGGTTCTTTATGACACGGACATAAATGCTTTGGATAAGGCATTGATGGAAATAGAAAAAGGACTAAGTGATTTGGATGAGTATGGTTTGATTTATGAGCCACCTGAAACAATACTATCGCGTGTGTCTACATCCACAAATCTTGAAGAAGTGCTAGATGGAGCTGTTCACGTTCAAGAAAGCATCCCGGAACGGGCTGAGTTAAAAAAGGACTTGTTTGAAAAACTTGATAAAATGGTTCCTAATGATGTGACTATAGCAAGTTCAACTTCTACCATTCCTGTGTCAGCCTTTACTGAGCATTTACCTGGTCGGGAAAGATGCATTGTTATCCATCCAGGGACACCTCCACATTTACTTCGGCTTGTTGAGATTGTCCCTTCACCCTGGACATCAAGTCGAGTAGTGACAAAAAGTAGGGATTTGATGGAAGATTGTAGGCAGGCCACAAGCGTTTTAAAAAAAGAAATTCAAGGGTTTGTGCTAAATCGAATTCAATATGCAGTTATCTCTGAGGTTTACAGATTGTGGGAAGACGAGGTGGCCGGAATTGAAGACATTGAAAAAACTGTTAGGGAAGCGCTGGGGCTCAGATGGTCCTTTATGGGGGCAATGGAAACTATTTCACTTAATGCTCCAGGAGGGGTGCCTGACTATAATAATAGGTATGGACAATGGGTAAATGAAATCAATACAAGCCAGAAAGCGCGTCAATGGAGTGAAGAGTCAGTCAACAGATTGGAAACCGAGCGTCTTAAAAGCCGTCCTTCGGTAGATAATAGTAGTCGCAGAAGTTGGCGTGATAAACGTTTGATGGCGCTTTTGGCTCACAAAAGAGACCGTTCTAAGATTGAAGGTGATTAGCTAATGGGCTGGATAAGTTAGATCATGTTTAGGGAAAATGTTAAAATGGGTGTTTTTTTACCACCTCATCATCCCAATGATGAAGATCCTACGCTCGCCTTACAACGAGATTTTGAACTGATAGAATTTCTTGAGAGGTTAGGCTATCACGAAGCTTGGATTGGAGAACACCACTCTGGTGGTTTTGAAATTATATCTTCTCCTGAAGTCTTTATAGCTGCCGCTGCAGAAAGAACAAAAAAAATAATGTTAGGAAGTGGTGTTGTTTCTTTACCGTACCACAATCCTTTGATGGTAGCTGAACGTTTTCTTCAGTTGGATCATCAAACAAGAGGAAGAGCTATTCTCGGAGTAGGTCCTGGGCAACTACAGTCGGATGCTCGAATGTTATGTATCGAAGCATCTAAGCAGAGACAAATGATGGCTGAGTCGCTGGATATAATTCTTAGATTATTTTCGGGTGAAGTGGTAACTCATCAATCCGACTGGATTAATCTAAATCAAGCACAAACTAACCTTAAACCCTACACATGGCCTAGGCCGCCGGTTGCGATTGCTAGTGCTGTTACACCAACTGGGGCAAAATTGGCAGGAAGGTATGGATTAGGATTACTTTGTTTGGCCGCTAGTGTTTTTGCTGCTTACGATGTGTTGGATGTTAATTGGCGTGTAGCATGTGAGGAGGCCAAGGAACATGGAACGGAAATGCATCCTGAAAATCTGAGGCTAGTTGTACCTATGCATCTAGCAGAGACGCGTGAGCGAGCATGGTCCAATATTCAATTTGGGTTTGAGCCGTGGGAAAGTTATAGTTTTTCGGTTAATCCTAAAACTGGTTTGCTGGGGTTAGGTGGTATAGAAGAAGCCGTAAATAATGGGCTTGCTGTAGTAGGTACTCCTAATGATGCAATTGAATGCCTCGAGAAATATTGGGATAAGACTGGAGGGTTTGGCTGCTTTCTCCAATTAGCGACTAATTGGGCTGAGTTTGAAAATACCAAGAAATCGTATGAGTTGTTTGCGAGGTATGTAATGCCAAAATTTGCTTCAAGAAATAGTCAGCGTGAGCAATCATTACTTCATATGCATAGGAATCGTGAAGACTATAGTGAATCTTATAGATCCGCATCCCAGGCTGCTATAGATGAACACTTTAGTGAACATGTCAAAGGGGAAAAGAAGGAGTGACAGTTAAGTGGTTTTAGATGGATAATTTAAGTATGAACAATTGCAAAATATTGTTCTGCCGTAGGGAGAAAGTTTATGGATGATGAGATCTTTGTAATATCTTCAGATGACATGAAGGAGAGAGTAGCGATCTGGAAGGATCAAGTTCCAAATAAGACTATGTTGATAACCCAAAGAATGGAAGGCTATAAGCGAGATATATACAGTGTAATAGGTCAGGCGGTTTCAGAGGACTCAGAAAATAAAACTGCTATAACTGATTCAACAGGGTTCAACGTAGCTTATGTTGGGGCCGAACCAGGAAATGGGTCTACATTACACACTCACCCAGAAGAGGTTGAGGTATTTATCCCGTTTTCTGGGACATGGTCGGTATTTTGGAATGAAGGTAGCGATAGAGAAGAGGTTCGGATTGGACCAAAGGATTGTATTTCGGTGCCTCCAAAAGTAATGAGGGGTTTTCGTAATATAGGAGATGATTATGCGCATTTATTGGTAATCATATCTGGCGCAGAAAATTCGAAAGTAACTAGGCCAGAAGACATAGTTAGAAGGGCAGCTGCAACAGGACTAAGTTTAGATTCTGAAGGAAATCTTACTGATGCGACTGGATAGAAAGTTTTATAAATAAGCAATTGGGTTTGAGTGCGAAATAAAGTTTTATTAAGGTCTGACTGATTTTTTGGTAATTATCTTCTTCCAACTACCCTACAGAACACATGATTAAAATATTTTTAAGAAAGAGCTAATATGAGTATTCAACCTGATGACATCGTTGGTGTTTGGACACTAGAAGAAACGTACATTGAAGATGATGAGGGTAATCAAACTCCAACGCTGGGCGAGAATCCCAAAGGTCGTATTATATATACGCCTGACGGTTATATGGTGGCTATAACAGAAAGAGGCGGGCGGAAACCATTAAGTAATAGTGCTAGTGAAAACGAGAAGGCAGAAGCTTTCGACAGCTTTATGACATACTCTGGTAAGTGGAGTCTTAAAGATAATGTGGTTACCCATGAAATTGATACTGGGTCTAATCCTTCATGGGTAGGAACTAAACGTGATCGAACAGTAGATTATCATGGGGATCGTATGGTTTTTGCTGGTTTCCTAGATGATGGTATTACTACAGCAATTATTAAATGGCGAAGAAATAAAAATTTATAATGAACCTATTAACTTTATATAGACGGCGAATCTCTGCGTGTGGATTACAAGTCAATTTTGTATG
This sequence comes from Alphaproteobacteria bacterium MarineAlpha12_Bin1, assembly GCA_002937505.1. Taxonomy (GTDB): domain Bacteria; phylum Pseudomonadota; class Alphaproteobacteria; order UBA6615; family UBA6615; genus UBA6615. The sequence continues at coordinate 27,743 of PTJY01000004.1, forward strand.
CGGAAAAATTGAATAATCGAGTTCGAATTGTATTAGGGATGATCCCGGCAGTAAGTTTAGCGTTTATGCTTGCTCATTTTTTGAGGTCTGCACCAGCGCTTATAGCCCCAGATCTAAGAACAGAACTTGATTTAACCCCCGGGCAACTAGCAAGTTTACCAGCCGCAATTTTTTTGGGAGCTGCGTTAATGCAGCTTCCAGTGGGGGTGCTTCTAGATCGTTTTGGTCCAAGATTCTCAATGTTTAGTTTCATGCTTTTTGCTGCCTTAGGCACGTTTGTTTTTGCGTCTGCTAACAATGTATTTATGCTTAGAGCTGGTTTATTTCTTATTGGTTGTGGTGCTGCTCCAGTATTTATGGGCGTAATAGTCTTACTTTCGAGGTGGTTTTCTAGGGATAGGCTTGCGACCGCGACGGCTGTTTCTGTTGCTATTGGAGGAATTGGGATGTTGCTTTCTGCCTCACCTTTTGCATTAGCCGTTGATGCTTATGGATGGAGAACAACATTGAAGGCTGTTGGCGTTATTACCTTTTTTGCAGCAATTTCTTTATTTTTGTTTGTTCGAGATCGTCCCCCTGATCAGCAAAAAACCACGAAAATGGAATCCCTATTGGAAGTGATGTTTGGACTAAAATATATACTTCTTGACAAGCGAATTTACCTATTTGCTGCAGTAACATCGACTACTTTTGGTACATTGATAACGGTTCGAAATTTGTGGATAGGTCCGTACTTAAATGATGTATTTTCTTTGAATATTGTAGAACGAGGAAATATTATATTTTTAGTTTCTGTTGCGTGGATAGTTGGCGCTCTTGTTTACGGACCATTAGACCGTATGTTCGATACTCGTCGAGGCGTTGTTACTGGAGGATTATCAGTTTTTGCTGGAGCAACTGTGTTGTTGGCGTTAAATGATAGCTCATCGACTTTTATTGTTACTGTTTTATTGATCACGTTTGCCTTGACTGCCGCCATGGCTGGGCCTTTATTCGCGCACGTGCGCAGTTTATTTCCTGATGAATACAGTGGACGAGTTTTTACTGCAATAAATTTATGTACCTGGTCTGGTGTTTTTCTGATGCAAGTTTTGACTGGTGCAATCATTGACCTGTTCACCGTTGATGAAGTTGGTCGGAGTCCAGCAATAGCCTACAGAGTAATGTTCGGAGTTTTAGCCATTGGTTTAGTTGTGGTTTTATTCATTTATCGTAAAGTTGAAGATGTAACGCCATCTTCAGACACGAAATTAGAAAATAGATAAAGCCGACATACCAAATAACTGAATAATTTGTGGTTTATTAATTCACGATTCTTTATTGGTTCTTTTCTATGCTAAATAGCTCCATATTTTCTTAACTCTGATATTTCTTCATTTGATCTCCCGAGTTCTTTCAGCACCTCATCGGTGTGTTCTCCGAGTGATGGCGGAGGTTTTCTTATAGTTGCTTTGTTATGTGAAAAACGAAAAGGAATACCGGGTATTTTAATTTCCCCTGCGGTTGTGTGTTTGGTCGTAGTGACAAGTTCTCTCGCGATTGTGTGTGTTGCGGTTAGCGCTTGTTCAACAGTATTTATTGGTGCACAAGACACTTTCGCCGTTTGTAGTTTTTCTAACCAAAAATTGGTTGTATTCGTTTTAAATAAATCGGAGATCATGCCGTCACATGCTCCACGGTTTTCTACCCTATCTCTATTTCTTTTAAACCTATCATCCTCAGACCAGTTTGTTTTTCCAACAGCATTTGCAAAGTTGGCAAACTGCATGTCATTTCCTATAGAAAGAGCTATCATGCCGTCTTTAGTTGGGTAGGCATTATATGGGACAATATTGGGATGGCCATTACCGTATCGGCCAGCTGTCTTTCCGGATATTAGAAAATTTGAGGCAACATTAGCTAATAATGATACACCAGTATCGTAAAGTGAAACTTCTATAGATTGTCCTAATCCTGATGAATGTCGGGCGTTTATTGCGCCTAAAATTGTTGATAACGCATATAGGCCCGTACAGAGGTCAACAATGGCTACTCCAAGTTTCATTGGGTCTCCGTCAGACTCTCCTGTTATATTCATTAAACCACTTTCTGCTTGCAACAAAAAATCATAACCAGGCAAACCTGCACGAGGGCCAGTTGATCCGTAACCAAGTATCGAGCAGCGAACAACCTGGGGCGCATTAGTTTTAAACCACTCATCATCGAAGCCTAGTTTTGATAATGTACCCAATTTAAAATTGTCTATAACTACGTCTGTTTTTTGCAAAAGCTCTTTCAGAACTTTTTGGCCAGAAGGGTGTTTGAGGTTAAGTGTAATGCCTCTTTTATTTCGATTAGCTCCTAAAAAGTAAGCAGATTCATCCCCAACAAATGGTGGCCCCCAGCTTCTAGTATCATCACCTCTGCCCGGTTGCTCGATCTTAATCACATCTGCACCCATATCTCCTAATAACATGGTACAGAAAGGGCCAGCTAAAACTCTTGTTAAGTCTATTACTGAAATATTGTTTAGGACGCCGGGCTCAGAGGTTTTCTTCATATTATTACTTTTCTAAAAGTTTTAGCTAATTCTAACGTGGGTTTATAACTCACTCGGGTTTTGTTTGATTGCGATTATTATTGAAATCATCCAGATACTGATCTACTGCTTCCTTATTTTTCATTCTAAACTGCATAAAGTTTGGCTTACGTTTTTCAAGAAATGCTTCCATGCCTTCATTGGCCTCAGGACTACCCCAAACATGAGCAAGCAATTCCATGCCATGCTGCCAGGAAGCATAAAGCTCGTCAGATTCATGATTTAATGATTTTTTTGTCATTCTAATCGTCTGACCGCTGTGAGACTTGATTGTTTCACACCATTTTTCAGTTTCAGCACGAAGATCGCTTTGAGGCACTACTTTATTAATTAACCCTATGTTAACTGCTTCTTCAGCAGTGAATGTTCGGGCTAGGAATATCATTTCTCTGGCTAGCCTTTCACCTATCATTCTAGGAATGTATTGTGTTGCACCTACAGTTGGACAAGCTCCAACCTTTGCACCCGATTGGCCAAACATCGCATTGTCAGAAGCAATAACCATATCACACCAGAGGGCAAGTTCGTGTCCTCCGCCCATGCACCATCCATTTACCATAGCTATTACTGGTATGGGGAGGCCACGAATAGTCATTGCTGTTCCAAGCATCCTGTCATTCCAATGATAGGCATTAGCCCAATTCAATTTCATCATTGCGCCAAAATCTCCACCAGCGGAAAATGAAACATCACCGGCGCCAGTTACCACTGCACATGCTATTGATGGGTCGTTTCTAGTAGACTTGAATGCCAATATTAGCTCATCCAGAGTGTGTTCGCGAAATGCGTTTCGAGATTTTGGTCGGTTAATTGTTATCCAGGCAACATTATTTTTGACTTCAAAAAGGATGTCGTTGAAATCTTCTGATGTAGGCATGTTTGACATGAATAATTTCCTCCTAAACCTATAATCTTAATTTTTTTATTTATTTACCAAAGTTTAATTAACAGATAATTGTATTCGTTTGTTAGAATGTATAACTTGTCCAAACATATAAAGAGTTTTTTTCTCGCCAACAATATGAAGTTTATATTTACTCAAATTCATTATTTATAATTTATTATCGGGAGTTTTCTGGAATGCTAAACCCATTTAAACAAATAGAATTAATAGAAGCCAAGGTTTTTCAGCCATTACCAGAAAAATTCCGAGATCGGCGCCGTTCCGATTGGTCTGATCCAAATCGACAAGGGGCTGAGGTTGAGTGTTTTCTTGAGGGGCCATCATTCGATAGGAAGGGAAACCTATATTTTACCGATATACCATTTGGACGTATATTTAGGATTCCTCCGGGAGGGGATATAGAACTCGTGGCAGAGTATGATGGGTGGCCTAATGGTTTAAAAATCCATAAAGACGGTAGAATATTTGTTGCTTGTTACAAGTACGGAATAATGGAGGTTAATCCTGAAAGTGGAAGTGTGACAACTGTTTTAGGGTCCGTATTTAGTGAGGGATTCAAAGGAACGAATGATCTTCATTTTAGTAAAGATGGAGACCTTTATTTCACTGATCAAGGGCAGACTGGAGTAGTTGACCCAACAGGAAGAGTATTTCGTTGGGGGGCAGATGGTAGCCTGGATCGCCTCGCAGTAAACATACCTAGCCCCAACGGAATAACTTTAAATATATCTGAAAATCAGTGCTTTGTGGCTGTTACTCGTACCCAGCAAATATGGAGATTGCCGCTTATGGCGGATGGAAATGTTTCCAAGACAGGTGTTGCCATACAATTGTCCGGTGGTCATGCGGGGCCTGATGGAATTGAGACAGACTCTGAGGATGGTTTGCTGGTTTGTCATTTGGGTGTTGGTATTTGGCGTTTTGATAATAATGGTTTGCCAACTCATTTAATACATTCTGGTAGTGAGCATCGTCTTATGACAAATATTGCCTTTGGAGGCCCTGATAATAAACAATTATTTATAACTGATTCTTTAAATGGAAATATTATGCAAGTTGATTTCCCAATTGCGGGTAAGACAATGTACGGTCTTAGTTAAATAAAAATCGATTCTTTTTGATTTTACATTAGGAAAATAAATGAGTGATCGAAATACTTTATCAATACAGAATGTTCTAATTTATGGTTACGGGGTCATGGGAAAAGCTGTAGCCAATACCTTCACTAAAGCTAATTTTAATGTTTCCGTTGTATCGTCTAGGGCAAAGCAACACAGTACGATCTATGAAGAAATGTCATTTTATGAAGAATTGCCTGAAGAAACACCTGATTTAGTTATAGAGTTTGTACCTGAGAACCTAGTAGATAAAAAAGAGGTCTATCGCCTTGTTGAAGACAAGTATAAGGGTGCGCCACTTATTTCATCTGGCACTTCGGGCTTGGATTTAATTAAACTTGCTAGTGATTTAGCTTTCCCAGAAAAGTTTTTAGGTCTTCATTACTTTATGCCGGCAGAAACCACATCTGTGGTAGAGGTAATGGCTGGTCCAAGCTGTCCAAAAGAAGATATCGATTTGGTATCAAAGATTCTTAATAAAACAGGTAAAGAAACGGTTGTTTTATACCAACCGGTTGTTGGGTTTTTGATAAATAGACTTCAGCATATTATATTGCATGAGTGCTATAACTTAATTGAGGATGGTGTTGCGAGTCCTGAAGATATTGATATGTCAGCACGAAAAATGCTTGGCCCTCGCATGTGCCTAAACGGACTAATTCAACAGAAGGATATTAGTGGATTAAAGATTCATGCTGATGCTCAGAGATCAATTGTTCCAGAGTTGCATCCTATTGATACACCAAATCAAATGTTACAAAACATGGTTAATCGAGGAGAAGGGGGCTTAAGTGATGGTGAGGGATTTTATGATTGGAGTGGATTGGATGTACAAAAGGTGCGTGAGCAAGCAAGTTCCAGATTGACGGATTTATCAAAGTATTTGGCCTCTGATTCTGATCAAGAAATTATAGAACCAAAACCTCGATCATTTGATAAGCTTGTTGGGAAATAGTCTATATTATTGTTAAAGTAAAACATTAGGAAACATCATGAAAATAACTGATATTAAAGCGATTCCTATTTCTTTGCCGATGACTAAGCCTTTAAAAATGGCTGGCTTTGTTTTTAACTCAAGCGATAATGTGCTCGTAAAGGTTAGTACGGATAATGGTTTGGTTGGATGGGGTGAAGCTTCTGCTGCTCCCGGCATGACCGGGGAAACGATTGAGAGTATGGTTGCTGCCATAAATTATTTAACCCCTTTTTTTATAGGTCGAGACCCTTCTGAATTTTCTGGGAATCTCTCTCTTATGGATTTTAGACTTTATGGTAATGCAAGTGCCAAGACCTTGTTGGAAATGGCATTTTATGACATAGCAGGAAAGGCTCAACAAAAAACTGTTGCTGAATTATTAGGAACTGTAAAGAGATCGAAGATGCCAGTGCTCTGGATGCTGGCATCAGGAAAACTTGAAGAGGATCTCAAAGATGCTGGTCAGAAGTTAGAAGAGGGTTTTAAATCTTTTAAGATAAAAGTAGGAACTAACCCGGTAGAGGAAGATGTCGAACGTTCTATACGTATTCGGGATCTTGTTAATGGTGAGGTGCAACTATCTGCTGATGCAAATCAAGGCTGGAGTCGTGAGAAAGCAGTCGATTTTGTTAAAAACGTTGGTGAAACCTTGGACTTTGTTGAGCAGCCAATTCTAGGTTCCGATGTTGAAGGAATGGCTCTGATACAAAGAAACTCTAAAGTTGATATAGGAGCTGATGAAGGGCTGCACAGTTTACGCGATATAAAAACTCATAAGGAAATGTCAGCAGCAAAGGGTGGTAGCTTGAAAATGATCAAGTTGGGAGGCATAACTCGTGCATTTGAAGCAGCTTGTGTTTGTGATGAGTTGGGTATGAATGTTAATATGGCCGGGAAAGTTGCTGAATCTAGTATATCAAGTGCTGCAGTTCTTCATATTTCCGCTGCTGCTCCTTCATTAAACTGGGGGTTAAGCATCACCAAACAGTATGTTGAGAAAGATCTTGTTCGAAACCCAATCGTTGTTGAATCTGGACAAGCAGTTTTACCAGATGGCGCAGGTTTAGGTGTTGAGGTTGACGAAGATATTGTTAATGAACTGGCTGCATTCAAATAAAAGATTAAATCTACTCGCTATTTTTCTTACCATGTTTCATATGAAGCGAGTATATGAAACGCCCTTCTGGGTGAATGCTTCTAGTTATCTCAAATAAGCGTCCAGTATTATCGTGATAGAGTCGAATTATTGTCATGGCGGAAGCGCCTTCTTGAACTTCAAGATGTTTTGCTAGAGGTCGGCCTATCTGGCTAGCAAATATATTTAGTTGTGCTTCTTCTATTAACGACCCATGGTGTAATTCAATAATTTGATGTACGGCACGATGATTTAAGGGCACTTGTCTGGCTGCATCTCTATATTCGGGTAGAACGTAGACGTCTTGCCAGCAAATAGGAGTATTTGAAGAGTTTGAACGGCGGATGCCACTTATTTGGAACCAAACTTCCTTTTTTATATTAAGAGTATTAGCTAGGTTCCCGTCGATCATAGCCATACCTGATTTTATGAGAGAAAAGCTTGTTTCTGGATAATTTAATAACTCTGAAAGACTATTTATTGACTGTACATGAGCATTCTTGGGTTGAGAGGATAAAACTATTGATCCTGAGCCACGACGAATGCTTACAAGTCCCATTTCCTTAATAACTCTCAGTGCTTCACGAACGGTATACCTGCTGACTCCGTAATGACTACAGAGTTCTTTTTCTGACGGCAAGCGAGAGCCGACGGAAATTCTATTAGAGGTTATTTTGTTGATTAGATCGTCCGCTATAATCTGATAACGTGGTCGTCTATGATCATCTATATCTGAGGTCATTCGGTATTTTTGACTGATAAACGCAAATAATCTAGACCCATCTGAATTTTATTAGCTGTTTAATAGTGCTAAAAAAGAAAAAATATGTGATTTTATAAATAAATCTTATAAAAGAGGACATGTCATGACCTATCCTTCGGGGGACAGCTTTTCATTAAATGTTGACAAAATTGGATATTGTGATCTTGAGGGGAGACCAGGATTTAAGTTAGCTATGCATAAGTCAGGCGACCGCTGGTATTTATATACCGCTAAGTTCTGGCATCCAGGGTTTTCCATAGTTGATGTTACAGATCCGACCAATCCAAGATTTGTTAGGTTTATTGAAGGGCCCACAAATACTTGGACCCTTCAAGTTCAAATTGCTGATAGCATTATGATCACCTCACAGGAAAAAATAATGGAGGGTTGGGGTAATACACCTGGTGAGCCAAATGGCGAGGGATTTTTGATCTGGAGCCTGGACGATCCGGAAGACCCAAAATTACTAGGTCATTTTAAGACAGGCGGAGATGGAACACATAGAAATTATTATGATGGTGGAAGATACGTATATGCGACGGGATTACCAGAAGGTTACATAGGTCAAATACTACAAATAGTAGATATAATAGACCCTAGCAACCCAGTTGAAGTGGGACGTTGGTGGAGACCTGGACAATGGACTGCTGGTGGGGAAGATGGTCCTCGGGTTGGCACAATGCTGCATGGTGGAGCATATGTTAAAGGTGACCGTGCTTTCCTTCCTTATGGTGCAGGTGGGTTTGTCATTTTAGACATCTCTGATAAAACTAAGCCGACAATGGTGAGCGATTTACCCTTTTCACCTCCCTTTGTTAATTTTATATCTGTACACACGGCTCTTCCTCTAAACGGAAGAGATCTGGTTATTGTTAACTCTGAAGCAATAAAAGAAAATTGTGAAGAACCACTTGGCTACTGCGGCATGGTTGATGTAAGCGATGAGAAAAACCCTCATCTTATATCTTTATTTCCACTCCCGATTCCCCCCGAAGAGGCCCCTTATAAAAACTTTTGCGAAAGGGGAGGACGCTTTGGCCCCCACAACCAGCATCAACCGCAGCATCAAGATATTCTTTATCAAGGTGAAGATTTGTCGTTTGTAACTTATTTTAATGGTGGACTGAGAATTTATGATATTTCAGATGAAAGACTGCCCCAGGAGGTTGGCTACTTTGTTCCACCGGATCCCTTAGAGAGAAGAGGTTTATTGCCGGCGACGAAATTAGTGGCCCAGACAGAAGATGTTATAGTTGATAAACGAGGAAATATCTATGTGTCTGATAAAAATCATGGAATTTATATTTTGCGCTTTAATGGTCTAAACCCATAAGCTGACTAAGGTTACAGGATAGGTAGAATGAGATCGCTATTTAAGCGAAAACTTTTATTTGAGATCTTGCGTTATTTTATCCTTACGACGTGGTTGCTAATAGTTGCTTTTCCACTTTTTTGGATAGTTTCTACTTCACTTAAGGCTTCGCATGAATGGATTACTTGGCCTCCTGTCTGGTGGTCAGAGGATCCAAACTTCTTTAATTATTATTTAGTTTGGATTTCTGGTGTTTTTAGTGCTGGACGTTATACGGAATCTGTAGGTCCATGGGATGCTTTTATAAATTCACTTATAATAGCTTTTAGTGCCTCATTATTCGCTACTTTTTTTGGTGCTATAGTGGCATATGCTGCCTCACGTTATAAAATACTTACCGATACACAACTAATAGCAACTCTTTTGCTTAGGCTAGTGCCACCCTTTGTTATTGCTGGCCCTCTTTTGCTTTGGTATTCTTTCATAGGATTGGAAGATTCAAGAATTGGTCTTATATTGTTGTATGTTATTACGACAATTCCTTTTGCTTTGCTGGTTTTGAAAAGCTTTGTGGATGATATTCCTCTTGAGTATGAACAAGCAGCAGAGGTGTTAGGAGCTCGTAGATTTCAGGTGATTGTTGAGATAATTCTTCCTCTTTTGAAACCTGGCTTGGCTGTAACATTTTTGTTTCTTTTTATTTTGAATTGGAGTGAATTCTTTTTAGCCCTAATACTCTCAAAGGCGGATGTGTCTACATTACCTATGTACCTTAATAGGTTTGGAGGTGGTGGCAGCTATGGTATTCAAGCGGCTTTATCAATCGGAGCAACGTTGCCCTTAGTTATTATTGGTTTACTTATACGAAAGCATCTCGTGCGCGGACTTACCTTCGGTTTTGTGAAACGGCATAGGTAAAAGAACACCGTTTATAAAAGTTATATAAAGATTAATTAGTCAAAATTTTACGCTTATCATAAAAAACTGTTATATAAAAAAATGTTTGTAAAAAACTTATTACTTGTAGTATTTCGTATGGACAAGATTTTAGGATATTATTAAATCATATAAAGTTTATAATTATAAATTATTATCATCTTTAGATGCCATCAGTTATATTTGTTTTATAATTATTGGGGCAGTATTATGAAATTTGGTTTGTTTGGTGGTGCACAGGCAGTTCCAGGAGAAGTTATTACTGAAGCAGCTCTTGGTTATCATGAATATGGTGAATATATTCAACTTGCTGAGAGGCTTGGCTACAGCAGTGCGTGGTTAGTTGAGCATCATTTTACGGGATTTTCTCAATTATCAGCAACATTGAATTACCTCTGCTATTTGGCAGGAATTACTTCCAAAATTCGACTTGGTAGTGCGGTCGTTGTTGTCCCATGGTTTAATCCAGTCTTACTGGCTGAGCAGGTAGCAACTCTCGATCAAATATCTAAAGGGCGCTATGATTTCGGAATTGGACGAGGTTATAGAGCTAATGAATTTGCTGGATTTGGTATTAAGGTAGAAGATGCAGAAGAAATATTTCAGGAATCTATAGCAATTATAAAAAGATCCTATGAAGAAACTGATAGATGGTCTTATAAATCTGATAGGTGGGAGTTTAATCAAATCATAGTTGAACCTCCGACTGTCCAACAACCATATCCTCCCATGTGGGTGGGTGCTGGCAGCGAAGCTTCAATAAGAAAAGCGGCAAAAAGTGGGTTTAATTTATTATTAGATCAAATGTCGCCGTTTGAAGCGATAGGAGAGAGAATAAATTATTATCGTGATGAGGTAGAGAAGCAAGGAAGGGAATTTGATCCATATTCAGTTGCTGTTACACGCGGGCTAATGGTTGCTAATAATGATAATAAACGAAAAGAAGCACACGTTCTTAGAGGTAAATTTATTACCGAAGTACAGGTTTTAGCCACTGACAAAAAATTCCAGGCAAAATCGTTCAATCCTGTAGCCGATTCAAGGTGGAAAGATCGTGGTGATCCTGATCTTGTTTCTGAGGCAGGTGCAATTATAGGAAATTCTCAGGAAATGTGTGAAAGAGTACAAAAGCTCTATGACCTTGGGGTTAGAAATATTTTAGCCCATGATCTAAGCGGATCCACTGAGGCCTTACAACAATTTGCTGAGGAGGTTATGCCGCACTTTCTAGATAAAGAAGGTCCAGTTGTACAGGCAGCAGAATAGCTGTAGACATTTGAATTCTATAATTTAATAATATTAGCAAGTAACGACTGATACGATAAATAAGTCTATATTTGTCGAGTTTTTCGAGCTGATTTGTTTATTCTAGATAATTGAAATCCTTGTTAACTTATAAAAGGAAAAAGCCGTGGATGTTCCAGTATTTGGCTCAGGGCCATATGCAGTCAGTCAGCCTGTAACCCGGAATGAAGACCCTCGTCTTCTTCGTGGGGGAGGCCAGTACACAGATGACATTAATCTGGAGGGTCAAGCATATATCGTTTTTGTACGATCACCTGTTGCCCACGGAAATATTGTCTCTATAGATATAAGTGCAGCCAAATCTTCTCCTGGTATATTGGCCGTATACACCCACGATGATATTATCAAAGCAGGTTATGGTACATTGCCAAACAATTTACCATTGAAAAGCCGCGATGGTTCAGCACTCATTAAACCTCCACGACCAATATTGGCAACGGATCGAGTTAGAAATGTCGGAGAACCGATAGTTGCAGTAATAGGCAAAACAATCACTGAAGCTCGTGATGCCGCTGAACTAGTTGTTATTGATATAGAAGAATTGTCTGTAAGTGTTGATGTTTCTAGCTCTATTTCTGATGAGGCTTTGCAATTGCATCAAGAAGCACCTGGAAATGTATGCATTGATTTTCAGATGGGTGATGCCGAAGCAACCAGTAATGCTTTTGAAGATGCAAGTCATGTTACGAATATTAAAATTAAAAACAATCAGGTTTTTGTATCCGCAATGGAGCCAAGATCGTTCATAGGAAACTATGATCTTAAAACACTAAAATATACTGTTTATACTGGTTGCCAAGGTGTTTTTGGGATGCGTAATCTTCTTGCTGGTATTATCAAAGAAGAACCTAAAAATATTCGAGTTATTACAAATGATGTAGGTGGTTCCTTTGGTATGAAATCACTTCCTTACAATGAGTATCCAGTTGTTATGCTTGCTTCTAAAAACCTCTCGTGTCCGGTTAAGTGGACCGCAGATCGAAGTGAAAGCATGGTTTCTGATCACATGGGCCGTGGCAGCGAATACTTTGCTGAATTAGCGCTAGATGAGAATGGAATGTTTTTAGCTGCTCGAGTGCATGGATTAGCAAACATGGGAGGGTACCTAACCGGAACTGGTCCACATGCACAAACAGTCAATGTGGGGAAAAACCTTACATGTATGTATCGTACTCCTGCAATTGACGTAAATATGCAGTGTATTTTCACTAATACGAATTATGTAGGGGCCTATCGCGGTGCCGGTCGTCCAGAGGGTAATTTTATTATGGAACGATTGGTCGATAAAGCGTCACGAGAAATGGGAATAGACCCGATTGATATACGCCGGAGGAATCTGGTTTCTAAAGAGGCAATGCCATTCACTGCGGCCAGCGGTCAAATCTATGATAGTGGGGATTTTGATCCAATGTTTGATAAAGCATTGAATGCTTCTGATTTGGAAGGATTTAAGAACCGCAGATCTGAGTCTGAAGAACGAGGCATGAAACGAGGACTTGGTGTTTGTGCTTATGTTGAAGTTTCGGCTCCTTCGGGAAAAGAAATGGGTGGTCTAAGATTTAGTGGTGATGGCCGTATTACAATTGTTAGTGGGACCCTAGATTACGGACAAGGACATCATTCAACTTTTGCGCAAATTCTTTCAGCGCGTTTGGGGGTGTCATTTGATAAAATAGATCTTCTACAGGGAGATAGTGATGAATTAATAATTGGTGGAGGGACCGGTGGGTCACGATCAGTTATTGCTGAATCAGGGGCTATCTATGAGACAGCGGAAAAGGTTATAGAAAAAGGGAGTCAGATAGCTGGCTATATTTTGGAAGCAAGTGTTGCAGATATTGAGTACCACGAGGGCAATTTTTACGTTGCTGGAACAGATAAGTCTGTGGGTATATTTGAAGTCGCAAAAATGGCTAGAGAAAACGCCGGTGCCCACCAGTTGCCTGACAGTCTAGACACAGAATTAGTACACGAGACTGCACCCTCCTCATTTCCCAACGGCATTCACATTTGTGAGGTGGAAATTGATCCTGAGACAGGACTTACTCGTGTAGATAAATATAGTGTGGTTGATGATTTTGGTACTATAGTGAACCCTCTCTTAGCAGAGGGTCAGGTGCATGGAGGGATTGTGCAAGGTATCGGCCAGGCCCTTATGGAAGAAGTCATTTATTCCGATGATGGTCAGTTGCTAACGGGCTCTTATATGGATTACCAATTACCTCGAGCAATCGAAATACCTGACATTATATTTGATGATCATCCTGATCCGGCGACAACTAACGTGCTAGGAGCCAAGGGTGCTGGTGAAGCAGGTTGCAGTGGGGCATTACCGGCAGTAATGAACGCTGTCATTGATGCGCTTGCTGAATATGGGATTTCTAACATTGACATGCCTGCAACTCCCTATCGTGTTTGGCAAGCCATACAAAACAGTTCTGAATAATATTTTATTTTTCTCCATCAGCTATGATTAGGAAGTTTCATTACATAGCTTCAAAAATGGATTCGACCGTATATGCATTCTGCCTAGTAGTATTTGCTGCAGCTCTTTTTGCCTTGATGCACAATGTGATAAGATACGTTACCACCTCGGAAGGTATACACCCATTTGAAGCTGCATTCTTTCGTAATTTATTTGGTGTTTTACTATTTGCTCCGTGGATTATAAAAAATGGATTTAGTATCCTTAGAACTGCACGTCCATTTATGCATATTGCTCGGGCAGGTTTAAACTCCATATCCTTATTAGCGTGGTTTACGGCTTTAAGCCTTATGCCCGTTGCGGATGCCACTGCCCTAGGGCTATTAAGTCCTGTATTCGTAACAATTTTAGCGATTATATTCCTATCGGAAACTGTCGGAATAAGGCGTTGGATCGGAGTTTTTATAGCCCTTTTAGGGGGACTAATAATTGTTCGACCTGGTTTCTCAGAGATTGGGCTTGGTACATGGTTAATACTATTTGCGGCTTTAACTGTTTCGAGTTCTAAATTAATGGCTAAGGTTTTATCAAACACTGAATCAGCAGGTCAAATTGTTGGCCTTTTGACGTTATTAATGCTGCCAATAACACTCCTGCCGGCTATTTTTGTGTGGAAAACTCCCGACTTATATCAGCTAATGTTTTTAGCTCTTATAGGATTTTTTGGTGTTATAGGACATCTTCTTTTTGTTCAAGCATATAAACTGGCAGACATTAGTGTCGTAGAACCGGCAATTTTTACCCGAATGATATGGGCGGCTTTAATAGGGTATATTATGTTCTCTGAATTTCCTGATCTCTGGACTTGGATTGGTGGTGGAATAATTGTCATTGGTACAACCTACATTGCCAGGCGAGAAGCTATTAGAGGTGAAGAGAGAGTTCCAGTCTCTGAATCCAGGGTAGGTGATTAAGAATTTAATTATTTATAAATTTAGAAAGCAGCTATAGCGCCATCTTGTTATCGTTATACTTTGAAAAACGCCTGCTTTAGTAAATGGTTCCGAAGCCACTAACTTTTTGGCTGCCTTCATGTCCTCTACTTCTATTAGAAATAAACTGCCTATCAAATCAATTCCGTCATCACTTCTTAAAGGGCCATGAGCAAAATACTTATCTATAATCTGTCCCTGATAATAGTGATGAGCCTCTGATGTTTTAGCTCGAAGATCAGTGATTTTATTTTTGTCTAGGCATTCACATACAAACAATTGCATTTGATGGTTAGGTGAACGGTCGCCAAATCGGTTTTTGTTGCTACTAATAAATCTATAAATTTCTATTTTTTCAATTAGCCCTAAATTATAATATTCGTCTTTTTTTAAAAAATTCTCGACTGAACTACGATCTGGCATATTCATTATGTACATAATTCCTATTTCTTCAAAACCATCTTCGGAGAGAAGCGGGCCCACGAATTGGATGTCGTTAAGTGATGATTTTATATTTAACTCATGGCTAGTAGACGCCTTTGCTAATAAATCCTTTGATTCACGCTTATAAATACACTTTGCATAAAATTGAGTGGGCTGAGATAAATAATAGTTTTTTAAGTCTTCGCCTGATAGACCGAAACGGGGGTCTTCAGGTCTGTATCCGTGAGGATTATGTGCCCTATTAGAAATCATTCTCTAACTCAGGAATAGTTATTCTGCCGCTATGTTTGAATCTTTGATAAATGAACCGGCATAAGTTTTTCTGCGTATTAGAGAGGCAAAAAATTCTTCCTCAAAATTATCTGGTACAGCCAAAACAACTCTTTCATCGGAAAGGAGATTATCGGCCCAAGAGTCAGTATAAGGGAAATCCTTTAAGACTTTATTATTCAGTAATTTATCGATAAGCCTATATCTTTGCAGGAAAGGAGCATATGCTGCGTCTACCAAACAGAGTTTTTTCCCGTTAAAAAATGGACCGTGCTCATCTCGGTTTATCAATGCTCCCTCTATTTTTTCGAGAGCCTTATGGGCATTTAGTATGGCTTCATTCATCTCATCTAGGTTCTTTGAATAACCTATAGCTCCAAGTGCTTTGGCAAATTGGGGCACGAAATCAGTCCAGGCTCGGTTATGAGCTTTTTTTATGGGATCCATTGGATGTAATTGTGGAGGAACTACTTCATCTAGATATTCGGCAATAGCGTTTGATTCAAATAGAACTTTATCTTCCACTATTAGTAACGGTACTTTACCATGGGGAGAAATATCTAAAAACCATTTGGGTTTATCCAGTAAATTTATATATGTTACGTCAAATTGAACTTTCTTCGCACGCATTATGATCACGGCGCGCTGCACCCAAGGTCAGGTGAAGGAGCTAACAAGGTGGTATTTAGTCATAATTAATTTCCTTTAATTTAGAATAAAATCGAAACCATAGCTTTCTTTGAAACGTGAGTTAAAATAACTCCGAAATTCACATTACATTTGTTTTTTGGGAATACCTCCTTTTCTTACCCAGTTGTAACGCTCATCAAGTAGATGAGATAAAGGTCTTCTTTCTTTGTCCTTCAAGCCTATCCACATTCTCATTAGGTGTCTTTTACTATTTTTCTCATCATCTATGAAGGACGAGCGTCCATGCAAGGTTCTATGATTACTTAGAAACTGCATGTCTCCTTCTTTCAGTACCATTTTGAGTCTTAACTCTGGTCTTTGAGCCACCTGTTGAGCGAAGTCAATTGCTTCAAGTTGTTTTTTTGTTGCTGCTAGAAATTTTCCGTGGCGCGTTACCATTTGTATAAACCTACGACTAGTTATACGCGATGTAATTTTTCCTTCTGAAACACTGAACATTGGCATCGAATACCAAGGGTCAGTGCCATCTGGTTCTTCACCCGCCCAGTCAATATTAATTGGTTGATATAGGGCTTCTAGGTAGTCAGCACGTTCAGCTAGTATGACATTATGTAAGGTTTCGGCACTTACCACATAACTCTCACCACCGCTTTTTGCAGTTCTAGAACAGAAGAGTCCTAATATATCTACGGGCATAAGATCACAATGAAAATCCATTTTACTAGATGTTTGATATGGACGGGCATTAGGGTCGTTAATATCGCGGCCCTCATCGCGAACATGTCCCAATAAATGACCTCTTGAATTTTGCGATATTGGGGTGCCAATTTGGATGCAAATGCCCCAATAAATAATCTCACAGTCTGTATCACTGTATTTATCGCGGGGAAGTCCACGTAGTAGCACGATGCCAACACCCTGGCTAATTGAGTTAACCAAAGACCTTATTTTTTTGCGTAAGTTAGGTATATCAAAAGAACTGCTTGGAAATGGTATTTTAATCTTCGATTCCTTGATTAAACTTAAAGCGGATTCTATTTCATTAACATCATCCTCATCAAGAATCATTACCCAGCTCTGGTTGTTTTGGATTTCTGGACCTAGCCAAGCTCCAGGGCCAGTTATCTCCTCAGTTATCATTTCTATATCCATCATATATCCCAAATGGTTTAATAATTACAGAGTTTAGTTTGCTCAATATTAGTTCTCTCTTACTAAAAAAATAATAAATATTCACCTATTAGACCCTGTTTATTCCTGTTTTTTCTTCCAGTATTTTAAGGATCACCGCAGCGTCCTGATCTTTCCATCCGCGCGTAGCTGCTTCATCGTAATATTTCCCTGCCACTTCGTATAAGGGAGTTGGAATATTGTGTTTCGCAGCAAACTCTTGAATAACTAATTTGTCCTTCAGAGTTATTCCTAGTGCCGCAGTTATGTCCTTATCATAGTTTCCGGTGATCCACTTATCAGCACGCGTGTCAAAAATCTCTAAATGTGCGCTACTATTTTTAACTACTTTGGTAAAGAGCTCTAGATCAATACCTACCTTTTCGGCCATTACAAAGGCTTCTGCGCAAGTTACATTATGAATGGCGATCATTAGATTTAGGATATATTTTATTTTAATGCTAACTCCAAATTCACCAACGTAAATTACTGATCTACAAAAGCTATTAAGAATGGTTTCTACTTTGTCATAAGCGGGTCTCTCTCCACTAACGGTCATTGAGAGTTTACCTGCTTGAGATTGTGGCCGGGCTCCTGATACTGGGCAATCAATTAGGACAATTCCATTCTCGGCTAGTGTAAGATAGGTTTGTTTCTTTGTTTGTTCTGAAAAGGTGCATAAATCACCAACGATAAGCTTATCAGATGCATTTATAGATATAATTTGCATCACCTCATCATATGCTTCGAGTGTGGGTACTGCGACTAAAAGAAAATGACTTTGAGAAGCTATTTCCTCAATGCTGTTTACCGAGATAGCCATGCACTCGTCCAAACGATTAGGGTCGATATCAAATCCAAGCACCCTATATCCATTTTTAGCTATATTTTTTGCAACTCCATTTCCGATATTACCTAGTCCTATGACACCAACCGTGAGATTCATAAAACTCTCCCATTGATCTAAATATATTTAAAATTAACTTTTAATGCTTCTTATAGAAAATTATTTATCTCGGTATTCCTGCCATTTGTTCACAAATCCGAGTGATTACTCCAGGATCATGATCGCCATATCCTTGTGATAAGGCAGCGTAGGTTAGGGACATGCTATTAAGGAATACTGGCACTGGCACACGGTAGTCTTTAGCATATTGTTCGATTAATTCATTGTCTTTCATCATTATTGTTAAATCGGCTGTTTTAACTTTTAAGTCTGCATACTCATCGTCAATCATCAATGGACCACGGTATTCAATTACTCTTGAGTTTCCAGCAGAAGGTTTTAGTACTTCTTGAAACGTTTTTAAATTAACCCCGGATGCCCTAGCCAGAGTTATAGCTTCTGCAAAGGCTGCTCCATGTACAGAAATCAACATGTTAATCAAAAGTTTTAATTTTGTGCTCTCGCCAAAGGGCCCTACATAGTAGTGTATTTTTGTAAACCCTGGTAATATAGACTTAATTTTGTTATAGGCTGACTTTGGCCCGCTGATCATTATTGATATTTCACCCGCTTCAGCCTGTCTACCGGCTCCACTGACAGGTGTGTCTAGCATCGCACAATTAATTCGCTTTAAAGCAGAACGGTTTCTTTCTTTTTCTGCAAAACTTACAGTACTGGCTTCAAGTAAAATTAGTTTCTTTTTGCCACTTGAAACAATTCCAGATCTACCTTGTATTACTTCATCTAAAATAGATGCTGTTGGCAATGAGGTAATAATAACATCTGACTTCAGGGCTAACTCCTTATTGCTTCGAGCAATCTTTCCACCTGATTTTTTAAATCTTTGCTTTCTTTTAGTGTTAGGATCGTAGCCAGTTACCTGAAACCCGTTCTTAACTAGATTTGCAGCAAATGCTCCTCCCATAATTCCTAAACCGCTGACGCCTACTTTTAGATTCATAAGATATCTCCTAATATTTGAGCTTGTTTTAAATGCTGCAGCCCTGTGAAGTTATAATCTTAGAATAAAAGTTCAGTTTAACATAAGGCTTTTACTAGAAAATAATTTAAATTATGTTTGTAAGTTGTGATCTCAATGGAAGGAAGTTAAAGATGATTAATGCCGGTATAGTTGGTCTAGGATGGTGGGGACAAAATCTTGTTAACTCTGTTAACGATAAAAGTGAATCAATAAGGTTTAGCGCTGGCGCTGTTCGACACCCTGACAAAGTTGTTGAGTTTTCCCAAAAAAATCATCTCGAAATGTATAGTAGTTATGATCAAATGCTATCTGAAGCAGATATTGATAGCGTCGTTCTAGCAACCCCTCACTCATTACATGCTGAGCAAATGATGAATGCAATTTCGGCTGGGAAACATATTTACTGTGAGAAACCTTTCACAATGAATAAAAGTGATGCGGAAAAAGTAATAAAGGAAGCAAACAATGCTAACCTGACAGTGGTTGTCGGCCACAATAGACGCTTTCACCCAGTTATGACAAATTTACGAAAAATGTTAGCCAGTGGAGAATTTGGTATTCCATTACATGTAGAAGCAACAGAGTCAGTGCCCGCGGGCATAATGTTACCTCCTGATACGTGGCGTTTTGATCGAAATGAGTGGCCTGCAGGTGGTATGACTCCCATGGGTATTCACTTGATAGATGGAATGATAGATTTATTCGGAAGAGTGAAGTCTGTTTTTTGTCAGAGTGTAAACCGAGTTGTAAAGGCAGACATTGATGATACAACTTCTGTCTTACTTCAATTCGAAAATGGTATGACGGGTTACATCGCAGTTATGGTCGCAGCGCAAATGAGTTTTAGATTAACCATTCATGGAACTGACGCCGCAGCTCATGTAACTCAAAGATCATATAATAAACTCCAGATAACCCCTATGAATGGAGAAATAGAATCCATTGACTATGGCGATTTTAATATTGAAATGGACGCTTTAAATTTAGAACTGGAAGCATTTGCAGCAGCTGTTGAAAATAGTGAAGAGTATCCTATTCCACAGGATCAAATTATTCATGCTGTAGCTGTTTTAGAAGCTATAATTGAATCTTCTAAAACAAAGGAATTAGTTCAGGTTTCTTAAAACCATTTGAGTGTTTATATAATGATTAAAGCAGGCATATTAGGCCTAGGCTGGTGGGGGCAAAACCTTGTTAGGTCAGTAAATAATACCGATGCCTCCATAACCTTTGTGGCGGGCTCAGTTAGACGCCCAGAGAGAGTAACTCAGTTTTCAAATGACTTTGGGCTGAAACTTTTCGAGAATTATGACGAAATGTTAAAGGAAGAAAATTTACAAGCTATCGTATTGGCAACTCCTCACACACTGCATTCTGAACAGATAGGCAAAGCAGTCAGAGCCAATAAGCATATCTTTTGTGAGAAACCGTTCACAATGAATAAATCAGAATGTGAGATTGCTATCTCTGAGATCACAGAAGCAGGTTTACAGGTAGGAGTAGGCTATAATCGTCGCTTCCATCCTTCTATGAAAAAAATGAGGAAGCTAATTAAGTGTGGTAAACTAGGTACACCTCTTCATGTTGAGGCAATGGCTGCGATACCGGCGACAAATTGGATGTCTGAAGATGATTGGCGTTTTAGTGAGCTGGAGTGGCCTGCTGGAGGAATAACTCCAATGGGCGTGCATCAAATAGACCACATGGTTGAGTTGTTTGGTGAAATTTCAACTGTTTTTTGCCAAAGTGTTCGCCAAGTTGTGGACCAAGAAATAGATGATACAACTGTTGTTACTATTACATTTAAAAACGGCATGACCGGGTTTCTATCAACCTTACTTTCTGCACCTCCCGATAATAGATTTGCTGTATATGGAACCGCAGGGACCTCTGAGATACAAACGCGGTCATATAATAAGTTTCAGTTCAGGCCAATTAAGGGTGATAATGAAGATATTGATTTTGGAGATTATGACATGGACGTTGAGACCTTAAGAGAAGAGTTAGAGGCATTTTCTAGGTCTATCCTAGGACAAGAACCATTTCCTATTAGTCACGATCAAATAATGCATGTTGTTTCTGTAACAGACGCAATAATAGAATCGTCTAGAACAGGAAAACTAATTAATGTTAGTTGATATCTTGTCGACAAATATAGAATCAATAAGTGCCATAACTTTATTCACAAGAAACATGTCAGATGCAGTCAAGTTTTACGACTCCCTGGGATTTAAACTTCTCTATGGAGGCGAAACCACTTCATTTTCTAGTTTTTCTGTCGGTCCTGGATATCTAAATTTGTCGCTATGCTCAGACGAAAATGAGCATAAAGACTGGGGAAGAGTAATTATCTACGTTTCTAATGTTGATGTTATGCATGAACGAGCAGTATCACTAGGATTGTTTCCGCTTTCGAGACCGAAAGATGCCCCTTGGGGTGAGCGGTACTTTCATATTCGTGACCCTGATGGACACGAAATAAGTTTTGCTCGTCGTTTAGAGGATGATACTTGTATATAAGTAGAAGTATTTCATTCTAAAATAAGTCAATCATTAATACTCAGCCAGTCCAGGATCCTCCATTGACGTCA
Organism: Alphaproteobacteria bacterium MarineAlpha12_Bin1; assembly: GCA_002937505.1. Taxonomy (GTDB): domain Bacteria; phylum Pseudomonadota; class Alphaproteobacteria; order UBA6615; family UBA6615; genus UBA6615. Next base: position 49,241 of record PTJY01000004.1, read on the forward strand.
AGGGTTGCACCAGTTGTGAATGCTGCGCCAGGAGTTGAAAGGTACCAAACTGCGTGAGCAATTTCTTCTGGCTTACCTAATCTTCCGACCGGCATTGCACTTTCTAATTGATTCATACGAGACGAATGTAAAACAGCTATACGTGGGGTCATAACTGTTCCGGGCGCAACAGTATTTACAGTTATTCCGTGGGGAGCTAACTCTATGGCTAATCTTCTTGAAAGACCTCCTACAGCAGCTTTAGCTGCTGAGTAGTCAATGGATGCAATGAGGGCAGCTGTTCTTCCTGCTGCCGAGCCTATGCTAATGATCCGACCATATTTGTTTGATTTCATAGTAGGGACAACTGCTCTTATTGGTATATATACGCCAGAAAGATTCCATTCTATCCCATGACTCCATTTTGAAGCATTAACCTCTTCAATTGGAGGGGCCGAATGAAATCCTCCGGCACAATTCGCAAGTATGTCAACTTTGCCCCACTTTTTAATTACTTCTGCTATGGCTGTTTCCATTTCCGATTCTGATGTGCATTCAGCTGGAGTAAACATGGCTGTTCCACCATTTTCTTCCAACGCAGCAACTGCTGCAACTCCATTTTCTTGATCGCGATCAAGAATCGCAACTTTCGCACCTTCTGCAGAGTATCTTTGTGCGCAAGCAAGACCGATTCCTGCAGCTCCTCCAGGTATGACTGCAATTTGGTCCCTGATTGATGATATTTCCATTATTATGCCCCCTCTCAATGTGTTGCCGATCAAATACTATCATATCGATTTCTTACAATCAGATTAAATGTGTGTATGATGATTTAGTTTAAGGATATGATGTATATTAGTTTTATATTTATTTGAGTTTTTGGTGAAGATAAATACGTATTGTATTCTCTAGACAAAATAATTTGCTGAGATTAGCTTTTATCTACAGTTTAAAGCCTAATAAGGCATGCTTTGAACACTTTATTTTGAGTCATAATTCAGGGGGAGCAGACATGGACGACATAAAAGCCGGGGTTGATGATATATTTAGAAGTGAAGTTCGTGAAGGAATGCGAATAGATTGGGATGTCCCAATTGAAATGAATGACGGGGTTGTGCTTCGGGCAAATGTTTATAGACCTGATGATAGTGGTAAGTATCCTGTTATAATGTCTTATGGTCCTTATGGAAAAGATTTACACTTTGAGGAGTTGTATAAAACCTGTTGGGATTTAATGTGTCAAAATCATCCTGATGTACCGGCTGGATCGACGAATATTCATCAGGCTTGGGAAGTTGCTGATCCAGAAAAATGGGTTCCAAAAGGATATGCTTTGGTTCGTGTTGATTCTCGAGGGGCTGGTCGTTCACCCGGTTATCTTGAAGTTTTTGCTAGGCGAGAAACACTAGATTTTGCAGAATGTATTGAATGGGGAGGCGTCCAAAGTTGGTCTAATGGCAAGGTTGGTTTAAGCGGAATCTCGTACTATGCAATTAATCAATGGATGGTCGCAGCTGAACAGCCTAAGCACTTAGCAGCGATATGTCCTTGGGAGGGGTCTGCAGACTATTATAGAGAAGGCTCTTATCACGGAGGTATTTACTCTACTTTCGCTAAGCATTGGTATGACATGCAAATTTTGCAGATTCAACATGGTTATGGTGATCGAGGCTACACTTCACGGGCGAACGGTGAATTGGCTGCTGGGCCAGTTACCCTCTCTGAAGATGAATTAGTAAATAACCGATTTGACCTGCATGCAACGCTAATTGCGCATCAACTAGATGATGAATTTTATGCAGAACGCTATATTGATTTCTCTAAAATTGAAGTTCCAATTTTGAGTTGCAGTAATTGGGGTGGTGCTCCTTTACATCCCAGAGGTAATTTCAATGGGTTTATGCATTCAGCATCTGATGAGAAATATTTAGAAGTACATGGATTAGAGCATTGGTCACTATACTATACTGATTATGGAAATGATATTCAGTGGCGTTTTTTTGATAAATACCTCAAAGGCGATGACACTGGATGGAGCGATCAGCCAAGAGTGTCTCTAAATGTACGTCATCCGGGTGAGAAGTTTGTTCTTCGTGATGAAGAGGATTGGCCTCTGCCAAGAACTGACTGGACAAAATATTTTCTAGTTCCTGAGGGGCAAGTTTTATCCAAGACTCCTAGTACTGAAAAGGCTGAGATGTCATATAAATCGATGGGTGATGGGCTAACATTTGTTTCTAGTCCTGTTGAGACTGAAACTGAAATTTGTGGACCAATGGCAGTTAAGTTATTTGTTTCTTCTGACACGAAAGATGCAGATATTTTTGTTATTCTTCGTGTGTTTCAGCCAGATCTAAAAGAGGTAACTTTTAGAGGAGCTCTTGACCCACACACACCTGTGGCTTCCGGCTGGTTAAGAGCGTCTCACCGTAAGATAGATCCAGATAAGTCAGAGAAATGGGCTCCTTATCATACGCATGATGAAATAGAGGAATTACTTCCAGGAGAAGTATATGAACTAGATGTAGAAATACATGCGACTGGGATCGTAGTACCTGAAGGTTATCGTTTTGCTTTATCTATAAGAGGATGTGATTATGTTTATCCAGGTGAGCCAAATACCGGATTGTCTAATATGAAAAATACCTTTACCGGCGTTGGACCTTTTTTACACGATGATCCGGTTAATAGACCTATGGAAGTGTTTGATAACTCTGTAACTCTTCATGCCGATGAAGAGAACTCACCATATGTTCTATTGCCAATTATACCTCCAAAGTAATGCTTAGTTTCTTTGAGCTGAGGTTAATGACCTCAGTTCAAATGTGCTTTAACTATTAATTGTAAGATGACATTCTTCGTTCGAGTTGGTTTTTAAAGGTTGTGCTAAAATAATTGTAAAAGGGGAAGGAAATGAAAGCTTCAGTTATGCATGAGTTTGGGGGGCCTGAAGTCCTAAAGTACGAGGAAATACAAACGCCGGAGTTGGGACCAAAAGATGTTTTAGTCAAAGTGAAGGCTGTATCGGTTAATCGAACTCTTGATCTGGAAGTTCGAGCTGATAATTATGCTCGAACTCCTCCGCTTCCTCATGTCTTGGGAGTTGACCCTTCTGGAGTAATTGAGCGGGTGGGTGAAGAAGTAGAAAATTGTAAAATTGGTGACCGTGTATACTGTAGTCTTTTTGTTCCCACGGATGATCCGTCAGCAGTCAAATTACCAGGTGTCGGAGGTGTTGATTTTTTAGGGGTAAATATTTGGGGTGGTTATGCCGAATTTGTCAAAGTTCCTGATTCTGTGGTCCATCCAATTCCTGATAATTTAGAATTCTATGATGCGACTGTGATTGGAAGACATTTAGCCACTGCCATTAACCAAGTAGAGGGTATTGGTAACATCTCTAAAAATGATTGGGTTTTAGTTATGGGGGCCGCGGGAGGTTTGGGTAGTGCTGCTGTACAGGTGGCAAAACTTAACGGAGCTAATGTAATAGCAGCAGCTGGCGCAGATGTGAGAGTTGAAGCTGCGATCTCGGTTGGAGCTGATTTTGGTGTTAATTATCGAACACAAGACTTGGCAGAGGAAGTTTCCAGAATTACTGACGGTCAGGGAGTTAAATTAGTTTGTGAAAACATAGGTGATCCTGATCTTTTTAATGGTGCTTTCAACAGCCTCGGCAGGGAAGGAAAACTTGTGACTGCTGGAGCACATGCTGGAGGTCAAGTATCTCTAGACTTGTGGAAACTATATCTTTTTCAGCTTCAAATTATTGGTGAGCCACGTGAACAAATCGGGGGGTTGGATAAGGCACTTAAATTAGCAGGCGAGCATGAGATAAAAACATTAATAGACCGTGTCATGCCGTTAAGCGAGGCAGCAGAAGCCCACGCTTTAGTAGAAAGCCGTTCCGGTTTAGGGAAAGTCATACTTGACCCTACACTCGATTAATTATTATTTGCTTGTTTATTATACATGAGGTTATGTTTTTTATAATATCCACTGGTAGAATTTGTTTTGATAAATAAATAGAGGTGAATTTGTTATGTCGGATGCTGCTGTAATACGTAAGGAAGTAAACCCAGAAGTAATTGAAGATTTGGCCAATTTGCTAGGAGATAGGATTACGACTACTATGGCCGTTCGGGAACATCACGGTCATGGAGAAGATTATTTTGCTGCCTTTCCTCCTGATGCCGTTTGTTTTCCGAATTCAACTGAGGAGGTTGCTGAGATTGTAAAAATTTGTGCAACCTATAACACTCCAGTAATACCGTTTGGTACAGGCACTTCTGTTGAGGGGCATGTAACAGCCCTTCATGGTGGGATTACTATAGACCTAATGCAGATGAACGCAGTAATTGAGGTTAACTCTGAAGATCTTGATTGTCGCGTTCAAGCCGGAGTAACCAGAAAACAATTGAATGAACATCTAAGAGATACAGGTCTTTTCTTTCCCATTGATCCTGGCGCAGATGCTTCCATTGGTGGAATGGCCGCCACAAGAGCTAGCGGTACGAATGCTGTCCGATACGGAACTATGCGTGAGAATGTCATCGGCCTTACAGTAGTTACCGCTGATGGTAGAATAGTGAGGACGGGTGGCAGGGCAAAGAAATCTTCGGCTGGCTATGACTTAACTCGCGTTTTCATTGGCTCGGAAGGGACACTGGGAGTTATAACTGAAGTTCATCTTAAACTTCATGGAATTCCAGAAAAAATAATTTCTGCAGTGTGCCAATTTCCTTCAACCGCCGATGCTGTTGATAGTGTTATATTAACAATACAGTCCGGTATTCCAGTTGCGAGAATAGAGCTTTTAGATTCTTTAATGATGGATTGGACTATTCAGTATTCAAAGCTAGATCAGTATGAACCTAAACCTACTCTTTTTTATGAGTTTCATGGAAGTGAAGCCAATGTGGAGGAACAGACTAACCAAGTACGGGCTATTATTGATGAGTTTGGTGGGTCAGCGTTTCAGTGGGCCAGTTCAACAGAAGAGCGTAACAATTTGTGGCAGGCGAGGCACGATGTCTATCATGCTTGTATTGCGCAAGCTCCAGGTAAACAGGGTATTTCTACTGATGTTTGTGTTCCCATATCTCAGTTAGCTGAATGTATCTCAGAGACTGAACTGGATACGAAAGAATCCGGCTTTGATGCACCCATTGTTGGGCATGTAGGGGATGGAAATTTTCATAGTATATTTCTGGTTGATATAGATGATGAAGAAGAAATGAAAAGAGCGAAAGATTGCAATGATCGAATAGTTAAAAGGGCTTTAGCCATGGGGGGCACATGCACCGGAGAGCATGGTATTGGAGCAGGAAAAATAGATTTCCTAATTGCTGAACACGGGGAGGCAGTTAGCTTAATGAGAAGTATAAAAAAAGCCTTGGATCCAGAAAATATTATGAATCCTGGAAAAGTTCTACGTGTCTGATATTGAATAATTATACTTTTCTAAGCCTGATTAAATATAAAAATCAATTTTCTTTGGAAGTAAAAAGTTGAATGCTAATGTTGATAACCTGAGGGATATACCCTCATTACGTCATCAGGCTGGGGAGTCTGAATGGACGGCAAGAGTTGATCTTGCTGCTGCTTATAGGTTGGCGCATGAATATGGTTGGGCAGATAGTATCTATAATCATATTTCTATGAGGGTTCCTGATGAACCAAACTATTTTTTAATTAAAGCCCATGAACTTCTTTACAATGAAGTTAGCGCATCAAATCTTGTTAAAGTTGATATGACTCAGAAAGATGTCGATGAGTCAGTGCATGTCAATAGACCTGGGTTTACCTTGCACGGAGGGCTTCTGAAAGATCGGAAGGATGTGAACTGTTGTTATCATACACATATACCAGCCTGTATAGCTGTAGCCAATCAAACTGATGGTTTACTTCCAGTGTCTCAGACTGCAATGCGATTTATCGGAGATATCGGCTATCACGACTATGAGGGTATAACAGAAAATTTAGAAGAACGCACACGTATTGCGAGTAATATCGGCGATAAAAATGTTTTGTTAATGCGTAATCACGGTGTGGTAACATGCGGAAAATCTGTGAGGGATGCGTTTGTTCGTATGCGTGATATAGCGGATGCTTGTGAACTACAATTACGACTTCAGGCAACCGGAGCAAAATTTAGTTTGCCTTCAGAAGAAGTACTAAAAACATATAAAGCACAAAGGAAGTCACATGATTCTGGTCGTGGAAGTGCTGATTGGCCCGGTTTTTTGCGTCGTTTAGATCAAATTGATCCCTCATACAAAGATTGAGTAAAAGACAGCTAGTACGACTGTTTATGTTTTATTTATTATCATATTTCAACTAGTGAGATTTCCTTCTGGCTCTCTAAGTTATGAAGTTTTTTAATGAGATTACCCTTCTAAGGGAGGAGGCATTATGATTATTGATCATCGTACTTATTATACGAAAGCTGCTCGCACGGGGGATTTTTTGTCTCTTTGGGAAAGAATGGCCTTACCATATCAGATGAAATATCTTGAAGATTTTATCGGTATGTTTACATGTGATGTTGGGGACCTAAGCCAAATCGTTCATTTATGGCGTTATGAAAACCAAGGCGAACGAGAGAGGCGTCGAACGGAGATGTATCAGGATCCAGGATGGCTTCAATATATTGAAGAACTAAAAGCATCAGAGCTTTTAGTGAAAATGGAAAATAAAATTCTGAAACCGGTTTCTTTTTCACCAATGCAGTAAATAAAGTCACTCATTACTTTGGAGATATTTTTAAATGTCACGCATCAGAATAGGAATAATTTCTCCTGTTGATGTAGCTTTTCCAGCTGTTAGGGAGGCTTTTACAGTTTTGTGGCCTGAGGCCTCATCAGTGTGTTTGTTAGATGAATCGTTATATGCTGATTTTGTTAATCCTGATTTTTCAGTAAGCCCAGAGTATCCTGATGAAGCCTATACAAGGATTGCTGAGCTGTTCAACTACAGCAAGAGTACCGGGGCTGATGGTATTATATTTTGTGGTTCAGTGTTTGGCCCATTAGTTGAAAAAGGAAGAATGGGGTTTGATATTCCAATACTAACCTCATTTGAAGCTATGATTGAAGAAGGGCTCAAGCACGGGCCAAGGTTAGGCATAGTGACAAGTGCCCAATCATCCCTTGGTTTTCTTACGAATGATATTATTAGGTATACTGATGAAAGATCTCTTGATGTTTCTATAAAATCTCAGGTTGCAGAAGGGGCTTTTCAGAAAATACTAGATGGTGACATAGAAGGTTCAGATTCATTGATAATTGAGGCTGCGCAAAAAGTAACTGAATGTGATAGTTTAATGCTGGGTCAGTTCTCAATGGGTAGAGTAGTAAAAAAAATTCCTACAATGGCAAAACGTCCTATTCTTACGGCTCCAGAGTGTGCAGTTAAAAAACTTAAATCTATTTTTCAATAAAGGTTTTTTAACTCATTAGTTCTTTTACTTTTTCAATAATTCGTTCTGTGGTTACACGATATTCGTTTTCCATTGTTTCTGCATAAGGAACAGGGGTTCTTGGCGCGCCAATGCGACGTACATGGGTTTTTAGTTGATCATTTAGATTTTCTGTAACGTCAGCAGAAATTTCAGCTCCAAACCCTGCTACTTGGACAGCTTCTTGTGTCACTAGAAGGCGCCCTGTTTTGGAGACCGATTTATAGACCAAGTTTTTGTCCCAGGGCCAAAGACTCCGCAAGTTTATAACCTCGACCGAAATATTATCCTCTTCGATGATTTTGGCGGCTTCCAGAGAATGTATAGCCATTTTTGACCAAGATACTATAGTTAAGTCACTACCTGGTTTCATTACGGTTGCTTTACCGATTTCGACCAATTCCCCCGGGTCGTCTGTAACCTCACCTTCAGCCATCCATAGATCTTTATGCTCCATATATACTACCGGATCGTCAGCTCGTATTGCAGATTTTATCAGTCCCTTGGCGTCAGCTGCTGTTGCAGGAGCTACAACTACTAACCCAGGGGTATGTATATACCATGCCTCTGTTGATTGTGAATGTTGGGCAGCCCCACCTTTACGTACTCCTATTGCTTGTCGTACCACTAGAGGCACCCTTGCTTGGCCACCAAACATATATCGAATTTTAGCGGCTTGATTAACAAGTTCGTCAACTGCACACATTGCAAAATCAGCCATTCGTAAATCTGCTACAGGTCTTGTCCCAGCAACTGCGGCGCCTACAGCAGCGCCCATTATAGTGTTTTCAGAAATTGGTGTATTTACAATTCTTTTTTCTCCAAACTCGTCGATTAGTCCACGATACTGATCAGCACTTGTTCCTCCATGAGCCGTACTTAGATCTTCACCTAATGCCCAAACTAATGGATCTCGTCTCATTTCTTCAGCAAGACCTTCACGAACTGCAGAGGCATGTGTCATTTTGTTATTAGTCATGAGCTTTCTCCAAAATATGGACTGCCTAGATCCTGGACATCTTTATAAGTGAGTTTTTTATCAGGAAAGGGTGCTTTCTTAGCTGCTTCAAGAGCTTCCTTAATTTGTACGTAAGCCATGTTTCTAATGTTATCAATTTCCTCTTGTTTGACGCCGTTTTCAATCAGCCACTCTTTGCATTTTAGTAGAGGTTCATTAGATAAATGAGCTTGTGTTTCCCCTTCTGGTCTGTACAGCATTTTATCTCGGGAGATATGTCCTTTAATTCGGTAAGTCCGTGCATGAAGAAAATGAGGGCCATGACCATTTCGTATTTTTTCAACTAAAGATCTAGCTATTTCATCGACGGCGCAGACATCGTTTCCATCCACGTCAAAAGCAGGCATGCCGAAAGCCTCAGCGCGTGCTACTGGTCCAGGTCCTGCAGTTACAGTTTGTGTTGCTGTGGAGGACGCATAAGTATTATTTTCACAAACAAAAAGAATTGGAAGTTTGTATATCATGGCCCAATTTAGAGCTTCGTAGAAGGGACCACGATTTGTTGTGCCATCTCCTACAAATACTGTAACTATTGCATTTTCTTCTCTTAAAACTAAAGCCTGTGCGGCTCCTACTCCCATGGTTAGGCCGTCAGCGAGCACTCCATTCGCTCCCAACATTCCAACAGAAAAATCAGCTATGTGCATTGATCCGCCTTTACCGCCGCTTGTTCCTCCTTCTCTTCCCAAAAGTTCTTTCATCATTGCCTCAGGGTCGGCACCTTTTGCTATGGCATGCCCATGTCCGCGATGATTTGAGAGAATATAATCGCTTCTTTTTAGGTTAGCGCATACTGCCGTTCCTATGGCTTCTTCACCTATATATTGGTGAATCGAACCATTCACTAATCCAGCATCAAAGGCTTCTTCTGCAATCTCTTCGAAGGCGCGGATAAGAGACATTGTTCGGTACATCTCTAGTATGCGATCAGGATAATTGGTAGAGTTTTTGGCTTTCATCTCTTCCTCTTAAATAATATATTAGGCAATTCGGTCGCCTTTTTTGATTGGTGCTGATCGGTTGTCGACTCCTGGAAGCATTTGTCCTGCATCTCGTGTAACAACTACGTCTATCAGGGTAGGCATATTGCGTTCTAATAGTGCTTCTTTAAAGGCCTCAGCTAATTTATTTGGTTTAGTAACTCTTATTCCTTTGCATCCAAGTGATTCAGCGATATCTGCATAGTTTAAATCTGAAAGATCTGAAGACTGATAACGGCCACCAAACATGGCGTGTTGTAAAGCCTTTATATAGCCTGAGGCCGCATTGTTGACTACGATCATGGTGAGTGGAACCTTTAAGCGTGCTGCTGTTTCTAAATCACCAAGTGTCATATTTAATCCGCCGTCACCTGTCAGAGAAAAAACAGATTTATCAGGCGCTGCTAATTGTGCTCCTATACCACCGGCGACTCCATATCCAATTGACGCCATCCCTCTGTCTACTATGAAGCCTCTGCCTAATTTTTTTGTATCATATAGTAGTCCCGTCCAGTGAGCTGCAAAACCTCCATCGGCAACTAATATTGAATCTGCTGGTAAAACATTGTTTAACTCATGACACAAGCGAGCCATATTTACTGGTTCTTCATTGGACGTTAAGCGTGTATTTACATCTGCTCTCCATTTATTTTTACCTTCTATAAGTTCATTTATGTATGAGCTTCTTTCCTTTCTAGTATTTTCAGAGGTAGAGGAAAGCGCTTCACGTAACTCGTTAAGGCTCTCACGTGCATCTCCCCAAAGCCGTATATCTGTCTTTGCCCATCTGCTTATTTCTTCGGGATGGATATCTAAGTGGATTATTGGTATTCCTGGGCGTGGTATAGTGTAACGTTTGGTTGCTATTTCGCCAAGTTTGCAACCGACTACCAAGATACAGTCACTATTATCTATAACTTGATTAGCAGTACGATCATATCTACCAAATAGTCCTAAAGAAAGTTTGTCGGTGCAGGCAATTGATCCTTTCCCAGATAAAGTGTGTGCTACTGGTATGGACTGTTCAGTTGCGAGTGCGGATAGAGCTTCTTGGGCTTGTGATATATGGACACCGCCTCCAGCAAGAATTATCGGTTTTTTAGCTTTTGAAAGTATCGAAGCAGTTTTTTTAATGTCTTCCACACTAGGTCGTGTTCTAACCGCTGGCGAGGTTATCGTTGATTCATCTACAAATAAATCGTCGGCTTCGAATTCAAATACTCCATGACAGATATCTTCTGGTACGTCTAAGAGAACTGGCCCAGGTCGACCGGATGTTGCCACTGTATATGCGTATCTAACATGCTCAGGTATTCGTGAGCCTACTTCTACGCGTATAACTTCTTTTACTGCTGGACGAAGCATCTCAACTTGATTTGTCTCTTGTGTCATGTTTTTCCATGAATGGACTCGGTTGGTGTCTCCAATCATGGCTATTACTGGAATTCCTGCATTTAAGGATTCGGTAAGAGCTGTTAACAAATTTGTAGCTCCAGGACCTAGAGTAGCATCGCATACACCTGGTTGGCCTGTGACTCTTGCCCAGGCATCAGCCATAAATGCCCCGCTTCTTTCATCTGCAATTAAGGTATGATTCAAGCTTAGATTGCGCACTGCGTCATAGAATGGCAGTAGCTGAAACCCTGCCATCCCAAACATCGGTCCTACTTTATGACGTTTGAACATTTCTGCAAGAACTTCGCCACCCGACATCTCAAGGCGTACGTTGTCTCCGCTAAGTGTCTCAGTGGTCTTTTTATTCATATTGTCACCATTTTCTCTCTTATGGAGTTTTCATGTCTAGTTTATCTTTACCTAATGGATTTGCCGAGTAATACTAACAGTAATTAGCTGCAAGCCATTTCGATAGATGTTCTATTAAGAAGGAGAAAAAAGAGTGGCGCAAGTCCAAACGAATGAGCCGGCTCGAATATTTAATATGTATAAAAAAATGCTTCTTATTAGAGCATTTGAGGAAGCTGCTGCTGAGAATTTTCATGCCGGAAATGTAAGAGGATCTGTTCATCAATATATTGGTGAAGAGGCTATCGCTGTAGGAATATGCGAAAATTTGCGCAATGATGACTTACTCACCAGTTATCATAGAGGTCATGGTCACTCTATTGCCAAAGGAGCTGATCCAAGGGCAATGATGCTAGAATTATTTGGAAGAGTTGGAGGCACCAGTGGGGGGAAGGGAGGCTCAATGCATATTGCAGACTTCTCAGTTGGGATGCTTGGTGCAAACGGAGTAATAGCAGATGGTTGTACAATCTCTGTTGGTGCTGCGCAGGCGATAAAGTTACTCAAACAAGATAAAATTATAGTAAATTTTATTGGTGACGGTGGGATTAACAGAGGCCCCTTCATGGAAGCTCTAAACTGGGCAAAGGTATACGAATTGCCCGTTTTATTCGTTTGTGAAAATAATCAAATTGCTGCTACTACAACAACAAAAACCGTTACCGCTGGTGATGGGATTGAAGCTCGAGCAAAAAGCTATGGGATTCCAGCAATTACGATTGATGGTAATGATCTCCTATTAGTCGATAGAACGGCAGCAAGAATTGTCGACGAAATTCGTGCTGGAAGTGGACCACAATTAATTCAAGCGATGACTTATAGACTCAAAGGGCACTACGCCCATGATGAGGCTCTGTATCGAAATCCAAGTGAAGTTGAGAGTGCGTTAAAAAATGAGCCAATGCCTCGAACAGAAACTTGGTTGAAGGATCAAGGAGTTTCTATAGAAGAAATTGAAAAAGCTAAAGATGAGGCTAAGAAATTGATGGCTAATTATGTTTCAGACGCTCACGAAGCGCCATGGCCTGATATATCTGATGCATTTACTGACGTTCAAGATGTCGGTTCACCGGCGGAAGGAACGAATTTATGACGAAAATGACTTATGCTGAAGCTGCTAGGCTTGCCCTTAAAGAAGAAATGGAACGTGATTCTACTGTCTGGGCATTGGGTGAGGATCTAGGGTTTGAGGGCGGCATGGGTGGACAATATAAAGATCTCCAGGCTGAATTTGGTATTGATAGAATTGTCGATACACCGATTTCAGAAGCAACCATCATGGGAGCTGCAATTGGCGCTGCTCTGGCTGGGACACGTCCTATTGCTGAGTTACGCTTTTCTGACTTTGCGATGTGCGCGGTCGACGAGTTGGTCAATCAAGCAGCTAAAGCACGTTATATGTTTGGAGGTCAGGCGAGAGTACCAATGATAGCTCGTATGCCCATTGGTATTCGGGGTGGTATAGCTGCACAACACTCCCAGTCCCCTGAGGCTTGGTACACACACGTGCCAGGCCTAGTTGTCGTTACGCCGGCAACCCCCGCTGATAATCGTGGTTTGCTTAAGGCTGCAATTCGTTGTGATGATCCAGTTGTTTATATGGAGCACAAAGGGCTATGGGGAACAGAAGGTGAGGTTGAAGAAAATGATTCGCATCCTATTCCTTTAGGAATAGCCAGAAAAGTAGTTACTGGTAATGATCTTACAATCGTTACTTGGTCTGCTATGGTTGATATTGTTGAGAAGGCCGCTTTAAGTCTTGCAGATGAGGGTATATCTGTTGAAGTAATTGACCTAAGGACGTTGTGGCCTTGGGACAGGGATTCCGTTTTTAGTTCAGTTAAAAAAACAGGTCGATTAATGGTTGTGCATGAAGCAGTTCAGGTAGGTGGATTTGGTGCTGAGATTACGTCGGAAGTAAGTGAACATTTGTTCAGTATGCTGAAGGCGCCCGTTAAGCGTATGGGTGGAGCTCGTATTCCTATACCTTTCTCAATACCTCTGGAGGCTGCATATATGATATCTAAAGAACAAATAATAAATAAGTCAAAATCATTCTTTAGCTAGAATTCTTATTAATCTGTTCGACAAATTCGATTGTAGTCATGCCAACTTTGACATTTAGATTTTTAGCGCTCTTATTAGAGTGAGATATTATTCCATCATTATATGTTGATCTCGCATCGCCAATTTTGGCGCTTGAACACGAAACCGTGACAGCCGGGATACCTAGCTTGTCCAGGTCAGGTAAGCGGCTAACCAAATTAGAGCCAGCATCATTGAATACAGCTCCTAAAACCGAAGGACGGCTTCCCCATGTTGGTGAGGATGCAAGAACTTCACCATGTGATGCAGTTATGACAACTGTATCTTCATCTTCTTCTTTTACTAAAGAAACTGAATCGCATCCTCTTACTATAATCCCATCACTTCCATCTCGAATAATAAAACGAGCTTCTTCATAGACTGGTACTGGTTTTGAATTAAAAGTAGATAACTTCATTGCATTTGCACATTCCATTGAGGCTTGACCAACTGAACATCCTGATTTTGCGGCGGTATCATTTACAAAACTTATCCTACCGCTACTAGCTAGACTTTGACCATTACCAATAACTGCGGTGCGGTAGTCAATCACTGCAGCTGCTATTTCTAAATTATCTAAATAACTTAAAGATCCAATTCCCGCATTATCGAGGCCTACTCCAGCGTCATGGAGTATAATACCTCGAACTCGTGCAGTGGCGGCTTCAAATCCGGCATACACGCCGCCGTGTGATCCAGCAATCACAACGTTTTTATAGGCTTCGGGTCCTAGTTTGGTAACTGTATCAACAATTAATATTTCGCGTTTATTCATAATAATTACTCATTACGGTCTATTTGGTCGATTAAGAAGCCCACGAGCAATGATGCCAGCTTGGATTTCAGCGGCTCCTTCAAATATATTTAAAATACGAGCATCACAAAGTAACCTAGAAATAACAAACTCTTCTCCGTACCCATTGCCACCATGTATTTGAAGGCCATTGTCTGCATTTGACCATGCAACTCGGGCAGCTAATAATTTTGCCATACCCGCTTCTATATCACATCTTTGGTCTGCGTCTCTCTGACGAGCAGCAAAGTAAGTCAGTTGTCTAACAATCATTGTTTCTACTGCCATCCAACCTATTTTTCCTGCAACACGATCAAAGTTTACTATACTACTACCAAACTGTGATCGATCATTTGCATATTTCAATGATAACTCTAACGCATTCTGTGCTACACCAACGGCTCGAGCAGCAGTTTGAATACGTGCAGTTTCAAAGCTTGACATAAGTTGCTTAAAACCATTTCCTTCAGCTTCTCCTAGAAGAGAGTTTTTACTAATTTCAAATCCATCGAAGGCAATTTCATATTCTTTCATTCCTCTATAGCCTAGGACTTTAATTTCACTTCCACTCATTCCTGCTGCCGGGAAAGGGTTTTCAATGCTTCCTCTAGGTTTTTCGGCTAAAAACATACTTAGTCCGCCATACCCTGAATTATCTGCATCTGTGCGAGCCAGTAAAGTCATTAAATCCGATCGCGCCCCATGTGTAATCCAAATTTTATTTCCTGTTATCACGTAAGAATTACCATTTCGTACTGCGCGTGTTCTTATGTGAGCTAGATCTGAGCCATAGTTTGGCTCAGTAAAGACCGCGGTGGGAAGAACTTTTCCAGAAGATATTGCTGCTAAATAACGTTCTTTTTGTTCGTCAGTACCGTTAAACCTAATAAGCTCAGCTGCAATTTCTGATCTAGTGCTTAAGGAACCCACACCTATGTATCCACGTGATAGTTCTTCGGTAACAACACACATAGACACTTTATCCATTCCCAGTCCTTTAAACTCTTCAGGAAGTGTGAGGCCAAAAACACCTAAATCACTCATTTCTTCAATTATTTCTAACGGAATCAATTCATCATTAATATGCCAGTCCTGAGCAGCTGGCGCTATTCGATCATCAGAGAATCTAGAAAACTGTTCACGGATAATATTGTAAGTTTCGTTTAAGCCTAGGTCTCCAAAATCACCTGTGCCAATATTTTCACAGAGCATTTTAGCGATTTGAGACCTGACAGAGATGCTATCACCTTGATTAATAAGTTGATCTATAGTGGAGGTATATAAACCCTCAGCCTTTTCAATTCCAAGATCACCAGGTCTAGCAAACTCATCTTGGCTCATTGCAATACCATGACGTAACTGCTTCAAGTACCCGCCAAAACCACATTGTAAAATTAAAGTTTCTAATTCTCCTAATCGTTGATCGGAACTTAGTTTTTCTGCCCAAGATAAAAATTGCTTTAAAGCAATGATATAGGTTGCCATCCAAGCAAATCCATGTATTGCATATTGATTACTTAGAAGAAATTCGGAGTCAATTTTGCCGCCATTAGTAGCTAGAGCACTTGTCGATGATTTTAAATTCTGCAAATGTGACTCAGCAGAAATCACTGCCTCTTGACATAATTCTAGTGCCAATTTTGATTCAATTGGATTGAGAGAATGTTTGGAAATACTCATTAATATTACCTAATCAAATTTAGCTGTTGCTGTCATAGCGATGACCGAGTCATTCCGAACAGCTTCAAGATTGATTTCACCATTTTTTGAAGGAGCTCCTACTGCATAAAAGGGCCAAGGTTCAAATATGGGTGCCTGACCACGAAAACTAAATGACTTCATTGGTTTATTTGTTTTAGACCTTACAAGTTCAGATAATAAAAGTGCTGTAAGTGGACCATGGACTATAAGTCCTGGGTACTTTTCTACATTAACTGTATAATCTCTGTCATAGTGTATTCTATGACTGTTAAAACTTAGAGCAGAGTAGCGGAATAAAAATACTGGATCTACTTTGTATTTCTTATACCATTTATTGTTTGGGGGGACATAAGAATCTGCTCCAGGCGCAGGAGTAGAATCATTATTATCTAAATAAACAATGTTATGAGTGTCTTCGATGCAAAGTACTTCATCCTGTTTAATCTGGTAATGGGCGCTTAATAGAATCATTGGCCCTTTACTCCCTACTTTTTCTTCTAGGTTGACTATTGTTCCAGTACGAGTTGCTGGAAGTCCTATTTTTAGTGGAGAGTGAAAAACAATTCTTTCTCCTGCAAACATGCGTCTCTGTAGTTTAATAGGCGGGAAAAAGCCTCCTCGTTTAGGATGACCATCTTCCCCAATATTTTCTGTGGTTGAGCGATGTAAAAAGAACAACCAATGCCACATAGGGGGGAGATCATTTTCAGGCTCAAAAGCGGTTTCATCAATATTTAGAACCCCAGCGAGTTTTCTGACCTGAGTCAGGTCAATTTGTTCTGTTGAACTCTCTAAATGTGGTGTCCAGTCACCATAACTTATTTTAGTGTTTTTTTTCATTTTCTGCTTCATATATAATACCTGAATCATGTAGTTCACCAATCGCACCCTGACTCAGACCGATTTCGTCAGCAAGTATTTGGATTGTGTGCTCTCCTAATTGCGGAGCTCTTGTATGTTTATGCTCGATTTCGCTGAATTGGTGAGGGATCCCTGGAATTAAATATTTTCCCAACCCGGGCTGATCCATTTCTGCAAATAAAGGATTTTCTGTTGAACATCTGGGGTCTTCATCTACCATTTGACTGAAACTTTGGAATGGTCCCCAGCAGACGTTATTTTTTTCAAAAATCTTGCGTATATCGCTGAGGTTGCGACTTTTGCACCATGGACTAATAATATTTCCTATTTCTCTGCGTGCTTCAAACCGATGTTCTTCTAGGTTGAAATCTAGACCCATCTCTTTTTCGACCTTGCTTATGGAATCATGAGATTCAGTAGCATCTAATAGTTTCCTCCATTGTGAAACAGATACAGCAATAATCATTACCCTTCGCCCATCCTTTGTAGCAAAATCCTCGCCGTAACTTCCATATATGCTGTTTCCAATATTTGGGCGTTCCTCTTTATTAATTTGTACTTCCCCAATATATCCAAGGTTGCCAACAGTTGCGAAGGCAACATCAGAAAGAGA
The DNA here is from genome assembly GCA_002937505.1 of Alphaproteobacteria bacterium MarineAlpha12_Bin1. Classification (GTDB taxonomy): domain Bacteria; phylum Pseudomonadota; class Alphaproteobacteria; order UBA6615; family UBA6615; genus UBA6615. The sequence continues at coordinate 66,533 of PTJY01000004.1, forward strand.
AAGCTTTATTTGTTGGCCTTTGCCAGTTCTATTTCGATATCTTTCAGCAGCTAAAACACCCATCGCGGCCGCATATCCTGTCGCTACGTCCCACCCGGGAAACACATGATTTACAGGGCTTTTGTTGTTACCTGATCCTGTTACTAAAGGAAAACCCACGGCTGCGTTCACAGTATAGTCGACAGCTACACTTTCATCAGGGTTACCAATTATATTCATAGCTATCAGATCGGCTCGTCGTTTTTTTAATGTTTCATAATCGAGCCAGCCTCTCATAGGAAAATTTGTAGATAAGATACCGTTTTCTTTACCAGGGGCAGTAATAAGCTCTGTTAATAATTCTTGTCCTTCTGGACGACGAAAATCGATAGCTAAAGATCTTTTTCCCTTGTTCATACTTGCCCAGTAGATACTTGTTCCATTATCTGATTTTGGCCATCGACGATAATCTATTCCCCCGCTTGGGAGGTCAAAGCGAATTACATCTGCTCCCATTTGTGCAAGTGTCATTCCGCAAAGAGGGGCGGCAACGAAGGCTGAACCTTCTATTATGCGTAGTCCAGATAGTATGCCAGTCATGTTTTATAATCCGAGGTTTAAGTTTAAGATAAGTTTACAGTTTTCTCATAGAGCATAGTAGATAATTGCTTTAAAGAACGGAAATTTTATAAATGTACAAAATAATATTTCAGAACACGAATAGGAACTGAAAAATGGGTAGTATTTTTTCTACAGACTTTAAACGACCTACTCCAGAAATAATTGATGAAGCGAGATCAATTTCTACTTCATCACTTCATGAAGCAGCCGGTAAAATAGGGTCATTACCATCCGCGTTAAAACCCTTGAATTCTTCATTAGGTTTGTGCGGTCCTGCATTTACTGTTAGAGGGGCGCCAGGAGATAATTTATGGCTACATTATGCCTTAGCCGAAGCTCGTCAAGGCGATATTTTGGTAGCAGAAATGAGCGGATTTTATGAGGCCGGTTATTGGGGAGAAGTTATGTCTATATCTGCCCAGTCACGAGGTATAGCTGGTTTGGTCATTAATGGTTGTGTTCGGGATGGGAGAGCAATGATTGAAATGGGTTTTCCTGTTTTTTCAAGGGGTACTTGTATGCGAGGTACTGAAAAAAATCCAGAATTTAAGGGTGCTTTAGCAGAATCACTTCCAATTGGAGATGTCATTGTAGAGGCAGGTGACTTAGTAGTTGGAGATTTCGATGGGGTCGTGGTCATACCTCATGACAAAATAAAAGAGGTTGTTGCCTTAGCAAAAAAACGAGATGCTCGTGAACTTGAGATGATGAAAGATTTACGTAAGGGTATGACGACATTAGAAATTAATGGGTGGGAAGTAAAATGAGTTATGTTACATTTAAGGCCGATGCAATTGATCATCAACAGGCGTATCGTATGTTGATTGGTTCTATTGTTCCCAGACCCATTGCGTGGGTTAGTTCTATAAGTAATGAAGGCGTTCCTAACCTAGCCCCTTTTAGTTTTTTTACAATGGTATCTCATTATCCCCCAATGGTATCAATTTCGGTTGGTGAAAGGGAGCGTCGTATGAAAGATACGGCGAAGAATATTACTGATACAAAAGGGTATGTTATTCATACAGTTGTGAACGGCTGGGAAGAAAAAATGAACGCAACTTCAGCAAATTTTGCCCCGGATGAGGATGAGTTTTCAAAAGGAAATTTAGAAACGGTATCATCTGACTTTGTCGACGCTTTTCGTATCGCTAATGCACCAGTAGCTATGGAATGTGAGTTTGATAGAATCATAGACTTTGGAAGTGAGTGGGTTACGCATCTAGTTATTGGTAAAATACTCTGTTGGCATGTTCGAGAAGATTTAATTATTGAGGATAAATATATAGATCCCTACAAACTCGCACCGGTAGGACGCCTAGGGGGTCCTAGATATTGTAGAACTCAAGAAATATTTGAAATGACAGCTCCTTATTTACAGCCTGACAAGTTGCACCCAAATGAACCCCCTCCAGAAAAATAAACACTAAGGCTGGATTAAATTAAAATATGATAGTTACGTTTTTGATAATTTAATTAATTGTAATTTGAAATAGTCAGATTGAAGTCTTCGATACTTTGTCTGTATTCTGATTTAAGTTTTTCAACTAGTTCGCTTACGTCTAAGATATTATCTATTTGGCCTACGCCTTGTCCTGCCGACCACACATCTCGCCAGGCCTTTCTTTCCTCCTGCATGTTATCTCCAAACTCAGCCTGATCTGTGCCCTTCTCAGGAAGCCGGTCTGGATCAAAACCTGCAGCTACGATACTAGGCTTAAGAAAGCTTCCGGGTATTCCGGATATTGCAGGGGTATGAATAATGTCTTTTGCAGAGCTAGCTACTATCATTTTTTTAAATTTTTCTGCTGCATAACTTTCTTTTGTGGCTATAAACCTAGTCCCTAAGTAAGCTAGGTCAGCACCTAGCATTTGTGCTGTTGCAATGGAACGACCGTCTGAAAGTGATCCTGCAAGTAATATTGTTCCTTCAAAAAATTTTCTTATTTCAGGCAGTAGGGCGAACGGGCTTAATGTTCCAGCGTGTCCTCCTGCTCCGGCGCAAACAAGTATTAAGCCATCACAACCTGCTTCGGTAGCTTTTTGGGCATGACGTACAGTTGTTACGTCATGAAACACAAGCCCTCCATAGGAATGCACCTCATCAACTAAATCTGCTACTGCTCCCAACGACGTTATGATGAGCGGTACTTTGTGATGAACACAACACTGAAGGTCTGCTTCAACTCGTGGATTAGTTTTATGTACAATTAAATTAATTCCGAATGGTGCATCACTATCGTCTATTGACTCATTAATTTGCTCTATCCATTCATTCAGTTCTTCAGTTGATCGCTGATTAAGAGCAGGAAAAGTACCCACAACTCCAGCTTTGCAACATGAAATAACTATTTCAGGTCCTGATACAAGAAACATTGGTGCAGCAACCACTGGAAGAGTTAAACGCTTACGAAAGGAATTTGGCAGAGACATTTTAATCAACTTTTTCGTTATGAATCTATCTTTTGATGACTAATTTTATATTATATTTCTAGGTATTTATTTGCCGGTTTCAATTGGCAGAGTTTCGTCGAAACCCCATTCTTGCATAGACGCATCGTACAAAGCGATGTTTTCATAGCCTAAAAGTTTTTGGGCAAAAAAACCAATAGTGGCTGAGATGCCGCCGCCGCAATAATTAATGATTTTATCGTCTTTAATAGCTCCTGACTTTTCAAACGCGCTCTTAACTGAATCAGGATCATTTAAGGTGCCTGTTGAGAAGTTAGCTAGAACAGAATATGGAGCATTACCTGATCCAGGAATATGTCCTGGGCGACCGAAAACCATTCCACCAGTGCCTTGATACTGTTCTTCACTTAAAGCGTTTATAAGGCATATTTTTTGATCATCTATGGATGAAAGAACTTGATTTTTATCGACGATAACTTCATTCCGTCTCTTTGGAGTAAATGTAGTTTCAGGATATTTGCACGGACCTGTACTAATTGGGTGTCCCGAATTAATCCATTCTTGCAGTCCACCATTTAAAATGACCGCATTATCAAAACCGTTTGCATACAGTGCCCACCAAGCTCGTGTAGCCCAAAACAACTCCGCGGTACTATATAAGACCACTTTTGTATCATCTCCTATTCCCAACGAGCCAACTGATCTAGCAAATTCATGAGGGGCGGATAGCATGAATCGAAATTTACTACTGGTATCACACATATCGTTTTGGCAGTTGAGGTATCCAGAGCCATGGATATGACCTGCAGCCCAGTTTTCGCGAGCGTCCTCGATGCGGTAGCCTAATTTATCGTCAGGGATCAAACGAGTTGTGCAATCAAATATGCGCAAATTCGGGTCGTCAATGTTATTGTTGAGCCACTCCGCATCTATCAGTAAGTTTCCATTTGGTTCATTTGCCCAGGAATTAGTCATTAGGAAGGTCCAATTTTGAATATTTTGTTATAATTCGAGTTTTAATTATATAATTAAGTGTTGTTTTATTAAATACTATTCTAGTTTCAAACAGAAGAGATAATACAGCTACAACTTGAATGGCTATTAATAGTGAATAAGAGGGGAAACAATGAGTGATTTAACTGGTAAAGTCTTCATGGTTACTGGTGGTGAGTCGGGTATCGGTCAGGCTATTGCGCTTCGAGCAGCACGCGATGGCGCTAAAGTGGTTGTCGCAGGACTTAATAGCGATGGACTTAATGACACTGTATCTACTATGTCAAATTATTCTGGAGAAGGTTTTGCGAAGCCTACTGACGTCACAAATCAGGAACAGGTTCGAGACATGGTGGCAGCAACTGTTGATAGGTTTGGTCGTTTGGATGGCGTAGTTGCAAATGCTGGGGCCTTTGTAAAACAAACCTCTTTTGCTGAAATGGATATAGAAGACTGGAATCGTGTAGTGGCTGTTAATTTGACGGGTGTATTTCTCACTCTTCAGGAAACACTTAAAGTATTACTTGCTCAAGGAGAAGGAGGCTCTTTATTAGCCACTGGATCGTCGACAGCCATAAGGCCAATACCGGGAATGATACCCTATACTGCTAGCAAAGGGGGCGTGCATCAACTCATGCGTGCTTTGGCTATAGAATTAGCAGAAGATAAAATTAGATGTAATACCATCGTGCCAGGAGTAACCAGAACGCAAGCATTGATGGTTGGTGGACCTGAGTATGCTTCAAGAGGCCTAAAATATGTACCTATGGACGAGTTGGTTGAGCCTGATGAATTAGCTGCATTAGTATCTTTTGCACTTAGTGATGAGGCTCCTCATATGACTGGAACATTGTTGAAGGTAGACGCTGGACGAACCTCCGGGTAATAAAATAGACAAGGAAATAAAAATGCAAATTAAAGCCATACAAATAGCCAGACATGGCGGTCCCTCGGTTATGAAATGGAAAACCATAGATTTACCTAAACCCGGAAGAAATGAAGTTACAGTTCGCCACACTGCAGTAGGGTTTAACTTTATAGATTGTAATCATCGATCAGGTCGTTATCCGTTAGAAATGCCATCTGGAATTGGTTCTGAAGCGTCAGGTGTTGTTGAAGCAGTTGGCAGGGGTGTTAGAAATGTAAAATTAGGACAACGCGTTGTCTATATAGGCAAAGTAGGAACTTATTCTGATGCGGCGAATGTGCCCTCAGTTATATGTATCCCAATTCCTAGAGGTGTCTCTGATGAGGAAGCAGCTGCTACTCATCTAAAAGGAATGACCGTTGAAATGCTTGTTGAGCGTGTTCATAAAATTCGCAAGGGAGAAGTGATCCTTATGCATTCAGCAGCCGGAGGTGTAGGTCTAATGCTTTGTCAGTGGGCTAGGTCAATGGGAGCAATTGTTATAGGCACTGCATCTTCTGCCTCAAAATGTAAAGAAATAATTAAGGCTGGCGCTTACTATTCCATAAACACTTCTCGACAGGATGTGGTCAAGCAGGTGATGCGATTGACTAAGAAAAAAGGGGTAGATGTTATTTATGATCCAGTTGGAAAAGACACCTGGGAAACTTCTCTTTCATGTCTTAAAGATAGAGGGTTACTAGCTAGTTTTGGTGGAGCGTCTGGTCCTATCCCCCCTGTTAATCTTAATGAACCCAGATTTATGGGGCGAGCCCCATTTATTGTAAGGGCTTCTCTCTTTAATTATGCTGCCTCGCCAGAAGACAGGTTACATAGCGCGAAAAGAGTATTTTCAATGATTAGGAGTGGGAAAATAAAGCTTAATATAAATCAGCGCTATTCGATGAAAGATGTTGTTCAATTACATAAGGATGTTGAATCACGAAAAACTACAGGCATAAGTGTTCTTATCCCATAAACGAATAAGTTTTGTTGGATTTGTTGTTTTGAGTTCTTTCTAATTTTTTTAAAAAGAGAAATTTAAGAGATGACTAATATTTATATTGTTGGTGTTGGTATGACTGCCTTCGGAAAGTACCTTAATAGATCTATTAAGGAGATGACAAATATTGTTATTAATGATGCCTTGAGGGATGCTGGGGGTGTTCTAGAAGATATTGAGGTGGCCTACTTTGCGAACGCAGCACAATCAGTTTTAGAAGGTCAGGCAACTATTCCTGGAGAAATTGCCCTTAGGTCTATGGGGATCGAGAGCATACCGGTGATTAATGTTGAGAATGCATGCGCAAGTGCCTCCACTGCTTTAGATATGGCATCTACCTGGCTTAAAGCCGGGCGAGGGGGCGTTGCCCTCGCTATAGGTGTTGAAAAGATGTTCCACGAAGATAGAGAAAAAATGTTTAGTGTTTTTGATGGAGGGTGGGATGTTCATAACAGTAAAGCTGCTTCTGCTTTATTACTTGAGTTAGGTGCAGGCATGGATGATCCTGAAGGAACTCATGATTCTGGTGAGCGCAGCATATTTATGGACGTATACGCAGCTTTAGCAAAATACCATATGAAAACATATGGAACCTCGTGCGAACAAATTGCTGCTGTAGCTTCCAAAAATCATACTCATTCTCAATATAACCCCTTATCACAATACAGAAACCCTATCTCAGTTGAAGAAGTGATGTCTGCAAGAAAAATAAGCTGGCCACTAACATTACCTATGTGTTCTCCTATTTCAGATGGGGCTGCAGCTGCAATATTGTGTAGAGAAGAAGACCTTGGACGGTTCGATCAGAAAAGAGCTATTAAGCTTGAAACAACTGTGCTTAGAACTGGAAGTGACCGAAAACCTGAACAGGCGAATAAGCACGTGACACATGTAGCCGCCATGCAGGCGTATGAAGAAACTGGTTTCGGGCCATCCGATATTGACGTTGCGGAAGTACATGATGCCACTGCATTTGCTGAAATTCAGCAAATAGAGAATCTTGGTTTCTGTGATTTTGGTGAAGGAGGACCGATGACATTATCTGGCGCAACTAGCTTGGGTGGTAGTATTCCGGTCAATCCTTCAGGAGGGTTGGAATCTAAAGGTCATCCTGTTGGCGCTACAGGGTTAGCCCAGATATATGAACTTGTTTTGCAGTTGAGAGGGGAAGCAGGAAAAAGACAGGTAGAGGACGCAAAGATAGCTATTGCAGAAAATGGTGGTGGATTCCATGGGGTCGAGGAGGCAGTAGCGTGTTTGAGCATTCTCAGCCGGTAGTAAACTAATCTCGTTCTAGAACACTATGGAGAATATTAGCTATGAGGGTAATTGATTTTTTTGATAGAGGAGCGCTTCTTTACCCAAAAAGGGCTTTTATGATTTCCGAAAATGGACACGAAACGACATATCGTGAGACACAAATAAAATCTCATCGAATTGCTTTGGCTATGCACTCAGTGGGGTTTGAGTATAAACAAAACGCAGCTATATACAGTCCGAATCATCCTGGCGCTTTTGAATCGCTATTAGGCCTATATCGGGCTGGTGGCGTCTGGGTCCCCTTGAATGCAAGAAACGCAATAAAAGAAAATTGTTTTATATTAGATCATAATGATGCGGAATTTCTTTTTTATCACTCTTCATTCGAAGAGAACGTTCATGTAATAAAAAATGAATGTCCTGGTATAAAGAATTTTGTTTGCTTGGATAAAGTCGTCTCGGATGATCCATCGTTAGATGATTTCATCCTCAATCATCACGGTGAAGTTGAACCATACCCAGACGACCCATCGGACATTTGCGGAATATTTTCTTCTGGTGGAACAACAGGTCAACCTAAAGGTATATTGTGGACGAATGATGTATTTGAAACACTTGTTTCTGAGTGGATGGTTCACTTGCCTCTAAAAAAACCTCCTGTGCACTTATGTGCGGCTCCTATGACGCATGCGGCTGGGTGTGTTGCGCTAAGCATGATGGGGTGTGGGGCAACTAATATCATTATGAGCGGAGTAGAGTTACCAGACTTAATGGAAAAAATTGAGACCTATGATGTTACTCATTTATTTCTGCCTCCAACGGCAATTTACATTATGTTAGCTCATCCCGATGTGCGTAATTACGATTATTCTTCACTTGAGTATTTTATTTACGCAGCAGCACCAATGTCGGTTGAAAAACTGAGAGAGGCTATAGATGTTTTTGGGCCGGTAATGACACAAACATATGGACAAGCAGAAGCTCCGATGATTTGTACTTACTTTTCTCCCGAAGACCATATTGAGGCTTTAAAAACAAATAAGGTACATCGATTATCTAGCTGTGGTCAGCCCTCTATTTTAACTCCTGTTGAAATCATGGATGATAATGAAGTGATCCTACCACCGGGGGAAAGCGGAGAGATTGTGGTTCGCGGGCGTTTGGTAATGGCTGGCTATTACAAAAACAAGGCGGCAACTGAAGAAGTAACCACAAGTAACGGTTGGCATCGCACGGGTGATATTGGTCACAAGGATGAGGAAGGCTATGTCTATATTGTCGATAGAAAAAAAGATATGATAATTTCTGGTGGCTTTAATATTTATCCTAGCGAAATAGAACAGGTTATCTGGACTCATCCCTCAGTTCAAGATTGTGCGGTCATCGGTATCCCAGATGAGAAGTGGGGAGAAGCTGTAACTGCAGTTATAGAATTGAAACCTGGAAGCAACCTTGAAGAGTCAGAAATTATCGAACTGTGTAGGGAAGAGCTAGGTGGGGTAAAAACTCCCAAAACCATAGAATTATGGGATGAATTGCCCAGGAGTGCCGTGGGAAAAGTGCGCAAAAAGGATATAAGGGATCATTTTTGGAAAGATCACGGTCGTCGTATTTAATGTTCAAATGTTTCACTAGTTCTATGATTTTATTTCTTTATAACACCTAAAGAAACTATAAATACTTAATATGAGTGTTAAGCCAATTAGTGCATATGAGAAAGCAAAGCTAGTTTGTTCAATTAGAAGAGCGAATCCTGCTGGCCCTATAACTAATGCGCCAAAAATAAAAAATGTAAGTCCACCTGTTACCTTGCTCACAGTGCCGCTAGGGGATTGTCTTGCAGTTTCTGCAAGAAAAACACCGTTCCATCCTGCAGCACTGGCGCCAAATACAGCGCCAATTAAAAAGATTATCCCTAAGGCCCAATATTCGGTTTGCAGTGATGTTAGAATTGAAGAGATTGATGCTAAGGCGGATAGGCAAATTAAGACTATTAACGGGTGAGCAAATTTTACTGCCAATAAACCAAATAATATTCTGCCGCCAGCACCTGCTGCTTGTGCTATCCCTAATACCCAACCAGCAGTTATGACAGAAAGATTAATGTCTTTTTGTAGGTAGATTACGATAAATGTTGTTAATGAGTATTGCGCTATGACAAGCGGCATCATTCCTAGAGTCAGCCATTTAAGAGATGGAATGGATAAAACTAATTTTATTGGTTCTATAAAAGTTATTGAATGTTTGTCCTGAGATACGGCATGGACATTATAGGATTTAACCCAAATCTCTACTATCGCTATAGAGGCTAGGCATGGGATGGCAATAGTCATAAGAGATATTTGCCAACCCCATTGTTCCATCAATAAAGGGGTTATTACTCCTGCTAGAACGCCTCCTAATGGGACCGAGGACTGTCTTATTGAGAACACTAGTGGTTGCAACTTTTCTGGTGTGACCCTTGCTAGTATATGTGAGCTTGCGGGAGTTGCTGGCCCCAAGGCGGCTCCAATTAAAGCAGACCCAACAATAAAAGAAACTATATGGCCAGTAGATATAAGGATTACACCGACGGCTGTGCAAAACACAAAAATCTGGGTTGCACGCATCGGATTAATTTTAGCAACCCAGGAACTTGCCAAAACTCCAATTATCATGGCTGCTATGAAAACAATGCTTGGTTGGCCTCCAATCCATATAGGATTAAGGCCGATATCTGGTAGCGCCTGCATTGCAACGACAGGGGGAGCAAAAACACCCCAAGAAATCATTGATTGTGTTAGGATAAGTAATGCTAATGGACCCAAAAATTTGGACCCTTTTGTAGGGGTTGTATTTATCAAGGGGTTAAATTGGGCAAGTAATTAGTAATCTGATTTCGAATAAAGTAGTACTCCGGCTTTTGCGCCTATTCTTTCACCTTCCTGAGGGCTGGGCTTAGTATCATCCCATGGTTTAGCATCGTATCTCATACCACTGATTCCATTGGTTGCATCTGACATTAACCAAACGATAGGAGCCTTATATTGTTCTGGTTCAATAAGTATTGGTGTATCAGCTTCTCTACTCATTTGTTTCATCTCCTCTGCCATACCTGGAGTAGCAGCGCCTGCACCGGGATTAAGTATGTTAACTGTGACCCCAGTGCCTTCTAAGTCTTGATGCCAAATCTCAGTTGCACATTCTAATGCAGCCTTAGAGGGGCCATATGGTGAAGCTCCGCGTCTTGTCATTGTTGTATACATGGTGGTGACATTTACTATTCGTCCCCAGCCCTGTTCTATCATTATTGGCGCTGCTCGTCTTGCTAACCTATCAGCTCCTAAAAAGTTTGTAGCCATAACATTTTCTATTATTTCGTCTTTAGCTTCATAGAAAGCAGGAAAATGCTGATGTTCTGTCCACTCTTTTCGCCGGAACATATCAGGCCAAATATATGTAAATGTTAGCCCGGCGTTATTTACTAATCCGTGAAGTCCACCAAATACATCTTTTGCAATAGATATAATTTTATCACATTCATCTGCATTTCTTATATCTGCCTCATGGCAATAAAGCTGACCCGAATTTTCCTTGCATGATTGTTTAAGGTCGGCAAAATCATCACTTATATGTGCAGCAGCTACAACATTAGCCCCTGCTTCGGTTAGAGCCTCCGTCATTGCGCGTCCAAGTCCTCTTCCGGCACCGGTTACTATGATAATGCGATCATTTAATTTGTATTGAGGCATTTTTAACTAATCCTAATTTATTAAAAACATCCATTAAAACTGATAGATTTCGCTTGTTTAGCCTAAGATGTAGAAAGAAATAGTGCAATAATCGCAGTTGATATTAATCTATTATTACAAAAAATATCTCTATAAGGCTTGCCCAATTGCATAATTCCATGCATCATTAAACTGAAAAACTTGAATTATATTGAAAAAAGTCGGTCCTTTGTATTAGGGCTGGCTTTAAATTAGCTACGGTTGATTATGTTACAAAGTTTAAGTTAATACATTTGGGGCCACTCAGGTTCAGTCAGTACACTGTGTGGCTAACTAACAGGGAGGGGCTATTAATGAGCCGAATTCTTAAATTTCGCGTAAGCACGATGTTGCTAGGTGTACTTTTTGCAGCTGCATTCATGCTGACAACGGCCTTTTCGCCTTCAGCTCAGGCGAAGCCGATAAAGGTTGGATTTAGTATGGCGTTAACAGGCGCTCTTGCCGGTGGTGGTAAGCAGGCACTTGAAGCTATGAAGATATGGCGAGACGACATAAATTCAAAAGGTGGAATGATTGGAAGACAAGTAGAGCTTGTCTATTATGACGATCAAACGAACCCTAAAAACGTACCTGGCATTTATGCTAAGCTGCTTGACGTTGATAAAGTTGACTTTATAGTTAGCGGCTATGGCACCAATCTAATAGCACCTGCTATGCCAGTTGCAATTGATAGAGACGTTGTATTTATGGGTCTCTTCGGTATGAACAACAATAAAAAGTGGAAATATGATAAGTATTTTCAGATTTTACCTGCTGGACCTGATCCAGCGGTCGGTTTCTCATACAACTGGTTTGAGGCACTTAAAACATTCAAACCCAAGACGATTGCATTACTATCAGCTGACGCAGAATTTGCCCGTAACTTGAAAGAAGGTGCGGTTAAGAATGCGAAAGCTATGGGACTAAAGATCGTATATAATGAGAACTATCCGCCCAAGACGGCTGACTTCACTCCTATAGTTAGAGCCGTTAATGCTAAAAAGCCTGATGTGTTTTATATCGCTTCTTATCCAAACGGATCAGCTGGTTTAGTTCGTGCATTAGCAGAAGTTGGTACAGAAGCAAAAGCTGTTGGCGGAGGAATGGTAGGACTTCAGTTTTCTGGTCTAATGGCTGGTTTAGGACCTAACTTAAATGGTATTTTAAATTATGACTTCTATGTTCCAGAGCCCACAATGGCATTATATCCTGGAGCTACAGAATTAATCGCAAAATATCAAAATAAGGTTAAAACTGAAGGTCTTAAAACTGATGCCTTAGGTTACTACTTAGTGCCATGGGCATATGCTTATCTTGATGTATTAGGCCAAGCTGTAAATGCAGTAGGTAAAATAGATCACGAAGCAATAGCGAAATATATTCATGCTACAGAGTTCACTTCCGTTGTAGGTAAGATTAAATTTACCGAACTCGGTGAGTGGTCCGAAACACGAACAATTGTTGTTCAATATCAGAATATTAAAAATAATGATTTGCAACAGTTTGCTCGACCCGGAACCCGGAAAATTATGTATCCGTTGGATATTAAAACCGGAACTCCACAAACTTATAATTCGCTACGTTAGTATCTGAATTGGCCGGGGGCTATATCTATAGCCCCCCGGTCTTCTTTGAGACTTTAATTATTTAATAAGTGAGGCGCTGTGGAATTCTTAGAATTGCTAATCAATGCACTTATAGCCGGTATTTTGTTGGGAGGCTTTTTTGCGGCATTGTCGATAGGTCTTTCTATATGTTTTGGTCTGCTGGATGCCGTTAATATTGCTCACCCAACTATTATAGTGGGGGCAGCATTCTGTACATTTTTATTGAATGACTTACTGGGTATAGACCCTATTGTGGCTGGTTTAATATTAACTCCTGTATTTTTCTTATTTGGGATGGGAATTTACTCCCTCTACTATCAATTCTTTGAACGACAGAGTGCCGAGGCCTTAAGAGGATTAGCGTTCTTCTTTGGATTACTCTTTATTGCCGAGGTCGTAATGATTATGATCTTTGGCGTTGACCATAGGCTAGTAAGTGCTCCGTATATTGGGGAATCATTTACAGCAGTCGTGACGGGAATGACCTTCTCAGTCCCCTATAGGTTGCTGGCTGCGTTCGTAATTGCGGGCCTCATGACTTTAGGAATCTCCTATTATCTATCTAGTTCATATTTTGGTCGTGCAACAAGTGCAGTACATCAAGACATGATGGCTTTATCCTTGATGGGCGCAGATCCGGTTATGATCAAACGGATCGCGTTTGCTCTTGGATTAGCGACCTGTGGCTTGGCTGGCGCACTTATGATCATAGTTATTCCCATAGAGCCTGCGGTTGGGCGTTTCTTTATTGGTAACGTTTTTGCCATTGTAGTCCTGGGGGGCTTAGGTTCAATACCGGGCACTTTAGTGGGCGCTTTAATATTGGGAATAGCTGAGAGTTTAGTTTCAACCTTCTTTGGCCCATCTTGGGCACCGGCGGTCTCCTTTGGAATATTATTGGGGGTTTTGGCGTTTAAACCGACCGGTTTATTTGGCACCGGAGATACAAGGTAATGTTACAGCGCTATAGATTTGAAATCGGATGTGTGGTGGCATTGCTAGCCTGCTTCCTAATTACACAAGTAGAGCTCAATCGATTTTATTATTTTGCTGGCTTTGCTATCCTACAATATGTGCTTATTTCAACTGCATGGAATATATTGGGTGGATATGGCGGTTACATAAACTTCGGAACCGCTGGCTTCCTTGGACTGGGCACCTACGTTGCTATAGCTATGATTCAATGGTACGGAGCTGGAATTATAGAACAAATCATAGTAGCGGGGGCTTTAGCTGGCCTTTTGGGATTGGGTATAGGATACATAACACTAAGGTTAAAGGGTGTTTACTTTGCCATTGCAACATTGGCAATAGCGATTGTTTTGGAAACATTTGTTAATAACTGGGACTACGTAGGTGGAGCCGCAGGCGTTTCAATCTTGCCTCCACGCACACCAGAGTTACTAGGTATAACAATTGTAGACCGAAAAGGTGGTGGCATCTTCTATAATAATAAGGAATGGTTATTCTTCCTCATGGGCGCTCTGGCAATTGCTAGTGTTTGGATTGCAAGAACGATTGAATTTGGCAAACTAGGTCGTGGACTAAACGCGATCAAAGATAATGAAGAGGCTGCCGAATGCATGGGGGTACCGACCTTAAAACTTAAACTAATTGCAACAGTTATAAGTGGTGCTCTTATGGGAGTTGCGGGAGCAGTCTTCCCGAGTTATCTCACATTCGTTGATCCGCCCACGGCTTTTAATTTGGAGTTTGCTGTGAACTCATTGGCTATGCCAATGATTGGTGGAACTTTCACTTGGATTGGACCGGTGGTTGGTTCAATTTTATTAGGAACTGTCCAACAGGTTGCTATTGTGACTATTTCGTCTGAGATCAATTTATTGATCATAGGTCTGTTGTTAGTCATATTTGTTACAATAGCTCCACATGGTATTGTTGGCTGGTTTATGAAAAAAAATAAATAAGGTGCTTTAAGAAATGGCTGAAGCTCTTTTGAAGGTTGATTCAGTAACTAAAAACTTCGGTGGTTTTACAGCTCTGTCAGAAGTGACAACAGAGGTAAAAGCCGGAGAAAGGTTTGGTCTTATTGGGCCTAATGGATCAGGTAAAACTACTCTGATAAATTGTATATCGGGTACTCTTACAAATGATGGCGGTAGTATTATTTTTGATGGACAAGATCTTCAGGGTATGAAGGCACATGTCAGGACTGCTGCAGGTATAACGCGGACGTTTCAAATACCTCGTCCGTTTCACAGTATGACTATAATTGATAATCTCAAAATTCCACTTGAATTTGTTAGCGCTTCTGGAAGAGCTCAGACCGAAATTAGAGATGAAGCAATGTCTATACTTGAAACTATGGGTATGGCTGAAAAGGCTGATGAAGAGACCTCTGGTTTAACGCAGATCGAATTGCGAAAATTAGAATTGGCTAGAGCTATTGCAGCAAAACCTAAGTTACTCATTTCTGATGAAGCTATGGCGGGACTAACAGGTAACGAAGTAGATGAAGTAACACAAATATTAATAAACTTTAATGAACAGGGTATGACTATTATTATGATCGAGCATATCATGAGAGCTGTGATGCAATTTTCACAACGGGTTATTTGCTTGGATGCTGGGCAATTAATAGCAGAAGGTACTCCTGACATAATTCAAAAAGATAAAGGCGTGGAAAGAGCCTATCTAGGTGTCTAAAAATGGCTGAGCTGATCATAAAAGATTTAGTTGCCGGTTATGGCAATGTTAGCGTTCTTCATAATGTGTCTCTAGAAGTTGAAGAAGGAAGTATAGTCGCGCTACTTGGGACGAATGGTAATGGAAAGAGTACGTTGATGCGTTGCGTGGCAGGTCTAATAAAGCCTACTGCGGGAAGTATTACATTTAAAGATGAAGGGGCAGAGATTGACCTTATTTCTGATAGCCCCAAGCAGATTGTTGATCATGGAATAGCCTTGGTGCCTGAGGGTAGACGTCTGTTTCCGTTGTTGACAGTTGAGCAAAACCTTATGTTAGGTGCGTACCGCAAAGCTGCCAGAGAACGGATAGATGAAAGTATAGAATTTTGTTTTGAACTCTTTCCTCGTCTAGCAGAAAGACGAGAACAGAAAGCGGGCAGTATGAGCGGTGGTGAGCAGCAGATGCTTGCTGTTGCCAGGGCCATGATGAGTGTTCCGAAGCTTCTTTTGATTGATGAGCCTTCCGTGGGTTTAGCTCCTATTCTCGTTGCTCAAATGATTGAAAAAATTGGTGAGTTAAGTGAAAGCCGTAATGTAACAATTTTGATGGCAGAGCAAAACTTCAATCAAGCGATTAAAATTGCTGATAGAGGCTATATAATCGTTCATGGAGAGATTGCGTTTGCAAGTAAGGACGCGCAGGATCTCGCTGACAACGATATGGTTAAGAGTTATTATCTCGGTGCTTAGTTAGCTCGAAAGAATAATCGTTAATCAACTACGTTTGTGCATTATTTCCCACAACTTTTCTGATGTGGCAGGCATGTCTATATGCGTTATGCCGTAGTCTTTCAGAGCATCAACAATCGCTGAAATAATGACAGGCGGAGCGACCAAAGCTCCTGCTTCCCCGGACCCCTTAACTCCCAGTATGTTTGTTTTGCAAAGTACTTCGTTGGTGTCTATATTCATTAAAGGTAAATCATCAGCTCGTGGCATTGTATAATCCATAAAAGAACTTGTTATTAATTGACCTGAATTTTTGTCATACACTGTATTTTCTAGTATGGCTTGTCCTAGCCCCTGTGCTACTCCTCCGTGAACTTGTCCAGCGACCAGTAGAGGGTTTATTACTCTTCCAAAATCGTCCACAGCGCAATAGTTAAGGATCTCTATTTCACCTGTGTCTTTATCGATTTCAAGTTCGCAGAGGTGACATCCATTCGGATAGTTCCAGTTTTCAATAGTGTGAGTGTCAGAACCAGAAAGGGGTCCCTTTAGTTCTTCAGGCAGAGATACAGAAGAAATAGCTTCACGTCCAACGTCAAAGAGAGATATTTCTCTGTCGGTACCTGCGATACTAAATGCTCCATTATTATATTCTATATCTGCCGGGGCGGTCTCTAGAATTTCTCCAGCTATGAGCTTGCCCTTAGCAATCATTTTATCCGAAGAATTAATGGTCGCTATACTGCCAATTTGGCTAGTTCTCGAGCCGTGGCTGCCCCCACCACTTGGTAAGTTATCACTATCACTAGTATCAATAATCACATCCTCAAAATCCACACCAAGTTTCTCGGAGACGAGTTGCATAAAAGATGTATCATGTCCTTGCCCCATGGGCTGGGTTCCAACTTTTACCACTACCTTATTATCTTTTATTTCCACTTCAGCGCTTTCGGTCGGGTTACCTGCTGTAGTTTCTATGTATTGACAAATTCCTATACCTCTGAGGCGTCCATTGTCTAGTGAGCTTTGACGTCGTTCTTCATAGTTATTCCAATCACCAAGCGACATGGTTGCGTTCATGTTTTCTTCAAACTCTCCGCTATCATAAGTTGTTCCCATGGCATTTGTATAAGGTAGTTGTTCTGGTTTTATTAAGTTCCTTCTTCTTAATTCAACAGGGTCTATCCCTAATTCTATTGCTGCAACGTCAACCAGTCTTTCCATTACATAAATCGCCTCAGGGCGCCCAGCGCCTCTATAAGGGCCTACGGGAGCTGTGTTAGTCATGACACATTTGACGCTCACATCAGCTGTAGGGATATCGTAAACATTGGTTAGTATTTTTGGGCCTACCTGGGTAGGTATCGCAACACCTGCTGAGCATGAATAAGCCCCAATAGCAGCAATTGTTTCAACTTTAACTCCTAAAAATTTTCCATTCTCATCTAAGGCTAAATAACATTCTGATAAATGATCTCGTCCGTGCAGATCTGACAAAAATGCTTCGGTTCGATCACTTATCCATTTAATGTTTGTTCCAAGTTTTTTAGCTGCGTATAGAACAAGAACCTGCTCATGATAGGCGTGAGTCTTCATGCCGAACCCACCACCAACGTCATCCACTAAAACCTGTAGCATTTGAGGGTCGCATTTTAGAAAACTATTTGCTATCCAGTCACGAAGCATATGGCGGTTTTGATTTGACGTGTACAAGGTGTATTTTTCTTTTTTGGGATCATAACTACCAACCGCACCTCTAACTTCCATAGAGTTTTGTACTATTCTATTATTTGTCAAACCTACATGAACCACGTGGGTGGCTTCATTGAATGCTTTTTCAGTTTTTTCTTTATCGCCTACTTGTGCTTGAAATAAGAAGTTATTTGGGACCTCTTCCCACAATTGAGCTGCACCTTCATCCATTGCTTCAGAAGTATCCACCACAGAGGGTAATTGATTATAGTCAATTTCAATAGTTTCGGCTGCATCCTTCGCATTCTCTAAAGTGTCTGCAACAATAAACGCTACTGGATCTCCAACGTAACGCACACGATCGGATGTTAATGCGTATTGGGGCGGATAACTAAGTGGCGAGCCATCAGGTTTTGTAAGATCAGCAAAAAACGGAGGGGGTCCTGGGAATCCACCTATTTCGTCTTCATGTAGGTCTTCCCCAATAAAAACATCGAGAACTCCAGGGTTATTCTTAGCTTTCGAGGTATCGATAGAGATTATTTCTGCATGGGGATACGGGGATCTAAGAACATATCCGTATGACATGTCATCGATTGAATAATCATCGTTAAACTTGCCTACCCCTTTAAGTAAACGAGGATCTTCAGTCCTAAGAACAGGTTGTCCTACTCCATATTTAGTCATTTTTTCTTCTCCCTAAAGAAAACCTTAGCGCCGCGGTGCTTCACTTGGTATAACCTTGTTAACCATAATAAATATAGGGGGCAGCTGTGACCATCCCTAATCAGAGAATTGTTTATTTAAATGGAGAATATATTCCCGAAAGTGATGCAAAACTGCCATTTCGTGACCGTGGAGTTAAGTATGGAGATGCTGTTTTCGATACAACGCGTACTTTTGGTCATAAAATATTTAAACTAGATGAGCATGTTGAACGTCTTTTTCGATCGCTTCGGTATGTTGGTATTGATCCAGGCCTAACTGTAAATGAAATAATCCAAATAACGGAAAAAGTTCTTGAGTTAAATTTGCCATTAATTGCAGAAGATGAAGATTATTGGGTTTCACAAAGAGTAACACGAGGAATTATCGATCCAAACGAGAGAACTTCCTGGCCTTCTTACAAGGGCTCTACCGTTATAATTGAGTGCTTGCCATTACCGCTTTCGACAAGGTCCCGATTGTACAGAGATGGAATCGATATGATCGTGTCTTCAGTGCGTCGTAACTCCCCTGATATGTTAAGCCCGAGAGCTAAAACTCATAATTATCTTAACTTAATTATGGCAGATGAGGAGGTGTCGGCTCAAGATCCTAATGCTTTTGCGCTGATGTTAGATCATAATGGGAATATAGCTGAGGGACGTGGCAGTAATATTTTCTTTGTGTCAGATGGATGTCTTTATACCCCCCAAGAAAGATATGTGCTTCCGGGAATTAGCAGGCAGACAGTCAAAGAGCTAGCAAGAGATATTTCGTTACCTTGTATCGAAAAAGATTACGATTTGTACGATGCTTATAATTCTGATGAAGCATTTATTACTTCGACAAGTTTTTGTATTTGTCCTTGTAGAAGTGTTAATGGACGTACTTTTAGAGATAATAACGTTCCAGGACCCATAACAGAAAAATTAATGAAATCATATGTTGATTTAGTAGGTTTTGATTGGGTCTCTCAATACACGAGATATCCAGCAAAAGATGTTCCTAGGCTATAACCACTCAATCAATAAAAAAAGACGCTACAAATACTATTTGCATTGCGGCGTCTTTTCTAAGCAAAAGACTAGGCTCTTATTCTATCTCCGTTGGAATCGAAGAGAAATATGTTTTCCTGAGGAAAGTTGAGTTCGACGGGACTTCCTGCAGTATGATTCTCTGTTCCATCAACAACTGCAACAAAGGGTCGATCAGAGTCAGTCTCAAAATATAATAGCGTGTCTTTACCCAGTGGTTCTACCAGACCAATTTTTCTATTTGAATCACTGTTAGAAGACACTACTTGAACGTTCTCGGGCCGAATGCCAAAAGTGCCTGATCCTATGGGAACGCTACTAAATTTTTCATTTAAGGGGACGTTGAATTGATCACTTTTAAACTCAATTCCTGATCCATTTTTTACAAATTCCCCTGGGATCAGGTTCATAGCTGGGTTACCAAAAAAATCCGCAACAAAATAGGATACCGGATCACTATATATGTCGATAGGTGATCCCATTTGAACAATTACTCCTTGATCCATGACAACTATTCTGTCGGCAAGTGTCATAGCCTCTTCTTGATCGTGGGTCACATATACAAATGTTTTTTGCAGCTCTGCATGCAAACGATCGCACTCAGCCCTTAGTTCACGGCGCAATTTTGCATCAAGGCTAGATAATGGTTCATCTAGTAGAAAATTAGATGGTTCGGTAACAAGTGTTCTGGCCAATGCGATTCTTTGTGACTCTCCACCGGAGCATTGAGCGGGCATTTTTGTTAAGAGGTGAGAGATTCTGACTAAGTCTGATACTTCATGAAGCTTTTGTAATTGCTCTTCTTTGCCGACATTTTTCATTCTAAGACCAAATACTATATTATCTGCAACATTTTTATGGGGGAAAAGAGCATGGCTTTGGAAAACCATTCCTAGATCTCTATCACGGGGTTCGAGATCATTAACAACAGTGCCATCAAGTTTTATTTCACCAGCTGTTGGGTCTTCAAAGCCGGCAATCATACGTAGGGTTGTCGTTTTGCCACAACCTGATGGTCCAACTAGTACAATAAATTCGCCATCTTCAATTGTTAGGTTTAAATCCTTTACAGCCACAACGCTGCCGAATTCTTTTCTAAGATCCGTAAGTTCAATTCGAGACACAGCTTGTTACCTCCTTACCATACCGAAGCTAAAGCCTCGGGCCAAATGTTTGCGTATTATCAAACCAACAAATATTAGTGGAATAGTTATGCCGACAGATAGTGCAGCCTGGCGCCCATAAACCCTTCCTTCTGTTGATCCTTGATATTTAGATAGTTCCACAGGTAGTGTGAGAACTTCTGATTTTGAAAGAAGAAGTGCTAGTAGGTACTCACTCCACGTTAATATAAGGATAAATAAGAAAGTTGCGACTAGCCCTGATCTGACAAGGGGTAGAACAATTTCCCATATTGTTCTCCATCGACTAGCTCCCAATATTTCAGCAGCTTGTTCCATTTCTCTAGGGACCTCGTCAATAAAGCTTTTCGCCATCCAAACCGCATATGGAAGAGAAGTTAGAAAGTATAAAAGCACGAGCCCAGTTATAGTGTCCAACAGCCCTATTTGGCGGTACCATAATGATATCGGCGCTATCAATACTATGGGTGGCACCATTCTTAACATTAATAGCTGAAACATTTTTCCTTCAGATATTATATTATGCCTA
Organism: Alphaproteobacteria bacterium MarineAlpha12_Bin1; assembly: GCA_002937505.1. Lineage (GTDB taxonomy): Bacteria > Pseudomonadota > Alphaproteobacteria > UBA6615 > UBA6615 > UBA6615. The sequence continues at coordinate 87,540 of PTJY01000004.1, forward strand.
GAAACCCCGTATGCCAGAACCCCTCCAAATAAAACTGCCAATGTTGTTGCTATTCCTGCAATTATAGTGCTGTTGCGTAAAGCAACCCAAGGCCTTTGAAGTGATTGTGTGTATTGAGATAACTCTCCAGTTTTTTCATCGATGTGTGCACCATCTGCTTTAGTATACTCATTGATATTAGCCCACACGATTAAGTAATTTCTAACTGTTGCGTTTTCAGTGATGTAGACAGGGGGCCAGGCAAACCACTCTTTGTCTGGTTTAAAAGAGGTGCCCACCATCCAGAACATGGGAAAGGCAACAATAAGCAACCATATCGTCAGGATGAAATAGCGAAAGGCAGAAAAAGTATTTCGCTTTTGTGACATTGTCATAGCCATAATAACTTCCCCTTATTCTGAGTCCGGTCTGGCGAAGTACATTTCGTCCAGATTCTTTTTCTCTCGCTGTAGGAAATAAATTCCCGCCCAAACAATAGCCACCATTAGGATAAGAACAACATAGGAGAGAGCTGCACCATAAGAAATATCAAAGTACTGCCATGTAGTTATAAAGATATAGACTGGTATCGTTTCGGTTGCAGATCCGGGACCTCCTTGTAAAAGACCCCATGTTTTTGGAAACTCAGCCATTGATTCGAGAAAACGAAGGATTAAACAGAGAAGAATTACAGGACGTAGAAGTGGCAACTGAATTTCCCAGAAAATTCTCCACTTACTCGCTCCCAGTATCTTAGCCGCCTCTTGCGGTTCTTGGGGTAAAGCTGCGAGTCCGGCCATCATGATTATAAAACTAAATGGCGTCCAATTCCAAACTTCAAGGAATGCTATGGTCGTTAATGCTATTTCTTTTTTATACAGAAACTGGGCGTCAATCCTCATTCCTGTTATTCGCGATAAAATATCATTTAACGGCCCATTTTGGTACAGTATCATTTCCCCCGTGTAAGCTATCACAATTGGAACTGTAAGCATTGGAAGGATGAAGAAAATATAATATAGGGCTTGTCCTCTGAAAGGACGGTACATTAATAGTGCTAAGCCAAAACCAACTATGAAGCATCCGAGAGTGGATCCGCTAGCAAACAAAAGGGACCTTATACATGCGTTCAAGAATCTCTCATCATTAAAGACCTCTATGAATAACTCCAAACCAATCCACTCTGACGCATTCAGATAAGAGCGCCAACCATCGTCATCGCCAGCATCAAATATTGAGAAGTGATTTAAAGAAAAGAAGACTTGAGCGATTAAAGCGGGCATTAATATAAATATCAGCAATGCAAAAAATGGAGTTAAAACTGTCCACTTAAACCGTCTAATACCCTGCGCTCTTGAAGCAGCACGCCCTGTCAGTGGTAAATTTTCGCCAATTGTCTGTTCAGCAGTCATTTTAAAGCCTCACATACCTAAGACACTTAATGAGTAAAATCTCTATTTGCCTAGATTTTGTTTATTATGGTCAAGATAGTTATTTTTACATAACTAATGCATATCATTAATAAAAATTAAATAAATTTCTTTTACTAGAAAGTGTTATCTAGAATGCTAGCCCTTAAATCGTATCCCATTATTTCCTCCCTCATTACTAACGCTTCAAATGTTTATCGCTGCAGAGAGATTTTAAACGGTATAACTCTCACTAACAGCAATATTGATGCTTACTATAAGAATATTATTCAATCTAACAAGTATATGAATTACAAATAAATTAAAATATAGGCAATTTTTTGTTATTAACTGATAATATACACCAATAACGGGTTAATATTTATAGGCTTTACAATTTAAACTAATTTTTGGATTTTTATGAATAAAGAAAATTTTGATATTTCGAAGGTTGATTTTATACAGATTGGTGAGGGGCCTGACTTAGTGCTCCTACATTCTCTTTTATCAGACCGTACTGTTTTTGAATTTGTTTTAGATGAACTTTCAAAAGAGTATCGCGTAACACTACCTAACCTGCCGGGTTATGGTGAGACGACTGAACTAGATATAAATAAGCCTGAGTTATTTGATTTTGCAGATTTTATACACGCTTTTATGAATAGTTTGGACCTACCAAATGATACAGCAGTTTTGGGCAATGGTGCTGGAGGCTTTATTGCATTGGCGCTAGCCATTCGCTATGGCACCAGTATAGGTAAATTAATATTAGCTGATACCGGGCCAGCCTTTTCTGAGACTGATAAAACTCCATTACGTCTTTTGGCTGATCGGGTTGAGACAGCAGGAATGAAAGTGGTTCTTGATGCAGCAATGGCAAGGATGTTTCCTCAAAGCTACATTAAAGAAAATCCAGATATAGTGAATAAACGAAAGACAATCTTAGAAACCTGTAATCCTGCTGCTTTTGCCTCAACAGCAAGAGCGCTGGCAGATGTTGATATGACAGGTGATCTGAACAAAGTAAGTAACGAGACGATGGTAATGGTTGGTCTTGAAGACGAGACAACCCCTCCAGTCATGTCTCACGCACTAAAAAGTGGCATCCAAAGATCGATTCTGATTGAAATTCCTGGCTGCGGCCATTGTCCGCAAGTACAGTCTAGAGATATATTCGTGTCCGAGCTGTTATCCTTTTTGCAGACTTAACTAAGCTATTTTTTTGTCTAAGTCTTATAGTTCATTACTTAGGGAATCAAATTCTTTGTAGAATTTTGAAATTATATTTAGAAAGGCCAAAACATGCGGTTTGCAGTAGATACAGGAGGAACATTCACTGACCTGATCGTTGAAGAGGACGATGGAAAATTACGAATGTTTAAGGCTGCAACGACGCCTGATGATCCAATACGCGGACTGATGAACACTCTAGAGAGTGCAGCGTTAGAATATAAAATTGATTTAGGTGAGCTCTTGTCTAAAGGAGATCTGTTTATTCATGGCACCACTCATGCAATTAACGCCATAGTTACTGGTAACACTGCCAAAACTGCATTTCTAAGTACGGAAGGACATAGAGATATTCTTGTGTTTCGGGAAGGAGGTCGTATGGAGCCATTTAATTTTACGGTTCCGTTTCCTGAGCCATATCTCCCTAGGGCCTTAACATTTGAAGTGCCTGGTAGGATATTGGCGGACGGCTCTGAAATGACCCCGTTGGATGAAGAAAAAGTTATACAGATAATTGATCTTCTTAAGGAGGAACAGGTGGAATCTGTAGCAGTTTGTCTTTTATGGTCGATAGTGAACTCTGATCATGAATTACGGGTTGGTGAGCTTCTTCAAAAACATCTTCCTGATATACCGTTTACTTTATCTCATGCTCTTAATCCCAGTTTGCGTGAATACCGTCGAGCGTCTTCTGCTGCTATAGATGCATCATTGAAGCCATTAATGAGTGAGTATATGAACAACCTTAATGGAAGGCTTCGTGGCGCTGGCTTTAAAGGCAGGGTTCTAATTGTAACGTCTCAAGCCGGAGTTATGGATGCTGAGGATATAGCTGATTCGCCCATACATCTAATAAACTCTGGTCCATCTATGGCGCCTGTGTCGGGTAGGTATTTTGCTAAAGTTGATGAAGAGTTTGATTCCGCTGTAGTCACTGATACAGGCGGAACCACTTATGATGTTAGTCTTGTGAGAAAAGGTGGTATACCCTGGACGCGTGAAACCTGGATCGGTGAACCTTATCGGGGGCATATGACAGGATTCCCTTCTGTTGAAGTAAAAAGTATTGGAGCCGGAGGTGGGTCAATTGCCTGGGTAGATGAAGGGGGCATGCTTCATGTCGGCCCTCAGAGCGCTGGAGCTGTTCCAGGGCCAGCTTGTTACCGTCAAGGAGGAGAAAAAGCAACTGTAACAGATGCTTCGTTAGTACTTGGCCATATCGATCCAGTCTTCTTTCTAGGAGGTGAGATGGAATTAGATCTTAATTCATCGAAAAAAGTGATTCTTGAAGACGTCGCCAATCCTATGGGGTTAACGCTCGAGGAAGCATCTGCGGCAATCATAAGCGTTGCTACAGAAAACATGGTGCAAGCAATAGTTGATATTACAGTAAATCAAGGCATAGATCCGAGAGAGACTGTGCTAATAGGTGGGGGAGGGGCGGCTGGGCTTAATGCTGTTGCGATAGCTCGACGTTTAGGATGCTATAGAGCAATTATTCCTGAAGTGGGTGCAGCTTTAAGCGCCGCAGGAGCCATGATGTCTGAGCTGACATATCAATTCAGGAGAACTCATTTTACAACTTCAGAAGGTTTTGACTATCAAGGAGTTAATCACTTATTAGAAAACCTACGACATAGCTGCAACGAATTTATTGAAAACACTGGTAAAGGGGCAATTGAATCCAAAGTGGAGTATTTTGCTGAAGCTAGATACCCCGAGCAAGTGTGGGAAATTGAAGTCCCTATAAGTTCACCCAATTTTGAAAATATAAATGATATTAATAAGTTAGTTAATGAATTTCATAAAACACATGAAGATTTGTTCGCTATTAATGATCCAGAAAGTGGTATAGAAATTGTGGGGTGGACTGCTTCAGTAAAGTGCCGGATTCGTGATAAAGAAGGGGGTAGTTTAGTCTCAGTCAACTCGCAAGACATGATTGAGAAAGAAAGAGAGGCTTATTTTGTTAATCAGGGTTTTCTTATGTCGCAAGTTAAAAGGTTTGAATCCCTTGAGTTGGGAGAAGCAGTAGTTGGCCCAGCAATAATTGAGTCCCCTTTTACAACTGTGGTGATTGATCCTGGCGCCAAAGCTTATCGGAAAGTTTCTGGAAGCTTATCTATTGACCCAGGAGTTAGCTATGAATAATGAGAGTGTTGATGGAGTTAAATTAGCGTTATTGTCTAATCGGTTTGAAGGTATATCTCGTAAAATGGGTAATACTCTGATGCGTACCGGTCGATCTGGAGTTTTAAATATAGCTCGTGATTTTTCCTGCTGCATTTTGACAGGTAAACACGAATTACTGGCAGTTGCCGAGAGCCTTCCTATTCATGTTCTTTCTGGTCCGGATATAATGGCTGAATCCATGATATCTTTTCATTCAGATATAAGGAGGGGAGATGCCTTTCTTCATAACTCACCGTATCATGGGTGTTCCCATCCCGCAGATCATACAATTCTTGTTCCGGTAATTGATGATGATGGTATACACAGATATACGGTTGCTGCTAAGGCTCATCAAGCTGATATAGGCAATTCAATTCCTACGACCTATCACGGGACAGCACGAGACGTTTACGAAGAAGGAGCTCTAATATTTCCTGCCACAAAGGTGCAAGAAAACTATGAGACAAATATGGATATCGTTCGTATGTGCCGGATGCGCATTCGGGTGCCCGATCAGTGGTGGGGCGATTTTCTGGCAATGATTGGAGCTGCTCGTATTGGAGAGCGAGAAATTTTAGAACTTGGAAACGAAGTTGGCTGGGATAATTTAGAAAAATTTAATGAAGAGTGGTTTAACTATTCAGAACAAAGAATGGTTACTGCCATTCGTAACTTACCCCAAGGAAAAGCAAGTTGTAGGTCAACCCATGATCCAATCCCTGGAACTCCTGAGGAAGGAATAACTATAAAATCTTCAGTAACAATAGATCCTAAGGCAGCAGAAATAACTGTCGATCTGTTGGATAATCCAGATGCTTTGCCGTGTGGTCTTAATTTGTCGGAAGCCTGTTCAAGAACTGCAGCCATGGTAGGTGTATTCAATTCCATAGATCATTCGCTTCCCAAAAATGCAGGTTCATTCAGGCGAATAAAAGTTCTTCTGAAGAATAATGCCGTTTGCGGTATACCATCACATCCCACTTCCTGTTCTGCAGCGACAACAAATGTTGCTGATCGGGTTACAAATCCAACACAATCAGCAATAGCTGAAATAGCTGATGGTCTTGGTCTGGCGGAGTGTGGAGGAATTTTTACACCTGGGCTCGGAGTGATTTCAGGGATCGACCCAAGTAACGGTAAACCCTATGTTAACCAAATAATGTTAGCTTTTACAGGGGGTGCAGGAGGACCAGAGGCTGATTGTTGGCAGACCATTTGTCACGTGGGAAATGGTGGCTTGTGTTACTATGACAGTATTGAATTAGATGAGTTAAGACATCCTCTCTACGTTCATTCACGTGAGTTTATTAAAGATACAGAAGGTGCTGGCCGTTATTGTGGAGCTCGCTCTGCTTATAGTGAGTATGGACCGATAAGGGGCAAAATGGATGTTGCTTATATAAGTGATGGATCAAAAAATTCTGCTAAAGGAGTTCGTGGTGGATTACATGGTACTCCCTCTCAGCATTACAAAATCTCTAGGAATGGAGATCGAGTTGAACTAACCAATGTTGGAGTGGTTTCTCTAGAGGTTGGAGAACGAATAGTTTCTATGACTACTGGAGGTGGGGGTTATGGAAAGCCAATCGAGAGAAGTCCTGAAATGGTTCTTCACGATGTTAATGAAAACTATGTGAGCATGAAGCGTGCTGAGGAAGTTTATAAAGTTGTTTTTGATGAGCTTGGTAGTATCGATGTTTCTGCAACTGAAGAGCTTCGATCCACGTCTGCTACGTAATTCAATATGACTTCGCATGTAAATACAGCAGGGGTACAACTTGCTCTTATTAGCAATAGAATTGAAGGTATTGTGCGTAAAATGTCTAATACGCTTTTACGGACAGGCAGATCAGGTGTTCTTGCAATGGCCAGAGATTTTTCCTGTTGTGTTGTTACTGCGCAAGATGAATTGTTAGCAGCAGCTGAAAGCCTACCTATACATGTTCTTTCTGGGCCCGATTTAATGTCTAAATCTATGAAGGAACTGCATCCAGACTTTAAAAAAGGTGATGCTTTTTTGCATAATTCGCCATATCACGGTTGTTCCCATCCAGCCGATCATACAATTTTAGTGCCAATAATGGATAGTAAAGGAACTCATAGGTTCACTGTTCAATCCAAAGCGCATCAAGCAGACATAGGTAACTCTATACCAACCACGTATTTTGGAAATGCTAGGGATGTTTATCAAGAGGGAGCTATAATTTTTCCTTCGGTTAAGGTTCAAAATAATTACCAAAATATAGATGATGTTATACGCATTTGTCAGTTAAGAATAAGAGTACCCAGCCAATGGTGGGGAGACTATTTAGCGATGATTGGAGCGGCAAGGATTGGCGAAAGAGAATTAACCAAACTTGGCGAGGAAATAGGTTGGGATACTCTGGATGATTTTATCAGCGAATGGTTTGATTATAGTGAAAAACGGATGGTAAATGCTATCAAAAGTATTCCCTCTGGTGCTGCTGAACATACGAGTGTTCATGATGCTTTTCCAGGCACGCCATCTGAAGGAATTCCTATTAACAGTAAAGTGAAGGTAGATGGGCAGGAGGGGAAAATAAGCGTTGACCTGAGAAATAATCCTGACTGTCTTCCCTGTGGTCTTAATCTTTCTGAATCTTGTTCAAGGACCTCGGCAATGCTGGGAGTCTTTAATTCTATCGATCATACTGTTCCAAAAAATGCTGGGTCATTTCGTCGATTAGAGGTCCGTTTAAGGAACAACTGTGTGGTTGGTATACCCAGCCATCCTACAAGTTGTTCTGTTGCAACTACAAATGTTGCCGATCGAGTGGCTAACGGTGTTCAAGCTGCAATGGCACAATTGTCTCATAAAGTTGGAATGGCTGAATGTGGCGCTATTAATCCGCCTGCTGCTAGTGTTATTTCGGGGAACGACCCTCGTACTGGAAAAGACTATGTGAATCAGGTTTTTCTAGGCAAAACCTGTGGGGCAGCCTCCTCATCGGCTGATGCATGGCAGACAATTTCACATGTAGGTAATGGTGGTATGTGTTTCATGGATTCCGTAGAACTTGATGAGCTGCGTCATCCAATTTATGTGCACTCCAGAGGGTTTGTCGAAGATACAGAAGGGGCTGGACATTATTGCGGCTCTAGAGCGGCTTTTGCTATTTTTGGCCCTCAAAACTGTTCCATGGATATTGTTTATAACAGTGATGGGAATATTAATGCTCCTAAAGGTGTTCGAGGAGGTGCCTCCGGAGCTTCAGCTTATCAGCATAAAATTGACAAGAATGGGAAAAATGTTTCTGTTCCCAATTGTGGGCGTGTCACTCTTAATAATGGGGAGATGATAGTTTCATATTCTTGCGGTGGAGGGGGATATGGATCGCCAATAGAGAGGGATCCTAATTCTGTTGCTAAGGATGTTTCAGAAGGATTCATAACTGTGGCCAGAGCTAAAAAAACTTATGGAGTTTTACTTGATCAAACGGGTGGAGTTTCTGTTGAAGAAACAACAAAATTGCGTTTATCTCTCAGGGACGAAGCAAGTTCGTCTAAGTAAAGCATGTTATTTTTTAAATTAATCGAATAGAGGGCTGATTTATGCGCTTAAAAGATAAGGTCACTTTAGTTACTGGAGGCTCTTCTGGTATTGGTGCCGAAATTTGTAAATTATTTGCGGAGGAAGGTTCAAAAGTCGCTGTTGTCGCTAGCCGAAACAAAGAAAAAGCCCAAGAGATTGTCGATGGAATTTTGAAAAAAGGCCATGACGCAGAAGCTTTTTCTTGTGATGTTCGTAAGTTGAACGAAGTGGAAAACCTAGTTGATAACGTTATCAAAAAATTTAATTCAATTGATATCTTAATTAATGCTGCGGGAGTATTTTACCCTACAAGAATTGGAGAGACGCTCGAAAAAGATTTTGATCATATAGTCGATACTTGTCTTAAGGGTACTTTTTTTATGTGTAATGCTATTTGTCCGCTTATGGTTAGTAAGGGTTCTGGAAAAATTGTTAATTTTGGGTCTGCTGCCGGTATACAAGGGCGAAGTTCTTATATTGTCTATGGGGCAGCGAAAGCTGGCATTATGCAGATGACAAAATCCCTTGCATGTGCAGTAGCCCCATCTGGTATTAATGTAAATTGTATATCTCCAGGAAATACTGCTACCCCGATGAATGAGGATGTAAGAACTGAGGAGTCGTACGCGGAGACAAGAGAAATTATTTCTAAAAGGGCGCTTAGTGGGAGGCCATTTTCTGATCCGAAAGAAATAGCTAATATGGCGCTGTTTTTGTCTTTAGACATTACGAAGCCAATGCATGGTGAGACAGTAGTTATGGATGAAGGCGCTAATATAGGATTCTAAACAAACGACTTAAATGGAGTGTCAGATTATGGAATTGAGGAATAAAGTTGCTCTAATAATTGGCGGGTCTTCTGGGCTAGGTGAGGCTACGGCACGTCTGTTTGCATCAGAAGGAGCAACGTGCGCTATTGTTGCTAGTAAAAATGTAAGAAAAGCTAATAAAATAGCCAGAGATATAAAACGTAAATCAAAGGGTTACGTTTGTGATGTAACTAAGTCTGGACAAGTTACTAAACTTGTTGAAAAGGTTTTAAAAGATCATAAAAAGATTGATATTTTAGTCAATTCTGCCGGTATTTTTGTCCCAACTCCAGCAGGGTGCAGTAAAAACTCTGATATAAATCTCATGATTGATGTCAACCTTAAAGGGACATTGAATACTATAAATGCTGTTGTCCCACATATGAAATCTCGTAAAAGGGGGAATATCATTAATATGGCTTCTGTTGCAGGAGTTAGAGCCCTGCCCTTGTATGGCGTTTATTGTGCTACGAAAGCAGGAATAGTAATGCTTACAAAGGTAATGGCGACGGAGCTGTCCAGAGATGGTATTCATGTTAACTCTATCTCACCAGGTAATACTGAAACTCCTATGAATGAAACGATACGCACAGATCCTGAATGGAAACCAATATTAGACTTTATGCAGAAAGTTACCCCCTCTGGCCGTACCTATTCAACAGCTGATGAAATAGCTAATACTGCACTTTTTCTTGCTTCACCTAAGACTGGAAACCCTATTTTTGGAGCAAACTTTGTAATTGATGAGGGATTTGGAGCTGGGTTATTTATTGCAGAATAATTAAAGTATAATATCTTTTTTGAGTTTATTACCAAAACTGTTTAAGGTTAGAATATATCTGGAAGGTGATGACAATGAGCGTTCAATTAGAAGTAGAAATCGAACCAGGTGGTGAGAAGAAAACGGAAGAAATTCCGGTTCTTGATCTTGGTCCTTATGTTGCTGGTGAAAAAGGAGCGGCGGAACGTTTAGCTGTTGAGCTAAGATATGCTCAGGAAAATATTGGTTTTTATTTTGTTACCAATCACGGTGTTCCGATGGATCTTATATCGCGAGGCTATGATCAGTTAAAAAAAGTATTTGCTTTGCCATTAGAAGAAAAACTTAAATTAAAGGCGACGAACACTCGTCCTGGTTATGTACCTCCAAAGTCCGTTGTGTATGTTACTTCTCCAATCAATGAAAATACTAAACCTGATTTGAATGAAGTATTAAGGTATGTAAATGAAAGGGCACCCGACCATCCAGGACGTATAGCAGGTCGTAGATTTCATGGTCCTAATCCATGGCCAGAAAACCTTCCCGGTTTTAAAGAAACGATTAAAGAGTGTCATGAAGCGTTAGCCTCACTGGGAAGACGTATGCTTCCCATTTATGCACTTGCCTTAGATAAGCCAGCCGATTATTTTGACTCTATGTTTGATGATCCGCTCTGGACCACACGTAATTCACATTATCCAGTAATGGAAGCTGAAGAAAACCAATACGGGATATCACCTCACCAAGATCACGGGTTTATGACTTTACTTCCATTATCGGATGTACCTGGTCTTGAAATACGGACTAGAGCTGGTAATTGGATTAATGCGGATCATATGCCTGAAGACGCAGTGATAATAAATACTGGTGAGTTTTTAAATCGATGGACAAATGGTCGATTTTTAGCATCACCTCATCGTGTTATTCCACCAAAGAGAGATCGTTATTCAATGGCCCTTTTCTTCAATCCAAGTCCTGACACAATTGCTGATCCACTAGATACTTGTGTTAGTGAGGATAACCCAGCGAGGTTTGAGCCAGTGAGTATTTATGATTACATGTGTTGGTATGTTGATAAAAATTATCCTCCATCAGCTGGTGGTACTCGGACTGATCTTAAGTCAACAGAATTTGCGGCTGAATGAATAATTAACTTGTCGTTGTATTTGTTATAGACCTTTAATCATAGAAGTGGTGATGACAATGAGCGTTCAATTAGAAGTAGAAATCGAACCAGGTGGTGAGAAGAAAACGGAAGAAATTCCGGTTCTTGATCTTGGTCCTTATGTTGCTGGTGAAAAAGGAGCGGCGGAACGTTTAGCTGTTGAGCTAAGATATGCTCAGGAAAATATTGGTTTTTATTTTGTTACCAATCACGGTGTTCCGATGGATCTTATATCGCGAGGCTATGATCAGTTAAAAAAAGTATTTGCTTTGCCATTAGAAGAAAAACTTAAATTAAAGGCGACGAACACTCGTCCTGGTTATGTACCTCCAAAGTCCGTTGTGTATGTTACTTCTCCAATCAATGAAAATACTAAACCTGATTTGAATGAAGTATTAAGGTATGTAAATGAAAGGGCACCCGACCATCCAGGACGTATAGCAGGTCGTAGATTTCATGGTCCTAATCCATGGCCAGAAAACCTTCCCGGTTTTAAAGAAACGATTAAAGAGTGTCATGAAGCGTTAGCCTCACTGGGAAGACGTATGCTTCCCATTTATGCACTTGCCTTAGATAAGCCAGCCGATTATTTTGACTCTATGTTTGATGATCCGCTCTGGACCACACGTAATTCACATTATCCAGTAATGGAAGCTGAAGAAAACCAATACGGGATATCACCTCACCAAGATCACGGGTTTATGACTTTACTTCCATTATCGGATGTACCTGGTCTTGAAATACGGACTAGAGCTGGTAATTGGATTAATGCGGATCATATGCCTGAAGACGCAGTGATAATAAATACTGGTGAGTTTTTAAATCGATGGACAAATGGTCGATTTTTAGCATCACCTCATCGTGTTATTCCACCAAAGAGAGATCGTTATTCAATGGCCCTTTTCTTCAATCCAAGTCCTGACACAATTGCTGATCCACTAGATACTTGTGTTAGTGAGGATAACCCAGCGAGGTTTGAGCCAGTGAGTATTTATGATTACCTAATATGGTATAATGAAAAAAACTACTCTCCGATCGCTGGTGGTACTCGGACTGACATTAAACCAAAATCCTTTTAAATCGAATATGAACATCCAGCCAGACTTTGCTCCTCCTCCAACTAAAGTTACTGATCAAGTAATACCCGTAATTGATATTGGACCATTGTTGGCGCAAGAGAAGGATGCGATTAATTGTGTCGCGGAACAATTGAACATTGCATGTTCTAATATTGGTTTTTTCTTTGTAACTAATCACGGAATTTCAGAGGATGTCATAAGCAAATCTTTTGAGATTTCTAAGGAGTATTTTTCTCTGCCTTTTGAAGAAAAGATGAAGGTAAGGATGAATAGGCATCAATGTGGTTATATGCCACCAGATGTGGCAATCCATAATGATACTTTTGAGATAAGAAATACAGCGCTAACGGCTCAGCATAGTGAGGCGTTTAAATTTACATTTGATTTGAGTTCAGACCATCCTGATTTTGGGAAAAATATAAGATTTAGAGGCCATAATAAGTGGCCAGAACCTGATGTTTGTCCGGGGCTTCACGAGTCTTTTATGGATTTCCATAATTCTTTTCAGACTCTTGGCATGTCCTTATTAGCACCGTTAGCGATATCTCTAGATTTACCCCATAACTATTTTAACAAATATTTTATTGATTCTAGCTCAATGACTCGAATTGCTTATTATCCTCCAATTGATGGGAAGTCTAACCAGGTTGCGTTACCAGGACACAGGGATAGTTCGTTTCTTTCATTCATTCCACCAGCTACTAGACCAGGACTAGAAATTATGACAAATAACGGCGAGTGGATCGAACAGCCCATTGTTAGTGATGCAGTTTTGGTTAATACAGGTACGGCCCTAGTTGAGTGGATTAATGATCGTTATTTGGCTACACCTCATAGAGTTAGAGCAGACTCACAAGAACCTCGCTATTCTAATATTTTTTTCTTTTATCCTAATGTTTATTCTTTATTAGAGTGTCCAGAAACATGTCTTAGTCCTGCAAATCAAACCAAGTATCCGCCATTTACTTTTGGAGATTTCCATGCAGGGTTCTGTGAAAGAAATTTTGGATATGCTGAAGATTGGAATTAATACAACCTTACTGGCTTATCTGATTCCTTGTTTCCGAAATGAAAGGTGTTAATATGGTTTGTCTAATGCACAACCTAAAGTGCTGCACCAGACTGTAAGTCATTCACCATTTTATTAAAATACGTAAATCTTTGTTAAATAAAAATTAAATTTCCCATTCAACATTTCCATCCATTCCAATCTGTTGGCCAGTAATATTCCGACCTGCCGGAGATGCTAAAAAGACAGCTAATTCACCGACTTCAGATGGGTCGATCCAAGTACGAAGGGATATGTACTTAAGAAAGCTTTGTTCTGCTTCCTCAAAGTCAATATTATTCTCAACTGCATGGTTGTTTAGTATCCTGCGCCCTCTATCATTATCTATAAGCCCTGGGAGAATGGCGTTACATCTGATGCCAAAAGGGCCATATTCTCTGGCTACTGTGTGGGTTAAACCTAATACTCCTACCTTTGAGGCAACATAGGGTGATCTGAGTGGTAGAGCTACTTTTGCTGATGCTGTCGATATATTTATAATTGTTCCACTTTTCTGAGCTTTCATTATTGGAGCTACATTTTTAATACAGTAAAACATCCCGTTAAGGTTAATATTAATAGTTTCATTCCAATCTTCATATGATATTTCCTCCAAAGGAGCTCTAGGTCCTCCAATTCCTGCATTATTTACCAAAACGTCTATGCCACCCATTTCATGTGAAGCTGCGTTAACAAATTTCTCTACGTCACTTGTAAGTCCGACATCAGCAACAACACCTTTCAACCCATCACATTTTTGTGTTGCATCATTGAGAGTTGAAGGAGAATTATCACAGATAAAAACGTCCGCTCCATTTAAGAGGAAACATTTAGCTATCTCGAACCCAATACCAGATCCACCTGCAGTTACTATTACTTTTTGATTTTTATTTTCTTTTATCATCGGATCAGTAGTTTATCTGTTTCAGAGTTATTTCTGCAGTTGTTCCCAATTTTTTGCTGATTTTTTTAAGGCTTCAGTAAGGTTATCCGCAAGCTCTCTGGAAGCGCGATTCAGAGGTCTCTGGGTTTGATGAATGAGATAATATTCTATTATCATTTTAGGCTTAATTATCGGATTAACAGAGTACTTGTGGCTAGATATGTCGTCGATCACCGTTGAGACAGGAAGGATAGTAGACCAATCGGAATTTTGAACAAATTCAAGAACACCAAATAATCCATCCATTTCAAGAAGTCTGTCTACCTTTATGTCCCCCACACGTATGTGGCGTTCTATCAGGCCTCTAAGGCTGTGTTGTGGTGAGGGGATCACAAGCTTAATTGGATCAAGGTTAGGTAAATGTACTGGATTAAGTTTATTAGAACATTTACTTTTTGCTTTTGAGACTAATACGAGAGGTTCTGATGAGAGTGCTCTTAAGATTAGACCCTCTTGTGAAGGCGGTTCTGTGATAATTGCCATGTCAAGTTCACCTGAGATAACCCAGTCCGTAAGTGTACCAGAAAATGCTTCTACAATGCGAATGTCAACATTAGGTAACGTTTCGGTATAGTTTGGTAAAACTTGGGGTAAAACGCTTTTTGTAACGGTTGGAATTAGTCCGATTGTAAGGGCTCCAGCTATTTCACTGGCCCAATCTCTCATTCGCTGTTCAGCGTTTTCCACTTCTCCAAGTATAGAGATGCAGTGATTGTAGAAATGTTGCCCAGCTCTCGTTGGCTTTGCTCCCCTAGCATGTCGCGTAAATAGTTGTACAGATAACGATTCTTCAAGATTTCTTAATTGAAGACTCAAACTAGGTTGAGCGCAATTCAGCCTGGTAGCAGCACGATTTATGCTTCCTTCCTCATAAACGGCTATAAATGATCTAATATGTCTTAAGTCCACTGTATAAAAACCATATTTAAAAGTTGTTGTGTTATAGTTTCATAAGATAGATAATATTGAAACTTATTATTTGTTTTATTTAACTCGAGTTGGTTATTCTAGTAATTATTAAATTTTTATATTTTCAACTAGATAGATGTAGGGGCAAAACATGGCGCTACCAAAAGTAATATTACAGCTTTATCCTATGTTTCCTGCTGAAGGGGAAGATGGCAGGAAGGCTTTAAGGCCACTTGGTAATGACGTCGATATGTATCACAAAATCGTACATGAGTGGACGGATATCGTTAAGGAAGCAGATGAAATGGGTGTTTGGGGTATTTCCACCATAGAACATCATTTTCATTCTGAAGGCTACGAAGTTGGACCAAATCCTGGAATTTTAAATTCTTATTGGGCAAGCCAGGTAAAGAATGCTCGCGTGGGGGCACTTGGTTATGTTGCTGCTACGCAGGATCCAATTCGAATAGCAGAAGAGACTGCCATTCTGGATCATCTAACCCAAGGTAAATATTGGGTAGGATTTGCTCGTGGTTATCAATCACGTTGGACCAATACAATCGGCCAGTTTTCTGATTCCGTAGCTACTGTTTCTGATGGCAGTGAAAATGATAAGCGTAATAGAGAAATCTTTGAAGAACGTGTTGAAATGATACTCAAGTGTTGGACGGAGGAATCCGTTCGTCTTGATGGCAAGCACTATCAAGCTCCATATCCACTTGAGACTGGTGTAGAAGATTATCCAGCTTGGAAAATTGCTTCAGAGGCAGGAGTTCAGGGTGAAATTGATGAGAAGGGAGCAGTTCAGAGGATTAGTGTAGTCCCTAAACCTTATACTAAACCTCATCCACCAGTAATGGTTGCTGCATCGAAAAGCCCTGATTCAATAAAGTTCTGCGCTAAGCACGGGTTTATACCTACTTACTTTATGACGACTCAAGGCATGTCGGAGTTAGTTGATTTATATGTAGAAGAAGCTACTAAGTATGGTCGTCATTATATTAGAGGTCAGAATCAGAATATAGTACGCTGGCCCCATATAACTAAAACTTCTGATGACTACGATCGAAAATTACGTGAATATGACCTTGATATATATAAAAACTTCTACGGACCCTTTTTTCCACAATTTCCTCAAGGAAGTGATGATGAACTCGTTCAGTCCATGAAGGACTCTGGGATCTTCATAGGAGGCACACTTGATGAGTCAATTGAAGCTTGGAAAGAAACGTATGCTGAGGTGCCCGCTGAGTACATTACTTTAATTTATCATTGGGCTCAGCAACCTAAAGAAGACATGATGGAAGAATTATCATTATTCATGGAGAAAATCCTGCCAGAGCTTGAAATACCCGACTTTGCGATGGCTGCTGAGTAACCATTTAGTTATTTTATAATGAAGTTTAATCGGTCGTCCTATAAATTTGTAGGACGATCGATTGCGTATGGTCTCTATAATATATTTGGGCGTTAGATTATTTTATCCTATGATACCTTCTGATTTCAGTTCCTTTATTTTTTTATCATCCATTCCTAGTTTTTCTTTAAGTATTTCCGTTGTATGTTCTCCCAATAATGGTGGGTGTCTGTGATATTCAACAGGTGTTTCTGATAGGCGTATTGGACTAGCTATTAATTTTGCACCGCCGGATTCTATGAGAGGATGGTCCATTGAAACAATCATTTTACGTGCTTGGACATGTGGATCGGAAAATGTTTGTTCCAGGTTATTAATGGGGCCGCACCCAATTTTCATTTTTTCTAGCTCCACTAACCAGTAATCCGTCGGATGTTTTTTAATTATCGATTGTATTTTATCAACTACTTCAGTTCGATTTTTAACTCTAGCGTCATTAGTTGAAAAATTAGGGTTGCTAGGAAGGTCTTTCTCTCCTGTAAAATCGCAGAATGTTTTAAACTGGCTGTCATTCCCTATTGCTAACACTATATGACCGTTAGATGTTTCAAATACTTGGTATGGCACTATGTTTGGGTGGGCATTTCCTAGTCTTTCGGCTTCACCAGAATGAAGGAAATTCATTCCTTGATTAGCTAACCATGCTACTTGAGTGTCAAGCATTCCTATATCTATATATTGCCCTTGGTTAGTAACTTCAGCATGGAGAAGTGCTCCGTTTATCGCTACAGCAGCAAACATTCCAGACATTATATCAGCGATTGGAACTCCTACTTTTTGAGGTTCCCGATTCTGCTCTCCTGTTATTGACATGATCCCACCCATGCCCTGAATTAAAAAATCGTAACCAGGTCGTTTTGAATAAGGACCTGTTTGTCCAAAGCCGGTAATTGAACAATAAACGAGTTTTCCATTAACTTGTTTTAAATCTTCATAACCTAATCCATACTTAGATAAATTACCTGTCTTGAAATTTTCTACAAGAACGTCAGCATTTAAGGTTAGTGCTCTGAGGATGTTTTGTCCTTTTTTGGTGGTTATATCCAGTTCTATAGATCTTTTGTTGCGATTAGCGCTCATGTAATATGCACTTTCGGTTGTTTCTGTTCCATTATCATCTGTTACGAATGGTGGTGCAAAATTGCGTGTATCATCGCCGGAACTGGGTCGTTCAACTTTTATGACATCAGCACCCATATCCCCTAAAATCTGAGTGCAATAAGGCCCAGCTAATACTCGGGTTAGATCTATGATAGTAATGCCACTTAAGGCGCCTTTGTTATTAGACATATATTTATCCAGAGGTAGTGGTATTAATGAAATTATTGTAAGTAATTAATAGATTGAGGTTTTTATTAATATTTAAAAAAGATATTTAACGGAGAAAACCATGGAAGTCGATAACTTAAAAATAGGTTGGATTGGAACAGGAAAAATGGGTTCTCCCATGAGTGCTTGCTTAGCTAAAGCAGGATTTTCAGTTTCTGTGTTTGATATTGATTCTGGAAACATGCAGGCATCAATTGACTCTGGAGCAAAGGGAGTAAACTCGAAACAAGAGCTAGTAATGGAATCTGATATTGTTTTTTCAATGATACCTAATGATGCTGCTCTGCTAAACGTAGCATTAGATGATGATGGTATATTATCTTCAATGACTCCAGGTTCAACTTATGTGGATATGAGTACGGTTTCTCCATATGCTTCAGAGAATATAGCTAAAGAGTCAAAAACGAAAAACATTGATTTTCTCTGTGCTCCAGTATCTGGAAGCACTATTCTCGCGGAGCAGGGCAATTTGACTATTATGGCGTCTGGTTCTTCCAAAGCTTATGACATGGCGAAGGGGTTATTCGATATAATCGGTTCAAAAAACTATTATGTGGGGACTGATCAACAGGCCCTATATCTAAAATTATCTATTAACCTTCTTGCTGCCTCAACGGTTGCAGCACTGGCTGAAGCAACTACACTTGGTAGAAAGGGGGGGGTAGATTGGGATTTAATGTTGGATGTTATGAACGAAAGTGTAATTGCGTCGCCTTTGCTGAAATATAGTATACCTCCACTGAAAAAACGTGATTTTTCTCCTGCTTTTGCAGCTGAACAAATGAATAAGGATATGGGATTGATAGTTAAGGCTGCCGAAGACGTGGATGTGCCAGTATCTGTAGCACTAATGGTACGAGATCTTTACCGGTCTATCGTAGAAGATGGCCATGGCTCTGAAAACCTTACAATTGCAGTGCGAGAGATTGAAAAAGCTGCAGGACTTGGGGAACCATCCTAAGTCCCTTGATATTAAAGTGCTGAGCTTCCAGTTTCTCCAGTACGTATCCTTAAGGCTTCACCTAAATCGAAAACAAATATCTTTCCGTCTCCAATTTTTTCTGTATTAGCAGCTTGCCTAATTGCGTCTACTGCATTATCAGCCATAGAGTCTTCAACTGCAATTTCTACTTTAATCTTGGGTACAAAACTTACTTGGTACTCAGCTCCACGATATATTTCTGTTTGACCCTTTTGCCTACCATAGCCTTTTACCTCGCTAACGGTCAGACCTTCTACTCCAACTCCCGTTAAGGCCTCCCTAACGTCTTCTAGTTTATGGGGCTTAACAATTGCAACGATAAATTTCATTGAACTCTCCGTTTTAATTTATGGCATATACAGGTCTAAAGACCTGTATATGCTTAGTTGCGTTCTACACATAAAAGGAAAACTCTTTAAAGGTTGTGGTAGCCCCGTTCTCCATGCATTGCAAGATCAAGTCCTTGTTCTTCATCTTCCTCGCTTACTCGGAATTGAACAAACATGGAAATCACTTTGGCGATTACAAAAGTAATAACAGCTGCCCATATAGCAACAGCAACAATTCCGTATGCTTGTACACCAAGTTGGTCAGCCATAGTTACTCCTTCTGCCAAACCCGCTCCTCCTAGCGATTCTGCTGCGAATACAGCAGCTAGTAGAGTTCCTAATGCTCCTCCAATGCCATGAACAGCGAAAACATCTAAGGAGTCATCTATTTTGAATTTCTGTTTAATCATCTGTGTAACCGTATAACAAAGAACTCCGCCAGCTAGACCTAATACAAGACCACCAACCGGGCCTACTGATCCAGAAGCAGGTGTTATTGTTGCTAAACCGGCAACCATTCCTGTAACAGCTCCTATGAGGCTAGCTTTTCGAAACAGTATAAGTTCGCATGTTGACCAAGCTATTGCGCCACAAGCCGCTGATATATGTGTCACTGTCATAGCCATACCCGCTGTACCGTCAGCGGCTAGCGCAGAACCCGCATTAAAACCAAACCAACCGACCCAAAGCATTGCTGCTCCAATCATTGTCATTCCAGGATTGTGTGGGGGCTGTAATTCGTTTGGAAAACCGCGTCTCCTGCCTAACATAATTGCAAGAACTAAAGCGGACACTCCGGCGGTTACGTGAACAACAATTCCTCCTGCAAAATCTATAACACCTTGATCTGCCAGGAAGCCACCTCCCCATACCCAGTGAACTACTGGTGCATAGACAAGAAGGACCCAAAGAGCTGAGAACACTAAAACAAATTGGAAACTTATTCTCTCAACATAAGCGCCTACTATCAACGCGGGGGTTATAATTGCAAATGTCATCTGAAAACTAAAAAATAATGATTCTGGTATACCACCTGATAAAGTGTCTACTCCAACACCCGATAAGAATGACTTACCTAAGCCCCCCCAAATAGTATTACCGGATCCTCCGTCACCAAAAGCTATGCTGTAAGCAAAGACAAGCCATACAACAGATATAACGCAAGCGATTGCAAAACAGTTCATGAGTACGGAGACAACGTTCTGTGCACGCACCAAACCTGCATAGAACAGTGCGAGTCCCGGTAATGTCATGAAAAGAACCAGAGCTGTGGACGTTAGGATCCAAGCTGTGTCAGCACCATTCATAATTACACTCCCTAATAGGATTAAAGATTTATGAGGAGTATACCTTAGGAATTTCTTATCAGTCTTGCCTCAAATTATAGCAATATGCCTAAAAGATGAGCATCATATAATTATTAGAACTGAAAGGCTTCTGTTACATTATTTTGGATTTACAGTTTTTATTTATCTAGTGAATCCTCATTTTTAAGAAAACTAAAAAGCAATTTTCTTATAGATTTTTTGTTTTGTTAAAATAACAAACCTTAGCTATTCAGCAGCGGCTATGTTTTTTTTCTTTCGTTTTTCAAGCCATGTCTGAATATCAAGTTTGAAATGCATGTAGTAAACTTTAGGGAATACTTTTAGTATGTCGTAGAGGGCAATCCAACCACCCTTAAGGGTAACTGGTATTGTTATCCAAGGCGCAGCTCCAATGATTGGTACATGTTCATTCGTATTTATTTCGTCTCGATTTGAAAGAACTTGATCAACATTGTTGGCAAATGACCAATCAGCGCGATATATGACTTTTCCTTCAGGGTTTATTACATAAACTGTGTTCGGTAGTAGCCCCCATTTATGATGCCAAGTGCCCTTAACATCGTCGACAGCTATTTTGCGTTCTTCGCTATAATCGTCTCGATTTCTTTTGGCGTAAGCTATTTTTTCATCAATAGTCTCAGCTTGATGGGCTTTTTCACCTGGGTGAGCTTCTCTCACGTAAACTACTAGCCACTCAACGTCATCATATTTGTCTTTCAGTTTTGCGAATGGCTTTACGTTTTTGACATACATGGGGCAGGTTAAGCTACCAGATTCAATAACTAACCATTTGCCTTTATAGTCAGATAATTGGACTTCATTTCCATCTAAGTCAGTAAATGTATAATTATAGTCAACTTCCTCGCCAGCTTTAGGGCCTGGAAAATATCCCAATTCGTAATTACTCATTTTAAAACGGGGATACCGATATGTTTCATCACGTGCGGCCATGAGATACCTCCTCCTTAATGATTTTAATAATCATATTAGCAATACGTACTGTGCGTGAAAATACAATTAGCAAGTTCTTTTAAACACAATTATCGTCTATCTGAAAATTTCATTTAAAATTTAAAAGATCATTCCCACCAATGTAAAGCGTCTTGTTGCTCTCCTTGCCGTCCACTAGGGCCTCCACCGCCAGAACGCAGATAGACGTTTCTTTCATATCCTGGCGTAAATTTTCCATTTAATGCTTCGCATAACCAGTCCATACACATCATATGACAGTCTAAGCGGGTACTGTCCCCATGAAATAATGTTGCCTGATGATAGTTATCTTCATAAACCCATAATTCTTTAGGGGCGTTTATATTCTGATAAAAATCATAAATTAATTCTATCGGACTGCGAGAATCATATTCACCAACTGTTAGTAAAACTGGGCATTTGATTTCTGATTCACGTCCAGATACAGTCATTTTTTGAACCCATGAATCTAACTCAGTCTCACTTGAAGCACCCATTAGATAGCCAAATAATTGTTTATATCGTGGAGAGAAAGTGTCCAGAATATAGTACTTATCGATATAAGAGGCCCATGGACCGGCGACAGCTTTTATTCGTTCATCGCCTGACGCTGCAGCTTGAAGCCCCCAAAATGATCCCATTGAGTGTGATTGTATAACGATTGCTTCTGGGTCTACTTCGTCTCTTTTTTGTAGATAATCAACAACCGCCAAAATGGCTCGTTCATAATTGTCAGGGGTAAGCTTTATATTTCTAAGATTGCTAGTTCCCTGCCCGGGGCCATCCATAACCAGCATATGCATATTTCGATGATGCGCGTGATTTACCCGCGGATCAGGATATATCTCTTTTGTCATATCGCAACCTGGTATATAGATTAAAACTGGGGCTTTGGGTCTATCAGGCAAAATATGAAAATTACATTGTAGTTCCACGTTCTCAAATGGGATTTCTAATCTTTCCAAAGGGTAAGGACAAAACTCCATAACCTTTTCATAGTTTGCTAAACATCGTCCGTGGAGGTATGACTTTTCGTCATTTGTCTCTAATACAGGGTGTTGGGCATTAGCAAACGTTTGTGATGCCTGATAATAAAGCTCGAAAGCTGTTGCGGTATGCCCTGCTTTCTCCTCCTCTTGAGCTACCAGTTCCAGTCTTTGACCAATTCGTCCAAGATGTTTTGAAATTTGGGCGTGGCTTTTTACACTTTTGGGAAGTTGTCTGTTCTCTTCGTCCCAATGAAATACTCTACCAGTTTCTTTAACTACATAATCATATACCCACTGTTGTCGGTCTCTCTCTAGTCGTGGCGTTCTCATTGGAATTTCCTTTTTATATAAGTTTCAATTTTCACGTTGTTAAACGGCTGTCCATCCCCCGTCAATGGTGAGGCTCGCTCCAGTAATTAGTTCCGATGCTGGTGAAGCAAGAAAAATAACTGATCCAGTTATATCAGATATCTTCCCCAGTCTTCCCATAAGTATCCTGTCCATTACAAATTGACTAAACTCGGGATTTTCAAACATCGGCTTGGTCATTGGTGTTTCTACAAATGTGGGTCCAATGCAATTGCTTCTAATTCCATCAGGAGCCCCTTCTGCCGCAATAGCCTTACTCATACCTTCAACAGCATGTTTGGTGAGGCAATAGACTGTTCTTCGGGGTGATCCAACATGACCCATTTGAGAGGACATATGAATTATACTTCCACCACGACCTCCTTTCAGCATGACCTTCATGGCGGCTTGAGCTACCATAAACATTGATTTAACATTAAGTTCAAGTAGGAAGTCCAAATGTTCTTCTGTAACATCGATAAACGGTTCTGGTATATTAGAACCTGCATTATTCATTAGTATATCGATACGATCTAAAGTCTCAATTTTACTCTTAATTTGTTCTGTGTCGGTAACATCGCACACTAACGGAGTAGCTTTCCCTCCTGCATTATTAATTTTTTCGCTAACTGCTTTAAGCTCTGATTCAGTCCTGCTAATCAGGATAACTTCGGCACCAGCGCTTGCTAGTGCTAAAGAACAGCCTTCGCCAATTCCTCTCCCGGCACCAGTAACAACAGCTGTTAATCCATCAAGATTCATGGATGGTGCTGAAAAAGAGTTTGCACTTAAAGTATCCATAGATAAAAACTCCTTATTTGTGATTTTGTTTCTTTTATATTTAGCTGTTCTTATAATTTGTTCTCAATTAAATGTTTTAAATTAAATTTTTGCATATAAATTGTTAATTCACACTTGCCAAAACTTAATACTATGACGATAAAGTTTTATTAAGTTTTGATATTTCTAATTAAATTTCAAGTTAACAATTATTTTAAGGATGATAATAAAATGGCGGGAAAATCAACTACAACCAAAGGTAAGGCAAAAAATAAATCTACTACAAGGAAAAAAGGCCTTACTAAGGCTGATGTCCTTAGAAAATGTAAACAATTAAGTAACTGGGGCAAATGGGGGCCTAAAGACGAACTTGGTGTTCTAAACTATATAACTCAAGAAGATATAGCCAACGCAGCTTCATTAATAAAAAGGGGTAAAGTATTTAGGCTGGGTCTCAATTTAGATGAAAATGGGCCACAAAATGGTTTATTTGGTGGCCGGTGGAATCCGATGCATCAGATGTTGGCCACAGGAACAGACGCTGTTCAGGGCATCCAAGAACCTTTAGCTGGTATGCGATATGCAGATGATGCAATAAATTTACCAACACAAGCGGCTACTCAGTGGGACGCATTAGCGCACGTATTTGTTGAAGACAAAATGTGGAATGGATATGACGCAACCTTGGTTGACACACGAGGTGCCAATAAAAACGCAATTGATAAGTTTGCGGATAAAATGGTTGGACGCGGTGTGTTATTGGATGTTGCTCGTTATAAGAGAAAAAAGAGATTAGCAGACGGCTATGGCATAACAATCGATGACCTAGAAAACACAGCTAAAAAACAGGGCGTTGATGTCAGACGTGGTGACTTTGTGCTCATTAATACAGGGCAAATGGCTGATTGTTTAGATAAGGGAAAATGGGGCGGATACGGAGGCGGAGATGCACCGGGCTTGGCCTTTGAAACTGTTGACTGGATACATAAAAAAGAGATAGCTGGAATTTGTTCAGATACATGGGGGATAGAAGTTAGGCCAAATGAGACAGTTGACGGTACAAACCAGCCATGGCATTGGGTTACGATTCCTTATATCGGAATTGTCCACGGAGAAATCTGGTATCTTCGAGAATTAGTAGAGGATTGCAAAAATGATGGTATTTATGAGTTTTTTCTGTGTGCTCCTCCTCTAGTTATAACTAAAGGGACTGGTTCTCCAATAAACCCTCAAGCTATCAAATAGACAAACCGAGTGAGTTTAGTAGAATATGAACTTAATTAATGAAGGTTTGCTGGGTTTTAGTTTATGACGGATTAGACTCCAGCAGAGATTTAAATTACTTTTTACAAATAACATGTCCCATAAACTGATGCTTATAATTGGGAGGCTTGAATATGCCGCGTAGATATAATGAAAGCAGTCTGACTATGGCTGATCTTGAAGCTATGGCTGAAAAATGCAGTAACTGGGGAAGATGGGGCCCTGACGATGAAATTGGAACTCTTAATTTTATAGGGCCTGAGGAACTTAAATATTCTGCGAAAATGGTTAAACAAGGGAAATCAATTTCTCTGGGGCTTGATTTTAACCAGGATGGACCACAAACAGGAAAGTTTAGGCGTTTTAATCCTGTCCATGTGATGTTGGCTACAGGTACGGACGCCGAAGCCGGTAAGCACACCCACCCAAATATTCAATATGCAGATGATATGGTTACTATGCCGCTCCAATGCGGAACTCAGTGGGATGCCTTAAGTCATATATTTAATGACGGTAAAATGTGGAATGGTTATGATGCTTCTATGGTCGATGCAAATGGGGCTAGAAAGAATGGTATTGAGAATGTGAAAGCCAAAACTGTTGGTAGGGGGGTGTTATTAGATGTAGCAAGATTTTGTGGTGTTTCCTCTCTTGACGATGGTATGGCTATAACCATAGATGACCTTAATCAGACTGCGGAGCATCAGGGTGTTGAGATTCGCCGGGGAGATATAATAATCGTGCGGACCGGTCATATGGAACGTTGTCTTGATAAAGGCGACTGGGATGGTTATTCAGGTGGAGATTCTCCAGGTATGGCGTTTGAGACGGCTGAGTGGGCTTTTGAAAAAGAAATTGCAGCAGTTTGCACTGATACATGGGGTTGTGAGGTTCGACCTAATGAAATTGAAGATGCTTTTCAACCATGGCATTGGGTTGTAATTCCTAAAATGGGATTGACTTTAGGAGAGATATTTTATCTTAAAGATATTGGAGATGATTGTGCTGATGATGGAGTTTATGAATTTTTATTCTGTGCTCCTCCATTACCTATTACTGGTGCAGTAGGATCACCAATTAATCCTGTTGTTTTGAAATAGATTTTAGCGGCGCCGTTCTAGAAGAAATTAAATTTTATAAAAGGAGAGACAAATGCATCGTTACGATGATCCAAAATATAGATTTGAAATGGACAAAATTTATGAGAAAACAGAAAGTTGTAAACAATGGGGCAAATGGGGGCCTGATGATGAATGGGGAACACAAAACTATGTGACCGCTGAAGATCGAATTAATGCCGCTAAGTTAGTAAAAAAGGGTGAAGTGTTCGCTCTTGGCCTTAATTTGGATGATGAAGGGCCACAGAACGGATTATTTGGTGGGAGATGGAATCCAATCCATACCATGTTAGCCACTGGGACTGACGCGGTCCAGGGTAAGCAAACTGTTCCT
Source organism: Alphaproteobacteria bacterium MarineAlpha12_Bin1 (assembly GCA_002937505.1). Lineage (GTDB taxonomy): Bacteria > Pseudomonadota > Alphaproteobacteria > UBA6615 > UBA6615 > UBA6615. Next base: position 113,782 of record PTJY01000004.1, read on the forward strand.
GGAAAGAAGTATGCTAGTCAATATGCTGATGATTCTGTGTCATTGCCTCTGCAATGTGCAACTCAGTGGGATGCTTTAGGACACGTATTTAATCAGGACAAAATGTGGAATGGCTATGATGCAACCCTGGTTGGCGCTAGAGGTGCAGATAAGTGCGCGATCCATAAAATGCGCGACAAAATGGTCGGTCGTGGCATCCTGCTCGATATAGCTCGCTGGGCTGGAGTAGATAGTCTAGATGACGGGACGGCAATTGATGCTGAGGATTTAGACGCATGTGCTGCTGCACAGGGTGTTGAGATTCGTCGTGGTGACACTGTTATTTATAGAACTGGACATATGGAACGGTGCCTAAAAGCCGGTGAATGGGGTGGTTATGCTGGTGGAGACGCCCCCGGGGTATCATTCCATACTGTTGATTGGATGAAAGACATGGAAATAGCGGCTATTTGTGCTGATACCTGGGGCTGTGAAGTAATTCCTAATGAGACAGATGACGTCTTTCAGCCATGGCATTGGATAGTTATACCCATGATAGGTATTACAATGGGTGAAATATTTTATCTGAAAGACCTTGCTAATGATTGTGCTGAGGACGGTGTTTATGAATTTATGTTTGTAGCTCCACCTCTTCCTGTGACAAGAGGTGTTGGTTCGCCTATTAATCCTCAAGCAATAAAGTAAATTTCTATAATATTACAATAATAGGGTCGGCATTATGTCGACCCTTTTTTGATTTTACTTTCAGAAAGGATCTAACTTGATTGATACAAAATACATATATATTGCGAGTATGGACATTGATTCTGAGAGAGAAGAATTATTTAATGAAATTTATGAAACAGAACATATTCCAGCTCTATTGAGTGTTCCAGGCGTTACATCAATTTTTAGAACGGTTTCAGAACCATTTTCAATGATTATGGGTGGAGTTGAAAACAAAATTAATCTAGAAGAAGAGCCTAAATACTCAGCTTATTATGAGATTGATTCACCAAAGGTTTTAGTCAGCAACGAATGGGCCGAAGCCGTTGAGGTCGGTAGATGGCCTACAGAGATTAGACCATTCACTAGTAATCGAAGGCAGGTGCTAAGAAAGGTTTTAATATAAAATATTTTTATAGCTTAAGGTTTATTGTTAATTTTTCATTCAGGTGTTTTTGATGTGAATCATTACCTCGTAGCTTAATAAGGAATTATCGTATGGCAATTGAATTTATCAAAATGGGAATAGATGTGAGCGCAGCTGATGAAGCTGATTCTAAGGTACGCGAGACTGTTGAACAAATTATAGATGACATAAGAATTAATGGAGATGCTGCAGTAAGGGAGCTTTCCGAAAAATTTGATCAATGGACGCCTGAAAGTTTTCGACTAAGTGAAAAAGAGATAAATGATTTAGTTAACACACTGCCCCAACAGGCTATTGATGATATACAATTTGCCCAGGCCCAAGTTAGAGGCTTTGCCCAAATTCAGAAAGACTCACTTCGTGATGTAGAGGTTGAAACGCTTCCGGGTGTTACACTTGGTCATCGAAACATTCCGGTTAATAGTGTTGGGTGTTACGTTCCGGGTGGGCGATACCCGATGGTAGCCTCTGCTCACATGAGTATAGTGACTGCTAAAGTTGCGGGGGTTTCGCGTATTATCGCTTGTACGCCACCCAATGAAGGAGGACCCCATGCGGCTACAATAGCGGCAATGCATATGGCTGGAGCCGATGAGATTTATTGTTTAGGCGGTGTTCAATCTGTAGCCGCTATGGCTATAGGCACGGAAACTATCGATCCTGTGGCCATGCTAGTAGGTCCAGGAAACGCATACGTAGCTGAGGCTAAACGTCAATTATATGGACAGGTTGGCATCGATCTTTTTGCGGGGCCAACTGAAATATTAGTAGTAGCAGATGAAACCTCTGATGTTGAGGTTGTAGTAGTCGATCTACTAGGGCAGGCAGAACATGGGCCCAATTCTCCTGCTGCTTTAATTACTAACTCAAGAGATTTGGCCGAAGCTGTTCCTGAAGAGGTAAAAAGACAATTGGAAGTATTACCTACAGCAGAAATTGCTGGAGAGGCTTGGGAGGTTTATGGGCAGATTATCCTTTGTGATACACGTCAAGAAATGCTCAAAGAAGCAGATCGACTGGCTTATGAACATGTTGAAATTTTGACATCTGAGCCTCGTTGGTTTTTAGAAAATATGACTAATTATGGAGCATTGTTTTTGGGGCCAGAAACTAATGTTTCATATGGTGATAAAGTTATTGGAACAAATCACACTCTACCTACCAAAGGGGCGGCAAATTATACTGGAGGGTTATGGGTAGGTAAATTTATGAAGACTTGCACTTTTCAAGAGATAACAGAAGAAGCTAGTGTTCTGGTAGGTGATTATTGTTCTAGGCTATGCGAGATTGAACGATTTTGGGGCCATAAAGAACAGGCTGATTTAAGGTTAAGAAGGTATGGTGGTCGCAATATTGGGATTGGATCTAGGTAAATTTACTTTGAAAAAAAAGGGCGGCCTTTGGCCGCCCGTATAATTACATTTAATAACGAAACTTATTTAATTGAGTATTGATAGATTGGCTTAGCGCCTCCTGCCACAATCAAAGCCTGTAGACGATTAAAGCTCTCTGAACCTGGGACTCCTTTGGCATTATATTCATTAGCTTTCTTTTGAACCCATGGCTCAATTTGTATGGCCATTTTTTTACGTTCTGTATCGCCAAGATCACGTACGGTTACGCCCTGCTTCTTCAAGTTTGCTAATGCTGTACTGTATTTAGTTGTACTTTCATCACCAACTGCAGCTTCATACACTACCATTTCTTCCGTGATTATCTTTTTTATTTCTGCAGGAAGTTTTGCCCAAAACTTGTTATTAGCGGCTAATGGATAGGCAACAACAGAGCCCCAGCCCATTGTTGTATAATATTTAGCTACTTCTCCGAATTTAAACCCATAATATGGGGCTGGGAATATGACAACTCCACTGTAAATACCTGACTGCAATGAGTTGTAAACTTCATTTAGGTTTGTTTGTACTTTTGCAGCACCAGCATAATCTAACCATGGTAGGTTAGGTCCTGCTGCCCCAATTTTTACACCTTTTAGCTGCTCCGCTTTTGTCCATGGGAAGGTTGTGCCTAAGCCATAATCATCGCCAGCGCCACCACCTAAATAAGTTTGATTGTACTTTTGAAATACATCATGGAAATATTTGTATTCTGCATGTAATTTTTTAGTTGCAGGCCCTACGATAAGGGGATCGCCAGAGAGGAACGGTGTGAAGTAATTGATATTATGAACAAATAATTTTGTTGGCTCGAAACAGGAACAAACTGCCCCGATGTCGACTAAGCCTTTCTGTGTAGATTCTAATACCTCAAAAAGGTTAGCCATCGTTCCACCATAGCCTTCAATAAATCTTACAGTATGATTTGTTTCAGCTGCGACCCTTTTGGTGACATTAGGTACCAATGTCTTTTGAATCTGATTAACAACGGCTAGAGGAGGAGCTGGATGACCCGCTGCTATTCTAATCTTAAAGTTATCAGACTGTGCTGTTGTTGCGATTGCAGTTAAGCTTACCGCAGCGGCTCCCATTACAAGAGAAGCCCGTAATAGTTTATCAAATACTTTCACTTGTTTTCTCCCTAGAATTATATAAAGAATGTTTATTTTCATATTAAATTTTTACTAGCATGCATTGATTTATTAGTTTTGTGAAGTCACAATTAAAAAATAGTTTTTTTAATACCCCTTAGGCTACTTTAGCCTGGCATTTGGCTATTAGTTTAATTATTTTATTTTTGATGGGCCACACTTTGATTTCTTCGTGCTAAAATATAATTAGTAATTATGGATCATCCTAATTCTGGCTTTAAACAAGCACCCGTAAGAATGGTTCGGGGAGGGACCTATAATGATTGACAGTATATTTAACAGTGTTACCCGCGCTTGTAGTACGATAGCTGCCTTTTGGGCCTTATCATTGGCTTTTCTAATTCTCTACGATATTGCTGGCCGAGCTTTTTTTAATGCTCCTTTTGATGGAACGATTGAAATCGTGGCAAACTCAATGGTTTCAATATTATTTTTACAAATGCCTTATACAATTTATCGTGGTGCTCACCTACGGACGGCAATTGTCTACCAAAATCTTGGTGATTACGGCCAACGCACCATAGATTTTATCGTCGCCCTTCTGGGCATCTGGTTTTTTTACTCAATAGCACTCGGGAGTTGGGAGGATATGATCATTGGTTGGGAGGTTGATGAACGAGAAGGTGAGGGATCTATTAGCGTTCCAATTTATCCAGTTCGAACGTTACTATTTGCCTTTGCTGGAATATCCTTAATTGCTTATTTGCTTTTGGCGATCCACGCGCTTTTTGGTACACGTCCAGCAACAGAGGCAAGTGACCAGTAGAGATTAATAATTAATGTTGAGATAGTCTAATAACCAAATATCAGGCTTCCAATGAAAAGATTGAATAAATAAAGGAACGTCAGGGAAATGGATCCTACAACAGTCGTGATCTTAATGCTCATAGCATTAATTATAATGGTAATTATGGGCGTACATATTGGTATTTCATTGGGCATAACAGCGCTAGTGGGTACCTGGATGATGTATGAGGCTTATGAGCTAGCAGCTGGCCAAGTTGGTAGTGCTTCATTTTTTGCACTTAGAAATTTTATTTTCGCTGTAGTGCCTTTATTTGTTTTAATGGGTGAATTTGTAAGTCGTTCTGGTTCGGCTGGAGACTTATACCGTGTGATGAATTTTACTATGAAGAGGGTTCCGGGTAGACTCGCCGTTGCTACTGTCGCTGGCAATGCAATTTTTGCGGCTGTTACTGGCACAAGCCTAGCCTCGGCTGCGGCTTTCTCCCGACTGGCTTATCCTGAGATGATAGCTGCGGGCTATAGTCGAAAGTTTGCACTTGGCTCAGTGGCTGGAAGTGCATGTTTGGGAATGTTAATACCGCCCAGTGTGTTACTAATTATTTGGGGTATTGTTACTGAAATATCTATAGGGTTTTTGTTCCTGTCGGGTATTTTGCCTGGAATCGTATTAGCTACTCTGATGGCTCTTTATAGTTCTGGTACCGCTATATTGAAACCGGAAGTAGCTCCTACAATTGACTCTTCAGGTGGAGACAAACTCACCCGTCAAGAAATTATAAGCGGAAGTGGAGTTATTGCTTTAATTTTTGTTGTTCTAGGAACGATATGGGGGGGCTTGACCACTCCTTCGGAAGCGGCAGCAATTGGAGCATTAGGGGGGCTAATTCTAGCTCTGATTAAAGGTGTCCGTTGGGATGGTATAAGAGAGTCAATTATTGATTCAGGAAAAGTTATTGCTCCAATTCTATTTCTTCTCGTTACAGCTCAAATGTATGCGAGGCTTTTAACCACTGGTGGTATCACAGGTATGATAACTGAGGCCATAACTGGATCTGGTTTAGATCCTAATCTGGCAATTTTAGTGATGATTGTTATATGGCTAATACTTGGAATGCTTTTGGACTCAGGCTCTATAATACTTTTAACTGTTCCCATATTTTGGCCAATTGCCCAAGCCTTTGGGTATAACGAGTATGCATTTGCTATTATGGGTATTTTAGCCATTGAAGCTGGCCTTTTAACACCCCCAGTGGGTCTTCTGGTTTATGCGGTTAAAGGTGCAGTCCCAGATAAGACAGTGCAATTATCAGAAATATTTTCAGGATCAATACCATATTGGATATTGATGCTCTTTGTTTTAGTTCTTGTCTGGATTTTGCCGGATTTAGCGACGGAACCAATTGTTTGGAGTACAGATATCAAGTTTAATCATCAAATAGGTTTTACGTGGCGGTAGATGAATTATTAAGTTTTTATAAAAGCGATGCGGTTTAAGTGCATCGCTTTTTCTTTTTGTTTTAATGAACCTAATATTTTCTATAATAAAATATGTTTAACTAAGGTGATTTATTATGAGTGATTTTAAAGTAATTCAAAAATCGGAAATGTTAAAAAGGGTCGCTTTGTGGACTGACATGAAACCTAATTCACAGATGTTTTTGGACACAAGGATTCCGGAACATGAACGTGACTTATATAGTATAATTGGACCAGGTGTGTCGGAGGATAAAGAAACAAAACCAGCGATTACAGATGCACAAGACTTTAATTTAGCATACATCGGGGCTGAGCCAGGAAAAGGTGCCGCTCTGCATTCTCATCCGACAGTTGAGGTGTTTATACCAGTGACCGGAAAGTGGTCTATTTACTGGAATGAAGGAGATGAGCAGGAAGAGGTAATAATTAGCCAAATGGATTGTGTTTCTGTTCCACCTGGAGTTTTGCGTGGTTTTCGTAATGTTGGTGATGAACACGCCTACCTTATAGGAATAGTTGGTGGATCTGATAGTGGGCATGTTGACTGGGCTAGATCAGTTATTGATAGAGCTAAGGATACAGGACTTCAGTTGGATGAAGATGGTTACATTATCGAATCTGCTGAGTCATAAAGATCAGCTTTATTTGGGTTTTCGTTTCACAGATACTGTCTCTATTGCATCGACTATTGCTTGGTATCCAGTGCATCGGCAATAATTTCCAGAGATAAACTCGCGTATCTGGTCCCGTGATGGATTAGGATTCTCTGACAATAGTTCCTGAGCTGTTAAGAGAAATCCTGGTGTACAGAAGCCGCATTGCAGCGCATTTCGTTTAAGGAACTCGTCTTGTAAGTCAGATATCTCTCCTCCATCGGAGACTCCCTCTATAGTTTCTACGTTTGCTCCATCTACCTGTGCAGCAAGCATTAAGCATCCTCTTACGATGTTGCCATTGACCCTTATAGTGCATGCGCCACAGACGCCATGTTCACAACCTACGTGACTACCGGTTAGTTCAAGCTCGTATCTAATGAAGTCAACTAAGTTGGTTCTTGCAGTCACCCTGCGGCTAATTAATTGTCCATTAACAGTTACGTTTATATCGACATTTTTTTCCATGATATGCTCGATTGTCAAAAGATTGTCTGTTTTATGAAATTAAATCAGCAAGAGCACGGGCAGTAATTACTCTAGCTAGATGCATTTTCATTTCGGGAGGCCCATTTAAGTCATCCATTGGGTTTAAATCCGCTTCAAGTGCTTTTTGTGCTTCTGATACCACTTCTTCTGAATAAGATTGTCCTTCTAGCAAATCGATAGCTTGTTTAGCCATTACTGGTTTATCTCCAGCACCAAAATATGCCAGTCGTATATCTTTAAATACTGAATTTTCGACAACGCTTTGTGCAGCTACACCTATGATAGCGTAGTCACCTTGTCGTCTACTCAACTCAATAAACGCAGTTTTTTCATTCTGTTGTAATTTCGGTGCTTCTATAGCTATAAGTATTTCTGTCTCTTTCAGGCTCGTTTCAAACAATCCAAGGAAGAAATCTTCAGCTTCTACTTCTCTTTCTTCATTACGATTTTTAATAATAAAAGTAAAACCTGCGGCCTTGGCAACAGCAGGAAGCTCAGCAGCTGGGTCTGCAAATGCTATACTACCACCAATGGTGCCACGGTTTCTGATGGCATGGTGAGCTATGTGTGGAACAGCTTTTGAAACAAGGGGAAGATGTTTTGTGACTATGTCTGAACTAGATAAATGATTATGACGCACTAAAGAGCCCACTCTAACTTTATCATTTTTTATCTCTATATCTGATAAGCCGCTTATCTGATTAATATCTATTAATATTTTAGGAGCAGATAGACGCATATTTAAGGTTGGCATTAGGCTTTGCCCGCCTGAGAGTATACGCGCATCCTCTCCGTATTCTTCTAAGAGGTCGAACGCTTCTTCGAGAGACTTAACTCTCATATATGAGAAAGGTGCTGGTTTCACGTTTCTATCCCCGCTAATTCAGTCAACTGTTCACGCTGATAGTTATGTAATTAATTATTTTATATAATAACAGTTAAAGATAAAATGAAAGTAATAAAAAAATTAAAATATACAGTTAATAATTAGATCATCGGTGTATTTATACTAAATCTTATAAAAAAATCCGCAAACTAATTTTCAACTTATTATCTAGATTTGTTTTAAATTATAATCTTTTTTATGTTCTCAAAATCAATGGGGGGTATAATGTTAATCATATGGGGAAGAAACACATCTTCAAATGTTCAAAAGCTATTATGGGCTAGTGCTGAAATGGGACTACCCTTTGAACGAAAAAATATGGCTGGCAAATATGGATTCACTGATGAATATCTTAAAATAAATCCCAATAGTGTAGTTCCGACAATTGATGATGATGGTTTTATTTTATGGGAATCTAATTCTTGTTTGCGATATTTAGCTTCAACTTATGGTGAGGGTAGCTTGAGGTTAGATGATGGTCAAATGCTTGCTAATGCTGATAGATGGATGGATTGGTGTACTACGACAATGTGGGATTCGCTTCGCCCGGTATTTCATGGGTTAATACGAACCGAGGAAAGACTAAGGGATATGGACTTTATAAATAAAAGTGCAGAGGAGACGGGTGAGATATTAGCAATACTTGATGACTGGCTTTCTGATAAATCATTTGTTTGTGGTAAACAATTCAGTATAGGGGATATACCACTAGGTATTGCTGTTTATCGTTGGCTGGCCATGGATATAAAACGACCTGAAAGGCCTAATATTCTTGCTTGGTATGAAAGATTATGTCAGCGTCCAGGGTATAAAGAACACATAATGATTCCGTTACAATAAATAGCATTTGGTAAGAACAATGAAAATATTTAAGGATCGAGTACCATATTCAGCGATTGTTGATCGTCCACCATTAAAGCTTCCAGACGGAAAACGAATGGCTGTTTGGTTTATCGCTAATGTTGAAGACTGGGATATCTCAAGAGCTATGCCTCGAACAGTATTACCCCCTCCAATGGGGGTTCCATTACTTCCTGATTTACCTAACTGGTCTTGGCATGAGTATGGAATGAGGGTCGGGTTTTGGAGAATTTCTGAAGCTTTTAAAAAATTCAATGTTCGTCCAACAATGGCTGTGAATGGAAGAGTTTGTGAAAACTATCCACGTATTGCTGAGGAGGCACTCAAACTAGACTGGGAGTTTATGGGGCATGGTTACTTGCAAGGCCCTATGCACAAGCATGATGATCAGCAGGAACAAATTAATAGAGCATGTGATGCTATTAAATCTTTTAGTGGAAAAAAAGTTCGCGGTTGGGAAAGTCCAGGGTTAACAGAAACATTTCAAACCATTGATTATTTGGCGCGAGCGGGTATCGAGTATGTTGCTGATTGGGTTCTCGATGATCAACCAGTGGAAATAGAAACAACAGAGGGAGCCGTAATATCTGTTCCTTATACAGTTGAAACGAACGATATTACCATGATGGCATTGCAACAACATAGCTCTGAAGAAATGTTTAAGCGTTCGAAAGATCAATTTGATCGTCTGTATCAGGAAAGTGAAGAGTCGACACGGATTATGTCCATAAGCCTTCATATGTATTTAACTGGTGCTCCTCATAGAATTCGATATTTAGAAGAAATCATTGAATATATTCAGGGTCACAAAGATTGCGCCATAATGACAGGTGAAGAGATACTAGACTGGTATCTGAAGAATAAATAATTTATTAGGTAAGGTGATCTTGGTGGTTCTATTAGTAACCCCCCCTGTTTTGGGAACCATGGAACAATGGCGGGACGGATTAAAATCCTTGATGCCCGAACTTGAAATTCGACTGTGGCCTAATATTGGGGATCCAGCTGATATTCATTACATACTCATTGGTCGTTTTGATTTAAACGATATGCCAAGTCTTCCGAATTTACGGGCTCTTATGCCGATGTTTGCGGGTTTAGACCACTTACTTTATCACCCCAAATGTCCGCCTGTTGCAATTTTGCGAACCGGTGAGCCGAAAGGTGATAAAGCTATGACAGAATATGCTGTAATGCATGTTTTAAGACATCATAGGAGAATGCAGGAGTACCAAAATCAACAAAAAAATCAAAAGTGGGAGGTTTTAGATCAAAAGCAACCTCATGAGCAGACGATTGGGTTTATGGGATTTGGACAAATGGCAGCCTCTCCCGCAAGAATATTAGTTAAAATGGGATTTGATGTTTCTGCGTGGGTAAGAAATGAACGAAAAGAAGATTCAGTCAAACTATATTTTGGCAAAAAAGAATATTTAAATTTCTTACGAAGAACGAATATTTTAGTTTGTTTGTTACCTCTGACAAAGTCGACAAAACATATCTTGTCTGCTGATACCTTTAAGGAGTTACCCAGAGGTGCCTCAATTATTAATTTAGGTCGCGGAGGGCATCTTGTGGAGGAGGATCTAATTAAATATTTAGACAATAATCATTTAAGTGGGGCAACTTTGGATGCTACTTTGCCTGAACCACTTCCTAAGGAAAGCCAATTGTGGAAGCATGATAAAATTACAATAATGCCACATGTAGCTCGACGTGTTAGGCCTGAAAGTGTTGGGCCTCAAGTTATAGAAAACATCAGACGTGATATTTCTGGGCTTCCTTTTCTCTGGCAAGTTGATCGAGAGGCAGGATATTAACTGTCTCGGTTATGTGCTATAATGATTAATTTTGTTTTATAATATGAAGTAATTAGGAAAGGTTTTTAAGTTTGTCAAATGATAGAGCTTCTGAGTTATTAAATCGTCAATCTATTCCGCCTAGATTAGTAGGTGATCCTGGACCTACAGATGATGACATCAAATATATGCTAGATGCGGCCGTACGTGCCCCTGATCATGGGGCCATCAGGCCGTGGAGGTTTCATGTTATTCAGAAACAAGCACTTAATCGTTTAGGACAAATTTTTGCTGAAGCCCTTCATAGGAGAGATAAGGAAGTCTCTAACGAGGCACTTGAAAAGGAGAGAAGACGACCTCTGCGTGCTCCGCTAATAATAACTGTTTGCGCTAAAATTGATCTAGAGAGAGTGGATAAAATACCGATTGTAGAACAAGTAGTTTCAGCTGGTACTGCATGTCAGAATATCTTGTTAGCTGCACATGAAAGAGGTTATGGTGCTATGATGTTAACGGGTGCTAATGCTCATGATCCATATGTTAAAAGAGCATTTGGTTTAAATGACAGCGATGAAATAGTTAGTTTTATCTATATTGGAACCCCCTCTTCATCATACATAGAAAAAGAGCGTCCCAATGCTCAAGATTTTACTAAATATTGGTGATGTATATAATTCGAGAACTGATAGAATGTGAACTATGACAAAATTTGATATACCTGAAAATCTAAAGAATGGGAGATCATGTTTGGTAAAGATCAATTTAAACGCAGAAGTTAAAACTTGCTCTTTTGCGAGATCTTATAATTATGGCTAAAGAAATAAATGTAAGATTACTGCTTTTGTAGTTATAGAATATGCCATTTCTTCCACTATATGACTCAAATCCACGGATAAATATTAAGTTTCATTATGTAACAATTAGTTTACTTGCTATTAATCTATTTTTTTTTATAGAAACAATAAACTTAGTTCGGGTCGGGTTTGGGGAAACTTTAATTGGTTATACTCTTTTACCTGCCAGATTGTTTGGGGGTTTGGATCTTCCATTAAATGCCCAGGGAAATGGTGTTTTGTTTTCCCTGATTAGTTATCAGTTTTTACATGGAGGTTGGCAGCATCTTCTTTTTAATATGCTTTTTCTATGGGTTTTTGGGGATAATATTGAAGATAAATTGGGCCACAGTAGATTTATCTTATACTACCTAGTTTGTGGCATAGCTGGTGGGTTGCTTCATTCTCTAGTTAATCCTACATCATTGAATCCAACGATAGGAGCCAGTGGAGCTATCGCGGGAATTCTCGGCGGTTATCTCTTACTTTACCCTCGTGCTAGACTACTGGTCTTAGCTTTTGGTTTTATACCTGTAAGACTACCATCTCTGCTTGTTATAGGAGCTTTTTTTGCTCAAGATTTAATTTGGGGTATTACTGGAACAGATACAATTCAAGGAGTTGCTGTGTGGGCACACATTGGAGGTTTTATATGTGGAGGAATACTCATTTTTTTACTCACTAGGAAATCTATAACCAAATTCAACTAAGTTTGAAATTTACCGAGTTTGATTACTTCCAAATTTAATATCTTATTAAGATTTATTGTTGTGCTAGATACCATCAATGATGACTATATTTGAGCTAGAGGCATTAGTTCGAATTTCAAGAAGTGGAGCGTATGTATTTGACTTATAAAAATTATATACAGCATCTTTATTCGAAAAACCTCCAATTACAATTCTATCAAGGTTATAATTTCCTTCAATAACCTCAGATTTTCCCCCTCTGGCCAGATATGTTCCTTTAAGCTCCTCGAAAACATCAGGGACTCTTTCAGCATATTTACTATAGAGCTCAATATCCTCCATAATTATATTTCCCAGAAGAAAGCCTTTCATGTTTTTTGAATCTGGATTTGATGTAACGCCTTCAGTTAACCATACATCTGATGTGGTTGATTTGTGTCTAATTTCTGCTATGGGTTTATATTCAGGATCCGAAACGAAAGATAAGGCCTTTTGGTATGTAGGAAATTCTACTACAGCTATACGATTTCCGGGCCAAGTACCTTCAACCACTTCATAAACTCCTCCTCTAACGATGTAATGCCCCCCATGTTTGGAGATTATAGAGGGGACTTCCTTAATGTAATCTTTATAAACATTAGGATCATGAACGGTCATTGCTGCCATTATATAAGCGGACATTCTATTTCCTCATAAACTAGTTTGGTTTAACCAAAAATTTCCTAAACGTTTCAAACTTTGATAAAATAATAAAATCTATTAAACTAAACAGCAATAATTTAAAGACATTGGATTGACAGTTGAGCTCAGTCTAAGTAACAACAAAATTGCATACGTCGTGATAACCCACTCAGATGCGGAGGGGTGGCCGAGTGGCTGAAGGCGACGGTTTGCTAAATCGTTATAGGGTTAACGCTCTATCGAGGGTTCGAATCCCTCTCCCTCCGCCATACTTTCGATTTCGATTATGCTAAAAAAGCTACTGTATATACCAATTATCACTTTAGTTATCCTTAGTTCCTCTTCTTTTGGCCAACAACACCATTTTGAAGGTAAGGATTATAATCGTTCGTTGTTAGGCATGTCGAATTTTACTGATCTTGATATGATCCTGTATGGTAAAGCTGTTGTTACAGATGGTGACTCATTACGAATCTCAGGTAGGAGAATAAGGTTACTAGGTATTGATGCGCCAGAGCTTAAACAAAAATGTATCAATAATATTGGTTTATTTTACCTTTGTGGACAGAAATCTAAAAATGTCCTGTTGAGGAAAATCTCAAGCAAAATCATTATCTGTCGATTTAAAAACACAGACAGATATGGGAGGGTCCTTTCGGTTTGTTGGGTTGATAAAATAAATATAAATTCATGGCTTGTCACAAATGGTTATGCAGTGGCTTACAGGCGCTATTCGAGCGCATTTATAAAAGATGAGATGAAAGCTCGTTCTACAAAAAAGGGTCTATGGTCGGGTGAGTTTGAAATGCCTGAAAGCTGGCGACAAAATAATCGATGACGTAAGGTTGGCTGTCTGTATCATTTATACAACGTTGGTATATATAAATAGTATCGCGTATCTAATTTAGTGGTTCATATTTCTCGATCCCGCCAAGACTTGATAAGTCTTCGGCTCTACCTCTTAGTTCTAGTGTGTTACGGTCGGGATCTCTCAAAAACACTGAAACATGGCCATCCTCACCAAAAGCGACGGGACCTTGAGTTATTTTAATGTCGTTTTTATTAAGTTTCTCTATAGCACTTTTAATAGAGTCCACTCTGAATGCTATATGTGTGAACCCCGGATATTTATATGTTTCGTCCATTAAAATATTGTTATTTTTGTTCGTGTTATTAGCGTTAAAAATTATATTAATTTCGACATTATTATTATTTTTCATAACTATGACGTTATCGTTATCAGCAGCCCGTTCCAGTTTGAAGCCGAATAAATTGTAAAATGCTATTGCGCGGTCTTTGTCTGCGACACGTATGCCTATATGGTCAATGCTGTTTATTTCTATCATATGTTTGATTCCTGCTCCGTTTGTATGTTGAACTATAAATCAACTGATTGCCTTACTATGGACTATCTAAAGCTATTTCTGATTCAGATTTGCACTTGAGTGATTGTGTGGATTGGGTTCAATGTCGAGTTTAGCCACTATGCCTGATAGTTTTTCATTTGGGGTTGGATAAATATCTAGAACAATAGGATCATGTCCTGGAATAATATGGTTGTCAGTTTCTGCATGCTCTCTGAGAGATTGATAGCCGCGAATCATATCATCTACATTAAAAATAATTGGAAACGGGTTTACCTGATCCATGTTTTCATAAAAGTGGCTCGTGTCTGAAGCGAGGACTACATAGCCTCTTTTTGTTAGGACTCTAACAAACTGTAGACCCATTGTATGTCCTCCAACATGATGAACAGTAATGCCAGGGGCAACTTGTCCAACTCCATCATAAAAAGTAACACGACCCTCGAATACATTTTTGACCATGCTAGTTATATGCTCAACAGAAAATGGGTGTTTCATAACATCACTGCACATGTGTGGTCCTGTTGCAAATTGCATTTCACTCTCTTGAATATGGAATTTAGCTGTAGGAAATTCGGCATGGCCGCCTATGTGGTCGTAATGCAGATGTGTTACGATGACGTCCTTAACTTTCTTTGCATCAATCTGAATAAGTGATAATGATTCTGTGATGCTTCTTTGTATGTTACGACCCCGGGCTGATGCTTCTATTTCATCAAATCCTGTATCAATAACTATCTTTTGGTCTTCGCATATGGCAACCCATATAAAATAGTCAAGTGGCATAGGTGTTGAGTCATGAGGGTCAGTATTTAAAAAGTTATCATTACGGATTCGATTTATGGAGGTCGCGTATTTAACTGCATAAAGTTCCCATGTTTTTGGATTAGTCATGGATATCTCCTAATCGACTTGTAGTTGTATTCAATGCAAGTAAGTATAACTATATTTTATTTGACCATGGGTTGAACATAGGGGCAATTGTTATGACTGATTACGGTTTTATTGGATTAGGTAGTATGGGGTCTGCAATGAGCAGCCATTTGGTCAATGCAGGCCTTACTCTTTATTGTTATGATTCAGCTGGAACTGCCAAGCTTGCTCCAAAAGGAGCAATTGTAAAATCTAGTATTGAGGAGGTAGCTAAACTCTCGGAAGTAATTTTTTTGAGTCTTCCTGATGGAAAAGTCGTTTTACAGGTGGCGCAAGAAATCCAGGATACGAAAGAGAGTAAAACGAAGATTGTCGTTGATTTATCAACAACTGGCCCTGAATTCGCAATGTTGATTTCCTCATTGTTATCAAAATCCAATATAGTTTTTATTGATGCTCCTGTCAGTGGTGGAAGATCTGGTGCAGAAAACGCAAGTCTAGCCTTAATGTGCTCCGGTCCAGATAAAGAAATTAAAGATTTACGGAACTTATTCTCTCTTATTGCCTCTAATGTAATTCAAGTTGGTAAAGATCCTGGCCAGGCACAGGCAATGAAACTATTAAACAATTTCCTGTCAGCGACTTCTATGGCTGCCACTTCAGAGGCTGTATTATTTGGTAGATCTCATAATTTAGACCTGGATACTATGTTATCTGTCTTAAACGTCTCTAGTGGGAGAAATACTGCTACGGAAGACAAATTTCCTAATCGAATATTAACAGAGACATATGATGCAGGATTTGCTGCGTCTCTTATGTCTAAAGACGTTAGCCTATTTAGAGAGCAAGTCGATAAAGCTGAGACGCCATCAAGAATTATTGAGGTTATCTCTGCTCTTTGGAAAGAGACAAATGAATTTGCTCCAGGAGGTGATTTTACCGAAATATACCGTTACCTAAAAAAAACATCTAAGTCCCAGTAAATTGTGGTTTGCGCTTTTCTATAAAAGCAGTTCTCCCTTCTTGATAATCATTACTCGCGAAGCAGGCAGCAACTTGTTCTTCACATAGGGCAATATCTCTGTCTGCTGGCGTTTTCAGGTTTTCTGTAACTGCTGTTTTGACTGCCCTTATTGTTAGAGGCGCATTACTGGAAATTCTGTCAGTGTACTCTTCGCAAAGGCTTGTTAAATTATCATTATCTACAATTCTATTAACTAGTCCCATTATCATAGCTTCATTGGCGTTAAATTGCCGAGCTGTGTAAAATATTTCCATTGCGAAAGATGGCCCAACGATTTGCATTAACCTTTCAATTCCAGTAGCGGGGTAACCTAACCCTAGTTTAGCTGCTGGAACAGCAAATCTAGAATCTTCTGAGGCTATCCGCAAATCACAGCACAAGGCAATTGCTAGGCCTCCTCCTATGCAATATCCCTTTATTTTTGCTATGGTAGGTATCGGAGTTTTTGAAAGTGTATCCTGAAAGTTTTTTACAGCTAGGTTATACTCTTCTATGTTCTGTTTTGAATTCCTTTCTTCTCCAAACTTTGATATGTCTGCACCCGCAACAAAGGCCTTTTCTCCTGCACCTGTTAGTACAATGACTCTTGTGTCATTTGAATCTATACATTGTTTAATGGCCGAAGCTCCCGCACGCCACATTTCCAGTGACATAGCGTTATGACGCTTTGGATTATTAAATGTTATCTTACCTATGCCATCTTGGCGTTCTAAGATAATTTGTTCACTGTTCATGTGTTTTTCCTCTTAATTAACTAAACAATTTTTTTTGACTTTAAACTTTTTATTTCGTCCGCTTTGTAACCTAAATCCAATAGGACCTCTTCTGTATGCTCTCCTGCTTCCGGAGGAGCCACTGTAAATGAAGAGGGGGTCCTCGTTAAATTAATGGGTTGCCTAACAAATTCACTACTTGTCGATGATTGGGTGCTTAAAGGGCGAGCTATTTCTAGAGCTTGAACCTGGGGATCAGAAAAAACTTCCTTAATATTATAAATAGCCCCACAAGGTACTCCAACTTCATTTAATTTTTTTATCCAGTCGTTCGTATTACCTTCTTTAGTAATTGTATTTATTTCATTATTTAATAAGTCACGATTCTCTGATCGAGCTTCACTATCGATATATTTTGGATTTTCTAGCCATCCGGTTCTTTCCATTACTTCACAAAACCTGTGCCATATTGCCCCACCTGCAACTGCTATATTTATATAACCATCAGATGTCTCAAACACTCCGGTAGGTATGCTAGTTGGGTGGTTATTGCCTGCTTGCCATGGAATTTCTTTGTCTACTAGCCATCTAGCAGATTGAAAATCCAGCATAAATATTTGTGCTTCTAATAGAGATGTATGGAGCCATTGACCTATTCCAGATGTTTGACGTTCAATCAAGGCCAGAAGGATGCCTTGTGCACAAAATATACCTGCAGTCAGGTCTGCTATAGGGATACCTGCTCTTACAGGGCCCTGTTCAGGTATACCAGTAATGGACATTAGCCCTCCCATTCCTTGAGCAATTTGATCAAATCCGGGTCTTTTAGCATAAGGGCCGAACTGACCAAACCCTGATATACTGGCTAATATTATTTTTTGGTTTACCTTCTTAAGAGTCTCATAATCTATACCTAAACGATCTTTTACATCCGGTCTGTAGTTTTCTACTACTATGTCAGCTTTTTCAACTAATTGATGAAATATCCTAAGTCCTTCTTTTTCTTTTAGATTGAGGGTAAGTGATCTTTTGTTACGGTGAAGGTTTTGAAAATCTGAACCGCGTCTATTACTCGATAACCCTCCCTTAACATCTAGGGCTTCCGGAATTTCAACTTTTATTACGTTTGCCCCCCAATCGGCTAGTTGTCTAACACAAGTTGGACCGGATCTAACTCTTGTTAGATCAAGTACAGCTATATCTTTAAGGACTGTTGCGGCTGGTATATGTGGCATGTCAATAATACTCTCTTTCTAATAATTTATATATTAGCCTAAAATGAGTGCTCTTTATAAATTTATTAATTATTTCTGGAGGAAAGAAAATGGCATTTTATGAATTACGTCAATATAAAGTATGGCCTGGTAAAATGGATGAGTGGGTAAGCTTTATGGAAAAAGAGATTATACCATTTCAAATATCTAAAGGCATGGTGATTACTGGTAGCTTTCGTGGCGAAGAAGATGATAGTACATATATTTGGCTTCGTAGATTTGAAGATGAGAAAAGTAGAGAAAAGCTTTATGCAGATGTTTATGAGAGTGATCACTGGAAAAATGAAATCGCTCATCGTATTCCAGAACTTTTAGATAGAGAAGGAATGATTGTTACAAGAATTGTGCCGACGCCGAAATCAACTTCCCAATAGTCTGGGCTTATTTAACCGTTAATTTGGTTTTAACTATTGTCTTAGGGAGACTACTTATGTCAGATACCGACTTGTCAAATAGGCCTGTGGCATTAGTTACTGGCGCTTCATATGGCTTAGGGGCTGAAATTGCTATTACTTTGGCTCGTGATGGATTTGATGTGGCAGTTACTGAGCTTAATGCGAATGACCTTGACCAAACTGTAGCTGAAATTGAAATGGAAGAAGGCGCGAAAGCTGCTGCATTTGATCTCGATTTAAGAGATATTGAAAATCTAAAAGAAACGGTAAAAGGTGCAATAGGTGCTATGGGCAAAATAGATGTCTTGGTCAATAATGCTGGATTGCTTATTGCCAAGCCTGCTCTTGAGGTCACTCTTGATGATTGGGATCAAGTAATGTCCATAAATGTTAAGGGTTGTTACTTTATGTCTCAGTACGTGGCAAGACACCTGATAGAGGAGGGAAGGTCTGGAAGTATAATAAACATAGCTTCAACTTTTACTGTTATAGGAACACCCAATGTATCCCCTTATGGGGTGTCAAAGGCAGCCGTTGGGGGAATCACAAGACATTTAGCTGTTGAGTGGGCTCAATATGGTATACGTGTAAACGCTGTTGCTCCAGGTACAGTTGAGACCAAATTAAGGGCAAAAATTTTAGCTGCCGATCCAGAGCGTAGGGCAACCAATATGGCAAAAATTCCCATGGGGCGATTTGGTACTCCAGAGGACATGGCTGGTGCCGTTTCGTATTTAGCTAGTCCTGCTTCATCTTATGTCAACGGTCACGTGCTTACTGTTGATGGTGGGCTTACTATTTCATAAAACTTTTATGATTGTTATATGATATTATCAATGCTTCATGTCAGGGAGTAGAAAAATGCAATTTGGTATAGGACAACCAGTAAAGAGAAAAGAAGACCCTAAATTTCTACGGGGATTAGGTCGGTATGTGTCAGACATGACATTACCGAGGCAGAGCTACGCTGTTTTTGTTTACTCTAATTATGCGCATGCTGATATCAAATCTATAGACACTTCTAAAGCAATAAACTCGCCAGGAGTAATTTCTATTTTAACTGGACTTGAGTATGTTGAGGATGAAATGGGGCCTACTGGAGGGGTTATGCCTGAGGACATGGGGGGACCCCCAGGATACCGTACTTCTCATATGCCGCTAGCTGTTGAAAGAGTCAGATTTGTCGGTGAAAGAGTTGCTGTCATAATAGCTGAAACTGAAGAGCAAGCGCGCGATGCTGTTGATCTTATTGAAATAGACTACTCTGAATTACCAGCTGTGATTATGGCCAGTGATGCGATAAGAGACAATGCTCCTCAAGTTTATAAGGAGGCTGATAGCAATGTAAGCTTTACACTTCAATCAGGAAGCTCTGATGACGTGGAAGCCGCTTTTGCACAAGCTGATCACATAACGAAACTATCTCTTCATAATAACCGTATTGATGCTGTCACAATGGAACCTAGAGGCTGTTTGGGAGACTTTGATGCTAGCAATGGTCGTCTTAATTTTTATACAAGCACTCAAAACGTTCATGGAATAAGGCAAGGTCTTGCAAGCCAAAATCTAAATGTTCCTGAAAGCATGATACGAGTGATTGCTGGTGATGTAGGAGGTGGTTTTGGAATGAAAGGTCATGTGTATCCCGAGGAGGCAGTTGTTGCGTGGGCCTGTAAGAGGCTAGGAAGGCCAGTTAAATGGATAGCAACACGTAGTGAATCTCTATTGGGAAACGGTCATGGACGTGATCAATCAGTTGATGCTGAGCTAGCGCTTAATAAAAATGGAAAGTTTATTGGGTTACGATGGAGAGGTCTCCACAATGTGGGAGCCTATATTGAAGGCGCTGGGGCCATTCCTCCTGTCTTTGCAGTTAAGTTAGCACCTACTGTATATGATATTCCGGCTGTTGATGTGATTAATAAGGCTGTTTTTACTAATACTTCCCCGACGGTGCCATATAGAGGAGCCGGAAGACCTGAAGCAGTTTATATTATGGAAAGATTAATTGATCTGGCTGCCCAAGAAACTGAGATGGATAGAGCTGAAATAAGAAAAATTAACTTTATAAAACCAGATGACATGCCACACAGCACTATTACTGGTTGGACATATGATACAGGTGAATATTCCGTAGCTTTGGAAAAGTGTAGAGAGCTTTCTGATTGGGATGGATACGAAGATCGAGTGATGATCTCTAAAGAGAGGGGTCTGTATAGAGGTCGTGGTATTGTCTATTACGTAGATAATACAGGAATATTTAATGAAAGAATGGAAATACGATTTGATCCTAGTGGTACGATTACCATTGTGTCTGGTGTTTTATCTCATGGACAAGGCCACGAAACTACTTTTGCTCAAATGGTATCCGAGTGGTTAAATGTTCCGTTTGAAAATATTCGTCTTACTCAGGCAGATACTGATGAAGTTCCTATAGGCCGAGGTACCTATGCCTCTCGTTCAATGATGGTTGGTGGTAGCGCTCTTCAGGCCGCAGCAAATGATGTAATAGAGAAGGGTAAAAAGTTTGCTGCACATTTTATGGAAGCCAATGTTACAGACATTGAGTTTTCTGAAGGAAATTTCATCATAACTGGAACTGACAAACAGATGCCTCTCACTGAAATCGCAAAGATGTCCTTTATGCCGGTGCACTTACCAAGTGAAGAACTTGGAGTGGGTCTTCAGGGAGTGGGAGCTTTTTCTGCCGATGTGCCAAGTTTTCCAAATGGTTGTCATATAGCTGAAGTGGAAGTTGATTCAGAAACCGGTGAAGTAATAATTGATAGATATAGTGTTGTTGACGATATTGGTACGGTCATTAACCCATTACTGGCTAGCGCACAAATTCACGGAGGAGTTGTCCAAGGGGTAGGACAGGCTTTAATGGAAGATCTTTATTATGATCGACAGAATGGACAGTTACTTTCAGGGTCGTTTATGGATTATGGAATGCCTCGAGCTGATATGATGCCAGATATAAAAGTAGAGTTTAATCCCGTGCGGAGTAAATCGAACCCTATTGGGGCTAAAGGTGTTGGAGAAGGGGGTACTGTGGCTAGTACTCCTACGGTTGTGAACGCAATACTTGATGCAATTAAGGCTTTAGGGGTCAACAAGATAGATACACCTGTAACTCCTCGAAGAATTTGGGAAGCGATTAACTCAGCTAGTTAATAAAACACAACTGTTCTATCTTTGTGTGTGATAACACGATGTTGAATGTGGTAACGTACAGCTCTTGCTAAAACTAAACTTTCCAAATCCCTTCCCACACGCTCTAATTCTTGTGGGTGCTGTGCATGAGTTACTCTTGTGGTTTCTTGATCGATAATCGGACCCTCATCAAGGTTAGGTGTAACGTAGTGGGCTGTTGCCCCAATAAGTTTCACTCCTCTAATGTATGCCTGATCGTAGGGCTTTGCCCCTTTGAACCCGGGTAAGAAGGAATGATGAATGTTTATAATTCGACCTTTGAGAATTTCACAAGTTTCCGGGGTTAATATCTGCATATATCTTGCTAGCACCGTTAATTCAGCGTCCGTTTGTTCTATAATTTTTAATACCTCTGTTTCTTGTTGTGTTTTTGTTTGAGGTGTAATCGGTAAATAGTGATAGGGTATGTCATAGAAAACAGCACGTGGTTTCTGGTCTAGGTGATTAGAAATGATACCTACGACATCAATTTCTAAAGCCCCAATACTAACTCTATAGAGAAGATCATTTAAGCAATGTCCTGGCTTAGAAACCATTATTAATACACGTGGCTTGTGACATTGATTATACAGCTTCCAGGCCATAGCAAACCTTTGTGCAATTGGGTTAAATGAACTTTTGATGTTTGTTTCAGAAGGAGTGGTTTCTCCTGCTCCAAATACAGTGCGCATAAAAAATTGCCCTGATATTTCGTCATCAAACTGTGCCGATTCTAAAATATTACAACCCTGCTGGGCTAGAAAACTGGCTACTTCTGCAACGATTCCCATTTGGTCGGGACAAGATAGATTTAGTATATAACGTCTATCAAACTCTTGACGTTTTGGCATGATTCCTCTCAAAAGATTTTGTTTTGATATATTTTCAATATGTATATTTAAGTATGTTTGAATATAATTTATATTCTTAAATTAAAATTTTTTTGACGTATAATTTGAATTTATAAAAGGATAAAGGACATGGCTAAACCTCAGTTGCGACAGGAGCAAGGGTGGATATTTGATAATTTTCTTATGCTTTCAGAAAACGAAGATATTCTTCATCCAGGTATTATGGGAACGCGTCTTGTTAGGGGGTTTATGCTTGAAGATTTGCACGCAGTCTACAAAAAGGTTACAGGAAGAAGATCTTTTCCGAAGGCCTGGTTTAAACGGGCAAGTGCATTAGAGTCTGCTGCCAAAGCAGCTGAAGACAGTGGGCAGCTTATTACCGCTAGAAAATTATATCATAGAGCTTCTCTGTGTTTTGGTCGCGCTCAACACCTTATACCCGTTCATGGAAATGAGGAAATGAATAAGGCGTATAAATTATTATATAAATGTTATGACAAAGTAATTGAGCTATCTAATGGGTGTATGATCAAAAATTCTCTAGAATTTTTGCCAGGTGAATATGTTCATTGTGTTTTTCATAAGGCTCCTGGTGAAGGTCCTAAGCCAACAATACTTATTATTCCAGGTATGGATGCTATTAAGGAAGACGTTGTTAATCCTTTTTCAAATGATTACCTCGATCGTGGTATAAATGTTTGTGCGTTAGATGGCCCAGGTCAGGGAGAATGTAATTATAACGCTGTTTGGCTAACCCAAGATAACTATCAGATAGCTGCTTCAAGAGTTATTGATATGCTTGTTACACGTGAAGACGTAGACGCTGATAAAATTGGCGTTATGGGAATGAGCATGGGATCCCGATGGGGAGTGCAAGTGGGTGCACATGATGAACGTGTTAAAGCTGTATGTGGTCAGATGGCAAATGTTGGGTCGTTTGATATAATTTTTGAACAAGCGCAGCCGAACTTTAAGCGTATTTTTATGTATATGACGGGTTACACCGACGAGGATGAGTTTGATGAGTTTATGCTCAAGATGGATTACTTGCCCGATGTTGCGAAGAGGCTTCGCGTGCCACACTTACTTGTTGCTGGTGATATGGATGAATTATGTACGCCAGCGGATATTAAAGTCTTCAGGGAAAGTTTGGCAGGGCCGTCAGAATTATGGCTCTATGAGGGTGTTTTTCATCCTATGGGAGAAGTAGCGGGAGAAATATACCCAGCAATGTCTGATTGGCTTTTAAGCACTTTAAATAGCGGCAGGCCTAATGACTATGAAAAAACAGTTTATGTTGAAGAAGGCAGAAACTTAGGTGACTACGATCATGGCTAAAAATAATTTTTTACAGAGGTTTCTGTATTAATATCTACTCAGCTGCATTCTTGGTAAGCGCTAACCTTGCTTTTTCAGGAAGTCCCGTAGCTTCTATTTCTTGTATGAACGTAGATTTAGCTTCCTCATCCATTTCTAATACTGGTGGACGTACTGTCCCCCCGTCCATCAATATGCATTCCTGCCAATATTTCATTTCAGACATTGGCATTCGTCCCTTGCGCCAGTAACCTTGTATCCATTTTGAGTGTAATCCTCTAATGGGGTTTAGTGATGCTGCAAGTTTTGTTGCTTGCTCAATTTCTCCGTTCTGGGCGAGCCTTGTATACTCATTAATTGGTAAGTAACCTGGCACCTGATATAAATGAGGGTTGTAATTGATAAGCCATTGATGGCCAAGTTGCGTCATGTTATGCAACCACGGTGCTTCATCAGCAACAGAAATTACTACATCTTTACCCACGCTCGCTTCTAGAGCTATAGTAGAAGCTGGTGCGGGGTCTGCTTGTTTTATTGCAACTATGTTGGGCAAAGATATAAGCCGTTTGGCTAGACTCGGACTTATTGGATGGCAATTGGAAGGGACATTAAATAGTACAATCCCTATTTCAGTCCGCTCACATATGTACTCGTAAAAGGAGTAAACTGAATCATCATTACCTGCTGCTACATAAGGTGTTAAAATTATTACGAAATCAAAACCAATGTCCCAAGCATGATTAGCTAGCATTGTAGCATCTTTGACAGATTGATGATGACATCCTGCTATTTGTGGTATTCGACCATTCGCTGCAGCGATCATTACCTCATGAGCGTGTTTTCTTTCGTCATTTGGCATTGACCAAAACTCAGCAATATTACCTGAACAATAATGCCCATCGATTTCAAGTTTTGTTATGATGTGATCCATATTACGGCAGTTTGCCCTATCGTCGAACTCATCTGTCTCATTCCAACAATATGGCATTGCTGTCCAAACGCCACGTAATATCTCTTTGGCGGCATCCTTGGCTTCATTTTTGTTATATTTCATGCCGTTTCTCCTTTATATAACTAACAATATCTGTGCTGTTATATATTGCATTAGTCTGATTTCATATTTGCCATTGCAACTTGCAGCTCCTCAGCAGTATCAGCCTTATTATAGTCCTGACTGTGCCGTCCATCACCTGCAGGACTTTTTACTGACCAAAATAAGCAGTGACCGTCCACTGGCAAAATTCCGTGTCTAATATTTCTAGGAATGTGCACAACATCGCCTGCCTCTATAGTGGTTATATCTTCGCCAAGTACCATACGTAATTTTCCTTCTAGGAGATAGATGAACTGTTCCTCATTTGGATGAAAATGAGGGGGAGGAGCTATCCCTTCTTCATAATGAACAAGAGCTGCTTTCATGAACTCTCCCACAAAACTCTTCATTAAGGCTGGCGCAGTATCATCAGGCTTAAATTCAATATCAGAGAGCTTGTGATGTGGCATTTTAATATCCTTTTAAATTACAAAAAGTGTGCTTTCTTAATTTAACCGTATATTAGAGTTCCTAAATAAAATTCATAATAACCACTAGTTTAAACATTTTTTTCCTAAAAAAAACTTATTAATTCACATTCGGTAGAGTTAAATTTGTTTTTTGAATAATTGTAGAATATTATGAATATCATTATTGATTAGTAAAAGTTTGCTCAATTTTATTAATTATAGTTGATTGTATTAGAATACCACACTTTGGGACATTTAGATAATGGCTAGATTTCGTGATTACACACCTCAAGGGGTAATTCCAGCAGCTATATTAGCATTTGATGATGACTTCGGAATCAATAAATCAGAAACTCGACGTCACTTTCTGTATCTGTCTAACGTAGAGGGAATATCTGCAATAACAGTTAACGGCCATTCTTCCGAAGTACACGCATGTAGTCATGAAGAGCAATCATTAATACTCAACCTTGCCAGTGAAACGGTTGGTGATAATATTCCACTTATCAATGGGATATATGCCGATGGAAGTATTGAAGCTGCTCGATTGGCTAAAAGGGCTGATGATCTAGGTGCCTCTGCGCTTCTTTGCTTTCCGCCTCATTCAATGAGGATGGGTGGAGTGCAGCATCGTCCAGAAATGGCATTGACGCATTTTAAATGTATTGCTGATGCCACCGATCTTCCATTAATCGTTTTTCAATATGGGGATGAACTGGCATACTCATTAGATACCTTGGTTGAGCTTACTGAAGAAGTTCCAAGCATAGCTGCTGTTAAAGATTGGTCGGTGCCACAAAAACACGAAACCCACATAAGGGTTTTACAATCACTACCGCGACCGGTAAATGTTTTGTCAACAAATTCAGCGTGGTTAATGTCTTCTTTGGTTATGGGCGCAAATGGATTGTTGTCTGGTGCGGGATCAGTAATCGCAGATCTTCACGTTAAGCTATATAGAGCTGTTCAATCTAATGATTTAGAAACAGCAAAAAGAATATCTGATTCTATTTGGCATACTACAGGCGTCTTTTACAGAGACCCTTTTGGAGACATGCATAATCGAATGAAAGAAGCACTTGTTCTTTTGGGACGACAGAATAAGGCAATCGTTCGTCCGCCTTTGGTAAAACTTAAACAAACTGAAATAGCAATGATTGCGGAAGCGCTTGATGCCGCAGGCCTTTCATCTGATGGGACCTCTAGGGCTGCTGCTGAATAAATAATTCACTCAAGTTCTGAGGATTAGATTAATTATTATTTTGTGGATTTGTTTTTATTAAGTTATTAAGCACGTATATATCGTCTAAGTTTATTTAATAGAGAAGCTACTTTTAGAATCAAATTGTATGAATTAAGAGGTAAGAATAATGACTACTGCTGTTGCTAAATCCTACACGCCATTGTCACAGGATCGAACTGCTCCTGAACATATAGTGCTTCACGAAGATGAATATTCTAGGATGATTTATTATGTTATCCAGCCGGGAGAGCAGACTGGATGGCATACACATGAGTTGGATTACACAGTAATCCGGATCTCAAAGGGAACACTTACTTCTCATTTTGCTGATGGTACTAGCGCAGACTTTAATTATGAGCCAGGAACAACTTCCTCGTATAAAGCTCCGGTCGAACATAACGCTATTAATACGGGCGATACCCCAATAATAGGATACGAAATAGAGTTCAAAAGCTAATTATTTAGGTAGATCGTTTCCAATATCCCAGAAAAGACCTGTCATAATTTGTAATCCTTCCCGTGCTATAGAGGATAGCATATGTTCATTTGGAGCATGCTGTGAACAACCAGGGTAAGAGTGGGGTATCCAGATTGTAGAGAGATTTAAAGTGTTCATAAATACATCATTTGGAATACTTCCTCCTATATTGGGAACCACAGCAGCAGGTTTTCCTAAAGTTTTTTGAATTGAGTAATTAGTTAATTTAGCCCAATAATTGTTGTGATCGAGTCGTGTAGCTTTCATGCTTGACATGCGAGAAGGCCTCACCTTTATGTCTTTGTAACCTTTTTCAATGAGATGCTTTTTTAAGGAAGGTAAGATATCATCTGGATTGGTTCCTACAACGTACCTAAGTTGACATATTGCTCTAGCTGACGGGGCTATAGCATTTTGAGTTCTCTCGATATCACCTAAATCCATTGCTAACACTGAAAAACTATTCCAGCCAAAAACTCTCTCCTCTGGGGATAAATCTATTTCACCCCAATTTTCATCTATAGGTGGAGAGTTTGATCCTCCAGAGATTTTGAGTTTTTTGATAATATCTCTTATTTCATTATTCAAAGAATTAGGTTTCCATGAGGGAATCATTATTTGCCCTCTCTGGTCGACTATCGAAGAGATAGCATTAGACAGAATGATTCCAGGGTCACTTATTAATCCTCCCCAATTGCCAGAATGATGTGAACCCTTCCTTAAGTGTAGACTCATTTCAAAGTTTATTAGTCCTCGAGACCCTAATACTATTGTTGCTTTGTCTGGATCCACTCGAGGTCCGTCAGAGGCTATAAGGACATCTGCAGATAAATCGTCGCTTCTGCTTGCACAGAAATCATACAAGCCTCTTGATCCCATTTCTTCATCACTTTCAATTAAAATTTTGCAGTTGAATCCTAGATTTCCCGTTTCCTTTATTACGTGTTGTAGAGAAGATATGATTATCCAATGTTGTCCTTTGTTATCTGCTGTTCCTCTTCCAAATATTTTGTCTTCCTTAATTGTTAGATTCCAGGGGTCTAAGCCTCTATCCCATTCGTCCTCTTGACCGACAACAACATCTGAGTGTCCATAGATAAGGATTGTGGGTAAATCTTTATTTTCTATTCTTTCTGCAATTAAAAGTGGGCCTGCTTTAGGATTAGGGTTATCTGATATTTCTGTTTTAAAACCATATTTATTTAGTGATGGAGTAAGATGATTTAAAAAGTAGTTATTTAATGTTTCTAATGAATTATCTATTTGGCTCTCTGTTTTTGATTCTATTAAAAGGTTTAAATCTTTTATAAACTCACCATCATCGAAATATTTCTCGATTGATTTAATTATCTTGTTTCGATCATTGGACATATTTATATCTTACCGTGCATATCTATATAATACCTATTTGTTTATCATAATTAAGGTCTGAAGGAATGAAAATATTAGTTGTTGGAGGAGGTCCATCAGGTCTTTATTTCTCTTATCTTATAAAGAGGTCGCACCCAGGTATAGAAGTAAAGGTTGTTGAACAGAACCCTAGTAATGCCACTTTTGGATTTGGAGTAGTATTTTCTGACAAAGCGCTAGAATTTTTACACAGTGATGATGAACAAACTTATAATTATTTAATGCCTCATATGAGATATTGGCCAGACTTAAAGATTGTTCATAAAGATGAACATATGGCAATCGATGGTAATGGTTTTGCTGCAATTGGACGCTTGCAATTACTAAACTTACTTCAGTCACTTTGTTTGCAGACTGGTGTTTTGTTCGACTTTAATACAGAGTTTAAAGACATAAAAAACGATTATAACTATGATTATATTGTAGCTGCCGATGGAGCAAACTCTTCCATTAGAAAAAATTACAAAGAGGAGTTTAGGTCATCAGAAACAATACTAAAAAACCCATTTATTTGGTTTGGTACAACGAAGTTATTTGATTGTTTGAGCCTTACTTTTAGATTAAATAATGACGGTGTTTTTTGTGCTCACCATTATCCCTATAATTCTCATATGAGTACATTTATAGTTGAGACAGACCCAAAAACATATGAAAAAGCAGGTTTTTCAGCTAAAGATGAACGTTCTATTAAAGCCTATTGTGAAGAAGTATTTGCTATTGATTTGGACGGGCATGAGTTATTAACGAATAAATCAGTTTGGCGTTGGTTCCCTCAGGTGTGGAATGAGCGGTGGAGTCATGAAAATATCGTTCTAATCGGAGACGCTTTGCACACAGCTCATTTTTCAATTGGATCCGGAACACGTCTTGCAATGGAGGATGCTATTTGTCTATTTGAGGCGATAAACGAACATCTAAGTGACAAAACAGCTGCCTTGAATCAGTTTGAAGTTAAACGTCGTCCAAAGTTAGAAAAACTAATAGATGCTTCAATTGCAAGCGCTCTGTGGTATGAGAAAATGGATGAGCTGGTTAGAAGTCTTGAGCCTTATGAATTTGCAAAAAGCTACATGATAAGAACCGGCAGGGTAAGCGATGAGAAATTAAAATCAATAGCTCCAAATTTTATGAAGAGGTATTCGTATTATCATGCTAGCTAGGAAACTTAATTATGGAAGTTAATGATATAACAGATCACGTTCCAAGGTTTTTGAAAATATCTAAAGACATAAACTTTGATCTTCCTGAAAAGTATAACGCAAGTGAAATACTTTTCGCTAATCTGGAAAAACGACCAAATAAAATCGCTGTTTACTCTGATAATGGTAATGTCACCTATAGGGAGCTTTGTGAAACTTCAAATAAAGCAGGAAATGCTCTGAATCATATGCAGTTGAGACCATTTTCACGAATATTAATGATTTTAGATGATACAGCAATTTATCCTTCGGCAATATTTGGAGCAATGAGAGCAGGATTTGTACCAGTTTTAATTAATACTTTGTCTCCTCCAGAGTTGGTGAATTATTATCTTAAGGATAGCGAAGCCACTGTAGTTATTATTAGCGAAAGCTTCTCCCATCTCATAAGTGAAGAGACAGTAGTTGGTACAAATCTAGAAACTATAATAGTTGATGGAAACATAGAAACAAATATATCCCAGATCACTTCAATTACCTGGAAGGACTGGATTAGAAGTCACTCATCGTCTATGCCGGCGTCTAATACAAACAAAGATGACATGGCTTTTTGGATGTATAGTTCTGGTAGCACAGGGCGACCTAAAGGAATCGTTCATTTACATCATGACATGGCCTATACTAATGAATCTTACGCTAAAGAAGTGCTTAGTTTAACGGACGATGACATCTGTTATTCACCGCCGAAAATATTCTTTGCTTATGGCTTTGGTAATTCTATAACGTTTCCATTTTCTGTGGGGGCTAGTGTTATATTAAGTGCTGGAAGGCCTCAGCCAGAAATAGTTTTTGATCATGTGGAAAGGTATAAACCTACTGTTTTCTTTGGTTTACCAACGCTTTATAATGCACTGTTAAGTAATAAAGTTAAGACTAGTTCATCTTTTAACAGTGTTAGATTATGTATTTCAGCCGCGGAAACTCTTTCAAAGGATTTATTCTCTGCTTGGAATTCTAGGTTTGATTTGGACATAATCGAAGGTTTAGGCTCTACGGAAGTGTTACACATCTATATATCGAATAAATTAGAAGATTTTAGAGTTGGTTCAGCGGGTAAGCCAGTTAAGGGTTATGAAGTTGAGTTAAGAAATGTTGAGGGTAAGGTTGTCGAAGGGGATGAACCAGGTGTTTTATGGGTTAGAGGCGATTCAAATGCACCTTGTTATTGGAACAAGCTGGATAAAACGCTCGAAACTATGAAAGAAGGATGGATTTATACTGGTGACAGATTTGAGGTAGATGATGATGGGTTTTATTATTTTCGAGGTCGTGCAGATGACCTAATTAAGATCAGCGGACAATGGGTGTATCCACTTGAAATTGAGCTTTGCTTAAAAAATCATCCCTCTGTAAAGGAGTGTGTTGTTTTAGGTTTGACCCTCGCTGATGAACGAATGACAACAAAAGCATTTGTTGTTCTCTCAGATGATTGCGAGGAAAACCAAAACATGACGGAAGAATTGAAAAATTATGCTCAGAAAAACTTGTTACCACATAAATACGCAAGAGAGATAAGTTATATGAAATCGCTTCCAAAAACTGGATCGGGTAAGATCGATAGACAAAAGCTTAAAGAGGATAGCAAACTACAGAGGTAAAATTTTTTAATCATTTTATATAAGTCTATTATTCACTGAATAAACGGATAACTAATTTTTTGAGGAGTAATAACAATGACGATTATGTCTGGCGCGCAAGTTATGGCAGATATGCTTAAGGGGTATGGTGTTACACATGTGTTTATGGTTCCTGCTGTTTTGCGTCGTACTATGGTAGAATTAGAATTACGAACAGACATAAAGCGCTTACATGTTCATTCAGAGAAAACGGCAGCTTATATGGCTGATGGTTATGCGAGGGCTACAGGTAAACCTGGCATTTGCATGGCACAAGTTATTGGAGCACTAAACTTGGCTGCAGGACTTAGAGATGCTCATTTAGCTCATTCACCTGTTATTGCAATGACTGGTGGTAGAGATCCCAGCACCAAGTTTCGTGGAGTTTATCAGGAGGTTGATGACGTGCCAGCATTTGAACCAGTTACTAAGTTCAATGCTACTATCGATAGTGTTGATAGATTTCCTGATATGATCAGACAAGCATTTAGAGTGGCCGCCTCTGGTACTCCAGGCCCTGTTCATCTACAATTTCAAGGTAATGAAGGGCAAATTGATGCAGAAGAGGCGGACATGGAGGCTCTTTGTGAGACGGCGTTTAGCCAGATCCCGCCGTTTCGACCTGAACCCTCTGAGGTAGATCTCAGGTCTGCATTAGATCAGTTAGAGTCTGCTGAACGGCCAGTAATTATAGCAGGCGGTGGTGTTAGAGCATCGGGGGCATCGTCATCTCTATTGTCTTTGGCTGAACGATTAAATATTCCAATCGCCACATCACTCAATGGTAAAGATTCTGTGCCGGGCAATCATCCACTTTCTGTTGGTGTTGTAGGTACTTATTCGCGTGAGAGTGCTAACCGAGTAGTAAATGAAGCAGATCTAGTTGCTTTCATAGGTACCACGGCAGGAGGAATGACAACACATTTTTGGCAAGTTCCACCCATCGGGGTTGCGGCAATACAGATAGATCTTGAACCGGAAATTATAGGGAGGAACTATCCGTTGAAAGCATCGGTTCAAGCGGATGCCAAAGTTGCCTTAGAAAAAATGCTTGCCCTTACGAACGCTGAATCTGCCTCTAGGAGATCCAAGTGGATCGATAGAGCCGCCTTAATTGTAAACGAATGGAATGAAAAATTTCATGATTTATTGAACTCTGATTCTTTGCCAATAAGACCTGAACGTATCTGTAATGAACTATCAGAGCACTTACCAAGTGATGCTATTGTTGTTGCTGATACTGGTCATGGGGGAATGTGGATGGGAGGAATGTATGATTTACGTTCTCCGAACCAAAGTTATATGAGGAGCGCAGGTCATCTTGGTTGGGCTTTTCCTGCCGCACTAGGTGCTAAATGTGGTGCGCCCGACAGGCCTGTTTTTTGTTTTACTGGTGATGCAGGTTTTTGGTATCACATTGCTGAAGTTGAAACAGCTGCTCGTTGGGGTATTAAAACTGTTACTCTTGTTAACAATAATAGCTCCGGGAATCAGTCTAAAAGAGGTTTTGATCGAGTTTATGGAGGTGAGCAGACTGATGAGGCACTGAGGCTTTGGCACTTTTCTGATGTTAACTTTGCTGAAATTGCTGAAAATATGGGTGGTATAGGAATACGTGTTGAAAAGCCGTCTGATCTACCTTCAGCTCTGCAAAAAGCATTTGAAGCAAATGGACCTGTTATAATTGATGTGATAACGGATATTGATGCATTGGCACCGCTTGCTGTTATTTAATATAAGCAGAAAATCATTATAATATCAGGTCTTTTTAGCCCAAGTGTCCCTCAATGGAACTGTTCTATTGAATATTGGATTTTCTTGAGTGCTATTTAAGTCTGCACAAAAATATCCCAATCTTTCAAATTGAATGGTCGTGTTTGATTTAAAATCCAATATAGAAGGTTCTAAAAAGCAATTAGTTAAACTCTCTAATGATGTTTTATTCACGTCTTCAATCCAATCACCATTCGATCCTGGTATGGCTTCTGTAAAGAGTTCGTTATAAAGATTAATTGTAGCTTTTTTTGAGTGGTTTGCAGAGACCCAATGCAAAGTTCCCTTAACCTTGCGACCGTCAGGTGAGTTACCTCCTCGGCTTGCAGGATCATAATGACATCGAAGTTCAATTATGTTTCCCTTTTTGTCTTTTATAACTTCTTTACAAATTATCAAATAAGCGTATCTCAGCCTTACTTCTCTTCCAGGACCCAATCGAAAGAACTTTTTAGTTGGGTTTTCCATGAAATCATTATGCTCAATATATATCTCTCTAGAGAATAATAATCTACGAAAACCGTCATCTTCGTTATTAGGATTATTGGTTGCTTCAAGCTCATCCTTAAATTGTGGGTCTTCAGGATAATTTTCAATAACGATCTTTAGGGGATTCAATACAGCCATACGTCTTTGGGCTGTCACGTTTAAATGTTCCCGAACAGTATTTTCAAAATAAGACATCTCCACAATTCCATCAGACTTTGTAACACCAAGTCGCCCCACAAAATCTCTTATGGCTTCAGGGGGTACACCTCTTCTTCTAAGACCTGCTAACGTAGGCATTCTAGGATCATTCCAGCCTGTTACGTAACCACACTCTATTAATTTAAGAAGACGTCTTTTTGAAAGGATTGTGTGGCTAAGATTTAATCTAGAAAATTCATATTGTTTTGGTTTAGAGGGAATGGATAAATTTTCAAGAAACCATTCATAAAGGGGACGATGGTCTTCAAATTCTAGTGTGCACAATGAATGAGTGACGTTTTCAATTGCATCTGACTGACCATGACCAAAATCATACATAGGGTATATGCACCAATTATTGTTAGTTCGTGGGTGATTAGCGTGCATTATTCGATAGATTACAGGATCTCTAAGATTTAAGTTACCTGACTGCATGTCTATTTTAGCTCGTAAGGACATTTTACCTTCTTCGAATTCGCCATTTTTCATGCGCTCAAACAGATCAAGATTCTCAGCTATTTCTCTGTTTCTTGAAGGGCTTTCTATGCCAGGTTCTGTCAATGTTCCACGGTACGATCGCATTTCATCTGGGGAGAGATCATCTACATAGGCCAAGCCTTTGTTTATTAATTCTATCGCCCAGTCATAGAGTTGTTCGAAGTAATCAGATGTATAACGAATATTGTTTTCAAAATTAAAACCTAGCCATGTTAAATCAAATTTTATTGCATCTATATATATCTGGTCTTCTTTTGTGGGGTTTGTATCATCAAATCTGAGATTACAAAGTCCCTGAAACTCCTGTGCCACCCCGAAATTTAGGCAAATCGATTTGGCATGACCGATGTGTAGGTATCCATTCGGTTCTGGAGGAAAACGAGTAACGATTTTTTCGTGTAAATTTGCTGCTATATCCCCTCGGATTATTTCACGAATAAAGTCGTTTTTCTGAGACAGATTTTTTTCAGTCATTTTATTGATTTCATGTCTTGTGCGCACTGTGATAGAAAAAGCATTTCTGTTATTCTTTTATTCGCATCACCTTTAAAGCGTTGGCCCATTTGGCTAACTCAGGAATCATGTTTTTTGCTGATTGAATGTGTATTTCTTTTGGAAGAAAGACGCCATCATTAATGTGTTCTGACACCATTGGAATTGGAACAGCCTCAAAAATTGGAACAACTCTAAATGTTGTAAGTAGAAGTTTTTCCATTTGTACACCTCTTAAACCGCCTGAAACCCCACCATAGCTAACAAATGAGGCAGGTTTATAATGCCACTCTGATGCTAAATAGGTTAAAGCATTTACAAATGATGGTGGAGGACCATAATTGTATTCTGGTGTCACAAAAACATAAGCATCAGCAGAGTCAACGCATTTACTCCACACTTTAGTTTCTTCATTTACATATTCGCCAAACCTCGGATGTTTTGGTTCATTAAAAACAGGTAAGTTAAAGTCAAGAAGGTCTATGTTTTTAACATCAAAAATATCCTTGAATTCATTTGATGCATATTCAACAAACCAGTTCGCTATCACTGGCCCAATTCTTGTTGGACGAGTGCTAACGGTTATGACATTTAACTTAAGCATTTCGTTTAAACTCCTATTTCTTGTCATACTTCGCTAAACAAAAGCCCGGCTTACTAGCCGGGCTTTTTGATGATTAAGGCTTCGGCTATGGACTTACATGTTCAATGAATCTCATGGGAGCTGGTTCACCCCATTGAGATCCAAAACCTTCCTCGGCCGAAACGTGTTTAGTGCCATAATCCTTATTTAACACATCTGTATCACACCAATGTTCATGGACTCGATCCCAAGGGTCCATCCAGTAATCATAGATTTGACTTCCCAACACGTGCCTTCCTAGTCCCCATACGTGATCATAGCCTTTTTCTTTGAGATGTTCGTGTCCCATGACAACATCATCAAAATCTTGTACCTCATAAGAAAGGTGATTTAGTCCAGCTCTTTCGTTGTGCACAAAGAGAAAAACGTGATGGTCAACAAATTCTTCTCCGGCATCAATTCGATTGAAACTGGCGATAACCTTGTTTTCATCATCTTCAACATAAACTTCATCGGTGCCCACCAGGCCAATATGATGTCTCATCCAAGATATTGATTCAGTTAGTTTTGGCGTGCCTATAACACCGTGACCTATCCTTTTGGGCTGAGACGGCCCTTTGGGTTTTCTCCAAAGCTCACCAGCGCGTGCTCTTTTATCAACATTTCCAAGATTATAGGCATGACGCTCGACTTTGATTGGTTCTAATTCATCGATACCCCAAACTACCTCTATTCCATATCCGTTTGGCTCCGTTATAATAACTCTTTTACCACCTCCGGGTTCGTCTATATCATGAACATCACTAGCGGTCTCTGCTTCCGCTGCTAGTTTATGAAGGTCTTCTTCTGAGGCTGCATTAAAAGCCAGACTAACGAATCCTGGATCACCTTTCTCGGTGACATGAATATGATGATCAGGATCTGTGCCGCGCATATATAAAGCGTCATTAGTTCTTTCTGCGCGAACCATACCGAAGTTAGTGAGAAACTCTTCTTGTATGTCTAAATCAGGTGACTTAATTCTTCCCCAAGCAATGTCGGTCACCCTAATAATTGGCTCAGCCATTTTCTCACTCCATAATTCTTTATTTTATTCAGTTTTAAATATATTAGTTTTGTATTTATTAATTATTGTTATAGTTAACTTAAGAAAAGAAAAAAATTAGCGCTACCCAAATATTCATTATATTTTAAAGATATTAACGTTTGTTGAGCACGAAGGCATTATAAATTTCAGATATTGAGTTAAAAATGTTTATTGATCCAGAAATTAATATAAAACCAGAACCTCTTTTGTATAATCCATTTAAGGCTTTAGTAGTACCCCGGCCTATTGGTTGGATAAGCACTATTAGCTCTAGAGGAACTATCAACCTTGCTCCTTATAGCTTTTTTAATGGTGTAGCGGATGATCCACCATGCGTAATGTACTGCCCCAATGGCACGCATCCGGAAGGGGGGCCTAAGGACAGTCTAATAAATGTGGAGGAAACTGGTGAATTTGTTTTCAATCTTTGTAATTGGGACTTGCATAAAAAGATGAATTTGACTTCTGAACATTTGCCAAGAAATGTTGATGAGATGTCAGAAGCAGGATTGGAACCATTGAACTGTGTTAAAGTAAAACCCCCTCGTGTAGCCGTTGCTCCTGCTGCTTTTGAGTGTAGATATTTAAAAACAGTTAAATTGCCAACTGGGCGAAGTGGGAGAGAGAATAATCTAGTGCTTGGAGAGGTGGTCGGAATACATATTGATGAATCTGTCATACTGGATGGGAGGGTTAGCATTAATTTATTAAAACCAGTCGCAAGATTAGGCTATATGGATTATACAGTAGTAACTGAATCTTTTGCCATGGAACGTCCTGACTAAACATAGACATGTAAATTTTATTGAATACTATTGGAAACATAAATTATATTGTCATATAGACATAATTATGATCACAGGATTGACAACAGAATAAATTTTACACCTCGTCTTAATATGTTTAGCGAGGTTATCAGATTAGGAGAAATATTACATGAGGGGACCACAGGATTATGGCGGATTACCTGCAGGGCTAGTTGACCCTGTAAAGAATGAGCATGAACCCACTCATTGGGAAAGACGTGTTGATGCGATTATGTTACTTCTTTTTGATCCCAAAAGAAGATTGGCGCGTGTGGATGAATCACGTCGTATGCAGGAAGCCTTAGGAGATGACTATCATAAATATCCTTATTATGAGCGCTGGCTTCAAGCTATAACATGGTTGCTGCTTGAAAAAGGTGTTTTCACACAAGAAGAGCTTGATAAAAAGAGAGAAGAAGTAAGATCTCGACTAGAGGCCGAAAGAAATGGATAGTAAGTTCATCCCGGGAGATAAAGTCCGAGTAATAGAGCGCAGCCAACCTGGGCATGTCAGAACACCTATGTATGTACGTGGTAAACCGGGAGTGATAGAAAGAATCGTCGGTCCCCAACCTAACCCGGAGACGCTGGCATATGGACAATCCGGCCTCCCCTACAAAATGCTATATAGAGTTAATTTTTCACAAAAAGTACTTTGGCCAGATTATGAAGGTCAAGACAATGATTCTCTTGAAATAGAGATCTATGAACATTGGTTAGAGCGTATATAATTTAATAAATTTACATCATATGAGAGAAAAAAATGAGCGAACATCATCATGATCATCTAAATGCTACTCACACTCACGATGGTAAACCTATTCAGAATGATGAGCCACCCTCTATTGAAGCAGAATCTCTTGAAACTGCTGTAAGAGAATTGTTAATGGAAAAGGGTGTCATAACTGCTGATGAATTACGTGGTGCTATTGAAGCGCAGGAACAAAGGAGGCCCGAACTTGGGGCAAAGATTATTGCGCGAGCATGGGTTGATGAGGACTTCAAACAAAAATTATTGAGTCATGGGGATATGGCTGTTCGTTCTTTTGGTGTCGACATGAAGCCCACTGAGTTATGTGTGGTAGAAAACACAGAAGAGGTACATAATCTGGTTGTTTGTACCTTATGTTCTTGTTATCCGAGAGCTATTTTGGGCATTCCTCCTGCGTGGTACAAACGACGTGACTATAGGTCCAGAGCGGTACGAGAACCAAGATCAGTTTTATCCGAGTTCGGTACAATTATTTCGGAAGATAGACAGGTAAGAGTGCACGATAGCAATGCTGATTTGCGTTACTTGGTGCTGCCGATACGTCCTTCTGGTACCGATGATTGGAGCGAAGAAGATTTGGCTGAGTTGGTCACTAGGGACAGCATGATAGGTGTAGCTGAGGCGATCACACCTGATGGCTAATTTTCAGGAATGCTTTCGCCATTGATTTATATCTCTAATATTTATATTGAATCATTTTGTTTTTAGTGATTCTATGTAGTCAGAAATCATACTTTTTTTGTATTGGTTAATATTTAGAAATTATTACTTAACTAATCATCTAATTAGTGTGAAAACTCTAATATAAATAATAACTCTATAAAAGTTCTGTAATCTTATGAAAATGTTTTTCAGTATGAGAAATAGATTAATTGTATTTTTTTTAACTCATACAAGACTGATTTGTTTTTCAGTCTTACTTGTGGGGCTTTTAGTATGGGGTTTTTTTATAACCGATGTAAATTTAGCTAATAAAAAAGAATTGGATGAGCAGCAAACCAAAATAGCTGATAGTCTTAATTCTATTAATAAAATCGAAAACGTAATCTCTGGGTTAAATGATAGATTAGCTGAAACGAATAAGAGGAGAGCAGATGATATTTCTAATTTTAATAAATCTCTTTCACGAAAATCTAACCTAGAAAAAGAAATTGTTAGTTTAAAAGAGTTAAGTGAGAGAAAAGACGCTAGAATAACGCAAATTTTAAATGAACTAGACAAAACTAACCTACGTGAAAAAGAAAATGCTGAACGTTTAGTGGATATAAGGGAAACTAACTCTTTACTTGTCAAAAAGAGTGATGAACTTCGTAAAGCGCTAGAAATTAAGACTGTTCAGTTGGATGAAATTAACAAGAGACTAAAGGACACAGATGATAAAAATAACATCTTATTAAAACGCTTGAAAGAATCACGGAAGACAGCATCTTCCTTATTAATTGGAAAGCACGATAAAACCAATAACCTGATAAATGAAGGACTTTTAAACACAAAATCTAAGAATAGTTACAGTACATCCGGCATATCCAAACAGGCGACCTTATCAAGGCTATATAAAACGACTGATAAGACTGTCGAGACTTTAGAAAGGGCTTTGCAGGTTTCAGGCCTAAATTCTAACTTGTTGATAAAAAGAGTGCTGTCTAAAGAGGATTATTTAATTAATGGACGAGGCGGGCCTTACATTAAAATCAAAAATATAAGTGACGATAATTCAAATGTTAATTATGTAGAGCCTGAAGATAAAGTGATTAGATTAATAGGACTCCAGGAAGTAATGAAACGGATTCCATTGTCTCCGCCTCTTGATGAGTTACGAGTAAGTAGTGGTTTTGGTAAGAGAATAGATCCATTTACTAATCAATTAGCAATGCATCCAGGTATTGATTTTGCTTCCAGAAACAAAAGCACTATTTTTACAACTGCACCAGGTGTAGTGACTTTCGTTGGTTGGAATGGGGGCTTTGGAAAAATGGTAGAGGTTGACCACGGGTTGGGTATTCGCACTAGATATGCACATTTATCAAAGATATTCGTAAAACCAGGTCAGAAGCTAGAGTTTAGAGAAAGATTAGGTCAGGTTGGCAATACAGGAAGAAGTACTGGAACTCATTTACACTATGAGATTTTATTTGATGGAAAAGAAATGGATCCTCAAAGATTTCTACGAGCCGGTCAGTATCTTTTTAAGACCTAACGTTAATAAAATATTAGTTTTTATCTAAATATTAGCTTAATAAACTATTTAATAACTCTTGAATAAAATTCAGGATCAACGTTTGCTCCAGACAATATAACTACACTGTTTAGATTAGAGAAATAGTTTTTTTGTTTTAAAACAGCGGCTAACGCTACCGCTCCACTTGGCTCGACAACAAGCTTCAGATATTGCCAGGCAAAAGACATTGCTTTTATTACGTCTTCGTCAGTAACAGCAATTCCACATGAAACAAACTTTTTGTTAATTTGAAATGTTAAATTTCCAGGACTTGGCGCTAGTAAAGCATCACAAATAGAATTTGTTGTAATTTTATTTTTCAATATTTGTCCTTCTTTGAGTGATCGAGCTGTATCATCATAGCCAACCGGCTCTACAACAATAATTTCTGAATATGGAGATTTTTTACTGACAGTGGTTACTGTGCCGGCAGTAAGTCCACCTCCTCCGCAGCATACTAATATTTTATTAGCATTAAGACCTATTCTATCTAGTTCATCTAAAATTTCTAAGGCTACAGTACCTTGTCCTGATATTGTCCAAGGGTGGTCATAGGGGGGTATAATTGTAGAACCAGTTTTTTGGGAAAAGTTTATAGCAATCTCTTCACGATTTTCTTTGTCTCTTACGTATGTTATTACTTTAGCTCCTAGTGCACGAGTTTGTTTTAGCTTTATATCAGGGGCATCAGAGGGCATTATTATTGTCGCGTTAACTTTTAGTAGTTTTGCTGCAGCTGCTACCCCTTGAGCATGATTTCCAGATGAATAGGCTACTACTCCTTTTTTTTTATAACTTTCATTTAATTGAGAGAGAAAATTATAAGCGCCACGAAATTTAAATGAACCAGTGTGTTGTAAAGTCTCCGCTTTAAGAAAAACCCTGCCGTTTACTAGTTCATTCAAGTGGCTGTTCTCAATTAGTGGAGTTTTAACTGCAATATTTTTTAGACGTTTTGATGCTGCTAAAACATCTTTATAATTGGGGGTAGTTTTAGATAAAGGATCTATCATTACATAATTCAAATTATTTTTTATGTTAGATCATCGAGAGAGTTTATTATAGAATCTGGTTGATAGGGTAGTTTCTCTGAAATTAGACTATTTCTATTAACCCAAACACTATGAAAGCCAAAACTTTTAGCACCCGCTACGTCCCAATTATTAGCTGAAACAAAACAAATATTGCTTTTATTAATTTTTAATTTATCTGTTGCCATTTGATAAACTAAAGGGTTTGGTTTGTAGATTTCTATGTCATCAATGGACATAGATAAATCGATTAAGTCACCCAAACTAGAATTTTTAATCACTTCGTTTAGCATCTGGTGTGTCCCGTTTGATAGGATGGCTATTTTACAGTCTTTATTTTTTAAAGAGTTAAGGGTCTTATTTACTTCGTTAAATGTCTTTAACTTAAGGTATAAATTCATAAGTTGGGAATGTAGTATTGAGTTGTTTATATTTACCGATTCCATTGCATAATTTAAAGCCTCTTTGGTAATTGTCCAAAAATCTGAATAAGAACCCATCATACTATGAAGCCAAGTATATTGAATTTGCTTTTCTCTCCATAACTTCGAAAGCTCTTCTGATTTGTCTCCTATAATGATTTTGTGTTCTTCTACAGCAGAGTGGAAATCAAACAAAGTGCCGTAAGCATCAAAGACATAAGATTGATAACTAATACCCTTGGAAGAATTTTCGTGACTACATGACATCAGCAATACCTTTCAATGGAAGTAGTGTTTTGACGAAAATGTTAATTTTCTTTAAAAAATCAGACAGTCGAATTAAGCGCAGAAACGAGTAACTATTTGTTATATCCGATATTAAGTAGGTAAAATATTAATATAACTTAATTTCATAATTTGATCTAACCCTTGTAGGGTGTCGATCTTCTCGGTATCGTCACAGTATTACATTTCTGGCAACATAAATTTAATGGCGAGACCCTAGGAGAAGAATATGTTTAAAGGATCAATCGTAGCTTTAGCGACACCATTTCGTGACGGAAAGGTGGATGAAGTTTCTTATCAAGAAATAATTGAGTGGCAAATTTCTGAGGGCACAGACGGCTTGGTGCCAGTTGGTACAACTGGAGAGTCTCCGACATTGAGTCACGAGGAACATAAAAGAGTTGTTGAGTTGTGTATTGAGGCTTCCGATAGAAGGGTGCCTGTTATTGCCGGATCAGGTTCAAATTCAACTGAAGAAGCTGTATTTCTTACGAAGTTTGCAAAGGATGCGGGCGCTGATGGTGCACTTGTAGTTACGCCATACTATAATAAGCCATCTCAAGAAGGTCTGTATTCTCACTTCAAAACCATAGCGGATACGGTGGATATTCCAATTATTATTTACAACATTCCCCCTCGGTCTGTTGTGGATATGTCAGTAGAAACTATGGCTAGGTTAGCCAATGACTGCCCTAACATAGTAGGGGTAAAGGACGCTACACAGGACTTAGTTAGGCCGCTAGATACGCGTGCCGTCATTGGAGATAAGTTCTGCCTTCTATCAGGTGAAGATGCAACGGTACTCTCTTATTTAGTTAATGGTGGAGATGGATGCATATCTGTTACAGCAAATGTAGCACCCCGTGCTTGTGCAGAAATGCATGATGCTTGGCAAAGTGGAGACTTTAAGGAAGCAATGACAATTAATGAACGTCTTTATCCTTTGCATGATGCACTCTTTGTTGAGCCAAACCCTGTTCCTTCAAAGTTTGCGTTGTCTCTTTTGAATAAATCTACAATGGATGTTCGTCTGCCCTTAACCCCAGCAAATGAAAATACAAAGAAAACTGTACAGGCAGCTATGATGTCAGCAGGTATTCTTAACTAATTTATTTTTTAGAAGAACTTTGATGGCTAAAAAGTCTGCGACGGATAAAAAAATTGTGGCACAAAACCGCAAGGCGCGTCACGACTATTTTATAGAAGATAATATACAAGTGGGCTTAGTCTTGCATGGATCAGAAGTTAAATCTCTACGTTTAGGGCAAGGCAGTTTAGCAGATTGTTGGGCAGGTGAAAAAGATGGAGAAATTTGGATGTTTAGTTGTTATATCCCTCAGTATTCATCGTCACATGAACCAGATTATGTTGCTAGAAGGCCACGGAAAATACTGCTTCACAAACGTGAGATGAATAAGTTACTAGGTGCTATTCAAAAAGATGGAGTTACTTTGGTGCCTCTCTCAATCTATTTTAATGACAGAGGAATTGCTAAAGTTGATCTGGGTATTGCCCGTGGAAAGAGAAAGTATGATAAAAGAGAAACGCAAAAGAAACGAGACTGGGATCGACAGAAAGCAAGACTATTGAGAGAAAAGGGATGAATATTTTTTATAGATTTTAGCAACCTCTCATACAAAAATTATTGTTCAAGTATAAACGAAGTAACTCAATAAGTTTTTTATATAAATTTAGGAATAAGACTATGATTCCAAATCAATTTCCCTCACTAAATTTTGATCTTGGTGAAACAGCAGATATGTTGCGGGACACAGTGAGAAGTTTTTCTGATGACCATATAGCACCGAGGGCGGATGAAATTGATAGAAGTAATGAGTTCCCTATAGATTTATGGCCCATGATGGGGAGCATAGGACTTCATGGAATTACAGTTGAGGAAGAATATGGTGGTTCGGGCTTAGGTTATTTAGAACATTGTATAGCCATGGAAGAGGTTAGCAGGGCCTCAGCATCTGTTGGTCTTTCGTATGGAGCACATTCAAACTTATGCGTAAATCAGATAAGAAGAAATGGCACTGTTGATCAAAAAAAACGCTACCTACCCAAATTAATTTCTGGTGATCATGTCGGGTCGTTAGCGATGAGCGAATCTGGAGCTGGCTCTGACGTTGTCGGAATGCGGACAAAAGCAGAAAAAAGAGGAGATTTGTACATTCTTAACGGAAGTAAAATGTGGATCACGAACGGACCAGTTTCCAATACTTTTGTCATTTATGCAAAGACTGAACCCGACGCAGGTCCTAGAGGAATTACTGCCTTTCTAGTTGAAAGAGAATTTAAAGGTTTTTCGGTTGCTCAAAAACTTGATAAATTAGGTATGAGAGGTTCTGACACTTGTGAGCTTATATTCGAAGATTGTGAGGTTCCTGAGGAAAATATTCTTGGGGAGTTGAATAAAGGTGTCAATGTTTTG
Organism: Alphaproteobacteria bacterium MarineAlpha12_Bin1; assembly: GCA_002937505.1. Lineage (GTDB taxonomy): Bacteria > Pseudomonadota > Alphaproteobacteria > UBA6615 > UBA6615 > UBA6615. Next base: position 158,113 of record PTJY01000004.1, read on the forward strand.
ATGAGTGGTCTTGATTATGAACGTGCAGTCTTAGCAGCTGGCCCGCTTGGTATAATGCAATCCTGTATGGATATTGTAGTGCCCTATGTACACGAACGAGAACAATTTGGGCAACCCATAGGCACTTTTCAGTTTATGCAGGGCAAACTTGCAGACATGTACACAACCATGAATGCATGCAAGGCATATGTGTATGCAGTAAGTAAAGCATGTGACAGAGGAGAAACAACCCGTAAGGATGCTGCTGGGGCAATTCTTTATGCGTCTGAAAAAGCTACGTTAATGGCGTTAGATGCTATTCAAGCACTTGGGGGTATGGGTTATGTAAATGAAAGTCCAACAGGACGTCTTTTGCGTGATGCCAAACTTTATGAAATTGGTGCTGGCACTTCAGAGATTAGACGACTTTTAATCGGTAGAGAATTATTTGAAGAGACAATGTAAGAATAGTTAAAATTATTTAGGGGAGGTTTTGTGCTGAATGCCTAGTGTTATTATTATTGGAGCAAATAGGGGAATAGGATTAGGTTTTGCTAAACTTTTTTCAAAGTATGATAATTGGAATATTTACGCGACTACAAGAAATGTCCAAGCTACTGGGGAACTAGGGAATATAAGCGAGAATATATCGATTTATAAGTTGGATGTTGTAAAACCAGTTGATGTTTCAAATCTCGCAAAAGAATTTGAAAATAAAAATATTGATCTAATAATTCATAATGCTGGTGTCTATGGTCATAATATGACTCGAGCGGAAGTTATGGAGGTTAATTCATTAGCTCCATTTAAGGTAATTGACTCATTGATGCCTTCTTTGCTTCGAGGGGATCAAAAAAAAATAGCGATATTAACAAGCCAGATGGGAGCTCGAAACGGGGGAAAAACACCAACTGGCGTTTATGGGGCATCAAAAGCAGCTCTTAATGATCAATACCGTATAGTTGAATTAGAGTGGCGTAAAAGAGGGATAAGCTCTCTCGTTTTTCATCCCGGATGGGTAAAAACTGACATGGGAGGAAGTTCTGCACCGGTAGAAATTAAAGAGAGCGTGATAGGTATGTATAGCGTTCTAGAAGAACTTTGTCTTGAAAACAGTGGTAGGTTTATGGACTGGAGAGGAATGGAATTGTCCTGGTAAAAGCTATTACCAGGTCTATTATATTCCAGGAGGTAATTCGAGTGCTAAATCAAGAACAAATGATGATCCGAGACTTAGCTCGTGATTTTTCCCAAAATGAACTTTCCCCTAATGCAGCAAGGTGGGATAGTGAGGTTATTTTTCCTGAAACCCAAATTAAAATGATGGGTCGGTTAGGTTTATTAGGAGTTCAAGTTTCAGAGAAATGGGGTGGCTCAGGATTAGGAAACACTGAACTTGCGCTTGTAATAGAAGAGATTGCTGCTGGGGATGGGGGGTGCTCAACCATTCTTGCTGTACAAAATTCTGTTGTGTGTATGCCAATTGAAATATTTGGATCAAATGATCAAAAACAAAAATATCTAAAAGACCTGGTAAAAGGTGAGGTTTTAGGGGCTTTCATGTTGACGGAACCTCATGCTGGGTCTGATGCAGGGGCAATAAAAACTAAAGCTGAAAAGGTGGGAAATAAGTATATTCTCAATGGGTCCAAGTCATTTATAACTACAGGGAGTAGGGCAGGTTTGGCAATAACATTTGCAGTAACCAATCCTTCAAAGAAATCTCGTGGAATCAGCGCTTTTATTGTCCCAACGGACTCTCATGGTTTTACAGTTAATCGTATTGAAAAAAAACTTGGGCAACGATCCTCGGAGACGTGTTCCATTACGCTGGATAATGTGGAAATTACTCCAGATTTAATGCTAGGCGAGGAAGGTGAAGGTTACCATATAGCCTTATCTAACTTAGAAGGTGGTCGTATCGGTGTTGCAGCCCAGTCTGTTGGCATGGCACGTTCTGCTTACAATGAGGCTTTAAAATATGCTATAGAAAGAGAAAGTTTTGGGCAGAAAATAGCCAATCACCAAGCTATTGCTTTTAAATTAGCTGAAATGAAGACTAAAATTGATGTTGCTCGCCAGATGTATTTACATGCAGCTGATCTCCGGGATAGTGGAGTTAAATGCGTAGAAGAGGCATCTATGGCAAAATTATTTGCCTCTGAAATGGCTGAAGAGGTTTGTTCTGATGCCATTCAAATTCATGGTGGTTATGGTTATCTTCAGGATTTTCCTGTTGAGAGAATATATAGAGATGTAAGGGTTACACAAATATATGAAGGAACATCTGAAATCCAAAAACTAGTTATATCTAGAGAAATTTTATCTAAAAATTATTCATAGTACTGGGGTAATATAATGACTGATACACCACTCGAGTTTTATTTTGATTTTAATAGTCCCTATGGTTATGTCGGTGCTCATCTGATTGATAATATAGCTGAAAGATATGATCGTAAAACTGACTGGTATCCAATTTCTTTAGGAGTGGCTTTTAAAATAACTGGAATGAAGCCTATGAGTGAAATTCCATTGAAAGGCGAATATTTTGAAATTGATAGTGCTAGAGTGTGCAGGTATTACGGTGTTGATTACCTTAAACCGGATGTTGCACCATTTTCAGCGACTGCAGCATCGAGAGCATTTTATTGGATAAAGGATAAAGATCCTGGCCAAGCTAAAGGCTATGCAATGGCAATATACACAGCAGCATTAGCAAAAAATGAGGATGTGTCAGCACCTGCTAGTGTTGCTAAAATAGCTGCTGGAGTTGGTATAGATCAAAAAGAACTTCTTGACGCTCTTCAAAAACCCGACGTTAAACAAAGATTGGTGGATGAAACAGATCGAGCAGTAAAAAAAGGTGTTTTTGGTTCACCATTTGTAATAGCTGATGGAGAACCTTTCTTTGGAGTAGACCGTTTTGAGATACTGGATGAATGGTTAGTCACAGAAGGGTTCTAAGGAATAACTTTCTTCTAAGATTTTATAGAACAGTGAAAGATCAATATTTCCACCAGAGAGTATCAATCCTACATCTCTGCCACTGTATTTATGCCTTTCCTTCATAAAAGCTGCGAGTGGTGCAGCTCCAGCCCCTTCAGCAATATTATGTGTATCAGAAAAATAATATCTAATTGCTGTCTTTATTTCTAACTCGCTAACTTTAACTATATGATCTACAGAATGGTTAATTATCCGAACTGCGTCTTTATCAGGAGTTCTAACAGCTAATCCATCAGCGATTGTATCTGAGTTATTTGTCGACACAGCCTTACCTTGTGAGAAGGATAACTCATAACAAGGTGCGTTCTCTGCAACCACTCCTACTATTTCTGTGGTCAGATTTAATGCCTCTCTTGCTGCAATACACCCACAGATGCCTGAGCCAAGTCCTATTGGAACATAAATAACATCTAGGTTTTTGACACTATTAAAAAACTCATAAGCATAAGTTGATACCCCTGTAATAAGCTCTTTACTAAACGAGGGTACCAATATTAATTCTCTCTCTTTCGCCAATATAGAAGAATATTCGAATGCCTCCTGAAAATCTGCTCCATATTCTATTAATTCTGCCCCTAAAGCAGTCATGCTCATATTTTTTTCTGAAGAATTTCCCTTTGGAACTATAATTGTTGATTTAATACCGTTCACTGAAGCAGCAAAAGCGATAGATTGTCCATGATTACCCCTAGTAGCAGCAATAACTCCATTGATATTTTTTTCACTATTTGTCAGGTGGGACATGTAAACTAGTCCGCCACGGAGTTTAAAAGCACCTATAGGTGTTTGGTTTTCGTGTTTAATCCATATATTTGCACCACCTCTTTTGTTCAAAAGAGGCCAATTATAGTGATTTGTAGGCTGCATGTGATCATAAACAGTGTTTGCTGCTTTCTCTATTTCTGACTTTACTATCATTTTCGTGCTAACTTCCTAATCAGAGGTATAAGTAATACAATAGAATGATCTTAATGAGGTACAGTGGCAAATGACTATTATAAAAACATCTGTGGACATTAATTCACAGGAGTATATTCAAAACTACAATAATATGCAGGTTGTGGTAGATGATTTACGAGAAAAGATATCAGTTATAGAGAATGGTGGTAGTCAGAGTGCTCGTGAGCGTCATGTGGCTAGAGGTAAACTCTTACCGCGGGACAGAATTACTAATCTATTAGATACAGGTTCTCCATTCTTGGAATTCTCTCAATTGGCTGGATACGATCTTTATGACGACGATATACCAGCGGGAGGAATTATAACGGGTATAGGACGTGTTTCAGGTCGTGAATGCTTAATTGTTGTAAATGATGCTACGGTAAAAGGAGGAACGTATTACCCGGTAACAGTCAAAAAACATCTCCGTGCCCAAGAGATAGCAAAAGAAAATAATATTCCGTGCATTTATCTGGTCGATTCCGGAGGGGCTAATTTGCCACAACAGGCTGGTATTTTTCCTGATAAAGAACATTTCGGTCGTATATTTTTTAATCAGGCTAATATGTCAGCACAAGCTATTCCGCAAATTGCTGCGGTTATGGGTTCCTGCACAGCCGGGGGTGCTTACGTTCCAGCTATGGCTGATGAAAGTATAATCGTTAAAGATCAAGGAACAATATTTTTGGCTGGTCCTCCGTTGGTAAAAGCAGCTATAGGAGAAGAGGTCACTGCCGAGGAACTCGGTGGATCAAGTGTTCACACTCAAACGAGTGGCTTAATTGATCATCTTGCAGTTGATGACGCACATGCGTTAGCATTGATTAGAAAGATTGTTAGTAATCTTAATAAGCTTGAATCAAATTCTCTGACAATAAAAGAGCCTATTGAGCCTCTTTATGACATGAAAGAAATTTATGGAGCAGTCTCTTCAGACAGCCGAAAACTCTACGATGTGAGAGAGATAATCGCTCGGATAGTGGATGGAAGCAATTTTGATGAGTTTAAAGAGCTTTACGGCGAGACATTAGTTACCGGATTTGCCCACATATATGGTTATCCTGTTGGAATCATAGCGAATAATGGCGTTCTATTTTCAGAATCATCTCTTAAAGGTGCACATTTTATTGAATTATGTTGTCAACGAGGTATACCTCTAGTTTTTTTACAAAATATTTCAGGTTTTATGGTTGGAAAAAAGTATGAGGCTGGCGGCATAGCTAAAGATGGAGCCAAATTAGTAACAGCAGTATCTTGCGCTAATGTTCCCAAGTTTACTGTTATTATTGGCGGAAGCTTTGGCGCAGGTAACTATGGAATGTGTGGTCGTGCTTATGGACCTAGATTTTTGTATATGTGGCCAAATGCAAGAATATCGGTTATGGGCGGGGAACAAGCTTCTAACGTTTTGGCAACTATACGTCGGGACCGCATCGAGGCAAGAAATGAAACATGGACAGAGGAAGAAGAGAGCAACTTTAAGGCCCCAATTCTTGAACAATATGAGAAAGAGGGCCATCCCTATTTTGCGAGTGCTAGACTGTGGGATGATGGTATCATCGATCCATCTGAAACAAGGCGTGTTTTAGGTCTTAGTATATCAGCGTCATTAAATTCACCTATTGAGTCAACTCGTTTTGGTATATTTAGGATGTAAAATTGATGAGCAGTAATAAACTAAAATTCGAAATTAGTGATAATGTTGCTAATTTGATTCTCCATCAGCCAGAAAAGCATAATGCTTTTGATGACCTTATTATTAAAGATATAAAAGATACGGTTGAAGAAATTAGTAGAAATCCAGAAATACGTGTCTTAATTCTTTCTGGGTCGGGTAAAAGCTTTTCTGCTGGCGCAGATCTTGATTGGATGAGGCGCATGTCTGAGTTTGATGAAGATGAAAACTTTTCAGATGCACGTTCGTTAGCAGATATGTTGAATACGCTTAATTTGTGTCCAAAGCCAACTATAGCGAAAGTGCATGGTCCGGCGATAGGAGGGGGCGTAGGCCTTATTGCTTGCTGCGATATGGCTATAGCAGCCGACACGGCTACATTTAGCTTCTCTGAATCCCGTCTAGGTTTAACGCCTTCGACAATAGGTCCATATGTAATCAAGTCAATCGGAAGTCGTAACGCGAGAAGATTCTTTTTGACTGCTGAGAGATTTGATGCTTTTACAGCGTTAGAAATAGGCCTTGTTAATGTGGTTATACCAGCGAATGACCTGGATCAGTATGTATCTGATTTGTCCAAAACTTTATCGAAGAATAGTCCAAATGCTATGAGTGAATGCAAAAAACTAATTGATTACATAGATGGTCGAAATATAGACGGATCAGTACTTGAATTTACAGCACAGCATATTGCACGTGTCCGTAGTTCTAGCGAGGGGAAAGAGGGAATAAATGCATTCCTAGAAAAAAGGAAGCCAGATTGGTGATATGAGAAGTTATTTATTATAATATAAACTCACTATAAAACGTCTTTCAAAGATACTAACAAACTGTTGATAATTTAAAACGAGGTAAAATTTGTTGATCTCGAGCTTACTTATTGCGAATAGGGGTGAGATTGCAGTCAGAATAATAAAGACTGCAAAACAAATGGGTATCCACACTGTGGCTGTTTTTTCCGATGCGGATTCAGAATCTTTACATGTCTCTGAAGCCGATGAGAGGATACATATTGGCCCCTCAAGTGTGAATGATAGTTATCTAAATCTTGAATCTATAATGAACGCAGCAACTATTAGTAATGTGGATGCTATTCATCCTGGTTATGGTTTTTTATCTGAGAATTATGCATTTGCACAAGCCTGCAGAGACTCTGATATTCTATTTGTAGGGCCTTCTCCAGAAACTATTAAAGTCATGGGAGATAAGTCAGCCGCTAAAAGCTTGATGCAAGAGTCTGGAGTACCAATTATCCCTGGTTATCATGGAGATGACCAAACTCATGATTTTTTATATAAAACCGCAGAAAAAATCGGATTTCCTCTTCTGATTAAGGCTTCAGCTGGGGGAGGCGGAAAGGGTATGAGAATAGTAAATTGTCTGAATGAGTTTTCTGAATCTCTATCTGGAGCACAAAGAGAGGCAGATAGCTCTTTTGGGGATAGCAAAGTTATACTTGAAAAGTACATCCAAAAACCTAAACATATTGAAGTTCAAGTCTTCGGCGATAGAGACGGTGAAGTAGTTCATCTATTTGAACGGGACTGCTCAGTTCAAAGGCGTTATCAAAAGGTGATAGAGGAAGCACCAGCTTCCCAATTGCAGGTTGATTTAAAACGAAATATTTTATCGGCTGCTGTAAAGGCGGCCGGCTCAATTAATTATGAGGGAGCTGGCACAGTTGAATTCATAATTGATACTGAGGCTCCAGAACCTGATACGTCATTCTATTTTATGGAAATGAATACCCGTTTGCAGGTTGAGCACCCGGTAACCGAAATGATTACTGGTTATGACCTGGTGGAATGGCAATTAAGAATTGCATCTGGTGAAAATCTACCCGTATCTCAGAATAAAATAACGCTTTCCGGACATGCAATTGAGGTACGTCTTTATGCTGAGGATCCTATTAATGAATTTTTACCGGTTGTAGGAAATATCATAAAATTACATTTACCAGATGGGAAAGGAATTAGAGTTGACACAGGTGTATCCCAAGGTGATCAGATTACAATTAATTATGATCCTCTTTTGGCAAAAATTATTGTTCATGGAGAAGATCGAAATAAAAGTATAATACTACTACACGAAGCCTTAACAAAATTAAGATGTATCGGAATTACCACGAATCAAGAATTTCTTATAAAAGTTTTAGGTCATTCTGTCTTTCATTCAGGTGATTATGACACAAATTTTATAAATGAATATAAATCGGATCTTGTTTCTGAGAACCAAATAATAACCCATGAAGAAATTCTTTCTGCTGTTAATTTCCTCTGTAACAAAAATTTACGAACAGGTTTACAGTCTGACAGCTTTGTAAACTCCCCATGGGCATTAAGTGACGGGTGGCGTTTGAATTTGCCTTCTCGTCTCACATTTCACTTCTTATTTGGAAATGATAAAATAGATGTTGAAGTTTTTGATGATGATAAAGAATCGATAGTTATTAACGGTGGTTTAAGCCATTGTTCCTTAGATAATATTAGTGATGATATTGAAGTTTTTCGAAGTGAGACAAATATTTATATTGCTGATAATTATAAGCAAAAAAGATTAATCTATGTTGATCCTGAAATTGAATTTGAAACAGCTAAAGTGAATTCTGGGGGGCTTTCTGCACCAATGCCTGGAAAGTTAACAAAACTCTTTGCTAGGATTGGAGAAACAGTAGAAGAGGGCGAGACATTACTGATAATTGAAGCGATGAAGATGGAACATTCTGTTATTAGCCCTAATGATGGCGTTGTTGAAGATATATTCTACACAGAGGGTGAACAGGTAGAAGAAGGGGTCGACTTGCTTAAGCTGAAAGTGAATAATAAATGATTGTTTTTGCTGAATAATAGTTAGCAAAAAATGAAAATGCTTCGTCGACACCCAATTATAGCGATTGGAGACGGGTCTGCCATAAACATTAAGGGTGTAAATTTGTGGGTTAACTTAAAAATTTAAGTTTGAAAATATTTGTCGTTTTAAATCAATTAAAAAGGCCTGAAGATGAATGATATCCAACAAACTACGGACAGCTCTGATAAATCTATAGATCAAGTTTTAAATGCTATGGCATGTCCAATTAACACCCGCGTTCCTCCCATTAAACCTGGAAAAGAGTCACCAGAGGTGACTGAGCTTTATAAACTATGCCTGGATATGTATGGAATTGTACCAAAATTTATTCAAGTTTTGGCTCACGCACCAGGTGCAGCTAGAAGTTTCCTTGTATTTGATAGAGACATAAAAGTTGCTTCTCATAGAGATGGAGATACAGAGCGGTCGCGAATGCAGGTGTTGTGTATATTAAAACCCTCACTAGATAATTCATGCCACAATTGTGCTCATCATAATGTAGCACTAGCAAGGCAGTTGGGATTTAATGAGACACAGCTATCATCAATATCTTCTAACTCTTGGAACCAAAATAATGACTTCACAGAAAAAGAAAAACTTATTCTTGATTGGGCAAATGCAGTAACTGATATGTCAGCGCGTGATAAAAATACCCTTTTTACAAAAATGCTAAAGCACTTTTCAAATTCAGAAATAGTAGAATTTACTTATACCACCGCTCTATGGAATTGCACTAATCGATTAGCTGAAGCAATGCACATTACGGCTGAATCGAAGGATAAGGGTATAAATTGGGAAGCTTAAAGAGATACTGGAGACAAATATGACAATGCCCAGTAAGGTTCGCATTTATGAGGTTGGACCACGTGATGGATTGCAGGCAGAAAAACAATCTGTTTCTACAGAAGAAAAGATTGAACTGATTGAAAGGCTTGCTGAAGCCGGAATCAAATCAGTTGAATCCGGAGCATTTGTTTCTCCAAAATGGGTACCGCAAATGGCTGATAGTGTTAGTGTGTTGCGAAAAATTAAAAGAAAACAGGGAACTAGTTATCCTGTTTTGACACCGAATATGAAAGGGTTTTACGGTGCTCTAGAAGTTAAGGCAGATGAGATAGCTCTTTTTAGTGCAGCATCAGAAACATTTTCGCAAAAAAATACTAATTGTTCCATTAGAGATAGTTTGGAAAGAGCAAAAGAAGTAGCTGAAGCAGGCTTATCTCATGGGATGCGCATTCGAGGGTACATTTCTTGTGCCCTAGGGTGTCCTTATGAAGGAGAAGTAAATAAGGAAAATGTTGTTGTGTTGGCAAAGACACTTCGAGAGATGGGGTGCTATGAAATAAGTCTTGGAGATACAATCGGTGTAGGGACACCTCATAAAGCAAAAGAGATGTTAAGTGCAGTAGCTTCTGAAGTGCCAATCGATGAGTTAGCTTTACATTTTCACGATTCCTACGGACAAGCATTAGCCAACATATTAGCTTGTCTTGAGCTAGGCGTTTCTACCATTGATACGGCAGTTTCTGGCCTTGGTGGATGTCCTTATGCACCTGGCGCATCGGGCAACGTTGCAACAGAAGATGTCCTTTATATGTTGGATGGGTTAGGTATAGAGACGGCTATTAGTTTTGATGAAGTCATTAAAGCCGGTCAGTTTATCTGTAAAGTTTTGGGACGAAAAACTACATCAAAAGTTGCACAAGCCTACATCTCAAGAGCAAATACTTAGTCCTGAATACGCTAAACCACTATTATTAGGTGATTACAAAAGAGATAATGCTTAATTTGTTGTTAAATAATAGAATTATATAGATGGTTAGTTAGAACAGTCTTGGAAAATTTCGTGTTATGACCTTACATTTGATAAAGTTGGCAGTAGGTGCTGAATCTGTCAAACATCTGAAAGAAAGACAAGCGCTTCGTTACAAAAGTTATAATACTAATTATGGGAAATCGAATTTCCGTATATTAACTCGGAATATGCCTCGGCGTGGTGAAGAAATTATAAATAAAGGTGGCTCTATTTTTTGGGTAGTAAAAGGGCAAATACTTGTAAGACAAAAAATCGTTTCCATAGAGTTATTGAAGAAAACGGTAAATGAAAGAAAATGTGCAATTTATCTTGATGCGTCATTTATACCAGTCTATCCAAAAAGGTTTAGGCCATTTCAGGGCTGGCGATACTTTGAAGGAGTTGCTGTTCCGACTGATTTACCCAGTACGAAAACTTTGAATAATGAGCCGTCACCTAAGATGGTGGCTGAGCTTAGCGATCTAGGATTAATCTGAGTTTCCTAATGTTGTTTATTATATAATAACGTAAGTTTAACCTAACCTGTTACATAAATAATTACTTTTAACTATTTGTTATGAATAATAAAGATACTAAAAAAGAAGCCTTAGAAAGAGCACTAAATACTATTTGGAATAAGCCAGATGGAAGTGTTATGGACTGTGATGAGTCAATAAAGGTAATTCGTCAGAACCTTGAAGAAATACAAGAAGTGTGTCAGGAGGCATTTGAAGACGCGATTCTAATGGAAGTTTCTGCTGAGCAGTTTATTGAGGTTTTAGAAAAATTAGTTGAAGGTTTGCATAACCCTTACAAAAGATAAATTATTATGCTTGGTTTATTATCTCATCTACCTGAACGTGTCGATTTTCTTTCGCTGATCTTATGCCAGCTAAAACCACTGCAAGTGATTTAGTAGCACTTTCACCACCAACTTCTACTTTATTATTATTTTGAGCAGCATCTGCCCATTCTATTAATTGTTCGAGTAAAGTATCCACTTCCTCAACTTGGATTTGTTTTTGTCTTGTTTCGTTTTGCTTTAATGTTCTAAGTCCGTCAAATAAGTTGTAGTAAGCGGACATTTTCTTTCCATATACATTCAATAAATAATACTCGGAGGCAGAAGCGTAACTTGTGGACAGCGTCGAAATTGCACCATTTTTATGGTGCATTAAAAGAGATCCAACGTCTGGGTTGTCTCCAGGTAAAACTAGTTGCGAGGCCATACCCGAGACGGATTTAATGGGACCTAACAGCATTGTCAGAACATCTACATAATGGAGTCCAATTTGTAGCATAACACCTCCTGGCATACCGTCAGCTGTATACCTCCAGTGGCCATGCTCAAATTTTCCTTCTCTATCTCTACTTATATTAGCTTCTGCCTGAACTAATGTGCCGAACTCTCCTGAATCAATTTGATTTTTAATCCATCTAAAATGACTCTCTCTTCTGCGCTGGTAACCTACACTCAGAGTAATACCTGTTTTCTTGCACTCATCTGTTATTGTTTTTGCCTCAAGCACGTTATTGGCAATAGGCTTGTCTAGAAAAACGTGCTTACTAGCGTTTGCTGCTGCCTTTGTTGTTTCTAAATGAACATGATTTGGGGTTGTATTAATTATTCCATCAATGTTTGGATCATCCAAGATTTCTTGATAACTATTAGCGTTTGCACACTTATATTTGTCGCTAAATTTTGCGCGTTTGTCAGGTGAACGAGTATAACACGAAACTATTTTTAATTGATTAGAGGATCTATTCACAGCGTCAGCCAGTACATCTGACCACCATCCTAAACCTATGGAAGCTATTTTAAATTGTTTTTTCATTGTTCATTACCAAAACTAGTTAGTTATCTGTTTGTATTTTTTATTGGATCTAAAAGACCAAATTACTGAGACTATGGACAATATTATGAAGCTAAGACTTATTGGCGATGTAAAAAAAATACTAATATCTCCTTGCGAGCCTGTTAAGGCAACTCTCAGATTTTCTTCCAATTGACCCCCTAAAACCAATGCTAGTAGTAAGGGTACAACAGGCATTTCTAACCATTTCATGGAAATACCAATTAATCCAAAAAACAACATTATATACACATCAAAGAAATTATTACGAAGCGCAAAACTACCTACAACACAAAGTACAGCTAAGGATGGCATTAATATTGAACGGGGAGTATCTAAAACTTTTACAAGAACACGAAGAGATAGTATTGCAATTAAGAAATTAAAAATATTTGCCCAAAAAAAAGAAAATATTACTCCATAAGCAAAGTCTGCTCTCTCGAGAAACATTAGTGGACCTGGAGCAAGTCCGTGAACAATTAGAGCACCTATTAATATAGCTGTTACGGGATCTCCAGGTATTCCCAGGGTCATCATCGGAATTAACGCACCACCTGTAACTGCATTATTAGCTGATTCAGGCGCAGCGACACCTTCTATTGTCCCTTTACCAAATCTTTCAGGACGTTTTGATATCTTTTTAGCGTAGTCATAGCTTATGAAGGCTGCAATAGGTCCTCCAGCACCAGGCAAAGTCCCTAAAAACGAGCCAATCAATGAGCCCAGTATTATAGGAAATTTTATAATTTTAAGATCTGAAATATTCGGAAGTATAGATTTTATTTTCGATTGTGTAACAGCACGTAAATTAGTTTGATCAGATATGTGGCTTATTAGTTGTGGAATAGCAAATAAACCAATAAGGGCAGTTAAAAAATGTACTCCCGCCATTAAATTAACTTCACCGAATGTGAATCTTTGAGTCCCCATGACGGGATCTTGCCCAACTGTGACTATTGCTAAGCCTATAGCAGCCGATAAAAGTCCTTTAACAAGAGATCCAGCAGAAAAACTACAGATGATCGTCATACCAAATAATATAATTGAAAACATGTCTTCAGTTCGAAAGTTCAATGCGAATTCTGCTAAAATTGGTGCAACTAGAAATAAGAAAAGAAAACTTACTATCCCGCCAACAAAACTCGCTGTTATAGCAATGCCCAGTGCTCTTCCAGCGTTACCACTCGAGGCCATAGGATAACCATCTATGGCTGTTGCAGAAGCTGAAGGCGTACCTGGTATGTTTAATAATACAGCTGAAAAGCTTCCTCCTGTCATGCCTCCGACATAAAGGCCAAGCAGTAGCGCAATAGAAACGTCAGGAGGAAGAACGAAAGTAATGGGCAAAAACACAATGATTCCCGTGCTGATTGTGAGCCCAGGTATCATTCCCACAATTAGGCCAATTAGCACTCCTATTGATGTGCTTAATAATACTATGAGACCCACTGATTGGTTCAAGCCAATTATAATATCTGGGTTCATAGTATTAACCTGAGTACTACATCATGTAATACGCCCTGAGGTAAGAAAATATTGAATCCATGTCGAAATACGAAATAGAAAAGAAATGTTATCCCGATTGAATTACTTAATATGTAGAGTGGTCTTTTTTCCGAAAACAAAATCATTAAAAAAGCAAAAAATGGAATTGTAGATATAAGAAACCCAAAATTTGGTAGTATAATCAGATAGATAGAAAAGCCTATAATGGCCCATAAACCCCTAAGATTTTGATTGTTCTGAGTTTCATCTTTTCTTTTAGTGTCTTGGCTGCCATTTTCTTTAGTAAAAGCTGAGCTTAGCAGAAGTAGGACACTTAAAAATAAAATAATTACTACATTTATCCAAGGAAAAAATGTAGGCCCGGGAGTGTCTGGAAGACTGCGCGTGGGGAGTTGCAGAGTTATTAAGCCATAAATCATTGCCATCACAATTATGACGATGGCGGCTGTTATATTTTTCCGGCGCATAGAAAATATTAGTTCTGTTATTTATTAGAATAGAATGAGAAAATTAGTAACTGTTTATAATAAGGAATGTGCGCTAAAGAATAGGGCTGTTCATTATGATGAACAGCCCTATTTTGTTTACTTAGACTTTAGCAGCCCTGCGCTGGCAAAAATATTCTTAACTTTAGTATTTTCTCTTTTGAGAAGTGCACTAAAGTCCTGGTGTCCTAGAGGGGACACTTTAAATCCTTTCTTTTTTGCTAGTGCGAGAAACGCTTCCGAGTTTGCAGCTTTTGTCATGGCGTCAGCTAAGATTGTTTTTATATTGTCTGGTGTATTAGGTGGAACTGATAAACCACGGAATAGGTCCAATGAAGCATCATAGCCTAACTCTTTAGCAGTTGGCACATTGGGAAATATTTCATTTCGATGATCTGTTGGCATAACTAAAAGACGTATTTTTCCGGCTTTGGTAAGATTTACTGCACCCGTTAAAGGGGCGATCATGGCGTCTGCTTCTCCGTTAAGTACTGATTTATTTCTTCCCTTTATTCCTTTAGGTAGATGTATAACTTTACAGCCCACAGCATTCATTAGTGCTATTGCAGCTGTGTGGGTTGCGCTACCGGTTCCTGAGTTTGCAACCTTTAATTTACCAGGAGAAGCTTTGCAATCGGAAACAAAATCTGAAAACTTTTTCCATTTTGCGCTAGACTTTACAGCAAATGGTTGTGGTTGGAATTCTACACGTCCAACATGATCCATAGCGTCATATGAAAAATCAGTATTACCCAAATTAGTAGTTGTTAGAACCGAGGTTGAATTCCAAGCGATGGTATAGCCATCTGGCTTTGCATTTTTTGTGTGGGTATAGGCTATTGCGCCTCCACCACCTTTCCTGTTCACAGGCGTTAAGGGAACACCAAGAACTTTTGACATTTCTTTAGCTAAAAGCCTACCCTCAATGTCTGCTCCCCCACCAGCACCAAATGGAATAACAAATTCTATTGGTCTATCGGGAAATGATAACGCTGGGGTAGCTCCCACTATAAACACTGCAGTCAAAAGATATTTACTAAAATAGTTCATGAATTTCATAATAATCCCTCCCAGTTTATTTATCACTAAGGTTAAATATCAGCACCGACTGATTTAATAGCAGCTAGAGCGATGTCCTGGTCTTGTTGCCAGTCACCTCCGCTAACTCCTATGCCTCCAACACATTCGCCTTGCACAATAATTGGGAATCCACCTTCCATAGCTGTCCATTTATCTGACCCAGCTGCTAGAGCTAAACCAATAGCATGAAGTGTGTCTAGTTCTTGCCCTTGAGCGCCTTTTTGAGTTGTAGGCCTTTTATTCGACGCTGCTGTAACAGCTTTGGTTGTTGATGAATGAACAGTATGGAATCTACCTCCATCCATTCTTTCCAGAACTAACAAATGTCCGCCTGCATCTACAATTGCGACTGTGATTGAAATGTTGTACTCATCCGCCTTATTTATAGCAGTATTAAGCATCACTTTGGCTCCCCCCGTTGTCAAACGAGGTGTTGTTACAAATGACATACCAGTTAACTTTCTGTTAAATAACAAATTTATAAATAAGTTAAATACAGAGTATAATGAGCTTTGCTTGCTATAATGTCCACATGTGGTTTTAACCTATTGAAGAGATAAACAATGAGCCAACGAATTGCTGTTTTGGGTACCGGTGCAAATGGTGCCTCAATTGCTGCAGATTTAACTATAGCAGGATTGGATGTTGTTCTAATTGAACAATGGCCAGAACACGTTCAACAGATGAGAAAATCAGGTATTCGTATTGAAATGCCAGAAAAAGTTTTAGAGACCTCTGTTGAAGTTTATCATTTGTGTGAGGTTTGTACCTTTGACTCGCAATTTGATGTCGTTCTTCTTGTCATGAAAGCTTATGATACAATTTGGGGGTGTCAACTAATAAAGCCATATCTAAAGGATGATGGGGTGTTAGTTGGAGTTCAAAACGGAATGACTACTGACAATATAATAGAAGTTGTTGGAATTGATCGCACTATGGGGTGCGTTATTGAGGTCTCCTCTCAGATGTTTGCTCCAGGAGTAGTGGAAAGGCAGTCGTCACATGATCACTCTTGGTTTGCGGTTGGTGGTTTATCTAGCAAGGGTAAGAAACGAGAACTGGAAGTCAAAAACTTGCTATCTAACTCGGGGACTACTGTGATTTCATCAGACATTCGATCAGCTAAATGGATGAAGATCGTAAGTAACTGTACTACCTTGGGTACAACAGCGATATTTGGTATGCCTATAGCTGAGGCTGCTTCAAATCCAGTCATGAGAGACATAATGATTGCATCAGGGTTGGAGGCGTTAGATGTTGGTAGAGAAAAGGGATATCGACTTGAACCAATATTTGGTCTATCCGAAAAAGAAATTCGTGATTCAAATCAATTAGTTGAATTACTCCTTAATAAACTAACAAGTACATATATTTTGCCTCAGACGATTACGACAGTTTTACAGGACCATAAAAAAAATAGAAAAAGTGAGGTAGAGAATGTAAATGGTTGGGTTGTAGAGGAACGACATAGTATTGGTAAAAAAGCGCCAGTTAACAGCGCGATTTTAAAAGTTTCTAATTTAATCAAAAAAGGCGAATTAGAGCCTGATCCCTCAAATGTTGGTTTGATACAGAACTTAATTAAGGATGGAAAATAAAGTATATTTTTATAAGATGATTAAAAATCTGATTCAAAGTATATCCCATAGAAATTCAAAAACTAACATCACATAATTCAATTCTTAATCAAGCAACAAACCGAGTTTGCCTATGGCAGTTACGTTTTTGATTGGTTAGTCCCAATTTTCGGCATAACCAAAATTTCGTGTAGCATACTCAGCATGAAAATTTTCAAATGTTATAGGTGGGTATTTTTCAGGATTACTCGCATCTTTACAGGATGGAAGGCACTTAAGAACAGTATCTACATTTGGGTAAAAGAAAAAGATATTTGAATAACGGCCCTCGTTTGTGTCAGCTAGTACTCTATGGGGGGTTGCTATGTATTTGTCATTGATCCATCTGACAAGTGTGTTCCCTGTATTAACAAGAATTCCTTCAGGTATAACTGGTTGCTTTATCCAGTTGCCTGACGGTGTCAAAATTTCCAACCCAGGTCGTGTGGCTGGAGGAATTAGAGAGAGAAATGATATGTCGGTATGGCCTGGAAGACTTATGTGGTTTTTCTCCTCTTTAATAGGGGGATAGTAGGCAATTCTAGACATTGAGCTTGATCTTTGAAAAAAAGAGCTAAAATAGTTTGCGGGCATATCTAGGGATAATGCGAGAGGGGGAAGAAGTTTGTGTGCCAAATTTTCAAAAGCAATATGAAACTCCATAAATGATTTTTTAAGTCCTGGCACAACTATTTCATCAGGCCATTTGTTGTGTCCTCTAAACCGTCTGTTTTTGCCAAAGTCAGGGTCTTCAGGGTCTAAGTCAAAGGTAAACTTAAATGCTTCGCTCAATTGAGGCTTGGTTGCTGTTTTTCTCTTCTCGAAAGTATCATTATGAATTGATACATTTGGTGGCATATAGCCGCATTGATGTCGGTTCATTCTAACTTTTAGCTTCTCAGTCTCAGGTAAATTAAAAAATTTTCTTGAGGATTCAAAACACCGTTCGACAATAGTGTTATCCATGCCGTGATTTACAATAAACATAAATCCAATCCCACTGCAGGCGTGATAAATAGACTCAGCGACAACGCTCAATTGATTATCGTCTCCTGAGAGCATTGGGCCTACATCAATAACAGGTATTTCCTGTTTCGTATTTTCATAAGATTTTTGTGAATCTAATGATTTATTGGTGTCTAGTTGAACGCTCATCTTTATTGTCCCCTAAAGAGCAAATAAAAACTGGTTATTTATAGAGATTTACCTTCTTTAATTTTTTTCCTACTTATAGATCTTTATAATAAGTATAAGGTTTTACAAATAATAAACGAAGCATTATCTAAAGAGATTGAATAATGTATCATACAAACAGATTAGCACTTTATTTGTTAATGTATTTTAATCAATTGATTTTATAATATGTTAGTATTGTTTGTTAATAGATAAATTTTCTACTTATTAGTCAGTAAAATGAACAAAAGTAATGATAAATTAACACCGTTAGTGTCAACGAACGCAGAAGTTAGAGCTTTTTTGAATCAAGTTGCAAAGATTCCTAAAACTGAAAAAGGCTCTAGGGGAAGATTGCTATTTGCTATTGACGCAACTCTAAGTAGGGAATCTACATGGGATTTAGCTTCGCAAATACAATCTGAAATGTTTGTTGCTACTAAAGATCTTGGAGGGCTTGAGGTTCAGCTGGCTTTTTATAGAGGGTTCGGTGAAATGAAGGTCACAAAATGGCTTTCTAATCCAGATGAACTTGTAAAAAAAATGAACCTGGTTCGCTGTGTGGCTGGTCGAACACAAATTCGTAAGGTTTTTAGACATACGTTGAAAGAGACTAAGCAGAAAAAAGTTAATGCTCTTGTATTTGTTGGAGATGTTATTGAAGAAGACATAGATGAACTTGGTCACTTGTCTGGACAGTTGGGACTCATAGGAACTCCAGTTTTTATATTTCAAGATGGAGAAGAGCCAATTTCAAAAAGAGGCTTTCAGGATATCGCTAGACTATCCAATGGTGCTTACAGCTCTTTTAATGCTGATAGCGCAGCACAACTGAGTGAATTATTGCGGGCTGTTGCTGTTTTCTCTGCTGGAGGAGTTTCGGCTCTTACTAATTATGGCAATAAGATTGGGGGTAGAGCACTACAGATTAGCAATCAGATGACGAAACAGAAATGAAATTGATGTCATGATTCCTACATTAATACTAGTTTTAGCCTTAATTATTGGAATTTATTTTATTGCTAGATGGTGGGTTCAGGCTGATCCAAAGCAACTTATCAAGGCTCTTAGATGGGCAGGTGTAATACTAGCTATTATTATCGCTATAGCTATATTTATATCTGGAAGATGGCATTGGCTGCCCGGATTGTTCTTTTTCCTTTTACCTTGGTTGCTAAGAGCAAGAACATTACAGACCATAAATAAGAATGCTCGAGGTCCTACAGCAGGTCAATCCAGTCACATTTCTACTAAATACCTAAAAATGAAACTTGACCATGATAGTGGCGAGATGACGGGGCAAATTATAAATGGAAAGTTTTCTGGAAATAATTTGAGTGAACTAGACTTACCAAAATTGATTGAATTGTGGAAAGAATGTACAGCCAATGATGAACAATCTCGTGTTGTTTTGGAAAATTATTTAGATAGGGATTTTTCTGATTGGCGTGAATTGGCCGGAATTGGCCCTCGTCATGAGCAATCATATAGCAGTTCAGATAGTCCATGGGCAGGCGATTTAATGAGTGCGTCTGAGGCAAGAGAGATCCTTGATGTTAGTGAGAACGCATCAGGATCTGATATTGAAAAGGCCTACAGAAAAGCAATGAAAAGAGCTCATCCGGATCAAGGGGGTTCAGATTGGATGGCCGCAAAAGTAAACCAGGCAAAAGATATTTTACTTGGAAAATAGCAACAAATTCTTACTTTCTATTACTTGCTATTCTTCTGACCAATATGGCACAAGAAGACTAGTTGTTTAATGTATATAATTATCAATTGATTAACAGAAGTGGTATTGTCTTTATGACTGCAAAAGTTCGGAAAGCTATATTTCCGGTTGGAGGACTGGGTACTCGATTCCTACCTGCGACCAAAGCGATGCCTAAAGAGATGCTTCCAGTTGTTGATAAGCCTCTTATTGAATATGCTGTTGAAGAGGCATATGAATCTGGTATAGAGCAGTTTATATTCGTTACCGGAAGAGGAAAAGTTATCATCGAAGATCACTTCGATCATAGTTTTGAACTATTTGAAACACTAAAAAATAGAGATAAAAATTTTCAGCTAGATTCACTTAGCACCTCTAAGTTTGAACCAGGACAAATTTCTTACGTCAGACAGCAGCAGCCACTCGGTTTAGGGCACGCTGTGTGGTGTGCACGACATTTAATAAAAGATGAACCCTTCGCTATTTTGTTAGCTGATGATTTGATTTTAAGTAAAGTGCCCTGTCTTAAACAACTAGTTGAGGCTCGCGAAGAAAATGGAGGTAACATTCTTGCTGCAATGACGGTTCCCTTAGAGCAAACGTCAAGATATGGAATTATTGAAGCGTTTAACTCAAGGGGCAACTTGCACCATATTAAGGCTTTAGTTGAAAAGCCTGATCCTTCTGACGCGCCTTCCAATTTGGCTGTGGTTGGAAGATACATTCTCAGTTCAGATATTTTTAGTGAACTTGATAAAGTAAAACCCGGAGTAGGCGGAGAAATACAACTCACAGACGCAATTACAAAATTGATGGTTAGAGATGAAATATACGGTCTTACTTTCGAAGGAAGAAGGTTTGATTGTGGTGATAAGCTAGGTTTTTTAGAGGCTAATATTGCTTTTGCGCTTGAACGAAAAGATCTAGGTGATTTTCGAACTGTTATTTCTAAATATGGAGGCTAAACTTTGCGGATAGTAATGGTAGGCGCAGGTTACGTCGGCTTAGTTTCTAGCGCTTGTTTTTCTGAGTTTGGATGGGATGTTATCTGTGTTGATAACGACCCAAAAAGAATTGATGCTCTTACTCATGGCAAATTACCAATTTATGAGCCAGGTTTAGATGAATTAGTAAAGCGAAGCGTAACAGAAGGAAGACTAAGTTTTTCTACCGATCTAGCTTCCTCTTTGACTAATACACAAATTATATTTATTGCGGTGGGAACTCCATCACGAAGAGGTGATGGACACTCTGATCTATCTTATGTTTTTGACGCTGTGAAAAATATTTCTATGAATGCAGAACCTGATGCATTGGTAGTAACCAAATCTACTGTTCCTGTTGGTACTGGGAGAGAAATTCAAAAAATACTTAACAAAGAAAACCCTGACTCGCGACTTCTAGTTGCAGCAAATCCCGAGTTTTTAAGAGAGGGTTCTGCGATTGATGATTTTATGGGTCCTGACAGAATTATTATTGGTGCTGAATGTGAAAAATCCATGGATTTAATGAATAGGGTCTATAACCCGTTGTCCTTGAAAGATATCCCGATTGTTTTTACGTCGCTGGAGTCAGCTGAAATGATAAAATATGCATCTAATTCATTTTTAGCTACTAAGATTACCTTCATTAATGAATTTGCTGATTTATGTGAAAAAGTTGGAGCTAATGTACAGGATGTGGCCAGGGGGATCGGTCTTGATGATCGAATTGGAAAAGAATTTCTCAATGCTGGCCCTGGCTATGGGGGGTCCTGTTTTCCTAAAGACACTGCGGCATTAGTAAAAACTGGTCAAGATGCTAAGTCACCGTTATCCATTGTAGAGAAGGTCATTGAGGTAAATGAAAATAGAAAATTTTCTATGGTTAAAAAAGTTATCGATTCATGTGGTGGTTCTGTTTTAGATAAGACTGTAGGCGTTCTTGGTCTAACATTTAAACCTAATACGGATGATATGCGCGACGCTCCTAGTCTGGTCATTATTCCTGAGTTGATACATGCTGGGGCAAATATAAAAGTTTACGACCCAAAGGGCATGGAATCAGCCCACAATTATTTTAGTGATTTAGTTTGGTGTAATGATGCTTATGAAGCAATGAAGGATTCTGATGCACTAGTTATATTAACCGAGTGGAATCAGTTTCGCGCGCTTGATTTGGAGAAAATGAGATCTCTTTTAAGAGCTCCATTAATCATAGACATGAGGAATATCTATAATCCAGAGGATATGAAGAGCGCATTATTTGATTATATATCCATAGGGCGTGAGCCTGTTTATGGAGCCAAAGAGTAAGTATTAAGCTATGCCAATTCATTCCTTCAACCCCTCTATATTAAGAGAGTATGACGTTCGTGGAATTGTTGGAGAAACATTATTTGATGATGATGCGCATATGTTAGGCATCACATTTGGAAGTCGTCTAATAAAAGAGGGAGGGAAGAGCGTAAGTGTTGGATATGATGGACGGTTAACTAGCCCTAACCTCACTGAAGCCCTAATTGATGGTCTGATCTCGTGTGGACTTAAAGTGTTTAATATTGGTTTAGGTCCGACACCTATGTTATCGTTTTCTACCCATTATCTTTCTTCAGACGCTGGCATAATGGTCACTGGAAGCCATAATCCAAAAACTTATAATGGCTTTAAATTTTCTTTAAAAGGTAGGCCTTTCTATGGTCATGATATTTTGTCTCTAGCTGCTCTAGCAGAGTCTGGTGATGTTGAATCTGGTAAAGGGGTGTTGGAGAAGGTAAACATAGAAGATGACTATCTAAAACGGTTAACAAGAGATTTCTCTAGTCTTAGCTCTAGAGCTATATCCTGGGATCCAGGAAATGGTGCTACAGCTATCCTTCTTGATAAGTTATGCAAGATTATCCCAGGTCGTCACCACATAATTAATGGCTGGATAGATGGTAATTTTCCTAATCATCATCCAGATCCAACCATTCCTGAAAACTTAAGCCAGTTGATCGGATCTGTTCATGACAACTCATGTGAACTTGGTTTTGGGTTTGATGGCGATGGAGACAGAATAGGTGTGGTTGATGCAAAAGGAAGAATTATTTGGGCAGATCAATTAATGATGTTCTTTGCTAGAGAAATTCTGAATAACCATCCTGGTGAGACAATAATCGCTGATGTTAAATCTAGTCAGGCGTTATTTGATGAAATTAAACGTTTGAATGGTACTCCACTTATGTGTGGCACAGGACACTCCCGAATAAGGTCGAAAATGATAGAGTTGTCAGCGCCATTAGCAGGTGAAATGAGTGGCCATATATTTTTTAATGATAGGTACTATGGTTTTGATGACGCTTTGTATGCTTCACTTCGGCTTTTGTCGTTTTTGGACATGAATGACACTCCTCTTGACAAGCTTTATGATAGATTGCCTGTTTTGTTTAACACCCCTGAAATACGATTTTCGTGTCCCGAAGAAATGAAGTTCGAAGTTGTTGAGCAATTATCAAATACTTTGGATGAAGATACCAGAGATATATCTAGAATTGACGGTATAAGAGTAAAAACTAATGATGGTTGGTGGCTTTTGAGGGCTTCAAACACACAAGACGCATTAGTTGCGAGATGCGAAAGTTATAGCGAAAACGGACTTAAAAACCTTATAGATGAATTAGTTAAAAATCTTTCAGCATTTGGCTTGTCGTTACCCAATAATATTATAGATTAGTAAGGTACACTGAAAAGGTGTGCTTTCCGACTCCTTTCTAGTAAGGTATAGATCTAAGGTAATTATTAACAACTGAAAGGAGGTGATCCGATGTCTAACGGATTGGTGATGGCAAAAGCTATATTACGAGGCACTGGTGACCCTCAATCGATGGGTGGATATATTCGACACCTAAGGGTCTGAGGTTTACTGCATGGGTGTATCGTATTCTGGTGTTAGGCATGTATAATCGTCAATATGTGTGTCTAAAAGCCAAGAAAATTTTTTAATATAAAAATTTTTTAAAGATCACCTAACGTTTTTAAAAGTGCTGTCCTTCTTTTGTAAGGATGGCACTTTTTTTGCTATTGGAATTATTTATTTCCTTTTAATAAACACAGAAGATTTGAGTGTGAGTACAATATTCCCATTCTGATTAGTTAAATCACCAGTTGTAGTCACAATACCCAGTTTTGGTCTGCTTTTAGAGGTTCTTTTATCCTTAATCACTAAACTAGCACTCAGTGTGTCTCCTGGTCTGACTGGATTTAGCCACTTCAGATTTTCAACACCAGGAGAGCCCATACTTTGTAAATTCAGCAACAGACCCTCACAAGCCAAGCGCATCCAAATGCTTGCAGTATACCAGCCACTTGCAATTATACCTTTGTATAAAGAACTTTTAGCATAACTTTCATCGATATGGATGAGCTGGGGGTCGAATTTCTCTGCGTAATTAATCATAGACTTACGATTTAATTTATAGCTTCCTAAATCATATTTAGTTCCTATAACTAAATCTTCATAATAAATATTTGACATTCATGTCACTTTTAAAAAGTTAGTAATTAAATATATTAGTGAAAAGGATTATATTAATTGTCTATTCAGGAGTTAGCACAAAACACTTATTTCCTTTGAAAAGAAGTTGTTTGCAAAGAGAACGTGCAGAACTCCCATCTAGCCCCATGAAGCGAACACGAAATAGAGTGTTTGATTTGTGATTTTTGGGTTGAATTTTTAAAAAAGCAGTAGATGGTAGTCCTAGAAGTAGATGAGCAGTGTTACTGGCAGCGACATACGCGTTGTCATACTTTTTAAAGGTGCCAATTTGGATGCCCCAATTATTTTCATAATTATTAGGCGAATTAATTTTTTCTTTGGTTATTTCTGCTGTTTTGGCCACTTCAGATTTATTTGATATCCATGGCTTAGATATTGGGCGAGCTGTCAGTGTGCTGAGTGCTCTAGCTTTATTCCAGTTACGATTAAAAAGCTTTTTCATGTGTCGATCTCGTCTGACAGCACTTTTTCCACCAAACACAACTCCAATTAGCCGGACATTTCCTCTTACTGAAGAGGCAACTAAGTTAAAACCGGACGCACGAATATACCCAGTTTTAATACCATCAGTGCCTTTATAGTTTCTTAAAAGAGAATTGTGGTTAATATATTTTTTGCTCTTGTGAGTGAAAGATGGGGTGGCGAAGAACTTATAGTATCGATTGTGTTTGGTTATTAAGGCTGCAGCAAGGATTGACATGTCTTTTGCAGTAGTTTTTTGTCGTTTGTTATACAGTCCAGACGCATTTCTAAATTCTGTTTTCTTCATACCTAGTGAGTGAGCTTTTTTCGTCATTGCTTTAGCAAAACTAATTTCAGTACCACTTATCGATTCAGCAATTACTGTAGCCACATCATTAGCAGACTTTACAGCTAGAGCATTTATAGCATTTTGGACGGTAATGAATTCACCCGGTTTGAGACCTAGTTTGGAAGCAGGTTGTCCTGCTGCTCTTTGAGAAACTCTTAATCTTTGATTTAACCTTAAGGCTCCTTCTTCTAAGGAATCAAAAACCATGTATAAAGTCATCATTTTAGTTAATGACGCAGGGTTTTTTAACTTATTAGCATTTCGAGAGTAAAGAGTTTTGCCGCTAGTGGCGTCAACTATAATTGAAGCATACTTTGCAGAAGCAAGCGTTGTAATTGGAGCGGTTAGAACTACCGATAAAAGAAACACTTTTAGATAAGATTTGATTTTTAAGTTATGAATTTTGGAACACCCCAATGATAAATATTTCAAAATCAATTTTTATAGATTGAATATTTACTACCGAATCAGATCGTGTCCACTTTTTGCATTAAAGATACTTTAATTTTTTTGATTATGTTTGCGCTGAATTAATTGAATTTGGGAAATGTAAGAGAGTTATTAATGTTGATTTGGTCTAATAAGTTAACCTCCCAGTCAAGGTACTCTGTCATTAGTTTTTTCGTGTCCTCAGAATGATCATAGGGTTTGTACTGAACATCAATGGTGTCACACAAAAACTGAGGATTTTTCGTTTCAGTTATATATTTATTTTCTTTCCATTCATTTGTTCCGCCCTTTAAAAAAAAGATCTCTTTATCTGGTTGGTTATTTTCTATATCTCTTGTAGCTAAGGAGGCTAAAACCCCATCGTGAGAGGTGATTACAACTTTATTATATTTAACTATTTTACTAATTTCTTTTTTTAATGATGATCGTAATGACCAATAGGAACCTGGTATATGTCCTTCTCGATACTTAAGGCTGGTGTCAATATCGATAAGAAAGCATTGATTGTTTTTCAGTAAGGATTTTAATTCTCCAGGAGATATCGATCTTGAAGAAGGTTCACCATAGATTTTTGGTTTAAAGGGAGCTGTGGTTAAATCAGGATTTTTCGTAATTCCGTTTTTTAGAACATAAACATTAGTCCACCCCATCTGTATTAACCAGGACGCTGTCATTATAGAGCGAGTTTCTGTGTCATCGACTAAAACGATTTTTGAGTTTCTTACTCCAATATATTTATCAGTGGCTTGTACTAGTTGTCCTCCTGGGGCATTACGTGATCCTCTTATATGAGCCCGTAAATACTCTTCAGGGCTTCGAATGTCGAAAAAAAATAAATTCGAATACTTTTCAGCTCTCTGCATATTTAAAAACGAATCATAATCTAAAAATTCGACTTTATATTTTTGAACTAATTTTTCGACTAATTCTCTTAATCTTTGTTTTTGTTTTGTCGAAGAATTCTGAGCGTACATGGTGGCGCCTTTTTCTAATTGATACCCTGAAAGGTGCCATCCCATAGTACCATTTTCTAAAGCATATATAGGATTTGGTAATCCTATATTAATTAAAGATTGAGCTCCTATTATGCTCCTGGTTCTTCCTGCGCAATTGACAATAATCTGTGTATTTGGATTGGTTATTAAACTAGGGGCACGGTTTACAAGTTCTACGCCTGGCGCATCAATCGCACCTGGTATAGACATTCGTTGATACTCATCAAAAGGACGTGCGTCAAATATTAGAATATCCTTCTCATCTTCTATAAGTTTTTTTAATTCTTGGGCTTTTAATGAGGGAGTTTTATATGTCTTTTCAACATATTCTCCGAATGCTTTAGATGGGACGTTTACTCCGCTATAAGTTTCGTTCCCTGTTTTTTTCCATTCTTCTAATCCACCTTTTAATATCTCTACATTTCTGTAGTTCCACTTATTTAGTAGTTTTTTAGCCAATTGAGGGATAGCTTCATCACATTGATCCATCAATATTATTTGTGTTTGCTTATTTGGAACTAAACCATCAATTCTTAGTTCTAGTTGAGTAAAAGGCAAAGAGGTAGCCAGCAATATGTGTTCTTTTCCAAATTCGCCTTCTTCTCTTAGATCGATTAGAGACATTTCTTTCAGGCTGTTTAAAAGATTTTTTAGCTTAACAGGTGTAAACATCAATTTCGAAGTGAATAGTTTGAGAAAATAGAATAAGAGTTATCTCTTATGATTTTATTCAAAAAAGCCCCAAAAAAACTTTCAGATTTGCGACGTAAATTCATGGCAGACTTATAAATCACACTATATAACTATAAGAAAAGAAATGTTTTTAATAAATTACATTAAGTAAAAATAGTCGAAACTCTATTTTGCCTACCTTTAACATACTATAAGTTGAGATCTTGTACATTTGTTGAATGTTTAGGATAGGATCATTAAGGCTTACTTTTATAGTTTTACGTGTAAAATAATTATTTTAAAGCTGTTAAATAAAACTGAGATTAATATAATTGGAATTTTTGTTTATCGATACTTAGATATTAAAAAATGTTTGTTATTACCACTAAAAATGTAGAAAGCCTCTTATTTTATAGAGTACAAAAATGTTAACAAGAATACATTTACAGAAAAATCAAAAAGTAGGTGGTTCTCCAGATGAAAATGAACAGACTGGGGTAGCAACAAAGACGCGTTCAAAAACGAAAAAGCCTGCGATGTATAAAGTGTTATTATTAAACGATGATTATACTCCAATGGAGTTTGTCGTTGATATTTTAGAGAGATTTTTTCGTAAAAGTGGAGAAGAAGCCGTCAAAATTATGCTACATGTGCATCAAAAGGGCGTAGGAGTATGTGGTGTTTATACTTATGAAGTTGCTGAAACTAAAGTGACGCAGGTCGTTGACTATGCAAGAAAGAATCAGCACCCTTTGCAATGCACATTGGAAAAAGATTAATTTAGGTGTCTATTTGAGTTTATTTTTTTATCTAGCTTTTAAAGGTTTGATCCTAAGATGTTATCAAGTAATTTAGAACAGTCACTACATAGAGCTCTAGGACTAGCTAATGAACGTCATCATGAATATGCAACTCTTGAACATTTGCTACTTTCCCTAACCGATGATCAAGATGCAGTTGCGGTTTTAAAGGCGTGCGGAGTAGATATAGATGGGTTAAGAAGAAATCTCTCGAACTATATTGACGAGGAATTATCTAGCTTAATCACGAATAGAACAGACGATGCTAAACCGACGGCTGGTTTCCAAAGAGTTCTTCAAAGAGCCGCTATACATGTGCAGTCTTCAGGAAGAGAAGAGGTGACTGGTGCTAATGTTTTAGTAGCTGTGTTTTCCGAACGTGAAAGTAATGCTGTCTATTTTCTTCAACAACAAGAAATGACCAGGCTTGATGCTGTTAACTATATATCACACGGTATAGCTAAAGTCCCTGGTCATGATGACGGTAGTGTTGTCTCAGGGTTGGAGGATCAGGAGGACGGAGAATATACCGTTAAGAAAGGTAAAGAAGCATTAAGTGCTTATTGTATTGACCTAAATCAAAAAGCTAAAGAAGGATTTATTGATCCCTTGATTGGTCGGGAACATGAGGTTGATAGAACCATTCAGATATTAGCGCGAAGACAAAAAAACAATCCTCTTTATGTAGGAGAGCCCGGAGTTGGCAAGACCGCTATTGCAGAAGGATTGGCAAAAAGAATAGTTGAAGGGGATGTTCCAGAAGTTTTGATTGATGCGAATATATATACACTTGATATGGGCTCATTACTTGCAGGGACCCGTTATAGAGGTGACTTCGAAGAACGCATGAAGGCAGTAATGACTGAAATATCTTCCATTGATGGTGCCATTTTGTTTATTGATGAGATTCATACAATAATTGGTGCTGGCGCAACATCGGGTGGGGCAATGGATGCATCTAATTTGTTAAAACCTGCACTAGCTGGCGGAAAACTAAGATGTATTGGCTCAACAACATATAAAGAGTATAGAAACTACTTTGAAAAAGATCGCGCTCTCACTAGACGATTTCAAAAAATAGATGTGAACGAGCCCTCTGTAGAAGATGCAATTAAAATTCTGCGTGGATTAAAATCTTATTATGAAGAACACCATGATATCAGATATACAGATCAATCAATTAGATCTGCAGTTGAACTAGCATCACGACACATTAGTGAGAGAAAACTGCCTGATAGTGCAATTGACGTAATTGATGAGGTCGGTGCTGCTCAATCACTACTTGCTCCATCAAAAAGAAAAAAAACAGTAGGTGTCAAGGATATTGAATCTGTTATCTCAAAAATTGCCCGTATTCCTCCCAAAACTGTCAGTCGTGACGATTTAACAATATTACAAAACCTTAAACGAGATCTTAAGAGGATGGTGTTTGGTCAAGATAATGCGATTGACGAATTGTCTAGCGCTATTAAGTTATCTAGAGCAGGGTTACGTGATAAAGAAAAGCCTATAGGCAGTTATTTGTTTTCTGGCCCAACAGGAGTTGGAAAAACTGAGGTAGCAAGACAACTAGCAATGGTGCTAGGAGTTGAGCTTACACGTTTTGATATGTCTGAATACATGGAACGTCATTCTGTTTCCCGACTTATAGGCGCTCCTCCTGGATATGTTGGTTTTGATCAGGGGGGATTACTTACTGATTCTATAGACCAGCATCCACATAGCGTCGTTTTGCTTGACGAGATAGAAAAGGCACATCCGGACTTATTCAATATATTGTTACAAGTAATGGATCATGGAAAGATTACTGACCACAATGGAAAAACTGTAGATTGTAGGAATATTATTTTGATTATGACTACAAATGCTGGAGCAGCAGACCTTGCTAAACCCATGATGGGATTTGGTAACAGCAAGAGAGAAGGGGATGACGAGGAAGCTATTAACAGAATGTTTTCTCCTGAGTTTCGTAACCGACTTGATGCAACAATAGGATTTAAAAATTTAAGTCCTGTTATTATGAATAAAGTTGTAGGTAAATTTATAATGGAGTTGGAAGCTCAATTAAGTGATAGGGATGTCTCGATCGAGCTAGATGAGGAGTCTTGTCGATGGTTGGCTATGAAAGGTTATGATGACCAGTTTGGAGCCCGCCCGTTGGCGAGAGTAATACAAGATCAAATTAAGAAGCCTTTGGCAGAGGAGCTTCTTTTTGGAAAGATATCAAAGGGGGGAACAGTAAAAGTTACTATAAAAGATGGAGGGTTAAAATTTAAACTAACTCAAAGCAGACCAAAAAAGATATCGAACTCCTCAAGCAAGAAACCTCGAATAAAAAAACCAGAACTGGTAAAAAAATAAAAAATCAATTCTTTGTTTTGTACGGTGAATAATCTGAGATTGCCTGGACTTCCCATTCAACCTCGCGTTTTTCTTCTAAACAGAAACGCTTTACAGCATCTTTAAATGATTCATTTGGTATATAGTGCCCGCTATAGGTTTCTACAGGTTCATAGCCCCTCTGTATTTTGTGCGGACCTTGTGTGCCAGCTTCGACAATTGAAATATTATTGTCTATAGCGAAATCTATTGCTTGGTAATAGCAGGTTTCAAAATGGAGAAATTTATATTCTTTAATACACCCCCAATTTCTACCAAATAAAGCATTTCTACTTCGCAGGTTTAGAGCACCAGCTACTGGTGTGTTATCGTATGATGCGATCATCAAAACTACTTTATCTCCAAGGTTTTTCTGGATTAATTCAAAAAAGTCACGAGTTAGGTACGGATAACCCCATTTACGGTCGTAGGTGTCTACATAAAACTTATAAAAAGCATCCCAATGATCTGTGGTTATTTCATCTCCAACCAATGGTTGAACTGTTAATCCTTGGTTTACAATAGAAAGCCTTTCTTTTCTTATCGTTTTTCGTTTCCTGCTGGTGAGCTCCGATAGAAAGTCATTAAAGTTTTTATAATCACGATTATGCCAGTGAAATTGTCTTCCTAGTCGTTGAATCCATCCTGCTTTGCCCATCATTTCCCAATCGCTTTGGTTGGAAAATGTTACGTGAACTGATGATATGTTTAATTTTTCACAAATATTTTCTAATGATTTTAGAAGTACTAATTTGCCTTTGTTAGAATCTGGTCCAGAACCAGTCAACAAACGTGGCCCGCTTACCGGTGAAAATGGCGATGAAACTTGCATTTTTGGGTAGTAACTTCCTCCAGCTCTTTCCCATGCGTGTGCCCAGCCATGGTCAAAAACGTATTCGCCTTGAGAATGGCTCTTAATATATAAGGGGGCAGCAGCAATTATTTCGTTTCTTGAATTTTCGATTACTAAATGATGAGGTAGCCAACCTGTTTTGTCAGACACGCATCCTGTTTCTTCTAATGCTCTTAAAAAGGCATGACTAATAAACGGATTATCTGATTCCGTTAAATTGTCCCAGACAGGTTCTGGTATGTCTGATATGTTTTCTACAACTTTTGCTTTTATGTCAGTATTACTGTCAGTCATTGATAAGCATTATAATATTAAGATTTATTTTATTTCGAAAATTGCTTCTACCTCTACAGAAACATTTAAAGGTAAAGAAGAGACACCTACCGCTGCTCGAGCATGACGACCCTCTTCTCCAAAAACTTCGACCATAAGATCTGAGGCACCATTTATTACTTTAGGTTGATCCTGATAATCAACGAGTGATGCAACATAACCTACAAGTTTTACACAACGGACAATTAAATCTAAATTCCCACCTAACGCTTCTTTTGCTATGGCTATGATAGATAATCCACACAGGCGAGCGGCTTTGTTCCCATCATCGGTAGAAATATCTCTACCTAATGTTCCTATGAAAGATGGCTTTCCATCAAGCATAGGTATTTGACCTGATATGTATAAATGGTTGCCAGTAATCACATAGGGTACATAGTTTGCTAGTGGTTTATTTGCTTCTGGTAATGATATGTTTAGTTTATTTAACCTATCATCGATAACATTTTCCAAAATGATTACTCCTTATTAGTCAATTAATTCATATAAAAATTAAGAAAAAATGGGATGTGCGGTTAAGCACATCCCAAGTTCAGGGAGGAGTGAGACCCAGCGCCTGGGAGAGAAATGGCGAGGGCCCCATATTCGATCGAGCAAATATGATGCTCAGATCGAATTGCTTTAGCTACACCCGCTTGTTGCGCCGCAGGTGTCGCATTTAAGACAAGTTCCGTTTCTAACCATTGTAAAGTTTCCACAGTCAGTACAAGAGTCGCCTTCGTAACCCTTGATACGTGCATTACGAATTCTTTCAGTTCGTTCTTCTTGAACGATGTATTCAAGATCTAGTTGTTTACCTGAATTTGTAGGTAGGGTGAGAACATCTGCTTTTGTGTGAACAGAATTATCTGTTCCTGTAGCCTCAGTGAGTTGAGCAGTGTCTCCAGTGCTCTCAAGACTTTCATCGGTTTGTTTACCGCCTTCTATAACAGAGAGGTTGCTTCTAATATAACCATTGCTCACGGCAAGTTCAGCAGGGGGTAACTCTGGAATAAGAGTTTCATCAGATTTTCCTCTACCCATGGCATCTGGTTCAAGATCGTCTATTTCGACATGAGCTAGATCATGTCGCCCCATGTAACTTATTGCTATTTCGCGAAAAATATAGTCCAAAATAGAGCTAGACATTTTAATTGCGTCATTTCCTTCTACTGGACCTGATGGTTCAAACCTAGTGAATGTAAAAGCGTCTACAAATTCTTCTAGAGGAACTCCATATTGGAGGCCTATGGATATAGCTATTGCAAAGTTGTTCATCAGTGAGCGGAAGGCAGCTCCTTCTTTGTGCATGTCTAGAAAAATTTCTCCTAAGGATCCATCATCATATTCGCCAGTTCGAATATAAACTTTGTGGCCGCCTACTATGGCTTTTTGAGTGTATCCTTTTCTACGATCAGGAAGTCGTTTTCTCTTAGCTTCTCTCTCTATAATCCTTTCAACGATTTTTTCTGCAACTACATTCGTTCTATTCGTAGTTGATAATTCATTGTAATCGTCTAATTCGTCCTCAGTTTCACTAAAGCCAAAGAAATTTGACTGCAGTGGTTGGCTGAGTTTGGAGCCGTCACGGTATAAAGCATTCGCCTTTAAACCTAATTCCCAAGATAGCAAATAGGCTTTTTCACAGTCATATATTGATGCCTTGTTTGGCATGTTAATTGTTTTAGAGATAGCACCACTAATGAATGGCTGAGCGCCAGCCATCATTTTTATATGACTTTTAGTTGAAAGATATCGTGTACCGCTTCGACCACAAGGGTTCGCACAATCAAATACCTTTAAGTGTTGTGCCTTAATATGAGGAGCACCTTCTATAGTCATAGCTCCACAGGCATAAACATTGGCTGCTTCTATTTCCTCTTCAGAGAAGCCAAGAAAATCGAGCATATTAAAATCATATTTATTTAACTCGTCATTATTTATGCCAAGAACCTCAGTGCAAAATGATTCACCCAAGGTCCATTTATTGAAAACAAATTGTATATCAAATGAGCTGGCAACTGCGTGTTCAATCGCCTCGATTTCAACTTCGCTAAAATTTAATTTCTTTAGGGTTTCATGGTTTATATGAGGAGCATTGAGTAGCGATCCATGTCCCACAGCAAAGTTAACTATTTCAGTCACTTCGATGGGGTTGTAACCTAGGGATATTAGCCCTTCAGTTACCATCTGATTTATAATTTTAAAATATCCTCCACCAGCCAGTTTTTTAAACTTAACTATAGAGAAGTCTGGTTCTATACCTGTAGTATCACAATCCATCACCAAGCCTATTGTTCCTGTAGGAGCAATGACAGTTGTCTGGGCATTTCGAAAACCATTTTTTGAGCCTAGTTTCAAGGCCTTGTCCCATGCTTTTTTAGCAGCTTTAGTCACTTTCTTGCTTTGAGCGTCCTTGGGAGTTAGTGGAACAGGGTAAATAGAAAGCCCTTCATAATCAGTGTTTTCTCCAAAGGCCGCTCGTTTATGATTACGAATAACTCTTAGCATGTCGTCAGAATTCTTTTTGTAGCCTGGGAAAGCTCCCATTTCACTAGCTATTTCCGCTGAAGTTTCATATGCAATACCCGTCATCAGTGCACTTATGGAGGCGCACAAGTTTCGACCTTCATCACTGTCATAGCCTACGCCCGAAGCCATCAATAAACCGCCTAAGTTCGCGAAACCCAACCCTAATGTCCTGAAATCATAACTGCGTTGTGCTATCTCCTTAGATGGAAATTGGGCCATTAAAACAGATATTTCCAGTGTTAAGGTCCAAAGTTTAACTGTGTGCCCAAATTTTGTAGTGTCAAAAGAGAAATCATCCTCTCGAAACTTTAGAAGGTTTAGGGAAGCCAAGTTGCAAGCTGTGTCATCTAGAAACATGTATTCGGAGCAAGGATTTGAAGCATTGATACGACCTGAATTGGGACAGGTGTGCCATTCATTTATTGTTGTGTCGAACTGTACTCCTGGATCAGCGCTTGACCATGCTGCAGAACAAACTTTATCCCATAATTCTTTCGCTTCTATTGTTTTAGAGACCGATCCATCAGTACGGGCACGTAACTCCCACATATCATTAGCTTTAACGGCAGAAAGAAAATCATTTGTTATGCGAACTGAGTTATTAGAATTTTGTCCAGATACAGTGTTATAAGCTTCTGAATCCCAGTCTATGTCGTACACGGAAAAACTAATTTCATTGTATCCTTGTTGTGCAAGTTGAAGGCATTTATGAATATAACTTTCTGGCACCATATCTTTACGGGCCAGTTGTATAGCTTTTTTTAAATCAGGGTTTTCTGCGGGGATGTATCTTTCGTCACTATTATTGTCAAAATCACCTTGGTGGCATGCCTTAATGATAGAATTTAAACGTTTAAAGCAGATTTTTGAGCCAGATACGATTGAGGCAACCTTTTGTTCTTCTATAACCTTCCAATCTATAAATTCTTCCACGTCAGGATGGTCAATATCAACAACAACCATCTTTGCCGCTCTTCTTGTTGTTCCCCCAGATTTAATAGCCCCTGCAGAGCGATCACCAATTCTCAGAAAGCTCATGAGTCCAGAAGATTTACCTCCGCCAGATAGAGCCTCACCACTAGACCTTATATTTGAAAAATTTGTACCAGAACCCGATCCATATTTGAAAAGACGTGCTTCTCTTGTCCATAGATCCATTATTCCGCCGTCTGTTACTAGGTCATCTGAGACGGATTGAATAAAACAGGCATGAGGTTGTGGATGTTCGTAAGCACTGGACGATTTAACTAACTTGCTAGTCTTATAGTCCACGAAATAGTGTCCCTGACCCGGGCTGTCTATGCCATAGGCCCAATGCAATCCGGTATTAAACCACTGAGGGCTGTTTGGAGCTGCCATCTGATTAGCGAGGGTATACCTTATTTCATCAAAATATATTTGGGCATCCTCATCGCTGTCAAAATATCCTCCTTTCCAACCCCAGTAAGTCCAGGTGCCAGCCATACGATTAAAAACTTGTCTAGCGTCTGTCTCAGACACGTATCTCTTGTTATTTGGTAATTTAGCTAGCTCTTTTTTGTCTTCCGTATGCTTCCATAAGAATTCTGGAACGTCATCTTCTGCAACAGCTTTGAGTGATGATGGTATACCAGCTCTTCGAAAATATTTTTGTGCAAGTATATCAATCGCGACCTGGCTCCAGTGTTCTGGGACCACTATGTTATTAGCCGAAAAAACAACAGAACCGTCAGGATTTCGTATCTCGCTAGACGTCTTATGAAACGTTATATTCTGATACGGGTCGTCACTCCCAATAGTTAGGCGGCGTTCAATCCGCATATCTTAACTCCTAAATACACTAAGTTTTCGTTCTAGAGTGTCGAAAACTACAAAACCAGGTTATCTGTATCGGTTCTTGTTTTATCCCCTAACCGTTCACAGCTTTTTCGATTCGTTTTATAGCTAGAATCATCTTATGTTCTTAGTCTACAATATATAGTCATATGTATAGGCTATACCACTACATATTTATGTATCAACTATATTTTGTATTTTTTAACCTATTAAAAGTATATATAGTGCTAAATAGTGAGAGAAACCCTTGTGAATAGAGATACATAGACGGGTGGACGGTGAAGGGTGGATGGTGCCATATTTATAAGATATTAAGAGACTCGGTTACAAAAAATGGTTGTTATGAACAGAATAGGATGAACCCATATGGCCACACTAGGAACATTACTTAAAACTTGGTTAAAAGGGATTAGGGTCGGTGAGGACTCCTTTGGAAATAAGTACTATAGGTCTAAGAATCTAGATAATTATGGTCGTGCTAAACGATGGGTTGTTTATAATGGTCAACCAGAGGCGAGCAAAGTTCCTCCTGAATGGCACGCTTGGCTGCATTATATGGTTGAGGATCCTTTGCTGGATAAGGTTCGATATGATTGGCAAAAGGATCATTTGCCAAACCTAACAGGGACAGGAGCGTCATATGCGCCTGATGGAAGTGTGCATCGTGATGGAAAACGTTCGGCTAGTGTAGGTGATTATGAAGCCTGGACCCCAAACTAAATATTTTCTATTAAGATGTACTGATGGTTCTTATGGGTTTATTAAAATCTGAATACTACGAAATTGCTGTTGGTTTAGGTGTCTCAGTTTTCCTAATCATAATTCTATCTTTTGTGTTTATGACAAAAGAAGATAAAAATAACACAGCAATAGTGGTTGCAAAGTTTAACAACGTTGACGGATTAAAAGTAGGTGATCATGTTAGGGCAGCCGGAATATCAGTAGGTAAGATTACGAAAATTTCTATCGATGAAGACTTTAAAGTAATTACAGTTTTAAGAATAATTGATACATTATTATTGGATGAAGACACAACTGCCTCAATCGTGACCGACGGGCTTTTTGGAGAAAAGTCGATCCAATTGAGTATTGGAGGCAGTGAAAAACTTATCACTAATGGTGGCGAAATAAACTTTACAGAGGATTCTCTGATTTTGGATGACCTACTTGAGTTAATTGTTAATCAGAAGTCTCAATATTCTAAAGAAGCTAACTAGTCATTAAGGGAAGCAAAGTGAACCGTTCAACATTAGAAACTTTTCTCGGCGCATTTGTTATATTAGTAACTCTGGGGTTTTTATTATTTGTTCTTCAATTATCTGATTTTTCTTCCAAAGAAGGAACCCTTTACAAGGCACGTTTTTTAAAAGTTGGTGGTTTGGAAAAGGGGAATGAGGTTAGAATAGGTGGTGTAAAAGTAGGAACGATTATTACAAGAGATCTTGATGCCGTAAACTTTGAGGCTATTGTTAAATTCAGTGTGGACTCGAGTATAAAATTACCGAGTGATACAAAGGCGATGGTTATAGGACAAGGTTTTTTGGGAGAAAAATATTTAAGGCTTACACCAGGGGTTTCTAAAGATTACATCAAGCCTGAACATGAAGTAATGGACACTGTTGACTATAAATCGTTGGAGGATACTGTTTCTAAAATTATATTTATGGCAACAGAAGAAAAGTGAGATTATTGTATGTCTGTTAGACGATGTTTAACGACTAAGGTCTTAGGTTCTTTTGTGTGTTTTTTTTTGATTTTTGTTATTACCTCAGACAAGTTAGCAATTTCTCAAACAAGTTTTCGAAATAGCTTTCCCTTTTTAGAAAATAATAAATTAGCAGTTTTGCAGGGACTTGATAAGGTTACAGCTAGAATTTCGACTTTATATGTACGAATAAATGAGAATGTTCACTTTGGCACTTTATCAATTAATGTACGAGCGTGTTTTAAAACACCTCCTACTGAACCACCGGAAAGTATTGCGTTTTTAGAGATACACAAGATTATTGGCGGTAAACAAGTGGCAAAATTATTTAGCGGTTGGATGTACTCTTCTAGCCCAGCATTGTCTGCTTTAGAACATGCTGTTTATGACGTTTGGGTAGTTGATTGCACAAATAGTTTAAATTCTTCTGGTGCCAAATCCGAATAAAACTTGGCGTTTGTTGCTATAGCGTTAGCTAGTAGAGATTTGTAAGCACCTCTGGTTATTTCATAACAACCAAATTGAGCTAGATGGTCTGTTAAGAATTGAGTGTCGAGTAATTTGAAATTACCTTTTTCAAGCCTTGCTACTAAATGACAAAGGGCTATTTTACTTGCATCCTTTTCTTTGGAAAACATACTTTCACCGAAAAACGCCCCTCCTATAGCTAGGCCGTATAAACCGCCGACAAGTTTATTATTAAACCAGACTTCTACCGAGTGAGCGTATCCTAATCTAAATAAAGATTTATAAAGCATTTCTATTTTTTCGTTAATCCAAGTTTCTTGGCGTTTTTTTGAGAGTGAATAACAACCTTCTATAACTCCATTAAAATCTATGTCAGAACTAACTTGATAACGGCAATCCTTTAGGGTGCGCTTTAATCGTCTAGGTATGTGCATATTATTTATCGGAAGAATACCCCTGATTTCTGGTTCTACCCAGAAAAGATTGGGATCATCTCTATTTTCTGCCATAGGAAATATTCCTTGGGAGTATGCACTTAATAAATTTTCCGTTGTTATATCATGCATAGTTTAGATTAATTTTCAGACATGAATTTTTCTAACCAGTGTATATTGTAATCACCAGAAATAAAATTATCATTATCTATAACCCTTTTATGCAAAGGTATCGTGGTTTCTACGCCGGAGATCACAATTTCATCTAGGCAGCGTTTTAATCTTCTAATACAGCTGCTTCGATCATCAGAGTGAACGATTAGTTTAGCTATCAAGCTATCGTAGTTAGGAGGTATTTTATATCCGTTGTAGAGAGCTGAATCTATTCTTACTCCCAAGCCACCAGGAGCATGTAACTCGGTTATTTGTCCTGGAGATGGAATAAAGGTATCAGGATTTTCAGCATTTATGCGACATTCAATAGAATGACCCGAATGTTTTATATCTTTTTGGGAGAAAGATAGTTTTTTATCCGCGGCTACATTAATCATTTCTTTTATTATGTCCACGCCGCATATCATTTCAGTGATACCGTGCTCAACCTGCACTCGAGTATTCATTTCTATAAAATAAAATTCTCCATTTTCGTATAAAAATTCAAAGGTGCCAGCACTAATATAATGCAAACTTTTGGCTGCTTCACAACATATCGCTGATAGCTTTTGTCTTGTAACTGTGTCTAAAGTCGGGGAAGGGGCTTCTTCAATTATTTTTTGATGATTGCGTTGAATAGAGCAGTCGCGTTCGAACAGGCTTACCACATTTCCAAATTTATCGGCAAGAATCTGAACTTCAATGTGTC
This sequence comes from Alphaproteobacteria bacterium MarineAlpha12_Bin1, assembly GCA_002937505.1. Lineage (GTDB taxonomy): Bacteria > Pseudomonadota > Alphaproteobacteria > UBA6615 > UBA6615 > UBA6615. The sequence continues at coordinate 197,384 of PTJY01000004.1, forward strand.
TCGGTTTAGTAAGGTATTTCTCTATATAAACTGAGGATTCCCCAAAATTGGCCTTTGCTTCATTTTGTGCGGATTTTAAACTATTTTCAAGATTATCTTTGTGGGTGACTACTCTCATCCCTTTACCACCCCCGCCGGCTGCTGCTTTTATTAGAACTGGAAAACCAATTCTTTCAGCAATTTCTAAAGCGGATGAGACATCCTCAATTCTGCCCTCCGTTCCAGGTACGACAGGAACATTTGCTTTTTTCATCTCAGCTTTTGCTTGTACCTTATCACCCATAATTTGTATATGGTCAGGACTTGGCCCAATAAATGTAAAACCGTGTTCTTCAGTAATACGAGCAAAGTTCGAGTTTTCAGAAAGAAAACCATAACCTGGATGGATAGCATTAGCGTTAGTCACTGTTGCCGCAGATATAATCGCAGGTATATTTAGGTAGCTGTCTGAAGAGCTGGGTGGGCCAATACATACGCTTTCGTCGGCAAGTTTGACATGCATTGCTTCGGCATCAGCGGTAGAATGAACAGCAACAGTAGAGATGCCCATTTCCTTACAGGCTCTGTGAATACGCAGAGCAATTTCACCTCGGTTGGCTATAAGAATTTTGTCAAACATGTAGGTCTAGCCCGGGTTTAGCTAATTAAGGCAAGTACTTCGCCATACTCGACCGGCTGTCCATCATTAACAAGGATTTCAGATAAATTACCGTCACAGTGAGCTGATATTTCGTTAAAAGTTTTCATGGCCTCAATAACAAGTATAGTTTGGCCCTTCGAGACGGAATCTCCTACCTTAACGAATGGAGGTTCTCCTGGGGCTGATGCCATATAAATGGTTCCTACCATAGGAGCAGTAACTGCGCCTTGTAGTGAGGATCGATCTAAATTCACATCGGTGCTTATGTCAGGACTCTTAATGTCCGCCGTAACAATTGGCGAGCTTTGATAGCTAGGCTTGGTTACTCTTATTCGTACGCCAGATTCTTCATATTCAATTTCTCCAAGCCCAGTCTCAGAGAGTAATTCAGCTAACTTGCGAACCAGTTCAGTATCTACATCAAATTTCTTGCTCATTTTTTTGGCTTCAACGTTAGTTAGTGATTCTATTTGATATGGCTCTAATTGACAGTAGGTAGCCATCCCCACCGAAACCACATATTAGACCAGAGGCTACGGAACTTACATAAGAATGATGTCTAAATTCTTCTCTCGAGAAAATATTTGATAAATGTACCTCTATTATTGGGATAGTTAAAAGTTTTAAAGCATCGAGAACTGCGACAGAGGTATGGGTGTAAGCGCCGGCATTAATTATAAGACCCGCAGCTTCTTTTTTGGATTCTTGTATCCAAGCAACTAATTCCCCCTCATGATTTGTTTGCCGGAAATCAATTGAGATATCAAATATTTTTGCTTCTGCAACACAACGATCTTTAATCGTGTCTAGTGTTTCGTGTCCATATTGATCAGGCTCACGATCACCTAGAAGATTTAGATTTGGACCATTAAGTATCCATAAGTTTGGATTATCAGCCACTGTTTAAAACCTACAATGTTAATTTGTATTAGGCGTTATCATACAGGTCGATTCATCGCAATGATTACATATATTTAATTTATTATGTGCAGATCATTAGATTTACTCAGTTGAGCTCAGTAATTTGGTGATTGATTCAAAAACGTTTTCAAACATCTCAACTGATAGTCGTTTCGTGTTTATATTGTATCTTGAACAATGGTAGCTATCTATTAGTTTAAACGACCGATTGTCGTTTGAAACTTTATGAATAACAGAATGTTTAAAAGCATAATCTTTAAGAGAAAGTTTTAAACAAGCTAATAACGAATTATGGGCCGTAACTCCAAGGGCTAGAATAGCCTGCAGATTAACCATTGATTTTATCTCAGAGTTTAAAAAACTCCTGCAAGATTTTACTTCTGAGCCAATTGGTTTATTTTCTGGTGGAACACATCTCACTGCATTAGTTATACGACAATCCAATAGTTTTAAGCCGTCATCTTTTGATTGGGAATACAAGCCTTTTGCAAAGCCGAATTTAATCAGAGTTGAATACAGTACGTCGCCTGCATAGTCCCCAGTGAATGGGCGACCAGTCTTATTTGCGCCTTTAAGCCCTGGCGCTAAACCCACTATTAAAAGACGAGAATCTAACTCACCAAAACTCTCCACTGGCCCATTATGGAAGTCTGTAAACTTTTTTTGGTTAGCTTTTCTAAAATCGACTAATCTTGGGCATAAATTACAATTGCTTTTAGGATTTACTTGCACATAATCTCCTTTTTACTCTACTAGGTTAAAGTGATTGCGAATGTGTAAACAATTGTTAATTGTTACTATACTTGAAGTGTAGCACACAGATTGCGTTAAAATTTTTATATTTTTTTTGTTTGTTAAATTAATTCTTCAACAGAGCAAATCAATATTTCTTGTTAATTGTCTAGCCTCCCTAAGTATTGTTTGTTCAGAGAGTTTATCAACCTTAAAACAGCCGTATTTTAAAAGAAACTAGCATGACAAATAATAAAAGCGTCTTTATCGGTCTAGGAGCAAATTTGCCCAGTGAAATTTATGGGGCGCCTATTAAAACATTGGAAGCTTCATTGAAGGTGCTTATAAAGTGTGGTGTACAAATAGTAGGGCAGTCTCGTTGGTATTCAACTCTTTCATTTCCTGACCCCAATCAGCCTAGGTATTTAAACGGAGTAGTGTCTGTAAAAACTAACCTGACACCGATAGAATTGTTAAATCTACTAAATACAATTGAAAAACAATTTGGAAGGGTGAGAACTGTTAAGAATGCCCCACGTATTATAGATCTTGATCTACTTGCATTTGGAAACACAATTCGAACAGATGATCCACCTCTTTTGCCTCACCCTCGGTTAGCAAAACGAATTTTTGTACTTAGGCCTTTAATTGACATAGAACCTTTTTGGAAACATCCATTACTTGGTTTGTCAGCGAAAGAGCTAATTAAAAATTTACCTAGCACTGATGGTATTAGATTATTTAATGAAACAGACGAGTAACGATTTTTATATAATTGGTTGGCATTAAATATATTTATGCTTATAAAGTGTTTGTAGTACAATACAATGCTGGAGGTGATTAACATGGCACGGGTGACTGTAGAAGATTGTGTAGAAAAGGTATCAAGTCGATTCCAATTAGTATTACTCGCAGCACAGAGGTCACGGGAAATATTGGCTGGTTCACCAATTACTGTTGAGAAGGATAACGATAAAAATCCAGTCATAGCATTACGGGAAATCGCTGATGAGACACTCGATTTAGAAGAATTAACTGATGCACTTGTAGCAAGCCAGCAACGTCATGTCGATTTTGACATTCTCGAAGAAGAATCAGATGAAGATGAAGTGGTAGAGTTATTGGAATCTGAGTCCCATGTTGAAGGAGTAAGTTTGGGTGAACCTGTTGATGAAACGGTTAATCAAATTGAGATTCCTTCGGACAGTAAGAAAATGCGTTTTGAGGATGTGGCTGGTTCTGTGGATATTGATTGATTTTGTGATATCAGGTTTGTCCTTAAAAAGGTTAAATTATGGACCACGGGAGTTATAAGTCTAATTAACCCAAGTGTCCAAAATATGTTTAATTGGAACTGGATCTGAGAAGAAATGGTCGGGCAACATGAGCTTGTAGATAGAGTCAAATCTTACGATCCAAAGTTTGATTCGTCGTTGCTTAATTTAGCCTATGATTTTTCTGAGAAAGCGCATGGTGGACAAAGACGCGATTCTGGAGATTTGTACTTTTCTCATCCGCTGGAAGTAGCTGACATACTGACAGACTATCGACTTGATGGGGCCTCAATTGTAACAGCGTTGCTGCATGACACGATCGAAGATACTGATACGTCACAAGCTGAAATAAAAAAAATATTTGGTGATGAAATATCACAGTTAGTGGATGGAGTTACCAAGCTCACACGAATTGAATTACAGTCAAACAAAGCAAAGCAAGCTGAAAATTTTAGAAAATTTGTTTTAGCAACTAGCCGCGATATTCGTGTTTTATTAGTTAAACTAGCTGATCGATTACATAACATGCGTACGATTCAACACGTGGATATGCCAGAGAGAAGGCGACGTATTGCTCAAGAGACAATGGATATATATGCACCTTTAGCAGCTCGTATTGGTATGAACGACTTTAAGGACGAGTTGGAGGACTTGGCTTTTTCTGAGCTTAATCGCGATGCAAGGGATTCTATTGTTAAACGTTTAAAATTTTTGAGGGAAGAAGGTGAAAATCTTATAGAAAGAGTAACAAAAGAGTTAAATCAGGTTCTTCTTGACGATCATGTTACCGCTGTTGTCTCTGGACGAGAAAAATCTCCCTATTCAATATGGCGTAAAATGTCTCGAAAGCAAGTTGCCTTTGAACAACTTTCTGACATTATGGCTTTCAGAATATTAGTCAGCGATTATTCAGACTGTTATCGTACGCTTGGAATAATTCATGCGAATTATCGCGCAGTCCCTGGTCGATTTAGGGACTATTTGTCTACCCCAAAACCAAATGGTTATCAGTCCCTGCACACTGGAATTCTGGGACCTGAAAAGCATCGAATAGAGGTGCAGATACGTACTTCTGAAATGCATGAAATTGCTGAAAGGGGAGTTGCTGCACATTGGAGGTATAGTCAACTTGGAGCTGGCCCGGAATCAGTTTTTGGTTTATCTGACGATAGCCATTACAGATGGCTCCAAGAGTTGTTGGATATATTAGACGATGCAGCAGGACCGGAAGATTTTCTTGAGCATACCAAACTTGAAATGTTTTCAGATCAGGTTTTTGTTTTTTCGCCAAAAGGAGAAGTTTACGCTTTGCCACAGTCCTCAACACCAATTGATTTTGCTTATGCGGTTCATACTGAAGTAGGGGATCACTGTGTAGGTTCAATGATTAATGGAAGAAACATGCCATTACAAACTCTTTTACAGAATGGGGACCAAGTAGAAATATTGATTTCGGAGAATCAAACACCTTCTCCAAATTGGGAACAATTTGTAGTAACTGGCAAAGCTAGAGCTAGAATTCGTCGAGTTTTAAGGCAACAAAAACAATTAGAATACGTTGAACTCGGGAAAAGTATAATTGAACAGGCTTTTTTGAGAAGGAATGAAGAGTTCGACGAAGGTAAATTAATTGAAGCTTTAAAAGAGCTTCATGCAAATTCTGTGCATGAGCTTTATACACTGGTTGGGCAAGGGGTTCACACAGGCCGTGATGTTGTTGGCGTCATATATCCTGATAAAACAGAAGAAAAGAATAAACAGACTAAAAACTCTTTGTTTTCTTTGCGCAGATCAAAACGTAAAACACAAAATCATGGAGAATTTTCGGTACCTATAGATGGTTTAATACCCGGCATGGCTGTTCATTTGGCTAAGTGTTGTTATCCACTACCAGGAGAAAGAATTGTGGCCATTGCAACAACCGGAAAAGGAGTGACTGTTCACACTATAGATTGTATGACTTTAGAAGCTTTCTCGGATAGTCCAGAAAGATGGGTTGATGTCTCTTGGACTACTGATCCAGAGTCAATTAATAAACAACTCAGCAGGTTAAATGTCACTTTAGTAAACGAGCCAGGTAGTCTTGGAGAATTAGCTAATATAATTGCCAAGTCAGGTGGTAATATTTCTAACCTTCAATTTACAAATAGAAATCCTGATTTTTTTGATATGACTGTTGATATCGAAGTTGATGATAATAAACACCTAAGCAACGTTTTATCTGCTTTAAGGGCTGGTCGGTCGGTTAGCACTGTAGGTAGATCTCGTAGCTAGAATTTTGATTAGTTTTTTTTGTCATACATTTTAGAGGCATTGATGATTACAGATAAAATGCGCTTAGGTGTTAATGTTGATCATGTTGCAACAATAAGAAACGCAAGAGGGGGAAAACATCCAGATCCATTGAAAGCTGCAAAACTAGCCATTAACTCTGGGGCCGATAGTATCGTTGTACACTTACGTGAAGACAGACGTCATATTTCAGATGATGATTTAATTAACTTAATGAAGGAGCTTGATAAGCCTATTACTCTGGAAATGGCAGCAACAAATGAGATGGTTGACATCGCGTGCGAAAGCTCCCCAAAAAAAGTTTGTTTTGTTCCCGAGAAAAGAGAAGAAAGGACTACGGAGGGAGGTTTAGATGTATGCTCCTCATTCTCCTCTTTGCAAGAATATATTGCTAAATTAAAAAGTCATAATATGGATGTTTCCTTGTTTATTGAGCCTGATGTTGATCAAATTAACGCTGCTAAAGAATTAAATGCTACTGCTGTCGAATTACATACAGGAGAGTATTGCAATGCATTTGATAGTCATGATGTATTAAATATACAAAAAGAGTTAATTAGGTTAGAAGAAGCATCTGCGCATGGTTATAATTTAGGCTTAGAAATCAATGCTGGTCATGGTCTAAACTACGCATCCGTTGCTTCTGTCAGTAAAATAAAACAAATTACTGAACTTAATATTGGACATTTTATAATTGGTGAATCTTTATTTGTTGGAATTGAGGATGCAGTGCGAGAAATGCGATTATTAATTGATACAGCTAGACAGAGCTAGAATACGAAAACTTTATGATCATTGGTGTCGGTATAGATTTGATTAATATCACGCGAATAGAACGTACTTTAGGTAGGTTTGGTGACCGTTTTACGGAACGTTGCTTTACCGCTCTAGAGCGTGAAAGGTCAGATTCGCGTTACAATCGGGCCGATAGCTATGCCAAGAGATACGCAGCAAAAGAAGCCTGTTCTAAGGCCTTAGGCACAGGCTTTCGTCAGGGTGTTTATTGGCGTGATATAGGTGTTGTAAATCTTCCATCAGGAAAACCGAGTATTGAATTATCTGGAGGTGCGGCCAGTCGTTTAATTGAAATTACACCGACTGATTTCGAGGCGGTGATAAATATATCAATAACCGATGAAAGTCCTATTGCTCAAGCAATTGTGATTATTACTGCAATAAGAAATTGATATTGATTTCGTTAAATTTATTAATTTTTAATTATAAGAGATTTTGTAAGTGGAAATGTAAATAGCTATGACCAGAGAGAAAGATAAAAAAAGTAAGACTAGTTGGGGAGAAAATATTCGTGTTATAATTTATGCCCTTTTAATTGCATTCTTTATTCGCACTGTAGCATTTCAACCTTTTAATATTCCTTCTGGGTCAATGATCCCGACCTTGCTTGTTGGTGATTATTTGTTTGTTTCTAAATATTCTTATGGTTATAGCAGGTATTCTTTACCATTCGGGTTAAAGCTATTTAATGGTAGATTATTTTCTAATCAACCAAAACGAGGAGACGTAGCAGTTTTTCGTCAACCTCCTTCAAACAGGGATGATTTCATTAAAAGAATTGTTGGGTTACCAGGCGATAAAATACAAATGATTGGTGGAGTTTTGTATATTAATGGATCGCCAACTAAAAAGAAACGAATTGAGGATGCTAGCTTCACTGATTGGAGAGGGCGTGAAATTAGTATTCCACAATATGCGGAAACATTAGACAACGGAGTTAGCTATATTGTTAGTGAATCAATGGGTAATGCAGGGCCAGTTGATAATACTCAAGAATTCATAGTACCGAAGAATCACTATTTTGCGATGGGAGATAATCGTGACAATAGTAATGATAGCAGGAGTTGGCTTTATATTCCTTCTGAAAACTTAGTCGGTCGAGCTGAAATTATCTTCTTTTCAACCGATGGGTCTTCGGGGTGGCTCAAACCTTGGTTGTGGCTAGATTCTACTCGTTTTGAACGAATATTTAGTTCAATTGATTAAACTATGAATCAAAGTTTATATAAGGAGTTCATGGAATCTATAATACAGTATAGGTTTAAGAATTTAGCTCTTTTGAATCAGGCAATGACACACGTTAGTTCAGGTGTAGTAAATAATGAGAGACTGGAATTTTTGGGAGATAGAATACTTGGTTTAGTTATAGCTGAACTCCTTCTCGAAAAATTTCCTCACGAAAACGAAGGTGACATAGGCAAACGTTATGCTAGCCTTGTGCAGAGTGAAACGCTCGCTTTGATAGGTAACCGTCTTAATTTGAAAAAGTACCTTCATGCGGTTGGGACAGAAATCAATGACAGTATCATCGGAGATGCAACAGAAGCTTTGATTGCAGCTATTTACTTGGATGGTGGATATACAGTTTCAGCTGAATTTATTAAAAAATACTGGAATCCTCTTATTAAGTTATCGGATATGCCCCCACAAGACTCGAAGACCAAACTACAAGAAATGAGTCAAGCAAAGGGCTTGGGGTTGCCAATCTATCGAAATATCTCAAGAGAAGGACCTGATCATAATCCCATATTTCAGGTAGAAGTTTCGGTGAAGAAATTTGGTAAATTTGTTGGCAGAGGGACCAGTAAAAAAAATGCTGAGCAAGAGGCTGCAACACAACTTTTGCAAAAGGTGAAAAGCAAAAGTGACGCCTGATAATACTAAATGTGGGTTAGTTTCTATCATAGGATTACCGAACGCCGGTAAGTCCACACTTTTAAATAACTTTGTTGGTGAGAAAATATCTATTGTAACTCATAAGGTTCAAACAACTAGATCACGTGTTAGAGGAGTATCAATAGTTGGTAATACACAGATTGTTTACATAGACACACCCGGAATATTTAAAGCAAAAAGACGCCTAGAAAGATCTATGGTTGATGCTGCCTGGTCAAGTGTTAAAGATGCAGATGCTGTCGTTGCAGTAATAGATGCGTATAGAGGAGTAGATGATAAAGTCAAAACTTTGCTAGTGGAAGTAAATGAACGGGCTCATGAAGCTATATTGGTTCTCAATAAAGTTGACAAAGTAAAGCGTGAGTTTTTACTTTCATTAACAAATGATCTAAGCAGAATTACAAAATACGAAGCGGTGTTTATGGTGTCTGCATCAAAAGGAGATGGAATAGAAGATTTACAAAATTATATTGCGTCGCTTATGAGCCCAGGACCTTGGTTGTATCCAGGTGACCAGTTGTCTGACCTTCCACAGAGGCTTGTCGCTTCTGAAACAACAAGAGAAAAAGCGTATTTATTTTTACATCAAGAATTACCCTATTCACTCTCAGTTTTTACTGAAGAGTGGAAAGTGTTACGAGATAAGAGTGTTCGCATGAGACAAGTTATATACGTAGAAAGAGACACACAAAAAGCAATTGTTTTAGGGAAATCTGGAGAAACTATCAAAAAAATCAGGATGTCATCTCAGAAAGAAATGATTGATATATTTGATACAGAAGTTCATCTATTTATTGAAGTGAAAGTAAGGAAAAATTGGGTCAATGATCCTAGGGTATATGAGGAATGGGGTTTAAAATTTGACATTTGACCGAGTCACTACTAGTTGGATTTGCTAAATGGAATGGATTGACCAAGCAATAATAATTGGTTCTAGAAAACATGGAGAAAAAGCTTCAATAGTCCAGATGTTAACAAAAAACCATGGAAAACACGCAGGTCTACTTTCTGGTGGGAGCACTTCTTCTAAAAGACATCTTGTAGAACCTGGTAATTATGTAAGTGCAAATTGGCGCGGAAGATTACCTGAGCATCTTGGCAGGGTTAATATAGAGCTAGAACGGTCGTTTGGAGCTGTAATTCTTGGTGAACCAAAAAAATTAGCTGCTCTAAACTCTATTTGCGAGATTATATTATTAGTATTACCTGAAAGAGAATCACATAATGAGATTTTTATGGCCACACTGTTTCTTTTACAAAACATGGCAAATGAGCAGGATGATATCTGGTTAGCTCTGTATGTTAGATGGGAGCTAGGTTTGCTCGGTGCATTAGGGTTTGGATTACAGTTATCTACATGTGCAGTCACTGGGCAAACTAATAATCTAGCATATGTTAGCCCTAAAACTGGTCGAGCAGTGACTATGGATATCGGTCTTCCTTACAAAGATCAATTATTTGTTTTGCCTGACTTTTTATCGAATGGCGAACGCAATCATGGTAACGCGAGTTACAAAGACATTGTGAATGGCGCTAAATTGACCGGTTATTTTTTAGAAAAACATGTTTTTGCTACTCTTAATAAAACTCTTCCCCCAATGAGAAATAGGTTTTTTGATCTAATGAATAAAGAAATTTAATAAACAACTGGTATAGCAAAAATCAATAAGTTGATTTAAAACACCAAAATGATACTAGATATAGGGTAGTATTTATAAGATGTCTTTAAATGGCGCTAACGGAAATATACGTGAAGAAAGTTTTAAAGATGCTCTCAGTGAGAGATACCTAAACTATGCCGTGTCTACAATTATGTCTCGGTCGTTACCTGATGTTAGAGATGGTTTGAAACCAGTTCACAGAAGGCTTCTATACGCAATGCTGCAGTTACGTTTAAATCCAGAACAAGGGTTTAAAAAGTGCGCTCGTATCGTTGGCGATGTAATGGGAAAGTATCATCCACATGGGGACCAAGCTATTTATGATGCATTAGTAAGGTTGGCTCAGCAATTCTCTGTTAGATACCCATTAATTGATGGTCAAGGAAATTTTGGTAATATAGACGGCGATAATGCTGCGGCAATGAGATATACAGAATCCAGATTGACGGAAACTGCCATATCATTGCTAGAGGGTATTGAGCAAGACTCTGTTGATTTTAGAGACACTTACGATGGTGACAGTTCGGAGCCAATAGTTTTGCCGGCAAATTTTCCAAATTTATTGGCGAATGGTGCGAGTGGCATTGCTGTAGGCATGGCCTCAAGTATTCCACCACATAACGTTTGTGAAATTTATGATGCAGCGTTACATCTTTTGAAAACCCCTAATGCAACAATTACTAAATTAGTTAGTTTTATTTCTGGCCCAGATTTTCCAACAGGTGGTATTTTAGTTGAAAATAAGAATACATTGGTTGAAGCATACAGTCAGGGAAAAGGAAGTTTTCGTATTCGTTCCAAATGGGAAGTCGAAAATCTAGCACATGGACAGTATCAAGTGGTCATAACTGAGATACCGTACTTGGTTCAGAAGTCCAGACTAATTGAAAAAATAGCTGATCTTTTGCAACAAAGAAAATTGCTCCTTTTATCAGATATTAGAGACGAGTCTGCTGATGATATTCGCCTTGTTCTTGAGCCGAAGAATAGGAACGTTGATCCAGAGCTGCTAATGGAAAGTTTATTTCGAACAACGGAGTTAGAATCACGGTTTAACCTAAATATGAACGTCATTGATTCAAATCAAAATCCTCGGGTTATGTCATTGAGAGAAGTTCTCCAAGCATTTATTGACCACCGTCATGATATTCTGATTAGGAGCAATAAATATAAACTTAATAATATAATCCGACGGTTAGAGATCCTAAATGGTTATATGATTGTTTATTTAAATCTGGATGAAGTAATACGCGTCATCAGAGAAGAAGAAGATCCAAAGTCAGTGTTTAAAATTAAGTGGGATTTGAGTGATGTTCAATCCGATGCGATTTTAAATATGAGATTACGGTCCCTTCGTCGTCTTGAAGAACTTTCCATTAAAACTGAAATAACGAATTTAAAATCTGAAAAAAAGTTAATTAAACATTTATTAGAAAACAAAAAAAAGCGTTTAGAGCACATAAGTGATGAATTTAAAACTGTTAAAAAACAATATAACAATAAGACATCCATTGGAAAAAGGAGGACAATAATTGGTGAAGCCCCCAAAGAGGTGGACATATCTACTGAGCTGGTTATCGAAAAGGAGGAGGTTACGGTTGTTTGTTCGCAGAAAGGTTGGGTGCGAACAATTAAAGGGCATGAATTAAAAATTAATGAATTAAAATATAAAGAGGGTGATAAAGAAAGATTCATTATTAAGGCGTTAACCACAGATAAACTAATTTTATTTGCTAGTGATGGTAGATTTTTTACACTGGAGGTAAATAAGTTACCTGGTGGTAGGGGACATGGTGAGCCAATTAGTCTTATGATTGATCTAGGAAATGAAACAGAATTAGTTAATGTTTTAACATACCATGAAAGTATGAAACTCGTTATTTCTTCTGATACTGGGAGAGGGTTTATAGTTCCTGAGAAAGATGTTGTTGCTCAGACCCGAGCTGGAAAAAAAGTCTTATTTTTAGATGAAGGTGCTGAATCGCATATATGTAGGCCTATAAATGGTGATCATATAGCTTTAATAGGAACAAATAGGAAGCTGCTAATTTTTCCTATTGAGGAAGTGCCAATTATGTCTAAAGGAAAGGGAGTAAGATTGCAGAATTATACTAGTGGTAGGTTAGCTGATTTAACAACTTTTTTTCTAGAACAAGGATTAATGGTTCGAACAGGAAACCGAAACAGAACTTTCAGTTCCAAAGAAATCGTCCAATGGTCTGGTAAAAGGGCCCAAACAGGAAGGTTGCCGCCTGCCGGTTTTCCTCGCTCTAATGTTTTTTAGTGTGATTAAAGTAAACAGTTAAATATTATGGATAGTTATAAATTGTGAATTATTTAGAAAGGGAATAAAAACATGAACAATACGATAGCCCACCAATCTACTATTGTTAGCTCAATTTGGCCAAACAGAGGCTCATCGTTAGACATGCGTATTATTCGGGGTATTATTCTAGCGATTATAGGAAGTTTTGTCGTTGCTACTTTGGCTCAGATATCAGTCCCTCTTTGGCCTGTGCCTATCACTGGGCAAACTTTTGGGGTTTTAATTGTTGGGATGGCATTGGGTTGTAAACTAGGTGTGTTATCGCTCACTCTTTATATGTTGGAAGGCATTTGTGGTTTACCTGTCTTCGCTAATTTTAGCTCTGGTCCTGGAGTTATATTCGGACCTACGGGTGGCTACATAGTTGGTTTCATAATAGCTGCTGGTGCAGTTGGCTATATGGCAGAGAGAACATGGGATCGCTCAATAGTTTTTACAGCATTAGCAATGCTAATTGGAAATATAATACTTTATATACCTGGGTTAATTTGGCTTGGTTTATTTTTTTTAGGACTGGGTAAAACTGATCCGCTTATGGCAACAATTACTGCTGGTTTATTTCCATTTCTGATTGGGGACTTTCTAAAACTTGCTTTGGCTGCATTGTTATTCCCAACAGCATGGAGATATCTTCTAACTAAGTAACCTTAAAACAGCTTGATCCGCTGTCATGATGATTAGTAAAACTTAGCATCCTAGAAGTTAAGTGATATGTCTCGGTGGACTGCTTGACAGCCGGCTATTTTTCTCGCCATTGCTGCAGGCAGTCGTTCCTGTAACCGTATTCCGATTGAGTTACGAATTTTTAATTCATATTCGCTCAGTTGTTTAAACAACTTCTTTTCTGCGAGAGTTCTCCATTTAACCTCCATTTCAAATATTTTTATTGCTTCATTAATTAAAATTAAAGATTTACTTCTGTCTTTACTTGTTTTTCTCAAGGAGCGTGATGCTTTTCTCAACTTAGATGTAATTAAATTTGTGCTGGGCGCAGACTTTGAAACTACACTTATGACTTCTTTAATTGATTTTTTTGCATCTTTTATCGAACTATTCTGAACTATATCAATAAGTGATTTGATTTTCGTTGAGGTGCTTTGTAAATCTGGTCCGGATTTTGCACTCATTAAAAGATCCTTTATTGGCTGGTAAGCGTCGTCAACATTACGGCGGTATTTTATCCGTGCTAATTTTTCTGATTTTAGTAAATTTTGAAAATTCTTTTTTTCTGTAACCCAATTTGCGGGTATTTCATTCATGATGCGCTTTTTTTCACTTTTGAGTAATTCTATATTTCTTTCTATTTGTTTTAGAGATATTCTTTCAGTTTGGTTTCCATTTTGTATCCGCCGTTTAAGGTTTTGAAATTCTTTTATTTTGTTTTTTATATCTCTTTCTTGTTTCTGTATCTGACGCACTTGTTTATGTAATGGTCTATATCCTGGTGTGGCTAGGTCAATTTTTATTTCAGAACTTTGAACCCTATCTACAAGTTCAAAAGTGTTTAGTGCAGCTGAAAAACTCTTTTCAATTTTGTTGCGACGTATTTCAGGCAAATAACTTATATCTATTGCTTTAGCCGAAGAAATTGTATTTCTTAGGCTTGCTTCATTATCTTTATAATAAACAAACATTTGTTTCTCTAGACAGTTTTGTAATCTTCTATTTTTTGGTGGAGGAGCGGTTTCTGAAGTTAAAAATGCTTGGTTTGGTAGAAAGTTAACTAAACTAGGGAAAGCCCCTACAATACCTAAACCCACTAGTTGTAGAATAATAAATGCTACTACACCTTTATAAATGTCAGTGGTTTTAACTTCTATAGATGCAACTCCTCGTAAATAGAATAAAGCAAAACCAAAAGGTGGTGTTAAAAACGATGTTTGCATGTTTACACCAATCATAACTCCTAGCCATACGGCTGTTATGTTGGCTGCTGGATCTGATAGTAGGATGGGGGCAACAATAGGAACGACAACAACTGCTATCTCGATGAAGTCTAAAAAGAATCCTAGTAGAAATATTACAGCCATAACTACTATAAATTGTGCCCAAAAACCTCCAGGTAAACCTGTTAAAAATTCTTTTACAAGATGTTCTCCACCAAAACTTCTAAATGCAGCAGTCAGCATTGCTGCTCCAAGTAAAATGATAAATACCATTGACGTGGTTTTTGCTGTTTCAACCATGACGCCTTTTAGTGTGTCGTCAATTTTTATAGTTCTCCAGCCACTCCAGCCGACAGAGAAAATTAGCGACAACACAGCAATAATAGCGATAATTATTCCTATAGTGTCTTCCTGAGAGTTTATGTTTTTGATGTTTAAATCAAATTGGTTAATTAGGGTAAGTATTATAGTTATGGAGATAATCGCTATTATTGCAGGAGTAAAAGCTCCTTTTTTACCTTCCATAAGACGATAACCAGCCATTATCATTGCACCAATTGCTCCAATAGCTCCGGCTTGGTTAACCGTTGCGATACCCATAATAATTGATCCAAGTACAGCGAGTATCAATGTCAAAGGAGGAACCAAAGCTAGCAGAACTCGAAAAGCAAATTGTAAGTCTAGTTTGCTGTTTGAATGAACTGGAGGAGCCATATGTGGTCTTACTAAGGCAGTGATGAGAATATAGGTCACATACAGTGCAACAAGAACTAAGCCAGGTAGTAAGGCTCCCAGAAACATATCACCTGCGCTAGTCGAAGTGATTCCAAATTCAGTTGGTAAAGTTGTTTGGCCAGTTGCGTTCTTGTACTCTTGCCAACGAATAGTGGCTGCTTGATCAGTTGCATTCGATAATTGATCGGCAAGAATAATTAACACTATAGACGGTGGTATTATCTGACCTAATGTACCTGCAGCAGCTATAGTGCCTGATGCAAGAGACTTAGAGTAATTATTTCGCAACATTGCAGGCAGTGAAATTAATCCCATTGCTACTACTGTTGCTCCTAGAATACCCGTGGTAGCAGCGAGTAACGCGCCAACAAGCACAACTGAGATTCCAAGTCCCCCAGGAATTGGACCAAATAGTTGAGCCATTGTTACAAGAAGGTCTTCAGCAATTTTTGAACGTTGCAGCATTATTCCCATAAATACAAATAAGGGTACCGCTATTAATGTGTCCCGCTCTACCTCCCAGTAAATACCCCGAAAATTGGTTACTCCGGCGGTAAGCCATTGGACAGGACCATCTTGAGCAAAATAAGCACTAACATCCCCAGCAAATATTGATCCTGCAATAGAAGCTAGTCCTATTGTTAGAATTGCTGACCCGGGCAGCGCAAATGCAACAGGAAAACCTGCAGCCAGAGCCCCAGCCATTGTCAAAACGAGTATTGCTAAGAAGAATAGTTCCATAATGTCTTAATTTTTTTTGTTACATAAAATTACTTTGTTGTAAGTCTAAAAGTATAAGTTCAATAAATTATTAGTGGATTTTACAATTCTGGTTCGCCTTTTAAGTCAGCAGCGCTAGATAAAAAATAGCTTGTAAATTGTATCATCATCGAAAGAGCATATACGGCTAAAAACCCTGCCATTAAATATTTGACATATAGCCCAAACCCACTTTGTGTCATCTCAAATGCGAGCAATGGACTATTAATAACTGTAGCTTTACTCCACATTCCAAGGGCTAATATAGTCCAACATAATGGGACACCTAACAAAATTGATCCAACTAAATTAACCCATGCCTTTTTCGTTTTGTTAAATCCTGCATATAGAACATCCACTCTAACATGTGCATCCTCAATCAGGGTGTAGGCACTTGCAAAAAGAAAGAGAGCTGCATACCAGAATCTTACAAGATCTCCTAGAAATGCTTGTTCATAAGAAAATATAAAACGAACTATAACTATTTGAAATTCAGCAATTACTACTAATAATGCTAGCCAGATAAAGCTCAGCCCTTTTATGTAATAAGCAAAGATTAAAGAGATTAGTATTAGGGGGTAATGAACGTAGATTCCTCTAAATCTTGATTGGGCAAGAGATTTTTCAAGCTCAGATCCTACGACATCTGAAAGCAATCCTTCAACTCTTAGGAATGAAATAGCACTATCGACGACACCAATGAACAAAACAGCCCAAAAAGCGACACGTATAATATAAGCTGAGAGAGATGTAAGGCAAGAAGCGTCTTCTCTTAATGCCCTATTACTTGTTAAAACTATGTATAGTACCAGAACAAGCAATAAGCCTACGTAACTAGTTACCTGTAACCAGCCAAGTAAAATTTCAACGTCTGAAAGTGATTTTTTTACTGGTTCTAACCCAAACCAGTTTTTATTTGAAAACAAAGTTATTAAACCAGGCCAACCACGCCAGAAAATTAAATAATTATTAATAAGAAATATAAAAGCCATTCCAATTGTTGAAAGAGCAATAAATCTTATAGCCAGATTGGTTTTAAGAGATCTGGTTAGTTGATTTTTTGATACTACCGGGTTCAAAACTTTTTTCCAAAAACTAATTAAAGTAATAATATTTTACTCTAATTATATTTAGATATAATTAACGAGAGCGAAACATTAAGGTTCCGCTCTCGTCACTAATCTTTAAACGATTATTTATAAGCCGAGAACTCTGTTGCGCTGTCTTAGATAAGCGACATCAGCAATATTGGCCCATGCTCCAACTTCACTTCGAGATTTGGTGAAACTTTCATGGATCTTATTTGCTAATGGACTATGAGCTCTGACTTCTTCAAAGACTTCGTTAGCAGCCGTTCCAAAACTATCATAGATCTCGTCATTAAATTCACGAAGCTGAACACCTTGATCTTTTATAAGAGAAGCCAAGGCAGCACCATTTTTAGCATTGTACTCAGACATCATAACGTCGTTTTCCATCGATGCTGCTGATTCTAAGATCGTCTGATCGTTTTTGGATAATTTACTCCAAAATGAGGCATTCATTCCGAACGACAACATTGATCCAGGTTCGTGCATGCCCGGGAAGTAATAATATTTAGCTGCTTCATAGAATTTCATGAAGCCGTCATTCCAGGGGCCAACCCACTCGGTTGCATCGATAGCGCCAGATACAAGGTTTTCATAAATTTGGCCACCAGGTAATGAAACAGGTGAGGCACCAAGTTTTGCCATGACATCACCACCTAGGCCTGGGATACGCATTTTCAGACCTTTAAGATCGTCAGCTGAGTTTATTTCCTTGTTAAACCAGCCACCCATTTGTACACCAGTACTTCCAGCCATAACTGCTTTAATACCGAAACTTCCAGCTAATTCGTCCCAAAGTTGTTGTCCGCCACCAAATCGTATCCAAGCATTCATTTCAGTATAAGTTAAACCAAATGGAACTGAGGTGAAGTAGGCCCAACCAGGATGTTTGCCTTTCCAATAATAATCTGCTGCGTGATATGCTTGTGCATTGCCTGAGGCAACCTCATCGAAGGAATCAAATGCCCCGACACGTTCGCCAGCAGCGAAGTACTCTATTTGAATTCGGCCGTCACTCATGTCTGCAATTCGCTTAGCCATTCTTTGAGCGCCTGTTCCTAAACCAGGAAAATCGCGAGGCCATGTGGCCACCATGGCTATTTCAACGCGATCTTTTGCTATTGCAGGTGTTGCAAAACCGGTTGCTGCAAGAGCGCTACCTGCGCTGGCGATACCAGCTGTTTTAATAAATTTACGTCTTTTCATAATACTCTCCCTGATAAGCTAAGAGTGTTAGTAGTTAGATATATTCGAAAAGTTTTAGGCCCTTAGGAAGGTTATTCATACATAAGTAATATATTAAAATTATAATAATGCTTATCGAAACATCCAAAACTACCGTGTTTTATTTGTTAAAATTAAATTATAATAAATTAAATTGAACTTACTGTAATTCCAAGTTTACATATTATAAACGCTAACAATAAACGTGAGTTACCTGATTCGTAGTTTTATCTAAATAAGCTTAAGTTAGTAATGCGAAATGAGCAAGTCAGTGATATGGAGTAATATTTTTCTATCAACTTTGGTGGAGATAGTTAGCTATTTTATCTTCATAATTTATCCAACCTGAACTACTAAGTATTTCTATTGGTTTAAACCTTGTTTTGTAGGCCATTTTATTACTGTTTTTTATCCAGTAACCAAGATACACATATGAAAGGCCAATATTTATAGCTTCTTTAGTTAACCACAGAATCATAAAGTTACCCAGACTTCGGTTATGTTCTTTTGGATCATAGTAACTATACACTGCTGAGTAAGCATCACTTATCCGGTCTACAATGCAGCAAGCAACAAGAGTTCCAAGACCAGTACGAAATTCTAATAATTTTGTATCAACATCAGTTACTTCAACCATATCTTTGAAGTCCTCATATTTCATTGAGGCCATTTCTCCATCCTTATGACGTATTTGTTGATAAGAATTAAAAATGTGATAGTGCTCTTTAGTGGCGATTGGTTTAATAAACTTAACAGTTAAATCATGATTTCGCTTTATAATCCTACGTTCTGAACGATTCGCAGAAAATTGTTTTGCCACAATTCTTATAGGAATGCAGCTGGAGCATGTGGAACAGGATGGACGATATATAATCTTTTGGGATCTTCTAAACCCAGCGCGAGTTAAAGTTTCATGGTGATGTTTAGAATGTGTTTTTTTTAATTCAGTAAATATGTTTGTTTCAGTCTGACCTGATAAATATGGGCAGGGCGTTGGTCCAGTCCTGTAAAATACTATTGGAGAATCAGAGGCAGTTTTTATCATTATCTATAATGTGCTGATTATTTGATTCATAATTTAATCAAGACCAGATGATAAACGTTTATAGATGAATCAGCAAATAGCATGTGTTTTTAAAGTTATTACTAACTGGGCATTATCGTAGTTGAGTTATCTGTTCTTTCTTCATGATTCTTTTGCCAGTAATCAATATGATTCTGTATAACAACTAAAACATCCGTCGCTTTAGTGTCCAATCCGTATTCCATAAGCGCGGGTTCTTGCATTTCCATGTCTGCCCAAATTTCTACGATAAAGGATAAAGGAAAAGGTAAGGCAGACTTTGCTTTTGGTGGATTAGAAAACTTGAAAACGAGGTAAGGCCCTCTTCTGGACCTCGTTAGCATGCTAATTATACCTCTTCTAACCGAGCTAGAGTGAGCTATAAAATCTATGTTTTCCCATCCAACTGTTCCTACATGCCAATCTCTTACATATATACCATTTATGTCGACAATAACCTGAGGGCGTCTGTCGGTAATTCTCTTAGCTGTAATTATACCCCAAAAACAAAATCCTAGAAAAAATACTGCTAAAATTGATAGAGAACCAATATCGGTGTTTTCAACTAGAAATGGGAGTATCATAATTATAAAGCAAACTGATATTATGGCCGCCAGTTTAAAAAGGTGGGTTTTCGGGTTATAGTAAACATAAAAATCGAGCGGAATATTTCCTCCACTTTTCATATCAGTGTTTCCAATCAATAGACTTAAGAGTTAAGCTGTCGTGCAGCGTCAATGGCAAAATAGGTTAAAACTCCGTTGCATCCAGCCCTCTTAAATGAAATCAACGTTTCCAACATAACATTATTCAAATCCAACGCTCCTGCTTCAGCGGCAAAACGAATCATGGAATACTCACCACTCACATTATAAGCGAATGTAGGTAAGCCAAATTTTTCTTTAACCCTCCATATAATGTCTAAGTATGGCAATCCAGGTTTAACCATTACCATGTCAGCGCCCTCGTTTATGTCTAACGCTACTTCTCTTATAGCTTCGTTAGAGTTTGATGGATCAATTTGATATGTGTCTTTAGTTTCTCCTGCTAAAAAACCAGAGCTGTCTATTGCATCACGAAATGGGCCATAAAAAGATGAAGAAAATTTTGCTGCATAAGACATAATCATCACTTTTTGATAATCATGTTTGTCTAAGAATTCCCGAATTTTACCTATCCTACCATCCATCATGTCTGAAGGAGCAATTATATCACAACCAGCTTGTGCTTGAACAAGAGCTTGGCGACAAAGCGCGTCTATCGTTGAATCATTGTCTACGTGTCCATTTTGTACGAGACCATCATGTCCGTCAGAATTAAATGGATCTAAAGCGACGTCACATATGACACCAATATCTGAATGTGATTCCTTTATGCGCTTTATTGACCGGCATAATAAATTATCGGGATTCCATGCTTCTTCTGCTTCGGGACTTTTAAGTTCTGGGTCTATAGCAGGAAAAAGGGCTACAGCAGGGATACCTAAAGATTTCGTTTCATCTATTACTTTAGATAAATCATCAATAACATACCTTTTGACGCCTGGCATGGTATCTATAAATTCAGAGCCATGTGTTTCATCCCTAATGAATAAAGGCAAAATAAGGTCGTTAGGTTCTAAATTATTCTCCCTGATCATTCTTCGAGACCAGTCAAATCGACGATTGCGCCTCATTCGAGTGGTTGGGTATGATCCAAAAAATGTTGTCATACTGGTTCTCATTGTTACTTTTTTGAAATTATATGAACTATATCTAATTTTTGAAAAGCTAGATAGCTATTGCTAGCATACAATTCTAACAGATATCCTAGAAAATATTTATTTAAAGTTAAAAAATGTAGAGATAGAAATATTCATTGGTGAAAACCCAATCAGTTAGTTTATATTTATATAGTAACAAACATTAATTTAGTGGAGTCCTTACCAGTGGATTTTAAATTATCGGAAGAACAGATAGCAATTCAGGATCTGGCTAAAAGATTCGCTATTGAGGAAATTCTGCCAAATGCTTCATTATGGGACGAAAACTCGACATTCCCTATAGAAACATTGAGAAAAGCCGCTGCTTTGGGCTTTGCGAGTATATACTGCTCAACTGATTATGGTGGTTCAGGCCTTGGTAGGTTAGAGGCTGCTTTGGTATTTGAAGAACTTGCTTCGGCGTGTCCCTCAACATCTGCTTATCTGTCAATCCATAATATGTCCTCTTGGATGATAGATAAATTTGGAAATGATAATCTAAAAAAACAATTTCTTCCAAAACTATTTTCTATGGATTTCTTTGCTAGCTACTGTTTAACAGAGCCTAGTTCAGGATCCGATGCTGCTTCTTTAAAATCCAAAGCCATAAGAGATGGTGATTCATATGTCATTAATGGTGAAAAAGTTTTCATTTCAGGTGGATCTGTATCAGATGTGTATGTGTGTATGCTAAGAACAGGTGGAGATGGATCTAGTGGAATTTCTTGTATTGTTGTTGAAAAGGATTCCCCAGGTTTAAGTTTTGGCAAACTTGAAAAGAAGTTAGGATGGAATAGTCAACCTACTGCATCAGTTATATTTGAGAATTGTCGTGTTCCAATATCCAATTTAGTAGGAAAAGAGGGGGATGGTTTCAAAATTGCAATGCAAGGCTTAGATGGAGGGCGGATTAATATAGGAGCGTGTTCCATAGGCGGCGCTCGTGCGTGTCTAGATTTAACAAAAGAATATCTTAAAACGCGGAAACAATTTGGACAGCCATTAGCTGATTTCCAAGCACTACAATTTCATCTTGCGGATATGGCTACTGACCTAGAAATATCTAGGGTTATGTTGCATAAAGCTGCTTGTATGTTCGACTCAAATTCACATAACACCACACAAGCATCCGCAATGGCCAAAAGAGTGGCTACTGATTTTGGGTTTGATATCGTTAATAAAGCCTTACAGCTTCATGGGGGTTATGGTTATCTTAAAGAGTTTCCTGTTGAACGATATCTAAGAGACCTCAGAGTTCATCAAATTCTAGAAGGAACAAATGAGATTATGCGCTTAATTATTTCTAGAGATTTACTGAGGCAATAGAACGATCAAAATGAATCAAGAATCCGAAGTATTGTTCGACGTCCAAGGATGTGTTGGATTGATTACTTTAAATAAGCCCAAGGCCTTGAATGCGTTATCATTAAATATGGTGGTGTCCATACATAATCAATTAATTAGTTGGGCTTCAGATGAAAGTATTGAGTTAATAGTTATCAAGGCGGATGGTAATCGTGCTTTTTGTGTGGGTGGCGATGTTAGGGCGCTATATGATAATCGTGGCACTAATTATGGTTCTGAATTTTGTGGAAAAGAGTACTTGTTGAACACCTACCTTTATAATTACCCAAAACCCTATTTGGCTTTAATGGATGGAGCGGTAATGGGCGGTGGTGTAGGTGTTTCAATACATGGCTCTCATAGAATTGTTACTGAACGAACTATTTTTGCTATGCCGGAAACAGGTATCGGGCTATTCCCAGATATTGGAGCAGGGTGGTTTTTACCTAGGTGTCCTGGAGAGATCGGTATGTATTTAGGGCTCACAGGACATCGTTTAAATGCCTCTGATTGTATCTATACAGGTTTAGCAGATTACTACATTCAGTCAGAATTTCTTGAGGCTGTTGTTAAAAAACTGTCTGAGAGAAATGTCACTAGAAGTAAGATAAATGACGTGCTTTCTGAATTTTCTATAAATGGAGAATCGTCTGACTTTTATAAATCCAGAAATTCTATTGATCGTTGCTTCTCTGCTGATAGTGTTGAATCTATAATTGATAGACTTAGAAAAGAGAAAAGTCCCTGGGGCGATAATATAGTGGATATAATCAATTTAAAATCTCCGACCTCGTTAAAAATTACTTTTAAACAATTGAGAGCCGGCGCGTTGATGAAGCGATTTGAAGAAGTAATGGCTATGGAATATCGAATGGCAACTCATGTTTTTAAAAATAATGATTTTTTTGAAGGAATACGTTCAGTCGTTATAGACAAGGATGGTAACCCGAACTGGGACCCGTCTACTTTGGAGGAGGTCACGCCATCTGAAGTTGATAAATATTTTGAGTTAGTCGATGGAGAGCCCAGTTTTAACTAAAAAGATGTAGAATATGAGGGATAAGATATGTCAAATATTGGATTTATAGGTCTGGGTAATATGGGTGGACCGATGGTCAAAAACCTCGTCGAGGCTGGTCACTCTGTAGCTGTTTATGACATTAACAATGAAGCCGTTATTCGTGCAGCTAGCTACGGAGGAATCGCTAAAGCTGATGCTATTGGCACTACAGAAAGTGCTGATGTAGTAATAACGATGCTTCCTGCTGGAGAGCATGTGAAATCAGTGTACTTGGAAAATGATAATCTTATTGAACATGTTAACAGTGATTGTCTATTAGTTGATTGCTCAACTATAGACGTATTAACTGCGAGAGAAGTCATAGCTCGAGCCA
Source organism: Alphaproteobacteria bacterium MarineAlpha12_Bin1 (assembly GCA_002937505.1). Taxonomy (GTDB): domain Bacteria; phylum Pseudomonadota; class Alphaproteobacteria; order UBA6615; family UBA6615; genus UBA6615. The sequence goes on from PTJY01000004.1 coordinate 221,155, forward strand.
AAGAAAGCGATTTAGAGATGATTGATGCCCCCGTTTCTGGAGGCGTCGGTGGTGCGGAGGCGGCCACACTGACATTTATGTGTGGGGGTACAGATAGCGCTTTTGATAAAGCGGAGCCAGTTTTAAAAGTTATGGGTAAAAACATTTTTCATGCAGGTACAGCAGGTAGCGGGCAGGCAGCTAAGGTCTGTAATAATTTAATGTTGGGTATAGAAATGATTGCTGTGAGTGAAGGTTTTGTTTTAGCTGATAAATTAGGTCTTGATAAACAAAAGCTTTGGGACATTGCATCGACAGCAACTAGCCAATGTTGGGCCATGACAAATTATTGCCCCGTACCGGGCCCTGTCCCTTCATCTCCTGCAAATCGTGATTATCAGGCCGGCTTTACTATAGCAATGATGTTGAAGGATCTGAAGCTTTCTCAAGAAGCTGCAAAAAATAATGGTGCATTCACTCCTTTAGCAGCATTAGCAACAGATTTGTATGAATCGTTTGCAAGCACAAATCAAAATGACGGCCTCGATTTTTCATCAATAATTAAGCTTATTGAAAATCAATAGGTTTGGTGTTTGTCCAGTATAATATATCTAATCTATGAACCTATCAGTCCTAAACGAGGACTGGACTCTACTGCATGATCTAGTTTAGGGATTCTACCAGAAATTGATGCTTTTCGTCCGGCAGACACTGCTTCACGCATAGCTGAAGCCATTAGTACTGGATTTGCGGCTTTAGACACAGCAGAATTTAATAATACGGCTTCACAGCCAAGTTCCATGGCGAGCGTAGCGTCTGAAGCGGTTCCAACACCTGCGTCTAGAACTACTGGAATATTAATATGGTTGCATATCATTTCTATGTTATAGGGGTTACATATTCCCATTCCAGAACCTATTGGTGAACCAAGAGGCATTACAGAAACGCAACCAAGGTCTTCTAATTTCTGACAAGAAACTGGATCATCTGTGCAGTACGGAAAGACTTTGAAGCCGTCTTTAACTAATTCTTTTGCTGCGGAAATTAATTCAGTGCTATCAGGATACAAAGTATCTCTATCTCCTATTAGCTCTAATTTTATCCAATTAGTTTCTAAAGCTTCACGCGACAATTGTGCTGTTAAAACTGCATCTTTGGCAGTTGAGCAGCCCGATGTGTTGGGCAGTAATCGATAATTATTTCCTATTATATCGATCATACTTTCGTTGTATGTATCAAGGCTTATTCTTCTAATAGATACAGTAATAACTTCAGCTCCACTGGCTTTTAATGAATCCAGCATAATCTGTTGATTAGGATACCCTGCGGTACCAATCCAAAGTCGAGATTTGATATTCTCGCCAGCAATTTCTAATAAATCTGACATCTTGTGTTTTTATTATCCCCCCTGAAATGATTTCACGATTTCGACTTTATCTCCATCATTTAAAACAGTTTCATTCCAACTATCTTTTAAAGCAATAATATCATTAATCGCGACGGCAATGCCACGGGCCGTTGGGTCTATGCCTTCTTGTAAGAGCAGTTCATTAACACTTTTTGCTAGCAAATGTTTTGTCTCTCCATTAAGAAATATGCTTATTTCATTCATATTAGTGTTATCCAGCAAAAGACTTAGTTTATAAATCTATCGATACCATAATCCTCTATTTCAGATGGGATGTTCCCTGTTAAAATATATTCACTAATGGTATCAGCAGTTAGCGGTGCGAGTAAAATTCCGTTTCTGTGATGTCCAGTCGCCAACACAAGTCCTTCAATTTCTGTTGGCCCAAGTATCGGGGCATCATCGCGGCTGGTGGGTCTAAATCCACACCACGTTTCAACTATTGGAAGTTCTTCAATAGTAGGTAGGGTACGCCAAGCTGATTCTAATAATGAATATAATGCTCCTGCAGTGATTTCAGAATTAAACCCACGTTCTTCAACAGTTGCTCCAATGATTAGTCTTCCATCATCTCGTGGAACTAAATAAGAGTTTGGAGTCCATATTACGTGTTTGGCAAGTGGCCTGTTTATGTCCATTTGTAACGCTAGCATTTGTCCTTTAACGGGTCGAACAGGAGGAATGATGTTACTTGGAAGTCCATCAATAGTTGACGAATGGGCGCCAGCTGCTAATAACACTATGTCAGCTTCATGAAAGACTGAATCGATTACTATTCCTTTGACCCTGCCTTTTTCAATCTTAATAGATTCAACCCTATGTTTTTCATGTATTTTTCCTCCTGAATTCTTAAATGCATCCATTAGAGCCAGCAGTAAAAACCGATTGTCGACCTGGTGGTCATTTTTACTGAATACTGCATCGAGTGTTTTCGTATTCAAATGTGGCTCCATGTTTCTTACTTCTTCTTTGTCTAACCATTCTAAGTCTATTCCTAATCCAGATTGAAATTTGTAATTGAATTTCAGTTTACTTAATTCGTCGTTATTAAATGCTATAACCAATGTACCTTCATCTTTGTAGTGCGGATTTATATCTGTCGATTTTGCTAAATCTTTTAAAAAGTTGGGCCACATTTTCTGGCTCTTAGTAGTTAATTCAAGTAATTTTTCTTCACCTGGCTCACACTCAACGCCGGCAGCTAACATACCTGCTGCTGCCCATGTAGCGCCTTTGCCAACTTCTTCTGCCTCAAACACGTCAACTTTGTAGCCAAGTTCACTTAGTCTCCAACCTATTCCAAGTCCACAAACCCCTGAACCTATTACGGTGACTCTTGGCGAGGATCTGTTGTATATATTTTTAGGTTTTGTTTTCACTTTGCTCCCTACGCTGGCATTAACCAGATCAGGTTTGTGGGTTTGCTCTCAGACGCCAGATACTGGCGACACCCCAGCTGATATGTATAAATTATCGTATACTAATACGTTTGTACGTAATTTATTAGCCCGAAGCTAGACACAATTATTAACCCTGACCAATTTCATTTTCTGCTAAACGAACAAGGTAATCAAATTTCCTATACTGATAACGTATGTGCCAGAAAGCCAAAAATAAAGCTACAATTGCTAAAGCTATAATTATTTGTTTATTTTGCGGGTTTTCTAGGACTCCAGAGTCAATAATCAATTTTGTTGCGAAGAATAAGCAAACTAAATAAGACAGACAGAGTCCAAGCATCCAAAGAAGTAGCCTTTTTCGTAACCTGTTCACAAGTTGCTGTCTATTTTTTTCCATAATCAATTAAAAGCTTGGAATCCAGTTTGAGCACGACCGAGAATTAAAGTATGAATATCATAAGTCCCTTCATAGGTGTTTACCGTTTCAAGATTCATAAGATGTCTAATAATATGGTATTCGTCTTGTATTCCATTGCCTCCGTGCATGTCTCTTGCTAGGCGTGCAATGTCCAGAGCCTTAGCAGCATTATTACGTTTAAGTAACGAAATCATTTCTGGAGTAGCTTTATTTTCATCCATTAATCGCCCAAGACGCAAACATGCATGTAGCCCCAGTGTTATGTCTGTTTGCATGTCTACTAATTTCTTTTGAACTAATTGATTTGCAGCTAAGGATTTTCCAAATTGTATTCTATCTAGCACATACTGTCTGGTTGAGGACCAACAAAACTCAGCTGCCCCTAAAGCGCCCCATGAAATCCCATATCTTGCTTTGTTGAGGCAACCAAATGGTCCACTTAGGCCCTTGGCATTTGGGAGTTTATTTTCACTAGGGACGAATACGTCCTTCATATAAATTTCTCCTGTTGATGACGCTCTCATCGAGAATTTTCCATTTATTTTTGTAGTGGTTAGACCTTTCATTCCTTTTTCAAGTAGAAATCCACAAATGGTGTCATATTCATTTTTTGCCCAGACAACGAAAATATCAGCAATTGGAGCGTTAGAAATCCACATTTTAGAACCATTCAATACATAGCCACCGTCTACACTGGATGCTCTGGTTATCATACTTCCTGGGTCGGAGCCTGCATTAGGTTCGGTTAAGCCAAAAGCCCCGATGTATTCGCCGCTAGCAAGTTTTGGTAGATAAGTGTCCTTTTGCTTTTGTGAACCGTACTCATTTATAGGCCACATTACCAATGATGATTGAACGGATAAAGCAGATCGATATGCGGAATCAACTCTCTCTACTTCTCGTGCAATCAGTCCGTAGCAAACATAATTTACCTCAGCACAATTGTATTTAGCTGGAAGGGTAGGGCCAAGCATTCCCAGGGATCCTAATTCATTCATTATTTCTCGATCAAATACTTCACCTCTATTGGCTTCAAGGATTCTAGGCATCAACTTTTCTTGGCAGTATGACCTAGCGGAGTCTCTTATGATTTTTTCTTCTTCAGATAGAAGATCTTCTAACAAAAGAGGATCCTCCCAGTTAAACTGATTCGAACCAGAAGTTTTAGGGATTTGATCTATAGTGTCTTTTGCCGTGTCCATATTGGCTCCGCATTAACAGTCTTAAAATAATGTTAAAACTTTATTTCGGTTATATTTCTTTGGTTTCAAATTCTGCAGGTGTAGCAATTTCTAATATTTCACAGTCTTCGGACATATATAATGCGTCGTGAACTAGGCCATCAGGTTGATAGTAACAGTCACCTTTTGAAACAGAGACCTCGCCTTCTCCTTCAAAGTAAAATTTAGCATTACCTTCCAGAACATAGAACATTTGAAAATTAGTTATGTGACTATGGTTTCCTGTCGGTTTCTTTAGCTCTACCCCAGCCATACGAATAACATGTGCAGTGAATTCGTTTTCAGTGGCGTTCTTAATGCCTAGGTCTCTGTATTCAAATTCTTTTCTTAGACCTTTTTCCCATTTGGCTGAACTTATCCTATTAACATTAAATTTATGTTTTTTGGATTTCATAGTTGGTGTTTCCATTTATTAATTAGTTTTTACATTATAACAGTATTAAACATTCATAGTTTAAATAGGTCTTTTCCCAAGACCAATTTTTTTTGCAAAAGCTGACCTCTGCTTTGCGTAATTTGGTGCAACCATAGGGTAATCTGAACTGAGCCCCCACTTTGTACGATATTCTTCCGGTGTAAGGCCGTATGAAGTCCGCAGATAGCGTTTGAGCATTTTCAATTTTTTTCCATCTTCTAAACAGATTAAATAGTCTGCTGTTATAGACTTCTTTATAGTAACTGCGGGTTTTTGTCTGACTTTGTTATTAACCTCTACATTGTCTTTTAGCCCAGCTAAGTTAGAGTAGACGGCCTTTATTAATTCAGAAATTTGAGGTCCACCAACACTATTATTTCCAACATAGGCCGCAACAATTTGCGCTGTCATTTTCAACACATCATCATGAGGTAGCTCTTCCGTATTCTTGGCATTAACGATTTTCCCATTTCCATAGTATGCTTTAGCACCGGATTGTGACATGTCTAGTCCTCCACTATCATAATTTAAACCAGATAAATTCACTTAAATAAACGTTACTGATTTAAGGATAGTCATCAAGAAATTAATAAACATCTCGTTTATTATATAAAAAAATTTTTATTTTTGAAATTAAAGTGCCATTTATATATTTAAAATAAAACAAGATTATTTTATAACAAAGTAATTCTGGTTAGTGTACGACAATTTGTGCTATGGTGGAGTTATATTACAAGATATGGTAACACCTTATTAATTTAATTCTTTTTGTGGCACCGTTACGGATTTAAAATATGAATAACATAACCGTTGCGATAGCTGCTGATCACGCAGGATATGGATTAAAGGAAGAGCTTAAGAAGTATGTAAGTGATCTTGGTTATGACATATTAGACTGTGGGACAAATAGTCAAGAGTCTGTTGATTACCCTGATTTTGGCAAAGCTGTTGCGGATTCCATAATAGGCGGACGAGCAGAACGCGGGGTTCTTGTTTGCGGAACTGGCATAGGTATATCTATATCCGCTAACCGGTACCAAGGTATTAGGGCAGCTGTTTGCCATGATGTTACAACTGCTCGGTATGCTAGAGAACATAATGACGCTAATGTAATAGCTCTCGGGGCTAGAATCATTGGAACTTCTGTTGCTAAAGACTGTTTAAATGTTTTTTTATCGACCCCATTTGAAAATAATGAGCGTCATTTGAAACGTATAATGAAATTAGATTAATAACTTCATCTTATTTGCCTAGGGGATTATGTATGACTAGTGAGGCCGTTCTAGAAAATGATTCACAAATCGACCATTTTGATCAACAGCTAGATCGTGTTGATCCAGACATATCGACTGCTATTAGGAATGAGAAGAGAAGACAACAGGACCAAGTTGAATTAATAGCGTCTGAAAATATTGTTTCTCAAGCGGTATTAGAGGTGGCTGGGTCAGTGTTAACTAACAAATATGCAGAAGGTTATCCTGGCAGAAGGTACTATGGTGGTTGTGAGTTCGTTGATGAAGCAGAACTTTTATGTATCTCACGGGCGAAAGAACTCTTTAATTGCGAATTTGCCAACGTACAACCTCATTCTGGTTCTCAAGCAAATCAGGCTGTCATGCTGGCTCTTTGTGAGCCTGGTGACACAATATTAGGGATGTCATTAGCCGCTGGTGGGCATTTAACTCATGGCGCTCCTCCTAACATGTCGGGAAAATGGTTTAACTCTATTCAATATGGTGTTAATCGAGACGATGATTTGATTGACTATGACGAGGTTGAGGAGCTTTCTCTTCAGCATAAACCTAAGTTAATCATTGCTGGTGGCTCAGCCTATCCTAGAATTATCAATTTTGAGCGTTTTAAAATGATTGCCCAAAAATCTGGTTCGTTACTCTTGGTAGATATGGCACATTTTTCTGGATTGGTTGCTGGTGGGGTCCATCCTAGCCCTTTGCCTTTTGCTGATGTTGTTACAACTACAACTCACAAAACTCTTCGAGGTCCAAGGGGCGGAATGGTGCTTACAAATGATTTAGATATAGGGAAAAAAATTAATTCAGCTTTATTCCCAGGTTTACAGGGCGGACCGTTAATGCACATTATCGCGGCAAAAGCTGTGGCATTTGGTGAAGCCTTACGGCCGGAATTTAAGGATTATTCTCAGAAAGTAGTTGATAATGCAAGAATTCTTGCCAATACGTTATCAAGCTCTGGGTTTGATATAGTTTCTGGAGGTACTGACACACATGTATTATTGGTTGATCTACGACCAAAGGGATTGACGGGAGACATAGCTGAAGACGCGTTGGAAAGAGCTGGATTGACCTGTAATAAGAATGGCATTCCATTTGATCCCGAAAAGCCAACGGTAACTTCGGGTATAAGACTGGGCACTCCAGCGGCTACAACGAGAGGATTTGGAGAAAAAGAATTTATTTTGGTTGGAACATTAATTAGCGAAGTTCTTGATGCTCTTGTTGGGAACCCTCAAGGAAACAACGATGTTGAAAATGATGTTCGTCGACGCGTTTCCGAATTGTGTGCCCAATTTCCGATTTATGATTAGACTAAAAATATTATGTTTCTAATTGAGGATTAAATTATGCGATGCCCCTTTTGCGGCCATTCAGACACACACGTTAAGGATTCACGTCCAACAGAAGATAACTCTGCTATACGTCGACGTAGAGCTTGTCCTGATTGTGGCGCCAGATGGACAACTTTTGAACGCGTCCAGCTTCGTGATCTTATTGTTGTTAAAAAAAATGGACAACGTACCAACTTTGATCGCGATAAACTTGAAAGATCTATGAGAATTGCTCTACGTAAACGGCCAGTTGATTCTGACAGGACTGATCGTGTTATTAGTGGCATAGTTCGCAGATTGGAATCTTCAGGTGAATCTGAAATATCCAGTGACGCTATAGGTGAAGCTGTAATGGACGCGCTCGCGAGTCTTGATTCAGTTGCTTACGTTAGATTTGCTTCTGTATATAAAAATTTCAGAGAAGCAAAGGATTTTGAAGATTTCATTGGTCTGGAGCAACTCGCGACCGATACTACCAAATGAAGTCATAATATATTCTATGTTAGACATCCAAAGTCATAATAGATTTATGCAAACAGCACTTCGACTTGCCCGAAGAGGTTTTGGTAAGACTTGGCCTAACCCGACTGTTGGTTGTGTAATTGTCGATACTTCAGAAATGCATAATAAAGTAATAGGGCTAGGCTTTACTCAGCCCTCTGGCTCAGATCACGCTGAATGTGTTGCTATCAAACAGGCATTAAATCGATATGGTAAAGATAGATTGCGCGGTAGCACTTTGTATTCGTCGCTTGAGCCCTGTTGTCATCAGGGAAAAACCCCTCCTTGTACCGAATTAATAATCAAGAATGGAATATCTACGGTAGTTATTGGTTGTAAAGATCCTGATAGCAGGGTTTCTGGTCGAGGAATAAACGAACTAAGAGAGTCTGGGATCAATGTAATAGAAAACGTTCTAAGAGAGGAGTCCGAAGATCTTAATGCTGGCTTTATTTCCCGTGTAAAACTTGGAAGACCGTCGGTTACTATGAAGGTGGCCACATCTGCTGATGGCAAAATAGCCACGTATATGGACAAATCTAAATGGATAACCTCTGAATTGGCAAGAAAGCGAGCTCATTTGATGAGGTCACAACACGATGCGTTGCTTGTAGGAATAGGGACAGTATTAAAAGATGATCCATTGTTAACTTGTCGTTTGAATGGGTTGGAGAACAGTTCTCCTATAAGAGTCGTTATTGATACTAATCTAAGAATTAATCACTCATGTAATCTTATGCGCACATCTGGTGATGTACCTACTTGGATATTTACCGTTGGTAATAAGAATGATAAACCGATAGCCCAGTTACAACAAAATGGAGCTGATGTTATATCAGTATCTGCTGATGAGCGGGGTCTAGTTGATTTAAACGAAGTCTTGTCAATCCTAGGTAACAGAGGCATCTCAAGAGTATTATCAGAAGGTGGCGCTTCACTTAATAGTTCGCTTATAAAGTCTAACTTAGTTGATAAGATAGCTTGGTTTCGATCAAATAAGCTTATTGGTAGTGACGGAAAATCAGTTTTTGAATCAATAGGTGTAAAAGATATTGATGATATGATTGATTTCAAACTAACTAAAAGAGAAAGTGTTGGTAATGAGACGCTCGATCGATATAGACGAATGGATTAACTAAACCCATGTTTACAGGTATTATTATAGACGTAGGTTCAGTGAAGAAGATTGTTCGTCATGGGGTGGGATGTTCTTTAAAGATTGAAACTACTTTTGATACAGAAGACGTTTTGATAGGGTCCTCTATAGCATGTAATGGAGCGTGCTTAACAGTCGTAGATAAAGGAAATCATTGGTTCTCTGCAGATGTATCTGGCGAAACACTGAATTGTACCTCTCTCGGGGATTGGGTAGTGAATACTCGTGTTAATATAGAAACTGCCCTAAAAGCTGGTGATGAATTTGGCGGGCATTTAGTTCAAGGTCATGTAGATGGAATAGGTTCACTGGTGGATTGCGTTACTGAAGGAAGTAATCATCGAATAACAATTGAGTCTGAGGCTAAAATAATAGAGTTTATTGCCCCAAAGGGGTCGATTACGGTTGATGGGGTTTCGCTAACAGTAAACGAACTTAATTATAACAGATTTGGAGTTAACATAATTCCTCATACTTGGGATAACACAAATTTCTCTCATCTTAAGATAAAAGATAAAGTAAATATAGAAATTGATATTGTTGCTCGTTACGTGGCGAGACTTATGGAACGGAGTTGATAGTTGGCACATAATAGTCAAACGGTAAGATCATCTGAAGATATGAGTATCCTATCTCCGATTGAAGACATCATCGACGATGCTAGAAACGGTAGAATGTTTATTCTAATTGATGATGAGGGTCGAGAAAATGAAGGTGATTTAGTTATACCTGCTCAGATGGCAACTCCTGATGCCGTCAATTTTATGGCAACTTTTGGTAGGGGGCTGATATGTCTAGCTTTAACTCGTGAGCGGGTGAACAAACTGGAGCTTCCGCTATTGCCTCAATCACGTAGAGGGGGACTGGAAACTGCATTTACTGTATCAATTGAAGCGAAAGAAGGAGTGACGACAGGAATATCCGCTCCTGACAGAGCGAGAACCATAAGCGTTGCAATTGACCCACGTTCAACGCCTGATGAGATAGTGACACCAGGTCATGTTTTTCCTCTGGCAGCTAGAGATGGAGGGGTCCTAGTCAGAGCTGGGCATACAGAAGCAGGTGTGGATTTATCTCGATTAGCTGGGCTTAATCCATCTGCTGTGATTTGTGAGATTATGAATGAAGATGGCACTATGGCACGTCTTCCAGAACTTGTTAAATTTGCTCAATTTCACGGCCTTAAAATCGGTGCTATTGCCGATCTTATAGCTTATCGAAGACGTAATGATAGGATAGTTGAGAGACTACTTGAGCATGATTTTAACTCAAAATTTGGAGGTACCTATAAGTATTACGTCTATTTTAATAAAGTTGAATATGCAGAACATATTGCTTTAGTTAAGGGAAAAATTTCACCTTCCACACCTGTTTTAGTTCGTATGCACTCATTTAGTCTCGGAAGTGATGCGCTAGGTAGTGTTGATGCAAAAGACGCAGGCGTTTTACAGAAATCTATGGAAATGATTGGTGAAGAAGGTAATGGTATTATTGTTGTGATAAGGGATACTGGTCCTACAGATCCAAGTGATCGTTTGAAACAACTCTGGAGCGCCCCGACAAAACCTGTAAATGAACTTCGAGATTATGGTGTTGGAGCACAAATATTGGTGGATTTAGGGGTAAGAGATATAATTCTTTTATCTAACTCAGAAAGATCGATTGTGGGTTTAGAAGGCTTTGGTCTTAAAGTAGTAGAAACCCGTCCCGTTTCAACTAGCCTTTAGTAAGTGAGTTGATCTTATGATTCAAAAAAAATGCAATGTTTTGATTGTTGCTGCTACTTTTTATAAAAGTATTATCGACGAATTAATCAAAGGTGCCGGTCAGGTGTTAAATGACTCTGACGTTTCATTCAATTTAATTGAGGTTCCTGGAGCGTTTGAATTACCAGCTGTTGTTTCAATGGCTTTAGCAGTAGAAAAAAGTGAAAATAAAAAGATATATGACGGTTACATAACTCTTGGCTGTGTTATCAGAGGTGAAACAACTCATTACGATTACGTCTGCGGTGAAACGGCAAGGGCACTGCAAGAGCTGTCCACTAAACACCAGCTTGCTTTAGGTTTTGGCTTATTAACAGTTGAGAACGTGGACCAAGCCAAAGAAAGAGCTTTTGTTGATAGAAAAAACAAGGGTGGTGAGGCAGCTGAAGCGTGTATAAAAATGATACAAGTAAGGAACGATTTAGGTGTTCAATCAAGTGACTGAGATAGAAAACGATTTTGACCCCAATTTATCCAGGCAAACGAATTTGACTAAGAGCGTTTCGCGTTTAGCAGCTGTACAAATAATGTATCAATTGTCTATGACAGATACGAGTGTTGTTGAAGTTATAAATCATTATGAATCCTTATTAACTTCAAAGACACTGGATGAAAGTATGTCTATGATGGCGGCACCAGACACGTCATTTGTTAAGGGCCTTGTGATTGGTACGTATCCCCAAATTGAATCAATTGATGAAATAATCACCAAATATCTAGATGAATCATGGTCGATTGATCGTATTGATGTCCTGCTTTTAAATATATTGAGATGTGGAGTTTATGAGATAAAGGACGCTCTCTCGGTGCCTCCAAAAGTCGTTATAAGTGAGTATCTATCCATATCTGATGCATTTTATGATTCAAAAATAAGTGGTTTAGTCAATGCGGTTTTGGATAAAGTAGTTAATGATTTGAGACCAATTGAAACAAATTAACTTACATAACCCCCAGTATATTTATGACAATTGGATTAGACGAATTTGAAATTATAAGAACTTATTTCTCTCCTCTATCGAAAGGGGAAAGCGGTGCTTATTCATTATTGGATGATGCCGCAAAAGTTAAATTTAATTCCTCATCCTCTACAATCATAACAAGCGATCTAATGGTTTCTGGTGTTCACTTTCCTCTGACTGAGCCTGCTAATTATGTTGCGGCTCGGCTCTTAAGAGTCAATTTATCGGATATAGCGGCGATGGGCGCAGTTCCAGTTGGTTATACTTTGTCACTAGCCTTACCAGACAATATAAATATCGAATGGATATCGTCATTTTCTAAGGGACTTGCAGAAGAACAGGAACTTTTTGGTATAACTTTATTAGGGGGTGACACCACTAAATGTTCTAGTGAAATGGTTTTATCTGTTACAATGTTTGGAGAAGCCAAAGACAATAGCGTTCTGTTGCGATCTGGAGCAAGGGTCGGTGATGAGGTTTTCGTCTCTGGATATATTGGTGACGCATTTTTAGGTTTGTCAATCTTACAAGAAGAGACTGTAGACAGTTATAATAAAACGCATAGATATTTGATTAACAGGTTTCGTAAACCGTCTCCTAGATTGGAGTTAGGGGAGAAACTTATTGGAATTGCAACCTCAGCAATTGATGTCTCTGATGGTTTGATTTCTGATCTTGGACATGTGTGTTCAGCTTCTATGGTTTCTGCAAATATTTTATTTGATAAAGTCCCAGTATCGAAAGCTGCAAAACTCACAGCATTTAAAAATGAAAACATCAGAAAAAGTCTCATTACCGCGGGAGATGACTATGAGCTTATTTTTACCGTACCGTCCAATCGATCCGGTATTGTGAAGAATTTATCACTTGAATTGGGGATTAATCTTACAAAAATTGGTAATATTGTTAATAACAAAAACTCACAACTGGTGTCTGCCTTTGATTTAGACGGTAATATTATTAGTTTAGACAGAACAGGATTTAGGCATTTTTAAATCTCTGTGCTATATGCTTTTTTATAAATCGGTTGAATCTATAAACAGTTTAGAATCTCAAGCTATCTGTCAAAAGTGATTGCCTAAACCTGACATGTGAAAAGTTTCCTAGTTTTAGAATCTTTAGAAGGATATTTGATGGCGTTAAATGATGTTGTAAGAAATGTCTCTCTCTTGTCAATGTGCCAAGCCTTGGCACAAACACAGATGGTTCTAATATTCTCCGTGACTACCTTTATTGGAGCAGCACTCGCTCCAGTTGTTAATTTTTTCGGTGTTCCATTTAGCTTAGCAACCCTCCCAATTACAGTTCAATTTACTTTCATGACGCTCTCAACTCTTCCTGCTGCACTATTAATGAAGAAACTTGGAAGGGCTAACGGTTTTATTCTATTTATTTTATTAGGTGTCTTAGGTATAGCAGTATGTTTAATAGCTCTTGTTTATCACGATTTTATTCTTTTTTGCATTGGCTCTTCTCTATTTGGCGCGTCAGCTGGATCTAATCAGCAATTTCGTTTTGCTGCGGTCGATACAGCCGATGAAGCAACTAGGTCAAAAGCAGTTAGTTTAGTTCTTGCAGGTGGTGTTTTTGCGGGTATTGTGGGTCCTACCTTGTCTGCTTGGTCTTTTGATTTGCTTGCTCCAGTAATTTATGCTGGCGTTTTTGCTGTCATAATGGCCATGCAGATAATAATGGTTATCTTGCTATTATTTACGAATATACCTCCTCCAAATAAAACTGAATTATCAGGTCCCACGAGGAGTTTCTGGGAAATAGCATCACAACCTAAATTTATAGTTGCAGTTATGAGCGCGATGGTTGGTTATGGAGTAATGAATTTTGTTATGCTTGCTACACCACTATTTATGGGTTCTCATCCTGCACATTCCTTCACTTTTCCAGACGTGAATGACGTTATTATGTGGCATGTGCTTGGAATGTTCGCTCCAAGTTTCTTCACAGGTTGGTTAATTAAACGTTACGGTGATATTAACATAATAACTATTGGAGCCATTATCTCTGGTATTAGTATAGCTGTGAACTTAACCGGAGACACTTTAATGCACCTGAGAATTGCTATGGCGTTAGTCGGCTTAGGATGGAACTTTATGTTTACAGGTGGCACAACACTTTTGTTGCAAACATATAAACCTTCTGAAAAGGCAAAAGTTCAAGGAATAAACGATTTTTTTGTTTTTGGTACCGTTGCAGTTTGCTCATTGTTAGCAGGGGGTACGTATCAATCAGTAGGTTGGAGTGCCGTAAACCTCGCAGCTGTTCCATTATTAGTTTTAGTATTAGTAGCTGTTATTTGGTTAAGAGGAAGACGTTTACCTGTGACAACTTAATAACATTAATGAGTAATTGTAAAAACTAATATCAACATAGGTTGCTTTAGTTAATGGTTTTTGGCATGTTCCCGAATCTATAAACCTGATAAATAACTTCGAAATTCAGCAAAGGTGTTTGTGTCTACAGAACGGACAATTCTATACACTAATATAAGGAAAGTATAAATATGGCTCCTGTTATTTGGTTCGCCATCGCATGTGGCGTTTTGGCAGTAATATATGGCGTTTGGGCTTCTAAATCTGTATTAGCGATGAGCTCCGGCTCAGAAAGAATGCAGGAAATTTCTTTGGCCGTTCAAGAAGGTGCGGCGGCGTATCTAAGTAGGCAGTATCGTACAATTGGTATAGTTGGAATTGTTATTACAATCATACTGTTTTTTGTACTTAAATGGCCTGCTGCTGTTGGTTTTATCATTGGAGCAGTTTTATCAGGTGCCACTGGGTTCATAGGTATGAATATATCTGTGAGATCAAATGTTCGTACAACTGAGGCTGCTAGGCAAGGGCTATCCCAAGGACTATCTGTTGCTTTTAAGGCGGGTGCCGTTACTGGGATGTTGGTGGCCGGATTAGCTCTTTTATCTGTGGCTGGTTACTTTGGTGCTTTAATTTTACTTCAAGAAAGTGGGGCCATCGGGGGTAGAGACTTAATTGATGCCCTAGTTTCTCTTGGGTTTGGCGCTTCATTAATTTCCATATTTGCCCGCCTTGGCGGAGGGATATTTACTAAGGGGGCTGATGTGGGTGCTGATTTAGTTGGTAAAGTTGAAGCAGGCATTCCTGAAGACGATCCTAGAAACCCAGCTGTTATAGCGGATAATGTTGGAGACAACGTGGGTGACTGCGCAGGCATGGCTGCAGACTTATTTGAGACATATGCAGTGACAGTAGTAGCCACTATGGTGCTCATATCTATATTTTTGACTGGCAATCCTCTTTTGGACCAGATGATGGTATATCCATTAGCTATAGGAGGTGTTTGTATTATAGCGTCTATTATAGGAACTTTTTTCGTCCGCTTGGGAAGTAATAATAATATAATGGGTGCTTTATATAAGGGGTTTATTGCAGCAGCAATTTTATCTTTGATTGGTATTGCCGTTGTTACTTCTTGGGTTATTGGATTTGATTCTGAATTTAATGTGGGAAGTCAAATTGTAACTGGAACAGATCTTTTTCTTAGTTCGATAGTAGGTCTAATAGTTACGGGACTATTGATTTGGATCACTGAATATTACACAGGAACAGAGTATAGGCCAGTTCGATCAATCGCTCAATCGTCGACTACTGGGCACGGTACTAATGTGATTCAAGGATTGGCAATATCTATGGAAGCTACTGCAGTGCCAGCTCTCGTAATATGTGCTGCTATAATCGTTTCACACTCCTTGGCTGGTTTACTTGGTATTGCCATAGCGGTCACTGCAATGCTTGCATTAGCCGGAATGGTAGTTGCTCTAGATGCTTATGGACCGGTAACAGATAATGCTGGTGGTATTGCTGAAATGGCTGAGTTAGACGAGGATGTTAGAAAAACTACAGATGCACTTGATGCAGTTGGAAATACAACGAAAGCTGTGACAAAAGGCTACGCGATTGGCTCAGCTGGTTTGGGTGCATTGGTCTTGTTTGCTGCCTATACATCTGATTTGAATTATTTCAAAGATAACTCAGATCAATTTTCTTATTTTAGTGGGTTAAGTTTCGATTTCTCACTTACAAATCCATATGTAGTTATTGGATTGTTCATCGGTGGAATGTTGCCATTTCTTTTTGGAGCGCTTGGTATGACTTCTGTTGGTAGAGCCGCCGGATCGGTAGTTGTCGAAGTGAGGAGGCAGTTCAAAGAAATTCCAGGTATAATGGAGGGCAATGCTAAACCTGAGTATGGAACTTGCGTTGACCTCCTTACAAAAGCTGCAATAAAGGAGATGATTATTCCTTCTCTGTTACCTGTTTTATCACCAATTATATTGTTTGTAGTTATATTAGTAATCGGTGGAAAGTCAGCAGCATTCTCATCTTTGGGAGCGATGCTATTGGGAGTCATAGTTACTGGATTATTTGTTGCAATATCAATGACTGCAGGTGGTGGCGCATGGGATAATGCGAAGAAATTTATTGAGGATGGTAATCATGGAG
The DNA here is from genome assembly GCA_002937505.1 of Alphaproteobacteria bacterium MarineAlpha12_Bin1. Classification (GTDB taxonomy): domain Bacteria; phylum Pseudomonadota; class Alphaproteobacteria; order UBA6615; family UBA6615; genus UBA6615. The sequence goes on from PTJY01000004.1 coordinate 237,478, forward strand.
GAAAGGGATCTGAAGCACATAAAGCTGCAGTTACTGGAGATACAGTAGGGGATCCGTATAAAGATACAGCAGGACCCGCAGTGAACCCAATGATAAAAATTACAAATATTGTTGCTCTAATGATTCTGGCTGTTTTAGCTGGCCACTAATGTTATGACTTAATGTGATGGTTTTATTTAGCGGTTGTAAGCACAGGATAAAAATGTTTTTACTTATTCTCTAGATCTGCTTCTGAGCCGCTAAACCTGCCAAGGTTAGCAAACAACTGCTGCAGTATTGTCAGCTCGTTACCCGAAGTTGGGGTGACACGAGAAACAAGCGAGATTGGTACTGAGTCCTTTTCTGTATAAGTAGCTGTGTTTATAACTTTATTTTTATTATTGAAAATAATAGCATAAATTTTTCGTTCAATAACGACAGGTTTAAAAAATGCTTTCGTCTCAGTAGTTTGTGTTAAATAATACCAAACTTTATCACCATAAACGCTAGTAATCGATGGAGTGCCCAATAAATTAATCACATCGTTTTTGTTTGATTGACCTAATTTAATTAAGTTAACTTTTTCAGAGGATGATATCTGTCCTTGAATATTTGTTGTAGGGGTACAGGCTGTAAGAATTCCTATTAGGATTAGTAGTATAAAACTGTGCCTTATAATAATAGATGGGGGAGTTCTGCTAAGTGAGTTCGTCTGTATCATTAAAAGGTCTTTCGGTAAGAGATTGTATCGATTCAATTTGGACATTTACATCGGACTTATCTCGTGTCAACTAATCTAAAATATATAGGACTGTAGTCGGTAGTTAAATGTACACATGGATAAAAAAGAGAAGGTACCAGCAAAAAATAGCCTCTAATATTTATAAATTGATAGTAGATCAGGCTAGAAGCAAAGATTTTTATTTAACATATGGTGTTCCTGACACAGAGTTGGGCAGATTTGAGATGATTTGTCTCCATTGTTATTTAATTTTCAAAAGGTTTTCTAAAGAGAAAAATGAAGCTTCTAAGTTGTCTCAAAAAGTTCACGATTTAATGTTTGCAGATTTTGATCAAACTCTCCGAGAAAAGGGTATAGGGGATATGGGAATTGGAAAACGTATTAAAAGTCTTGCACGTAACCTATATGGAAGAATTGACGCCTATGAAAAAGGATATTTGGCTGGCACAAGTGGTCTTTATGATGCTCTAACACGAAACCTTTATGCTTCAGTCACTGTTACAGATAAAGAAGTTTATAAAATGGTGATTTATGTAAATAACTCTATAAATCATCTATTTGATCAAGATATCGAAAAGTTATTAATAGGCGAGATTGATTTCATGTCCACAGAAAAGATTGTGGAGTAAATTTTGATGATGGCACAAGTTAATATAGGGCCTGAATTCATTCGCTTGGTTAAGATAACTGACATAGAACAGCTGGTTCCACGTGTGGTAGATATCGAGGCAAATGAATCTGAACGAGTGTTACTCTCAGAAAGGTTCTCAGTTTTGTCAGTCAATGATTTTACTGCGCAAATAGAAATTAAAAAAAGTTCTCCTTATGAGTATATAGCCAAAGGTAGTTTGAAAGCTGAGGTAACACAAACATGTGTTGTCACCCTAGAAAAGGTGGTTAATCACATTTCCACTCAGTTTGTTCAAAAATATAGTACAGATGAAAAAATTATTTCCGATGATTTGGTTATTGGGCCTGAAGACGAACAGCCACCGGAGATTATTGGGGGCGGCACAATAGACTTAGGTGAGCTTGCCTCTGAATATTTATTACTTTCCATAGATCCCTATCCTCGTCTAAACGAAGAAGATGATAACTCATATGAGCTTAATACAAAGACGAATGAAGAAAATCCTTTTTCTAGTTTAAAGGAGTTGTTAGATGGTAATTAATTGCATAATTGTTTCATTATACTTCATTTATCATCTTGCAAGTCGGTCATGTATTAGCTAAGTACTTGGCTAAGTCTGTTTATAGTCTGATTTGAGAAGATTTGATTAAAGGAATGAATGATGGCTGTACCAAAAAAGAAGATATCTAAATCTCGTCGTGGAGAGCGTCGTTCTCATGATGCATTAAAGTCAGCAACATATGTTGAAGATCAGACAACTGGTGAATTTCATAGGCCTCACCATGTTGATATGAAAACAGGATTCTATAAGGGACGACAAGTAGTTCAAGTTAAAGAAAAGATCTGATAACTCTAGAAGTCGATTGATCGGCTGGAAAGCGGTCTCAAGTGAAAGAGCCCGTCACTATCGCATTAGATGCAATGGGGGGTGATAATGCGCCACAAATAGTGGTTGCGGGGGCGAATATTGCTCGGCGTAGGCACCCAAAAATACGCTTTATATTTTATGGCGATGAATCTGAGATAGAAAAATATTTATCAAAATATAAACGACTGAAAGAAGTTGCTGATATTCATCACACTACTGCAACGGTTAAGCCTGAAGACAAGCCTTCTTATGTTTTAAGAAACGGAAGGGATACTTCAATGTGGTGGGCAGTAGATTCTGTAAAAACTGGTCAGTCTTCAGGAGTGGTTTCGGCCGGCAATACAGGAGCGCTGATGGCCATATCTATGTACCAGTGGAGAAACTTAACTGGAATAGCCAGGCCGGCAATCGCGTCTTTTTTCCCTACCTTACGTGGCGAAACCGTAATGCTTGATTTAGGAGCAAATATTTCGTGTGATGCTGATAACTTAGTTCAATTTGCCGTTATGGGAGAAGTTTATTCGAGGACTATTCTTGGAATCGAAGACCCCACTGTAGGTTTATTAAACGTAGGTGAAGAAGAAACAAAAGGTAATGATTCTCTTAGAGAAGCTGCTGAAATTATTAAACAAATAGATTTTCCCGGAGAGTTTGTTGGTTTTGTCGAGGGGAACGATATTCCCGCAGGGGTAGTTGATGTGGTAGTAACAGATGGATTTACGGGAAACATAGCTTTGAAAACTGCCGAAGGAACAGCAACGCTTATTAATGGATTTGTAAGAGAAGCTTTCAGAAATTCATTTATGGCAAAAGTTGGATATTTATTTGCAAAGCATTCCCTTGATAAATTACGTAGTAGAAGCGATCCTAGACGATACAATGGTGCAATGTTTTTAGGCTTAAATGGTATTTGTGTTAAAAGCCATGGAGGTACTGATGCCCTTGGATTCGCAACCGCGATAGGGGTTGCTGTAGACATGATAGAGTATGGTGGAAATCAAATGATTGCTGATCATATTGCTCGACTAGGTCTTTCATAGACACAGATGTGAGGAAATAATGCGTCGTTCTGTTGTTGTTGGATGTGCAGGATATTTACCAGAAAAGATCGTTAGTAATAGTGATCTTTCTAAGCAGCTTGATACTTCTGATGAATGGATTCAGAGTCGGAGTGGTATATTAAAGAGACATATCGCATCCGGTAATGAGGTTACCTCTGATCTGGCTTATAGATCAGCTGATACTGCCATAAAGGCTTCAGGCGTTTCAGTTTTAGATATAGACTTAATTGTCGTCGCAACATCTACGCCAGATGTTACGTTTCCTGCGACCGCAACAGCGGTACAAGCTAAGTTAGGTGCAACAAATGCTGTGGCGTTTGATATGCAAGCAGTTTGTTCGGGATTCGTGTATGCTTTAGCAACCGCTGATAATTTTATCAAATCGTCTCAATACGATCTTGCCTTAGTCATTGGCGCTGAAACTTTTTCTAGAATTCTAGACTGGGATGACCGCAGCACATGCGTGTTATTCGGTGATGGAGCTGGAACAGTTATCCTACAAGCCGAATCGGGAAACGGCGATTTAAGCGATAGAGGTGTTTTGTCTACACATTTACATTCAGATGGAAGATTACATGACTTGTTATACGTTGATGGAGGGCCCTCTTCGACGGGGGAAGTTGGTTATCTGCGGATGGAGGGAAAAGAAGTCTTTCGTCATGCGGTAGAGAAAATGGCTGCAGTTACTATTGAAGCTCTAAATGCTAATAATATTTCGGCTGATGATATAGATTGGTTTGTCCCACATCAGGCCAACAAAAGAATTATAGATGGCACGGCTAGAAAGCTAGGGATAAGTATGGAGAAAGTGGTTTCAACAATAGACATACACGCAAATACATCAGCAGCATCGATTCCTTTGGCGTTGTGGACAGCTATTTCAGATAATCGTATTAAAAATGGTGATTTAGTACTGATAGAGGCGTTAGGTGGGGGCATGACTTGGGGGTCAGGTTTGATGAGGTGGTAAATTTTATAAATGTATATATTTAATATATAATTTAGAGGATTTATTACTCTTCTTAGTTTAAGGAAAACGTATAATATATTGATATTGACGCATTTATCGGCACACGTTACCGTTGTTTAATTATTAATGGAGAGGACAGTGTCGGAAACCATTACTCGTGCGCAGCTGACAGAAGCGATATATCAAGAGGTCGGATTATCAAGGAATGAATCCGCAGACCTAGTTGAATCAGTTCTTTCTGAAGTTGCTGATGCTTTATCTAGAGGAGAAATGGTAAAATTTTCGTCATTTGGTAGCTTTTCAGTTCGCTCAAAAACTCAAAGAATGGGAAGAAATCCAAAGACAGGTGAAGAGGTTCCAATTTTACCAAGAAGGGTATTAGTTTTTAAGCCAAGTAATGTCTTGAAGAATGCCGTTAATGACGGTAGTTATGATTTAGAATTAGACGAGCCCCACAAATAGTTATAATAAAATAACTTAATCAATAGAAGCCTTAGGGTAGCGATGACGACTAGGCCCAGAGCAAAAAAGCAACAACTTGAAAAATCTTCACAGGCTTTTAGGACCATAAGTGAAGTGTCGGGCGTTCTTGATGTGCCACAGCACGTTTTGAGGTTTTGGGAAACAAAATTTAAAGAAATTAAGCCTCTAAAAAGGGGTGGAGGCAGAAGATATTATCGGCCAAATGATATAGAGGTCTTAAGCATAATAAGAGAACTGTTGTATCAAGATGGTTACACCATAAAAGGTGTTCAAAGATTATTTAGTGAAGGTGACATCAAATCCATCAAAAAGTTATCACAAGGAGCTGAACATACAAAAGCTCCTAACATAAATGATGAAAATGCATCAACCTCTAAATCAGTCTTATCGTCCTCGCAAAGGAGTGATTTAGAAGACGTTTTGAAAGAGATAGAAGCTTTAAGAGCAAGATTAAATAATATTTAGTTCACCTGATGACATGACCTATTTGTGGATGTCTTTATATTATTTTAAAATATGAAAGTTCTTAACTTTATAGAGAACAAAAACATAAGAGTGTGTTTTATATTTTGTTAAAATACTTTAGTCAGTCGGGACGTAGCGCAGTCTGGTAGCGCATCACACTGGGGGTGTGGGGGTCGGAGGTTCGAATCCTCTCGTCCCGACCATTATTTCTTATAAGGTTACTTAATTATTCGATACAGCTAATGTATTTATTTCTAGTAAATGAAATGTCTAACACAATAGATTCATCGGACTGATATTTATTAGTAAGGGAAAACTGTGCTTAAGTAACTGATCACTATTCGTGGCTAGATTCAGAGCTCCAATTGTCTTCTTCCCTCATCAGTTAGCTTGCATATGAGCCAATCAGGTTTAATTGGATTATCGAACCAGGGAGTGGCCCAGCCCATTTTAATACAACTATTTATTGTCTTTTTGTTAACCTTTTGGCCATCACGGTCAAAAATTGGAAGTTTGCCTCCAGGTTGAGATAAACCTCTAGTCAGCCATTGTCTTTGTGCAAGAGATAAATTGTCTTTTTTATCTTTTGACTTCTGAATGTTTCTTCGAGGCCTATGAGGCTGTAAAGCAATTACATTATCCTTCAATCCAGCTATATTTATTTGTTTTTGCTTCATTTTTCAGGTCATTTATTTATATTGTTTTAATCATAAATTCCAATTTGTATAAATAATCAAGAAAAAATTAAATAAACAATCTTTAATTTGTGCATATATGTGCATATAACAGACATAGTATATTTATAAGTGGCTAAAACTTATAACGTTTAGGTTTTTTTGATAAACTAATTTTTGATGTAATACTTGATCAAATAGGAATGCGACGATGGGTGAACGAGTTTGGAAAATATATCTATCAGGTGAAATACATAGCGATTGGCGCGAACAAATAGAATTAGGCGTTAAAGAGGTTGACTTGCCTGTTGTCTTAAATGCTCCAGTAACAGTGCATGAGGATTCAGACGATTGTGGTGTGACTATATTAGGTAAAGAGGATTCTGTTTTCTGGCATGACCATAAAGGAGCTCTACTTAACTCAGTGCGAACTAATACACTTATTAGTGACGCAGATATAGTAGTTGTGAGATTTGGGGAGAAATATAAACAGTGGAACGCTGCATTTGATGCTGGTTATGCAGCCGCATTAAACAAGCCGACTATAATTTTGCATCAGGAAGAGCATAATCATGCTTTAAAAGAAATAGATGCTTCGGCCAAGGTTGTGGCAAGAACTCCCCAACAAGTCGTTCAAGCACTTGTTTATGTAATAAAAGGTATCCTGCCAAAGAACATATCAGTTGAACAAGCCGCCGAATAGAAAACTGATTTAGTCCAAGTTTTTATACGCCAGCTTTATCTAGAGCTTGCTCGAGATCGGCTATAATATCATTGACTGACTCTAGGCCGACGGAGATTCTTATGACCTCGGCACCGGCACCGGCATCTAAGCGCTGCTCATCGGTTAGTTGTCTATGTGTGGTTGATGCGGGATGTATAATCAGAGACCTAGTATCCCCTAAATTGGCTAAGTGTGATATTAGCTCAGTACTTTCTACAAGTTTAATTCCTGCTTCGTATCCCCCTAGCAAACCGAAAGTAAATAGAGCTCCTGGTCCTTTAGGTAAATATTTTTTGGCGAGTTCGTAGTAGGGGCTATTTTTTAGCCCTGCATATGACACCCATTCAACTCCTGAATGATTGTTTAAAAATTCTGAAACAATCATGGCGTTTTCAACGTGACGCTCCATTCTTAGCGGCAGGGTTTCAATACCTGTAGAAATTAGTGAAGCATTAGTTGGGGATAATGTCGGGCCTAAGTCCCTAAGCGCGACAGCGCGACCTTTAGTAGAGAATCCAAAGTCACCAAAAGTTTCGTAAAAGGTTAAATTATGGTAGGCCGGATCAGGTTGAGTTAGGGAAGGGAACTTATCATTTTGTGCCCAGTCAAATTTACCACTTTCTACAACTATTCCACCCATAGCATTGCCATGTCCACCTAAGTATTTAGTCATGGAGTGAATAATGATGTCAGCACCCCACTCAAAAGGTTGACATAGATATGGACTAGCTGTTGTGTTATCCACAATTAAGGGGATACCTTCTGATTTTGCAATTTTGGATAATGGTTCAATATCAATTACAATACCGCCCGGATTTGCTAGCACTTCTGTAAAAATAGCTTTGGTATCTTTATCTATCGAGTTTTTAAATGAATCGAGATTTGCAGTATCAGCAAATCTGCATTCCCATCCAAATTTTTTAAAAGTATGGGTGAATTGTGTTATTGATCCTCCATAGAGATTTGGAGAAGAAACAAAGTTCGCTCCTGGTTCCATCAGAATGTACATGGCTAATAGCTGAGCTGCGTGTCCCGACGCTGTCGCTACGGCTGCACGACCGTTTTCAAGTGCAGCTACTTTTTCCTCTAGTGCGGAAACTGTAGGGTTGCCTATGCGGCTATAAAGATACCCAAAAGTTTGCAGATTGAATAGTGAAGCTGCATGATCTACATCATCAAATACGTAGGCTGTTGAATTATATATAGGGACGTTTCTTGCTCCAGTAGTTGGATCTGGTGATGCACCTGCATGTATTGCAAGAGTTTCGAACCCGGGTGGTTTGGCTTGTTTTGACTTGTTTTTCATAGTGTTTTTGCTCACGTAACTCTTAATGTCATCTAATTTTTTTTGACCTTCTAGAAGAGATGACCCTGGTATTAACACCCCCCCAACCTAACTCGCCGCTCAATCTGCCAAATTCAATTTTAGGGCAACGATCCATTATAACCACTAGGCCAGCATTTTCAGCTTTTTTTGCGGCCTCATCATGACGTATAGTCAATTGCATCCAAACAATCTTAGCTCCAATTTCAATTGCGTCATCGACAATGGCTGGCACTCGCTCCGGTTTTTGAAATATGTCGACCATTTCAATAGAAAATGGAATACTTTTCAAACTTCCATACACAGTTTCACCTAGGAGTTGTTGTCCTTCTATGCCTGGGTTAACAGGTATTACCCTATATCCTTTTTCTTGTAGGTACTTCATTGCAAAATAGCTCGGCCTATTCCAATTACTACTAGCGCCAATCATTGCTATTACGTTTGTTTCAGATAGAATTCTTCGTATTTGCCAATCGGGGTAATATAATTTTTCCATAATTTTCGTCCTTAATTTAGATGGGCTAACTTAGAATTCTATTTTAAGTCTAATCTTGGAATCTCGATTGCAGGACAACGATCCATTATTACTATTTTACCAAAAGATCTGGCGACTTGAGCCGATTCTTCATCTATTACTCCGAGTTGCATCCATATGAAAGATGCATTTATTTGTAGGGCATGTTCTACTATTGGCTTTACGTATTTAGAACGTCTAAATATGTCAACCATATCAACCCTTTCTGGTACATCTAGTAGAGAAGGAAATACTTGTTCTCCAAGAATCTTTTGACCTGCTGCATTGGGGTTAACAGGGTACACATTAAAACCATTAAATTGTAGATACTTCATCACCCGCCAACTAGCACGGCTAGCACCTTTAGGGCTTGCCCCTACTAAGGCTATGTTTTTTGTATTTAAAAATATTTTTTTGAACAAATCGTCTGTGTACAAGAAACCATTCATTTAGGTTTTATCCTTGTCGACTAATGCTTTTCTTGGACTTTGATCCCAAACGGGTTGTCGTTTGTTTATAAAAGCGTCAAACCCTTCAGCAGCATCCTTGTCCATGACATTGTTTGCCATTTCAGTACTTGCAAATTTATAAGCGTCGCTTATTCCCATTTCAATGTGCTGGTAGAATGCTTGTTTACCAATTTTCAAGCTGTGAAAGCTCTTTTCTGATAACTTAATAGCTAATTCTTCTACGCTAATACTGAGTACAGATTCATCGACGGCTTTATTGATAAGGCCGACTTCCACCGCGCGTTCAGCGCTTATAAAATCACCAGTTAGCAGCATTTCCATTGAATGTTTCCTGCTTAGGTTCCTACTTAAGGCAACACCTGGTGTCGTGCAAAATAAACCGTTATTAATTCCCGATACAGCAAAACTTGACAGCGTTGAAGCTATCGCCAGGTCACAAGTAGCAACCAACTGACATCCTGCAGCAGTAGCTATTCCATTTACCTTTGCTATTACGGGTTGTGGCAAGCGATGTATTGAAAGCATAAGTTTACTACATTGGGCAAATAAATTATTTTGATATTTATAAGTGTAATTATGTCTCATGTCTTTGAGGTCATGCCCAGTACAAAAAGCTTTTCCATTAGCTTCTAATACTATTACGCGTATACTTTTATCTGTTGCTAAATCATCCAAACAGTCCTGAATTAAGCTTAACATTTGACTTGAGAGAACGTTCAACTTTTTTGGTTGATTCAAAGTGATCGTGGCCAACGGGCCATTTGTCTTTTTTAATAAAATATCACCTTCACTGGAAGATAATGATTTTGAATCATCTGTAACCATTTGCTCACAACCTTGCATTTTAGTTGTTATTTATAACTGCTTTTAATTAACTACAGAAATAATTTTTTTATTGATTAACAAAAAATGGATTACGATTTGTAAGGTATTATAATACCATATTGTTAACTCTTTATAATATAATGAAAAATTCATTATTGACAGGGGATAATAACTTAAATAAGTATAACTTATAAATCTCCTGAAAAGAATCTTTAATACTTCATAATTAAGTGGAAAAACTTATGCGTATGCAGGCTCAGAAATCATATAGCGCTAAACCGAGTGAAGTAGATGCGAAATGGTGGATCATAGATGCGGAAGATGCAGTCCTTGGTAGAATGGCTGTCATTGTTGCCGATAGGCTTAGAGGTAAACATAAACCAATGTTTACTCCCAATATAGATTGTGGTGATCATATTATAATTATAAACGCAGAAAAAGTTTATTTGTCAGGAAATAAAAAGGATAACAAGGTTTATCATCGACATACAGGCTACCCTGGTGGTTTAAAAAGTCGAACCGCAGGTGAAATATTAGAGGGTGATCACTCTGATCGAGTTATAAGAAAAGCAGTAGAGCGGATGCTTCCAAAAACAAAGATGGGACGGGCACAACTAAAGAAATTGAAAGTTTATCCAGGACCAGACCATCCCCATGAGTCTCAGCAACCTGAAAATATAGATATAGCTGCTTTAAGTGCAAAGAATAAGAGGAATGACTGAAATGTCTGACGTTAGTACTCAAGAGGCAAGTGAACCAGTAATTCAAGAGGCTGCAGCTACTATTGGCAAACCAGCAATTGATGAATTTGGAAGAACATACGCTACTGGTAAGAGAAAAGACGCAGTAGCAAGGGTTTGGATAAAGCCTGGCACAGGATCGTTCACAATTAATGGACGAGATGGAGGTGTCTATTTTGCTCGTCCTGTTCTACGAATGGTTCTATCTCAACCATTCCAGATAACTGATAGAGTCGGTCAATATGACATTAGTTGTACAGTATCTGGTGGAGGTCTATCTGGACAAGCTGGTGCTGTGCGTCATGGCCTATCTAAGGCCTTAAGTCTACGTGAGCCCGAGTTGAGGGCTGTTCTTAAAAAAGCGGGTATGTTAACTCGAGATTCACGTGTTGTGGAACGTAAGAAATATGGAAGGGCAAAAGCACGTCGAAGTTTCCAATTTTCCAAGCGTTGATTTGTATCCCTTTATTATCTAATTAAAAACAAGGGGTTAGATTATTCTAAACCCCTTTTTTTCAACAAAAATATAAACGACTGCCACTCTGTTTGGATTGGAAGTTTTATTTACGGTTCAAATTTACTTTACTTAAGAAAATCTGGATTGTTGGATTTTATAAAATTCAAGTTAACTACCATTTATTACAAACGTAGTAACGGGAATGTGAACATATGTTTTTAGAAAGAATTAATTAAGGATGATAGACAGATGAAACAGCAAATAAACAAATTTGTAGATCACTCTTTCTTCCAGAAATCTATAATGGCATTGATTATAATCAATGCTGTAATACTTGGGTTAGAGACATCACCAACAATAACTAGAGCTATTGGACAGGAACTACAACTTTTTGATCAGGCAGTAATTATAATATTTTGTATTGAGCTTGCGTTAAGAATTTATGCAAAAGGGCTACACTTTTTCAAAGATCCTTGGGGGATCTTTGACTTTTTAGTAATTGGTATCACATTAGTTCCATCTAATGAATCACTGTCGGTACTGAGAGCATTAAGAGTACTAAGAGTATTCAGGTTAGTATCTGCTGTACCGCGACTACGGAGAATAGTAACAGCTCTGTTGCACGCCGTGCCCGGAGTGGGAGCGATAATAATATTACTATTACTAGTTTTTTATGTTTTTTCCGTTATAACGACAGAAATATTTGGTCAAAATTTCCCAGACTGGTTCGGTACCCTTGGAAATTCAATGTTTACACTTTTCCAAATTATGACATTAGAAAGCTGGTCTATGGGGATTGTCCGACCAGTAATGGAAATTTATCCATGGGCTTCGATTTTATTTGTTATTTTTATAACTTTATCAAGCTTTACAGTGTTAAATTTATTTATCGCTATTATTATAGATTCTCTACAAACTTTAAATGAAAATAAACAGGATAATGAATACGGTGAAAAGAAGGTTAGCGAAAATCATATAACTGAAAAACTACACACTGAGTTAAAGCAAGTGCGGAGTGAGATAGAGGAGCTCAAACGTATGATAATTAGCCAATCTCGATGACAAATCCGTTCACAAAGAACTATTCTGGGATTTGTTCAAACATAATATAAAACAGGCTCTTTTTTTTATTTAAAAATTCTTTAAAGTTAATATGATCGAAACATATTTATAAAAATAATTTTAGTTTTTAAATTCAGGAGGCAAATTATGAAAGCGTATTTATTGGGATCATATTCCCCATCAGGATTGAAGGGACTTATCGCTGGTGGTGGTGCTGGTCGGAAGGCTGCAATTGATAAACTTAGCCAAACACTTGGTTTGAAAATACTAGATGTAGCTTTCACTAGAGGTGAATTTGATGTAACAGTGACCTTTGAATGCGACAGTGAAGAATCTGCATTAGGTTTGGCGATCGCAGTTAAATCGTCTGGAGGTTTTGAAAGGGCAGTAGTTTTAACAGAGCTTGATATGGATTCAATAGCTGATCATGCCCGTAAGGCAGGGGCTTCATACACTCCTCCAAATGCCTAGGATAAAACTTCGATCTATGTATTTAAACTAACTTATATTACCTACGTATTTACAGGCGGAGAGTAAAATCTCCGCCTCTTTTATTTTCTGATAGATGCTTTATAGATAGGTTCAACAATGATTGAAATCATATCAGCGTATTAATATTAGATTTCAAATTAACTATTTAAATATTGGTTTAATATGATGCAAATACCGGACATAGAAATAGCTAGAAACTCTGAAGTGCTTCCTATTAAAGAAGTAGCTAATAACTTGGGGGTTCCTGAGAAACATTTATTTCAATATGGTCCATACAAGGCAAAGATCGACCTAGAGTATATCCAGAGCCTCAACAGTCGACCGAGGGGCAAATTAATATTAGTTACTGCTTTGACGCCAACTCCGGCTGGCGAAGGTAAAACGACAACGACAGTAGGCCTTGGCGATGGCTTAAACAAGATTGGTAAGAAAACAGTTATTTGTATTAGGGAGCCATCACTAGGCCCGTGTTTTGGTATTAAAGGAGGAGCTGCTGGTGGTGGGTATTCTCAAGTAGTTCCTATGGAAGATATAAACCTTCATTTTACTGGTGATATTCACGCTATAAGTTCTGCCCATAACCTTATGAGTGCTTTAATAGATAACCATGTTCATTGGGGTAATAATTTATCTATTGATGTAAGGAAGATTGATTGGAGAAGGGTAATAGACATCAATGATCGAGCTTTACGCCAAATTGTTCAGTCACTGGGTGGGCCTTCAAATGGTATTCCAAGAGAATCTGGTTTTGATATAACGGTAGCTTCTGAAGTAATGGCCATTTTCTGTTTAGCTACGTCATTGAAAGATTTAGAACGAAGATTAGGTAATATAGTTATCGGGTCAAATAAAGAAAACCTTCCTATCACTGTTAAAGATTTATCCGGTGAGGGATCAATGGCTGTGCTACTTAAGGACGCTTTAATGCCTAATTTAGTTCAGACATTAGAGCACACTCCGGCATTTGTTCATGGAGGACCTTTTGCTAATATTGCTCATGGATGTAACTCTATAATTGCGACAGATGCCGCACTTCATTTATCCGACTATGTTGTTACGGAGGCTGGTTTTGGAGCAGACTTAGGGGCAGAAAAGTTTTTCAATATTAAATGCAGAAAATCAGGACTAGAGCCTGCAGCCGCAGTAGTCGTTGCAACTGTTCGTGCTTTGAAAATGCATGGAGGAGTGGACTTATCTGAGCTAAAAAACGTTGATGTTACCGCTGTTTCACGGGGGCTATCAAACTTACGTCGACATATCTCAAACATAAAAAAGTTTGGAGTTCCTGTTATTGTAGCAATTAATAGATTTAGTGCTGATTCTGATTCTGAAATCATGGAAATCAAGAATAATATTTCATCTTTAAATGTTGATGTTGTTGAGTGTAATCATTGGAAAAATGGATCAGAAGGCATAATAGATTTGGCTACCAAAGTAAGTGAATTAGTGGATGAAGGCGTTTCTCAGTTCCAACCACTTTATGAGGAAAATCAATCATTGTTTGAGAAAATTAATATTATATGTAGGGAAATTTATGGAGCTAAGGAGGCAATAGCTAATAAAAGTATCAGAGAGAAATTAAGAGAGTGGGAAAGCCAAGGTTTTGGAAAATTTCCAATTTGTATTGCTAAAACCCAGTATAGTTTTTCTACTGATCCGAATCTACTTGGAGCTCCAAAAGACCACGTTGTTCCGATAAGAGAAGTACGGTTATCAGCAGGCGCGGAGTTTGTCGTAGCTATCTGTGGGCAAATAATGACCCTTCCAGGTTTACCAAGTGAGCCTGCTGCAAATAACATTAGATTAGACGATAACGATTTAATAACTGGGTTGTTTTAAATATTTGGTGTCACAATCATAGTTTTACATGTAATCCTTAAGTAATTTAAGGTGCTCTTGTTCCATAGTCATCTTATTGATTAAATCATCTTTATTTCCATGATTCTCTTTGCCGTCATTACGGAGCTTATACAACGTTTCATAGGTTGCTTTAATGCCCTCAAAATATGGCGAATGACCTTGTAGACAAAATTTAACATTCTGGGAAGCCAGATATGATTTGTCAGAAAGATCTGACGATATTCCGCCCAACATGATTGGTGTTTCTATATTTTGAGTGACTTTATTTAAATCTTCTCGTGATTTTAAACCTACCAAGAAAATCACATCAACACCAACTTCTGCATACGCGATAACTCGTTTTAGCACCTCGTCCATATCTGTCATAATAGGAGCACTGGTTCTACCCATTATAACAAGATTTGGGTCTATTCTTGCTGCAAGGGCCGCTCTCATTTTGTTTACACCTTCTTCAACTGATATTAATTGTGGTTTATTATTACTACCAAAAGATATTGGTAATTCAGTATCTTCTATTGAAAGTGCTGATACGCCAGCTATCTCAAGAGACTCAACTGTGCGCATTACATTTAGTGCATTTCCATAACCGTGATCAGCGTCAACAATAATTGGTAGTTCACAAGCGCGGCAAATCCTATGAGCCTGATCAGAGAATTCGCTTAAAGTAAGAAGAGTTAGATCTGGAGCACCCAGCACTGTCATGGATGCTATGGATCCTGCGAACATTCCTACCTCAAATCCAATCTCTTCTGCCATTCTTGCTGATAGCGGGTCTGAAACAGAACCAGGAAAGTAACATTCTTGTTTTGAAAGCAGGGAACGAAATATTTTACGTCTTTTATCCCATTTCATTTATGTAAGCCTTTAGTTTGATCAAGATTAAATATTAACTATCAATGGAATAGTTTATGAAAGAGTTTGAACAGGGAGGACCGTTTGCTACAGACATTCTTCGTTGATTTAGATCAATTACAAATGCCGCATTAGTCATTGTTTGTTTTGCTTGAGGTAAAGTTTCGTCTGGGTGTCTACATATAGCGTTAGGTAACCCAAAATGGTCGGCTAAAGCCTGTTTACATAAATGCTCATCCAGATTTCCTTTATTTTTCATCAATAAGCGTTTTAGTCTGTTTCCACGATATAAAGTACTGGTGGATATACGCTCCATTAATGATGGTCCGTGTCTAGTGTCTGTGAAGTGATTAGAGTGGGTAATTATTCCTTCTTCAGGGAAATGATATGAAGCCTCATTTGGGCTGGTTTCTATATTAATTATTTCGCCATCAGCATGTCCTATTACGAAATTTGCAGAGCACACTCGCTTAGTTTCAATAACTGGTCGTAGGGCTTGATCAAAACTATCAGAGTCTAATATTTCTCTACACCTCACATGAAATGGCTTTTCGTATTGATTTGCACCATCGTGATTTGACACAAGTCCATTTTCAACTAAACCAATTCCGTGCTCATTAACTCCCATTTTGCCGCCAAGAATTCCCGCTTCAGTGAAGAAAATTATATTTGTCCCTTTGGAGCGATTTATCCTTATGAGTACGCAATTATTATGAATGCCTGCTAACCAATCCCAATTCTGCCCCAAAATAGTGTGATTATTGGAGGTGACTTCTGGTAGTAATCCAAAAGTAGAACAGCCATCAGTATTATCTACTTTGGATGCATCAAAGTCATTGTTAGCTTCTTTGCCGAATAAGCCAAATGTGATCTCGTATCTTGCATTCAACATTGCTATATCTTTTATTGGAATGTTTGAGCCCTCAGCAACACCGCTCATTTCTACAAAATACTCTTCATTTTGTCTTTTTATAGCTTCTATCCAGTTTTCTGACTCGTCCCTAGCGGTATTTTCATTCAATCCACCTGCTTTAAATCGGTTAAGATAGGTTTTAACATTATTATTTATCATGGAGGATAATTCGCGACCATGAATAAGGCCTCTTTCAAAGGGATCTTCACCAAGGTTCAATACAGGCAGGTCATATTTGGCTGATTTATTCATTTTTACCTATGACTAAACATAAAATTAACGGTAATTTATATATTGTTAAATTTTTTTAATATTTATCCAAACCTTTTCTTTGGAGCTTTTAATACAACTCTCTGCTAGCTGTATATCTTTTATTCCTTCTTTCAGGCTTGAACGGAGAGGTTTATTAGCTATTACGTGAGATAAAAAGTGTTCCCAGCCTACTCTATAAGGATTTTTAAATGGGTCATGGTCGTCAACTGATTTCCACTCACTAGCATAATCCTTAAAGGTCTTCCCTTTATTGGGCTCATGGCCAATATCAAATCCTTTTATTATCGGTGTTTCATAATTATCTTGAACCCAACAATCTCTTAGTCCGCAAATAGCGGATCCCTTTGTTCCATCAACATATAAACAAACTAAATCGTCCCTGCGCACCCTTGTTGCCCAGGAACTAAAAATTGAACCAGAGACTCCATTTTCGAGTTCAAGCAAAGTATGGGTCGTATCCTCTACATCGACGGAAAATTTATGTCCATTTTCATCAATGCGTTCTGGTTGAGCGATCCAGGAGGTGCTAACAACTTTACTGATTTTTCCTAAAATATTTTCAATCACATAACGCCAGTGCGTATGCATGTCTAAAAATAAACCACCACCAGTTTCTTTTTTATAGTTCCAGCTTGGGCGTTGGGAGGGAACCTCATTTCCATTGAAAACCCACCATCCAAATTCGAGTCTAAAACATACAATTTCACCAATAGTCTTATCATTAATTATGTTTGTAAGTTTTTGGAAACCCGGTAAATATAGCTTGTCCTCAACGGCTCCATGTTTCAAGTTAAAGTTTTCGACCCTTTTTAATAGGTGAAGTCCTTCAGAAACACTCGGGGCTATGGGCTTTTCTGTATAGATATGCTTTTCTGCCGTAATTGCTTTGTTTAGGGTCTCTAACCTCTGGTGTGTAGCAGCTGCCTCGAAAAATATACTAAAATCTTTATCGGATAGTGCTGAATCTAGGTTTGTTGTCCATTCTCTTATGTTGTTTTCCTTAGCAATTTTTTTCAGTTGCGTTTTATTTCTCCCAACTAGGAGAAGTCGAGGAATAATAGTCTCACTATTTATATGAAGCCCTCCCTCAGAAATTATAGGAATTAAAGCGTTGTGAATATGCTGTGTGGAGCATATTCTTCCCGTGGCCCCATGCATAATAATTCCAATTTTTTTCATGGACATACTAGGTTTCCTTTGCTCGGTGATTTATTAAGCTAGAATTCAGTTTATTAATAGTTGATTAATGGTTTTTATAAAATAACATATCAGGAAAAAATCTATGTCACGTCATATTGTATGTCTTACTTTTGATTTTGATACCCAATCAGGCTTTATTTCTAGAGGCATGACTACACCAACACCAATGTCTAGAGGAGAATTCGGACATAGAGTTGCCTCAGATAGGATTATTAAAACACTCAAAGATCGAGAAATACTGTCTACTTGGTTTGTCCCAGGATTTACTATTGAAAGTCATACGAATTCCTGTGAATCAATTATTAGAGAAGGACACGAGATAGCCCATCATAGTTGGGCTCATATCCCACCAGCTAACCAGTCACGTGAGGAAGAGGAGGAAGACTTAATACGAGCTAATGAAGCAATAAAAAAGTTAACCGGGTATAAAGCCCGTGGGTATAGATCACCATCTTGGGATTTAAGTGAAAATACTGTTGATTTATTAAATAATCACAACTTTTTGTATGATAGTAGTTTAATGGGCGCTGATTATATTCCTTATCGAACTCGCGTTGGAGATAAGTTTTCGTTAGGTAATATATATGAATATGGTACAGAAACTAACTTATTAGAAATTCCTATTAGTTGGTCATTGGACGACCACCCTCATTTTGAGTTTTTTAGAACATCAGAGTTTTTAATGCCTGGTTTGAATTCAGCACGTACTGTCATGGATAGCTGGTACGATGAATTTATCTATATGAAAAAGAGCGTTGATTGGGGTGTTTTAACCTACACAATGCACCCATATGTTATAGGTCGAGGTTTTAGAATGCTTGCTCTTGAAGACTTAATTGATCGCTTAATCAAAGAAGATGCAATCTTTATGACAATGGAAAGTGCTGCTGGTGAAGCTATATCACATCTAGGATTTAATTAGTTAAAAATAGGAGGAGACCCTATACGATCTTTGGAAGTGCCAATGCTTCGTTCAAATGCTAATGCAATAGCAAGTGCCTGTTCTTCCTTGCCACCTAGGCAAATTATTTGTAGCCCAACAGGCATGTTTTGCCTATCTAGTGATACGGGAATTGTTATTGCGCAAAGTTTCATCAAACTTACCGGATTAGTGTTCCGTACGCAAAAAAAGTTTGCAGCCAAATGTTTTTGAGGGTCTTCAACTTCTTTCATCCTTGGAGGCGACATTGGTAATGTCGGTCCCACTATCGCGTGGAATCCCTCTAATGAAGCAGCTGCTTCTGCAGATATACTGTTCATAAGATTAAGCCTTCTTATATGTTCACTAGCGGGGAAATTCTCTGACTCTTTTATTCGTATTGCTACAGTTGGGTCTAAATCACTTATGAAGTCAGACATTTCGTTATTCATAAAGCTAGCGAATTCACCAATATGTAGCCCCCCATTTGCAAAGACATCAGTTACAGTATCAAGGTGGGGAATTTTTATTGATGACTGCCTCAATCCTTTTTTGGATAGCTCATCTAGAGCTTCTTTCACTCCTTCTGCAATACCGGGGTCACAATCTTCGAAAAACCAGTCACAGATACCCACATGAAAATCATGTAAAGACGCAGCATTAATTCGGGTTGTAAAATCAAACGGATCTTCCATTATATGGGGATCGATTGAAGCAAACGTGAGTGCTAAGTCGTCAGCATTTCGGGTTAATGGCCCAGCTGTATCTAAGGGAGGGCTCAGCGGTACAATACCGTCTGACGACCATCGGTTAACTGTTGGCCGCATGCCAACGTTACCTGTCATTGATGCTGGGATTCTGACTGAACCTGCGGTGTCGCTGCCAATTGCTAGGAGCGCGGATCTTTCTCCCAGGCTGACACCAGCACCTGAGCTTGAGCCACCTGGAGATCTGTGATGACTTATGTCCCAGGGATTATGTGGTGCCCCCCAATGTTGATTAAATCCCATGCCACCAAAAGCAAATTGAACTGTATGGCTTTTTCCAGCTACTAGTCCTAGTTGACGACGAATAGATCGTATTACAGGTCCTTCTCGTTCCCACTTTTTTGGAAGAGGGCGTGGGCATCCTGCATATATAGGGTAGCCTTTTACACCAAATAGATCTTTTATTGAAATAGGAATTCCCTGTAATGCACCTAGGTCAACACCAATATCAAAAACGGCATCAACGGCTTGAGCTTGCTTGAATAAGCTAGTCTTGTCCCATGTTTTATAAGCATTTAAGTCTTTACCAATAAGTTCATGATTAGAAATTGACCATTGAGCCAACTCACTTGAGGTGAGGGCGCCATTTCTTAGACTAAAACATAGTGTTCTTAAGGTTGAATTATCAATGTCAATTTTTTTCATAATTAATTACCTTACTTATTAGCTAAATGTTAAGCCTCCATTAACATCAAGGCACTGTCCAGTTATATATGAAGCCTCATTTGACGCTAAAAAACAAACAGCATTTGCAATGTCTTCAGGTTGACCAACTCGACCAAGGGGAATTATCTCATTTAAATTACCCTCTCTATCAGGAAGCCAATCCGAAGTCATGGGGCTATGTGTTGGTCCGGGTGCAATAGCGTTTACAGTAATGCCATGAATGCCTAATGATTTAGCCAAAGATCTAGTGAGTCCGATAACACCTGCTTTTGAGGATGTGTAAGGAACGCCACCACCTCCAGCTACTCCTCCATGTCTCCAGGCTGAAGAAGAAATATTTATAATCCGGCCTTGATTTTGTTTAATCATTTGTTTTGCAGCAGATCGTGCACAAAAATATTCTCCAGTGAGATTAATATTTATTACGTTATGCCATTCTTCGATATCGCTTTCGAGCCAATTTTTAGACTTTGGTGAAAGTCCTGCATTGTTAACAAGAATATCAAGCCTGCCCAGTGTTGATATAGTCTTATCAATCGTTTGTTGAACCTGTTCGTAATCTGATACGTCAAGCTGCGTTGTTGAAAAATTTTCATACTCTGGTTTGAACTCACTATTTAATTCATTGAGCATTTTAGCATTAACGTCCGCTGCTATTACGATAGCTCCCTCCTTAAGGAAACGTTCTGTAGTGGCTCTTCCTATGCCACCGGAGGCGCCCGTTATAAAAGCAACTTGATCTATCAATTTCATCATTTACTCCTTATCGAATGCTATTTTTCTTTTTGTCTACACTTAACTTGGTTTGTATTAGTGTACTAGAGTTTTAAAACAATAAATCAAAGTGGAGATATGATATGTCTAGTTTTCATAATATTGATAACATCCCAGACCATAATGAGGAGATAGGGACACTAAAAATACTTTCCGGCAGTCAATCAATGGTTCTTTGGGGCAAAATTGATGCAGGAAGTCATGTTCCTAATCACAGTCATCCAAACGAGCAAATAACTTGGTTAGTTAAAGGAAGTTTAGATTATAAGTTATCAACAGGAGAGGAACGAAGGTGCGAGGAGGGCACTGTTATAGTGATTCCAGGTGGTGTTGATCATGAAGTATGGTACAGAGAAGATTGTGAAATAGTTGAATTCTTTTCTCCGCCTCGAAGTGATATGTTCCCTGTATCAACTGATAATCCTTATGGTGTTTAGTGGTTTATAAGTTGGATAGAACTATAGGGATAATCGGTCTAGGAAATGCTGGTTCAGCTCTTGCAAAAGCATTTAGCAAGAAGTGTTCTGTAATAGGTTATGACATAAATCCAGAAAGATATAATTCTGAGAGTCTTTCGACTATAAAATTAGTAAATTCCATAGATGAGTTGTTATTAAATGCTCAGATAGTTTTGCTCTCATTGCCTAATGAAAGAGCCTCTGTTGAGGTAGTAAATGATTTATTGCTATCAAGAAAATCCCCTGAACTTATTATTGAAACCAGTACAATTGGACCACATACAGCCAAAGAAATAGGCGGAAAATGTAAGAACGAAGGCGTTTCTTTTGTAGATGCAGCAATTGGAAGTGGTGTAAAGGCGATGTCTTTGGGAAAGGCTGTGTTTTTGGTTGGAGGTAATGATCAAGACTTCTTTTTTGCGCAGTCAATTTTAGAGCATGTCGCTGAGGCCATTCATCATATAGGAGAAACAGGCAGTGGTAGTGGGCTTAAAATCATAAATAATGCAGTAGTTCACTCAATCTTAGTTGTTTTAATAGAGGCCATTACGATGGCTCGAAAGCTACAGATCCCTATACCTACATTGGTTGATCTCCTAAAAGGAGACGATGGTATTACCCGACCATTATTACATAGAATTGAGGAACGAATTCTGGAAGGAGATTATACAGGGGGTATGTCTGTTACAAATGCAAGAAAGGATTCTATGCTAGTGTTAGAAACGGCTTATGAGTATGGCGTTCCGTTATTTGCAATTTCTGGTTCTCATATACCCTATGATATAGCGAAAGATCAGGGTCTAGGTGAAAAGGACTATGCAAGCTTAGCTACATTGTGGGAGAGTTGGGCTAATGTAGACTTATCTAATTAATAAGGCTGTATAAGTAATTGTTAGAAAACACTAAATTATAGAGAAATAAAACTAATTATTTCTTTTGCAACGATTTCAGGTTGATCCAGTTCTGCAAGATGCCCTGCTTTATTTATTTCCTTTGTTGTTGTCTCGCCACTAATATTATTCGAAAATGTTTTCATATATGATTTAGGAATTACCTTGTCATTAACGCCGCGCAAAAGTAGCACAGGACAACATACGCGACATAATCTTTTTTCTAAACCGGTATTACCCAGAGGCCAGAAAATACGTGCACTGGCTTCTAGCGCGCGAGATTGTTCAATTGGCCATTCGACAGATTTTTTTCCATTCGGTTCGGATTTTAAGTTATCCCAAAGTTCTGGGTTATCACACATCAACTCTGAAACTTCATGTGCTCTTTGTGCCCATGGATCAGCCATTGGTTCATTATCAGCGTAGATGCCCCATGGTGATATTAAACATAATTTTTTAATTAGGCTTGGCCACAATGCGGCTATATCAGCACATAATGAGGCTCCAGGTCCTGAGCCAACAATTGTAGTACTATCTAACAATTTTGACTCTTGAAGAAGATCATGTATGGCCAATAACCATTCTAGGTGATTGTCATAATTGTTATGTCCTAGTCCTCCTGGAAAACCAGGAATTGAAGGAACGACAACCTCATAATCTTCTGCCAGTACGTCTAGGAATGGTATCCATTTGGGGAGACCACCAAATCCAGGAAGGAAACCAATACGATTCCCTTTGCCTTTACTCCAAACTCGACATTTATAACCCGAAACTTCTATGTAATTTTCGATCGGTTCAGTCATGGCGCTACTTTGAGAATAAATTTCTTTCTGTAATAAAATACTTGTTTATTCGGCAGCTAATATATTGTTGGTATCATTAATGTTTGCTCGTTCTGCCAGAGACATTGGTTTTGGCCACCAATGATTCTCCCACTCTGACCAAACATCTGATAACAACGGTTTCACTTTTTCAGCATAGAGTTTAGTGTTATTGTTAGCTACCTCTTTGGTCATGTTGCCAAATTGAAGTAGTAACATCAGCTGTCCAAACCTTAATTCATGTATTATCTCTCTGAGTTGTTCTGCAACTTGATCCGGAGATCCTATTATAACGTAACCGTTATCAACAATAGCATCAAACTCACGAGCATTTTTGGTGAACCCATCTTTTCTGATTTCGTTTATTGACTGAGCTTTTTGTATGCCGGGTAGAGCACTAGTGTTTGACACTTCGTTTTCACTGTTATTGGCAGCTGCAGCTATTTGACTTTCAACACCAGCACGCTGAGTTGCTTCGGTTACATATCCGGGAGGATTTGCAAAGCGTGCACTAACCCTAAGGCACCTGTCATAAAAGTACTCCGCTGGCTCAGCATAAATTTCTTTGGCCTGTGCTTCGGATTCTGCAACTCCTACAAACTGTAGAAACCCAGCTCTATATGGGTTTCGGTCCTTACCGAGCCTATCCATTTCATCCCAAAAACCTTTCATTGTAGCTTTTGCAGCTTGAAACCCGTAATAAGACAGATAACAGTAGACATACTCCATCTCTGCACACCAACGCCAGGTTTCGACTGAGCCACCACCTGGAACCCATATCGGAGGGTGTGGTTTTTGGACAGGACGGGGCCAGATGTTTACATATCTTTGTTGGTTAAAACGCCCATTAAAGGAAAATGTTTCAGGATTAGTCCATGCTTGTTTAATAAAATCATGTGCTTCCGCATAGCGTTCACGGAGTTGAGAGGGATTTTGTCCATATGCGTAACACGTGTCCATTGGTGATCCGACTGGGAATCCTGCAATTAGACGTCCTCCAGAAATACAATCAAGCATCGCCATTTCTTCTGCCACCCGTGTGGGAGGGTTATACAAAGCAATAGAGTTTCCAAGAACGCATAGAGCTGTATTGGGGTTTGCTCTTCTCGCAAGAGATGCCAACATCAAATTAGGTGATGGCATTAGACCATAACCATTAGAATGATGCTCATTCACGCAAACTGCATCAAAACCAACATCGGCGGCGAATTCCATCTCATCCAGATGATCATTGTACATGTGGTGTGCACGTTCGGGATCAAACAGCTTTGAGTCTATATCAACCCAGACTGATTCATGTTTATCTCGAAAGTCGTCTGGTAGCTCAGTGTAAGGCATCAAATGAAACCAACAATGCTTCATGATTGGATCCTCTTTTCAGAAATGGTCAAAAATAACATTAAAATCCGAGTTATAATTTTAGGACTATATTTTATTATTAAAATGTTTGTTGCCAATTAATAAATGAAGACTCTGAAGTAATTATTTCAATCATACAAATGGGATAAATAATATTCCAGTTTTATTACAATAAAATAAGTTTATTTCCTTATAAAAATTAATACCAGTAAATTATTCTATAGGGCTTAGAATTTTTTCTAATAAAGTATGAAAAACAAAATAATCATTAATTGTTCTAATGTATTGTAGACCAGCGTAATCTTGAAGTATTATTATCAATGCATAAGGGTTGAATGGAGGCTTTGATTTGCGGGAAATTTTTGTAGCCAACACGGATGAAATTGAGGATCGTGAAAGGAAAGTCATTGTCGATGGTGACTTAGAGATTGGTGTTTTTCGTTTAGGTGAGGATTTTTTTGCTTGGGAAAATAATTGTCCTCATAGTGGTGGTCCTATTTGTCAGGGTCGAATTATGAATAGAGTTATAGAAAATCTCGATGAAAATAAAAAAAGTCATGGTTTTCTTTATGTTGATGAAGATGTTCATATTATATGTCCTTGGCATGGTTTTGAATTCAACATTCGTACAGGTGTTCACCCAGGTGACTCCCAAGCTAAATTAAATGGTTATGTTGTTGTGGTGAGGGATGGCGGTGTCTATGTCGAGATCGAATAGTACTGAGCTCATCAAAATTGTTGAGTCTAACGCCAAACATTTACTTCCGACGGTTAAGGAAATAATTAGAAATGGAGATACTTCTCAGGTTTCTGATGAGGCTGTTCAAAATCTTTTGTTGGCAAGTGTTAGATTGTTCTCTTCGAAAATTGATAATGAGAACAGAAGTATTCCAGCAGTACCAGATGGTGAAATGGCAAACGCAACTGAGGTCGCGGTTGCTATTAACGAACTAATGCAAGCCGCTGGGCTAAATATGTTTGATCTTGCTATGTGGACAGGGAGACGTGATCCAGGTTCGAGAGCTAGCTAATATAGTGAAGAAAGACAATGAAATGAACAGAAGTGGTCAAGAAAAAAAGTCATTAGATATAATTGATGCTCGAACAGACAGTCGAGAAATACTCTCACATGCTCGACAGCAAGCTGATGCTAGAGATTTTGATGATGTGTTCATAGTAGATATCGACGCACATATTGACGATATATCAGCGTGGCCTGAGATCATGGATTTCATTGAAGATCCTGTTATACGGGATGCTGCGGGCTCGTTTTCAGGAGGCACGAAAAGAGGTGCCTTTCATAACGGAACACCTGGCTTGCAATGGCAGAATGTTTGGGGGCGTATTCCTCACGGTCAGGGTTTGAAAGAGGATGTGGATGATAAAACCATTCCGCGCGCAGTAACTTTGTCGCGTCGCGCAATGGATCAAATGGGTCTTGACTATCAAGTTGTTTTTCCAAATGCGCTACTATACATAGGGATGCATCCGGTTAAAGAAATGGAGATCCATCTAGCAAAAGCATATAATAGATGGTTAGTTGAGCACGTTTTGACAATCGATCCACGTGTCAAAGGTTTACTTTATCTCCCCATCAATAATCCCGAGGCCGCTGAGGAAACTGTAAGAAAGTATGTTGGGGCTCCCGGGGTTGCTGGTTTCACTATTACCTCATCTCGACATGCCCCTATTCACTCAAATGAATATATGAAACTTTACGCCATGTTGGAGGAAGCAGATCAGGCTCTGGCATTTCATGCGGCCCCCAATTGGGAGGATGAATATCCTTCTCAGTTAAATCGTTTTATATCAGTCCACGCTTTAACCTTTGTTCTATGCAACCTAGTTCATTTGACGAACTGGGTCATTAATGGGTTGCCTGAACGGTTCCCAAAGTTACGTACACTCTGGATTGAAAGTGGTTTAGCTTGGTTGGCTTTTATTACACAGAGACTTGATAATGAGTACTTAATGCGTTCTTCCGAAGCTCCCTTGTTGAAACGACTTCCGAGTGAATATATTTCGGAAATGTTTTTCACTACACAACCTATGGAACGAACGAACATGAACCTTCTTGAGGCAACAATGGATGCCATAAGTGCACCCACACAGTTAGTGTATGCATCAGATTGGCCACATTGGGATTTCGATCTTCCATCAAGTGTCTGGGATTTACCTTTTCTGGATGAATCAGCAAAAAGAAATATATTGGGCTACAACGCCGCCAACCTATTTAATCTTGAGGTTCCAGAAAAATATCAGAAAAGAGCTCACGCCGCCGAATAAGAAATAGTTCGTCTCTAATTTTTAATATTAAAGGTATGCAAATGGACGGAAATAAACAATTAAGAAAATCACTAGACATGATTGATGCGCGGACAGATAGTCGAGAAATACTCTCACATGCTCGACAGCAAGCTGATGCTAGAGATTTTGATGATGTGTTTATAGTTGATATCGACTGTCATATAGACGACGGAGGCAACTGGGCAGAAATCATGGATTTCATTGAAGATCCCGTTATACGTGAAGCTGCTGGTTCGTTTTCGGGAGGTACGAAAAGAGGAGCTTTCTTAAACGGTACTCCCGGCCTGCAATGGCAAAATGTCTGGGGACGTATTCCCCATGGCCAGGGATTAAAAGAAGAGGTGGATGATACGACAGAAAGACGAGACATTATTCTAGCAAGGCGAGCAATGGATCAAATGGGCCTTGATTATCAAGTTGTTTTTCCGAATGGGCTTTTGTTTCTTGGGATGCATCCGGTAAAAGAGATGGAAATTCACATTGCTGCAGCGTATAACAAATGGATTGTCGAAGAGATGTTACCTCGCGAGGCCAGAGTTAAGGCTATGCTCTATTTGCCAGTTAATAATCCTGAGGCAGCTGAGGAAACTGTAAGAAAGTATGTTGGGGCTCCCGGGGTTGCTGGTTTCACTATTACCTCATCTCGACATGCCCCTATTCACTCAAATGAATATATGAAACTTTACGCCATGTTGGAGGAAGCAGATCAGGCTCTGGCATTTCATGCGGCCCCCAATTGGGAGGATGAATATCCTTCTCAGTTAAATCGTTTTATATCAGTCCACGCTTTAACCTTTGTTCTATGCAACCTAGTTCATTTGACGAACTGGGTCATTAATGGGTTGCCTGAACGGTTCCCAAAGTTACGTACACTCTGGATTGAAAGTGGTTTAGCTTGGTTGGCTTTTATTACACAGAGACTTGATAATGAGTACTTAATGCGTTCTTCCGAAGCTCCCTTGTTGAAACGACTTCCGAGTGAATATATTTCGGAAATGTTTTTCACTACACAACCTATGGAACGAACGAACATGAACCTTCTTGAGGCAACAATGGATGCCATAAGTGCACCCACACAGTTAGTGTATGCATCAGATTGGCCACATTGGGATTTCGATCTTCCATCAAGTGTCTGGGATTTACCTTTTCTGGATGAATCAGCAAAAAGAAATATATTGGGCTACAACGCCGCCAACCTATTTAATCTTGAGGTTCCAGAAAAATATCAGAAAAGAGCTCACGCCGCCGAATAAGAAATAGTTCGTCTCTAATAAAAAGCAAACACTCTAGTTTCAATACTTTGACGTGCATCCGCGTTGCTTGGTGCATTCGAGTTTTTGAATGCCGTATGTCCGGAGGGCCCGCCAAAATTTAGCTCATCTGATTCAAAAGTTTTTAATAGGACAGCTTCATTTGGTTTCATATCAGAAACATAATACCAAGAATTTTTTTCATTAAAGGTCATTGCTTGAGTATAACCAACACGTTCTTTAGTTCGTCTTTCTGCTGTAATTAATTGCCCAGGGTTAATTGAATCGGCATCACAAAATGCTAGGGGTGTTGTTTGAACAATTCCTTCAATTGATCTCCATATATTAATTATATTAAACCTTCGAGTAAGCAAATCCTCTGCTTCTTCACGTGGAAATAGGTCTCTAACGCGTTGTCTTCCAGAATCCTGAGTGTAGTCATTATGAACAAACATCACTGGTTCTCGAACATTTTTTTCAGACCTTAAATTGTGATCTTCGACACGGACAGTATGATCAAAAACTACTACTGATTTAGCCTTCGTTATACCCTTTATAAGTGATTCAACCTCTGAGTTATAAATATTGGAGACCTCGTCTTCATTATAAAAACTTTTAACTTTTGTATTATGGGAAATTAATTGAAACCCTTGTTTGTCAAGCGATAGTGCATCTTTTATCTCTCTTGCGTCCCTGAGCAGAAGGTCATGTTCTCTATATTCTCCGGTACGTTCTAATACCCTATCTTCTGTTAAATAATTGATAGGGGGTTCTCCATTATCAACAAAGAAAGTTAGTTTGGCATTTATAGATGAAATTTCTAAAGCGTTGTTAGCTTGGTCATTCATGTTTGTCTCTAAATTAGGTATTTAGTTAGAAGTTAAATCTAATATAATACGATATCTTGATTAAGTTTAGTCATTTTCGATTATTGCAATAACTGGCCCACCACCATGAGGCCCCTGATGCATTGCGTCAACTGATACAAAGACAGCGGGATCTCCTATTGCTGCCGCTGCTACTCCACCTACTGCTGCTTTAGAGTGTCTATGATGGTGCACGTCTGAATCATCTAGCATAATTTGTCGTCTACCCCTTAAAACCCCTCTTCGATCTGCTTCGCATTTAATAAAAAGATTTACCAATTTGTTTGATAAATCCTCAGCTTTGGCTCTTTGAGGCAAGGAGAGGCCTGCGTTACGTATGCTCTGATATATACTTTCTATATCTAAGGCGTCATTCATTATGCTATGACCTATCGAAAAGTTTCCGCCCTCTCCAATTTTATTTCCGAAAAGCACAACTTGAGCTCTAGTTAGCTCTACTCCAGACGAACAAGATGCAACTGATGAGTATAGATTTAAATCTTTACATATTGAATATTCGTCCGGCATTTCAATTTCGTTAAGAGCAACTCCTATGCCTAGCGCAGTTGTGCCATTAGACACACCCATAGAATCGTGTATCTCACATGCCACTTCTTTTCCTCTACTTTCTGCATCTAAAACGTCTTCTACTGTGAGAAGGGGGGTTTTTGTTTGAACATAGTGGACATCAGAGGGGTCAGTAATTGAAGCGTCCTTCATGGCAGAGCGAACTGCATCTGCGACCTTGTTTATCATCCCTAAACGACCAATCTCTTCAGGAAGAATTTCTTCGCTTATTGCGGTGCCTATGGTTAATCTAGCTTCATTTGAAGAGACTTCATTTGCAGTCTTGAAGAATATATTTGAATGAGGTGTGATGACACCATCACAACCTCCCGACCATATCATCGGTATTGCGTCAACTTCAGTTTTATTTTTGGTTCCATGTTTGATAAGTACTTCACGGTAAGCTTGATCAGCTAAGATTCTCGTAAAATCATTTACACCACCATTTCCTTCAGTTTTACCAATAACAGCGACAACTTCATCAGCTGAATACTCTTCATCTATGAAAAGGGATTCTAAATTTTCTGTATAGTTAACAGAATTAAGGATTAGTTTTTTTACATTGACGGTCATTTACCTTGTCTCCAAAAAAAGTAAAATTTACGAAATAAATAATTAAAGTTGTGCTATTCTAGTAAAGTAGAGTGACACTATACCTAATAAATCTCTTAGTTGCGTCATAATAATATCCTTCTAATCAAGCAATAAAGGTGAGATTACACGTGACCGTTGCAGAAGAAATAATTGATATAGAGGTGCTAAGAAAAAGACTACTATATTACACAAAGCCTAATATTAGACAGAGCTTGTTCGAGTTGTTTATTACTGTGCTTTTGTTCTGTTTTTTTTGGGCTCTTAGTTATGGGCTCTTTTTTGTTAATCCTCTGCTGACGTTTGTTTTTTCTCTTCCAGCAGGGTTATTTTTAACAAGACTTTTTATTATTCAGCATGATTGTGGACACGGGTCTTTTTTTAGGAATAGGAAACTTAATGATAATGTTGGTCGAGTCATCGGTGTCATAACGTTGACGCCTTATTATGTTTGGAAGAATAATCACGCAATTCACCATGCGACTTCAGGAAACCTCGATAAACGTGGGGTAGGGGACATAAACACCCTAACTGTGGATGAATATCGAATATTAAAACTTAGTGGTCGTTTGGCGTACAAAATATATAGAAATCCTTTTGTTATGTTTGGAATTGGTCCCGCGTATATGTTTTTTATAAGACATAGACTTCCCTACGGGTTTAGACAAGGTGGAGTTAAGTACTGGTTCTCAACCGTAAGTTTTAACTTGGTTACATGTCTATTCCTCATCTCTTTTATTAGTACGATTGGCTTAATGCCCTTTCTGCTGGTTCATGCGCTGGTTATACTGATTGCTGCATCAATAGGGGTTTGGTTATTTTACATTCAGCATCAGTTTGAGTACGTTACCTGGACAAACAATGATAAATGGGAGTTTGAGACTGCAGCAATTTACGGAAGTTCCTATTATAGATTACCGCCATTTCTAATGTGGCTTACCGCCAACATAGGGATCCATCACGTGCATCATTTAAATAGTCGTATCCCTTTCTATAGACTTTCTGAAGCCTTAGACGATCACCACGAATTAAAAACTATTAATGAAATATCGTTTAAAGATAGTATGAAGTGTTTTAAGTATCGTTTATTTTGTGAAAAAAATAAAAAATTAATAAATTATGAAGAAGCAAATCTTTAGTTTTTTTCTGATTGTCATATAGTAATGCCACAAGGTAATGAAAAAAATTTAATTGGGAGTCTTGTTTGTGATTTTACAAGTGAAAAGTCCCTGTATAGACAGGCGTACGGTGGAGGAAGAACACAGCATTTGCCCAGAGCAATAGGAATGAAAAAAGGGCATATGCCACAAATTGTCGATGCTACTGCTGGTCTGGGAAGAGACTCTTTTCTCCTTGCGTCACTAGGTGCTCATGTTTTGATGATTGAACGATCAGGGGTTGTTTATAAGTTGTTGAAACAAGGGTTAATTAAAGCAAGTAAATTTGACGGTAACACAGAACAAATCATTAATCGTATGAATCTCATACATGGAGATTCAAAAAATATTCTTCAATCCCTTTCTCCTGAAATTATCTATATAGACCCTATGCACCCTATAAGAAAGAAATCTGCTTTGGTGAAAAAAGAGATGAGGATTCTAAGAGATATAGTTGGAGCGGATTCAGATTGCGGCGATCTTATTCGGGTGGCTCTAAAAAGGGCTACCAAACGAGTTGTTTTAAAATGGCCTTTAAGTGCTGAGCCTATTACAGGTATTGTATCGCCTTCCCATCAAATAATCGGCAAAACAACCCGTTATGATGTTTTCATGATTAATCAATTACCAATGACTTAGTTAAACTTTAAAGAATTAATGGCAGATCTAAATTTATTTAAACCTAATTCATCTCGTAGAGTTTCTGTTTCTTTCATGACCATTTTAGGGAGAGGTATCCCCAAACCATTGGCTATACGATCGTTCTTAGTGAAGTTACCGATAACAGCAGCAGCTGCAGATACTGCTTTAGACCCGAGTGCTTTATGTAGTTTGTCCCGTGACTTATTTAAATCAGTGACGCTTTTGCCGAGTACCGATTCACAGAATTCCAAAAGTAGTTCTCCTTGCGGCACTCCGGTATCTACCGATTTGTCTATTAACCCTATAGGGTTGATCTTTAAATTTACCATACGTCCACTCTCACGGAGGAACAATGCGTGACTAGTTGTTCAGTAAAAGCATTCGTTTAGTGCAGATACACGACCAGCTATTATTTCAACCTGAGGACGACTTAAAGAATCATAATGATTATATGAAAAGTCTAAGACACGTCCTAGCTCAGCATATTGACATGATTCAAGAACCATATTTGAACGACACTCATCAGGAACGAGGCTTAGAGCTCTGAGAATATATGGCATTGGCCTACCTTTATACAAATCTTTCCCAATTTCTTTTCCTGCAGGTCCATTTGGTATAGTCGAGACCCATGCGTCTTCTTTAATTGCTTCTGGTGGGCGTTCTTTAGAATGATTACCTATTTCTGGTTTAGGAAACTGAGGAAGAGGGGCGCCGATTGCTCTTGCGTATAGATCAATATTAGTAATTCTAGAAACGACACCAATGATCTCTGTGTACTCTTCTTCAGATAGCCCAGAATCTATAATGTTTAGAAAAAACTTTTCATCTATTACTTTAGGTTCAATAGCGAGCGTTTTGACTAAATGTTTTATAACAGGGGTAACATTATTTGCTTTAGCTGTTTCATGATTTAGAGGTTTTTCTAGTACCCCCGCTTCTATACCGAAATCACGGGCGAGTTTGGCTATTTCAAGGCGTTGAGTCCCGTTACCCCAGTAACCTGGTTTAGAAATTTGAATTAATTGATTTTGATGAACTGCGGATATATTATTGGCCGTTGGATAGTCACTTTCAGCGTAAATATCCATTAATTCAATTCCATTGATTCATTACTTGTTTTGTACTCTATTTCCAAAACAATTATGTCTACGTCTCCGATATTTATAGCATTGTGTTCAATTGGAGCCGACACCGATCGTGTTACTCCTGGTTCGTAGTTCAGCGTTCTTTCTGTGCCATCTGCATGTTCAAGATACAGTTTCCCGTAGGACTGTTGAATAGTAACATAATCAAACTCATGTATATGCCATCCAGTCTGTTGATTTGGTTTAATAACCCAATGAGTTATTCTCGTTTTATTATCTTCGTGTAATAAAGTGTAATTTCCGATGTTGCGTTCTGAAGCTTCAACAGATGTTTTTTTAAGAAGTTTTGTTGACATATCTTTATCTATTTTAAGTTGTTGCACTTTTTGTGCGGCTTTACATGAGATGATTTATATAAACGATGTCATTAATCTACAATTATAATTAACGAAATGCTATGTTTATAAATAACTCTCTGCGTTATAGTTAACTTTTATAGCATGTATCAGTTAATTTTGTTTTTAATAGTTGAAGATGTTAGATAGATTAAACTTCAAGATGTAATTTTGCTTCAATAATTTCCATCTTTAATCCGGGAGTAATATTTTATGGCAACACCAAAAGTTATAGTTCAACTTTATCCTATGATGCCCACAGATGGTGAAGATGATCGTAAGGCAAAACGTCCTGTAGGAGCTGATCGTGATCTTTATAACAAGGTTATTCATGAGTGGACGGACATAATTAAAGAGGCTGATTCAATGGGTGTCTGGGGATGTTCTACTATTGAACACCATTTACATTCAGAAGGGTACGAAGTTGGTCCCAATCCAGGCGTGTTGAACGCTTATTGGGCTAATCATTTAACTAATATGCGGGTTGGCGCTTTAGGATATGTCATAGCCACGAATGATCCTATTCGGGTAGCGGAAGAAACGGCAATTATAGATCACCTGACTAACGGTAAATACTTTGTTGGATTTGCTCGAGGATATCAGTCTCGTTGGACAAATATATTGGGCCAATTCTCTGGTGCTCAAGCAACTGCATCAGACGGAGGAGAGATTGATCGATTAAACCGTGAAATATTTGAAGAAAGAGTTCAGATGGTTGTTGACTGCTGGACTAAAGAGACGAATGTACTAGATGGGTTACATTATCAGGCGCCATACCCGATTGAAACCGGTGTTCTGGGCTATCCAGGAACAAAAATTGCCGAAGCGGCAGGTGCTCCTGGTGAAGTAGGAGCTAATGACAGCATACAGGCGGTTTGTGTAGTGCCAAAACCTTATCAGTTACCTCATCCACCAGTATTCATTGGCGTTCATAAAAGCCCTGAAACCATCCAGTTTTGTGCTCGTAATGGATTTCATCCGTGCTATTTTAATCCCACGGATGCTGTTATTGAATTATCGAAAATGTATGTTGAGGAAGCCCAAAAAGCTGGTCATGATTTTAAACTTGGGGAACGTCAAAATATTGTTAGACAGACTAGAATTGCTAAGTCACATGAGGAATTTGAACGTCGTGTAAAAAAATATGACGTAGACATTTTTAAGAATTTTTATTCGATCTTTTCAAATCATAACGTTGATCCTGCCGAAAATGATAATGATGCAGCTTTCAATTCGATGAAAAACACTAGTTTTTTAACCGGAGGAACTGTTGACGATGCTATAAGGTATTGGACTGGCATATTTGAACAATCGCCGTTTGAGTATATTACTCTAATCTGGCATTTTGCTCAGCAACCAAAGGATGAAGTTCTTGAGGAAATGAGATTATTTATGGAGAAAGTTGTGCCTGAATTAGAGGTGCCTGATTATGCTATAGCGGCTGAATAGTTTTCGTGTTTCTCATATTTATGATTGTGATCCAAAACGCGGGTTATGCTTAGTCGTAGCCGGCGTTTTTTTTATATTTTTAGAGGAGAATTACATGAATGGGTTTCCGGTTAATATAGATCTAAATCCAAACACAGATAAATGGAAAATTTCACAACATTGTTTTTCAGAACAAATTAGAGGTGAAATGACTTTGCCAGAGAAGGTGCAGCTTTGTGATATTACGTTACGTGAGGGGCGACAATTACCCGGAGTATCGTTAAAACGTGATCAAGTCATTAAAATTGCGGATGCACTTGTAGATGCTGGAGTTTCTATGCTTCAGATGCATCATGATGACCCAGAAGAGATGTCAGAGGTCAAAAAACGTCATTCAAATGTTTTGATTGATGCTCTTGTTCATCCAACTGCAGTTCTCAATCCTGAGTTGGCCAAGCCGGAGATTGACCTAAATTATGATCATGGGGCGGATTATTGTACGCTTGCCTTTTCATTTTCAGAACATCAAATGTGTCTGTTTGAA
This sequence comes from Alphaproteobacteria bacterium MarineAlpha12_Bin1, assembly GCA_002937505.1. GTDB lineage: Bacteria > Pseudomonadota > Alphaproteobacteria > UBA6615 > UBA6615 > UBA6615. Next base: position 272,543 of record PTJY01000004.1, read on the forward strand.
TCGATGGCTGGACACCGTATAACAGTTGAAGAAGCAATTGACAGAGCGATGGGTTCTACATCCTATGCCAAGGAAAAAGCCGGGAAAGATCGAAAGGTTGGGTGTCTTATACAAGATTGCACCCGTATTCCTATAGATAGATTAGCTGAGGTTTGTTCTAGGTTGGTTGATTCTGGTGCAGATATGATTTGTTTAGATGATATTAATGGAATGGCGATTTATCGTGTGTATACACATGTAGTTAGAGAAATGAAAAAACGGCTTCCCAATACAGAAATAGCACTTCACACACATAATGACGTGGGCATGGCTGCTGCCTCACTTTATGCTGGCCTTGAAGGGGGTGCCGATATTTTACATACTTGCGTGAATGGGCTGGGAGAGAGAGCTCATATTGCCTGCCTCGCAGAAATAGCATCTGTTATACAAATCTATTATGGCTTGGACTGTGGAATCAAACTAGACAAGATGACAGAATTATCTAATTTAGTCGCTTCTACGATGCCGTGGCCTATGCCAGACACCATGCCTTTTGTCGGGCGTACAGCTTTTTCACATTTAGTCGAAGTTCACTATTGTGTTCCTGATACAGAAGAAGGGTTCTGGTCCTATTTATGTATGAGGCCTGAGGTTTTCGGAAACACACAGCATAATCTTCTTGGGCACTACTCTGGTCCTTGGGCTATAAGAGCCAAAGCAAATGAGCTAGATTTAGTTATCAAAGAAGGTGAAGAGGACATTATTCTGCAAAAGATTCGCCAAAAGATGCAAACTGTTCGGCGTCAACTCAGCGATGACGAGTTTAAGGAAATAGTATTTAGTTAGTATAGTGTTTGGTTATAAAACTGATTCAGAGATTATTTGGTCAGCATCATAAACTAACTTAGGCGCCCATCCGATAGATTTACGGGCCATTTCTGAAGTGATCCTACTATTAGAGCAAAGGCTCAATGTCATATGTGGCCCCCATATCTTGTAGGCCTCCCCTAGGGTAACACTTTTAGAGACAGGATTTTGTCTAAGATGTTTTCCTACTGCTGATGCAAGGTTGCGTATAGTATTTTGAGAAGACTCAAGATAAAACAGGCTTCCAGATTGTGCGTTTTCAAGAGCTAGTAAATAAGCATTTGCGCAGTCATCTATATGAACATTGGACCATATGTTTTCTCCATCACCAACGTAGACAGATTTGCCTAGAGACTTTGCTGCGCGTATCATTAAAGGTATTTGAATGCTTTCTTTTCTCAGGCCAGTTCCGTATCCAAATATCATACAGGGGCATAATATAATGGTACGAACTCCTTTGTTAGAAGAGGGTAAGATTAGATCTCTTTCTAAAGAGTACCAAATTGCTTTTTCCGGCAGGGGGCGAAAAGTCTTGTACTCGTTGTATATTTCTTGACTATAGGTGCCTACTGAATAATCAGACACAATACTACTTCCACTTGTATGGATGAAAGTTTTATTGGTCCCTTCTAGTGCATCTAAAATCGTCCTAATTGAATAAACATGATTTGTGCTGGCAGCATTAATAACGACTTCTGAATCACTAGCCGCTTTATAAATAATATCCAAATCATCTAGCCCGCCAACAATTGGAATCTGTCCCAATTCTTCTATTTCTTCTGCTTTTTTATTATCACGGGCTAATCCATGCACTACGTGCCCTTCAGATATTAGCTTCTGTGCCACGGTGCCGCCTATATAGCCAGGTGCCCCTAAAATAAAAATTTTCATGTATTTACTCAATGCCGGCTGTGAATGAATAACCTAGTTTTTCTAGCTCTTTTACAACCTCATTACCAAAACGTGTACTCAGATCTTCTATCATTGATGGAGCAAACTCTACATCTTTAAGGTTTTTGTCTCCTCCTTGTAGTATTACGTAAAGCAAACCATTTTCTTCACTAATATTATGAAATCGTCTCATTACACCTGGTGGAACAGAAATAGTGTCGAATAAATTTAATTCAGTTGAATGTTCTCCAGTATCACCCCATTCAATTCGAAAACGCCCCTTAATACAGGTAAACGTTTCAGTAGTGTTTTGGTGTACGTGCAAACCAGGCCCATTTCCTGGTTCACATTCTGCTATGACGACTGCAAAACTCTTTGGACCTGCTATGGGGCCGTTCCCCCACGGAGTGTCCTTTGCTCCATCATATGCGATAACTGTTTTCGTTTCCCTAGCAGTCATCATTTCTCTGGCCTCTGGTGGTATATTATCTGCAGTACGTGATTTATTAGGTGTCAACTCGTTGTAGCGGGCAATATTCAGCTGCATTTGATCAGGGCTTATGTTGATTGTCTTCATGATGTTATCCTCATCCCAGAAATTGCTTTTTAATACCCTTATGAAGCACGTTTCATCATTAACTTCTAAAGAAGAGCTACGGATAGAATACCGTAACTCTTCTTTTAGATATTACTTTTCCGGGATTATTGGTAAGAGTAAATGTGATCTTCTGTTTGGACCTGTATGCAATGTTACATCTCCACCGAAGATGTCAGCTGGCCTATCTCGTGGATCGTTGTGCCTAAATACTGCGCAGCCGGTCCATTTACCAATTGGCGTTTCCATGTGTGAATCACCGCCATAGATGTAATCTTTTCCTCTTATTGTTAGAGCAATTCGATAGTCCTTTGGAACGACTATACACGTTGGCCATATCTCAACGTCTACTTCATACACGGTTCTAGGTTTAAGTGGCTGTATTTCATCATGAGTATGATAAGGTCTATATGGCAAAGTGAGTTCGTCATCTAACTTTCTATGGGAGCATCTAAGCCAACCCTGAGCTATAGGTGTATGAGGGTCTAGGGCTCCTTGAAAAACAACTTCTTTCATATCCGGTGAAAAAACACGTACTACTAAAAATAAGTCTATATCTTCTGTAGAGGATGAAACATATAACTTTGAGGCAATTGGTCCTGTTATTTCTGTCTCTTTATTTAATGGAGGTGTCATAAATGTTACACCATCACTAAATCCTCCATAAGTTATTTTGTCTGGTTTCTTTTGTGTTGAACGCGACAAACTCATGTCTTTAGGGTCAATATAGTATTTTGTCCATTTTGTTCTTTTTAAGGGCCATTCTTTTTCATGACGTTCTACAAACTTTTCTCCCGGATGCCTTATTAATAATTGAACTTTAGGTTGTTTTTTCCAGCCTGTGTTATCACCCTTAAGAAAATAACCAAAAAACTGTTTTTGTAAGTTTACGCCATAGTCTGTGTAGAACTCGGTCCAGTGTTCAATCCCATGCACTTCTAGCCACTTTTCTTTTGAGGCAGCTCTCACATAACCCTCAAAGTTTCCTCTTGGGTGAAGTCCTTGTCCGCCCCAGTTTGCTGTTGATAGAATTGGCACTTTTACTTTTGACCAATCTGGCATTCGTGATTGCCAATATTCATCACTGTCCAGTTTGCGGGCTAGGTTCTCTTCATAAAAGTCGACACGATTACGGCCAAGCTCTTCTTCCGTTAATGTAATAGGACCTGACACCCAATCACCATTAAAACGACTTTTGAATCCATTTATACCTTTTCCATGTTGAACAGAGTATATTTGATGGGGAGGCCAATCGTGTGAAAATCCGTTACAGAATATGCCTCCGTGATATGCCATGTCACGATAAAAATCAGCCGCACCTTCCCAAGGGCAAATTGCAGCTAAATGTTTTGGTTGAAGTGCTGCAGTTTGCCACTGATTTTCAGCATAGTATGATATTCCATTAAGCCCAACTTTTCCATTTGACCAATCCTGAACACCAGCCCAATCGATCGCTATTGCTAGATCTTGGGCCTCTCTAAGAGACCATATATCAATTACACCGGGAGACCTTCCTGCTCCTCTAGAGTCTACTCTAATTACAACATAGTTGTCTGGAACCCACTTTTCGGGATCTACTACTTCCCAATTCTGATATTTATTAGTAGAACCAGCAGGAACGTCTGGATGGTTTTCCATCATATTTGTATACTGTTCTTCATATAAGTCTTCGAAATGAAGGTATTTTCCATATGGCCCCATAGTCATGATTACTGGATACTTCCCGTCATCTATAGGCCGAAAAACATCGCAACGTAGAACTATTTCGTCATCCATTGGAATAGGTACATCCCAGTCAATTCGCATTCCATCTCGAATGTCAGTTTTCGATTGTTCATCCATGTACTTTTTTGATTTAGCCACAATGTTTCTCCTCAAGTAATATCAAGCAAAATAGGATCGACTTATACGTATTTTATATTTTTATTAGATAGTGTTCAATTATGTCATCAGAATTAAAATAAATAAAACTACAAATTTAAGGTCTTTTATTTAAGTGCCAATTGCCTCTTTTGTTTCTATGATTAATTCTGTAAATAATTTGATTGTTTATCTTTTTTTTACCACAATAACTATTTTTTTAATCTAATAGGCAAATCATATTATTATGACAAAATCTACACATATCGCTCTTTTTCATGTTCATAAAGACGCAATGGCTTCAGCTGTATCAGCATTTACAAATGAATGGCCAGAAGCCGAAATTACCAACTTACTAGAAGATGGTTTGTTTAATTGGGTTAGGGAGACTGGTCATGTTGTTCCAGATATGCAT
>PTJY01000005.1 GCA_002937505.1 Alphaproteobacteria bacterium MarineAlpha12_Bin1
AAACATCTGGCGATTCTCTTCCTCCAGAAAAGATGAAGGAAATACGTAACTTATACAACCAGGGTAAGTTTGAGGAGGCTTTGGTCTTAGCAACAGAGCTGGATCAAATATCTTTTGACGATCCAAATGTACCTAATATGTATGCTGCGATAAATTTTGAACTGGGAAATTATGAAGTAGCAGTTAGCGCTTACCAAAGGGCTATCGCTCTTAAACCAGACTGGGATCATGCTTATAGTAATCTGGCACTGGCTTTGCATAGGCTAGGCAAATATCAAGAATCTATTACGGCGTGTAAAGAAGCGCTTGAGCTCAACCCCAACTTTGCTGAAGCACATAATAACCTTGGAATTAATTTAAACACACTTCGCAAGCATGAAGAGGCCATCGCAAGCTACGAAAAAGCTATTCACTACCAGCCTGATTTTTATATGGCACACTATAACCTTGGTAATGCCATCAATTTGTCGGGGGATAGTGAAGGGGCAATCGTTCACTTTAAGAAGGCAATCGAACTGAATCCAAACTATATTGATGCCCATAGCAATTTGGGAGTTGCGCTATTAACTCTTGGTCGGTATGAGGAAGCAGATAAAAGTTTTAGTAAGGCTATTAAACTTAATCCTAATCACGTTGCTGCTGTTTCAGGTAAGGCGAGAGTGCTTCTTCGATCGGGCAGAGTTAAAGAGGGCCTCTCGATGTTGGAAAGATCAGATGGTGCATTTAGATTTGATGTCGATCAGGGCATCAGTTTTAGAGGTGGAACTTAGTTTTGAAGAGAATTAGTCTAGAAAAAAAGGGTGGTTATCCAAATTTTATAGGTGCTTGGTTTTTAGAGCCCCCTTCTTTATGTGATGAAATTGTTGATTTTTTTGAAAACAATCAGGAAAAACAAAAAGCTGGTAAATTGGCTAATGGAACTCAGGACGATAATGTTAAGAAAACGACTGATATCACGATATATCCTTATGAAACGAAACTAGAAACACATAATTCGATTAATAAATATATTGAAAGTTTATACGATTGTTACGTTGATTATCTTGCTACGTGGCCTTTTCTGAAAGTTATTTTACCCAGTGTAGATATTGGTGCCTTTAATATACAGCGTTATCATGAGGGAGAACATTATCAAGAAGTCCATACTGAAAGGTCATCAATGAATACACTTCATCGTGTTTTGGCCTGGATGACTTATCTTAATGATGTAGAGGATGGCGGATCAACCTCTTTTCATCATTATGATTTAGATGTAAAGCCGGAAAAGGGTAAAACCTTAATATGGCCGGCTGATTGGACACATGCCCACTCTGGGAAGGTCTTAAATTCCGGTACAAAATATATAATAACGGGCTGGATGCATATTACAGATGGTTAAAGCTGATTAGCATTATTAAATTTCAAGATATCTATTGCTAACGACTAGGAATTAAATTTTTATCGTCCGAAGTGGTTTAGTTTTCATTAATTTGGCAGTAAGTCGAAAGAGATAATCACTCGCTCTCCGTCATTTTTTATGGGTATGGTGTAGTGGTACAAAGATGAAGGAAATAAAACAAGGTCTCCGGGTTTGGGGTGATGTCGGACTTTTGGGATATTTTCGTTAATTAAAACGTAGTTAGTACCGCGCAGTGACCACTCAATTGCGCCTTCATCTTTATTTTCGGATTCAACTAATTGTAAATAAAGCACCCCACTCAGCCATCCAGTAGGGTGTATATGTGGTCTCTGGAAACCATCTTTTAGGTTTCTAATCGACCAACCGTATAGCGAAATATTTTCGGGCCAGTTGTTTATAAACCCACAGCTATTAGATTTATATTTTTCATAGTAGATCTCTATTTCATTCTTAATTATTTTTTCTAGGTCTAATATTACACCATGGCTATTATCAAATAAATTTCCTGTAGTGTGAAATCCATTGTGGGATGATTTCTTTCTTTGAGACCAAACAACTTCCATCTTTTTTAATTCTTCAAGCAAATTATCGATTAAAAGTGGGGTGTTTTCTTCATGACGGCCCAACTCACTAAAACAGATAAAGTCTAGAGGGTTTTTACAAAACGGATGAATGTTTTCTTCATTTATTTGATTAAAAGTAAATGCGCTTATTGCTGCAACTTCTATATTATTTTTGTACTTATCGAGGTTACTTTCTATTCTTTCTTTAAATTCATTATACTTTCCCTGAGCATACAGACATAGTAATGATTGAGCGTAAGAACTTGGAGACCCAGATTTATCAAAGGCTGCAAGTGCATCGTCATATTTTTTGAGCTGATAATAAACTAAACCAATAGCATGATTAATTGTTGATAAATTAGGGTCGACCTTTAAAGCATGATGTAAATATTTAAGGGCAGATTCAGTATCTTCATTTTCTGAATATATAACCCCTAGAGAGTAAAACCAGGAGGCGACATCCGGTTTAAGCTTAATTGCACGCTGATAACTTTCGATTGCCTCAGCTGATTGATTTTTAGTGCTTAGAATTTTCCCTAAATTAGCATGTATATGCGGGTCATTAGGATTAATCTGAAGGGCTTGATTATAAATTTCAATGGCCCCCTCAAAATCACCTTCTTCGTATAGCAGAACCCCAAGGTTGTTGTATGCTAATGTGTAATCTTTACTATGCTTAATTGCTAGCTGGTAGCTGTCTTTTGCAGCTGCCCTTTGATTTTCTGCTCGATAGCAAGCACCGAGATTATTGTATGCTCTTTCATTATCAGGCGTTAATTCTATTACTCGCTTAAAAACCTCTATAGCAGTTTTATAATTATGATTTTCCTGTAAGGCTGTGCCAAGGTTAATATGTGCCGCTACATAGCTTGGGTTAAGATTAACAGCTTGTTGATAATTTTTTATTGCTCTCGAAATATCACCCTTTTCTTTATAAGCAACGCCTATGTTATTGTAGGCTTCCGCATCCATAGGTTTGAGATCAATAGCTTTTTTATAATGTTCAATAGCAATATTAAAACGACCCAAGCCAATATTTGAAGCAGCCAAAATATTAAGTAGATTATTATCCTGAGAAAATTCTTTTATTAGGTCATCGCCCTGCTGAATCACCTGTTCAAACTGACGCTGGCTGTAAAGAGAATGGAGAGTGGATAGCTTTTCCTTGGATAAAATCATTAAGCATACCTAAACGCTTTTGATAGATTAATAGTTTGAGAACAGCTATATAAAATTAACATATATTTTGATTTGATAAACTGTTTTTTAGTTAAACATATAAAGTTGTCTATATCTATATATTGCAAGTTTGTTTGTTAAATAATACCAATATCATTAATTTTGTAAGGAGAGTTAATAGAGTGGTTAATTTTTCTGGCTAGCAAACTGGTATCCGTGATAACCGGCCTCGGGTTCGAATTCCAATATTTTTAGTTTATTTATTGCTATAGTTTTTCTTTTTACGATCATACTGTGTATTTCGCTCGAGTCGGATAAAATAATAAAACATAACCATCTTGAAGCAGAGAAGTAGACAAACTATCTAAAATATAAATTGAAGGCGTAAATTAAATGAATACGGAAGATAAAACTAATATTAACTCTGTAGAAAATTTTCAAATCATTCCTATTATGCCGGAAGCAATGGCTGTTTTTCAGATAGATAAGGAAAAACATCAAGAATTTAAATCAAAAATAGAACATCTTATGGATACTGCGGATGATAAATATAGAAGAGATGTTCCAGACGGCGACAAAAGAGAATTTCTATGTAATAACAGATTTCAAAATGTATTATTAGATTTTCCGGAGTTAAAAGAACTCCATTCAATACTAAAAGAATCAGCCCTTAATTTTATCAAAAAGTGTGGTTTTATTTGTGATGAAGTTATCATCACAGACGCATGGGTTAATAAATATAGACTTGGTTCTACTCTGCCAGTTCATAGACATGCAAACTCATATATTTCAGGTAATTATTTCGTAAATTACGATAAATCAATTAATTCTCCATTAACTTTGACCAACGACAGAGTTGTCACAAGTCAAGCGCCCACTTTAAAACTTCAGCCGGACGATGAAAAAACTCCCTATAATAGAAATACATATGAAATCATATGTGAAGAGAGCACAGTGCTACTATGGAAAAGTCATATACTTCATGGGTATTCAAAACCAGAAATAGGAGATAATCGTTTGACATTGAGTTTTAACATCATGCCAAAAGTGATGGGTGTCGGAGAACAGTTTTCATACGCTGTCGACGAGAATTCTAGAGTATAGTCAAATTAATGACATCCGTGTCTTGTAAGATTCTCTATTCGATAATACCAAGAGCTATGATGTAATAAGGAGAGGTGGCAGAGTGGTTGAATGTGCCGGTCTCGAAAACCGGTGTGCGTGTAAGCGTACCGTGGGTTCGAATCCCACCCTCTCCGCCACATATTAACCTTTGCTTTCTGAAGAAAACATTGGTACGAAGAGTGTTAACAATGGTTGACAGGGGTGACGGGCGGCGTATAGTCCGGGTTTCATGAATTAGACCATTTCTTATGGTTTCTTCTGCGTTTATTTCTTTATGAATTTGATTGTACTGATCTTTTATTTTACTTCGGTATGATTTTTATTTTGGGTTGAGCGGCATGTATGCAGTTATTAAAACAGGCGGAAAACAATACCGTGTAAAAAACGGTGATATTATCGAAGTCGAAAAACTCACGGCTGATGCTGGGAGTACCATTTCATTATCTCCGGTGCTGATGTTTAACGATGATAAATCAAGCAAAGTTGGAACACCAATACTTGAGGGCGCAGTTGTTAGTGCGGAGGTGCTTGAGCAAACCCGTGGCGATAAGATTATCGTATTTAAGAAAAAACGCCGCAAAGGTTACAGGCGCACTATTGGACATCGTCAGGATTTTACCCTTCTTAAGATCACGGATGTTGCAGGAAAATCTAAGGCAAAACCCGAACGTGTCAGTAAAGAAGCGTCAGATGCTGAACAAGATAAGAAAGGGGCAGCTAAACCTAAGGCTAGCAAGAGAAAAACAGCGACCGCTAGAACAGCTAAACCAGAAGATGTAAAGTCCGCTGAGAAGAAACCAACAGCAAAGAAAGCAGCGGCTAAGAAACCAGCGGCTAAGAAAGCAGCGACCAAGAAACCAGCGGCTAAGAAAGCAGCGACCAAGAAACCAGCGGCTAAGAAAGCAGCGACCAAGAAACCAGCGGCTAAGAAAGCAGCGACCAAGAAACCAGCAGCTAAAAGTACCGATAAGGAGTAAATTGATATGGCTCATAAAAAAGCAGGGGGTAGTTCCCGAAATGGTAGAGACTCTGCGGGTCGGAGACTTGGTGTAAAAAAATATGGTGGTGAAAAAGTTATTCCTGGAAACATAATTGTGCGGCAAAGGGGAACTAAGTTTCACCCAGGCGACAACGTTGGCATTGGAAAAGACCACACTATTTTTGCTTTAGTTAATGGACAAGTTTCTTTTACTCGTGGAAGAAATGGACGTGCTTTTGTGTCGGTTTTGCCGCCATCTTGAGAATGACTACCACGAAGTCGAATTAATTTCGGGAGGTTGGGAAACTAATCTCCCTTTTTTTGGAGCTTAATTAGGATGAAATTTCTTGATGAGGCGAAAGTGCATGTACAATCAGCGAGTGGGGGTAATGGCTGTGTATCTTTTCGCCGCGAAAAAAATATAGCATTTGGAGGTCCTAACGGTGGTGATGGAGGTAGGGGTGGTTCTGTTGTTCTTGAGTGTATTGGAGGTTTGAATACGTTAATAGACTATAGATATAGACAGCACTTTAAAGCTCAACGTGGCCTAGATGGAAAAGGTAGTAACTGCAGTGGGGCATCTGGCTCTGATGTTGTACTAAAGGTGCCTGTTGGAACCCAGGTATTTTCCGAAGACAAGAGTTCATTGCTAGCGGACTTGACAGCTGTTGGACAGAAAGTGGTGATAGCTACGGGTGGCGAAGGAGGGAGAGGTAACACACATTTTAAAACTTCTACCAATCAAGCCCCACGTCAGGCGGATCAGGGCCGGCCAGGAGAGGATGCCTGGCTTTGGCTAAGACTAAAATTAATTGCCGATGCTGGTTTGGTTGGTTTACCTAATGCTGGAAAGTCAACATTCTTATCGGCGATCAGTCGCGCAAAACCAAAAATTGCCGATTACCCATTTACAACCTTACATCCCATATTGGGAGTAGTAAAATCAGATGATCGAGAGTTTATTGTAGCTGATATACCTGGCCTAATTAAGGGAGCTAGCCAAGGTAAGGGCTTAGGAGATCGGTTTTTAGGCCATATAGAGCGATGTCGAGTGCTTCTACATTTAATTGATGCTACGCTTGGTGCTGATTCAGTTGTCGCGGCATATAAAGCTATTAGAGATGAGCTGAGGACTTACGGAGGTGGTTTGGCCGAAAAGCCTGAGATGTTAATCTTGAATAAACTAGATGCTATAAGTTCTGATGATGCAAAAAAAATAGTTTTGGCTCTAAGTGAAATTAGTAATCGAGAAGTATTAACAATTTCTGCAGTAAGTGGAGCTGGCGTTACAATGGCTCTTCGCAAAACTCGAAATTATATAGAAACGAATGATAGAGATAGTTGTGAATCAAACTGAAGAGTTATTTGAAGAAAGTTTTACAAGAGTTCTAAGATAAGAGTTCTAAAATGGTTGCATTGACAATAAGAGACAGTAAAAGATTAGTCATAAAAATTGGTTCTGCGTTATTAGTTGATGACGAGGGTAATCTCAAATCTCAATGGATTAATGCTTTGATCTCTGATGCAGTAGAAATGTACAATTCTGGAACAGAAATAATTATAGTATCTTCAGGAGCTATTGCTATTGGTCGTCGAATACTCGGATTGTCGGGAGGGCCCCGCAATAGAGCTCTTAAACTTGAAGAAAGTCAGGCTTCGGCAGCTATTGGACAAGTTCGACTTGCTCATGCATGGCAGGAAGCGCTCGAAAAACATCATATTCGGGCAGCACAAGTTCTTTTAACTACCGAAGATACCGAGAATCGCCGGCGTTATTTGAATGCTCGTTCGACCATTACCACTCTATTAAGAATGGGTGTTATTCCTGTAATAAATGAGAATGATACAGTCGCCACTGAAGAAATCAGGTTTGGTGATAATGATCGTCTAGCTGCTCGTGTTGCTCAGATGATTAGCGCTGACACCTGTGTGATTTTGACAGATATTGATGGATTATATACTGCTGATCCGTTACTTGATCCAGACGCTAAACATATTTCTAGTGTTCATACAATTAATGACCAGTTAGAAGCTATGGCTGGGGCAACATCTAATGAGGATGGCTCAGGAGGTATGGTTACAAAAATCGAGGCAGCTCGTATAACAATGCAAGCAGGCTGTAGAATGGCTATTGGTGATGGAAGGATACTTAATCCTTTAAAAGCATTTGGGAGTGATACCAAGTGCACTTGGTTTATCGCTCAAGGAGAACCACAGTCTGCTAGAAAGCTCTGGATAGCTGCCAGTTTAAATCCAGTTGGTACGATATTTGTAGATTCTGGGGCCGCTAAAGCATTAGTATCTGGGAAAAGCTTACTTCCGGCTGGAGTTTCAAAAATTGATGGCGTCTTTTTTAGGGGAGATCCAGTTATAGTTAGAGATGAAAGAAGTATAGAAATCGCTCGAGGACTTTCAGCATACTCTAGTGATGATGCTATTCGTATTCTGGGTCTTAAAAGTAGTGAGATTGAAAAAGTTTTAGGTTTTCGTGGTAGAGAAGAGATGATCCATCGTGATGACTTAGTGCTTACTCAATAGGTGCTATTATTGTTTTAATTTATCAATTTATTGGTATCAGTTTGGGTTTTTAGTAAGTTTTTAATATTAGCTAACTTGAAGATTAGAAGAATATGAATTTAAAAAATGAAACTGGTGAAGATCTTGAAATCGAGGGCATGATTTACGAAATGGGGTTAGCTGCTCGTAAAGCTGGCCGCATATTAGCAAGTGCGGGTAGTAAGGATAAAAATCAAGCAATAAAAGAAGCCTCTAAAAATATTTTAGAGCAAAAAAGTAGTATTTTAGTTGCAAATAAAAGAGACATAGAAACGGCTACAGAGAAAGGTCTGAGTGGTGCGCTAATCGATAGGCTTTTTCTTGATGATAAAAGAATAGAAGCGATGGCAAAGGGTTTAGTTGAAGTGGCGGAGCTTCCTGACCCAGTGGGAACAAAACTAAGTGAATGGGATAGGCCCAATGGTTTAAAAATCTCCCGTGTCCGAGTTCCCCTTGGTGTTATTGGAATAATATACGAATCCCGTCCTAATGTCACAGCAGATGCGGGTGGGCTATGTCTAAAATCAGGTAATTCGGCAATCTTGAGAGGAGGTTCGGATACATTTAATACCTCCTCTCTTATTCTTAATTGTTTGAAAGAGGGGCTTGTTACTGTTGGTTTGCCACCGGAAGCACTTCAGGCTCCACAGACAACTGATCGTGCTGCGGTAGGTGCTATGTTGGCCATGAGTGAATTTATTGACGTCATCGTACCACGTGGTGGAAAATCGCTTGTTGAGAGAGTACAGAGGGAGGCACGAATGCCTGTGTTTGCTCATCTTGAGGGTATCTGTCACACCTATATACATGAAAACTCACAATCTGATATGGCTCGATCGATAGTGGTTAATGCAAAAATGAGAAGGACGGGTATTTGTGGAGCAACCGAAACCGTTCTAATTGACAGAAATGCAGCTAATAATATGTTAAAGGAATTGACCAGTGATTTAATTAATAGTGGTTGTGAAGTTCGTGGTGATCTTGTTGCTAAATCACTTGATGATCGAATATCATTAGCCTCTGATACAGATTGGACAACCGAATATTTAGACTCAATTATATCTATAAAGGTAGTTGATGGGGTTGAGGAAGCAATTAATCATATAAATGACTACGGTTCTAACCATACTGATGCGATTATAACTGATGATAGGGATGTAGCGGATCACTTTCTTAACCAGGTAGATAGTGGAATTGTAATGCATAACACATCCACACAGTTTGCTGACGGAGGTGAGTTTGGCATGGGAGCCGAAATAGGGATTTCCACAGGACGACTTCATGCCAGAGGCCCGGTGGGCGCAGAACAGTTAACAACATATAAATACGTCGTTAGTGGCGACGGACAGCTACGGCCCTAGCAGTGAACAATAAGAAGCCGAATTTTTTTCGAGGTAATCGTCAAAAGATTGGATTATTAGGTGGATCATTTAATCCGGCACATGAGGGTCATTTTTATATTAGTATTGAAGCCTTAAAACGATTACAGCTTGATGCAGTTTGGTGGCTAGTTACTCCACAGAATCCGCTTAAGTCTAAGTCAGAGACATTTCCAATACACCAGCGTGTTAGTTCTGCTAACAAGGTGGCTTGCCATCCTAGAATTCATGTTACCACTCTAGAGAGTCGGCTTGGTACAAACTATACTGTAGACACTTTGAGCCGTCTTAAGCAACAGCTTCCCATGACAAGATTTGTGTGGCTCATGGGGTCAGATAATTTAATGCAGATGCATTATTGGAAAAGATGGAATAAAATCTTTAATATTATTCCCATAGCGGTATTTGCTAGAGAAACATATGATTTTGGTGCTCTAGCAGGTATTGCTGCAAATAGATATAGCATGAACCGAGTACCTGCTGATCGAGTAGCTAATTTAGTTAACAGAGAACCTCCTGCTTGGACCTTTCTTCCACTCCGCTGGCATCCAGCAGCTTCTAGGGACATTCGTCAATCTGGCGAATGGTGACTAGAAAAACCAGAGTTTTTTGAATGCGTATAGAAATAGGGATTAAAAAATTTGACTAATTTTAAGAAAACTAAATCAAAAGTTGCAAATAAAATATTAAATGTAGTTAAGGAATCATTAGAAGCTGATAAAGCAAAAGATATTATTATCATAACTCTAGTAGGAAAAACCGATATAGCTGAAAATATGGTTATTGCTAGCGGCAGGTCTGCACGCCATGTAGACGCTACTTCAGATCATTTAATAACTAATCTTAAAAACGCAGGTATTAAAGGTGTGGTCAGTGAAGGTAGAGAAAACAAAGACTGGGTTCTAATTGATACAGGTTATGTAATAGTAAATATATTTAGACCTGAAGTCAGGGCTCATTATGACCTTGAAAAGCTTTGGGGCTCTGAGTCTTCAAATAAAAAATTTAAACAAGCCAACGCTCAATAACGATCTTGGCTATGAGAATTAGTATAGTGGCAATAGGCCGAGCCCGGATGGGTTCTGAGGCAAAGCTTTTTCAGTATTATTCTGATAAACTGTCGATGTGGCAAATGTCACTTATTGAAAAAGAAGTTCGGAAGCAGGTCGCCCCTAATAAGACTATCAGTGCTGAAGGAGACTTGATATCAAGAGCAATTTCCAAAAACTCTTTTATAATAGCTATGGATGAGAAAGGGAAACAAGTAACTAGCAGAGAATTTGCTAAAATACTCTCTCGTCAAAAAGATATTGGATGCGGAGAGGTGGCTTTTTTAATAGGTGGCGCTGATGGTTTGTCACCAACTTTGATTAAAAGGGCTGATCTGGTTCTATCACTTGGTCAACTAACTTGGCCACATCTTATGGCGAGAGTTCTGTTGATAGAACAAATATATCGAGCTCAACAGATTATAATGGGGCATCCATACCATCGTGATTAGTTACGACATTTAGAGCTAGTTACTTTATATATCAAGAAGGTAATTTGATTTAGTGGGATTTATCATGAATAAATTAATTCTATTAAGACACGGTCAAAGTAAGTGGAATTTAGAAAATAGATTTACTGGTTGGCATGATGTTGATCTGACCCCTCAGGGTGAAAATGAGGCCATGAAAGCTGGTCTTTTAATAAAAGATGTTATCCTAGATAGAGTTTATACATCAACCTTGAAACGTGCACGCCGAACTGCACAGATAGCTCTTGAAAAGGCTGAGATTTCTGGCGCTAATGTTAATAATATAAAACAAGATGGACGTTGGTGTTTATTTGAGTATGAAGAGTTACGTGAACGTGACTACGGTGATTTAGTGGGTTTAAACAAAGCAGAGACAGCAGAAAAATATGGCAAAGAACAAGTTCACTTGTGGCGTCGTGGTTATGAGGTTAGGCCTCCGTCAGGAGAAAGTCTGGCAGATGTGGTGAATCGTGTTCGTCCGTTTTTTGAGGACGAGATATGGCCGCAGGTTTTATCAGGTAAGAACATTTTGGTTGCAGCACATGGGAATAGCCTAAGAGCTGTGCTGGTTATAATTGGAGAATATGATCAAAAAGATATTCCCAATATTGAACTACCAACCGGACGACCACTTGTCTTCGAACTTGAAAAAGGGATGAAGAAAAATCATTATTATTTAGGGGAGTAAGTTATTAAGCTATTTAGTACATTAATTTATTTTTTCTTGCCAATAATATTTTTGTTGATAAATCTGGCGGAACTAAATGCTGCTGAGGAATTAGAAAAAGCGCGTGAGAAGTTACAAAATGTACGCAACCTTTTAGAAGACGATAATAAAAAAAATAAAACATTAGGTAAAAAAGTAGCTCATCAGTCAAAAAAACTGAGGGAGTTAAAAAAGAAATTGAGAAATGTGGGAGGTAAGGCTCAAAAATATGAAGCAAAAATTTCTCTTCTTGATTCTGAGATCGAAAAATTAATCCTTGCAAGAAAAGAAAAATATAGGAACCTCAAAACGGGTAAAGACAACCTAAAGACTTCGATAGGGGCTATACAGCGTATGTCTCTGAGGCCTGTAACAGCCGTTATGATTAGGGCTGAAGATATAAAGGATATGATGCACGGTGGATTCTTGCTACGGACAATTATTCCCAGAATTCAATTAGAAATAGATCGGTTAGAAAAGCAGCTCTATAATATAAATTCATTGCAAGCCATATTGACTGGTAAAATAGCCAAGCAAAGGCTTCTCAGAGAAGCGTTGGTCATAGAGCAAAAAAAACTTTCTAGTCTGGTGGCAGCGAATAAAAATATATTAGTAAGAACAAACAGGAAAAGAAGTGAAATTGAAAAAAGAATAGCTAAATTAACTATTAGTGCAAAATCTTTAAATGAATTAATAGTAAGACTAAATGAAATCGAAGAGTTGTCACCTAATTATAGTCCTAGACGGTTGAATCAATTGGATAACCCTGAAAACACATTTCTTGGCCTTAAAAAAACTAAAATTTCATTAGCACAGGGAAGATTAACACGCCCAGTAGAAGGTCTATTAATTCAGGAATTTGGAGTCGAGACCTCTGCTGGTGGAAAAACTCGGGGGTTAATTTGGGAGATAAGAAGAGAAGCGGTTATAGTCTCTCCTTGGGGAGGAAAAATTGTGTACTCTGGTTATTTTAGAAGTTTCGGACAGATTTTGATTATCAATCATGGTGAAGGATACCATTCTTTAATCTCTGGCTTAAAAACTTCATTTGTCGAAATAGATCAGTGGGTGTTAAGAGGTGAACCTCTTGGTTTAGCTGGTATAATAATTTCTAAAGATTCTTTTGCAATAAATCAGGATTCAGAATCGCAATTAAATAAACAACAGCGTACAACTCTATATGTTGAGTTTCGTAAACACGGACAACCAATAAACCCCTTGCCTTGGATGGCAGCTAGGAATAACAGGATTAATGGATAATGCGTTATTTACCCAAGTTGATCTTTTTTGTGCTTCTATCAGTGAACTTGCTCTTATTTCTACCTTCTCAAGCAAATGAAGACACCTATCGCCAGCTAGAGCTTTTTGGAGACATATTTGAGCGGGTTAAAACCCATTATGTGGAACCAACTGATGACCAGAAATTGATAGAGTCCGCCATAAATGGCATGTTGCAGTCTCTAGACCCCCATTCAAGTTACCTTAATGAAGATAGTTTTCGAGACATGAAAGTGCAGACACGTGGAGAGTTTGGAGGGCTTGGCATTGAGGTTACATTAGAGCAGGGGTATGTAAGGGTTGTTTCTCCAATTGATGGAACACCTGCTGCTAGAGCTGGTATTGAATCAGGTGATTTAATCACTCATTTAGATGGTAAATCAATCCTGGGCCTGAGCCTTTCAGACGCAGTAAAAAAAATGCGTGGACGTGTGGGATCAAAAATTAAATTAACAATAGCTCGGAAGGATACGGATCCATTCGATGTTACGATTACAAGGGATGTTATTAAAATCCAATCAGTAAAATCCCGTATTGAAGACAATATAGGTTACTTAAGAATTACTACCTTTAATGAAAAAGCATATAGCGGACTATCTCGGGAGGTTTCAAAAATCCAAAATAAGTTGGGTGATAAAATGGTGGGGCTAGTTTTAGATTTAAGACGCAATCCAGGAGGCTTGCTGAGCCAGGCCATTAAAGTGACTGATGCGTTTTTAGAACGCGGTGAAATAGTGTCTACCCGCGGCAGGGAAGGAAAGAGGTCTCAAAGATATAATGCCAGACCCGGGGATTTGATTGATGGTTTGCCAATGGTTGTGTTGATAAATGGTGGTTCTGCGTCTGCATCTGAAATAGTTGCGGGCGCGTTACAGGATCATAGAAGAGCTGTAATTATGGGCACGCAATCTTTTGGAAAAGGCTCTGTGCAGACTATCATGCCTATACCCAATCATGGAGCAGTAAGACTGACAACGGCGGCTTACTTTACTCCCAGTGGCAGATCTATTCAAAAGAAGGGTGTTACACCAGACATAGAAGTTAAGCAGGCAAAAATTAAAACCTCTAATAAGACCCCCCAGATGCGCGAGAAAGATCTACGAAATGCTCGTGATGTGGAAGATAATAAATCTGGAGATGCTAGCACTAATAGAAAAACATTTGACCCGGATGACTACCAACTTTTGAGAGCTGTCGATCTCCTTAAAGGGATCAAACTATATAATATTAGAATTGACCATAAATAATAATATTTGAATTGATGGCTATTAGAACAACATCTCCTGATATTAATGAATATCGTTTGTGTGCTGGAATTATGCTTTTTAATGAAAGTGGGCTAGTCTGGACTGGAAAAAGGACAGACAATCATAATTCTTGGCAAATGCCGCAAGGTGGGATTGATAAAGGCGAGACCCCAACTTCGGCTGCATATAGGGAGTTATACGAAGAAACAGGATGTCACAATGTTGAGCTACTGGACCAAACTGATGATTGGCTCTTATACGACCTTCCTCAGACTTTAGCTAAAAGAAGTTGGGGAGGAAAATTTCGAGGTCAGGCTCAAAAATGGTTTGCGTTTTATTTTAAGGGTTACGATGAAGAGTTTGACCTGTCTAAGTCTGAAAAACCCGAGTTCAAAGAGTGGAAATGGACCAAATTACGTGAATTAGAGGGATTAATAGTAGACTTTAAGCGACCAGTTTACCAACTTGTTGTATCCGAATTTAGTTACATTTCAGACAATCTGTCAAACTGATTAATCCGAATCTTACAAAGATCGAATAAAATAAGTGAAAAGCATCGATAGTTATTTTTTAATGAGCGGGAGACGTTCTCTGATTGGCCTTTGAATTAAGAAAAATGCAGGCAGCTTTTGCTGCTAAGCCAGCAAGCCTAGCGTGAGGTTTTAGTCCTACAGCCTTAAAAATCAATGTTATTCCTCTTTCAACGTGATGAGGTCGATAGAATCCATAGGCACGAGACATATAAGCCCGAACACATTTACGCCGGTCGTAATCTTCACCAGTATTATTAGCTGCATAATACGCATATGCTAATTCGTCATCTTCGCTCTCGCTAATTCTACTAATACCAACAATTATGCGCCGAATAACTCCCAACTTCTCAATTTTACGATATCGAACCATATGACTATAAAAAAGCTTGTAATGACGTATTTCGTCACGGGCTATATTTCGACAAATTTCTTCTAAAACAGGATCATTCGTGGCTTCACCCAAGGCATTATAATATGAAGATGTGCCTACCTCGACCATACATCGCGCCACTAACTCACCACAACGTGAGCCTCTTACAGATTTTTTTGTATTAGTCGGGAGAGTTATTTTAGAACTAAAATCTTCGAAACGTTTATCAAAATCGAATTCGGGGTCGGCCAATTTGGCCCACTTGGCAAGGGCCTTGCCATGTTGAACTTCTTCCTCTCCCCATCTTTTCGCTGCGTTCTGAAAATCTGGGTCATCATGAAAAACGCTACTAAGATAGTCAGCATAAGTTGCGCCATTATTCTCAACTAAAGCCGCCCCTTTAACTACACGCAACATTTCTTGGTCAACCGCAGATGGGTCAAATTTGTCCCAGGAAATATCGTCGAGTGTCCAATGTTTGGGATATTCCGTCATCGAATTATCTTTTTGCCTTCTTAATTCTAAAACAGTTAAATCTTCAATCTCTAATCCAGATAAGACGTAATTGTACTTCTAGCAATCCCGAAGGTTAAAACAGGTTAGCACCCAAGCTTAGTGTAGCCTAATAAATAATGATTATAATAGCGAAAAATTACTGTCTGATGAAAGTAGGAATTTGGTTAAATATTACCCAAATCTAGTAGAATTTCATTGATAAACAGGAGAATCCAGAGCTTTCAGCTTAGCTCGGGCTATTTCGGCGTTTGTTTTTGCTGTTTTTTGATCAGAGGGTTCGTTATTTCTATCAATTTCTTCAAGACACTCTTTTAGCTCTGTTTCTACAAGCGTTCTGTCAATCTCGTCTACAGGTAGGGCTATTTCAGCTAATACAGTGCATCGGTCTCCGGTAACTTCTGAAAAACCACCAGCCACAAATATTTTAGTGGTGATTGTTCCTTCAACGTAAGTGTTTATAACCCCAGGTCGGACACTAGATATCATCGGTGAATGTCCAGGAAGAACACCAAAATCACCTTCTGAGCCCGGAACGACAACCATGTTCACTTCTTCAGATAATACTAATCGCTCGGGGGATACTAGTTCAAATTTCACTTTTGATTCAGACATTTACAAATCACCTATGCGGCTTCTGCAGCCATGGTTTGAGCTTTTTCAATGGCTTCATCAATAGTCCCCACCATATAGAATGCCGCTTCGGGTAGATCATCATATGCGCCTTCAACTATTTCTTTGAAGCCCTTAATTGTGTCTTCTAGGTTTACAAACTTACCCGGTGTGCCAGTAAATATTTCTGCAACATGAAATGGCTGAGACATAAAGCGCTGAATTTTTCTTGCTCGCATAACAGTTAATTTATCTTCTTCAGATAACTCGTCCATCCCTAAAATTGCAATTATTTCTTGTAAACTCTTGTAACTTTGCAGGGTGGCTTGAACCCGGCGAGCTGTTTCATAATGCTCATCTCCTACGACTCTAGGATCAAGAATTCGGCTTGTTGAATCAAGTGGGTCAACAGCAGGATAAATCCCCAGCTCAGCAATTTGTCTTGATAAAACGGTTGTGGCATCAAGATGCGAAAAAGTGGTTGCTGGAGCAGGGTCAGTTAGATCGTCTGCGGGGACATATATTGCTTGAACAGAAGTGATAGAACCCTTGTTAGTAGATGTAATTCTCTCTTGTAATGTCCCCAAATCTGTTCCTAGTGTTGGCTGATAGCCAACTGCGGATGGTATGCGTCCCAGCAATGCTGAAACTTCAGATCCGGCCTGTGTAAATCGAAATATATTATCGACAAAAAATAGTACATCTTGTCCCTCTTCATCGCGAAAATACTCGGCAAGAGTTAGCCCAGTAAGTCCGACACGAGCTCTTGCGCCGGGAGGCTCATTCATCTGTCCATAAACTAATGCTGCCTTAGACTCGCCATCTGGAACAATTACTCCAGATTCCATCATTTCGTGATATAGATCATTTCCTTCTCTAGTCCGTTCACCAACGCCGGCGAAAACTGAATAACCACCATGTCCCTTAGCTACGTTATTTATAAGTTCCATTATCAACACAGTTTTACCAACACCTGCTCCGCCAAAAAGGCCTATTTTACCGCCTTTGGCATAAGGTGTTAGTAGATCAACTACTTTAATACCCGTTACTAATTGCTCTGTTTCAGTTGACTGTTCAGTAAACTCAGGGGCATCTCTGTGAATAGGGAGGGTTTTGTCTGTGCCTAGAGGTCCTCTTTCGTCAATTGGCTCACCTATAACATTTATTATACGACCAAGGGTTTCTGGACCAACGGGAACGCTTATTGGGGCGCCCGAGTCAACCACTTCGGCTCCCCGCACTAAACCATCTGTAGAATCCATGGCTATGCACCTTGTAGTGTTTTCTCCAAGATGTTGCGCTACCTCTAGCACTAGACGATTGCCTTGATTCTCAGTGTGTAAGGCATTTAAAATGGGAGGCAGATCACCCTCGAACTGAACGTCTATGACTGCGCCCAAAACTTGTGTAATTCTGCCCACTATATTTTTTGCCATCTATTTTCTCCTGCCCTAGCTAGTTGTTCTAGATCACGGCTATAAAGCTTCTGCGCCGGAAATAATTTCAATTAATTCTTTGGTAATAAATGCCTGTCTGGTTCTATTATAGTTAATCGTTAACTGGTCAATGAGGTCCCCTGCATTTCGTGTTGCGTTGTCCATAGCTGCCATACGAGCTCCTTGCTCAGAGGCAAAAGATTCCAGCATTGCACGAAAAACTTGAATTGACATATTTTTTGGAAGAAGCTCTGCAAGAATAGCATTCTCTTCAGGCTCGTATTCATAGGAGACAGGTGTTTCGTCAGTTTGATTATCTTGGATTGTTGTCTCTGAGTTTTCATCAGAAGATGAATTTAATGAAAAAGGGATAAGTTGCTGGGGGGTGACTATCTGTGTAAGAGCGGATTCGAAACGATTATAAACTATCGTGCAGACGTCAAATTCATTGTTTTCGTACATAGTAGTTATTCTTGCGGCAATCTCGGCAGCTGTATTAAACAAGGGGGCAGGCTTGGCTGTATCCTCAATAGTGTCTATGATTTTTTCGCCAAATTCTGATCTTAAAATTCCCTGTCCCTTTCGGCCTACAATCAATAGCTTTACGGTTTTTCCTTCATTGGTTAATTTGTTAACCTGTTGCCTTGTCCAGCGTCCTATATTTGTATTGAAACCGCCGCATAGACCACGGTCAGTAGTCATAACAACGATGAGGTGAGCCTCATCTTTTCCTGTTCCTGCTAATAGTTTGGGCGCGCTCGAGATATCGCTAACGCTAGCGGCAACAGAACCAAGCATTCGTTCCATTCTTTCGGCATAAGGTCTAGCTGCTTCAGCTTGTTCTTGTGCGCGCCTTAATTTTGCGGCAGCCACCATTTTCATTGCGGAAGTTATTCTTTGGGTCGATTTAACCGAAGCTATACGGACCCTTAGATCTTTTAAGTTTGCCATCTTTAATTTGGTCCGTCGTTTACTCTAATAATCCTAGGCAAAAGTTTTTACAAAATCTGAAACTGCTTGATCAAGCTTAGCATCTGTAGATTCATCTAGATCGCCTGTTTCTTTTATTGCATTTATGATTTCTGGGTGACTGGAGCGTATATGTTCAAGCAGTTGACTCTCAAATCTATTAATTTGATTTACTTCAATTGCGTCAAGGTGGCCCCTTACACCTGAAAATATAGCTATCACTTGATCTTCAACTGACATTGGTGAGTATTGCGGCTGTTTCAGTAATTCTGTTAGCCTTTCGCCACGTGCCAGCAGTCGTTGTGTTACCTGATCAAGATCGGAAGCAAATTGGGAGAAGGCTTCCATCTCTCTATACTGAGCTAGTTCTAACTTTATAGTGCCGGCCACTTTCTTCATGGCTTTGGCTTGAGCTGCAGATCCAACACGACTGACCGATAAGCCAACATTTATTGCTGGACGAACTCCTTTATAAAAGAGATCAGTTTCAAGAAAAATTTGACCATCAGTTATAGATATAACATTAGTTGGAATGTATGCAGACACGTCATTTGCCTGTGTTTCAATGACTGGTAAGGCGGTTAAAGATCCGCCTCCGTTTGCGTCGCTCATTTTTGCCGCTCGTTCCAAAAGCCTTGAATGAACATAGAACACGTCACCAGGATATGCCTCTCGACCGGGCGGACGTCTGAGTAATAAGGACATTTGACGATAGGCAACAGCTTGCTTTGATAAATCATCATAAATTATCACCGCATGCATACCATTATCGCGAAAATACTCACCTATTGCACATCCAACATATGGAGCGAGAAATTGTAGAGGAGCTGGTTCTGAAGCAGAAGCGGCAACAACAACAGTATAGTCCATTGCCCCTGATTCCTGAAGGGTTTTTACTACTTGTGCTACTGTTGATCGCTTCTGTCCAATAGCAACATAGATACAATAAAGTTTTTTAGATTCGTCTCCGGAATCATTAATAGTTTTTTGATTTATAATGGTATCTATTGCGACGGCGGTTTTTCCTGTCTGTCGATCACCAATAATCAATTCCCTTTGTCCTCGCCCAACCGGCACAAGTGAATCTAACGCCTTTAGACCTGTTTGCATCGGTTCAGAAACAGATTCTCTTGGGATGATACCAGGAGCTTTGACTTCAACCAGCCTTCTTTCAGTTGATTCTACCGGTCCTGCACCATCAATAGGATTTCCCAAAGCATCTACAACGCGGCCAAGAAGACCTTTTCCAACTGGTACATCAACAATATCTCCAGTTCTTTTAACAGTGTCTCCTTCCTTGATATCTCGGTCATCACCAAAAATAACAATCCCTACGTTATCAGTTTCTAGGTTGAGCGTCATACCCTTAATTCCGCCAGGAAATTCTACCATTTCACCAGCTTGCACATTATCAAGGCCATAGACTCTTGCTACGCCATCGCCAACTGATAAGACTTGTCCTATTTCAGACACATCCGAACCTGCGTCGAAATTTGCGATCTGATCTTTTAATATCGCTGAAATTTCTGCTGCACGTATTTCCATTACTGAGCCCCTTTCATGGCTAACTGCAGCCTTTGCAGTTTTGATTTAATTGATGCATCAATCATTTTCGAACCTATTTTAACCACTAGTCCACCAATTAGAGAAGAATCAAGTTTAGCGTCCACTGTTACCTTACTACCTAAAGTATTTCGTATAACGTTAGTGATATCCTCTAATTGATGTTCATCTAGTTTTTTTGCCGATGTAACTTCCGCAGTTATTTCTCCTCTGCGATTAGCCAATTCTATAAGAAATGCTTTAATCATTGAAGGTAATATGAATAAGCGATTGTTCCTAGCAACAACGCCTATGAATTTTTGTGTCAGTTGATTTGCGCCCGCCTGTTCCAAGATATTCTGCATGGCCACAGCTTTATCATGCGAATCAATCAAAGGTGATCGAGTAGCCTTAGCTAGATCTTCACTCTCTTCAAGCATATTCTGTAGGTTTCTAAGATCTAAGGCAATATCATCCAAAACCCTACCTTCATCAGCTAGCTCATATATTGCTGCTGCGTAGCGCTCAGCAATTATGCTTATTTCACTTGATACCGATGCCACTTTGACGGCCTCCTGATAATTTTAATTTATGGGTTTTTATGAAACCCTACCTCTTTATATTAAAGTTAAGCAAAAGACGCCCATAGACTATGAGATAGCAGCCAAATAGTCATAGGTTTGGTACCACAAGGCTTTACAGCTTGCAAGTTAGCGAGTCTTAGAAAAGGCTGGAATTCTAGGCTTTTAATAAGATATATTTTGGCGACATTTCGCCGCGCCATAAAAGAACCTACAAAAAGTTATAGGGATCAACGTCGATTCTTACTTTTACGTGAGAGGGAATGACTATTTTGGAGAACCAAGCTCTGATTAGTGATTGTAGAGACTCTTCCCGTGAGGTTTTGATTAGTAGTCTACGTCGGTGTTGCCCCCTTAGGAGCGAGAGAGGGGCTGGTGATGGGCCTAATATTCTAATTCCCGGTCCGGATGGAGCAGTTCGTCCAATTTCATTTGCCGTTTTATCTGCAGCCAAACTATTCTTGCTTGAAACGATAATGGCAGCAAGGCGTCCGTAGGGTGGCCATTCACCGATTTTTCTGTTTTTTTCTTCTAATCTCATAAATGCTTCCCGGTCACCATGTGCCATAGCTAACATAACGGGGTGCTCGGGTTCATATGTTTGAACTATCACTCTTCCTGGCCTAGAAGCCCTCCCGGCTCTTCCAGCCACCTGATTAAGAACCTGAAAAGTCCTCTCGCTGGCACGTAAATCACCCCCACTCAGCCCTATGTCAGCATCTACTATGCCTACAAGAGTTAGATCAGGAAAATGATGTCCTTTGGCAACCATTTGAGTGCCAATTAAAATATCTAATTCTCTTGATTCGATTTTTTCTATTAGGTTTATTATTGAGTTATGGCTTTTAGTTGTGTCACTTGTCATCAAGCCAATCCGTGCTTTGGGCAGTAGTGATTTTACCTCTTCTGAAATCCGTTCCACACCAGGGCCACATGCAACCAATGAGCCGCTCGTATTGCATTTTGGACAGTTAATGTATGCCTTTGTTTGATAACTGCAGTGATGGCAAACTAATTTATGATTAGCTCTGTGTTCAACCAGCCATGCGCTGCAGTGAGGACATTCAACTCTCTGACCGCACTTTCTGCACAAAGTTAGAGGGGCGTATCCTCTTCGGTTCAGATAAAGCAGAGATTGTTCGTTAGATTGCAAATTACTTATGAGAGCATTTCTAAGTTTTTGGCTTAAATAAATATTCACTGGTGTTTTTTCTTCACGCATATCTATAAAATCAATTTTAGGCGGTTGGGCACTTCCAAATCTTTCAGGAAGCTGAACACAGTTATATCGATTTTTGGCCACATTTATTCGGGTTTCTAGGGAAGGGGTAGCTGAGGCTAAGATTATTGGACAGACAACTAATTTGGCTCTCACTATAGCCATGTCACGAGCGTGATAAGAGACACCTTCCATTTGTTTGTAGGCATCTTCATGCTCTTCATCAACAATTATGATACCTAGGTCGTTAAAGGGTAGATAAAGTGCCGATCTCGCACCAACGACCACACTGGCTTTGCCAGTTGAAACTGCTCTCCAGCCAGAGCGACGGCGCGATAAGCCAATATCTGAGTGCCATATTAATGGTTCACTACCAAATCTTCGTTTAAATCTCTGAAACCATTGTGGAGTAAGGGCAATTTCGGGAAGTAATATCAAAGCTTGACGTCCCCGTCGTAATGTCTCGGCGATAGCTTCAAAATAAACTTCTGTTTTGCCAGACCCTGTAACTCCGTCTAAAAGGGTGATAGAAAAGTTCTGATTGTTAATAATTTTGGTAAGATGATGTGCAGCTTTTTTCTGAGCAACTGTTAGATTGATATTATAATGATCCGGATCAGGGGTTTTTATATCAATTTTTTGTAACTGCTCTGTCTTTTTTATTAATCCAGCTGATGCCAAACCATTTATTACGCTAATGCTCACGTTTGCCTGATCTCTTAATTCTCTCGCAGTTTTGAGAGCCCCATTATTTAGTATTTTAAAAACGCGTTCTCGAGCTGGCGTGGTTCTAATTTTTTTAGTGTATTTAGTTTTCTGTATCTCAGCTGGGCTGTAAAAGGTCATCTTTTTTGGTGGATCGAAAGCTCCTTTGACATTTAAGGTCATACGGAGAACTGCTCCCTGCGGAGCGATAGAATAAGCGGCCACCCAATCGATAAAGTCGACAAGACTTTCTTTTAGGCCTGGAAAATCTATTCGATCTATAACAGCTTTAATTTTTTCTGCGTCAACGTTATTTTGTGATTTACCCCAAACAACTCCTGTCATTACGCGTGAACCAAGTGGGACTGAAACGATGTCACCTCTTGTTAATTTTAACCCATTGTTTATCTGATATTCATAGGGACCTGCGAGAGGCAATGGCAAAAGGACATCTACCCTTTCATCTATATTTTGAGGATCGAGGGTTGAGTCTTCCAGTGAGCTGGTAGTGGCATCAGAGCATTCCATCAGTTACACTGTATTCATCGACTCGGAGTAGGCCAATGGTATATTTTAATAATGTTACACGACCAGAATTATTAAAGGTGAAAATAATTTTCTGCGATTTTTGATGTATAGGACTGGAAAGATATGAAATTCTTTATCGATACTGCTGATCTAGAAGAAATCAGAGACCTTTCAGACACAGGTTTACTTGATGGGGTAACTACTAATCCCTCTTTAATTGCAAAGTCTGGGGGTAACATTTTGGATGTTATCGCTGATATCTGTGATTTGGTGTCAGGCCCTGTTAGCGCTGAAGTGACAGCAACAGAGTTTGAAGCCATGATGTCTGAAGCTAAAGCACTATGTGAAATTGCCCCAAATGTTGTGATTAAAGTGCCTCTTACAGTAGATGGGTTAAAAGCTTGTAAAGTACTAAGAGAAGATAATACAGAGGTAAATGTTACCTTATGTTTTTCAGCCGCCCAAGCGCTTCTTGCGGGAAAAGTAGGAGCAAGTTTTATATCTCCATTTGTTGGAAGGATAGATGATATAGGTGGGACAGGAATGGATCTTATTGACGAGATTGTAGACATTTACAGTCAGTATCCATCAATTGAAACAGAAATACTGGTGGCATCTGTTCGTCATCCCAATCATGTAATTGAGGCTGCAAAAATGGGTGCCGATATAGTAACTTTGCCCCCAAAAGTACTTCGTCAATTATTTAAACACCCCTTGACGGATAGGGGCCTAAGGGATTTTCTGGCTGATTGGGAAAAGACTGGTCAATCAATTCTCAATTTAGCTGAAGCCCGTAAAAAAGCCGCTGAGTAAGACGAGGATTGAGTTTGACGCAAAAAGCCAAAAGTTTTGAAGTATTGAAATCAAAAAATATGATATTTGATCAAGTCAAATCCTATTTGAAGGATAATCCTGAGTTCTTTCTCGAAAATCCAAGTTTGTTAACAAATTTGAAGATTCCTGCCCGTGAGTTTAATAACTCAGAAGAAAGTGATTCAGACATAGTTGATCTTCAACAATTCGTTTTAAATAAACTCAGGTTAGAATTGGATAATAGAAGGCGTGAAAACTGCGATTTGATTGATTCAAGGCGTGCAAACCAAAGAGATCAATCTCGCATTAATGCAACTGTTTTGCGCCTTCTTTCAGCTAGATCGCTTGATCATTTAATTGAGTTGATTTCAACGGATATGTTGTGTCTTTTAGACATAGATTCAGTAGCTCTTTGTTTTGAGACAGGAATTAGTGTGCCGGCGACGAGTAGTGGTATCAGAGTATTACCGCATGGAATGGTTCAGGATATTTTAGGCAACGAAAGAGATGTTATTCTCTTAGATAATATTTCGGGAGATCGTAATGTTTTTGGAGAACAGTCTGGTTTAATATGTTCGGCTGCTTTTATAAGATTAACGCTACAGAAAGGTGGCCCTCCTGCCTTATTAGCTCTTGGTAGTAGGGAAACAACTCGATTTCACTCAAGACAGGGAACTGAGCTATTTGCGTTTTTAGCGCATATTGTTGAGCACAGTATTTCTTTATGGCTGGACTTACCCCGCTGAAAGTAAAGGACAGGTTTAAGCACATATCAGATGCACGTCTCCGGTGTGCCGTTGAAGACTGGTATAGCCAATTATCAAATGAACAGGTGGTTTCAGATAACACTTTGAAAGCATACTCTAGGGATTTATTAGAGTTCTTAAAGTTCCTGTCCACCCATATCGGAGAGAGTCCCAAAATAAGAAATCTGGCTGATTTAAAGCCTGGTGATTTTCGCGCTTGGTTGGCTTATAGGAGTAATTCTGGCATGGCTCGGAGTTCGACGGGAAGAGCGCTGTCAACAGTTAGAGTTTTTTTTAGATATCTTGATGATGAGGGCATCGCCCATAACCCGTCGATAGGATCTATCCGTAGCCCGAGACAGAGGAAATCTATTCCTAAAGCATTAGCTGTTTCTGAAATGAAAGAGCTTCTCGAGAGCGTTGGAAAAGATGAAAATTCTAGAAAAGAAAAATGGGTTTTAAAAAGAGATGTTGCTGTATTGACTTTGCTTTACGGCGCTGGATTAAGGATTTCTGAAGCTTTAACCCTGAATCGGGGAGATTTTTTAGCAAAAGATCTTTCGACAAATAGTGATTTGATCATACACGGAAAAGGCGGAAAACAAAGGTTAGTACCTTTACTTCCAGTGGTTGTTGAGAAAGTAACAGACTATCTTGATGCTTGTCCTTATGTACTACTCTTTGATGATCCACTATTTATTGGGGTAAGAGGAGGACGACTTAATTCTCGGGCAATACAATCCCGGATGGAGCTATTAAGAAATAAACTCGGTTTGAAAAAGGAAGCGACGCCTCATGCATTAAGGCACTCTTTTGCTACACACCTTTTGGGAGCTGGAGGAGACCTAAGGGTTATACAGGAGTTACTAGGACATGAATCTTTGTCGACCACCCAAAACTACACCGATGTAGACATAGATAGTTTACTGGATGTATACGAAAGGGCGCATCCAAGATCTAAGCCAATTAATAAATAAAGCGTATGGGGGTCAAACTTTATATTGCTTTGAGTTATTACTTTTCTATGGCTTTGCCGTTAACGACTTCAAACTTGCCGTAATGTGTAAAGGCATTTGTCATATACCATGAGAAAAATTCTAGGTAACTTTGAGCTTCATATTTCGGAGGATTAGAGTGATCTGTGCATGTTGGTAAGCACTCACACTTGGCATCAAAATTTGGATTAACAAAGCAGGCTAATGAATAGCGATCAGAGCTTATCGGCGGCAAAACTCTATGAGGTGTTGCCCTAAACCGATCATTGGCCCAACGTTCAAGAAATTGACCCGCATTTAGTATTAAGGCGTTTTTAGGCAGATCAGGCCAGAACCACTTTCCATCAGTATCTAAGACCTGCAGGCCTTCTTCGTTTGCTGGTGGCAGAAAGGT
The DNA here is from genome assembly GCA_002937505.1 of Alphaproteobacteria bacterium MarineAlpha12_Bin1. Classification (GTDB taxonomy): domain Bacteria; phylum Pseudomonadota; class Alphaproteobacteria; order UBA6615; family UBA6615; genus UBA6615. Next base: position 25,887 of record PTJY01000005.1, read on the forward strand.
CATAAAACCTGTATCAGCATGGGCATTAACTCCCATCTCTCCTTCTTCTAGATTTTGTTTTGGGGGATATTTAGCGACACGAAAATATGTGTAGTTATCTTCAAAAAACGGTTCAAAATAATCATGCTTTAAGTCTAATGAAAGCGCCCATACAGGAAGTAATTTTTTTCCTAATTCAGTGACCTCATTCATATACTTTTCACATACTGATCTAAACCCTGGAATTATATCTTCTGAAAGCCAAGGCATTTCTCCATAGAATTGTTTTTCTGAAATAACATTGGGGTTATCTTGGGCGTAGTCTGTGGCAACTATAAGGCACTCAACGGTATCAAGTTTTCGGTTTTTATGAAACTTAGATTTTGTTGCTACGGAGGCGTGCGCAGGTGTATAGCCTTTCATGTGGGAGTTTATAGAAATTTTCATTTTTACTTCGTGAGGCAAGTCATGAAATTGTTTGGCAGCTTTTTCCATATCAGAAATTAGGTTATCTGAAATTCCATGGTTTATGATGCACATAAAACCTAGAGTTTGCCAAACCTCTCTCCATTCCTCAGAAAGCTCTTGAATTGCTTGAATGTCACCCGTTAAAGCAGGGCCTACATCAATAGTTGGTAGAGATCGTTTTTCTACTTCTCGGAGTGAAGATCCGATATCTTTTTCGGTCATGTTGTCCACTTAATTCCACTCATTCTTGAGTTAACGCCTTCACAAGCGTTTTTCATATTATAAAACTCCGCATATAGTATTCAACAACATAACTCTTTTACTTACAAAACAAAAAGGACCTTTTTCTGCTTAAAGCTGTGTTTTTTCTGGAATTTGTTGGAGGGTTGAATTTTTGATGTTCCTAAGGGTTAGTTTTTAGAGTGGATGTAGATAAACGATTGGTTGGGGTGTCATTTATTAGCACATGAATCAATGTTGCCAATACACCAAGCCCAATCGATATCCACCAGATAATTTCGTATGATCCTGTCGTATCAAATAATTTTCCTCCTAACCATACACCTAAAAAACTACCCACTTGATGGCTTAAGAATACAATTCCGAATAAAGTGGCCATATAGCGAGTCCCGAAAATTTGAGCAACTAGACCACTAGTTAATGGAACCGTACCTAGCCATAGGAGTCCAACGAAACCAGAGAAGAGCAAAATAGTTATTTCTGAAGCGGGAGTGGAAATGAATAGATAAATAACAAAAGCGCGAAAAGCATACAGCCAACACAGAAGATATTTTTTCCGGTAACGTCCCCCTAAATAACCAAAGCCCCAGGAGCCGATTCCATTGAAAACAGCAATTGTGACTAGAGCCTGCGCCGCCAGCTCTGGGGTAAATTGTAAATCACCTAGATATGCAGGGAGATGTGTAGCTATAAACCTGGTTTGGAAACCGCATACAAAGAAACCAACGATTAGCATCAAATAGCCTGAGTGTTTTTGGGCCTCAATTAATGCTTCTCCGAGTTTCTGTGTAGATACATGTTCCTGTTTGTCCTTTACGTTTTTACTTATTGAGGCGAGAGGAACCACTAAAGCCACTATAAATGATAACCCAATTAGCGCATTTGCCCATCCTAAACGTTCTATTAATTGCTGGCTAAAAGGTACTATCAAAAACTGTCCCAATGTTCCAAAGGCCGTAACTGTGCCTAACCAAACACTTCTCTTTTCTGCTGATACTATACGGCTAACTATTGAAAGTATCATAGGCATTCCGCAGGCGGCGGCAGATACACCAACCAGAAACCCCGCGCTAAGAAACATTGAAGTAGGTGAGGTAGATTGAGACATTAAAACAATCCCAACTACATAGGTGAGGCCTCCTACGATTATTACTTTGGAAGCTCCCCATTTATCTCCTATTGCTGCCACAAATGGTGCTGCTATTCCGATAATTAAAGCCTGTCCAGCAAGGGCCAATGAGAGTATTTCACGTCCCCAAGATAGTTCTTTGCTTATAGGGAGCATAAACAGGCCAAAAGTTTGCTGTATTCCAACCGAAATTGCTACTATGGCAAGGGAGCATCCAATAACTAAATAATCTAATTGACGTTGACTTTTTTCAGTTTGGTTAACCAAATTAAAGCTGCCCCTCCTAAAGATCCAAAACCTATTGTCAAAAAGGCAAGAATCCATGCAAGACCACTAGATCTCCCGCCGCTAATGTCTAGAACTAGCCCTACAGCTAAAGGTCCAAGCAGTGCTCCGCTGAAACCTAAAACAGAATGCACTGCCAACGTAGCCCCCCGATAACTGGGATCCGCTGCATTTGCAGCTCCTGCTGTAAGGCTGGAAGAATCCCCCATAATAAAACCACTATAAATAACTACGAGAATTGCCGTTATATATAGAGAAAAACTTGCGCTTATTCCAGTTGCGAGTGCCACAAACACTGAAATTATCATTATTATAGATATTATTTTTTTTCGTCCAAAGCGTTCTGCAAGTTCATTACCTACAATGCTTACAGGGCCCCCAATTATGTTAGCTATTCCTGCGATTAATACTGCACTAAGTATTCCGGCGCCTCCTTGCTGTGCACCTGCAAAAACTAGAAAGGTAACAATCCAACCTCTTAAAGCAAACAATTCCCAAGAATGCCCGATATATCCAAGAGTGTATGAAAGTGCTTCCCGATTACTAAAAACTGGCCTGAAATCCAAAAGATTTGTGTTGTGTCTGTATACTTTGTTTGGAGTTTGATTGGATAATAGAAATAGAACGATGACAATGGAAATTATTGGCCCAATGGCCGCCAGAGAAAAAGCGGTTTGCCATCCCCACAAAAGCCCAATATTTCCAGATACAACGAAAGAGAAAGCAGTGCCGGCAGAAAAGGCTGCAGTGTAAAAAGCAATGGCCCTTGATGGAGTTGAACCAACTTCTCTGTCGGTCATTACTCTAAGACCAGTCATATAAGTGCCGCCAATACCAGCTCCTTGAATGGCTTGCCATACCATAGCTGACCAAAAGTCATTTGCAAAAAAACCAAATCCCAACAGTCCAATGGTCGATATAACCAGCCCTGATATATAGATAAGACGAGAGTCAAATCTGTCAGTCAAAGTAACGAGAACTGGAACTGATGCTACATATCCTGCAAAAAAAATACCGCTAATCCAACCAGCTTGAGTGTTTGTCAATTGCCAGATGGGAATAAGAGAAGGGAGTAATGCTGGATATGTAGCAAAACCTGCCATGCTGAAGATATGGGCGGTACACATAATCAATATAGTATAAAAAGGTTTCATGGCTAATATTATGCAGTATCTCTAACAATTAAAAATAATCGTTCACTTGCCTTTTACGAAACTGATTCGTAGAACAGAACCTAATTAATAAATATGTTTATTCTAAACGATGAAAGTGTGCGCTTTTATTTCTTATTAGGAAAAGAAATATTGAAAAACAAATTAAAAAAAGAAATGACTGTCTAATTTTTTATTTGTTTATTACATCAAGCATTGTTTTTCCTAGGGAAGCAGGTGAATCAGCAACATGAAATCCGGCATTTTTCATTGAATCAATCTTAGCTTCTGCAGTTCCTAGGCCTCCTGAAATTATGGCGCCTGCATGTCCCATTCTTTTCCCAGCCGGTGCGGTTACTCCAGCAATAAAACCTGTTATTGGTTTTTTTGTTTCACTGTTTTTGACGAAGTTTGCAGCATCTTCTTCCGAGGATCCGCCAATTTCTCCAATCATTATGATTCCTTCAGTCTCATCGTCTTCTAGAAACATTGATATTACATCAATGAAACTTGTGCCATTGACAGGATCACCTCCAATACCCACGCAGGTGGACTGTCCTAATCCTGCTGCAGTTGTTTGCGCCACAGCTTCGTAAGTTAGGGTTCCAGATCGGGAAACAATACCAATTCTTCCTCTTTTATGAATATGACCTGGCATTATTCCGATCTTGCACTCACCGGGTGTTATTATTCCGGGGCAATTAGGTCCAATTAATCGAGATGTGGACTTTTTTAGTGCTGACTTGACTTTTACCATGTCAAGAACAGGAATTCCTTCTGTAATACAAACTATTAATTCTATCTCAGCATCAATAGCTTCTAAAATTGCTTTGCTTGCTTGAGCTGGTGGTACATAGATCACTGAGGCAGTTGCTCCGGTGTTTTCGACTGCTTCTGAAACAGTATTAAAAACAGGCAGAGCCAGATGTTTTGATCCCCCTTTGCCGGGCGTGACACCGCCCACCAGTTGGGTTCCATATGCAATAGCCTGTTCAGAGTGGAAAGTGCCCTGTGCTCCAGTGAATCCTTGGCAAATTACCCTTGTGTTTTTATTGATAAGCACTGACATCTTTAATTTGCCTTATTTACTTCCCGAACGACCTTAAAAGCTGCGTCAGCTAAATTGTCTGCACTTATTATGGGGAGTTTTGATTCGGAAAGAATTTGTTTTCCCAAGCTCACATTAGTACCTTCTAGTCGCACGACAAGTGGGACCTTTAATTCGACTTCACGGGCTGCGGCTATGACGCCTTCAGCAATAACGTCGCATCTCATTATTCCACCAAATATGTTTACCATTATTCCTTGTACATTTGGGTCTGAAAGAATAATTTTAAATGCGATTGTTACTCTTTCCTTAGTCGCATTACCCCCGACATCGAGAAAATTAGCGGGTTTGCCTCCGGTCAGTTTAATGATATCCATAGTTGCCATGGCCAAACCGGCACCGTTGACCATACATCCTATCGATCCATCCAGCTTTATGTAGTTTAGGTCGTGTTTTGAGGCCTCCAACTCTAACGGATCTTCTTCAGTTTCATCTCGTAGATTTAATATTTCTGGTTGGCGAAACAATGCATTGTCATCAAAGCTCATTTTTGCATCTAAGGCTACAATTTCACCGCTTTCTGTTTCAACTAAAGGGTTGATTTCAATCAGCGAGGCATCACTTTTTAGAAAGGCTTCATATAACCCATCAATTAGACGATGGATTCTGTCTAAATAATGATCTTCTAGTTTCAAGCTAATACAAACCTTTTTTGCATGTTCTAATCTTATGTCTAGGTCAGGATCTACTATGATAGTAGATATCTTTTCAGGAGATTTGTTAGCAACTGCTTCAATGTCTACGCCGCCTTCTGTTGAAGCGACTATTGTCACCTGTGAATCACCTCTATCAATTAAAAGCGAAAGGTAAAGCTCACGAGCTATATTGCAGCCTTCTTCAACATAAACTCTCCTTACTTCTTTGCCTTCTGGTCCTGTTTGTTTAGTTACTAAATTTTGGCCTAACATTGCAGCAGCAATTTTTTTTACTTCGTTAATATTATGAGCCAGACGAATTCCCCCACCATTCGGTTCATTAGCAAAAGATCCAGCGCCGCGACCTCCAGCATGAATCTGAGACTTAACAACCCAAATATCTCCACCCAGGGCCTCAGCTACGGCTCCTGCATCGTTAGGAGTATCAGCAATACCCCCTCTTGGGACTGCTATTCCGTATTTAGAAAGTAATTCTTTGGCCTGGTATTCATGAATGTTCATAGAGGCACTTTTCCGGTGGAGCAGCTAGAATAGATTAATGTTACTACTTAATAGAAACACTGAGTTGGTTAGATTAATTAGTCTTTAGCCTGCTCATTTGTGAATATTATATAACTCTATTTATGAATGTTTTTCTATAAATACCAAGCAAATCGATCTATCAGGTTTAGTTAGCTTTTTTCCCTGATTCGCGTTGGAGTTTTTTAGTTATTTTTACTAAATTTTCCACAGCTTTGACTGATTTACGGAAATCACTGCGCTCTTCAGGAGAAAATTTTACTTCAACTATTCTTTCAACTCCTTTCGAACCAATTATAACTGGCACGCCCACGTATAGGTTTTTGACTCCGTACTCGCCGGTCAACCAAGCAGCAGCAGGTAGAAGTCGCTTTTTGTCTTTAAGATATGATTCTGCCATAGCTATTGCTGATGAGGCAGGCGCATAGAAAGCAGAACCGTTGCCTAATAACTCCACAATTTCTCCTCCACCCATGCGTGTCCTTAGGACAATTTCATCTAAACGCTTTTGTGTTGTCCATCCCATTTTTATGAGATCAGGCAGTGGTATGCCAGCGACAGTTGAGTAACGGACCAGTGGAACCATTGTGTCTCCATGACCACCTAATACAAAAGCTGTGATGTCTTCAACTGAAACCTTAAACTCTTCGGCTAGAAAGTATCGAAATCTGGCACTGTCAAGAACGCCAGCCATACCGACACACATATTTGGTTTTAATTTTGCGGCTACACGCAAAACGCCAACCATAGCGTCGAGAGGGTTGGTAATACAAATTACAAAAGCATCAGGGCAATACTTACGGATGCCTTCACCAACTGACTGCATAACCCCAGTATTAATGCCTATTAAATCATCACGACTCATTCCAGGTTTTCTGGGAACCCCAGCCGTAACAATAACTACATCAGCACCTTTAAGGTCTCTATAACTGCTGGTGCCTGCAATATTACTATCAAAATTTTCCACTGGAGAAGATTCAACTAAATCCAGGGCTTTACCGGAAGGCATACCTTTAACAATATCAAACAAAATAACGTCACCTAGTTCTTTGAGACCAATAAGATGTGCTAATGTTCCGCCGATATTACCTGCGCCAATTAGTGCGATTTTATTGCGTGCCATAACTTTGGTTTCCTAATAAATTTGTGTAAGAAGGTTAGCCTTGCCTTTAAATTCAAAATTTCAGGTTTATAAGGCGCTGTGTAACCCGAATTGACAAGCGGTTCAACCCGCGGATGATTAAATTTGAATTTGATTTTTTTGATGAGGAGTTGCCATATAGTCTTCCGCTTGCATCTCTATCAGTCTTGAAGCAGTGCGTTTGAATTCGAATGCTGTTTCTCCTGAAGTGCATATTTCTGATGGTTGTGTCTCTGCGCTTGCGAACAAGTTTACCCGTTGTTCATAGAGTGAATCAATTAATACAACAAATCTTTTTGCAGCCTCTCGCTCATTGGCAGCAAGCTTAGGAATATCATCAATAATTAAAGTGTGGAAGTTAGATGCAAGTGACAAGAAATCAGGAGTCCCCAGTGGTTCCCTGCAAAGTTGATCAAATTTGAATCGGGCTACCCCCTTGGCAGTTATTGGAACTCTCAAGGGGCGTCCTAAGACAGTTAATTCTTGCTCTTTGACTTCATCGTTATCTGTTAATAAGGAAAATACTTTATCAAGCATTTGAGTTGCTTCTAGCCCTAGTGGCGAGTGATAGGATAATTGACCTTTTAATCGATCAAGCCGGTAGTCCTTTCCTGTTTCAATACCAAAAACTTCAAGTTTACTTAGTATAAGGTCAATAAATGGCAGAAACCTATCTCTTTGAAGTCCATTTTTATATAGGTCATTGGGGGCGACGTTAGAGGTCGCTACTATAATTACACCTCGTTCAAAAAGACCCTCAAATAATCTTCCAAGGATCATGGCATCAGCAATATTAACTACGTGAAATTCGTCGAAACATATTAACCATGTATCACTAGAAATGTCTGAGGCCACGGCCATTAAGGGGTTGTCCCTTTTAGTAGTTTTACGTTCAATATTTAGCCTTTGCTGAACCTCAAGCATGAAGGCATGAAAATGAACTCTTCTTTTTTTAGTAACTGGTGCGTTTTCAAAAAAAAGATCCATCAGCATTGATTTACCGCGACCTACCGGACCATATATATATAAACCAGATGAAATTTTTGAAGGTTTATTATTAATTTTTAGACGCTCTTTGAAGCTCGTTAACCAGGATTCGGAATTGGGTTTATAACCTACTAAGGAATCATGAAGGTGTTGCAGCTTTTCTGCCGCTTCCTTCTGAATATGATCAGATTCTAATTCGCCATTTTTGCAAAGCGATAAATACCTCTCGAGAGGTGTTTGTTTTTTCATTAATTTGTTGTTTGTTTTTCCGAACGATTTAGGATTTTACTTATTTGTCAAATAGTAATTAATTGTCAAAAATAAATTAAGCAACCAAAGATTCCATTTCCCTACGTAGTTTTACGGCCTGGCTAGTCAAGTCAATATTCACCTGATCCCAGGTAATAGGGGAACCTGCATGCACATCGGTATTTAGTGCTATGCCTTGTGCAAGTCCGATTGGCAAACATTTGTTAGCGAGACTATCAACAGAGGGCATTAGTTTTCCATAAACTGTATAACCACCCTCACCATCGAGAATTTCTCCTTCCTGAAGATTTCTTTTAGCTATAGCTACAGCATCCCCGATAAACTCTGTTGGGGAACCCGTTGGTTCATTCCTTAAACTGACACTAGCCACGGATATTCCTAATTCCATACCTATTAAATGATAGGGCTTCCACATCGCTGTGTAACATCCGCTTTTGTCAGTTATAAGACCATATTCTTTGAAACACCTCGATACATAATCACTTGTGGCTTCGAGCACTACATATACACCCCATCTCAGGTCTCCTAAAACATCTTTTCCATCTCTTTTTTGGGAGGATACGACTTCGACCTGTCCTTTGTGGTGCAGCATCCCTCCTTCTGATTCTGGTTTTAAGAAATTAGGTAGATCATTAACGCCAACTGGTGGAAATTTTAGTCCTTCTGGTGCTGGTGACAGACCGGTTGCATTCGAAACAGCTGCCATTTCAATTGCTGACTTCGTTCCATCAAGAAACGAATTAAACATTTTAGCGTTCAGGCCACCCATCTCAGCCTGCTCCGATGTAAGTCCATAGTGCTCCCAAACATCATCAGGGGTAACCTCATGGAAACCATCTAAGTATTTTGTCCCTTTCCCTCCGGCTATCACGTCAAAGCCTGAGGTTCGCGCCCAATCAACTTGTTCACATATTAGTGCGGGTTGATCTCCATAAGCCAATGAATAAATGATTCCTGCCTTGTTTGCTTTTTTGGCTAGAATTGGTCCTGCTAGAGCATCAGCTTCTACATTAACCATAATTATATTTTTATTATATTCGCAGCAATCCAACACATGTGATATTCCCGCTGTTGGACTTCCAGTGGCATCAATTATAACGTCTATATCTGGATTCTGAATAACTTCAAATGGATCATCAGTTATATGGGCTTTACTAGCTCCATAATGGTCCAGAGCTTTTTCTGCTTTACTGGGTATTTTGTCTACAACGGCGGTTATACTAACACCGGGTGTGTGTTTTGCTTGAGAGAGGTACATAGTTCCAAATTTTCCAGCACCAATCAATCCTACACGAATCGATTTACCTTCTGAGTTTTGTGATAATAATTGGCGATACAGGTTCATGATTCGCTTTCCGTTTATTTGATAATTTTTATACAATTAAAAACATATTAAGGTGAACATGTATTTTGAATCTTTTTGGTTAGCAATATATCAGTTGAGGGGAGAACAATATGTCCGACTACAACGAGAATAAAAGACTTTCAAGTGTTACACGAGAACAATTTCCATCAGATAAAATAGAGATATATGACCATATCATGGAAAGCCGAAAACTGACCTTCATGGCAGACTTATTTGGAGTAATGGCTCATAGCCCGGGAGCACTGCAGTCCGTTGCTTCCGTGGGAGAACATGTGCGTTTTAATAGTGTACTTGATGAAGTATTGAGGGAAATGGTAATTTGTACTGTATCTCAAGAAGTTGGAAATTTCTACGAATGGTGTCATCACTTTCATCGTATGCCGGAAGAAATGCGCAATGTAGTAGGAACGCCTGCAGCCGAAAAACTTCCATCTCCTCGGGGGCCTGCTCTTCTATATTCAAGGCTTTTAGCGAGCAACCAGACGATAGATGATAATCTAATAGAGAAGATTCGCTCATCATTAGGTGATCGGGGCCTGGTGGACCTAACAATAATGGTTGGCTACTATCAACTTATAGGAACTTTTTGTAAAGCGCTGCATGTGCCAATAGAAGATGGTCTTGATCGGCCACCTTTTAAGAAGTAAATCTTACATGAAATATTTAAGATATATATTTATAAAGTTTAGCCTTTATTGAGCAGATGTACCATTATTTTGTACCAGGTTTAAAAGACAGTCATCTGCGATTGGTTCTATTGGACTAAAGTCACGATGTGCAATCCACTCATCACGTTTAAATTGACGAATGTGGTTGTCAACGTGACAAAGGCTTAAGTAAACGATTGTGCGGTCCCAGGGGCTTATATTTCCAGGCGACGCATGAACTAGGTTTGAATGAAATAGTAGTAAGGACCCTGCCTTGCCACGAGGGGCTACCATGCCTCCTCTTTCAGCTAACCTCGTTACGGTTTCACGATCCAAAGTCCACAGAGGATATGAAGTGGTAAGCTTGTCGTGCCCGGCTTCAATTACTCCGTCTTTGTGACTTCGAGGTATAAACATCAACGGGCCATTAAATTCTGTAACATCATCTAAAAATAAGGCTATATTCATGGCACGGGGCGCAGGCATTAAGTCGTCTCTAGCCCATGTGCCATAGTCTTGGTGCCATTGCCAAACATCCCCATCAAAGGCTGCTTTTCCGTTTATCTTAAACTGATGCATATAGACAGGTCCATCAACTAATTGCATCACTGGTTCTATTAAACGTGGGTGAGACGCTAAACGCTTGAAGGGCTCGCTATAGGTGTGCGCCGCAAACGCGGTTCGAACTGCTTCGCCGTCCTTTTCTCGCCATACTTCTTTGCGGTTCATAGAAAATATTGCAGGAACTTCTTTCAGCAGTATATTTATTTCAGCAGCAGTGAACACATCTTGAAGAAACAGCCATCCCTCCTGGTTAAATTCATCAATCTGTTGTTTGCTAAGTTTCATATTTTAAAAATAGCTGCCTAAGTGATATTTTAAATTATATTTGTCTTTCCAACATCATTTTTTTAATTTCTGCAATCGCTTTAGCCGGGTTAAGGCTTTTGGGACAAGTTTTGGTGCAATTCATTATAGTATGACATCGATAAAGTCGAAAAGGGTCTTCTAACTTATCAAGACGATCACCTGTAGCTTCGTCTCTGCTATCAGCCAACCATCTATATGCTTGCAGTAAAACTGCGGGGCCAAGATAACGATCTGCGCTCCACCAATAGCTGGGGCAAGAGGTGCTGCAGCAAGCGCAGAGTATACACTCATAGAGACCATCGAGTTTTTCTCGATCTTCTATAGATTGTAGCCTTTCTCGTTCAGGCGGTTGACTGTCTGCTTTTAACCACGGTTCCACCTCTCGATATTGTGCAAAAAAATGTGTCATGTCTGGCACTAGGTCTTTGACAACGGGTTGATGAGGCAAAGGGTAGATTTTAATATCGCCTTTAACTTCTGAGTTGAAAGACGTACAGGCTAACGTGTTGCACCCATCAATGTTCATAGCGCATGATCCGCAGACGCCTTCTCTACAAGATCGTCGGAAGGTCAGGGTCGGGTCTATCTCGTTTTTAATTTTAATTAGTGCATCCAACACCATGGGCCCACAAGAGTTCATGTCAACGGTATAAGTGTCTATACTAGGGTTTTCATTCTCATCAGGGGACCATCTATAAACTTTAAAGGTACGAGTGTTACTAGTGTCTTCAGGCTCCGGCCACACTTTTCCGTTTTTCACCTTGGAGTTTCTAGGGAGTACGAAATCAGCCATGAATGGTTCTTCCTCTCAGTTTAAAAAATAAAATTTTATAGTTAAAAAAACTTTTAATAAACCCTGGTTTTTGGTGGAAAGCTCTGAACCTCATTTGACATTGGTTGTAAAACAACGGGTCGGAAATCAATTTTTGTTTTGCCGTTTTGATTCACCCAACAAAGAGTATGCTTCATCCAATTGTCGTCATCACGATCTGGAAAGTCTTCTCTTGCATGAGCGCCTCGACTCTCTTTTCTGTTGGCAGCGGATCCAAGCGTTGCTACTGCCTGAGTCATCAAATTATCCAGTTCTAAAGTTTCTACTAGATCGGTGTTCCATATTAGTGATTGATCAGAAACCTTTAAATCGTCCAGGACACCCCAAACCTCATCCAACTTTTCAACACCCTCTTGAAGTACGTCTCCAGTTCGGAATACGGCACAACACTCTTGCATTGTTCTTTGCATTTGAAGGCGTAGATCCGACGTTGGAGTAGCACCATTTGCGTACCTTAATTTATCAAGACGTTCTAATGCGTCATCTCCAGCATTTTTTGACAGTGGTTTGTGAGGAGAGCCTGGCGTCACAGTTTCGGCCGCTCTATTAGCTGCAGCGCGACCAAAAACAACTAGGTCAAGAAGAGAGTTAGACCCAAGACGGTTAGCCCCGTGAACAGAAACGCATGCAGCTTCTCCTATGGACATCAATCCGGAAACTGGACTTGATGGGTCTCCGCCTTTAAGAGTAACCGCCTCTCCATGGTAATTGGTTGGAATTCCCCCCATGTTGTAATGGCAAGTAGGCAGCACCGGTATAGGCTCTTTTGTGACATCTACCCCTGAAAATATTCTTGCAGTTTCTGCAATTCCCGGTAGCCGTTGATTTATAACTTCACCGTCTAAATGTTCCAGATGTAAGTGAATATAGTCTCCGTCTTCGCCTATTCCTCGACCTTCTCGCATCTCTATAGTCATAGATCGACTAACAACGTCTCGACTAGCTAGGTCTTTGGCTGATGGGGCATATCGCTCCATAAACCTTTCACCTTCGGAGTTTGTTAAATAACCGCCTTCGCCTCTTACTCCCTCTGTTATAAGGCATCCAGCACCATAAATTCCTGTCGGATGAAACTGAACAAATTCCATGTCTTGCAGTGGAACGCCAGCGCGAGCAGCCATAGCGACTCCGTCTCCAGTTTGTGTGTGAGCACCAGTACATGAAAAATAAGTTCGACCATAGCCGCCGGTAGCTACAACTGTTTGATGGGCTCGGAATCGGTGAATTGTGCCATCATCAAGGTTCCAAGCCATCACACCACGGCATTCGCCGTCTTCCATTATCAAATCTAGAGCAAAATATTCAATGAAGAACTCTGCGTCATATTTTAGAGCCTGTTGATATAAGGTGTGGAGTATTGCATGGCCGGTTCGATCAGCCGCTGCACAGGTCCTTTGAGCTGTACCTTCACCATAATTTGTGGTCATGCCTCCGAAGGGCCTTTGGTAAATTTTTCCTTCTTCTGTTCTGCTAAACGGAACTCCTTGATGCTCTAATTCTATTATAGCAGGCATAGCTTCTCTAACCATGTATTCTATTGCATCTTGGTCCCCAAGCCAGTCTGAGCCTTTTACAGTGTCGTACATGTGCCAACGCCAGTCATCTTCACCCATGTTGCCTAATGCAGCGGAGATGCCACCTTGAGCGGCAACTGTGTGGGAACGGGTTGGAAAGACCTTAGTGATACAGGCTGTCTTTAAACCCTTATTAGCCATTCCGAAAGTTGCACGTAAACCGGCTCCGCCAGCTCCTATAACTACAACGTCGTAATCGTGATCTATTATTTCATAACTACCATTAGCGGCCATTATGCCCCTCCAAAAGCTATTGAAAGCACCGCGAATAAGGCGGTTAGTGATAATAAAATTGCGGCACCTTTTATAACGATTAGCAATCCAATTTCAAAAGATTTTCTTTTTACGTAGTCTTCAACAACTACCTGCAGCCCTAGTTGGGCATGATGAAAAGTCAGAACTATAAATAATATCAATAAGATGGCTGTGAATGGCTGACTAATGAACTCCTTGGCTTCATTATAGTCATTACCAACGGCTAATAATATTTCAATAATAAACCAGATACTGAGCGGAATGAGCCCAATTGCCGTCAAACGCTGGACCCACCAATGATTAGTACCGGACTTTGCTGTCCCAAGTCCTCTAGCTTTTCCCAGCGGAGATCTTAAATTCATGTTAAATACCTCCGATTAAATAATAACCGACTATCCAAATTACGAATGTCAGAACTACTGAAACTATAAGCGTCAACCATCCAGTTTTATAAGCCTTGCTTATATCCAGTCCCCAGCCAGCATCCCAACACAGATGTCTAATGCCATTGGCTAAATGAAAGGTGAAAGAGAAAGTCCATGCAAAAAGAAAAAGTCTTCCGACAATAGAACTAATAAACCAATGAAAGTCGTTATAGTATTGAGGCCCTAAAGCGATTGAAAAGAGCCACCAAACTAGAATTAAGGTCCCAACAGCTAAACCAATTCCAGTCAAACGATGCATAATAGAGAGCACCGAAGTTAACTGCGGTTTATAAATTTGTAAGTGTGGTGATAAAGGTCGATTTTCGGTTCTCATCAAGTTTTTTTCTCCGGGCTTTCTCTTGGTTTTAAACGTTGATAGCGGTTTGAACTAATTATTATTCAGGATGGCTGTATAAAAATTTAAGAGCAATTATCTCAGGGTTCACACTCTTCCAAATATAGTTATAAATTGGTTTAGCCTCGCAAATTGTATTCGTCAATCATACACCTGCTAATATAGTGTTTTTTGGAACATAATTTAGCCCCAAATATCCATAAAAATTGCTCTGCTTACAATTCTGTGGAAAACCTGTGGAGGAACTGTGTCTATGTTTAATAATTATACACAGAAAATTGAACTTTTAATGATAATTGAAGTTGCCGACTGGGGGTTAAAAGGTGAAACATAGTATCTGCACGCACGAGCGTGACGGCAGACATTGCGCCGTCCCAAGGAAAGGCCGTTTGCGGTCTTTATTTGGGTAGCTAAGTGGACCTAGGGGGGAAACTGAAGCGAAGGAGTAGCGTCATCTGCGACTTGTCGAGTAGTTGTTCTTGAACAATGAAATTACGGGGAGTAGGTCAAGTCGGTGAACGGTTTTGCTTTTCGGAGCCCCTTTCCTCAGAGGGATCGTTTGCGCCGGGTCGTTGGGCGCAGCAGGGTGGGCAACCGCTTATGTGGACGTAGGCGATCTTCAGTACCCCTTGTCTAGGGTGTGGATTAGATCTGGCTGCCTTGGTCTTCGGATAGAGGCGCTGATGTAGGTTACAAGCTAGACATAAGTGGGATTCATCGCCCAACTTCGGGCGGGAGATGGAAACCGCGCTGGGAATACTGTAAACGGGAGGTAGGTCACTACGTTGGCATTTCTTCCTTGCGACCTTGTCTAAGGACTTGGGTCGTATCAGCTGATGAGGCTTATGCCAAATTGGTTGACGTAAGGGTTTGTTTTACTGCCTCGGTGGATAAAGCGAGCTCTAGAGGGGGCGATGGCGTTAGGTTCCAGGGCACTCGCCGGCCGGGAATTTTAGCGTAGCCAGAAATAAGGCAGGAATCTTTATAGGTTCTGGCTGGTTAAGAAGGCAGAAGTAGTTGGCGTCCTCCTGTGGGCGCGTGTTTTGTGAGGGTAGCTATGTGGAAGGTGTAAAAACTAGAAGTATGGCACCGTCGGGAACTAAAAGTGACGTGTCGGCCAGGGGTATGTCACTTTGGACCAGGCGGATCTGAGCGAGACAGTTTGTGGGTGCAGTGGTTTGATCTCATTAAGAGTTTTGGCTCTTGTGTGGCTAAGCCAGATGTCCAAAAACTAAAGGGAGTTATCTCTTTATTTTACGGACCTAGGAAGCGTCAGGCGTTACGGGCTCCGCGTCCATGCACCTGGCGCTTTCTTTTTTTTGGATTTGTTAAAAATAATTAGTAACAGAGGACTTAACTACCAGAAAGAGGCCCGACGGTGAGATCGGACCCCTTTGTTTGGCGTTAAATTTAGCTCCGCATCCAGGCTCGTACAATAAACCTCTTATCAATCGGGAATCGCGTCGGTCAAACAAAATATTTTTTTATTTACTCTATGGTATGGTTTAGTTGGTAAAATTTTAAAAAAAATCTGTCTAGTTTAATTATTTTTTCTCACTAGTAATTATGTTTCTTTGTTTCTTGTTTAAGTAAATATAGATGAGGTTTTTCGAGATCGGATAGTAATATCATCAAATCGCAAGATGTTATTTTATATTTGGTTATAATCTGTTATTACGTAATTGGATCCTAAAGAAAATACTTTACCAACTTAATATTAACCGCAGATTAATTTCTGATTTGACAGACTATATAATTATAAATGGTTTTATTTTCGGGTTAGTGCTCGCAGCACCGGTTGGACCCGTAGGAGTTCTGTGCGTTCAGAGAACGCTCTCAGAAGGGCGCCTGCATGGGATACTGTCTGGACTGGGAGCAGCCGTTGGTGACGCAATTTATGGAGCTATTGCAGCATTCGGAATTAGTGCGATTCAATTATGGATTGTTGATCATCAAGTAGCGCTGAGAACGGCTGGAGGAATAATTTTACTTTTATTGGCGGCTAAAACGTTGATTGTGACAACTCGGCGATCTTCGGAGTCACGAGTGGGTGAGGTTCATACTGAGAGCTTATTGCAGGACTTTATTTCAACTTTTCTACTGGCAATAACTAATCCTATAACTATGTTAACTTTTGCGGGGTTATTTGTCACTTTGGGGGTGACCGATGCTGGAGAATCAATTGGGAATGCTTCTCTGTTAGTTGCAGGTGTATTTATAGGGTCCGCTATGTGGTGGTTTGCTCTTTCTTTTTCAGCAAATCTTGCTAGGCCTTACCTGGATGGGGGCTACCAAAAATGGGTATCACGTGTATCTGCGGCTATTTTGGTTGGTTTTGGAGTTTATGCGCTAACCACGGCTCATTTTTACCAGATTTAACTCCAAGCTTAATAGATTTGAAATTGGAATCTCTTTCCAAATATAGAACTGTTACGGAATTGTCTCATGTGGCCTGATATAGTTGATATTAATGACTTTTATAGCTCTAGCTTGGGTAGGATGACTTGTCAGTTGCTCAGACGTCAGATCAGAAGATATTGGGACAACACACGAGGGATGCGAGTGCTTGGAATAGGATTTGTGAACCCCTATTTAAGACCTTTTCTTGATGAGGCAACTAGCGTTATTGCTGCGATGCCCTCTAGCATGGGTGCATTTGGAGTTGGATATCAGCGCTTAGGGCCAGGTAACACTTGCTGTCTTGCTGATGAATGTTCCCTTCCTTTTCTGGATTTGTCTTTGGATAGAGTCATACTGGTGCATAGTTTTGAATATACAGATCAAGTGAATTTGATGCTCAGAGAAATATGGAGAGTGATGGATGATGGAGGTCGTTTATTAATTGTTGTTCCCAATCGCCGAGGCGCATGGTCACATACTGATTTTACTCCATTTGGGCATGGTCGACCTTACTCTATCGAACAACTTAAAAGTACTTTGAGGCAATCTTTGTTTACCCCTGTGAGGGATACAAGGGCATTGTTTATACCTCCAACTCGAAGACGTTATTGGCTCGCTGCGGCTCCAGCATGGGAAAAGATAGGCGCTCGGTGGTTCCAAGTGTTTGGGGGAGTTGTAATAATGGAGGCAACAAAACAAATATATGCTGGAAACACATTTAACAGACAACATCAGGCCCGTAACTATGTTCCCTTAACAGGAGAGGTCACCCAGAGGACTAGAATAATTTCATACAGAAACTCTAATCACGGCTTAGGAGATATATAGCCTCTTCTGCAAGCCAATTCGTCCAGATTCCGACGCTGTTTTTAGGTGTTGCATGACCCCTATGGTTTATACTTACTATCCTATGTATGACAAAACCCATTTCACCTGCTAAGGCAACAAAGTCAGTTAAAGTAAAGAATCTTATATTTGGCGAGTCGCACCATTTATATGGTAATTTTTCAGACATTGGGCTTCTGCCATGAATTAATAAGTCAAAACGAACTCGCCAGTAACCTAGATTTGGAAAGCTTACAATGGCGTGTTGTCCAATTCTTAGAAGCTCGTTCAAAGTTCCTCGAACATCATATATGGACTGCAATGTTTGAGAAAGTATGACATAATCAAATGCATCAGAAGGATAATTTTTTAAGTCGTCTTCTGCGTCTCCTTGTACAACTGCTAATCCAAGACTGACCGATTTGTTAACTCCTTCTTGACTTAATTCTATGCCTCGCCCATCAACTTGTTTAAAATGGACGAGGTAGTTGAGTAAGTCTCCATCACCACAGCCTATGTCAAGGACTCGACTACCAGACTTGATCATATCAGCCACTAACTGGAGATCCACACGATCCCTTATTTTTTCAGCTGACATGTTGTTAGTAACCATTGTTTTTCCCGCCATTTTATATGTTCGATTGATCCGCAGCTGCAGCAATAAAGCCTGATAAAATACTAAAAAATTCTGGCTCGTTCAGTAAAAAGGCGTCATGTCCCGAGTCAGTATTGACTTCAACAAAACTTACAGATGCTCCAACGGCATTTAATGCATGGACAATCTGCCTAGATTCAGAACTTGGAAATAGCCAGTCAGAGGTAAAGCTGATCAAACAAAACTTAACATCCGTATTCAAAAATGCGTTCGCTAGAACATCATCGTGCTCTGCAGCTAAATCGAAATAATCCATGGCTCTAGTAATGTATAGGTAAGAATTTGCGTCGAACCTCTCAACAAATGAGTTACCTTGATGGCGTAGGTAGCTTTCTATTTGAAAGTCTGCTTCAAAACCATAACTGACATTAGTTCTATCTTGCAGTTCCCTGCCAAACTTTCGATGCAGAGCTGAGTCTGACATATACGTTATGTGGGCCGCCATACGCGCTACTGAGAGGCCTCGATTAGGAAGTTCTTGGTTTTCATAATAGTTACCGTTTCTCCAGTCGGGATCAGACATAATTGCTTGTCTTCCTACTTCATGAAATGCAATATTTTGTGCTGAATGGCGTGCGGCACCAGCAATGGGTATTGCACATGATACGCGATGTGGATATTTTGAAGCCCACTCTAATACTTGCATGGCGCCCATTGATCCGCCGGTTACGCAAAATAATTTTTCAATTCCAAGATAGTCAATAACTAATTTTTGGGCGGCTACAATGTCTGTAATGGTTATTAAAGGGAAGGACAACCCAAATTGTTTCCCAGTCTTAGGATTTATATCCCTTGGGCCTGCGCTGCCCATGCAACCTCCTAATACATTTATGCAAATAACGTAATAGCGATCAGTGTCTATAGGCAGTTCTGAACCAACAACCATGTTCCACCATCCAACGTTTCCTGTTATAGGATGCACTTCAGCTGCAAATTGATCCCCAGTGAGTGCATGACACACTAAAATTGCATTTGACCGGTCGGCGTTTAGTTTACCATAAGTCTGGTAAGAAATAGTGAAAGGGCCAAGTTTCTGTCCAGAAACAAGAGAAAGTGGAACTTGTTCTCCGAGCACAATATTATGGCCAGGCAAATCGATCACTGCAGGCTCTACAGGAATAGAGCCTTCATGTGCGTTATTAGAATTTGAAACGGTGGTCATAGTTTATTACTTTTAATTAGTTCTTAAGTTTTGGCCAATACAATAGTTTAATACTGCTCTATGTTGGCTGATGCTAAAGTGTCAACGTTTTCTTTGTGAAAAGATTTATATAATTTATATAGAAGTACAAAAAATGATTACTTTCCAAGGAAAAATTTAATTATGAACGAGAAACAAAACGGAATTGATGCGTTCCGCCGTGAGATTGACGACATCGATGACGCCCTTCTCGATTTATTACAGCGTAGAGCTGGATTAGTCGAAAAGATAGGTTCTCTTAAAGCACGACAGAGTCAAAGTGTTTTTAGACCAGCACGTGAAGCAATGCTTTTACGTACCCTGTTGAATAAAAGCAATGGCAAACTATCAGCTCGGGCAATAGTAAGAATATGGCGAGAGATTATTGGGGCTTCAATAGCCATGCAAGGGGATCTGACAATAGCTTGCTGTCCATTTGGAAAAAATATTATTAACGAGGTTTTAGTCCAGGAACGCTTTGGCCTTTCTGCAAACTTGTTGTCCCTAGCTGACCCTTCTGAGGTAGTGCATAGCGTTGCCTGCCGTAAAGCTAAGCTTGGATTAGTTCCTTTTCCAAATAATAATTTAACTTCACCTTGGTGGATGATGTTAAAAGACATTAATGATGAAGACGTTTTACGGGTGATCGCAAGCGTACCGTTTTTATTGTCTGGTCAAGATAGTAAATTAGATGCGTTAATTATATCTCTTGGTGAAGCAGAGTTAAGTGGTGAAGATGAAACTCTTTTGGCTTTGGAGTTTAATTCTGACGTTATAATTGATCGTGCTCATAATGCTTTTTTGTCTGAAGGCTTGGATTGTGTTTGTATTGATTCATATAAAGATTTAGATAAATCAGGGTCGCAATCTTATTTGTTTAAGTTTAGCGGATTAATAGAGAAAAATGATGATAGATTGGATAGAGCTCTTTCAGAATTTTCGCTAATAACTGTTTGGCAGGTTGGAATATATGCTACTCCATATATTCTAAAACAATAAATTACTTACTAAGGAGTGTTTTAAGAGTGGTTCGTCCACAGGCTAAAGAAGGTATATTGAGGGTGAAACCTTATGTGGGTAGTGAAGCTCATAAAGGTAAAATACTATCTGAAGGTAGAAAACTCATAAATATTAGTTCGAATGAAAGCGCATTTGATGCTAGTCCGGCAGCAAAAGAAGCCTTTATGGGATCTGCTGGGGACTTAATTCGTTATCCTGAGATAGATGCTATGTCTCTTCGGATGGCTTTGGCCAGCCACCATGGAATTAATTTAGAGAATGTAATTTGTGGCGCTGGCTCAGACCAAATAATTGATCTTTTGGCTTTAGCATATGCCGGTATAGGCGACGAAGTTGTCTATAGCGCTCATGGGTTTCAAATGTATCCTATAGCGGCACATGCCGTTGGAGCTACACCTGTAGCTGCTCCGGAGTTAAATTTAACAGCTGACGTAGATTTACTTTTAGAAAAAGTTACTGATAAAACTAAGATTTTATTTCTTGCGAACCCTAATAACCCTACTGGATCTTATGTTTCACAAAGTGAAATTAAGAGACTTCACGCTGGTTTACCTGGAAATGTAATATTAGTAATTGACGCAGCTTATGCGGAATATGTAACGGCTGAAGATTATGATTCAGGAATAGAACTCGTTCGAAATGAAAACAACGTGGTGATGACACGGACATTTTCCAAAATATATGGCTTAGCTAGCTTACGAGTCGGTTGGGCCTATGGCCCGAAAGAAATCATCGAAACGCTTGATAGAATTCGTCCGCCATTTAATGTCAACTCAATAGGTATCTCTGGGGCGATTGCAGCTCTAGCTGATAAGGAGCACACTAAAAAGTCAAAATTACATAATAGTGAGATACTACATTGGTTTACCGAGGAGGTTAAGAGAATGGGGTTAAAGTCACATCCCTCATTCGCAAATTTTCTGATTGTATATTTTGATCCAAATACACCTAAAAATGCAGAAGCGGCATACCAATTTCTTTTTGAACGAGGAATCATAACTCGTCGGGTGGGAGGTTATGGTTTACCTGACTGGGTGCGCATATCAATGGGCACCCAAGAAGAAATGGAAATTGTTTCTGCTACATTGAAAGAGTTTGTCGAAAAAAATGATTGATTCACCTTTGTTTAGTCATGTTACGATAATAGGTTTAGGCCTTATAGGCTCTTCATTGGCGCGGGCCATTAAGTCAACCAATGTGGCTAGTTGTGTCTCTGTTTATGATAATGACAAAGAGGTTCGGGCAATCTGTAAGGGTCTAAAAATTGCAGACACTGTTCATGACTCTATCTCTGACGCAGTGTCTGGAGCAGATTTAGTAATATTGGCAATTCCAATTCGGGCCTACTCATCGGTAGCTAAGGAAATATCCCAACATCTTTCCTCTGATGTAATAATCACCGATGTTGGTTCAGTTAAAGAAGAAGTTATACTTTCCCTTAGGGCTGAGTTGCCTCCTTCGGTAAACTTGGTTCCAGGCCACCCTGTTGCTGGAACAGAACACTCTGGCCCAGAATCGGGGTTTTCAGAGCTGTTTTTTGATCGTTGGGTAATTTTAACTCCTGAGAATAATACAAATACTGATGCTATAAACATAGTAAAAAAAATGTGGGAGAAGCTTGGTAGTAATGTTGAAATTATGGATGCCCCTCATCATGATAGAGTTTTAGCTATTACTAGCCATTTACCGCATCTTATAGCCTACACAATTGTAGCTACTGCGGCTGATATGGAAAACCAATTACAGGCAGAGAATAAAAATAAAGAAGTGGTTACAACAGCAGACGTTGTAAAGTTTTCAGCCGGAGGTTTTAGGGATTTTACCAGAATAGCTGGATCAAATCCTGTAATGTGGAGAGATGTTTTTTTGAGCAATAAAGATGCTGTTTTGGAAATGCTAGGGCGTTTTAACGAAGACCTTACAGCTCTTCAAAAAGCAATTCGATGGAGTGATGGTGAACAATTAGAGAAATGGTTTACTCGTACTAGAGATATACGCCGAGGAGTAATTGAGGCTGGTCAGGCAGGACGGTTTGAATATACAGAGAATAAAAAGGAAGATGATAACTAATTCCATTTAATTTTAGGGAATTTTGCAAGTGTAACCGGCCCTACTTTTAGATGTCTATTTTGCAGAGTCATTGGAACTCTAATCAAGCTTTGTGCTCCTTTTTCTGGATTCTGAATAAATATAGGTAGGGCAAGCTTTATAAAAGATGCTTTTGTGCGATTTAAAACCTGATCCTTTTCTAATAAGTTAACCACATCATCAAGGCCTCGAATGTTTGTAGCAAAGGAGCCTTGAAACTGCAGCTCTTTATCGAGGGCTAAAGTTCCATTAGTTTCCGCAATTAAAGAGCCCCAAACTAGCTTTATCTGGTCCAACTCTATTGTACCCCCTTTATCCCTCCATGATCTTAGTTGATCTACTGAAAAGGGTCTTAAACCCAACTCTCCTTTTAAGTGGAATTTTCCAGATACGCTTTCTACCTTTGTACCTAATTTCTTTAACGTTTTATCTAGTTTTGGGAAGCTAGGTATATTTATTCCCTTAATTTCTATTTTTGAGGAAAGTGACTTACCAATTGGATGAATTGCTTTCTTGTTTGTGGAAATTACAGAATGGTCACTAAGCTCAATCATAAAATTATCAATTCCAATAGAATCTCTCCAATTATTTGGAGAAATGATTAGGTTTGACATTTTAGAATCATATTTTCTTTTTATTTTTTTAGTGGGGAAATTTATTGATTGAGCTAGTACCTCTTCTGCTTCTATGGCTGCATGGAAAGTGTTTTTGGGGAGGTTTATATTTATTTTGTGGGAACCCGGAGCGGAAACGACTACATTCTTGGGGGAAAATAGTGATGAACTTATAATTACACTTGATGATTTCCAATAGCTTTTTCTGTTATATCTAATCAATCTTATTTCTGGTCTTTCGAGGAGCATTCTGATTTTGAAAGGATATCCCGTAAAATGGATATCTTGCCAGCTAATTTGGATGTTCTGATTACTTTGGGATGCAGCCCAATCAGTTATTCTAGTTTGGGCTTGATAGGTTAAAAAAAACCAGAAAGCTGAAAGGGTTGTTATGATTATAAATAAAAAACCTATAAGTATTTTAAAATTTTTGGACCGCATAAAGTTCACCCTGCATGTCAATAAATTATATTTTGCAAAAATAAATACTTAGATCAACTTCTGCCTTTTTATAAATCGATAAACTGTAAAACTTTAATGCCTAATCTTATGCCGAAAATCTCAAAAAGTTTATCAGATATCTTAGATCAATATGCACTTAAGGAGGGAGAATATAAAAAAGTACTCAATTCAATAATGGAGTCTAAAAAAAATAAGGGTGATTTATGGGTATTTGGTTATGGTTCTTTAATGTGGAGGCCAGGGTTTCCTTATAAGGAAAAGCAACTTGGAATTGTTCATGGTTATCATAGGTCTTTTTGTGTTTATTCGCATTTTCACAGAGGAACCAAAGAACGACCTGGATTAGTTTTAGGGCTTGATCTTGGAGGAAGCTGTAAAGGTATGCTCTACAGGGTAAGTTTAGTTGATGCAGAAGCTGTTGTTGAATATCTAATTAAAAGGGAGATGGTTACCAATGCCTACGCGCCTGCTTGGGTAAAAGTTAGAGCAGGTGGTTTAGTCACCTTAGCTCATACTTATACTGTAGCGCAGAATCATACTCAGTATGCAGGAAAATTAACCTTGGAAAATGCTGCCCAGCACATAAGGGGGAATCAAGGCAAAAGCGGTAACAACGCAGATTATCTTCGTAAAACAACAAGCTATATAGAAAAAATGGGATTAAACACAGATTTTCTTAGGTCTTTACAGAACTTGGTAGAGAATTAGACAATCTTTTTGAGAGTTTGTTTGACTCTAATAGCTTAGGAGGCATGACCATAAGATGTATGTTTTATCCACAGGAAGTAAAAACTATTCTTAGCTGGGGTAGGCAATATTTAGAACGATTATTATAAAATAACCGTAACTAAAACAAATTATAACCTAAATAAAACAACATTTATTAAAAGTTCCCTTACATAAGAAACAAAGGACTACCGTTGATTTCTGGCGTTTTTATTAAAGTTGGTTTTATATTAAATACTTTATAAAATTAATTACTGCTAGAATTAAAGTAATAAAACCAGTACTTTGTTTTTCAAGATATTTTTATGAGTAAGAAATCCTGAAAATAGTTCCACAGGTTTATCCACAGGTGACTATTCTCTTTCTAGAGACATTTTTTGGAAAAAAATTCTTCCCTAGCATTTTTATAAAGTAGTTCTGATGCGTTTTCGACTGAGCTTTCCAAATTCTCAATGAATTCTCTTCGGTCAAGGCCAGGAGAAATTGCAGGCAGAAATTGGAAAGTTATGGTTCCTCTATACTTAGTAAATGGATTTCGTGACCAAAACAAACCAGAGTTCAGAGCTATAGGAACAACTGCTAGTCCTTCTTTCTCATAAAGAGCTATAATTCCAGGGTGGTAAACACCTTTTTGGCCGGGTTGTGTCCGAGTGCCTTCAGGAAAGATTACTATAGATCTGGCCGCCTTTATGCTGACACTTGACTGTAGGAGCATTGATTTAAGTGTTTTACTGCCTCCTTTCCTGTCTATTGCTATATGACCAGATCGTTTTAGATACCAACCGAATAAAGGAATATTTAAAAGTTCTTTTTTTAAAATTATGGCTGGGTCTTTTATTAGTAAATTTACTGCTAGAGTATCCCATTCTGACTGATGCTTTACAGCGAATATAACAGGGCCGTTGGGCACTAAATGTGAACCGATTACTTTATGTTTGATACCTACTATTGATCTTAGAAGAAAAAAAACACCATGAATCCAAACACGGCCTAAGGCCATAACTGTTTGGTAGGGAAAAGTTAAAAAAGGAATGCAGATTAGTCCCAGAAACACCGTCCAAAAATAAAAAAGAATAAGAAATATAATTGTGAGTAATTTTTGCATTACCAATTTTAAAACTAATTTGAAATTAATAGTATACGTAATTTTGTTATTAGGTACTTATTATATTCAGCTAATAGCAGGCGTATGGTTCCCGGCCATTTCCACCATTTGTTTAGGTGAACTTTTTTCGGATGAACAACATGGGAGAATACTGTCATATTTGGCAAGACCCTATCAAACTCTAATAAGCTTCTCGGTAAGTGGTAATTGGCAGTAACTATATGAATAGAGTTAAAACCTTCTGATGCCATCCATCTTGCTGTCTCCATAGCATTGCCAAATGTATTATTAGCCTTATGGCCTAGGATTACACAGCAATCAATTTTTAAAATATCAATTTGTTGTTTTTGAAGTAACTTCCCTTTATCAATATCTATATCAACACCAGATATTAAAAGCTTTTTTGCTTTACCACTAATTAAGAGCGAGAGGCCTAACTCGAGTCTACCCACTCCCCCCGTCAAAACTACTATTCCATCAGCTTTTTCTACTAAGCT
Source organism: Alphaproteobacteria bacterium MarineAlpha12_Bin1 (assembly GCA_002937505.1). Taxonomy (GTDB): domain Bacteria; phylum Pseudomonadota; class Alphaproteobacteria; order UBA6615; family UBA6615; genus UBA6615. Next base: position 51,716 of record PTJY01000005.1, read on the forward strand.
CATATCAAATTTATGACGAGGAATTTCGTTAACAAATAAGTAAAACCCAAAACCCCAAATCAAAAAAAAGCCACCAACAATTAGTAAAAAAGACTTTGTAAAAACGTTTAAAGAGTGCTTTTTTCTTCGTCTTCTCATCTTTTTGGTGTCATGGCATTCTGGCTAAAGTTCTGAAAACTACCCTACGAGTAGTTACAACAGAAACAACGATGGCCATTAAAGGGACTAAGATTAGTACAAACCAATTATTAAGAGATCCGATTGATTCGGAATATATTGAAAGCTCAATATCATGAGCAATTGTTTTAAATATATACAGAACGATAAATGCGGAAACACTGCCTATAAGGCTACCGATTATTGCTAAGTATAGAACCCTTAATTGGAATAGGTTGACTATATAAGTATCTTTAGCTCCCATTAAATGCAGTAAATTGATTATTGGGGTATGGACTGCTAATCCAGTTTTTGTAGCAAACATTACTGAGATAACTGAAATAACGCCGATTAATATTAATACTGCTACAGATATGGCTTTAATCTTTTCTGAGGCTGAAATTAACCTCATGAGCCATTCTCGATGATCATCTACAATTATTTCAGGGATAACCTTTTTAAGTTTAAGTTTTAGTTCACTAATATTTTCAAACTTGTTTCTGTCAGTTTCTACGTCAATTACTTCGGGTAATAGAACGCTTATATTTTCAGTTCTTTTTCCCAACCAAGGTTCCATTAGAGTTAGTTTAGTAGAGCTATCCAGTAATTGAGCTTTTTTAATGCCTTTTGTAGATTTTAAAACTGTAATTACTTTTTGCAAATCATTCGATGAAGCTGTTTCCGGAGGAACTTGGATGGTTATATGGCTACTCAAATTTTTGTTCCAACCGTTTATGGATTCGCTGACAGATAATGTTATGGCTAAAGCAAGTAGCCCTAAGAATACCATAAAAAAAATTATCCAGGGCAAAAAACGACCTACTTCGTCAGTGTCAAAAGGTAGTTCTTTTCGCAGTTGTTTCACAAAAACACCCTATAATATATTCGAATTGTTATTAAGTATTTGCAGCTCTCCGTTAGTTAGTTTTATAACTGGATGGTCTAATTTTTCCAAAAGTTTTTGGTTATGAGTTGCAATAATTACTGTTGTTCCAGTTTTATTAAGCTCTTCAAACAGGTGTATTAACCTTAAAGCAATATTGTCATCCACATTTCCTGTGGGTTCGTCAGCTAATAGCAGTCGTGGTTTAGCAATTATAGCTCTTGCAATAGCAATCCTCTGTTGTTGTCCGCCCGAAAGGGTGGCCGGTTTCGCCAGTATTTGATTGCCTAGGCCCACCCACATCAAAAGCTCTTTTACGTGTTTTTCAATAACGTCTTCACGTTCCTTAGAAATTCTTAATGGTAGGGCAACGTTATCGAATGCACTTAAGTGAGGGATTAAACGAAATTCCTGGAAAACTACCCCAATTTGACGCCGAATCATCGGTAGCTCTGAACGAGGAGTTAGAGCGATGTCGTGTCCCAAAAGGTGTACAAGACCTCTAGTTGGCCTCAAAGCCAAGTACATAAGCTTAAGAAGTGTTGTTTTACCTGCTCCGCTTGGGCCAGTGAGGAAATTAAATGAGCCTTCATCAAGAGAAAAGTTTAAATCTCGAAGAACTTCCGGTCCAATACCATAGCGCATTCCAACATTTTCAAAACGCAACACGAGAATAAAGTATCCTTATTGTTTGCATTGAAATAATTTTAATTAGGTCAAAACTTTGTCTTGTAAAATACCATGTTTTAAAATTGCCACGTTGTTTATAGAACGTAAAGATATACTACATTTTCACTATACTTTGTCTTTTTCTATTAACTAAGATTAATTAAATTTCGAGTTAAAACTAAATTATACTTGTAACAAATTTGTATTAATGCACTTGAGTGTCTCGCTTAATAAACAACAAATTTTGGATTTTGTTTTATGATTTTAGAATGCTTACAATGTTCTTCTCGGTTTTTTCTAGACTCCAGTAATTTATTGCCTAAAGGTCGCCGAGTTAAGTGCTGCAAATGCGGACATGTTTGGTATGAAAAACCAGAATCACTACTCGCCTCAAAGCGAGAGGACGTTGCGTCATTGGAGGCAGACTATGTCCCAATCGTATCTGGCTCAAACCTTTCAGTAATTGTTGGTAAATTAGAAATAAATAAGACTTATACTTTGTGGTTGCTAGTAGCTGTCCTAGCTATTTTGATTGGTTGGTTCGCCTGGATTGGCAAACAATCAATCATAAAAATATGGCCATTTATGAATGATGTTTACTCTGTTTTATACTCAATATTGGGTTATTAGCCCTCTTTATTGCCAGGGCGCTAATCGGTCTCGTTGCAATTGTTCTTCCAGAGTTTCGCGGGGTCTGATTAAGGCATAGTCTTCATGGTTTACAAGTACTTCTGGCACAAGTGGTCGACTATTATAGGTTGAGGACATAACTGCACCGTAGGCGCCTGTATCGCGAATAGCTAATAATTCGTGAGGTTTTAAATTACCAAATGGTTGATCTTTCAAGAAGGTATCCCCTGTTTCACAGACTGGGCCAACAACATCATAATTTTTTAGTTCGGAGAGGGCTTCAGGTTCTATCACTTGTTGTATTGCATGCGGAGCGTTATACAATGCTGGGCGCAGTAAATCGTTCATAGCAGCGTCAATAATTACAAAGCGTTTAAGGGTGTTATCTTTAATGTATATTATGCGCGTTAGTAATATGCCTGCCTTTGCCGTTAAGTACCTGCCAGGCTCAAATATTAGTTCGCAATTAAGATCTCCTAATGTTGAATTCACAACAGAAGCGTAATCTACTGGAGTGGGTGTTTTTTCGCCCACATAAGAAACACCTAGCCCTCCGCCCAAATCCAGTCGGCTGATAGGTATTCCTTCTGAACGTAACTTTTTTGTAAGATTTGCGACATGTGTAAAAGCGTCATTAAATGGTGCAACGTCCGTTAATTGACTTCCAATATGAACTGCTATGGAAATAGGATTGATTCCTGGTAAAGAGGAGGCCAGTGCGAAAGCTTCAGAGGCTTGATCAATATTAATGCCGAATTTATCCTGTTTTCTGCCAGTTGAGATTTTTTGATGTGTTTCTGCATCAACGTCAGGATTAATGCGGATTCCAACTTCAGCATTAATATTTTTACTCACCGCTATATCAGATAAGCTCTTTAGTTCGACCAGTGATTCTACGTTAAATTGGTAAATTCCTGCTTTTAGTCCTGCATTTATTTCCTCTTTAGTTTTCCCCACTCCAGAATAAACTATGTCTTTAGCAGAAATACCAGCTGCAAGTGCGCGTTCGAGTTCGCCTTCAGAAACGACATCTGCTCCAGCCCCTAGTTTTGAAAAAGTACTAATAACTGCGAGGTTTGAGTTAGATTTAACCGCAAAACATATTTTGGCATTGTGTTCAGTAAAGGCTTCGCTAAAGCTCCTGTATGCGCTTACCATTTCGCTGGTTGAGTAAACATACACAGGAGATCCAACATCCTTTACTATTGCGGATAAAGGTACGTTTTCAACGCACATCTCTCCATTTTTATATGCAAATGCAGTCATAACGCAGGTAGCTTAATGTGAAGGATAAGTTTTAGGGTAAATAACCTTTTTACCCTCTGGTGGCTCTGGGGGGCCTTTTTTTCCGCAAGCTGTCATAGTAATTAACATTATCATTGCAATGTGAATTAAAACAGAACGAATATACAAGTCACTTCTCCAGAAATCTTTTGCGAGCGGCTAGTATTGCTTCCTTGACTTTAATGGGAGCCGTGCCACCTTCACTAATTCGACTAGACACAGCGTCTTCTATAGAAAGCACTGAAAGCGCATCACGTGTTATTCTAGAATCTATTTTTTGTATGTCTTTAATTGGAAGTTCTTCTAAAGAAATATTTCTTTTCTCTGCCTCTTTAACTACTTCTCCTGTAACTCTGTGCGCCTCCCGAAACGGTAGGCCTGCGACCGAGACAAGCCAATCTGCAAGATCTGTAGCAGTTGGGTATCCTTTTTTAGCAGCAATCAGCATTGATTCAGAATTTGGAACAAAGTCTTCTACGAGACCTTTCATTGCTCCCAAAGCAAGATATAAAGAGTCGGCTGTATCGAAAACTGGCTCTTTGTCCTCTTGCATATCTTTACTATAAGCCAGCGGGAGTCCTTTCATGACAGTAAGGAGGGACAATAGGTTCCCAAAAACTCGTCCCGCCTTGGCTCTTGAAAGTTCTGCTGCATCCGGATTTCTTTTTTGGGGCATCATTGAGCTGCCCGTTGTGAAAGCGTCAGATAAAGTTACGAAAGCAAACCCATCTGAGCACCATAAAACGATCTCTTCAGATAATCTTGATAAATGAACCATTGTAATAGCTGCAACGGATAAGAACTCGATAGCGAAGTCTCTATCAGAGACCGCGTCTAAAGAGTTTGCCATTGGCCTATCAAAACCTAAATTTCTCGCTGTGTGCTTTCTATCTATAGGATACGAGGTTCCAGCCAGAGCTCCTGATCCCAAAGGAGATTCGTTAAGACGTTTTCTGCAGTCTGCAAATCGTCCTCGATCACGACCAAACATTTCTACATATGCTAATAAGTGGTGCCCCATTGTTATCGGTTGGGCGGTTTGAAGATGTGTAAACCCAGGCATTAACAAGTCACAAAACTTATCAGCTCGAATGATTAGTGACTCTTGTAGGTTTTGTAATTCAGAATCAAGATGGTCGATTGAATCCCTAACCCATAAACGTAAATCCGTTGCCACTTGATCATTTCGTGAGCGTGCTGTGTGTAAACGCCCGGCCGGTTCTCCTATTATTTCTTCTAGTCGGGCTTCGATGTTCATGTGTATGTCTTCAAGCGTTTCAGAAAATTGAAAGCTTTCATTCTCTATCTCAGTTTTAATCGTTTTTAGCCCTTTTATAATTGCGTTGCCGTCTGTTGAAGATAAGATCTTCTGGGCTACTAACATCTCACAGTGTGCTATAGAACCTTCAATATCTTGTTCAAATAGCCTTTTGTCGAAATTAATTGATGCATTAATTTCTTGCATTATTTCTGCAGGGCCGCTGGAATAGCGTCCACCCCACCTTGAGTTAGAAGATTTATTTGTGTTTTTTGGTTTCATTTTTTCAGTTTATTAATCTGTGTATATAGGAACATCAGTTTGCGAATATTAACACTTATTATGGTATTAGCGCCCTCAATCTTTGTTGCGTTATATATTCATATAGGTCACAGTGACCAGCTAGTAAAAAAAAATATACAAAACTTTATCGAATTAGAGACATTGGCGCCAGTGCCGAGCCTACCTCTATTATCAAAGGATAATAGCTCAGTAACCCTTGAAAACCTTCGTGGCAAGTTTCTTCTTGTTAATTTCTGGGCAACATGGTGTGCCCCATGTGTGAAAGAATTACCTTCTTTAAATAGGCTTAATAAAAAATTAACAAACAAGGGCTTCGATGTTGTTTTAATTAGTCAGGATCTGGGAGGTTTTAGTCAGATAGAAAAATATCTTAAAAAACTTAACATTAAAATGAAGTACACATTTATTGATGAGAAGCTAAATTTTTCTCGTGCTGCCAAAGTAACCGCTATTCCCACGACTATCCTTATCTCTCCCGAAGGTAAAGAAATTGGACGTTTAGTAGGCGCAATAGAGTGGGACAGCATAGATGTCATTAAAATGTTGGAGAGATATAAGGAAAAAATATTGCAGAAATGAAAACTATCGGTTTCTTTGAACGGCAAAACAATATATTAAAAAGTTTCTGATGTAGATGATTTAATACAAACTTGCCTATCGTGTGGCTACCGGTGTATCACCAGAGTAATCGTAAAATCCTCTGCCAGTTTTGCGTCCTAACCAACCGGCTTCAACGTATTTTACTAGAAGCGGGCAGGGGCGATATTTGGAGTCTGCCAAGCCTTCATAAAGGACTTGCATGACAGACAAACATGTATCTAGGCCAATAAAATCTGCAAGCTCTAAGGGCCCCATCGGATGGTTTGCGCCAAGTTTCATAGAGATATCGATGCTTTCTATATTACCTACGCCTTCATAAAGAGAGTAGATTGCTTCATTAATCATTGGGAGTAGTATGCGGTTAACTATAAATGCAGGAAAATCTTCTGAAACAGTCCCAACTTTGCCGAGCTTTTTTGTCAATTCTTCAATAATGTTAAAAGTTTCTTCGCTTGTGGCTAGTCCCCGAATAAGCTCAACAAGCTTCATTACAGGAACAGGGTTCATAAAGTGCATTCCTATGAACTTATCGGGGCGGTCAGTTGTAGACGCTAACCTAGTAATGGAGATAGAAGATGTATTTGAGGCTATAATGGTTTTATCAGATAAGTGAGGGCAGAGTTCCTTAAAAATCTGTATTTTAATTTTTTCTGTTTCTGTCGCAGCTTCAATAACCAAGTCACAGTCAGAAACGGAGTCAAGATTAGTTCCAGTATCGATTCTGTTAAGAGCCTCTTTTTTGTCTAGTTCCTCGATCAAACTTCTTTTTACCTGACGATCAAGGTTATCATTAATTTTCGTAATAGAATTTTCAAGCTGTTCTGAGGAAATATCCATTAGCCTTACTTGATAATCTGACAAAGCACAAACGTGGGCTATTCCAGCGCCCATCTGGCCAGCACCAATGATTCCGATTTTGTTTAACATACAACCAGCACTCTATTAATCATTCGTTATTTAACTTTAATCAAGAATTTTTTGTAATTCAGCATTGAATTCAGGTAAAGCTTGGAACAAATCTGCAACTAAACCATAGTCAGCAACCTGGAAAATTGGTGCCTCTTCATCTTTATTTATTGCTACAATTATTTTTGAATCTTTCATGCCTGCTAGATGCTGTATGGCGCCGGAGATTCCAACAGCAATATAAAGCTCGGGAGCAACAACTTTACCGGTCTGCCCTACCTGCCAGTCATTCGGGACGAAACCAGCATCGACAGCGGCTCTTGACGCTCCCATGGCTGCGCCCAGCTTTTCAGCGATAGGTTCAATGAGATCAAAATTTTCTCCGGAACCCATTCCTCGTCCCCCAGAAATAATTACTTGAGCTGTCGTTAACTCAGGTCGGTCGCCAGCAGATTCAGAAGTATTAATAAAGCGAGATTGTTCAGAGTCATCACTGCCATCAATGGATATAATCTCAGCTTTTTCTCCCTCTTTCGAAGTTTGTTCAAAGGCTGTTGACCTAACAGATATTACTTTAATTGTATCCATTGACTTAACGGTGGCCATTGCATTGCCAGCATAAATTGGTCTTACAAAAGTTTCTTCGTCTATTACTTCTGAAATTTCCGATATTTGTTGAACATCTAATAAGGCTGCTACCCTGGGTAAAAAGTTTTTACCAAATGTTGTGGCGGGAGCTAAGATATGGCCATAATCTTTGGCCAGAGAAACAACCAAGCTTGCAAGGTTTTCTGCCAGGGCGTGTTCATAAGAAGAGTTGTCAGCTTGAATTACCGAAACTATCCTTTCTATGTTTGATGCTTCTTCGGAAACTTCAGAACAGCCTTTTCCTGCCACTAGAACACTAATTTCCCCCGCACCATGCTCAGAAAGTTCTATAGCAGCGCTTATAGTATTCAAAGTTGATGGTTGTAGTGCTTTATTGTCGTGTTCTGCGATTACAAGTATGGCCATTAAATTACCCTCGCTTCATTTTTTAGTTTATCGACTAGCGAAGCAACAGAATCAACCATAACGCCAGCCTCACGCTGTTTTGGCGCCTCTACGGATAGTATTTCTAATCTTGGGGCTGCATCTATTCCAAGCTCTGCTATTGAAAACTCATCAATAGGTTTTTTCTTGGCTTTCATTATATTTGGTAATGAAGCATAGCGAGGTTCATTGAGACGTAGATCAACCGTTACTATTGCAGGTAAATTGACCTCAATGATTTCTAAACCACTATCTACTTCCCTTGTTATTTCAGCTTTTCCATTTTGTATATCAATTTTCGATGCAAAAGTGCCTTGCGCCCATCCCAAAAGGGCGGCCAACTTTTGTCCAGTCTGATTTGAATCATCATCAATTGCTTGTTTGCCCAGTATTACCAATTCCGGAGATTCTTTTTCAACTAGAGCTCTAAGCAATTTTGCTACTGCTAGAGGCTCAATATCTTCGTCTGTTTTAATATGTATGCCTCTGTCAGCGCCCATGGCCAAAGCAGTTCGTATAGTTTCTTGACACTGCTGAACACCTATAGAAACAGCAATAATTTCTTCAGCTTTACCCGCCTCTTTCAGGCGCACGGCTTCTTCGACGGATATTTCGTCAAAAGGATTCATGGACATTTTGACGTTAGCAATTTCAACGCCTGTTTTATCTGCTTTGACACGTACTTTGACGTTGTAGTCAATAACACGTTTAATTGGTACCAGAACCTTCATGATTTGTTTCACCTGTTTTTGTTTTACACATATTTGGTTTTAGTGAAATTAGAAGAAATTAGTTTAAAACCTTTGTCTGTGTTGAAAGTTATAAAAAAACATAGAAAAATGCCTAACCAGTTTTAGTTAGTCAATGATACAGAAGGTTATTATCGATTGTCACCTGGCACCCAGAGAATTTCTTTTTTTCTTTCATTATTCATATATCTAGCTAAGACAAATAAATGATCGGAGAGCCTGTTTATATATTTTAAAGAATTGGAATTAATTGATTCCGTATTAGAAAGATCAACCATAATTCTTTCTGCTCTTCTAGTTATAGTTCGTGCAAGGTGTAGATATGACGCGGCTTCAGTTCCTCCGGGAAGAATAAACGAGCTTAAGCTAGGTATACCAGAGTTAAGCTCATCAATTTCTTGCTCTAAACGTTCAACCTGTTTTGCTAATATTCTGAGAGCTGATTTTTCGTGTTTCTGACCTTCTTTGGGAATACAAAGATCTGCCCCTAAATCAAACAGGTCGTTTTGGATGCGAAAAAGCATTTTGTCTATATGTGTGTTTTTTTCTGTGTGTAGGCGCACAATTCCTATTATTGAATTTACCTCATCAACGGTGCCAAACGCTTCAATTCTCTTGGTAGATTTTAAAACTCGTTCTCCTGATCCAAGAGAAGTTTTTCCTGCGTCTCCACCTCGAGTATAAATACGTGTTAGTTTTACCATAATTTTTTTCGTCCCTAGGCAAAATAGATAATAGAACTAACCAGGCTTTAGCAACAAGTGATGTGTTTGCATTCAGTAAAATATAAAATACATCAAAATATAACTATAATGTATTTTAATTAAATAATTTATTAGGAGAGTCAATAAGTGTCTCTATACCGACATGTTCTCAGATGCAATGCTCACAATTTAGATTTATTTCTGCCTTTTATAATCTCTGGAAAACATTTGGGCTGGATCAGAAATACATTTGCAGATCATTTGCGTAGGTGGCCTAGGTTTTTCGAATTATCAGGGGATAAAGTATTAATAAATGATAATTTATCTAGTTGTGAGACAAGAACAAAAGCCATGAAAGAAGTTTGTGAAATATTGGCTTTTGAAAACGTTATACCTCCTAGTAGGGGAGAACTTTTTTCTGTTGCTCCTTCACTAGGTGACAATCCTTTAATTAATATAGATCGCGCATGGGTTTCAGTTTTTGGATTTGAATCCTATGGAGTTCATTTGAACGGTTATGTATTAACTCCTGTAGAGCCAGAGCTTTGGCTAGGAATTAGAAGTCCAGATTGTCTCATAGACCCAGAGAAACTTGATAATATGGTGGCAGGTGGATTACCAGCCGGGCATACTCTAGAAGAAAATTTATTAAAAGAGGCCTCAGAAGAAGCTTCTATTGATAAGGATTTAGCAGTAAAGGCTCATTCGGCGGGTTATATCAGTTATATAATGGAAGTAGATGAAGGTTTGCGTCGTGACACACTATTTATTTATGACTTGGCTGTTCCAGAGGATTTTGAACCAGTTGATCAGGATGGTGAGCATATTAGCTTTATAAAAGTTCCTGCTAGTGAGGCCTTATCATTAGTAGAAGACGGCGATGAATTTAAATTTAATGTTAACTTGGTAATCATAGACTTTTCTATTAGGCACGGAATTCTAAAACCAGATCATCACGAATATAAATTGCTTATTAGAGATTTAAGGCCGTTTGCCTAGGTAGAGGATCTCTCAATAAAAAATCTGAAGAAACAGTATATGGTAACACTCATTTGTATTAATTTATTAAGACATTTAAGAACCAGGAAGAAAAATGAATTTAGGAAAAGTTTGTGTGATTGGGTGTAGTGGGTTTGTTGGTAGTCATGTAACAGCAAAGTTATTGAAGCGTGGCTACAGCGTTAATGGAACCCTGAGAAATTCCAAAGGCTCTAGCGCCGAATGGTTGATGAGTAGTGTCGCAAGCAAATCGATAAGCGACAACTCTCTAAGATTATTTTCTGCTGACGTGTTTGACAAGGAATCACTTAGGTTAGCAATGGCTGATTGCGCTGGTATGATAGTTTGTGCTGGCTCTCCCGTGATTGCACCTGAAACCATTGATTTGATGGTAGCCGTAGGAAAAAACACATCCGAAGTTGCTATAGAATCAGGCATAGAGAGGGCAATCTACACCTCTAGTACAGGGTCTACCAATCCTCCTGAAGGAGAGCCTAAACTTAAAAATGAAGAGATTCACTGGTCTGATCCAGTCCAACAGTTTGATGCAGGAAAATTTGCAGCAGTTGGGAAAACTAGGATGGATAGAATAGTTTTGGAAAAGATGCAAATTACAGAAGGAGATTTCCGTGTCTGTGTTATCAACCCCTCAATGATTGTAGGGCCGGCATACCAAGTTGAACCGGTGACTAGTCTTATTCGCTTTGCTGATATTATTAATGGCAAACGTTTTAGGGACAAAATTCCCAACAGTTCCAATTCTATAATTGATGTTCGTGATTTAGCAGAGTTACATATAAATGCCCTAGAAAAAGAAGATTCTAGAGGTAGATATTTTGGCGTTAAGAGGAGCTGGCACTGGCGTGAAATACTAAGAGAGCTCGAGCTCGCGTGTCCTGGTTATACTATGCCAAACATAGACCCTGAAGAGTTCCCCGTAAGGGAAACTCAATTTGATTTTAGCCGTCAAAAATCTCTTGGCGTTTCTATAAGGGGTATAAAAGAAATGTTTAAGGATCTTATTAAAGAACTAAATCGTCGGAAAATGATTTGAGAATCACAAATTATAGAAACCCTAACTCTTAAAGTTTGTGTTTTTTACTGAGCTTGTTGCCAAATTCTGAATTGCTAAACTCCAGATTTCACTTTTTGTGACTCCCTTTTGCCTCAGCTCTCTGAGGGTGGACGCTCCTTCGCTTTTAGAAAGCCTTTTTCCAAATTCATCTTTTAACAGTGGTGAATGGTGCCATTCAGGGGTTTTGAGACCTAGTAATTTTTGTAGCAGACGATGTATATGAGTGGCATCAAACAGGTCTGCACCACGATTAATTAGCGATATATCCTGAGCTGAATCATCTATAGTAACCGCTAAATGATAGCTGGTTCCTATGTCTTTTCTTGCAAGTACTACGTCCCCAACTTTTTCAGATGTGACCTTTTGGTTTCCTTTTAAACGGTCAACCCAATAAAGGTTACCTGTATGCTCTAATGCCTTTTTAAAATCTAACCTCCAAGCAAACGGGCTTCCTGATAAAAGTTTTGTTTTACGCTGAGAAATGGGTAAGCTTCGACATGTGCCTGGATAAATTTTATATTGAGCGTGGTTTTTTTGAGGGGCAGCAATAGAGTTGTTTATTTCTTGAATAATTTCCTTTCTTGTACAAAAACACTGATAAATAAGTTGTTTTTCTATTAGACTATCTAGTGCAGATTTATAGGCTTGTGCTCTCTCTGATTGACGCATCACAGGTTCGTCCCATTCAATTCCCAGCCACTCCAAGTCTTCAAAAATTTCTTTTTCAAACTGGGCATTGCAACGTCCTGTGTCTATATCTTCGATACGTAAGATAAACTTTCCATTGGATCTCTTTGCCAGTTTCCATGCAAAAAGTGCGGTATAGGCGTGGCCAAGGTGTAGTTGACCAGAGGGCGATGGTGCAAACCGTGTGACAATATTTGTTGAAGTCTGATTATTATTGTTCACAATTTCTTTCTAGACGATTTATTATTTTGGCTTTTAACTTCGCATACAATGATTTAACTATCACGTGATGATTGATCAAGAAAGCATAGAAGAACACTTGTGTGAATTAGCAGCAATAGATGATCGCATCAAAAAGCTTTGGGGTTTGGTTGGAACCCCCGAGTTTAATATCAGAGAATCTGGTTGCGCGGCCTTGATAAAGATAATTATTGAACAGCAAGTTTCGACAAAAGCAGCAAATGCTATATGGAATAGGTTGGTAGCTGAAGGGTTTATATCTAACCCCTTAAAATTTACTAGTGAAAGCGGCCAGACGTTAAGAGAACTTGGTCTGAGCAGGCAAAAGGTTTCTTACTGTAGAAATATTGTATCTTTATCTTCGTCTGGTGACTTTAAGTTTGATGATTTGAATAAAATGTCAGATCAAGATGCTATAACTACTTTGGTATCACTAAAAGGAATTGGACTCTGGAGTGCAGAAATCTATCTGATTTTTGTTCTAGGTAGACAGGATATAATTCCTGCAGATGATTTAGCTCTATTGATTGCAGCAGGTCGATATTTTGATAATGGTGAGCGATGGCCTTCAAAGTTGTTGCGAAGTGAGTCTGAAAAATGGAAGCCTTGGAGAAGTTTGGTAGCATTACTGTTGTGGCATGGATACGAGAGTGGAAAAATATAATTTATACTAAACGGAAAGTTAAACATGTCTAATGAAACAATCCTTCAGGGACCAACATTTGGCCCAGCGAATGGAGAAAACGCTAAAAAGTTAGTAATTCTATTGCATGGTTTGGGAGCGAACGGTGCTGATTTGATCGGTCTGGCGCCTTTTTTATCAGATGTTTTGCCTGAGGTAGAGTTTCTCGCTCCCAATGCACCTCAGGCTTGTGATATGGCACCAGTTGGTTATCAATGGTTTAGTTTACAAGATAGAAGTCCTGCAGCGATTGAGGCTGGCGTTCGTGCGGCAGCCCCTTTAGTTATCAATTATATCGAGCACCATCTTGAGAAAAGATCTCTCAAATATAGTGATATCGCTTTATTAGGATTTAGTCAGGGGTGTATGATGTCACTATTCGTGGGTTTTCGCTTGCAAAATAAAATTGCTGCAATTTTGGGTTACTCTGGTGCTTTAGTGGCTTCCGAAAAACTAGTATCAGAAGCTACTAACAGGCCGCCGGTACTTTTAATTCATGGGGAGAGTGACCCGGTGGTTCCATTTGATAGGTTGGAAGAAGCTAGAAAAGGATTGGAGTCTGCAGGGATTGACGTTCAAACGCTGAGTCGACCTGGATTAGGTCATGGCATTGATGAAGAAGGGATTCGAGCTGGAGCTGAGTTGTTAAAAACCGCTTTGGTTGTTAGCGATTAAGCTTTGCATTAATTTAAATGTTGTCGACGCGGATTGATCGAATAGAATACAAGGACAATTTTATTATGAGCAGTATGGAGCAGCAGTAATGTCGGGAGCATTAGGTAGAAGTCCTGCATTGGTGCTGAATGCTGATTTTAGGCCGCTAAGTTACTTTCCTTTGTCTACTTGGTCATGGCAAGATGCTGTTAAAGCGACTCTTTTAGGGAGGGTTAACACTGTCGCAGAGTACGACAAAGTGATCCGGTCACCTAGTTTCGAAATAGCTTTACCTAGTGTTGTGTCACTCAAGCAGTACATTAAACCCTCTGAATATCCTGCTTTTACTCGTTTTAATGTTTTTCTGAGAGATAAATTTACGTGTCAGTACAGTGGAAGACGTTTACCTGCGAATGAGTTGACCTTTGATCATGTTTTGCCACGATCTCGTGGGGGAAAAACGACTTGGGATAATGTGGTCACTGCATCTGCAGAGTATAATCTGAAAAAAGGCAATAGAACGCCAGAGCAAGCGGGTATGCTATTGAAGCAAACCCCAAAACGTCCCAACATATGGGAGCTTCTAGAAAATGGTAGATCATTCCCCCCGAATTACTTACATAAAAGCTGGCGTGATTATCTGTATTGGGATGCAGAGCTTGATCAATAAGATCCATTGATTTTTTCTACCAAAACTTTAGCTAACCCATAACTAATTTCGTCTATTTACAATCGAGAAGATAACCAAATGGCTAGTTTTGACCCTGCTTTTATAGCTTTTGACATCAGAGGATAAATATTTTCATCCTGTTCTGCTTCGCTAGACTTATTTAAATTAATAAAATTATTACTAATCGATTTATGTTCAATTTCATCAAGTCGAAACTTATCAATTATTATAGACAATTCGGGGTCTTTATCTCCTAGAGTTTCATGCTGTGATTTGTAGTGTTCTTCGATAACCTCCTCTACTGCTACTGTACATGCCATAGCAGCTTTTTCCCCCATTCTTGCAGTCAAAACACCCAAACTATAGCCTGCCAAACTCCAGATTGGTGAAAGAGCTGTCGGCCTTATGCGGCGCTCTATGATTAGTTTATCGAAAGTCTCAAGGTGATCTTTTTCTTGATCTGCCATATGTTGGATTGTTTTTCCTACACTACTTTTTGCCAAAACGGAAAGCTGTCCCTGATAAATACGTGAAGCACCGAACTCTCCAGCGTGGTTAACTCTAATCATTCTATCGGTAGTTTCTTTAATGTTTCGATCAGAGTTTTGCTTGCCTATTTTTTCTTTGCTCATGTTTTAAACTATCCAATTTGTAGATGTTAAAATAATTTTATTAGATAAAAGCTAATTATCACTAATGCACAAAATAAAAGTATTATCCAACCAAAATAACGCTCAATAAACTTTTGTAATAAAGGACCAAAATACCAAATAATGGTTGCTATGAGAAAGAACCGCAACCCACGTGATATGAGTGATGAAGCCCCGAAGATAAATGGATTTAAATCTGTAATACCGCTTGCTATA
The DNA here is from genome assembly GCA_002937505.1 of Alphaproteobacteria bacterium MarineAlpha12_Bin1. GTDB lineage: Bacteria > Pseudomonadota > Alphaproteobacteria > UBA6615 > UBA6615 > UBA6615. The sequence continues at coordinate 66,763 of PTJY01000005.1, forward strand.
CCTACCAATTTGTATGGAAGAGGGGTTAAACCAAAAAAACCAACAATCCATGGCCCCATTTCATTATATTTGTTTGTGAATTGAATGAAGTCATCATTAAGATCGTAAAAGGTAATTATATTTTGGCCTAAATAATCATAAAAAAGAGCTCCAAAAATATATGCTAAAAAGCCACCAAGGACAGACATTAAGGTGCAGATACTAGCCAATTTCCAAGCCTGACTGCGTGCTGCCATTATCATTGGTATCAGCAGTATGTCTGGGGGAATCGGCCATACTGAACTCTCCAGAAATGCTACTAAAGCCAAAACCCAAAGCGCGTTTTTATGAGCGCTCATTCTGAGAAGCTTTTTGTTAATTCCTCTAAACATCACAAACATCATAAATTATTTTTTATAACGTACAACGCCCTCTATCAGTCCACTAGCTAATGAGTCTATGATTAATTTTTATGCTTGTTTAGTTTTAATCTTCTCATTGACGAAAGTGATCGACAACATTAATTCTTTAATACTCTATATGCGGGCGTGGCGGAATTGGTAGACGCGCGGGATTCAAAATCCCGTTCTGGCAACAGAGTGAGAGTTCGATTCTCTCCGCCCGCACCATTTATTTAATTTCTAAAAATAATCTTTCCAGTATTTGGTTGCGGTTTCATGTCTCAGTTGCGATTTTTTGTTAACGGGTCTAACTTTTATTGTCATTCAACACTTCAATTTTATTGAATTTTTTTAATATTACTTTTTATAGAAGCTTTTAGTTGTAAATTTAATGGAAATAAAAAATACATTTCAGGTTACAGCTGGCTTAGAGAAAGCATGGGTTATTTTACTTGATGTGCCTCGGATTACACCATGTATGCCTGGCGCTGAGCTGACAGAGATAATCAATGACAAATCCTATAAAGGGAATGCCAAACTACGTGTTGGTCCAGTTCAGTTAACCTTTTCGGGTCAAGCTGAAATTACTAATTTAGACCAGGAAAACTTTACCGCTACAGTTCATGCAAAAGGCAATGATATTAAGGGCCGAGGTGCGGCAGAAGCAGATGTGATTTTTGCTTTGTCTGACGAAGCTGGTCAGACACGCGTGGACGTGACAACCAATCTCAATCTCACCGGCTCGGTCGCTCAATACGGGCGAGCCTCCGGATTAATAGATGCTATAGCGGGCCAAATAATCTCGGATTTTGCTAAAAACCTCGAAATTGAAATGACTGGCGACAGTGAGGTGTCAGAAGATGAGTCTAATGAGAAATCCGTTAATGAGGAATTAAGCAAACCCATCAATCTTGAAAGCCGTCCTAAGAATTCTTTGTCGGTTATCAGTTTGTTGTTTCGAGCAATATTATCAATGATCCGCGGCAAGCGGTAGAGAGAGAAAATATTATGAAACCTGCTGCTTTTATTTATCATGACCCTAAGACATCTAAGGAGGTTATAGAGCTGCTGAGCAAATATGAGGACGCTAAAATACTGGCTGGTGGTCAGTCTTTAATGCCGATGTTAAATATGAGATTTGTTGTTCCGGATCATGTAATAGATATAAATGGCGTAAAAGAGTTGGACAGTGTTTTTGATAACGGATCATCCCTCGAAATAGGTGCTATGACCCGCCAAAGTAACCTTAGCAAAAGTCAGGATGTAAAAACTAAGACACCTATTTTTCTTGAGGCTCTAGGGAATGTAGGTCATTTTCAAACTCGAAATAGAGGAACCATCGGTGGGAGCCTCTGTCATCTCGACCCTGCAGCTGAAATACCATGCTTAATGGCAGCTTATGATGCTGTTATGATAGCGGAAGGGCCTAATGGTCTGCGAGAGATACCCTTTTCAGAATGGCCCTTGACTTACATGATTCCAAGTTTAGAACCAGACGAGTTGCTGATTAAAGTACGTGTTCCATATTGGAATTCTCATCATGGCTATAGCTTTGTCGAGTTTGCTCGCCGCCACGGCGATTTTGCAATAATAGCTGTTGCTGTACTCATAGAAATGGATGGAAAAACAATCAGCAGAGCTTCAATATCTGTTGGTGGCGCTGATATTCGTCCAATTCGCTTGTTTGAAGCTGAAGAAGTCTTAAAAGGAGAAAATTTAGATGTTCGAGTTTTTAAATCGGCTGCAGAAATAGCACGTAAGGTAGATGCAATGTCGGATGCCTATGTTACGTCCTCATACCGTCAGCGGCTTGCGGCGACACTTGTTGAACGAGCTCTTGTGCAGGCTGCTGAACGCGTTAGCAGGGGAGAGAACTAATGCCTGATTACAGAAATATTAACGTTGTTGTGAATGGCGTTAAACATGAGCTCGATGTTGAGACAAGAACTAGTCTCGGAGATTTTTTGCGTCAGGAAATCAAGTTGACTGGCACTCATTTAGGTTGTGAACATGGCGTTTGTGGCGCTTGTACGGTGTTATTAGATGGAGAGGCAGTGCGATCTTGCCTAATGTTGGCCGTACAGGCTAATGGACATGAGATTACAACAGTGGAAGGGTTGGCTGAGGAAGATGGGAGTTTGCATCCTCTTCAAGAAGCCTTCTGGAAACATCACGGTTTACAGTGCGGTTTCTGTACGCCCGGCATGTTGACTTCTCTTGCGGCCTATTTAGGTGATAACCCAGAGCCCAACGAACGTGATCTACGAGAGGCTATTTCGGGTAACATCTGCAGATGCACCGGTTACCAAAGTATAGTTGATGCAGCCCTAGATGCTGCCAAGAAAATGCGTGGGGAGTAAGATTATGGGAGTTCGTTATATAGGTGCAGAAGTTCAACGCATGGAAGACCCTAAGTTAATCACTGGACATGGTCGGTATGTTGACGACATCGTTTTTGACGGTATGTTACATGCTGCTTTTCTTCGCTCATCTCAGGCACACGCTAAAATTCATTCAATTGACGCAAGTAAAGCTTCGGCTTTATCCGGTGTTAAAAGGGTTTTTACATTAGCTGATCTTGGCCCTAATTATGAACGAAGGATGAATCAACTATATCCAGCTCCTGTTATAGAGCAGAATAAAACTCAATATCCACTTGCGAAAGATGAAGTTTGTTATGTTGGCGAAGCTATCGCAGTGGTAGTTGCAGACAGTCGTGCAATTGCTGAAGATGCTCTTGCCCTTATTGTTGTGGATTATGAAACGCTTCCAGCGGTGATAGATGTTCGAACAGCACTTGAGGATGGCGCTCAACTGGCACATTCAGATGCAACATCAAATTTAATGGGGAAAATGCGTTCCAAATTTGGTGATATTAAGGATGCATTTAGCAAGGCCGACCATGTTTTTTCTGCCGGATTTATGCAGCACCGCGGAGGATGTCATTCGATGGAGACGCGGGGAGTTATAGCTCGTGATGATCCTTGGGGTGATGGACTAACTCTGTGGACGTCAGCACAATCACCTTATTTAATTCGAAGGGCTTTGGCTAATTGGCTGGGTGAACCAGAAGAAAGAATTCGAGTGATAGCACCAGACGTTGGAGGTGGCTTTGGACCTAAGGCTGGTTTTTATCCTGAAGAGATCGTAATTCCTCTGGTAGCAAGAATTATGGAGTGCCCAGTCAAATGGATTGAAGATCGACAAGAACATTTTATTTCCACCACAACTCAGCGCGATCAATATTGGGACTTGGAAGTTGCGTGTGCGTCCGATGGAAAAATACTCGGGTTAAAGGGAAAAGTAACCCACGAAAATGGCGCTTATATTCCCTATGGTATCCTTTTGCCAAATAGTTCTTTAACCCCTTTGCCGGGCGCATACTCTATCCCTGCAATCGACGTTGGTTTGGATATTGTTTTTACTAATACAGTACCAAACTCACCAGTTCGTGGAGCAGGACGACCTTGTGGAATATATGCTGTGGAGCGAATGGTTCAAGTAGTTTCACGAAGGCTTGGTATCGACCCAGCTATTGTTCGCCGAAGAAATTTTGTTAGGCCGGAACAAATGCCATATGAGACAGGAGCTAAACTCCGAGGTGGGGATCCAGTTATTTATGATAGTGGGGACTATGAGGCTCTTTTAGATAAAGCTTTAGAACTTTCAGATTATAATAGTTTCAAGGCCCGTCAAACTGAAGCTCGAAAGGAAGGTCGTTATCTTGGCATAGGCATATCTTCTTGTATAGAAGATACTGGAATGGGGCCTTATGAGGGAACCACTGTGCGGGTAGAGGCCTCAGGCAAAATAGTCGTTAAAACTGGTGCTGCTAGTCAGGGGCAAGGCCATCATACTATGATATCAATGATTGTGGCGGAGAACTTAGGAGTAACGCCAGAAGACATTATTTTTGAATCTGCTGATACAGGAAAGTTTCCTCATGGTATTGGGGCAATAGGAAGCCGCATAGCAGCTAACGTGGCCCCTTCTGCCTTTGATGCAGCCTCTAAAGTGCGTGAGAAAGCCTTGAAGCTGGCAGCTGAGATTCTTGAAACGGCTGAGGCAGACCTCGATATAGAGGCTGGAATCGTTCGTGTAAACGGAGCTCCAGATGTATCTATTTCTCTGGGAGAACTGGCTATAAAATTAACCCCTCCCTCATCAACTAGAGTTCCCAAAGGATTTGACCCAATATTAGAAGCCACTTCATTTGAGGGATCGTCTGGCTCTCCCATTGCCAGCGGTACAAACGTAGCAGAGGTTGAGGTTGATATAGGAACAGGAGAAGTCAAGGTATTACGTTATTCTGTTGCCCATGATTGTGGAGTGATGATTAACCCTACTATTGTTCATGGGCAGATTGTTGGTGGTGTCGTTCACGGAATTGGAAATGCTTTGTTCGAACGAATGATTTATGATGATCAAGGGCAACCATTAACTATGAACTATGGCGAATACCTTTTGCCATTAGCAAGCGAGATGCCAAGGATAGATGTGGCTCATATTGAAACTCCGTCGCCCCTGAATTCGCTCGGTGTTAAGGGAGCTGGCGAAGGGGGTACAATTCCCGCTGCGGCAGCAATAATTGCGGCAATAGAAAATGCATTAGAGGAATTTTCGGTAGAGATTGATTACTATCCTGTAGACCCCCAATACTTAACTGGTCTTTTAGAAGCAAGTGTCGCTAGTTAACCCAAGATTATTTGGTTTCTATTTTTCCATTGCCTGATAGAAGTATAGCCAGGGGGCGTGTTCGGTCAAAATAGGAAAAAATGATCATTGCTATAACCGTTAGTGGAACGCATAAAAACATGCCCACAATGCCCCATATACTGCCCCAAAGAGCTAAAGAAAGAATAACTACTAGTGGGCTAATATTTAGGGAACTCCCTGTAAGCCGCGGCTCAATAATGTTTCCAATTAAAAATTGAATTAAGCCAATACTGCCTAAAACTATAAAGAAAGGTACTGGGTTAGCAAATTGAATAAGAGTAAGTAGAGCTGGGAATATTATACCAAGAAGAGAACCGACTGTGGGGATATAATTTAATAAGAATATTATAAAGCCCCAAAATTCAGCAAAATCGACACCAACGAACAACAAAATTATATAACTAATTAGCCCTGTCATTAAGCTTGTTAGAGTTTTAATTGCCACGTAAGTTTGTATCTGTTTCTGCATGCGCTTTAATAGGCTTTCAATTTCTTTTCTGCGCGTTTCATCAGGGAAAAGGGCGTGTAGTTTTTTATTAAAGCCATTTTGCTCGAAAAGAAGAAACAACACATATATCAAAACAATTCCAAAACTTCCCGCAAAGCTAGCTGTAGCGGCAGCAAATTTAGTTGCTAAAAGCCTCAAATCAATTTGTCCAAAAACGGCAGCAATGTCAGGGGGTTCTTCAAATCCAACCATCTGTGATACTTTCTTAACGAGTAACTCTATGTTGGCCTGGTATATTGGAGCGGCAGCGCTTACTTGAGATAAATTATCACTGATTAGCTCCGCTATAAGAGCAACTCCTATCAACACTGTTACTATTGCTAGTGTCATGGATGCCCATCCAGGAATTTGAAATTTTTTTAAAGGTAATGAGTTAAATCCCTTGGCTAGCGCGTTTAGCAGGTACCAGATCATTATTGCCACTGCAATAGGGATTAATAGGTCTCTCCCTAATATTAGAAGAGAAAAAGTCACTGCAACGACGACAATAGTCGAAGCAAAAGCGATAGTTTTGTTGGTAGCTTCTCCAGTCACTAGTCCACCCCATTTTCAAATAAAAATAATATTTAGCACATTTAGTGATGATTTGGCTCTAAAACATTTTAGTTAATTAGATCGTTTATTGACGCAAGTAGTCAGAAAATGTTTTCCTAAAATAAATTAATTATTTGAGAGGTTATAATATGACAACCCCATTAGAAGGTTCACGATTAGATCGTGTGGAGAGAGAAGATTGCCCGGCAGAGTATCATGATTCTTGGGACGAAATATTAAGAACTCGGGGTATGGACGTTATGCCCAATGTGTTTTCTCTTTTGGCAAATAGCCCAGGAGCTATGTCAGTAGTGACTCCGGTAGGAGCCCATGTCCGATATAACACCAAATTTGATGACATATTAAGAGAGCTCGTAATAATGACAGTAGCTCAAGAATTAGGTTGTGAGTACGAATGGAAGCATCATTACAAGGTAGCTGAAAGGGTTGGGGCGACTGAAGAACAGTTACGAAGCATAGGTTCGATAGAGTTAGAAACTGAACCAGAACCTATTGGCCCTGCAGTCCGATATGCTCGACTATTAACACATAACGAGATAATCGATGATGAGCTCGTTGGTGTTCTTAAACAGAGCTTTGGACCGGATGGTTTTGTCGACCTCACAATAATGATCGGCTACTATGGAATGTTAGCAAGGTTCATAAATACAGTAGTAATCCCGATGGAATCTGGTTATGAGGGCATAACATTTAATAAAACAGTATAGTTTCTTTAACTAAATGTACAAATGTGAATTTGTTCGTTGGTGTGCAATAAAAAGTGTTGTAGAGTTTTAGCAAGGATAAATCTCTAGTCTAGGAGGAGGAGCCCATGGTCAAGGTCATGGTACAAATGTATCCAGTTATACGTGCAGAAAGCACAGAGGAACGCAGAAGAATGCGTCCTATGGGACGTAATGTAGAACGTTTTCAGGAAGCAATGGCAGGTATGCCAGATATTCTTAAGGCAATGGATGATCTTGGAGTTTGGGGGGTTTCTTCCATTGAGCATCATTTTCATTCTGAAGGATATGAGGTGGGACCTGCTATAGGAATGAATACAGGTTATTGGGCAGGATTAACAAAGAATGTCAGAGTAGGCAGCTTAGGTTATGTGATGTCAGTAGATGATCCTATTAGGGTCGCTGAAGAAACCGCAACTCTGGATCATATCACAAAAGGAAGATGTTTTGTTGGATTTGCTCGAGGTTACCAATCGAGATGGACACAGGTGTTAGGACAAAAAGTTGGGAATGTTGCAACGCTTTCTGATGGCAGTGAAGATGATGAGCGCAACAGAAAAATATATGAGGAACAAGTTGATTTGGTTCTTAAGGCTTGGACCGAAGAGGCTTTCGATTACAAGAGCGATCTCTGGGAGTATCCTTATCCTCATGATGAAGGCCTTGAAGGATGGTTTATGGGAGATGTAACCAGGCAATTAGGGGCACCAGGAGAAATGGATGAGGAAGGTAAATTAAGGAAAATTTGTGTTGTTCCTGCTCCATATAGTGACCCCCATCCTCCCGTTTTTATAGCGAGTAACGCCAGTATTGAGACAGTGGAGTACGCAGGAAAACGTGGGTTTATTCCTGCTTATTTTTCTAGTATTGGTCGTTGTGCAAGTTATGGCCCGAGGTATACGGAAGTAGCAAATGAAAATGGGTTTAATTTCAAGCCTGGACAGAATCAGGCGATAGTCCGTTGGCCTCACATTGGACAGACTAGTGATGAGGGTGCACAAATGGCAATGGATTGGTCTAGTGATATATTTATGAACTTCTATGGACCCTTATTTCCCGATTGGACTGAGAAAGGTCAAGGTAAGACCTCTCAAGAGGATATTCTTGGGTTGATGGATAAAACGGGGCTATTCCAGTATGGAACAGTGTCAGAAGTTCGGGACTACTATATTGATCAATGGAAACAACTTCCAGCTGAGTATATAACTTTAATCTATCATTATGCTCAGACACCAAAAGAAGAGATGATTAAACAGTTAAAAATCTTCATGGAAGAAGTTAAGCCGGCATTAGACGAATTAACAGATTATCCTGATTTAGGACAAGCTGCAGAATAGGTTCTTTAATCTCATCGTGTAAGGGGCGGCAAATATTTAATGCCGCCCTTTTTGATTTTGCATTACGCTCAAGTTTTTTTGAACGAATGAGTATTTGCCAGAACACGTAAATATATTAATGCTAAGTCTAACAATTATTATTGTTTACTAGAGAGTTTATTATGCTTCGTTCAACATTTGCGAATAATGGTATGGTTGTTGCTCCTCATCATCTTGCTGCGGAAACTGGCCGAGATGTTTTAAGAGACGGAGGAAATGCAATTGAAGCTGTAGTAGCGGCGGCAGCAACAATCGCGGTTGTCTATCCGCATATGAATTCCATCGGTGGCGATGGTTTTTGGTTGATCAGACCCCCAAACCAAACTCCTTTGGGCATCGATGCTTGTGGAGCCTCAGCAAAATTAGCAACAAGCAAGTATTACAAAAGCAAAGGATATAAAAAAATTCCAACGCGGGGACCTGACGCTGCCTTAACAATGGCGGGCACAGTCTCTGGCTGGCAGTCGGCCCTCTCATTATCAGAAAAACTCGGCGGTCGACTACCTCTTAAACGGCTACTAAATGATGCAATATTATATGCTAAGAAAGGTATGGCGGTTACAGAGGGGCAAAAACGTAATACTGATGAAAAGTATAATGAGTTAATAAAAATTCCTGGATTCGGTGACCATTTTTTAATTGAAGGAAGACAACCGGAGGTTGGGGAAGTATTTAGGCAGGAAAAATTAGCTGCTACTATTGAGTATCTTTCTGACGCAGGGCTAGATGATTTTTACAAGGGCGATATTGCTAAGTCTATTTCTGAAGATCTTGCGTCAATAGGTAGCCCTATTAAACTAGAGGATTTTACCAATCACCAATCAACATTGAAAAACCCTCTCAGCCTAAAAATCAAAGGGGGAACCCTATTTAATTTACCCCCCCCAACTCAGGGGTTGGCTTCATTGCTAATACTTGGGGCATTTGAAAAACTCTCATGTTCAAGTGCAGAAAGCTTTGAATTCGTCCATTATTTAGTCGAGACTACAAAACAAGCTTTTTCTATAAGAGATCTGCACATAACTGACCCCAGTTATATGCAAGCTAATCCAGAGACATTTCTTCAAGACTCCATCATATCTTCTCTCGCGACTGCTGTTGATAAGAGAGTGGCAAGGAATTGGAAACGAGAGGAAGAAACTGGTGATACAGTTTGGTTAGGAGCGATTGATAAAGATGGAATGGCTGTAAGTTTTATCCAAAGTATTTATTGGGAATTTGGATCGGGAGTGGTCCTGCCTCACACAGGTATAACCTGGCAAAATAGAGGGGCTAGCTTTTCGCTTGTTGAAAACAGTCGAAACGAGCTTAAAGTTGGAAGAAAACCATTCCACACTCTTAATCCGGCGATGGCAAGTTTCGATGATGGAAGTGTTTTTTCATATGGAACCATGGGAGGAGAAGGTCAGCCGCAAACTCAGGCTGCGATTTTTGCTCGTCATATCTGGTTTGGACAGAATCTACAGCAAGCAATTTCGGCACCTAGATGGTTGCTAGGGAGAACTTGGGGAGAAGATAGTAGTAATCTGAAAGTAGAGAGTCGATTTTCTAAAGAACTAATTGACTCACTAATCGAAGCGGGTCATGACGTGGTTCAAGTCGACCCCTATAGTGATCTAATGGGGCATGCAGGGGGATTAATCTTAAAACCTGGTGGTCTAATAGAAGCAGGAGCTGATCCACGAAGTGACGGCCGTGCTTGCGGCTATTAGTTTTATGCAAGAAGACTTTTCCTTCGAACCTGCACACTTTTATCGTTTTGATGAAGGTAATGATGCGGAATTCTACTCTGGCCCACGTCTGGTTAAGCACCTTGATGATGAGGGCATTGAATTACTGACCAATTTTTATCGTCAGATAATACCCAGTGGCGGAGCAATTCTTGATCTTATGTCTAGTTGGATATCTCATCTACCAGAAGAGTTAATATTTGATTCTATTGTTGGTTTAGGAATGAACGCAATTGAGCTGAATGCCAATAGTAGACTTGATAAAAGAGCTTTACATGACCTAAACGCGGATCCAGACTTACCTTTTCAAAGTGAGAGTTTTGATGTTTGTTTGATTGCGCTTTCCGTCCAATACCTGACGCGTCCCGTTGATGTTTTTAATGAGATTGCAAGAGTTCTTAAACCTGAGGGTAAATGTATTGTAAGCTTTTCAAATCGCTGTTTTCCTACAAAAGCAATACGTGTTTGGCAGGCTTTAGATGATGAAGGACATATATGGTTAGTAAAAAAATACTTTGAATCAACAGGCTTGTTTAACTTTATATATAAGGAGACTTTATCTTCAGGGGAGGCCCATAAGGATCCTCTGTTTGCGGTTGTTGCTCAGAAACAGACATAAACAACAGAGAACTTTATCTGAAGAATTTTAATTTTATATGACAGATTATAAAATTTATAAGGAATTATAAAACATGACTATAGAACTTTATCATACGGCTCATTCAACCTGCAGTCAGAAAGTAAGAATGTGTCTTGCGGAAAAAGGAATGCCCCATCCGGATAAAGATTGGACAGCTAATGAAATAGATTTGGGGAATTTTGATCATTTAACTCCGGAATATCTAAAGATTAATCCGAATGGCGTTGTACCGGCTTTTGTGCACGATGGAGTTGTGTTGATCGAATCATCGGCAATTGTTGAGTATCTTGATGAAGTGTTTGTTGAGCCGAAGTTAACTCCAGAAGACCCTGTTGGGCGAGCAAAGATGAGGGCATGGATGCGTTATATTGAGGAGGTGCCTACGGTTGCGGTAAGAGTTCCTTCCTTTGCGAATTTATTCGCCCCCATGCGATATACCGACTATTCAGATGAAAAGTTTTCGAAACATGCAGGCCGTCTTCCATTACGAAAGAGATTTTATCAGCGCATGACAAAAAGAGGCTTTGGTGCTGATGATATTTCTTATGCTAAAGAACAGATTAGGCAAACATGCGAACGAATTGACCAGGCCATATTAAGTGAAGGAGGACCTTGGATTATGGGACAACAGTTTACTTTGGCTGATATTCTGGTTGCTCCTTTAATCGATCGCATGAGTGATATGGGCTATGAGCGTCTGTGGAAAGAAGATTTAATAGCTATGACCGCCTGGTTTGATGCCTTAAAAAAGAGACCGTCATTTCAGGCTACTTTTTATCCTGGAAGCCGCATATCTGAACGGTATTCAGAACACTTTAAAACTTCAAGAGAACTCGAAAAAATGAGAGGTTATTAATCTAATGCCAGTAGTTGGATTATGTTTCTATATTAGAACTATTGATAAATTGGAGAGATAAAATTGGCAGGCATCATCTATACCCTATTAGCCGTTATTTTTGGAGCGTTTGTTTTGTGGATGGTTTGGTCGGTCATAAATCGAGGTTCGAAAAACAGAATTGCTTCTCTGAAAGTGGAGGATATAGAAAAGTCTGCTAATGAGTTAATTGAAAAATATGGGAATGATGCATTATCTGAAGCGGACAAACTTGCGCGAGAATGCCTTGCCATTGGGGATTTTCAAGGGGAGACAATCTGGAAGCTTGTATCAAAAGAAATTAGAAAAATCCAATCGTTAGGGCCACAAAACTAATTTTTTCTGACCTCCATTTTGTTCACTGGTAGTAATTTTAAAATTAAACATCAAGAATTATGGGTAAGCTCCTATAAGCTTTCCCCAGAAATACTGCAATGGCATAAGAACCAATAAGGCTATAACAAAGTAAATTACGAGGATTTTTGCTCCTTCTTTCATTGGTACACCGCCTAATGCCATCGTTATGGCAACTGGAGGGGCTTGATGGGGAAATGGAAAAATCATAAAACTAGGCACCTCAGCAAGAAGAATTGATTTTATAGGCCAGTTGGTTGACAGCGCAATTGAGTCTGCAAAAGCCGTCATTATAGGGGCTACTATAGGAGCGGTAGATATCAGGTTGATTAGAGCGCCAATGGCAAAGATTTGATAGAAAGTAACTATTCCACCATTTTCACTTAGTGGTAAATTTGATAATAAGAAACTCCCGATCGCTTTACCAAGCCCAGTGTGGCTAGTTATAGCTCCCATACCAATTACGCCAGCTATAAATAGCCAGGGTCCGTAGTTTATTTCTTCGGTTAATACTTTTGATTTTAAAAGGCCAATGCCTGGCGTAATGCAGACTAGTGCTGCTGCCAGAGCTACCCATGCTGGTGAGATGCCGTGTAAGGCATCAGACATCCATAAAGCTAGCGCAATAAGCAAGATAGTTAGAAGACGGCGTTCTTCGAAAGACCAATTATATGTGGTTTTTATCTCTCTTATTGTGTTTGGTTTGCTCCCAAATATTACTGTTATCAATGCTGTCTGAATTAATAGCCCTGTCATCCCTAATATCGGAAAGTTCAACAGAAGATATTCAAAGTAACTAAAAGTGACGCCGTGAAGGCTTTCTGCAACACCAGCGAATGCCATTGTAACCACTGTTGATGGTAAGATTCCAAATGCTGGGATTGTTGATCCCATGCCGGCGGCAATAATCAGACCAAATCGAGCAGGGGTATTTCTTTTAAACCCCAGATTATCTGATAATGTCATTGCCAAAGGAGCCATTAATACGGCTCTTGCTGAGGCAGAAGGCATAATAAATGCCAGTAACACTCCTGCAAAGGCTATTCCTAGGGCCATAGCAAAGTATTTTGCAGGTAAAACTTCGACCAACGTATTAACTGCTCGGTTAGCTAAGCCAGATTTATTAACTGCGATGGTTATAACCAACCCACCGAAAACTAGCCATGTGGCACTTGCGTGGAAACCAGCAAAGACCACATTTGTTGGAGCAATCTCTAATACCGTGGCAGTAAGAAACATTATTAAAGCTGTAACATGCAGAGGAATGGCCCCAGTTGCCCATAAAACAACAGAAAAAATTACAATGCCTGCTGCTTGAATTAAATCTGGGTCATTCGACCAAAGCGGCGAAGAGACTAACACTATGCCGGTTAAGCTAGCTAATACAGCTATTAATTTGGTGGCATCAACAAGTGAAACTAAATTTTGCTTCATATATAATATTTCTTAGTTTGTGATCTTTTGAGGTTAACAGGTGAGCCAGATTTAATAGCAGAAAGATCCTATAGCACACGCTCTGCTTATTTGGCACTACGATTAGAAACAAATTTTGCTGCTTGCTTATATGAATGGTATTGATAGGGAAAAAGAAGGAATGGCGACATGATAAATAATCAAACTGGGGATAAGGTTTTATTTGAGTCACATGAAAACATAGCAATTTTAATAATAAATAATCCTCCAGTTAATGCTTTGTCCAAGCATGTGAGATTGGAACTGGCCAGCCATCTTAAGAGGGCAGAGTCCGATCAGAATATAGACGCTGTAATTATATGTGGCGCAGGAAAAAATCTATGCGGTGGAGCTGATATACGTGAGTTTAATACCCCTGACCGAGAGGTCGAGCCCATGAGTCGCGATTTAGTTAACTTAATTGAAGATTTCCAAAAGCTAGTTATAGCTGAAATCCGTGGCCCGACTTTTGGTGGCGGATTAGAGTTGGCGCTAGGGTGCCACTACAGGGTTGCCGAAGCAGATTCGTTTGTTGGACTGCCAGAAGTTTTGCGGGGAGTGATTCCCGGTGCCGGAGGAACTCAGCGTCTCCCAAGATTAATTGGATTGTCACCAGCTCTAGATATAATAACAAGTGGAAAATCTTTAAGTGCTGAAAATGCTCTAAAATTGGGCATTATTGATGAGATTCTAGACGTGGGTCTGAGAGTGGACACAATTTCATTTGTACAGAAGCTGATAGGAGAAGGCGTTGGTCCCCGCCGTATTAAAGATATGGAGGTGGGGGGCAGCTTGGATGAAAATACTGTAATAATAAATAATTTCAGTGATAAAATAAAAAAAACGTTACGCGGTGTAAAAGCTCCCCTTCTATGTTTGGAAAGTGTTAGTAATACTTTGTCTTTATCTTTCGAGGAAGGACTAAAAACAGAAGCCGAGATTAGTAAAAAGGCAATGGCATCAGAGGAATCACGGGCCTTAGTACATGCCTTTTTTTCAGAACGACAGGTTACTAAAATACCCGATATACCATCAGATATAAAAGTGCGACCTATAAGAAAAGCGGCAGTAATTGGAGCTGGAACGATGGGTGGTGGCATTGCAATGTCATTTGCTAATGCGGGACTTCCTGTCACCCTTATAGAGATGTCTCCCGAAAATCTTGAAAAAGGAATGAACAGAATTACTCAAAATTATAGTGCCACGGCCAAGAGGGGTCGTCTGAGTAGTGAAGAAATGAAAAACCGTCTCAATAATATTAATCCGTCTATCAATTATTCAGATATGAAGGATGCGGATATAGTTATTGAGGCTGTTTTTGAAGAAATGGAAGTCAAAAGATCAGTTTTTACTCAGATTGATCTTCTTGCAAAAGAAAATGCTGTTCTGGCAACTAACACTTCTACTCTGGATGTGGATGAAATTGCTGGAGTTACAAATAGACCAGAAGATGTTTTAGGAACGCACTTTTTCAGTCCAGCTAATGTTATGACTTTACTTGAGGTGGTACGTGGAAAAATGACATCCAAAGACGTTATCGCTTCTGTTATGGCAATGGCTAAGAAAATAAATAAAGTTGGGGTTGTTGTTGGCGTTTGTGATGGCTTTGTAGGAAATCGTATGTTAGCGCCTTATTTTAGGCAGGGAGATTTTCTAATTGAAGAAGGGGCAATGCCTCAAGATGTAGATAGGGTGATAGAAGAATTTGGTTTTCGTATGGGGCCGTTTCGAGTTTCCGATATGGCTGGACTAGATATAAGCTGGGCAATAGAAAAACGACGAGCAGAAACTAGACCAGAAGATGAGAGATATTCACCTCTACTCGACCGTATTTGTGAGCTTGGTCGTTATGGACAAAAGACGGGAGCCGGTTGGTATCGATATGAGGGGGATCGCAACGCAATCCCAGATCCTCTAGTAGAAGATTTGATAAATTCTAGATCTCGAGAAATGGTTTTAAATCGAAGAACCATCCAAGATGATGAAATTTTCAAAAGATGTCTGTACTCTATGATCAATGAAGGAGCTAAAATCCTCGAAGAAGGTCTAGCTATTCGTTCGTCTGACATTGATGTTATTTGGCTCCATGGATACGGTTTTCCTCGGCATCGCGGTGGACCAATGTTTTATGCGGATTTAATAGGGCTAAGAGAGGTTTGTGATGTCTTACAGCAATACCATAAAGAATGGGGCGATAAGTGGGAGCCAGCATCACTTCTTAGAGAACTAGCTAATTCTGGTTCTAGTTTTGCGGATTGGGATAATAAACAGATGAAAAGATAATATTCTTTAAACGGTAGCTGTAACTCCACCATCAATTACTATGGTTTGACCAGTTATCCAGCGTCCAGAACTAGAGGCTAAATAAATAGCTGCTCCGGAAATATCTTCCGGTTCTCCAAATCTTCGTAGGGGAGTGGAAGCTATTCGTGGTTCAGCATAATCCGGGTCATTCCATAAAGCCCGAGCAAAATCAGTTTTTACAAGTCCAGGCGCAATACAATTGACTCGAATATTAGAGGGTCCGAGTTCTATTGCTAAGTTACGAGCGAGCTGAATATCAGCTGCTTTTGAGATGCCATATGTGCCAATGACGTCTGATCCGCGAAAGCCACCAATAGATGAAATATAAATAATCACTCCATCATTTTGCTTTTTCATTAAGGGGCTTACAAGTTGTGCCAGCCATAAATTAGACTGAATATTTGTTTGCATCACTTTGGAAAAGATTTCATCAGGTATTTCCATTGACGAACCATAATGTGGATTAATTGCGGCATTGCCTACCGCAATATCCACTTTCCCCCACTGAGAAATTGTTTCTTCAACTAATTCACTGAGTTGATCTTTATGCCCTACATTGCAAGCAATACCAATTGCGTCATGGCCTTTGTCCTTAATAAAATCTGTTGTTTCTTTCACTCGATCTTTATCTCGACTAGAAACAACGACCTTAGCTCCTTGTTCTGCCATTGCTATTGCTATTGCCTTACCGATTCCTTTTGTTGAACCAGTGACTATTGCAACTTTTCCAGTTAAATCAAAATTATTTGACATGATGATTTCTCTTTATGGATAGGTAAATACTGTATAAATAAAAGTTAGAATAGCTAGGAGGCTCTGCCAATGGACTTTGAACTATCACCTCGCACCAATGAACTCAAGGCTCAGATTGAAGCCTTTATGGATGAGCATGTCTATCCTAACGAAGAACTGTATGAAAATCAGCTAAATACTCAGGGTGATAGATGGCAGTTACCTGAAATAGTACAAGATCTGAAAAAAATTGCTTACTCAAAAAACCTTTGGAATCTTTTTCTACCCGATTCCGAACATGGAGCTGGCTTAAAAAATGTTGAATATGCCCCTTTATGTGAAATTATGGGGCGGGTTCATTGGGCCCCTGAGGTTTTTAATTGTTCGGCACCTGATACTGGCAACATGGAGGTGTTGCATATGTACGGGACACCCGATCAGCAAAGGCAGTGGCTTGAGCCATTACTGGCTGGTGAAATTCGTTCTGCTTTTGCGATGACTGAACCTGAGGTTGCGTCTTCTGATGCAAGTAATATCGAATGTTCCATAAAACGAGATGGAGAAGAGTATGTCATTAATGGAAGAAAGTGGTGGACTTCTGGAATGGGAGATCCGCGTTGTAGAGTAATTATCCTTATGGGCAAGACAGACCCCCAAGCGGATAAATATAATCAACAATCACAAATTCTAGTACCCACAGACACGCTAGGAGTTGAGGTTAAACGCATGCTACCTGTTATGGGTTATGACGATGCGCCTCATGGTCATGGCGAGGTTTTGTTCAATAACGTTAGAGTTCCTATTAATAACATCTTACTCGGGGAAGGACGGGGATTTGAAATAGCGCAAGGTAGGCTTGGACCTGGACGAATTCATCACTGTATGAGAGTAATTGGTGTAGCTGAACGTGCCCTAGAGCTTCTCTGTTCCCGCGCAGCTGAACGGGAAACGTGGGGCCGTTTGTTGGCTGATAGGGGGATAACTCAGGAGCGTATAGCTCAATCCCGTATTGATATAGATATGTGCCGTCTTTTAGTTATGAAAGCTGCTTGGATGATGGACAAAGTAGGCAATAAAGAAGCTAGACAGGAAATTGCTATGATCAAAGTGGCAGCACCGAAAATGGCTCTTGAGGTCATAGATAGGGCGTTGCAAATACACGGCGGGGGGGGGATGACCAACGATTTTCCTATAGCATATATGTCTGCTCACACAAGAGCCATGCGATTGTTTGATGGACCGGATGAGGTACATCGTCAACAAATTGCGCGTCTCGAGTTGAGGCGGCAGCTTGGAGGGTATCCTATGCAAAGTAAGGTAAAGTAATAAAAGAAATCAGTTAGCAGAGTTTTGAGCAGGATCTAGCATTTTCAGTTGGATGCCAATCGACAACTTCATCGACCCAAAACCATTTTCTATCTTTCATTATATTTTTCCACCATGTATCCATCGATTTTGAGTCCATTGAATCCCAGTCAGGTGTCGACTCGACCAGGTGGTAACCCAGTGTTCTTCCCATCTCCCAAACTTCAGTTCCAGCAGCACATCGTTCATCGTTCCAGTGTGAAAGTGCAACATCCAAATCTTTATGTTTTTCAAAAGAGTTAGCCAAAGCTATTGCATCGTCAATTGCTTTTCCTGCACCGCCGCCGATATGAGGTCGTGAAAGGGTAGCCCCGTCACCCATTAAACAAATGCGTCCTCGAACGTAACTAGGCACGTTCCAGTCTCTTACAGGTTGAATAAATGGTTGTTTGGTCGCGGTAACAACATCAGAAAAGTAGGTAGGAAAATATTTTTGAGCAATTTTATGGCAATAAGCTGCTTGCTCTAATGATGCCTCACCCGGTGCAAGGCCCTTTCTCACAAAACCTTTATCATCAGGCGTTATACCTGGAATATTCTTATTAGCAATTGTTTCATGAAAGGCCCAGTTAACTCTTCTTTTTCCAACTTCTGCACCATACTTTGGGCTAGGCACATAATAAACAAACCCATGGCCATAGGGATAACCAAAAAAAGGGATACAGGATTCATACATTGAAGGGATTGGAAGAGTCGACTCATCTATCATACCACGCCAGAGAAAGTATTTAGCCCCGGAGATTTCTGATTTTGGATAGAGAGTTTTTCTTCCTAGCGATTCATAGCCATCAGCGCAGATTACTAGATCAAAGGTTTGCCAGTTTTTGTTTTTAATTCTAATGGACACTGTTTGATCATCATTCTCCCGCAAATGAGTCACCTCCGAACCCGCCTGATAGATATTGTCAGGCACTCGTTTTCGAAGACTGCGATAAAGTACTCCCCAATGGTTGGCGTGAAATGCGATTGGTTGTTTCCAATAATCATTCCATGGTGTGCTGTAAGCTGCTTTAGAAGTATGTTTGCGTCCGAATGTTCGTTGCCAGACTGGAACACAAGGCATATCCGCATCGATTAGATCTCTTTTAATTGCCTCATTCAATGTAGATATTTTCATTGTAAGGCCGACTCCTCGGTCCTCTAGGTTTCCTTTTGACCTTTCGAAAATTTTTACGTTTGCACCAGCCCTATGTAGCAATATAGCAATTGCACAAGCAGAAATTGCACCTCCAACGACACCAATATTGATATTAGCAGCGATTGATTCGGATTTATTTGTCTTGATCATCTCGTTCTACGAGTTCCCAAGCTCTTTGTGCCAGTTGGCTTGCCAGATCGCGTCGTAATAAAGCCTCTGGAGAAGCAGCATTCCCCTTTAACCCTCGATAATAAACGCCTTGAATGATGGCGGCGAGACGGAAAAGAGATAAAACCAAGTAAAAAGTCCAGTTTTCAATTTGATTACGATTAGTAAGTTTACAATACCTAGTCACATAATCTTCTTCAGAAGGTATTCCTGCCGTTGATGTGTCCAGTCCCCTCATGTCACCAAAAGATTCTTCAGGCCAATGGTAGGGCAGGCAATTATATGCCAAGTCCGAGAGCGGATGTCCTAGGGTTGAGAGCTCCCAGTCTAAAACTGCTATCACCTCGGGCTTGCTTGGATGAATAATAAGATTTTCAAGACGAAAATCTCCATGTACTACTGTTGTTTCTGTGTCGTCAGGGATATGATTTGGCAACCAGGCCATTAATCGGTCCATCTCAATCAGTTCATCAGTTTTGCTTGATTGATATTGTTCTGACCAACGACGGACTTGTCGACCAATGTATCCTCCAATACGACCGTAATCATTAAGTTGTTTAGATGAGTAATTAACCTGATGAAGATAAGCTATAGTATTATTCATCGAATTATATACACAATGACGATCTTCAGGAGTTAAATCCGGCAGCGAGGGATCATGGAATATCCGTCCCTCTTTATGTTCCATTAAAAAAAACTCTGTTCCTATCACTGACGTATCGTCGCAAAAGCATATAGTTTTTACGACTGGCACAGAAGAGTCGTGTAAAGCACTTGTAATCCGGAACTCACGATCTACTGCATGCGCTGATGGCAACAGCTTTCCAGGAGGTTTTTTACGAAGAACGAACCGATTTTCATTTATATCGGAGATTAAAAAAGTTGGATTCGACATACCCCCCTGAAACTGAAAAATCTGAATTGGCCCCTTAAAGTCTTTTACTTGATATTCAAGCCAAGCAACAAGAGAGTTAGTCTCAAACTTGTGTTGTTCGAGTACTGGAACCACTTGGTCAGTTCGAGAGTATGTTCGTTTGGCTGTGCTCACTAGGGGGTCTACTTATATTTTATATTATGGATAGATTAGACGAATTGTTTCTGCAACTACAGCTGGCCGTTCTGAGTTTTCAACCTCTAGGATGCCATCTAACACTACGCGGACTCCATCTTGCTTAGACATTTTTGCACTAGCAATAGACTGTCTTAGTCTAACGCGTGAATCAACTGGTACCATTGAAGTAAATCTTAGTTTTTCTAACCCATAGTTAAGCGTGTAACTACTATTCTCAACAGTAAAAAATTCATCAGATAAACCGGGAAATAAAGACAATAGCAAAAATCCATGTGCAATTGTTTTACCTCCAGGCACTTCTGAAGAGGCTCTATCAATATCTACATGAATCCATTGATGATCCCCAGTCGCATCTGCAAATTGGTTAATCATCTGCTGATCTATTTTTACCCAGCTACTAACACCTACATCTTCACCTATATGGTTGAGTAAATCGTGTGGATGCGCAAAAATCATAGAAATTCCTTTCGTTTGCTGGCAGTTTGTTTAAATTTATCATAGCTGAATTATAAAGAAGAGAGCAGATCAAACTTTTTTCACAAATGATCTGATTCAAGGAGATAGTAATCATGTCTGAAGTAGTCGGTTTTGAATTACGTGGCCGGAACGCCATTATAACAATAGACAATCCGCCGGTTAATGCACTTAGTTTAGGTGTTAGACAAGGTCTCATGGAGCGAGTAGATCGTGCAGCTATGGATAGTGAGGTCTTGGCAATAATATTAATAGGGCTTGGACGAACATTTCCGGCAGGGGCTGATATTCGTGAATTCGATAAACCTGTTGAGGAACCACATCTGCTTTCAATAATTGATCACTTCGATTCCATCAAGAAGCCTATAATCGCAGCAATTCACGGTACGGCTCTGGGAGGGGGGTTGGAGTTAGCTCTTGGCTGTCATTTTCGCGTTTCCCTATCCACTGCTAGGTTTGGAACTCCTGAAGTTAAGTTGGGTATTTTTCCAGGAGCAGCCGGGACACAGAGGTTACCAAGAGTTATAGGGCTTGATCGTTCATTGGAATTAATAGTTTTGGGTGAGCCCATAGACGCCAGAACAGCCTTTGAGTATGGACTTATTGATAAGCTTGTTGAAGGAGACTTACTTGAAGGGGCAATCATTTTTACCAGAAATGTTTTAAATGAGAAACTTGCAATTCAAACCTCTAGTGAACCTCGAGAGGGTATTGGTTCTCCGGAAGACTTCCAAGAGGTCATTCAGAAGTATAGAGATATAGCTTCAAAGAAAATGAGAGGGCAGGAATCTCCCCACGAAGCTATTGAAAGTGTTATTGATGGACTAAAACTGCCCTACGATCAGGCGGTTAAAGCTGATAGAAAGCGTTTTCCTCGGTGTAAAGATAGTGATCAATCCAGGGCCCTTAGGTATTCTTTTTTTGCTGAAAGAGAGGCGTCGAAAATACCCGGTGTTAGTAAAGAAATAACCCCTCGCGAGATCAAAAAAGGTGCAGTGATTGGGGCTGGAACAATGGGAGGGGGAATACTGATGTGTTTTGCAGATGCTGGTATTCCTGTATTAGCTATAGAAAGTTCTTCTGAGGCCCTTGAAACGGGAATGGAAACAATTTCTAAAAATTATCAACGGATGGTTGAAAGGGGTCGTATAACAGAAACTGAAAAAGCTAATCGCATATCCCTTATTTCAACTAGTTTGAATTTCAACGATTTGTCTGATGCTGATTTAATTATAGAGGCTGCATTTGAAGATCTTGAATTAAAGAAAGAAATATTTTCTAAATTAAATGAGATTGCAAAAAGTGGTGCGATATTAGCCACAAATACCTCATATATGGATATCAATCAGATTGCCGCTGTTACACAGAGAGCAGAAGATATAATAGGGCTCCATTTTTTTGTGCCAGCAAATGTAATGAAAATGTTAGAAGTTGTACGCACATCCTCCTCCTCACCAGAGGCCCTAGCAACAGGTATGCAGTTAGCCAAACAATTTAAAAAAGTGGGAGGAGTTGCTGGGGTAAGTCATGGGTTCGTTGCTAATCGAAGCCGTGCTCCATTAGTAAGGGAGGCACAGTTTTTAGTTGAGGAGGGGGCTAGTCCAGCTCAAATAGATGCTGTGCTTAGAGATTTTGGTTTGCCAATGGGGGTTTTGGCAGTAAGTGATATGTCTGGTTTAGATGTTAGCTGGCGCATGAGAAAATCTTTAGCTCATTTAAGAGATTCTGAGGAGAGGTATCCTCATTTAGCCGATAGGCTATGCGAAATGGGACGTTTTGGACGAAAAGCGGGATATGGTTATTACAGCTACAGTGAAGGGGGGAATTTGCCGATACCCGACCCTGAAGTAGAAGAAATTGCCTTAAAAGTGGCTGAAGAGAATGGAATAGAAAGACGTAAAATTAATGATGCTGAGATACTGGATCGTTGTTTATATGCAGCTGTGAACGAAGGTTCAAAAATCGTCGAGGAAGGAATAGCCTATAGAGCAAGTGATATTGATATAATGTGGCAGTATGGTTTTGGCTTTCCGCGTTGGAGAGGAGGCATAATGTACCATGCTGATATTATAGGGCTGTCGGAGGTTCTAGACCGTATAGAGGAATTCCATGAGATTCATGGCAAGTTATGGCAACCGTCTGCCTTGTTAAAAGAGCTTGCCCAATCAGGCGGCTCTTTTACTCAAAAGTAAAATAGCAATGCATAAAGTTATCAGATGCCATAAGTATGGAGAGCCCAACGTCTTACAAATAGATGAACTGGAATCACGTGTTCCTGGACCAGAAGAAATAAGGGTTAGACTACACGCATGTTCTGTTAATTTTCCCGATATTTTGTCTTGTGCGGGAACTTATCAAGATAAGCCAGCGTTTCCATTTAGTCCCGGTAGAGAGTCTGCAGGGGAAATTATTGAATGTGGAAATTCTGTGAAAAATTTTGTTCTTGGCGACCGAGTGATGTTGTGGTGTGGTTCAGAATATGATGGTTATGCAGAAGAGATAACCCTGCCAGCTTCAAGAGCCTTTCCGGTACCCCCAGGAATGGATTATGTGCAGGCTGCAGGATTTATGCTTGTCTATGGAACAGCATGGCATGGTTTAATGGATTGTGGAAACCTAGTTTCAGGTGAAACTGTAGTTGTTCATGGAGCTTCTGGTGGTGTGGGCTTGGCGGCGGTTCAATTGGCTAAGGCAATGGGCGCTATTGTTATAGCTAGCGCAGGCAGCGACGAAAAATTGAAGATTGTTTCATCGCAGGGGGCAGATCACCTAATAAATTATAATACTGAAGATACCCGTCAGCGTATGAAAGACTTAACAGAAGGCAAAGGAGCGAATATTGTCTTTGATACTGTTGGAGGAAAAGTCTTTAATGCTTCTCTGAGCGCTATTGCAAAAGAAGGTCGAATTTTAATCGTAGGCTTTACGAGTGGTGAACATTCAAAAGCTCCTACAAATATTATATTAGTAAAATGGGCGTCATTAATATCTGTGCGTTTTGGACAATTCTCTCGAATATACCCAGAGCGCACTCGTAAAAACCATGATAATCTGATTACACTCTATGAAGCGGGTCAATTGAACCCATATGTGGGAAAGACCTATAAGCTGGTTGATGCGGTAGATGCTCTAGATGCCTTAAAATCTCGACAAATTACTGGAAAAGTAATTCTGGTAATATAGGCGAGAGTACCTTTGTGTTAAAAAACCTACTTTATAAGCTATTTTTTATAAATCCTGTGCTAATGTTTATTGTTAGCTGATAAAATAGAAGACCTATAATTATTCTAAAAACTTTAGGGAGAAGTAAGGTTCATGATTAATGTAGCTGTAGTTGGCTTGGGATGGTGGGGTAAGCACGTCTGTAACGCCCTCCATGCTAATAGTAGTAGTTTGAAAGTAGTTCGAGGGGTTGAAATTAATTTGGATGCAGTCAAAGATTTAGCCTCGAATATCGGATTTGAACTATCAAAAAATTATGAAGATGCTCTGATGGATGAAAATGTTGAGGGGGTTATCTTGACCACTCCTCACTCTACTCATGAGGAACTAGTTCTAAAAGCAGTTGAGGCAGGTAAACAGGTTTTTTGCGAGAAACCTCTTTCGTTAACAGCGTCTAGTGCAAAAAAAATGGTGAAAGCATGTAGTGATTCAGGTCTTATTCTTGGATTGGGGCACGAACGCCGTTTTGAGCCTGCCATGGAAGAGTTGGCTCGTATGGTAAAAGGTGGAGAGTTGGGCACAATTTTACATGTTGAAGGGCACTATTCTCATGATAAATTTGCCCCACTTGCCTCAAATAACTGGCGTGGTTCGAAGATCGATGCACCAGCTGCAGGATGGACAGGTATGGGAGTTCACTTAACAGACATGCTAATCAGCATGCTGGGGCCAATCAAAGAAATCCGTGCAATTTGTGAAAAGCGTGTACTAGATTTGCCTAGTGGAGATGTTGTTAGCACGCAGTTTTCATTTGGTGACGGCACGACAGGAACCATTAATGTAGTATCAGCAACACCTTTTTATGGACGTTTTGCCGTCTATGGAGAACAAGGATGGGTAGATATACAGGAAATGGCTCATCCAGAGGATGTTGGACCCACACATATGACGATTTGCGACAAATCTGGTAAGCGTGATCTTAAAGTTTTTGAATTTACTGATACGGTCACAAAAAATTTTGATCATTGGGCTGATGCTGTTCAGGGAAAAGTAAACTACCGGTTTAGTGATACAGAAAGGATTTCTAATGTTGCTGTTCTTGAAGCGTTAGCCAAATCAACTTTAACGGGTAATGCTGAGTTGGTAGATAATTAGCAGCCAATTGATATATTTAAATTTATAAAGATCTATTATTTTCCGATGAATTCAGTCATAATTTTTACTGTTTTCTGATTTATGTTTAAATTATTCTAGAGTATATATTAAAGTATTAGACAATAAGAATGCAGGAGAATTTTTATGCGATATGGTAGCGCGAATTTCGGGATAACAGGAGTTGACTGGCAGCAACGTATCAATTTTGAGCGGATGAGAACTTATCGTCTTGAACGTGCGCGTGATATGATGAAAAAAGCAGGTCTAGGGGCTATGCTTTGCCTATATGATGAAAATGTGCGTTATATCACTGGTACGCTAACTCCTGGCTGGAACCGTCTAAAACCAGGTTTAAGGTATGCTCTTTTATGTGGCGACGGGCAACCAGTTCTATTCGAACAAGGGGATATTGGTGCTCAGGTAGAACGCCATGCTCCATGGATTCCACCCGAGAATATTAGGTATTCATATGCCTGGATTAAAGGAGCAGCTGGGCCTGCCTCAACTCAACAGGTAACAAAGTTCACCAATGCAATACAGGAAGAGATGAAACGTCATGGCGTTGCTGGAGAAAAACTTGGTGTAGACTTTATTGATCTAAATATGATCAACCACTTTAACGATGTAGGCATCGAATGGGTTGATGGTATGTCTCCAATGATGGATGCCCGAGCGGTAAAGAATGTGGATGAACAAGAATGTTCTCGTATAGTTGGGGCGATTGGCGATGCGGCACACTGGGAATGCATGAAATTTCTTAAACCAGGGATAACTGAAAATCAGGTGACTGCTCACATTATGAAGTTTTTATATGATATTCCTGGCATGGAAGACGTTGAAGATGTGATTGTTTCTTCCGGGCCTAATACTTGGCCAAACTGGAGAAATTTTGGTGATAGAATAATACAACCAGGCGATATCGTCTTTATGGACTTAGCTGCTTTAACTTGGAATGGTTATAAGTCTTGCTATTATAGAACTTATTGCGTTGGACGAGAGCCGACCCAAGAGATGAAAGATGTTTATTCGGAGGCTCTGGGTTGGTTATACGACTCTATTGAAGCAGTCAAAGCAGGAACAACTACCAGAGAGATAGCTCTTAAGTGGCCATCTGCTAAAGAGACTTGGGGGTATGAGGAAGAAGATCAAGCCGCTGCTAATTTATGGGGTCATGGCCTTGGTTTAGCCCAGTACGATCCTCCAGTGATTTCTCGTATTTGGTCTCTTGATCATCCAATTGAAATCAAGCCTGGAATGGTTTTTGCCTTAGAAACACAGCATGGTATTCCGTTTAAATTTGGTGTTCGAATAGAGGAGATGCTGATTGTTCATGAAGATGAAACCGAGATTATAACAAACTTCCCGGTTAATCAGATTACTGTTGTAGATCCAATGTCTCATTAGATCTGCTTAAATTTGTTTAAAAAGCAAATAAAACGGCCGGGCGAGAATCGTCCGGCCGTTCATATTAGATAGTTGTGAGAAGTGATGACAAAATTTGTTGTAAATCTATCAGACCTGGAGGCAGCGGACCCAAATCGTTTTGGCCCAAAAGCGGCCAATCAGGCTTCTTTGGAGCATGCTGGTTTACCAACGCCTGGTGGCTTTTGTTTGGGGGCTGACGCTTATAACCATCAGATTAAATTTTTGAATCTTGAGGACGCAGCCACAAAAGCAGTCACTTTGCCATTTATGGAATCAAGAAGTCACGTTGCTGATGTTCGTATAGGGCTATTTTCTAAACCAATAGCTCCTGAAATAAAATCGGAGTTAATAGAAGCCTACAATCAACTAGTCTCTGCATCTGATTGCCGAATAGCCGTAAGATCATCTTCTTTAATGGAGGATACTGAGGGTTCATCATTTGCAGGACAGTTTCAGACATTTCTTGGTATAGATAACGAAGATGATTTTCTTACCGCGTTGAGAGCTTGTTGGGGAGCCCTGTGGTCTCCTAGGGCTATGAGATATATGGACGATAAAAACATCAGTGCTATCGACACTGCTATGGCAGTTTTGGTCCAGCCATTGGTAGAAGCGAATGCCTCGGGTGGGGGACTTAGTCAAAAAGCGGATGGAGGTATGTCAATTAGTGCCACTTGGGGATTGGGAGAAGCTTTGGCACAAGGAGAAGTGGTACCTGATCGCTATGATCTTTCTTCTGAGGGGGAAATTCTTGAAATTGTTGGAGGTCAGGAGTTTCAACACAGTGTCTACTGTAACGTTCACGGTATGCCAAATAATCAAGCCCACCCAAGATCTCATGACCATCAAATTGAGCATGAAAACAAAAAATCTAAAGTTCGCTGTCTTACAAAGCAGCAAATTGTTGAAATCGCAGGTTATATGAAAACCGCAGAGAAGATGATGGGACAGGCAGTAGAAGTAGAATGGGCCGCAGGTGATAAAGGTATTAAAATGTTGCAGGCGAGGCCATTACATGTCCGGGAGATTAATATCCCGGATGAAATTTGGAAAGGTAAACCCTCGATGAGGGGGCATCCTGGTGGAATAGGCTGGGCATCGGGTAGGGCGTGTATCATAAGCTGTGAGTGTGAAGTTTCACGCATTAACCCTGGAGACGTTTTAGTTACCAAGGTTGCTGGCCCTGCTTTGGCCAGTGTTTTGCCTAGAGTTTCTGGAATAATAGCCGAATTAGGTGGTAGTACTTCTCATCTTGCGTCATTGGGTCGTGAAAGAGGGATTCCAATGGTCTTAGGTGTACAAAACGCGACACAAAAGATTATAGATGGATCTATGGTGGCTGTGGATGGTGTTTCAGGGGAAGTACGATGGGTTCCGCCTACTGCCGGGTAAACTATTTTTTAACTTAATTATCCCTCGAGGTATTGGAGTGTGTCAGAAAAAAAAGTAGTTGTCTTAGCTACACTGGATAGTAAACCTGATGAGGCTAAATATGTTAGCTCTGTATTAGAGCGAGCCGGCGTGATCCCCTATATATGTGACCTATCGCTACGCCCTCATGATATAGATGGTGCTGTTTGCAATGGTAATGATTTTGCTCAAGCCGTTGGTTCTTCCTGGGATGAATTAGCAGATATGGATAGGAACCAAGCTGCAGAGTTTATGGTTAAAGGCGCTTCCGTCATACTTAAGAAATGGCTTGAAAATAATAAATTTTCCGGAATTATCGGTTTGGGTGGAGCAAATGGTACGTCGATGAGCTGCGCAATAATGCGCTCTCTTCCAACGTTAATGCCTAAAGTGATGGTTAGTGCTGTTGCAGCAACAGGAGCGGTTCAATGGTATGTAGCCGAGAGTAATATTGCAATGTTTCCGTCAATTGGTGATTTTACACTAAACCGTATTACTCGGGGTGTTTTGGATAACGCTGGAAAGGCCTTAGCAGGAATGGTAATGGTCCATGAGACAGCGGATGAAGCATCCAATGATAGCATACCACTAATCGGCATTTCTTCTTTTGGGGGAACTGCAGGCTGTGTTAATCGATTAACAGAATCCCTTATGAGTCTAGGTTATGAAGTTATTCATTTTCATGCTTCAGGACCGGGCGGTAAAGCGCTGGAGTCATTAGCACGACAGAAAGATTTATCAGCGGTCTTAGATATAACCACACATGAGATAACAGATTACCTTGTTGAAGGAGTTTATAGTGCTGGAGAATCCCGGTTTACTGCAGCTAGTGAGGTTGGCTTGCCACAAATAGTTGTACCCGGGGCAATTGACCACTCTAATTTCTGGGTTAATGAGGTGCCTGATAAATATTCTGATAGAGAGTTTTTTCAATATAATGCTCAGAATATTTTAATGCGGACTAATTCCGAAGAATTCGAGGCAATTGGTGATTTGATGGCCGATCGTTTAAACCAATCAAAGGCTCCATTCGTTGTGCTTATACCTAGTCTTGGTTTTAGTGAGCACACAAAACGTAAAACTTATGATCTTAAGGGAAATGAATACGGTTTTTGGTTAAAGCCAGAAATTGATGGGGTGTTTACTACTGCTCTTAAAAAGAAATTAAATAAAGGTAGAGTAGTGGAGCTCGATCTGCATATTAATGATCCCAAATTCGCTGATAATTGTTTAAGTTGTTTTTTAGAATTAATGAAAAAGTAATTTTTGGAAGCCAGAGGGGGTTATTGTGGTACTTCAGATGCCGGTTGAACATTATAAGTCAGATGTACTTGTTATAGGAGGTGGCGCTGCAGGCGCGATGGCCTGTTTCGAATGCGCTAATGCTGATGTAAGTGTAATATTAGCCGGCAAGAGTAGACCCCCAAGCGGAACAACCTCTGTTGCGCGAGGAGGGTTTGCTGCAGCAATGGCTGAAGATGATAGCCCAGAGTTCCATTTATCGGAAATATTAGAACATGGAGGTGAGTTAATAAATCCGGATCTGGCCAGAGTTTGGTGTGAGGGAATAGTTGAGGTGGTAAATGACCTTCGTCAGTGGGGAGCTGATTTTGTTACCAATGAAGAGGGGAACCTCGATTTGAAAATGTTTCCCAACCATACTAGGCCAAGAGCAGTTCACCATTATGATACTACAGGTAACATGGTTACTAAAACTCTTGCTAAAAAGTTGAGACCCGATCAAAGAATTATTCAGCACGCCAATACTGCAATTGTTGATCTAATAAAAGATAGCCAAAATGCTATTGGAGCTTGGGGAGTTAATTACAGCAAAGGTACTCTAGTAGCATATTCAGCAAAAGAAATTATTTTATGCACTGGAGGTGGTAGCGGACTATTTTATGTAAATGATAATCCGCCACAAGTTACAGGAGATGGTTATGTTATGGGGTTTCGAGCAGGTGTAGCTTTACTTGGCTGTGAAATGATCGACTTTCAGGCTATGTGTTGCTCTCCTGAAGAGTTATTTGGTTTTGCTCCTCATCCCACAGGTTTCATTAATGCAGGAGCTGTTTTTAGAAATAGCGAGGGGGAGCTTTTTTTAAAGCGCTATTTTCCAAAAACAGCTGAGAAGAGCACACGAAGTGAAGTTATATTAGCAATGGCCAAAGAAATTCATGCGGGCCGAGCAGGCTTAACTGGGGGGATATTTATGGACGCAACTAATGTTCCCCTTGAGGTTATAGAAAAACAAATACCCCATGTTTATAAAACCTGTCTGCATAGAGGCATTGACATTACCAAGACTCCTTTGGAGGTAGCGCCAGGCAGTCATACCTGGTTAGGTGGGCTCGAGATAGATGTAAATGGAAAAACGCCATTAAACGGATTGTGGGCTGCTGGTGAGACGGGCGGCGGAATTCATGGTGGAAACCGGATTGGCGGTTCTGCTTTATCCTCAGCTTTAGTATTTGGTAGGCGTGCGGGAAAACAAGCAGCAAGATCAGCAAAAACTAAAAAATTTAAAGAAGAAAACCTGGATGTACCAAAAGAGGCAAATAACTTTCTTTCAGATCTGATAGAGAGAGATGAAGGTCCTCTTCAGTCTGATGTTCGATTGAGGTGTCGTATGTTAGCCCATCAAAATCTTGGTTCTATTCGTAGTGCAGAGGGTTGCCAGGAAGCACTAATTGAATATGAGAGAATAGAAAAAGACGAAATACCAAATATGCGGTTATCACCTGAAGCAAGATCTTCGGACAGGGTTAGAGGGCAAGAGTTAGAAAGTGCTTTGTCTGTGGCTAATTTAGCTTTACTTGGTCGATTACTAGCCAGTGCTTCACTTTCTAGAGAGGAAAGTCGAGGAGCTCATTACAGGACAGACTTTCCTGAAACAGACAATAAGCGCTGGGGTGCTGTAACGCGTTTAGAACAGGATCTAGAAGGAAATATCCTCGTTAAGAAGGATGCCTTAAAACAGTGTATTTAATATTCAAGTGTGGTCCATGATGATTTTCATGCGTTGTGGGGCATCAGTCCCAACCATCTCCATAGCTTTTCCTAATTGTTCAAGGGGGAGAACGTCACTGATTAAGGGTTTTAGATCAACTGCACCACTACCGACCAGTTCTAAGCAGCTAACAAAGTCTTTGTCGGTTGCTGCCCGAGCATTGATAAATTGAATTTCTTTAAAATACATATCATAGAAGGGAAGAGAGCCTTCTGTATTAGTGTGAATTCCGTATCCGAGAACTCGACCACCTAAGCGAACCAAGTCCATTGCTTGGGCAAGAACTGAGAGCTTTCCTGCTGACTCAACTACTAGGTCAGCTCCTAATCCATCAGTGGCATCAAGTACTAGATTTTTTGTATTTTCATCGGGGGCTAGTGTAATATCTGCTCCCAAGTTTTCAGCCACTTCTCTTTTCCATGCGCTGCGAGTTATTCCAATTATCGTTTTTGCTCCAGCTGCTTTGGCAAGCTGAACATGAAGGAGGCCACCAACCCCTAATCCAAGAACTATAACGGTTTCTCCAGAAGAGATGGTAGCTAATTGTTGTGCATGCATTACTGTTGTCAAAACTTGTACCAAGGGAGCTTCCTGATCACTTATTGACTTAGGTATTTCAAAAATATTCTGTGGAGGAGCGGAAGCGAATTCGGCAAATCCTCCATCTTGGTCTCTCCCGATGAGGCCTCCATTCGGACATAATTGGGACTGTCCTATTCTGCAGTGGAAACACTCTCCACAATAGAGAACGGGGTCTACGATAACTCTAGTTCCTGATTGAGGACTAGAAGAATTAGCAGGCTCAATTACTTCACCAATCATCTCATGACCCATTATAAGTGGGTACTCAGCGGGGATCCCTCCCGTGAAAATTTTTAGATCCGTACCACAAACACCTGAATGAGTTACACGAACTACACTATTGCCCAGATCTGAATTAGGCATAGAAACATTTTCTAGACCGACTGAGTTAGGGTTATCTAATACCATTGCTTTCATTTTCTAACTCCATTAAATAAATCTAAAACATAGTTAGCACAAAGAAATTTAATCTATTCCTTCAAAGCTTCTGGATTGACCGGAAACCTTGGTTTTTCTCCCTTAAGAACTGATGCAACGTCACTGGCGACAGTGGTTTGTAGGTCTAGTAAAGCATCTTCTGAATAGAATCCTGTGTGAGGTGTCAAAATTACGTCATCACGCCCGAATAAGGGAGAATTGGGTTCAGGAGGCTCTTGGGGTAGAACGTCAAGTGCAGCTCCTCCAATTTGGCTTTTCTCAAGCGCGATCACGAGCGCATCGATATCAACAAGCGGCCCTCGAGAGGTGTTTACAAGCAGGGCATCATTTTTCATTTTAGAAAATTCTTCAGTGCTAAACATATTTTTGGTTTCATCAGTAAGTGGTGCATGCACTGAAATATAGTCCGATTGGCCTAAAAGTTCTTCAAAACTGACTTTTTTTGTGTTCATCTTTGAAAAAACTTCGTCTGAAGCATACGGATCAGAAGCGATCGTTTTTATTCCAAATGCTTGAGCCTTGCCAACGACGGCCTGGGCGATGTTCCCTAGCCCAACTAGCCCTAATGTTCGACCTTTAAGCCTCCTGATAGGCACAACCGCAGGCATTTCCCACCGTCCTTTTTGAACCAAACTATTCGAAAAAGGGATTTTACGAGCTAAAGACAACAAGGTGGTAATTGCGTGGTCAGATACTTCGTCTAAACAGTAAAGGGGGGCGTATGTAACAACTATCCCAGCCGCAGTAGCAGCTTCGATATCAATATTATCTGTTCCTACCCCAAAACGACCAATCACTTTACAATTAGTTAAACCATCAATTACGTCAGATGTTATTTTAGCATATGTAACAAAAAGTGCTTCAGCTGAAGAACCTACTTCAAGAACGTCTTTTGCTTCTGGAGATTCAGCTCTTACAAGTTCAACGTTTAAATCTTCTAAGACCTTTTCAGCAGGCTTCCAGTCGGGAAAAACCGTGTCTGAGATGGCTACCGATATTTTGCTCATCAATTCCTCATGTTATCTGTTTAGCTAACCTAATAAGGATATAAATCAAAACTATATTAGTTACCATCCTTTGGAAAATTTTTTGTATTTTTAAAAGCCCAAATACCATTATTGTCAATATTACGAGTTAGCCTACCTTTTGAAACCATATGATTTAAATGAGCCAATGTTTCTGTCAAAGCTAGGCTTAATTGAAGACTATCGAGATCGGTAGAAAACGCCCTTGTCGTAATAGAAAATGCTGATGAACTTCTGATACATAGATCCGCCATTTCATTAAGCCTTTTTTTATGGTGCTCGATAAGTTCGTCGAGCCTGTTATGTAGCCCAAAGAAAGGTTCGTTATGAGAAGGAAGAACGAGTGCTGTAGACGGAAGCCGTGATCGAAATGAACTTGTCGTTTTTAAAAACCCCCCAAGAGGGTCATCTCCGCTGTCACCAGGAAAAAGTGATACATTTGGTGATATTCTAGGTAAAACCTGATCACCAGCAATTAAAACGTCCAGTTCGTCTGAGTAAAGAGAAACATGTTCAGGGGCGTGTCCAGTCCCAATTAAAACTCGCCACTTGTGTTTACCAATGCTGAAAACCATATCATCCATAAGTCTGGTATGTAAATCGGGTGTCGGGCTCATCCGTTTATTGTACTCAGACCACAGAGAATGTGTCTCATCTATCATTTTTTGTGGACACCCTGCGAGTTTAAAAAATTTCAGTACTTCGTCTGACCAGGCTTTTGTTGGCCCTCCTGCCAACAACCGCGTTCTTTCCCATTCTTTTTTGCTCATCCATAAAAGAGAAGAGAACTTATCTACTAGCCAACCGGCAAGACCGGCATGGTCTGAATGGAAGTGTGTAACAATAATTCGGTTTATTTTCTGTCCGTTAAGGTGCTTTTCAATGATTAGTGACCAAGCATTTCGCGCTTCTTCCATAGCCATTCCGGTATCAATAAGCGTCCAACCATCAGTATCCTCTATCAGCCATAAATTTATATGATTTAGTCTGAAAGGTAATGGCATTCTAATCCAGAAAACTCCAGGAGCTACTTTTTGAACCTCTCCAGGGTTTGGGATGTCGGAAAATGGATATTCTATCATTATTTTTCTAATGCCTTAGATCAAGAAAGGGCCGCCAAAGCGGCCCCATCTCGTAATTCAACTCATGCTCATGATTTATATTTCACTACTTTACTTCTGTGTTCTCCAAGTTTTTCGACACCACAAGTAACTACATCACCTGGTTTAAGAAATATTTGCGGTTTCATTCCAAGGCCTACTCCAGAAGGTGTACCGGTGAAAATAACATCTCCTGGATAAAGGGTTATCATCTTACTCATATTACTAATAATTGCTGCGCAATTGAAAATCATGTCTGAGGTATTACTATCTTGATAGCGATTTCCGTTTACCTCTAGCCAAAGATTCAATTTTTGAGGATTTCCGACCTCGTCAGAAGTAACCAACCAAGGCCCTATCGGGGCAAATGTGTCTGGGCTTTTTCCCATAATCCATTGGAGGCCTCCATGTTCAAGTAAAAAGGCTCTTTCGGACACCTCATTTCCTGTTGCGTAACCAGCGACGTAATTTAATGCATCACGTTTGCTGACGTGCTGAGCCTTTCGTCCTATAACCAGACATAGCTCAACTTCCCAGTCTGATTTTTTGGAACCTTTGGGCAAAATGATCTGGTCTCGATGACCGGTCAGAGGACAAGTTTTAGTGAATACAAATGGTTCGGGGGGTACTTTTACTCCTGCTTCTTTAGCATGAAGCGCGTAGTTAAGAGCTATTGCGAAAGTTCTACGAGGCACTATCGGTGGACCTAAACGTTGTCGACCTCCGACTAGAGGCAATTTGTTTTCGTCCATTTTAGATATTTTAGATAAACTTCTCGGTGAGAGTGAGTCACCATTAAGGTCGTTTATTATTTTGGATAAATCTCGAATTTTTCCTTTGGAATCCAACATTCCAGGTTTTTCTTTCCCTGAAGGGCCGTATCGTAATAATTTCATTATTTATCGCTTTCCTATATCAAATGTAGAATATTAGATATGAGTTTAAATTAACTATTTTAGCACGTTCTAACTCTAACGAGCTAGTATTGCTAACCATATAGAGTTTAAAATTAATTCTGAAAGAATTTTTCAGAAAAATTATGCCTGTTTTGTAAAAGAATCTAATTTCAGTTTGAGGCTCTCACCAAGCCAGATAGCTGAGTCTGTGTGATCTTTGAGATTATTAGCACTTTGGGGATGTATCAAAATATTCAAATTATTTCTATTGGTTGATAGCCACAGGATGAAATCTGAAAATATAGAAGCATCAAAAGTAACTTGATACATATTATTAGGGTGGGGACCAATAGGTTTGTAGTGCCACTTTCCTATTTTTACATCAAACTCTTGATTAATCCTTCTACGTAAGCTCTCGGCGACTTTTTTAGTCTGGTTTTCGAAATAAATATGTGCGTGATAACTTGTAAAATCTGGTGTTGCTTTATTCATGTTTTATAGGTCTTGTTTATTTTGTATTGAATTATCTGGATAAGTGAAAATGATTTAGCGTTCCTACTGTTGACGTTTACTGCGTTGAATTGTTTTATTTATCAATACTAAAAAATGAATCTGATTTGACTATTTTAAAACCACCAAAATGTTTTATTCTTTGAAAAAATACAATAAAAGACATTAACTGGAGAGTGAGAGTGTCTTCTACTTGGCCTTTAACTAAAGCACAAGCAACAAATGATTACGATCGAGATACCCTCGATAACTATTATAGTTTTGTTCGTAATGAGACAGAACGGTTATCAGGCCCACTTTCTGACGAGGATCAAGTCGTTCAGTCTATGCCGGACGCTAGTCCGACTAAATGGCATAGAGCGCATGTTACATGGTTTTTTGAAACAATGATCCTATTGCCCAACGATTCAAGTTATTCACCGTTTAATGAAAAGTATGCATATCTGTACAATTCCTACTATGAAAGTCTTGGAGCTAGACAACCTAGAGCAGAGAGAGGACTTTTGACCCGTCCCTCTACATCAGATATTTCTGACTATAGAGAATATGTCGATGTTGCTATGTCAAAATTTATTAGAAATGCTAATGACGAAATTTGGCAAGACTGTCGGCATTTAACTGAGTTGGGAATTAACCACGAGCAGCAACATCAAGAACTAATCCTCATGGATATATTACATGCTTTTTCACATAACGATCTATATCCTGCCTATCAGAAGCATAGTCCAATAGAATCAAAAAGCTTATCACCTCTGACTTGGAAAAACTATGAAGAAGGGACTTATGAAATAGGTCATGTCGGAGAAGGCTTTTCATTCGACAATGAAGGCCCCCATCATAAAATTATGATTCCATCATTCTCTTTAGCTTCAAGACCAGTTATTAATTCAGAGTGGAAACAATTTATAGAAGAAGGGGGCTATGAACGCCCTGAGTTGTGGCTGTCGGATGGTTGGTCAACTGTCAAAGATAGGCATTGGACTAGTCCTCTATATTGGAAGAAGATAGAGGATAAATGGATGATGATGTCCCTATCTGGCCTGCATCCATTAGATATGGACTCTCCTGTATGTAATATCAGTTACTATGAAGCAGATGCTTATGCTAGATGGGCGAACAAAAGGCTTCCTACTGAATTTGAGTGGGAGATAGCCGCAAAAAATGCTTCCATTAGTGGTAATTTTTTATGCAGTGGCCTTCTTAGACCTGTTCCTGGTGAAGAGGATGAGACCGAACTACCCCAAAAACTCTTTGGTGATGTCTGGGAGTGGACCCAGAGTTCCTACTCTGCCTATCCTGGATTTAGACCAGAGGCAGGTGCTGTTGGGGAATACAATGGTAAATTTATGCTTAATCAAATGGTTTTACGTGGTGGGGCCTGTATAACACCAATGGAGCATATGCGTGTGACATATAGAAATTTCTTTTATCCGCACATGCGTTGGCAATTTGCCGGTATGCGGTTGGCAGATGATGTATGATTAATAATTCAAAGCTGGATTTGGGTCCTTTGCATGATTTTTATGAATTAGGCCATGCAGAAGCTAATTTTTTGCCTGCTGTAATAGAAGGGCTGTCGTTACCTCAAAAGCAATTGTCGAGTAAG
This sequence comes from Alphaproteobacteria bacterium MarineAlpha12_Bin1, assembly GCA_002937505.1. Lineage (GTDB taxonomy): Bacteria > Pseudomonadota > Alphaproteobacteria > UBA6615 > UBA6615 > UBA6615. The sequence continues at coordinate 103,642 of PTJY01000005.1, forward strand.
TACTTCTATGATCAAAAGGGTTCAGATTTATTTGAACAAATTACCAGGTTACCAGAATATTATCCTACGAGAACAGAAATCAGTTTATTAAAAGCTCATGCCAAAGAGTTTGCAGAATTAATTGGACCTGGTGCGAGTTTAATTGAGTTTGGTAGTGGTTCGAGTAATAAAGTCCGAATAATATTGGATGCTTTGCAGGAACCGTCAGCATACCTACCTATTGATATATCAAAAGATTATTTAATTGAATCAGCTAAAGATCTTGCTAGGTCATATCCTGACTTAATTGTGATTCCTATATCTGCTGACTATACTCGCCCTCTTACGCTTCCAGTGCTACCTAGTGAGTTAGTTAGGGTTGGTTTTTTTCCGGGCTCTACAATTGGAAACTTTTCCCGCGACGAGGCAATCAAGTTTTTGCGAACTGCTTCCATTTATTTAGGTGCTGGAAATGGGTTGTTAATAGGTGTCGATTTGAAAAAAGACACTGATATGTTGTTTGCGGCTTATGATGATGCGGCGGGTGTTACCGCGAGGTTTAATCTAAATATTTTAAGTCACATTAATCGTGAGCTGGGAGCTGATCTAGACCTTGAAGGCTTTAAACATGAAGTTCGATGGGAGGCTGATAAGGGCAGTATAGAAATGCATTTGGTCAGTAAGTACGATCAAAAGGTGAGCATAAATGGTCACATTTTTCAGTTTGTGGCCGGTGAATCAATTCATACTGAGGATTCCCATAAATATACGATTGAAACATTTCAGTCTTTAGCAGAAGAGGCAGGATGGCGTTCACTTTCTCATTGGACGGATTCAGAGGATTTATTCTCAGTCCATTATTTGCAGGTTATATAAATTACCGAAGTTGGGTGTGATTTTTAGATAGACTGTATTTAATTTTTTAATTCTATACGATTTTTAAATTCATCTAAGCTTTCAGGATTAATTAAAGACTCGATATTACTTATCTCCTCTCCATTTACTATTTTACGAACGGCGATTTCTGCGATTTTTCCGGTTCTTGTTTTAGGAATTTCATTCACCTGTAATATTTTGCGAGGAACGTGACGAGGAGATGCGCCGTTTTTAATTTCTGAAGAAATTTTTTGAATTAAAGATTCCGAGAGGTTTTCGTTTTTTTTGAGTAAAACGAATAGAACAACTCTTACGTCGTTTTGCCAGTTTTGACCAACTACAACACTTTCTTCTACTTCTTTTAATTTATCTACCTGGCGATAAATCTCGGCTGTCCCGATTCTGACACCTCCTGGGTTTAGTGTGGCATCTGAACGGCCATAGACTATATATCCTCCACTGAATGATTTCGATTCTGCAAAATCTCCTTGAGTATACATGCCAGGATTTTTGCTAAAGTAGGTGTTTCTGAATCGTGATCCGTCATCATCACCAAGTAACCCTATAGGTAAGGATGGAAAGGTGGACAAACAGACCAGCTCTCCTTTTTGGTCTTCTATTTTTTTACCTTCCTCATTCACTACAGCCATATCCATCCCTAGTGCAGGCCCTTGTAATTCTCCTTGATAAACAGCGCCCCATGGGTTGCTGCCAAGGAGACAGCCCATTATTTCAGTTCCTCCTGACGCTGAAATAAGCTGGACGTCATCAGTTATATTTTTGTAGATATAGCTGAAGCCTTCTGGGGACAGAACTGATCCGCCAGCGATTATAACTCGGACCTGACTTAGATTCATATTTTTTGATGGAATAAAGTTACTTTTTTTACACGCTTCAATATAGGAGGATCCTAAACCGAGAATTGTTACTTTTTCATCTACTGCAAGTTGCCACAATTTTTCTTTATGAGGAAAAAATGGTGACCCGTCATAACAGATGATTTTTGCACCAGTTCCTAGAAAATTTACTAGAAAATTCCACATCATCCATCCCAAAGTAGTAGGAAAAAAAGCCGTGTCTGTTGGTTTTAAGTCAAAGAGTAATGAATGCTCACTAACACTCTTGAGCATACTTCCTCCAGCAGTATGGATGATACATTTTGGTTTTCCTGTGGTTCCAGAAGTATAAAGGACAAATAAAGGGTGATCAAAAGGAAGACGTTTGTAAGTAACAGTCTGTGGTTTGTAAGGATCGAGAAATTGTTCCCATGTAACAGAATTTTTTAATGAGCTTCCTTCTCTGTAATTGTTTTGATTAACTATTATTATTTTACGTAAAGATTTTAATTGAGGAACAATATCAGAAATTTTATTCCTAATATCATAGAGGTTTCCCCCAAAGGAATAGCCATTAACCGCAAACAAAATTTCTGGATCAGCCTGCGTTAGTCTGTCTAGCATGCCTGATGGGCCAAAGTCAGGGGATACAGAAGTCCATACTCCCCCCAAAGATGTTACTGCTAGCATAGCCTCTATTGACTCAGGAGTATTTGACATTATTGCCGCAACTCTTGTTCCTGGACGAAGGTCTAGATCAATCAAAGATTGCTGGAGCCTGGAAGTTTCTTTTTTTAAATCAGCGAACGTTAAGTCAAGTCTCTCACCATTTTCTTTTAATGAGCTAAGAGCGACTTGTTCATCTGGCCAATTAAGAATGTTCTCTGCATAATTAAAGTTTATGTTGGGAAACCATTTAGCTTTAAAAAAATCAGATTCATTTAAAAGGCTTGGTTCAAGAGAACCTTCGTAAATAAAATCTAGAAATTTCCAACATTCGCGCCAAAATAACCCTTTTTCTTTAACCGACCAGCGCCATAACTTTTGGTAATCATGCCCAAAATCGATGTTCAAATTATTTCTAAGTTGTCTCACAAAGGCGCTGAGGTTTCGGTTTTCAACCTCTTCTTCACTTGGACGCCATAGTATCGGTGCTTCTTCACTCATCTAAGACTGGCTTATCATCTGAGCTTAGTCGTAACGACCCACTATACACACGGCAGCTACGTTTTCGTGAGGAAAGCCACCCAAGTTGTGTGTTAAACATAAGTCCACTTTATCTCTTTGCCGTTCTGCTGCTTTTCCCAAAAGCTGTAGATACATTTCGTAGATCATGCGAATTCCTGAGGCACCGATTGGATGTCCAAAACATTTGAGGCCTCCATCAATCTGACAAGGTATTGAGCCGTCTGAGTCATAGAAGCCGTCCCTGATATCATTAGGAGCGTTTCCTTCGCTGGAAATATGCAAATCCTCCATAGTTACTAACTCAGTCACGGAAAAGCAGTCATGGACTTCAATAAGACTTAGGTCCTCACGAGGGTTTTTAACTCCGGCTTCGTCATAAGCTCGCTGACTTGCCACCCTGGTTGTGAGAAAGTGACTTCCGTCCCACTGGTTATAGGAAGCTTCTGTTCCATTAGATGCTGCAATTTGTAATGCTTTAATCGTGATTAATGGGTTTTTACCTAGAGATTTTGCAATTTCAGGAGTGGTAAGAATAGCACAGGCTGCTCCATCGGAGACGCCGCAGCAATCGTAAAGCCCCAATGGCTCAGCAATAATTGGGGCATTTAATGCATCATCTTCAGTTATTGGACGTCTCAAATGTGCTTTATCATTTAGTGCTCCATTTGCATGACTTTTTACTGAAACATGGGCTATAGCTTTTTTAAAATCGTCCTTTCCAATTCCAAACTTGGCACGATAGGCGGAGGCTAATTGTGCAAAACCACCGGGGGCAGTTATATTGGCCCACCACTGACTGTTTAATGGTCCGGGATTCATATTAGGAAGACCACCAAAACCAGTATCTTTCAATTTTTCGACTCCAATAGCTAGCGCTATGTCGCAGGCGCCAGATGCGACAGCGTAGGCTGCTCCTCGGAAAGCCTCTGATCCGCTGGCACAGTAATTCTCTACTCTGGTTACAGGTATGTTCGGCAGGCGAAGTGCTTGGGAATAAGGTATAGCGGATTTTCCTACACCCATTTCGTCAAACGTAGTCGATCCCCAAGCTGCTTGAATTTCTGACACATCAATATTGGCGTCTTTGATGCATTCTTCAAATGCTTCAACCATAAGATCTTCTGCATCTGAATTGTAGCGCTCTCCGAATTTAGCACATCCCATTCCGAGAATTGCGACCTTATCTTTGATCCCGTTTGCCATTAATTATCTCCGTCAGCTAATGGTTTATTCAAATATAAAACAAGATTACCGTCCAAGTCATTACTTATAAGGTGAAGCCTTCCAAAAATACCTGACAAACCCCCTCTGTTCGTCAATATCCTTTATACGAAATACCATTCTTACAGGCATATTAGTTTCCATTTCATCCGTATTAACATCTGTAAAATCAACCATCAGGCGTCCACCTCCTTCAAACTCCACCATGCCATAATGGGCAGGAGGATCTATTGAATACGCCAGTTGATCAGCAGTCCATGACATAACATTAGCTTTTTTATCAGAAAAACGCTCATCAGTTTGACTATTATGTGCACCGCAATTTGGATTAACACAAATACGTGTCTTAGGAATTTGTGAAGTGCCACATTTTTGGCAATGTCCACCAATAAAGCCTAATAGCATATCTTTATTTCTGTAAAGAGCACTTAATGCAGTTTGTTTGTCTTGCTCAGCTCTCATGCCCCTTTCTACTTCTAATAGGCCATTAAAAGTTAAAAACTTTAAATAGTTATTTTCTTCCCTTCGATTCGTTAACGAATCTGACAAACTTTGTCGAGACTGAAAATCAGATATGGCTTTGGTCGTTTGTAATAAAATAGTGTCAGCTCCTTGTCCAAATCCGCAGACTAAAATTTTCTTTTCTGGTTTTGCCTTTTCAAGCTCTGAGGCAAGCATAATTAAAGGATGTGCTGTGCCTGTGTCTCCACAATCATTCCATAGATTATCTGAAATTATTTCGGGAGAAATATCTGTCGCACTTGCTATTCTTTGCGGCACTCCCCTGCTGCTTAGAGGAACTATGAGATGGTCAATCTGGTTTGCTTTAACGCTACAATTTTCAAGCAACCTATTGATAGATTCAGGTATTAGCTTCAAATAACCCTCTTCCTTAATCCACCTTTCTTCCCAATAATAACTAAACTTATTTCCTTGAGCTCGGTAATGATCCACAAAATCATCTGTTATAGAATGATGTCCTATCAATTCTGCTAAGATTACATTATTAGAGCTATTCCCCAACGTAAGTGCCGCAGCTCCATCACCAAAACTAAGTTCTTGTAAGCTACCAGCCCGAGCAAGTCGTTTCTCGGCAGCGATACAAAGATGCAAGTCTTTGCTGTCTTTCATTGTTGATTCTAATGCACTAATTAAGCTACTCGTCCCGGCCTTCAGAGACCCGGTTAAATCAGCTGAATGAGAGTCGTTAGGTAAGTTTAATGCAGATGAAACAACACCAGAATTTAGCCTGTCAACAAAAGGGAAGGTTGTTGAGGCAAAAGAAACTTTCTTTACATGGTCTCTATCAATATTGTGTAGACAGTTGCGTGCAGCCTCTACTGCCATTGTTATGGAATCTTCGTCCCAATTAGCCATGGACCGTTCACCAGTAGACAGATGTGCTATGCTAGGGTTCGCCCATACATTAGCATTCACTATGGCACTCCTTGGCAAACGAAGCTGAGGTATATAAGCGCCAAATCCGGTTATTCCTAACATTTTGTAAATCCCCAAAATGTGATAAGTTTTTAATTTTTTAAACTAGCAAATAAATCTAAATTTTTTAAGCTCTATAGACAAACTTAGTCTATCTTATTTTTACTGCCGATTGCATCTTTGATTGATGAAAAACCATTTGATTCTAGTAGCTTGGCCAAATCATTCTTTATGTTAAATATAAGTTTAGGGCCATTGTAAACTAAGGCTGTATATACTTGAACCAGGCTAGCCCCAGCACAGATTTTTTCATAAGCGTCAGCACCAGAAGAAATCCCCCCCACTCCCACCAGAGGAATATTGCCTCCTGTTATCTTGAATACATATCGTAACATTTCGGTTGAAATTAGGAACAGGGGTTTACCCGATAGTCCTCCAACCTCGTTTTTTCTGGGGCTTGTAAGATCTTTGGGCCGTTTGACTGTAGTGTTTGAAATTGTAATTCCATCTATGCCCGCATTTACGATTACCTCAACAAGTATATCTAGTTCTCTATATTCAATATCTGGAGATAATTTTACTAATAAAGCGGGAGGTTTTTGTAGGTCTTTTCGATCTCTTATTTCAATTAGTTTATTAAGTAAGTTTTTTAGAGGTTTAGGAGACAAAAAGACCAGGCCATTTTTTGAATTAGGACAAGATATGTCCACGGTTAAAAAGTCAATTTGAGAAGCAAATTTATCTACCAAACCTTCAAAGTCATTGCTTGGGTCTGTGCTATCAGAGTTAGCGGCCAGATTGATGCCTATTGGGGAAGAGTTGGTGTGTGTAATATTGTGTTGACGTATTCTTGAGAGTAGTTGATCAGACCCAAGATTATTAAATCCTAAGCGATTTATTGCTGCTTTATCTTTTTCAAGTCTAAATAATCGAGGCTTAGGGTTACCTTTTTGAGCTATTGGTGTAACGCCTCCAACCTCAATAAAGCCTACCCCTAATTTTAAAACGCCTGAGATCGCGATCCCATTTTTGTCGAACCCAGCAGATATTGCTACAGGATTCAGAAACGTTCTTTGCCAAATTGTCTGACTTAGACCTTTTGGTTCGTTCGCCTCGCCCTGCGGTCCCAAGCCATTTGCTAACGCCTTTAGTGCTAACCTATGGCCGGTCTCAGCAGAAAGAAGTGTTAAAGCTCTTGAGCTAATATTATAAAAATCAAACAAAGCAATATTAGGCTAAACTAGTGTTAATATACTTGGAAGCCCTAATCTTTTAATATTTGGTATAAAGTAATATTTCCTATGAATTAAGTGTTGTTTTCTAAGGAACCGTATAACCTCCATCAATTAAAAGATCGCTTCCAGTCACGAAAGATGCATCATCACTTGCCAAAAAGGCTGCTCCTGCTGCTATTTCATCAGGTTTACCAAGCCTATCAAACAAAGTGTTTGAAGTTTTCTGAGCTTCCTCTTGAGAAGAAAAGTTTGTTAGATAACGATTGGTCTCCACTGGTCCGGGTGATAAACTATTAACACGAATTTTTTGTGGAGCATGATCCAGCGCCATGGCTTTGGCGAGATTTATTAGTGCTGCTTTTTGTGCGCAATACCACGGTCTTCCGGGCCTTGCTGTTCGCCCAAGTTGAGAAGCAATATGTATTATGCTACCTCCTCCTCTAATTTCCATTTCAGGTATTGCGTGTTTGGACATTAAGAAAGCGCTATTTAGGTTTACGTCCATTGTACGCCTCCAATCATCTAAGGATATTGTGGTTAGAGGTCCCAGAGCTATATCGTAAACGGCATTATTTACTAGTATGTCCAATCCTCCGTACTCATCTTTAGCTATTTTAACTGCATCGACCGCTGTTTCTTCTAACGATATGTCTGCTACTAATTTATTTGCTTTACCTCCGTTGCGAGCAATATCTGCAATAGTTGTGTCCAGGGTAGAAGGGTTTATGTCTACGCATATGATAGCTGCACCTTCCTGAGCAAATCTATGGCAAATTGCACTGCCTATGCCTCCTCCTGCACCACTAACAATTGCAATTTTATCTTTCAATCTGTCCATTAAATTATTCCTTTGTGTTCAAAAACAAAGCGCAAAACTAATTTCTTAGGTATATTTAAAACTGTTAGTTACTGTTAAGATGTTTTTATGTAAATGTGTTTTGAAGAAAATTGTAGCATTAGAGCATTTTGTTAATTCTATGAGATTTAGTTATAAAGCCATGGTTCAGCCTAAAACTGGTTCAAAAAAAACTAAGATAGAATCTAACTCATTTAATGAGGAAGAGCGAATTCGTTTTCATAACCTACTTAAGTTGGCATCGGAAAGTACTTTTGAAGGAGAAAGGGCTGCTGCGCTGGCTGCGGCTAAGCGTTTGGCTAAAAAAAATGGAATGACACTTGACGAGGCAGCATCTGGAAATCCTTTACCAAAATCAAATGAAGATAATTTGGATGCTAATAAAGGGTATGTGAGAGAAAAACGTAAAGCACAGGACTTAGCGAGACATGTTCATATGATGGATAACTGGGTTCAAAGTGATAAGGCCCGCAGAGATGCCGCTTTAGCAGAGGCGTATGAGCGTGGTCTGGATAATCATGGAAAAAAAAGAAATAACAATCAAACTGCTAGAAGGAAAGCATCAAAAAGGAACCCTAAAAGCCATGCTACCGTCTTACTAAAAGAAACAAACATGCCAATTGATGAGATTGCCTCATTAACAGGCCTAGATATCTATGAAGTTGTTGGGCTTAAATTAAAAATGCGAAAGTCTGATGAATAATTACAGTAATATTTTTAGAGCTTTAATTTACTATTTATATAGTGGTTATTAGAAAGGGTAATTTGTTGAATTATGATTCCTATAAGACAATATTAGCTGAACGTAAAAATCGAATATTAACATTAACTCTTAACCGTTCTGAACAAATGAACGCTATTGATGAAGAATTGCATGAAGAGCTTTCACGGATTTTTTACGATGTCTCATCTGATAAAGATACTGATGTTGTAATTCTAACCGGAGCAGGGAAGGCTTTTTGCGCTGGCGGTGATCTAGAGTGGATCAATAGAATGCATGGGGATCCAAAGGCTTTTGCGAGAACTGTCTGGGAAGGCAAGAGAATCGTCAATAGTCTACTAGACTTGGAACAACCCATAATTGCCTGCCTACCTGGCCATGCTATTGGTTTGGGCTGCACTCTGGCACTTTTCTGTGACCTCATATACGCAAGTGAAACTGCAAAGTTAGGAGATCCACACGTTTCGGTAGGTCTAGTTGCTGGGGATGGGGGAGCAGTTATATGGCCGCAATTAATAGGGTATCCTAAAGCCAAAGAATACTTAATGACGGGTGATCTGCTTTCTGCTTCTCAAGCACAAGAGCTTGGGCTGATCAACTATTCTGTTTCAGATGAACAGCTTGATATTTGCGTTAATGCTATGGCCCAGAGACTCGCGAATGGAGCTACTAATGCTATAAAATGGACTAAAGTTTCTATTAATCAGGGGCTCAAACAGGTGGCTAATGCTGTTTTGGATACTGCCTTTAATTTTGAAGCAATGTCGCAAATGACTGAAGATCACAAAATAGCTACTGAGGCTTTTTTAAATAAAGAAAAACCTAAATTTGTTGGAAGATAATTTCTGAGAATATCAATGCGTGAAGATATAAGTGGATGGCAGGTCAGACTTACTGATTCTTTGATTAAAAAAAATTCTAGATCTGGGATTTGGCGAAATAAGACAATCTCTGATCTTCTAGAAATCCAGGCAGTTCAACAGCCAGATAAAATTCTTGTCATTGATGGCGAGAAGAAAGTTACCGCATCGCAATTGTATGATATGGGAAGGTCTCTAGCCTTTTCATTGAAATCTATGGGACTAAGTGAAGGGGATGTGATTAGTTTCCAGTTACCTAATTGGTATGAAGTACTTGTAATTGATATGGCTGCATCATTTCTGGGTCTGGTGTGTAATCCGATTATTCCTATTTATAGAGAGGCAGAGGTTACTTACATTTTAAAAGACGCTGGTACGCGGGTTTTTTTTGTTCCAACGGAATTTCGTGGTTTTGACTATATTACCATGATTGAAAACCATAGGGGTGAGCTTCCAAACCTTGATTATATTGTAACAGTTAGAGGCAACGCCGAGGAATGTGTTGATTGGAAAGATTTAACCAATATTGGAGAGAGTAACTCACTTAATAAGTCTATCATTGATCCCAATTCAGTGAAGTTGATTATGTACACATCAGGAACTACCGGCCAACCAAAGGGTGTGCTGCATAGTCACAACACTATAGATACAGAAAATCAGGCATTCAGAAAGTTTTTAAATTTAGGTTCCGAGGATGTAATTCTTATGCCCTCCCCTTTAACTCATATCACTGGTTATTTGTATGGAGTTCAATTACCAATAGTTCTTGGGGTTCCGGTGGTTTTGATGGAAATTTGGGATGCTAAAATAGCTGCAGAACTTATTGATTTACATGGGGTGACCTTCACCATTGCGGCTACAGTATTTTTGCAAGAGTTAACAACATTTTCCAGGTCTAATGGATTGGATTTACCCACATTAAGATATTTTCCATGTGGAGGTGCCCCTGTGCCACCGGAAGTGATTTATAGTGCTCATAATGTCTTTTCTCAATGTGTATGCGCCAGATGTTACGGTTCTACGGAAGCCCCTACGGTGACCCTAGGGGTCAATAGTAGAGAAAAGGAAGATATTGGAGCATCAACAGAGGGCTTTATAGTCGGCCATGAGGTTTTGATAGTTGATGAAAATGGTGATGAAGTGCCAGACGGGGTTGAAGGTGAAATAGTTACTCGAGGACCGGAGATGTGTCTTGGTTATGCTGATCCAGAGCATAATTCAGCTTTTGATAAAGATGGTTTTTTTCATACTGGCGATTTGGCTGTTAAAACCTCTGAGAATTGCCTCGTAATTACGGGTAGACTCAAAGACTTAATAATTCGAGGTGGTGAAAATTTGAGCCCTAGAGAGGTTGAAGATGCCCTTCACGAGATCCCCCAGGTATATGAGGCCGCAGTGGTTAGTATGCCTCATCCTCGTTTGGGTGAGACGGGATGTGCATTTGTGGTTTTACTACCAGAAGCTTCTATGACCTTCGAAGAGATGATAGGTGCTTTGGAAAGCTCTGGAATGGCCAAGCAAAAATATCCTGAACGACTTGAGATAGTTGATAGTTTTCCGCGAACTCCTGCAGGGAAAATTCGAAAGAATGTACTGAGAGAGCAGATAAGTGAAACACTGGAGTCAGAAGCTGCTGATTAGGTGGAAAGCTAAAATGGAAAAGATAGTTTTACAAATTTTTTGCTATTTCTGTTATCAGTTGACATCTCGTGAATGAGCCGACAACCTTCGTCTTGAGTAAAAAGCATTGTAGTCTTAGTAAGGTGATAGATATTGGGAGGAATCGATGGAGCGAAAAGTAGAGTTTAATAGTTGTGGGGACAAAGTTCGTGGAGTTTTGATAACACCAGATAATGCAACTGGGCCTTGTCCATTAGTTATTTTGGCGGGTGGATGGTGTTATGTTAAGGAAATAGTAATGCCTTATTATGCCCAGGCGTTTTCTGACATAGGAGTAGCCTGCTTACTTTTTGATTATAGAAATTTTGGAGAAAGCGAGGGAATGCCTCGACAACATATCAATCCGTGGGGTCAAATTGAGGACTATCGAAATGCGGTTAGTTTCGGACGTACTCTTGATGAAATTGATAATGATAAGATTGGCATTTGGGGAATTTCGTATAGCGGTGGTCATGTGATTATAACTGCGTCATTAGATCCCCGAGTAAAATTTGCCATATCCACAATACCGGTTGTAGATGGCTTCCCGACTATGAGGCGCTGTCATGGAGAGCGAAAATTTGCATCTTTAATGGCAACTATATTAGAGGATCGAGAAAGACGTCATGCTGGCGAGCCCGGTGGTATTATGCCTATGTCATCTACTGACCCTGACAACGAGCTCAGTTCTTGGCCATTCCCTCACGTATGCACTATTTTCGGTGATATAAAGGAACAGGAAGCGCCAAATCATGAACACGTAAATACTATTGAGTCAGTTGAATTATTGCTCGCTTATCAAGTTAAACCTTATGCAAGCCGAATACATGAAACTCCTGTAATGATGGCTGTTGCGAAGGGAGATAATATAACATCTTCTGATCTTGAAATTGAGGCATTTAACTCTATTGAGTCACCTAACAAACATCTCGCTGTAGTTGAAGGCGTAGACCATATGAGCCTCTATTCAAATACTGAGCATCTCGCCAAGGTGGCTGATGTTCAGGCGGAGTGGCTTAAATCTTTATTATTTAGTGGTAATTAAACCTTTAATAACCGGCAAAATAAATTGGAAACAAATATTAAGGTTATTAAAAAATGCCCGTATATTTATTGATCCATAGGTATTGCCGCATAGGGTTCCTTGCAATAAGCTTTGATCCATAAACTATAGTTGTATGTAATTAATTAATTTGGGGGGGATTATGTTGATTAAAAGTATAGTTCGTTACGTTATAGCAATTGGAGCAGTTTCAATATTAGCTCTTGCATCAGTTTTACCCGCATCTGCGGCTAAGACGATTAATCTAACAGGGATTTCTGGTTATCCACCAGCTGCCACATGGATTGGAGCTTTTGTTGACACATTCATGCCTGGGGTTAACGCTGAGCTGGCTAAAACTGGTAATTATAAAATTAACTGGAACAAAGGTGTTAGTGGAACCATTGTTAAGCCAAGAGGTGAACTTGAAGGCGTTGAGACTGGATTAGGAGATGTTGGGGTTATCGTATCTGCTTTTCATGCCGACAAAGTTCCGCTCTATGACGTGGCTTTTAAAACCCCTTTTACAACCAAGGATCTTACGTTAGTTATTGCTACAACCGGTAAGATGGAATCCATGTTTGATGATTACGGCAAAACATGGGCTAAATTTAATCAAGTAAATCTAGGACCAAGCGGAGCTGTGGATAATTATATGCTTTGGTCAAAAACTAAGATTAATAAACTTTCTGATATAAAAGGAAGAAAAGTTGGCGCAGCTGGTCCGAATTTACCTTGGGTTATTGCCGCAGGAGCAGCTGGAGTACAAACAAACTTGGCTGATGCTTATAACAGTCTAACAACTGGAATTTACGATAACATGATTGTCTGGCGACAAGCCGCTGGAGCGTTTAAGTTGTGTGAGCCAGCCCCATTTGTGATTGATGCCAATCTAGGCGCAGTGAACGGCTTTTCATTAAATGTTAATAAAGACACTTGGGCAGGGTTACCTGGAGAAGTTAAGAACGCTCTTAAGGCAGCGATTCCTGCATGGCAAAAAGACTCAATCGATCGAGTGAATAAAGGCGCTGCTGGTGGACTTGCTCGGTGTAAAAAGGATTTTGGTACAGTCTACACAAAAATGAGTGACGCTGATATTAAAGCATGGGCTGCGATGTTGCCTCCATTAGCCAAGAACTGGGCGGCTGCTCAGGACAAGAAAGGGTTGCCTGGTACAGCGATTTTGAAAGCTTGGATGGACAATATGCGAGCAAATAATCAGCCTGTTATGCGCGACTGGGATGTGAAATAGTCTAGTAAATTGATTCATTAGGTATTGTCGGTTAGGGTTCCTTGCCATAAGCTTGGAGCCCTAGTCGATGTTTTGTGTGTGTTTCATTAATTAATTTGGGGGGGATTATGTTGATTAAAAGTTTAGTCCGTTACGTTATAGCAATTGGAGCAGTTTCAATATTAGCTCTTGCATCAGTTTTACCCGCATCTGCGGCTAAGACGATTAATCTAACAGGGATTTCTGGTTATCCACCAGCTGCCACATGGATTGGAGCTTTTGTTGACACATTCATGCCTGGGGTTAACGCTGAGCTGGCTAAAACTGGTAATTATAAAATTAACTGGAACAAAGGTGTTAGTGGAACCATTGTTAAGCCAAGAGGTGAACTTGAAGGCGTTGAGACTGGATTAGGAGATGTTGGGGTTATCGTATCTGCTTTTCATGCCGACAAAGTTCCGCTCTATGACGTGGCTTTTAAAACCCCTTTTACAACCAAGGATCTTACGTTAGTTATTGCTACAACCGGTAAGATGGAATCCATGTTTGATGATTACGGCAAAACATGGGCTAAATTTAATCAAGTAAATCTAGGACCAAGCGGAGCTGTGGATAATTATATGCTTTGGTCAAAAACTAAGATTAATAAACTTTCTGATATAAAAGGAAGAAAAGTTGGCGCAGCTGGTCCGAATTTACCTTGGGTTATTGCCGCAGGAGCAGCTGGAGTACAAACAAACTTGGCTGATGCTTATAACAGTCTAACAACTGGAATTTACGATAACATGATTGTCTGGCGACAAGCCGCTGGAGCGTTTAAGTTGTGTGAGCCAGCCCCATTTGTGATTGATGCCAATCTAGGCGCAGTGAACGGCTTTTCATTAAATGTTAATAAAGACACTTGGGCAGGGTTACCTGGAGAAGTTAAGAACGCTCTTAAGGCAGCGATTCCTGCATGGCAAAAAGACTCAATCGATCGAGTGAATAAAGGCGCTGCTGGTGGACTTGCTCGGTGTAAAAAGGATTTTGGTACAGTCTACACAAAAATGAGTGACGCTGATATTAAAGCATGGGCTGCGATGTTGCCTCCATTAGCCAAGAACTGGGCGGCTGCTCAGGACAAGAAAGGGTTGCCTGGTACAGCGATTTTGAAAGCTTGGATGAAAGAGATGCGAGCAAATAATCAGCCTGTTATGCGCGACTGGGATGTGAAATAGTCTAGTAAATTGATTTATACTTTACTTTTTAATTAATAGTTGAGGGGAGCCGCCGTAAGGCGGCTCCTATTAAATGTTGTCTTCAATTTTCAAGCTACTTAATGGTGCAAGACACTTATTTGACTTGGTTGTGGTCTCAGCGAATGCTGCAGCTTCAAGTTGGATATTTGTATTAATGACTTTAGTAACTGCAGATATAGTTCTACGGTTTGTTTTCGATTCCCCAATCTCTGGCGTCACAGAAATCGTTGAGATCTCAATTGTCATCGTCTTGTATTTACAATTAACTCATACTCTCAAAGTTGGACGTATGACTCGTTCAGATGCACTATACTCAGCAATTCTTAGACGCTTTCCGGCAGTAGGAAATATTATGGGTTTCTTCTTCAGCGCAGCTGGAGTAGGTCTTATGATTGCGATTATAAAAGGTGGGTGGACTAAATGGCTACAGGCATACCATGGTGATTTCTTTGTCGGTAATGTCGGTGTGTTTACCTTCCCAGAATGGCCTCAGAGATTAGTTCTTGTAATTGGTTGTGCTCTATTAGCGATACAGTTCGCATTGATGGCATTAGACAATATAAGAGCATTATTTGGTAAACCGCCATTATCGTCTAGTAAGGTCGATAATGTTCAGAGTCAAGCAGTTGAGGAGAGCGCCAAATGAGTGGTCTAGAGGTTGGTGCCGTTTCAATTCTAGCAATGTTAGTATTGATATATATAGGCATGTATGTGCCTATTGTTTTGGCGTTTATTTCGTTCGTGGGTGTCTGGGTTGTAAAAGGAAATGTCAACATAGCAGTGAGTCTATTGTGGATTGCTTCGGCTAAGACGGTTGGTAACTTTCTATTCGGTGTGATTCCTTTGTTTGTTCTCATGGGCTTATTAGTGAGCGCCTGCGGTATGGGACGCGATACATATGACATAGCCCAAAGTTTGGTGAAGAGAATTCGGGGTGGGTTAGGCATGGCCACCGTAGTAGCCAATGCAATTTTTGCTGCTATAACGGGGGTTTCTATAGCTTCTGCAACAGTTTTTACCCGAATTTCAGTACCAGAGATGTTACGATACGGGTACAAAGGAAGGTTTGCAGTTGGAGTGGTTGCTGGATCCTCTGTACTAGGAATGCTTATTCCACCAAGTGTTTTGCTAATTATCTATGCTCTAATAGCTGAAGAATCTGTTGGCGATCTGTTTATCGCGGGAGTAGGGCCAGGGCTTCTTTTAACAGCTGCATTTTGCGGGTTGATAGCATTTATGGCTTATGTTTTTCCCAATTCTGTTGCATCTCCCGAGACATTTGCGCAAGAAAGTGAAAGCGAGACCCGTATATCTAGAAAAGAGCTCGTGTCTAAATCATGGCCAATTGCAACTCTAATTTTAGTTGTTCTTGGAGGAATTTATGCTGGGTTTTATACGCCTACAGAGGCTGGTGCTGCCGGAGCTTTTGTAGCATTTCTTTTTGCCTTATCAAGAAGAAGTCTAACTTGGAGATCAACTTGGGTAATTTTGGTTGAAGCTGGTCATATTTCAGCTACTTTGTTGTTCCTAATTGTTTCAGCCAGTATGTACAGTCGGATGCTAGGTATCACGGGATTACCTACCCAGTTGGGAACCTGGATAGGGGAAATGGATGCCAGTTTTGGAATGCTTCTATTTCTTTATGTTGTTATAGTTTTAGTATTGGGAACTATAATTGATTCAGTTTCGATTATGTTGATATCGGTGCCATTATTTTTAGTGGTTTTGGCTCCATTTAATGTTGATCTGGTTTGGTTTGGTATAGTAACCATTATAGCTACAGAGATTGGGCTGCTAACGCCACCTTTAGGCTTGGCTGTATATGTCATCAAGAGCACATTAGATAGAGACGACATTTCTCTTGCAGATATTTTTATAGGGGCAGCTCCCTTTGCACTGACTATGCTATTCGTCCTAATAGCAATTATTTTAGTGCCTGAAATAAGTTTGTATTTAGTTGAGCTCAGAAGATCCTTCCTTTAAAGAAGCATCCAGGTTGTCCAAACATTGGCTACGGGGGTATCTGATTTGACTCCGTAAAGTCTAATCTGGCCAAAAATCATTCTTTTGCCGGCTTTTACAATCTCGCCTTTAGCAATTATATCAGTTTCATAAGCAGCAGTCATAAAGCTGGTGGTCATGTCGACAGTAGTCATATTTTGATACCCTCCCAAACTAGAAGATATAACAATAACCATTGCTGCATCTGCAAAAGCTAGCATTGATTGTCCAGAAATTACACCTCCAGTCCTAGCCAGATGATCTCCATATGGCATACGAAGTGTAGCTCCATTATCTAAGGTTTCTATTACTTGAATATTTAAGTCCTTGACCCAAGGCGCCATTTTTGTGTCGATTATACTTTGTCCTTCGGCAACAGAGAGTTTTGTCATTATTTCCTCATTTTAAATGTAGCTCTTTTTTATTAGTTTTATATTAGAGTAGAAGGATCGTCATCATTTTGGGGGTATTGTTATGCAAGAATTATTTAATTTAAAGGGTGAAGTGGCACTGATTACCGGTGCTTCAAGTGGATTAGGAGCTCACTTTGCAAAAACTTTAGGCAGAGCGGGTGCAAAAGTTATAGTTGCTGCCAGGCGAATTGATCGCTTAGAAAGACTAGCTGAAACTCTTTCAGAAGAGAATTTACTTTTGTTTCCTCTTGAGATGGATGTTTTAGATGCAGATTCTATAGAAAAAGCAATTAAATACTCTCAAAGCAAGTTAGGGCCAATTACGATCTTAATAAATAATGCTGGAGTGCCATCCTCAGGTCGAGCTATTGAGATGGATGAGGCGGAATGGGATCGTGTTATTGATACAAACATTAAAGGTGCTTGGCTTGTGGCGAGAGAAGTGGCCCGAGGAATGGTCGAAAATAAAATAAGGGGACGACTAATAAATATTGCTTCTATTATTGGAGTAAACACTTCAGCCAAAAGAGTTTTACCCTACTCAGTATCAAAGTCGGGCATGATTAGTTTAACAAAAACTCTGGCTTTAGAGCTCTCCATGGAGGGTATTTGTGTTAATGCAATTGCTCCTGGATATATTCAAACAGAGCTTAACAGTGATTTTTTACAAAGCCCTGCAGGTCAGCGTATTATAACGCGTGTTCCCGTGGGTCGATTTGGAGAGCCTGCAGATTTGGACGGTGTTTTATTGATGTTGGCCGGGCCTTCTGCTCGGTATATTACTGGATCCGTATTCACAGTTGATGGTGGTTTATCTCTGTCAACTTTATAAAATACTTTTTTGAGGAGGGTTAAAGGTGGATTTTACTTTATCAGCTGAGTTAGAGGATTTAAGGAAAAGAGTTGGGCTATTCGTTGAAACAGAAGTCATGCCTATTGAGGCCGATCCCAAAAACTTTGATGATCATGAGAATATAGCTTTAAAGCCTTTAAAGGAACTGCGTGATAAGGCTAAATCTTTGGGGCTTTGGGCACCCCAGATGCCAATTTCACGCGGTGGTTTAGGTTTAAACACAGTAGGAATGGCCGTTTTCTATGAAGAGGCAGGGAGGTCCCGATTTGGACCAGTGTGTATGAATTGTGCAGCCCCGGATGATGGTAATATGATTTTACTAAACAGATGCGCATCTGAGGAACAAAAGGATAAATGGTTACAGCCTATTATAGATGGTGATTTACGTTCATCAATAATTATGACAGAACCAGCTCCGGGCGCTGGCTCCGATCCTACTTCTATGCTTACTACCGCAACACCAAAAGGGAACAACAAATGGGCTATAGAGGGTCACAAATGGTTTATAACTGGGGCAGAAGGCGCCGAACATTTTATTCTTCTAGCTCGCACTTCCGAAGAAAGTAAAAAAAACCTAACTACATTTCTTTTTCATCGTGATGATCCTGGATGGGAGATTATCCGACGTATTCCTATAATGGGGCCGGAAGAACATGGAGGGCACTGTGAATTACGCTTCAATAATATGGAAATTCCCGATGAGAATCGTTTAATGGCCGTTGGTGAGGGCATGAAAGCTGTTCAGATTAGACTTGGTACTGCTCGTTTAACTCATTGTATGCGATGGTTAGGAATGGCCAAAAGAGCAATTGAGGAGTGTTTAGAATATGTAAATACAAGAAAAAACTTTGGGATGACTCTTTCTGAGCATGAAGGTGTTCAATGGATGCTGGCTGAAGCAGCTATGGATATTGAAATAGGCAGATTGATGACAATGCGGGCTGCAGCCAAGTTAGATTCTGGGGACCAGGCGCGAAAGGAGGTGTCAATGGCAAAAATCTTTGTATCTGAAGTTCTCCACAAGGCTATAGCAACATCAATCCAATTGAATGGTGCGCGCGGTTATTCCAAAGATCTACCTTTAGAGTGGATGTATCGATACGCACCGCAGGCCAAACTAGTGGATGGGGCATCAGAAGTTCATAAAATGGTAATAGCACGAAATCTTTTGTCTAATGGTAAAGACTTTTGGAGTTGGGATTAGGCGTCAAATCCTTCAATATTTATAGTATGGGGTAGCCACTTTTGGGATTGGATCGATTAGGTATTAAGGTTATCTTGGTAAAATATGCCTATATTGGCAGCACACATTCGCCTGCAAAGTTATTTGCAGTTTAAAACCTTTGTAATCAGAATCAATCATGCATAATGGAAAAGCAGACTAGGGAATTAGGACTACTCTTCCAAGGATACGACCTTCGTCAAGGTCTTGTAGGGTTTCAGTAACACGTGACATAGATCGCTTTTCGACAGGAATTGGAGTTACCTCTCCCTCTCGAACGAGGTCTAAGAGTTCATGCATTTCTTTCAGATTACCAACATAAGAGCCTTGTACTGTCATATTACGCACCGGTAGTGTGAGCGTGGGTATGGTGATTTCTCCACCGTATAGCCCAACGCATATATATTTTCCGCCTTTTCTGACTGCGTCATATCCAAGCCGGCTAGTTTCCGAAGAGCCCACAAAGTCAACAATGGATCCGGGGCCTGTACCTGTTAGCTCTTTTAGTTTTTCTAAAGCATCTTCTTCTGCAGAATTAATTGTATGATCTGCTCCGGCTTGGCGTGCTGCAGCTAATTTTTCTCCATCAATATCCACAACTATTAGTTCATGATCAGGAAGGTATGCTCTTGCTATACCAATTCCCGTTAATCCGACCCCGCCTGCTCCAATAATAACCACTTTGTCATCGTCATAAAGTGGATGAACTTTTGTTAGAGCACTGTAGGATGTAATTCCGGCACAAGCTAAAGTGCAAGCATAGTGCTCAGGTATACCACTTATATCCAGAAGGTATTTAGAGTGCGCAGCCATTACGTGGTCAGCATATCCTCCTGGGGCTAAAACTCCTAATGTTCTCATTGAAACACAATTGTTGTCATTACCTTCGTTACAACGCGGACAATCCCCACAGCCTATCCAAGGAAAAACTAGCCGTTTGTCACCTATCTTAACTCCTGTGGCATCTGGCCCTAAAGCGACAACTTCGCCTACAGGTTCGTGACCCATTGTTAGAGGCAACTTAATACCACGCTCTTCTAAGCTAATAATTTTACCACCACCTCCATCATAGCCACCTTGCCAGAAATACAGATCAGAATGGCAAACTCCACTTGCGGTAATTTTAATAAGTACTTCAGTCCCTTGTGGTTCAGGGTTGTTAGTTTCGATTAGCTGCAATGGTTGATTGGTTTCTACTAATTGATAACTTTTCATTGTTTTCTCTCTCTATGGATATTACTCAAATTTTATCGTAGCACTACCTAGCCCGCTCATATTGACTTCTACTAAATCACCCTGAGAAACCCAATTAGTAGCAATCACTGAACCAAGAGTTACAAATTCTCCCTCCTTAAGCTCTCTGCCTCGATCTGCTAATTTGTTGGCTAACCATGCCAGAGCCTGCAGAGGGTGCCCCATGATTAGGGACCCTTTACCAGTTCCAACTGATGCACCGTTAACAGTCATCTCGCCATCAACATTGGCGAGATCAACATCTTGCCACTCACGTAGAGGTTTTCCAAGTACGCAAGCAGCATTAAAAAAATTATCAGCCACCATAGTTGGAGTATCTAGTTCACGATAGTTGAAGTAACGAGCGTCAACTAATTCTATTGAAGCCATGCAAGATTGAACTGCGTGACGTACACTATTTAAATTAAATGGCGCATCTTTTAATGAAAGATCTTGTCCAAGTTCTACCGCAATCTCAGCTTCCACCCCTGGTTCCTGATAATCAGAATATTTTAGAACGGCTGTTTCTTCGTAAACTGTATTGTCAAAGACTTCTCCGTAAGATGGTTCTTGTATATTCATATATTTTTGCATTACTGGTGTCGTGCATCCAATTTTATAACCTGAAGGTTTACCATGTCCATTTTCTATGAGGATTTGATTAATTTTTTCTTGAACAGTGTAAGCCTCATCAAGGTTCTGTGGTCTAATGTTTTGAGGAAGAAAATTTAGTCTCTTTTTTCCTAACCTATTATTCACAATAATTTTGGCAGCCTCTGCAAAATCATTCTTAGTCATTTTAATACCGTCCTAGCTAGAAAAAGCTTTTTTTAAAGATTTTATAACTTCCTTAAGTGAAGAATCAGCTGCGTCAATAATTTTTCCATAATGAAAAAACCCATGAATCATCCCATCGTAGCAAATATATTTTGCTGGGGAACCTGATTTTCTTAATAATACTGCATAATTTTTTCCGTCGTCTCTCAATGGGTCAAATTCAGCTGTGATTATTAATGCGGGAGGTAGACCGGAGAGGTTTTCAGCTAATGCAGGTCCAAGCCTTAGGTCTCTGCGATCAATTCCATCAGGTAAAAATTGATTTTGATACCAATCAATCTGACTTCGTGTTAAAAAATATGGCTCATCAAGTAGTTTGTAAGATGGTAGATCAAGATTAAACAGAAAGTCGGTTGTGGGATATATAAGGACTTGTAAAATAAAATTTTCTGTCTCCGATTTAGCAACATTTTGGCAGATGAATGCCGCAAGATTTCCTCCAGCGCTATCTCCGCCTATGGCCAGCTTTGCTAGGTTTCCATTTATACTTTGGGCATTATTAATTACCCAGTTCGCTGCAGTCAGAGAGTCAGCATGTGCGGCAGGAAATTTATTTTCTGGAGCCAATCTATATCGAGGCGCAATAACGATACAGCCAACTTTATTAGCAATTTTTCGAAGCTGAGGTTCGCGACTTTCAACACTTCCCATCACAAAACCTCCTCCGTGAAAAAACATAAACACTGGAAGTACCTTACTTACTGTATTTTTAGGCCAAAAAATTCTCATTGAAATTGGTCCATTTGGGCCATCGATCATTTGATCTTTTACGTTATCAACAGGTTCTAGATTAAAATTTCGTTTTTTTATGAACTTGTCATATGCTAAACGAGCATTTTTAGGTGTCATTTGGTTGAGAGCTGTAGGCGCGGACGTTAGGCTGTCTAATAGTTCTTGTGCTTGTGGGTGGAGGGGCACTAATTTCTCCTAAACAGTTGTTGTAGTAATCTATCTTTAGCAATCATAATCATTTGAAGATACAGAAAACGAATGTTGGCGAAAGCGAGGGTTTTATGCGATTTGCATGTGATACAGGTGGAACATTTACTGACCTTGTAATTGAAGACGATACAGGAGGGTTAAAGATTTATAAAGCGGCGACAACGCCGAGTGATCCAGTAAAGGGCGTAGTCGATGCTCTTAAACTAGCAGCTAGCGATATGGAGTTAACGCTAGAGTCATTTCTTTCAAAAGGTGATATCCTGGTACATGGGACTACTCACGCTATTAATGCCATAATTACAAATAATACTGCAAAAACCGCCTTTTTAACTACTGAGGGGCATCCAGATATTTTAGTTTTGAGAGAGGGAGGACGTATTGAACCGTTTAATTTCGAGGTACCTTATCCTGAGCCTTATATACCCAGATCTCTAACTTTCGAAGTACCAGAACGAATTGATAGTGCAGGAAAGGTTCATACAGCCCTCGATGAGAAGGCAGTTATCTCTATTTTTGAAAAACTTAGAGAAGAAGAGGTTGAGGCAGTTGCCGTTTGCTTTTTATGGTCCATATCTAATCCGCAACATGAAATAAGAGTAGGGGAGTTATTACAAAAGCACCTTCCTGGAGTACCGTTCTCTCTCTCTCATCAATTAAACCCAGCACTTAGAGAGTATAGACGATCATCTGCGACAGCGATTGACGCGTCTTTAAAACCTCTTATGACAAAGTATTTGGGAGGACTAACTGATCGGCTTTACAGCTCCGGATTTACAGGGAGAACATTAGTTCTTACATCTCAGGGAGGTATGCTTGATGCAGGAGACTTGGCCAATAAACCTATACATGCAATTAACTCAGGACCATCTATGGCGCCAATTGCCGGACGTTATTACGCTGAAATTGATTCGGAGGTTCCAAATGTCATAATTGCGGATACGGGAGGAACCACCTTTGATGTAAGCCTAGTGAGACAGGGCAGAATTCCAATGACAAAAGAAACCTGGATTGGTCAGCCTTACCGGGGTCATATGACAGGGTTTCCTTCGATCGATATAAAAAGTGTTGGAGCAGGAGGAGGATCTATAGCCTGGGTGGACTCTGGGGGACTATTGCATGTGGGGCCTCAAAGTGCTGGTGCTGTTCCTGGACCGGTTTGTTATGGCACAGGCGGAGATGAGCCAACTTTGACAGATGCTTGTCTAACATTAGGGTATGTTGATGCAGATTATTTTTTAGGTGGAGCAATGCGGTTAGATTCTAATAATGCAGCGGATATAATAAATAAAAAAATAGCAAAACAGCTTAATATTTCAACAATGGATGCTGCGGCAGCCATTGTTAGTGTGGCGACAGAGAATATGGTTCAGGCAATAGAAGATATAACCGTCAATCAGGGTATAGATCCAGCTAATTCGGTGCTAATAGGTGGAGGGGGAGCCGCTGGACTTAATTCAATATTTATTGCTCGTCGATTAGGCTGTCCCACAGTGCTAATCCCTGAAACTGGTGCGGGTTTGAGCGCGGCTGGGGCTTTAATGTCAGATCTCACTAATGAATATCGAGCCACTTTTTTTACGACATCAGGCTCTTTCGATCGAAACGGAGTAAATGTAACCTTGAATACTCTGAGAGAACAATGCCAAGCGTTTATTGATGGACCTGGTATGGGGGCAACAAGCCAGGAAATAGAGTTTGCTGTAGAAGCCAGATATGCCTCCCAAGTTTGGGAAATAGAAGTACCTTTGAATAATAGTGTTTTTAATGAAGATTCTGATTTGGAAGCCATGGTTGAAGATTTTCACGCAATGCACGAGCAGATATTTGCAATTCGAGATCCTGGATCAATAATTGAATTTGTAGGATGGAGTGCAACAGCCCGTTGCAGATTGAGTTCTAGTAAAAGCACACGTTTGATTGATAATAATAAACGCTTGGTTTCAGGTAGGCGGAAAGTTTATTTTTCCGAGACTGGCGAAGTTGAGGCAGACCTATATGACTTTTCCTCGATGGAATCACGAACCGAGTTTAAAGGTCCAGCAATAATTGAATCCCCCTTTACAACAGTGGTTGCTGATGAAAATACGGTCTTTTATCGTACTTCGACAGGTAGCCTTTTGATGCATTCATGAGGAGTATGTTCTGATGGTTAATAAAAAAAAGATGCACCTTGATGGAGGGCAACTTGCAATTTTGGCAAATCGTTTTGAGGGGATTTCCTCAAAGATGGGAAACACTCTTTTACGCACTGGTCGATCTGGGGTTCTAAATAGGGCAAAAGACTTTTCATGTTGTATTTTAACATCTGATCATAAGTTATTATCGGTTGCCGAAAGCTTACCAATTCATGTCTTGTCTGGGCCAGATATTATGGCTGCTTCTATGGAGGAATTTCATAAGGAGATAAAAAAGGGTGACGCCTTTCTTCATAATTCTCCCTATCATGGATGTTCTCACCCAGCAGATCATACAATAATCATGCCAGTCATAGATGATGAGGGTGTTCATCATTTTACTTTGTTGGCAAAAGCTCATCAAGCTGACATAGGAAATTCGATACCTACTACATATCATGGTACAGCTAGAGATGTTTACGAGGAGGGAGCAATAATATTTCCTGCTGTAAAGGTGATGGATGAATATAAGACTATCGAAGATATTATAAGAATGTGCCAAATGCGAATAAGAGTTCCTGAGCAATGGTATGGAGACTTTCTAGCTATGTTAGGATCAGCTCTAATAGGAGAAAGAGAACTATTGGCCCTTGGAAAAGAAGTGGGTTGGAATACACTTCATACATTTACTGAGCAATGGTTTGAGTATTCAGAAAAACGGATGATTGAAGCAGTAAAAAAAGTCCCTATGGGCACGAAAACCGCCCAGTCTACGCATGATGCCATCCCTGGGACCCCTCCAGAAGGAATTACCGTTACTTCGACTGTCACGGTGGATGCCGAAGAGGCAATTATTGAAGTTGATTTAAGAGACAATGCCGACCAAATGAATTGTGGCCTAAATGTTTCGGAAGCTTGCACACGTACAGCAGCTTATATAGGTGTTTTTAACTCTATTGAGCATTCGGTGCCAAAAAATGCCGGGTCCCTAAGTCGTATTAAATTGCATTTAAAAGATGGGGGGGTTGTTGGGATACCTAGGCATCCTATTAGCTGTTCAGCTTCTACAACAAACTTAGCAGATAGAATAGTGTCGGCCACCCAACGTGCTATGGCAGAGTTGGGAGATGGTTTTGGAATGGGAGAAGTCGGTTGTTTCTGTCCTCCCTCAACATCTGTGGTTTCAGGAATAGATCCGAGAAACGGTAAACCATATGTGAACCAGCTATTTCTTGGTCATACATCTGGTGCTGGAGCACCAAATCAAGATGCGTGGTTAACTATGTTACATGTAGGAAATGGGGGTATGTGTTTTATAGATAGTGTAGAACTTGACGAAGTTTATACGCCTATACACGTACATACAAGAAGACTCATTCAAGACAGTGAAGGGGCAGGTAGGTATAGAGGAGCTAATGCTATTGAGGTTGAATTTGGACCAGTAGATTGTAGAATGGAAGCAGGGTTTGTTGCTGACGGAAAGGTACATGTTCCCCAAGGGGCACGATCTGGGTTGGCTTCAAAACCTTCAGAACAACTCAAACGGCTGAGAAATGGTGAATTAGAAATTCTTGAACAGTGCTCAATTGTTTGGGTAGAAGATGGAGAGACTCTTGTTTCTGTTGCTCAAGGTGGCGGCGGCTATGGAGATCCAAGTACACGTGACATTGATAGAGTGGCTCACGATGTAAATGAAAAACTAATTAGCAGAGCCAGGGCTGAGGAGGTCTACAAGGTGAGTGTTGATGAAGCGGGAAAAGTAGATAAAGAGCGAACCTCATTACTGCGCAGTACATAATCTTGAAAAACAATAACTTTTTTATAGGGAGAAAATTATGAGGCTACAAAATAAGGTGGCTTTAGTTAGCGGTTCTTCGGTAGGTATCGGGGAGGCAATAGCCAAAAGGTTTGCAACTGAGGGTGCGGATATAGCAGTTAATTACAAAACTAATGATGAAGCTGCCAATAATGTTGTTGCCGAGATAGTAAAGTCAGGTGGTAAAGCCAAGGCTTTTAAAGCGGACGTCTCCAAGGTAAAAGAGATAGAGAGGCTACAAGAGACAGTTATAGAAGAGTTTGGAGCTATAGATATTCTTGTTAACAACGCCGGGGTATTTCGTACAGTTCCAGTTCTAGAGACCACGGAGGAGATATGGGATGAACAGCTTGATCTAAACCTCAAAGGCTATTTTTTCATGATCAAGACACTTGTTCCACATTTTTTAAAAAATGGAGGGGGAAAAGTTATAAATATATCTTCTATTGCAGGCACCGGTGCTTTTCCCAACTGTCCTGGTTACTGCGCTTCTAAAGGTGGTGTTGTAAATATGACACGAGCTTTGGCTGCTGAGCTAGGAAAATCAAAAATTAATATCAATTCAATAGCGCCAGGAAACGTAGCGACTCCTCTTAACGCCCACGTACGTGGGCCGGGAAATGAGGAGTGGATGGAGTTAATGCGCAATCGTACTCCCACTGATATAGATTTTATGGATCCTGAAGATATGACAGGTGCCGCTGTTTTCTT
The DNA here is from genome assembly GCA_002937505.1 of Alphaproteobacteria bacterium MarineAlpha12_Bin1. GTDB lineage: Bacteria > Pseudomonadota > Alphaproteobacteria > UBA6615 > UBA6615 > UBA6615. Next base: position 130,163 of record PTJY01000005.1, read on the forward strand.
GGCTTCAGAAGACTCAAAAATGGTGCATGGTGAGACTATTTTGGTCGATGCCGGATGGTCCGTCGGGTAACCATATTCTCTGTAAAACCAACTCAAAGTTACAAGCCAGTTAATTCATTATATTGAATAATCTCAATTTAAAGTCGATATTTATAACATTAATATAAGGGCTGGATATGCATTGAGGGGATTAGAAAATTTGATAAAACAACTAGCTAAACTTGTTAATGAGAATGAACTAATTGTTTGGAGTGGTAGATTCCTGAGTGTGGATTTTTTATTGGGAATCGGTAATGACTTTTTTCATGTCCTTATAGATAAGGGCCGGGTTATTGAAGTCGTAGAGGGCCCGGTTCTGATGCGTCCTTATAAATTTTCTATTAGGGCCTCATCTGATGCCTGGACCGAGTTTTGGAAACCTTTCCCAAAGCCAGGGTACCATGATCTATTTGCTATGGTGAAAGATGGAAATGCCACGATTGAAGGGGATCTTAAGTTATTTTTAACCCACTTGAGGTATATAAAGGAGATCCTCGCTCTACCTAGAAATGAGAAATCTGAAACTAGTAGTGAAGAAGACTTTGTCGAATATATTGAGCCTGTTATCGGCAGATATATGAATATTAATGTAGAAGGGCGCAGTTATCGTATATATTGGGAAGAAGCCGGAGAAGGGATCCCTCTAGTTTGTCTTCATACGGCAGGCGCTGATGGCCAACAGTTTAGACATTTGATGTCAGATGAAGCGCTGACTAATCGCTTTAGAGTTATAACTTTTGACATGCCGTGGCATGGTAAATCATTACCTCCAAAAGGTTTCCAATTAGAGGAGTATCGATTAACAACGAAACTTTATTCAGAAACAATTCGGTCTGTCTGTAGAGCCCTGAATCTAAATCAGCCAGTTATAATGGGTTGTTCTATGGGAGGGCGCATTGTACTTCATTTAGCCAGACACTGGCCGGAAGAGTTTAAGGCGGTAATAGGTTTGGAGGGTTCGGACCATCAAACCCCATGGTATGATAGAGCATGGCTACATCGTCCAGATATTCACGGAGGGGAAACTTCTGCGGCGTTAGTATCTGGACTTATAGCCCCCACTAGTCCATCTGAAGCTCGTTGGGAAACTTTGTGGGGGTATTTGGCTAGTGGGCCAGGCATATTTAAAGGTGATTTGAATTTTTATCGGGTTGATTCGGATTATCGCGATATAGTTACAGAAATTGACACAAAAAAATGTCCTGTTTTTTTATTAACTGGTGAGTATGATTTTTCTTGCAGCCCGGATGATACATTAAGAACTTCATCAAAAATTAAGGGATCAGAAGTAAAAATTATGGAAAATTTAGGACATTTTCCAATGTCAGAAAATCCAATGCTTTTCAAAGACTACCTAAACCCAGTTTTAGAGAGAATTGAACAATTAGACAATTGACCTGGGCCTACTACGAATTATCCATACCAGACCAATAAAGGCGAAGGCCGATGCTAACGCGGTAGCAGACTGAGATATACCGAGATGAATTGTAGTTATGTTTTCTAAGTTGGCTATGGCTAAAGAAACCAGAAAAGCCCAGCCCATGTGGAAAAAACCGGTTAACGCTGATGCGGCTCCAGCTATTGCTGGTTGGACCATGCTCAATGCTTGTGCGTAGCAATTAGCAAAGGCTAACCCTGTGCCAAAATTAGAGATTATAACGCTTATAAGAATACTTATTGGAGTACTGTTTCCAGTTACTGAAAACCCAAATTGAAGAAATCCTCCGATTACTGCTGCAGAACAGCCAATGGCAATTGTATAATCCATTGGCAATACACTACTTAGACGAGCAGAGATGAAACTAGCAATGATAAACGTTCCTGGAACGGTCATAACGTAAAGACCAAATAATTCGGGAGAGACGCCCATCTGGTCAATCATAACTATTGGTGCAGCTACTATGAACGTTTGGAAAGTTCCTGTTAGGAAAGCTATAGAGAGGCTATAACCTAAAAAAAGTCTATTCCTAGTTAAGATCAAATAGTTACGAAACATTCCTGAAAAATCTAATTTTCGTCTCATGTCGGTCGTTAATGTTTCATTAAACCTAGGGATTGCCGTAATTAAAGCACAAGCGCCTAATAAAGCAGTAGATATGAAAGTGGCTCTCCAATCGAACCAAGATACTAGGTACCCACCGAAAAAAGGTGCTATAGCAGGGCCTACGGCTAAGGCCATTGCTAGATAGGACAGAGTCCGAGCAGCGGTTTTACCGTCGGATCCATCTCTAACTATAGCTCGGCCGACTACGATAGTAGTGCAAGCCCCCATAGCCTGAAAAAATCTTGAAAGTAGAAGTTGCTCTATATTATTTGATATGCCACAAGCAATGCTTGCTAGTGTAAACAATCCTACGCCACAAAGTATTATAGGGCGTCTGCCAAAAGCGTCCGATAAAGGACCAGCTACTAATTGCATTATAGCGAAAGCGCATAAGTAAGCAGGAATGACTAACTGAATAGTTGTCAAAGACGTATTTAAGCTTTCTGACATATTAACAACAGCAGGTAAAAAAATTGTTAAGGCCATCTGGCTAGATAACATCATTACGAAAAGTAGAGCTAATGATGGCCCTTGTGGAGTTTGATTAGACATTTAGATAAGGCCTACAAACCGAGCTTGGGCTCTTTGTAGTGACAGAACGGTGTTGATTGTCGGTGTTGGAATGTTGAGCAATTCGCCCAGTTCTCTGACTACACCAATAAGTGCATCAATTTCCATTGGTCTATTTTTTTCAAGATCCTGTAGAATTGAAGGCTTAAAGTCACCTAGCTCAGCTGCTAAATCGACTCTTGAGCTGGCAGACATTTTTAAAGGTAAGCCCAGTCTGTCACCTATTTTCTCTGCCTCTTCAATCATGCTGATGCAGAGATTCCTTGCGTCAGGATCATGTGCTATTCCAGATAAGCTCAATTTTGTTAATGTTGATATAGGCCCCATAGACATATTACCTAATAATTTGGACCAGATTTCGCTATGTATGTCTTTTGTTAATTTGCTTTTAAGATTGGTAGAGTTTATCGCTTCAGAAAGCTGGACTGTTCTCGTTTTCACGCTTCTATCAGCTTCTCCCACTATAAAAAGATCGCCGGAAACATGTTTTATAATCCCAGGCTGGTCAACCGTAGCAGCAGCATGAACAACACATCCGATTATGCGATCACTAGAGAATATGGATGCTGGTTTTCTTTTAAAATCAATTGTTTCTAAGCGACATCCTCTCAGAGGTCCATCCAGGGACTCAAAAAACCACCACGGTATGCCATTCATTGCAGTTACAAGTGTTGTTTGATCGTCAAACAGCAACTGTAGATTTGATAGAGCCTTCTCTAAAGACGGAGATTTTAGAGTCAGAATAACAAAATCTTGTACTCCAAAAGATGATGGATCATCAGAAAGAGGAACTTTTACGATTGTTTTGTTGTGTTTTTCGGTTAGAGTTACGCCATTTTCTTTCATGGCTTTGAAGTGAGGGCCACGGGCTAACATGCTAACTTCGAAACCCGAAATAGCAAGGCGGGTGCCAAGAAATCCTCCTATGGCACCGGCACCTACGATACAAATTTTCATGGCTTCTCTTTACCTTCGTTTTTGTTAGGTGAGAAGGTATTCTTGTTTATATATAGCTATCAAAGTAGTTCCAGAACAAGCTCCGGTGGGCGGCCGAGCCTTGCTTCGTTACCCGAAACTACAATTGGCCTTTCAATTAGAATTGGGTTCTCTACCATAGATTTTATAAGCGACTCACTATCCAGAGATTCGTCATCTAATTTTAAAGTTTTATATTCTTTTTCCCCTTTTCTTATTATATCGCGGGGTTTTTTATTGAGCATGAGCAGAATTTTTTTAAATTGTTTTATATCTGGTGGTGTTTTCAGATATTCTATAATTTCTGGTTCAACTCTGTTGCTTCTTAGTAAATCTAAGGCTGCCCTTGATTTGCTACATCTGGGGTTGTGGTAGATAATAATTTGATCACTCATAATTTACTCACTAGCCAATGCTTAGCCAATATAAAATAGAAGGCCATCTTATTACTTTTTAACTAGTTTAACCAACAACTTATATTTCCATCATTCATTTATGACATGCCGGCAGATTCTGGTAACCACATAACAATTTCAGGAAACACAGTAATCAGGGCTACTAGAATTAGGGTAAATATGAAGAATGGCGCCACACCTTTAAAAATTTTAGTTAGAGGCACGTCAGGTGCCATTTTGGCCATAACATATACATTAATGCCTACAGGCGGAGTTATCAAAGCTAGCTCAGACATTATGACCGCATAAACTCCATACCAAACAGGACTATAGTTCAAGCCTAGAATAATTGGGAACGTAAAAGGGATAGTTAATATGAGCATGCCCCATACATCCAAAACCATACCCAAGGCAATATAGAGAAGACTAAGACCAAGCATAATAGTAAATGCACTAAAGTCCTGGACTTCCATCCATTTTATAAGGCCTTCAGTTAATTCAGTTTGAACAACAAACTTGCCCATCATGTGGCCACCGCAAATGATTACAAATATCATTCCTGAGGTTTGCATGGATTTTAGGAAAGAAAGTTTGAGGTTTGGCCAATCAAGTCGTCTCATAACAAATGCTATAGCAAGGAGACAAAACACGCCAACACCAGCGGCTTCTGTAGGAGTAAAAATACCTCCATAAATGCCACCTATAACGACAATGAATGTTAGAAAAATTGGAAGCACCTTGTTAAGAGATCTTACTTTCTCTTCTAAAGAGAATTTCTCTCCAACTGGGCCAAGTTCTGGATTCATTGCACATCGAATTGCGATTGTGGCTGAATAGCCTATAGTCATTAAGACTCCAGGAATAATGCCAGCAATGAACAAAGCACCAATTGAAGTTTCAGTCAAAATTCCATATCCGATGAGTATGATGCTGGGTGGTATTAGTATTCCCAGTGTGCCAGCAGCGCTTATGCAACCAGTTGCTAAGGAATCATCATATTTATATCGCCGCATTGCCGGAATACACATTGGTCCCATCGTGGCAACGGCAGTCACACTACCACCGGAGACAGCGCCAAAGCCAGCACAGGCCACCACAGAAGATATTGCTAAGCCGCCAGGCAACCTGCCTAGCCAACGGTAAACGCATTCATAAAGATCGTAGGCGATATCGGTTCTTTGTACCAACTGCCCCATCATAAAATATAGAGGAACAGCTACCATTACAAAGTTAGCACCCACGTCAGTAAATGTTATTGCTATCTGAGTTTCTGCGTGATTGGGACCACCAACTGCAAACAGTCCAATACAAGCAGTAGCTAGCATTGAGAAAGCTATAGGAACACCCAAAACGATGAGTCCGAGCATTCCTAGAAAACCTAATATACCAATTAAATTCGGGTCCATAATTAATCCTCGTAAGAATTTTCTTCTACATGCGTAAAGGCATCGGTTCTTACAAAGACCGCTATAATACGCAATACAAAATAGATTAAGACAAGAACACTTACCACGAACATACTTAAGGTATGTAACCAAACTGGAAGCGATAAGTACTCAGTTACGCGACCTAATTCAAAGTCGAAAATGAACTCTTCCCAGCTATATTTAGCGAGTAAATAGAAGATGAATATTCCCGAAAGACAGTAGAAAAGTGACATAAATTTTTGTGCGCTGGGTTTAACATTTCCGATTAATAATTCCATACGAACATGACCATGATTTTGGGTGCACGCGGGAACCGCATAAAGGAAAACTAACAAAAGCGCCCACTCAGTGAACTCCATGCCCCAAATAAATGGGCTGTTAAATACATACCTAAGAAATACATCGAGTAAAACCACCACACTCATGGCCGGTAATAAAATTATTCCACCAAACCAGTCTAGTGTAGAACCTATCGCTCTAAAGTATCTTTCAATTCTAAGCATAAATAACTCCGCAAATAACCGGCCGAGATAAAAATATCTCGGCCGGAATCTTGGGAAAGTTTAAATCAATTAATCTAATAAATCAGCTAGTACATTCCTTGTGCTGGGTTATTGATTACTTCAGCCATTACGTCATTAGGAGCCATGGCGGCATATTTAGCAGCAAGCTTCTTAATGTCAGCGACAAATGCGCCAGCATTTTTATTTTTGTTGTTTTTGATAAAGTTTGCTTCAATTCCAGCAACGGCTTTTTTCCAGCGATCTAGCTCTGCAGGATCCATATCGATCACTTCGGTCTGACCCATACCAACCATTTTATCTAGATTAATTTTATCATATAGATCGTAAAATCCAGCCCCTTCGGCTACTGCCATCTGTCGAGCCCAGTTGTTCCAAACTACTTTAAGGTCAGCTGGAAGCGCTTTGTGCCATTTAGAATCTAAGCAGTACTCAATAGTCAACAAATTGAAGCCATTGGTGGTGCGGTATTTTGTGACTTCGTGGGTTTTAAAGATTAGTGCAATAGCATCGCTAAAGTGAATACCATCAAGAGTACCTCTTTGCATTGCTGTATAAGAGTCAGCACCTGGCATAGAGACCTGAGTGGCACCAATTGCACCAATGATTTGTGAGTGAATTCCTCCGCCTGCGCGGATTTTCATTCCTTTTACGTCAGCTAGATTACGAACAGGCTTGTTAGTCCATAAGTGGTAAGGACTGGTATGAGCCACTCGTGCTATAGATACTCCGTAACGTTCATGTTCTTTTTTCAAATATTTACCGTAAAGATTTTCTGCGGTTGCAACGGCTTCGTGAGAATTATTAAATAGAAAAGGTAATCCCAGGCCATGAACTAAATTATAGTCTTTTGACATGTAGAGAGAGAAGCAAGGCGCATAGTTAGTCAATCCGGCACGTGCTGCTTTTCTTCCTTCTTTAACTCCATGTACTGTCTTGGACCAAGTATCTTTAACTTTAATTTTTCCGCCTGACATTCTCTCAAGATTATCAAAGCCTTTTCTTTGTAACTTTGAAATACCTGCAACAGGTGGTAGATGGCTTGATGTTTTTAAGGTAATGACTGGGCCGTTATAGGTAACGTTATTCTTACCAAAACTACCTTTACCATTAAACCAATCAACTGCTGCACTAAGCCTCTGTTTGGCTTCAGCAGCGTTTTTGCCTGTATCACCGGCAAGGGCAGGGCTTACACAAGCCAAAGACAACCCGAGTGCGATACTAGCGGCAGTAAAAAATGTTTTATCCATAATGTCCTCCCTAAAATAAGACTGTATCCACCCAATAATTAAGTTAACTCAACATTCGACGTGGGATGGAGCACGACGAGAAAAGCAAATAATTACATTACTTTATTGCCAATGGATTAACAGGCGAACCTACTGCTCCTGTTATTGGCAACGCTGGACCAACAAACATAAACTCATATATTTTATCAGCTTCACAATCATCGGCAAGATCTTTCAAATACCAAATTTCACCCATAGTTAGACCCATAATGGGTATAGCTATCCAATGCCAGGGTTGATTGATGTTCTCATCTGTTTCGCACGGACGTACTTCATTACCCCAAGTATCCGATGCATAGCCAGCAATTTTTTTCTCAAAAATCCAATCTAATGTTTCAAAAGCCAACCCAGCGGCGTCTCCTCCGGCATATCCGTCCCAGCTTCCAACATCGAGACACCGCTCCATTTGTCCCGTTCTCAACACAACGTAATCGCCTTCGCGGACCTCTACACCCTGTTTTTCACAGGCCTCATCTAAATCTGAGCAGGTAATGGGATAGCCATCTTCCAGGTATTGGACCCCTTTAACTCTTGGTATGTCTAGAAATACACCTCTGCCAACCATTTTATCTTTGGTTTTTTCAATCCCAGCCTTTTGAGCACCTGCCGTTGTTACTTCTCTGCAGTCATAGCCGTTCCACATGTAGTCTTCGTAAAAAACATGTCCAAGCCCATCCCACTGGGTGCCGCATTGTAAAGGCATCATGACAAGATCGTCTGCTCCTCTTATTCCGCGATGATCTAGAACGCCTGAATAAGCGTCGGTGCCAGTGCGTAACATCATGTGTATCGGATTAAAGCGTCCCATCGCAGGATAAGGAGTTTTTGCGCCTTGAGGACCAAATTGATCGTAATTTAATCCTAGTGACATGGTTTTACCCTTTTTGACAAGCTGAGCAGCAGTTACTATGTCTGAGGGCTTGGTATAATTAAGCGTACCTATCTCGTCATCAGGGCCCCATTTTCCCCAATTTTTATATTTTTCAGCGTATTCTGCAAGGAGTGCATGAGTAACTCGCATATCGCTTCTAGGGTTTGCCATTTTTTTTCCTCTTTCAAGACAAGTTTTTATTTAAATTTACTTTGTATAAACTGGTTGGAGACTCTGGGATAGGGATAGTTATCCCAGTCGTATGGCGAACAATAATCAAACTAACAATATAGTCAACCATCAGAACTCAAGGTTTTTGCTTTCTAATCAAGAGGCCTGTTTAATATATCTGCTACCCAGTCAGTCATATATTCAACCGCTAGAGATCCATGATCAACTTGGCAGTGCTCTACCCCACCATCTTCTGATCCGAAAACCTTAAGTTCTGCACGGGGACTCTTAGTTGCCTCTCGAATAGTTTTTTGTGCCATTTCAAGTGGTATTTGCCTATCGCCCTCACCGTGAACCACTAGTAGTGGGCATTCTATCATGGGGACAGCATCATCAAGGTTCATTTTACTAGTTACGTCCAATATTTCTTGGGCCGAAGATGTGCCGAACACCCAATTCATATGTTCTTCCCAATGAGAAACTGATAGTTTAGTTCCTGTTCCTTCTAATCGACCCTGTGTAATTTTTCCATAATCATTTATAGCACCCCAAGCAACGGCGCATTTTAGACGATGCTCATATCCCGCTGCTCTGGGTACGTAATAACCTCCGAGGCTAATGCCGGCCATACCGATTCGATTAGAATCAACATCTTCACGGGACTCCAAATAGTCAACGGCTGCACCAGCTGGTACCTCGGTTTCAGGAAACAGCTTAAGATTTCGAAGTCGTAGAGCTTCTCCAACACCTGGATGGTCTATAAGAAGGGTAGATATTCCTCTTGCGGCATACGCTTTTGCTACACCTGATAGAAATAGAAACTCTTTCATCACGTCCAAGCCATCAAAATGAATTATACAGGGAGGCTGCGAGGTTTGGCTTGAATTATTTTTATCTGCGGCGCAAAAAAGTGCAGGCAAGCCTGTTTCAAGGTAAGGAACTTCAACCCATTCGATCGGACTATTCTGTCTCTCAGCTCCTTTTTGAAAGACATTAAGCATTTTTTTGTAAGTTTCAATTCTAACTGGATCGTTAGATTTACACATTCTTTCTGCAGTCATATAGTAAACTGCAGATCTGAAATATTTAGCACTCGCGCTCAAACGGTGCCCTAGCGCGTCATCTTCATTAGCGAGACGTTCGCTTCTTTCTGCCAGCATCATCCATCTCGAATGCCAAGCTTCATTGGCCGAATCGTCATTTGCACCAGCAACGGATTTTAGTGGTTTGAGGGCTTCATCTACCTCTGACATTACAGCCCCTGCATTTAGGGCCATAACTGCTGCCATGGACCAAGGATAGTTATCAGGAAAATATTCGAACATCATGTGATTAATCCTCCCAGGATTTTATAGTTTGTTAATACATAATTTTAGTTATTTGAAAGTTTTGACATCACCTCATAAATACCTGATTGAGCCTCAAACCCAATACCTGGTAGGTTTTCACTTAGAGTCAAATATCCATCTATTATCTCCGCATCATCAGCAAAACCCGAAAATATACCAAAAGTATTTGGATAAGACTCACATAATAGCATTCCGAGCCCTGCCGCAACATGCAAAGACATCTGATTACCTCCGTGAGGCATCAGTGAATTTGCTGACCAGCCGAATGTTTTAAGCATTTTTAAAGTATGAGCCACAGATACAAAACCGTAACTTTGAGGGGGATCAATCTGAATCACATCATGGTTGGCTCTTAAACCACCATATTGGATGAGGTTCCTGACATCCTGAGTTGAAAAAAGATTCTCCCCTGTTGCCAGAGGGGGAGAGTAGATTTCAGCTAATTCAGACATAAGGGCGAAATCTAGTGGGTCTGTCGCCTCTTCATACCAACGCAGGTTGTATGGTGACAGAGCCTTTGCATAATCAAATGCCGCCTGACGGCTTAGCCCACAGTTGGCATCAACGGCCAGATTTTTCCCTTCATTGTTTAATAGTTTGAGAACCGCTTCCAGTCGTTTTATATCGTTTGAAATGCTTTCCCCGCCAATTTTTATTTTTAACTGGGTGTAGCCCATATCCAAATAACTCTTCATTTCATCGAGTAATTCTGGAATTCCCTTATCAGGAGCATACCAGCCACCACCGACGTAAACAAACATTTTGGGTTTGGCTCCGCCTGGGTTATAACGATCTGAAATTGAACGAAACGCAGGCTTTTCCTCAATTTTAGAAATCGCGTCCCATATTGCTACCTCAATTGTTCCTATTCCTACGGATCTATCAGAATGTCCTCCCGGTTTTTCGCCTTCCATCATAACTGAAAGAATTTTTTCAGGATCAAAATTGTTTCGATCAAAGTCAATTAGCTCTTCAGGATCTGAATTAAGAATACGAGGAATAAAGCGCATTCTCATTTGCGCACCGCAAGCATATCTACCTGTAGAATTAAAGGCATATCCGACGACTTGCTTACCCTCTCTAATCACGTCAGTAATAACAGCAACAACGGAGGTTTTCATCTGACTAAAGTCAAATACAGAGTTTCTTAGGCTGGAGTTCAGCGATATATCAATTTCACGGATGTCAATGATCTTCATAAATAGACTTTTACGTTTCTTATTTAAATTTCTCAATGAGAATATATTATATATAGAATGGTTGCTTCTAATTGAGAATAGAGCAATCATAAATAAAGTCTTCTGTTGGAGAAAAATATGCTCGGATATACCCAAAGTTATGTTTCAGGCCCATCAAATGTTGAGCTTATAGGTGACACAATAGGAGAGCATTTTGACAAAGCAGTTGGCAGATGGGGATCTGAAGATGCTCTAGTGATCCCTTTCCAGAATATTTGTTGGAATTGGAATGAATTAAAAAAGCAAGTTGATAATATGGCTAAGGGCTTAATCCAATTAGGTTTAAAACCTGGCGATAGGATAGGGATTTGGTCGCCAAACAATAAGGAATGGGTTTTAACTCAATTTGCGACCGCGAAAGCGGGACTAATTCTAGTGAACATTAATCCTGCCTATCGTCTATCTGAACTAGAGTTTGCTATTAATAAGGTTGAATGCAAGGCACTAATTACTGCGAGCAAGTTTAAAACCAGTGATTATATATCGATGATTTCTGAGTTAGCACCAGAGGTAGAAGCCAGCCAGCCCGGTGAATTACAAGCTAAAAAAATTCCCAGCCTTCGAAACCTCATCCAAATTGGAGAAAAACATTCGGGCATGTTTTCATTTGAGGATATTCTTGAAGTTGGTAAATCAGAATCTGATGATTCGTTAAATGAAATAGGAAAAAGCCTACAATTTGATGATCCAATTAATATTCAGTTTACGAGTGGAACGACTGGTACACCGAAAGGAGCCACGCTAACCCATCATAATATTCTTAATAACGGTTTTTTTATAGGAGAAAAATTTGGATTAAGTGAGAAGGACAGAATGTGCATACCAGTGCCACTATATCACTGTTTTGGTATGGTTATAGGTAATTTAGCATGTATGACGCATGGCACTGCAATGGTGTACCCAAGTGAGTCGTTTGAGGCATCAGCAACACTAGAAACTATAGAAAACCATAATTGCACCGGAGTTCTGGGCGTGCCAAGCATGTTTATTGCTATGCTACAGAATCAGAATTTTAATTCTTTTGACTTTTCTAGCTTGCGAACAGGAATGATGGCAGGGTCACCTTGTCCAATTGAAGTGATGAAAGAAGTGACTGACAAGATGGGGCTACGTGAGATGACGATAGGCTATGGAATGACCGAAACGAGCCCTGTGTCGACCCAAACTGATCTTGATGATTCTCTTGAGCATCGAGTTGCTTCTGTTGGGCGCGTTCACCCCTATGTTGAAATAAAAATCGTTGATGAAAGTGGTAAAATAGTGAGCCCTGAGGTTCCGGGAGAGTTTTGTGCACGTGGGTATCACGTCATGAGAGGTTATTGGGGGGATTCTGAAAAAACATCAGATGTAATAGATGATAGTGGTTGGATGCATACCGGAGATTTAGCCACAATGGACCGAGACGGTTATTTCAATATTGTTGGTCGAATCAAGGATATGGTGATTAGAGGTGGAGAAAACCTATTTCCAAAAGAAATCGAGGATTACCTGTTTAAACATCCAAAAATAGCTGAAGTACAAGTGTTTGGAGTGCCGGATCTGAAATACGGTGAAGAACTTTGTGCTTGGATTAAATTAGTCGATGGAGAAGATAGTAACGACGAAGAAATTCGTGACTTTTGTAATGGGCAAATAGCGCATTATAAGGTTCCTCGCTATATCGAATTTGTTGACTCGTTTCCTATGACTGTAACTGGAAAGGTACAAAAGTTCGTTATGCGTGAACAAATGATAGAGACCTTAAATCTTCAAGAGACGAAAACCGCTTAAAAACTTATTGAATGGTTAAGCCATTAAAATTTTTGTGAGAAAATAGAGCACGTAAAAATGGCTAGTCATCCTTCTGTAACAATATTTCTGAGAATTCCTACTCGTTCAATTTCTATTTCACAAACATCGCCAGTATTCATAAATACCTGAGGATCACGAGAAAAGCCCACCCCAGAAGGAGTCCCCGAAGCTATTACATCTCCTGGCTTTAAATCTACTAAATTTGAAACATAGGAAATTATTTGTGCCACATTAAAAATCATATCTTTTGTGTTTGCATCTTGCATTGTGACATTATTTAAACGAGTTGCAATTTGTAAATTTTGGGGATCCGGTATTTCATCCGCAGTCACCAACCAGGGGCCAAAACCTCCAGTTCCAAAAAAATTTTTACCCGGTGTAATCTGGGTGGTATGAAACTGCCAATCTCGGGCGCTGGCTTCATTAAAACACGAATATCCAGCCACATGGTTGAGGGCTCTTTCCTCTGTAATATACCTTCCCTGTTTGCTTATTATCACGGCGAGCTCACACTCATAATCCAATTGTTTGACTCGAGGTGATTTTAATAACGGTTGATCGTGTCCAACCAGTGTGTCCGAAAAACGGAGAAAGAGAGGAGGGTGTTCGGTTTTACTTCTTGGAAGACCTGCATCTATGGCTTCTTGTAAATGATCAGCGTAATTTGTTCCTATACAAAAAATGTGTTCTGGATCAGGTATAACAGGAAGGAATTTAATTTCACTTAAATGATAATCTGCCCCTTCATTAGTATTTGTAGGGACTTCATTAAATTGTTGATTCGCGATTAGATTTTTTAGCGAAAGAACACCTAAACGATCTGTGAGATCTATAACGCCTTTATCAGTAACTAATCCCACTTTAGGTCCCGAACCAGCGTCAAACGTCATTAATTTCATGATTATTGCTCACTTGTTAGATAAAAACATATACTTATTGCGGAGGGTGCCACCAAGGAGGCTCACCAACGCTTTCATCGTAGCGACCATCTGGAGTGATATATATTTTTTTTGAATATTCAGCTCCTTGCGGATTTACCAATGAGTTCTGGAGCCAGTCTAATGCGGCCAGCAGCCATTCTCCTGAAGATGGTCCGATTGGATGAAACTCCTCTCCATAGACCCACAATTCCTTAGGAGCTTTTATCATTTCGTAAACCTCATAAGTATCTTCTAATCGAGTTAATTCATCATATTCGCCAGTTACCATTAAGATTGGGCAACTTATATTTCCGTATAAGTCATCGTTGATCATTGCTGATGCTAGTTCATCAAATTTATCTTCATCTTCGTAACCCGCCATATACATAAAATTAGCCTTATAACTTGGCTGTGCGACATCAAAAATTATATGTTTTGATCCATAGCAGGCCATCATTGTAGCTACTGCCTTAAGTCTGTTTTCTCTCGCTGCCGTTCTTGATCCCCAGTAAGACCCCATTGAAACTCCCATTAGCATTATATTATCTGGATTTACTTCTGGGCGTTCTATCAACCAGTCTATTACTCTACTTATAGCAGCTTCGTAATTATCAAGGCCGACTTTAAGCCCATTTGTGAGACTTTCCCCCTGTCCTGGACCATCGATGGCAAACGCTGCCCATCCCTTTGGTAAAACCATTGTTTCAATCGTTTGATGCCAGTCTTCTTTAAACATATCCATTCCTGGTACTAAGATTAGACAGGGAGCGGCTTTTATTCCTTTTGGCGCTTCAAAGAGACCGTATGCAGTTTTCCCTTCGAACGGTATGTTAACTCTTTCTATGATATGATTTGAGTGAGAAATAACTTCATCGAAACAGCGGTTACAGCAGTTTTGGTATTTAAGTCGACGAGGATCATCACTGTAATAAGAATAGTAAGCTCGGCCATAAAGTAGCGAAGCACGATGGTAAAGTCGGCGGCCTGCCGTAATGTGTCCGCGATTTATATGATATTTTGCCTTCTGCTCCACTTCCATTGCAATCCGGCCAAACCTATCACGAACCATAATACCTGCTTTGGCCGGCTCTACGACACGTTGAAAATCTGCAGCATCATATCCAAACTGAGTTAGGACGAACTCAGCACCCGGATGCAAAACATCAAATCCTCCATTAGCAAGTAAAGTATCTAGAGCCCACCTCTGTTGCTCGCTTCTTTGTGTCATTAAATTCTCTCCCCAAAATTAGAATTCAATTATGATGAATAAAGTTATTTATAAAAAGAGTAGATTAACTTTCTGGTGTCTCTAATTTGTCTTGTGTTTTGGTAAGAAAATCTTCTGCATCATGACGTTCACGCAACTGTTCATTTAGCTCGCCGCGCACACGATTTACCATCCGGCCTCTTTTTACTGTTTCTCTGCTGTCGATTTCTTTTGCCCATCTCATAACTTGAGAGTATGAGGTAGCGTCTAGAAACTCCGCAGCGTTATAGAGTCTATTAAAGAGCAACTGCCCATACCAAGGCCATATGGCTATGTCGGCAATGGTGTATTCGTCACCGCACATGTATTCATTTTCAGCTAAATGTTTGTCTAGAACGTCCAGTTGCCGCTTGACTTCCATAGTAAAACGATCAATTGGATACTGCATTTTTTCATTAGCGTAATTATAGAAATGACCAAAACCACCTCCGAGATAGGGGGCACTTCCCATTTGCCAAAACAACCAAGATAGACATTCAGGGCGTTTTGAAGGTTCAGAAGGAACTAAGGCATCAAACTTTTCTGATAAATACATTAAGATTGCACCTGACTCAAAAACTCGAGTGGGTTTCTCGGTGCTATGATCCATTAGAGCGGGTATTTTAGAGTTAGGGTTTACGTTTACAAAGCCGCTCCCAAATTGACTTCCATCTCCAATTCGAATTAAGAAAGCGTCATATTCAGCATCATTAAATCCAAGAGCTAATAGTTCCTCTAACATTATAGTAACTTTTACTCCGTTTGGTGTTGCCAATGAATACAATTGTAAGGGGTGCTTTCCTACAGGTAACTTCTTTTCATGGGTTGGGCCTGCTACAGGACGGTTTGTCTTGGCAAAAGGCCCTCCATTCTCTGATTCCCATTTCCAGACCTTTGGCGGTGTATATGTTTGAGTTTCGGTCATTTTCTCCCCATTACATTTGTATAAAATAAGCTCATTCTGAATCTAATGTATCCATTTTATAACACGTTAGTTAGCACTTACATTATTCAATTGGAATAAATAATGAATGCCTCTCTTTCCCATCAACCGATGCAGAGAGATGTCCCTTCCCAAAAGTGTCTTCTACAAGAAAAACTTCACCGGCTTTTATTATTCGTACTTCACCGTCACTTGCAGTAATTTCTACTGCCGCGTCAAGGTTGACAATATATTGACGTCGTGGTGCAGGATGCCAATCGAGCTCATAGTTTCCGATAGTGCGACGAAAAATAATACCGGTTGTGGGCAGTTTCTCTGAGAGTTGGCTATATCCTTTATCTTCGGCCCAATCAATTTCAATGTCACGAAAATGGGACTCACCACTCTCATCTGCATAAAGGTTGTGAATGTGCATTGTTTTCTCCCTCTGTAAAATAATTAAACTTAAAGCACAAATAATGTTCTTCTTTGTTTTATAAATGTTAATTTTTAGTTTATTTGACAGCCTAACCATTCAAAAAAAACCTTAGGATCTCTCATTTGCTAATATTTATTAGACGGGAAATTTTTTTTTACCATTAAGGATAATCAAATTTAAAATGATTATTAAATTTCCTAAGTTAAAAGCTACACCAATAATAAAAGCTAATTGATAAGAGCTTGTTAAATCAAATATATAGCCACCAAGCCATGAACCTATTGCCATGCCAAAGCCAGCGCAAAGTAAAATAAGACCAGTTCTTCTACCTGCTTCGGCGGCTGGCAGCAGCTCACGGACTATGACTGGATAGCAGGGTAAGATCCCTCCATAACCAAGTCCAAACAAAGCTGCGGCGAAATATACAGCTGGTAGATTCTCAATGAAAGCTAGCCCTGCAAGAAGAGTTGCTTGACCAGACGAGAAAATTAATAGGGCTTTTAAGCCCCCATATTTTTTTCCCAAAAAACCAACCCCAAAAAAACTGGCTATAGCAGAGCAAGCTAGCATTACTGACAATACTTCTGCACCTCTAGCTGGATCATAGCCGAGATCGCTAACATGACTAACTATATGGGCTAGAGGGAGGGACATGGCTACACAACAACCTATTGAAGCGATCATTAAAGAGATTTGAACTTTCAAATTAGATTGTGGCACTGCCTGTAAAGACAATCGACTGTTATTCGATTGATCAACTGTCGGTTGAGGCGATAAGGCCGGTGGTTTTTGGCGCAGTATAAAGGCTAGAGGTAGCATTGTTACTAGTGAGAAGATCCCATATACAAGTGCTGTTTGTCGCCAACCAATACTAGAAATAAGCTGATGAAAAACCGGTGGCCAAATCATGCCAGCAATTCCTTGGCCAGAACCTACAATTCCAACAGCCAGACTTTTATTGTTTTCAAACCAACGGGTGATATTTGCTGTTAAAGGGGCAAACAAGGTAGAACGACCTAAAAAGCCCAACATAATCCCATATATAAAAAATAATTCCCACTGAGTTGTTATGAAGCTAGTTGCGATAGCTCCTAGCCCAACCATACTGCCTCCAATAAAGGCTGGCGTTCCCATGCCACGTTTATCTAAACACCAGCCCATAAAAATGCCACCAAATCCGGCACCTAAATATTGAAGTGCGTATGCTAGTGATGGAACGGTGCGTGGCCAATCAAACTCATTAGCTATTTGTTTTAGTGCAACTACTATAAAATAAATGCTTCCAGTGCCAACTAATAAGAATAGTAGCGAAGCTATTAGAACAATACTGCTCCTATGTTGAGCTATATCTTTTATATAGTGATTCATTTTTACTTAAATATATCCCCTGCTGCCCATTTCGGCATCACCGTAAAGGGGGGATACTATTTGAGCTAATATGTTTTTAATATAATCTTCTATTCAGTTGGCTATGTAAAACAGGTTTTTTGCATTTTTTAGATTAAAAAGAATAATATTCTGAAACTGCGACTCATAAAGGCTTAATGGTATAGACTGGCTTTATGAATGACCTAGATCAAGTTAAAGATAAATCAAACACTCAAGGTTTTGGGTTTAACAATATAGATGTGCCTGAATATATTGTTCAGCTAAACGATTCTCAGCGTGAGGCAGTCGAAACAATTGATGGGCCTGTTCTTGTATTAGCAGGAGCAGGAACTGGTAAGACCAGAGTCCTTACAACTAGACTAGCACATATATTACGTTTGGGAAAAGTTCGCCCTTATCAAATTTTAGCAGTAACTTTTACCAACAAGGCGGCCAGGGAGATGCGAGATCGAGTTGCAGAACTGGTTGGTGGTTCGGCCGAAGAGGTATGGCTTGGCACATTTCACGCACTTGGAGCTCGAATTTTACGACGTCATGCTGAGTTAGTTGGTTTGAAGTCTAATTTTTCAATAATTGATGCTGATGATCAAGTTCGACTTTTAAAACAACTTCTTGAAGCGTCTAACGTAGACAGTAAGCGCTGGCCGGCGCGTTCAATGATGGGAGTGATACAAAGGTGGAAGGATCGAGGTTTAGATCCTAGTAAAGTTTCAGAATCTGAAGCGGGAGATATTGCTGGAGGCAAATTAATACAAATATATGAAGAGTATCAAGAACGTCTCCGTACATTAAATTCAGCAGATTTTGGAGACTTGCTTTTGCATTGCTTAAGTATATTTACAGACGAAAATTACGAAGACATCATTGGAAAATATCAGCAGCGTTTTAAGTATATTTTGGTGGACGAGTATCAAGATGCTAATGTTGCCCAATACCTCTGGTTAAGACTGCTCGCCCAAGGTCACAAGAACATAGCATGCGTAGGAGATGATGATCAGTCGATTTATTCCTGGAGGGGTGCTGAGGTTGGAAACATTCTCCGGTTTGAAGAAGATTTTCCTGGGGCACGGATAATTCGTTTGGAGCAAAACTATCGATCTACAGCTCCAATCCTTGCTGCGGCATCAGCTCTAATCTCTCATAATAAAGGTAGGCTTGGTAAGTCCCTTTGGACAGAGGGAGAAGGAGGAGAACCTGTTCATGTGAGAGGTTTTTGGGATAGTAGTGAGGAGGCTCGTTTCGTTTCTGACCATATTGAAGATTTGCAAAGACGTGGTTTAGATGGATCAAAAATTTTACTTCGAGAAATGGCTATTTTGGTCCGAGCAAGTTTTCAAACACGAGCATTTGAAGAACGTTTTTTAACATCAGCTATACCCTACCAAGTTATAGGTGGGGCTCGTTTTTATGAACGTTTAGAAATCAGAGACGCGTTAGCTTATTTAAGGGTGATCAATCAGCCAGACGATGATTTGGCCTTTGAAAGAATCATCAATCGCCCCAAAAGAGGTATTGGTGATAAGACTTTACAAATTCTACATACTGCTGCGAGAGCTGAAAAAACTAGCCTATATAAGGTTTCTGCAGACATTGTTTCTACTGATGAGTTGAAACCCAGTACAAGAAGCTCCCTCTCAAATCTGTTAAATGATTTTGCCAGATGGCGTTCAATGTGCAGTGAAGACAGTGAAACTGTGGATCATACCGAACTTGCTGAAATTGTTTTAGACGAAAGCGGATACACGGGTATGTTAATGGTAGATAAGTCACCTGAGGCCCCAGGGAGACTTGATAACCTTAAAGAATTGATAACTGCAATGGGAGAGTTTGAGAACCTCGGAGGTTTTCTGGAGCACGTATCATTGGTGATGGAAAACACAGAGAATCCAAGCGCTGATATGGTTAACATCATGACCTTACATGGGGCAAAAGGTTTAGAATTTAAAACTGTTTTTTTGCCGGGATGGGAAGAAGGGCTTTTCCCTCACCAACGACATATTGATGAGAGTGGAGAAGCAGGTTTAGAAGAAGAGAGAAGACTAGCATATGTCGGCCTAACTAGGGCTAAAAATTTAGCAATAGTCACATTTGCTTTAAATCGACAGGTGCATGGCCAATGGAAAAGCTCTATTTCATCCAGGTTTCTAGAGGAGTTACCATTAGATCAAATTGTCGTAGAAAATGAGCTTGAAACTAGTGTGGTTGAAAACCTCTATGAAAAAAGTCCAAGCTCAAATGTGGCTTTTTCAAGAAATAAGGTAATACCATCTTCTAATGTATATCAGACAGCCTCTGAAAACATTAATGACAAAAATGCGGAAAGTTTTTTGATTGATGAAAGAATTTTTCATCAAAAATTTGGCTATGGAAAGATTATAGAAGTAGATATGAATAAGCTGACAATTGATTTTGAAAAGGCGGGAATAAAGAAGGTGTTAGATAGTTTTGTCGTTGCAGCGGACTCAGTTTGAAAGTGGATAAAAATTCTAGTTGCTGGAAAATTGAATTTGGTGCCCCTGACCTTTTAAAAGAGGACATACTGCAAGTTTTAGAAACGTATTCCGATGCTGTAACTGTATTTTTGAAAGAACCTAGTAACGAAGTACTTTTTAATGGATATTTCAACTTTCCTCCTGATACTGACAGTATCAAATCTGACTTAACAAAAGTTTTTGAAAACTTTGACATTTCGACTCCAAATTTTATTCCAATCGATTTGTCGTCTATAGATTGGATTTCAGAAAATAGAAAAAACTTTAAACCTCTTGAAGTCGGGGGATTCACAATTACTGACACCGATCATAAAGGGAATTTTTCAAATTTCATTTCAAGGATCGTTGTTGATGCCTCAACAGCCTTTGGCACAGGCCATCATGGGACTACTAAAGGTTGCCTTACGGCATTAAACGAGATTTGTGCTAGAGATCTTTTACCTTCAGGGCATCTTTTAGATATGGGTTGTGGCACCGGCATACTAGGCATAGCAGCAGCAAAAAAACTTAACCGCAAAATAATTTTGGTTGATAATGATTCTGAGGCAATAAATAAGTCGAGCTACAATTTGAAAAAGAACGGGTTACAATTCTCTGGAAAACCATTTTTAAGTCAGGGCTATAATTCTAGAGAAATAATTATCCAGGCTCCTTACGCTTTAATATTGTCTAATATATTAGCTAAACCGATTGTAAAAATGGCTCCTTATTGTGCTCGTTATCTTCGGAATGGAGGGTACGCAATACTTTCTGGATTTTTAATTAATCAGGAAGCTCTAATTATTGCCGCTCATAGACAAAGGGGATTAATTCCTTATAAACGCTACAGAATTGAAGGTTGGTCAACGCTAGTATTTAGAAAGCTAATTTAATTAAAAGAAAATCTCTGCATTGAATTCTTGTCATCCCTCATTTAGCTTCTATGAATGATTAAGAGAACAGATAATAGTAGTCAGTTAGTAAAACGGATTAGCAACTTAAGGACCTGTTTGTTGGGGCTAAATGTTGATGGTTTTATTATTCCTCATAATGATGAATACAATAATGAGTTTCTACCAGAAAATGCTGAAAGGTTAAGGTGGTTAACCGGCTTTGGAGGATCTGCAGGCACAGCTATCGTTTTAAGTCAAAAAGCTGCAATTTTTGTTGATGGCAGATACACAATACAAGCAAGAGAACAAGTAGACACATCTCTGTTTTCTTTGCACCATCTGATTGAGCTGACCCCATTTAAGTGGTTAGCGGAAAATCTCTCTTCTGGATTAAGTTTGGGCTATGATCCTTGGTTGCATGATCTCAATAGTGTTAAGAAATTAAAAGAAGTTTGCGCTAAAGCTGGAGCACGTTTAATCGCTGTTGATGAAAATCCGATTGACGTAATTTGGGAAGATCAACCGTCCCCACCGCTAGAGCCAATTTTTGCCCACGAGTTGGATTATGCTGGAGTATCTAGTAAAGAAAAGAGAGAAGATCTGGCTAAATCCCTTAAAAATAATGATACACAAGCTTTAATACTTACGGACCCAGCTTCTATTGCCTGGGTTTTAAACATTAGAGGTAACGATGTTCCTTATACACCCCTGCCATTAAGTACGGCCATTATCCATTCTGACTCTAGTGTTGATTGGTTTGTTAAAAAAGAAAAAATAGATGGAGCTTTACTGAGTCACCTAGGTGAACAGGTTAGAGTGCATGATCCAGATAACCTTAAAAGTGTTCTTGAGCTACAAGGCAAAAACAGTTCTTCTATTCAAATTTGCCCAGATACTGCTGCGTCGTGGATTTTTGATCAGTTATCTTTTGCAGGAGTTGATATTCGTAAGGAAGTTGATCCTGTTATTTTAGCCAAATCAATTAAAAATAAAGTTGAACTAGAAGGTTCTCGCTCAGCCCATCGACGAGATGGCGCAGCTATGGCCAGATTTTTAGTTTGGTTAAAAGCTAATGCTGAGTCTGAGGAATTATCAGAGAAAGAAGCTGCCGAAAAGCTTACGGGATTCCGTAAAAATGAGAAATTGTTTCAGGGCCTAAGCTTTGAAACTATATCTGGGGCCGGGCCTAATGGGGCTATAGTGCATTACAGAGTTGATGAGAAAAGCAGTCGTTTAATAAAAAAAGATGAACTCTATTTAATTGATTCGGGAGGGCAATATCTTGATGGCACAACCGATGTTACTCGAACAGTTTCAATTGGAGAGCCCAGTGATGAAATGAAAGATCGCTACACTAGAGTACTTAAAGGACACATCGCTATTGCTAAAGCTGTTTTCCCCAAAGGCACTACAGGGGCACAACTTGACGTGCTTGCTCGCCAATATTTATGGCAGTTAGGTTTGGACTATGATCATGGTACTGGACATGGCGTAGGTAGCTTTCTTGGAGTCCATGAGGGGCCTCAAAGAATATCTAGGGTTGGAGCTTACCAGGAACTCGTTCCAGGTATGATTTTGTCCAACGAGCCAGGTTATTATAAAGAAGGGGAATATGGGATAAGGATAGAAAACCTCATAGTAGTAACAGCTTTTGATAACATGAATGAAGCAGAGAGGGAGATGTTAGGTTTCGAAACTATAACATTAGTGCCTCTGGATCTTAATTGCATTAAAACATCTCTTTTAGGAACTGATGAACTAACTTGGATAGACAATTATCACTCAAGGGTAAAAACAGAAATATCACCATTGGTAGACCCTGAGACTAAAAAGTGGCTTAGATCTGCAACACGGCCTTTGTATCTCAATTTAACTACTGAAAAGTTTGATTAAAATCATTTCTCGACTAATTGTAACCAGCTGGCTTCGTCAATGATTTTTATATTTAATCCCTGAGCCTTTTTTACTTTTGAGCCGGCGTTTGAGCCGATAATGAGAAAATCTGTTTTTCGAGAAATAGAATCAGTTACTTTAGCCCCAAGCTCTCTAGCTTTAGCTTTCGCTTCAGAGCGACTCATTTTCTCGAGGGCTCCTGTAAAAACAATAGTCTTTCCAGTAAAAGGGGAATCAGTTGTTAGAGATTGGAAATCGGTTACGGATGTAAACTGTTCTAAATCATCTAATATTCTTTTGTTGTTAGTTTCTTTGACAAAACTAATTATATCCTCTGCTACTGACACTCCAATGCCATCTATGTTCACTAGTTCCTTATAAGATTCGCTATTTCTATTTTGGGCTTCGTTCATCTCATGGCGCCACTTAGGAAGTGAGCCATATGTATGGGCAAGAAGTCTCGCAGTCGCTTGTCCTATTTGGTTTATTCCCAGCGCATAAATGAACCTATCAAGCGTGATTGTACGCTTTGATGCAATAGCATCTATTAAATTTTTTGCTGATTGTTCCCCCCATCCGTCTCTCGATGATAGTGATTTTTCGTTTATACGGAATATGTCAGATGGATCCCTAATAAGTTCTGACTTCCAAAATGCCTCGATGTGCTTCGTTCCTAACCCCTCAATATCAAAAGCGTTTCTTGATACAAAGTGTTTGAGCCTTTCAATTGCTTGAGCCGGGCACATAAGACCGCCTGTGCATTTCCTTGCGACCTCATCTTTCACCCTAACTGCCTTCGATGAGCATACCGGACAAGAATGAGGAAACTGATAAGGAGATTGGTGAGCCGGTCTTTTTGCTGTTATAACTTTAACTATTTGGGGTATAACGTCTCCTGCTCTCTGCACTAAAACAGTATCGCCAATCCGTAAATCTTTTCTGCTAATTTCATCTTCATTATGTAATGTTGCGTTCGATACCAAAACTCCTCCGACTTTAACAGGTAAAAGCCTAGCAACAGGGGTAAGAATGCCTGTTCGTCCTACCTGAATATCTATATTTTGAAGAACAGTTTCGGCTCTTTCCGCCGGAAATTTGTGAGCTATTGCCCATCTAGGGGCTCTGCTACGAAAACCTAATCTTTTTTGCCAATCAATTCTATTTACTTTATAAACCACTCCATCTAACTCATGATTTAAGCCCTGTCGTGCCTCGCTTATTGCACTATAGGCAGCCAACGCCTCTTCAATGTCTTCGCAAACTCTGGTTAAAGGATGAACTGGAAATGACCACTCTTCCAAATATTTTAGAAATTCTGAGTGGGTTGTAGGTAGTTTTGAATCTATTTCTCCCCAAGCATACGCAAAAAGTCTTAGTGGTCTAGTGGCTGTAATCTCTGGATTAAGCTGTCGAAGGCTTCCTGCAGCGGCGTTCCGCGGGTTAGAGAATGTCTTCTCATCTAAAGATTTTTGATAGGTGTTTAAATCGTGAAATTCGGACTTAGTCATGTATACTTCACCACGAATTTCGATAGTGTTAGGCGCACTTTTAGGCAATTTATCTGGTATGTCAGAAATGGTCTTTAAGTTGTTTGTAATGTCTTCCCCTTGATTACCATCTCCCCTGGTTGTGCCTCTAACAAATTTATGATTCTGATATCTAAGTGATACGGACAGTCCGTCAATTTTAGGCTCTGATACTAACTCCAGTGGTTCACTAACAGATAGTTTGAGAAATCTTCTTAGGCTATCTACGAAGCCTGAGATATCTTCTTCATTGAAGGCGTTATCCAAAGACAACATCGGTACAGAGTGAGGAATTTTTGTAAATCCAGAAACTATAGGAGAACCGATCTTTTGAGTTGGACTATTAGATGTAATTAATTCAGGAAAGAGAGCTTCAATACTACGAAGAACATTAAAAAGCTCGTCATACTCTGAATCAGTAATAGTTGGGGCGCTGTCTTGGTAGTACTGCTTGTTATGAAGGTTTATTTCTTTTGAAAGTCGATCGTGCTCCACAACAGCATCTTGAAGTGTAAGATCGGCAAGGTTGGGAATAGATTTATTCATTACTTACCCTCCCTGACCATTTATATGAATCTAAATGAGAATAGTTCATTTTTCGTCTGTTGTTTTATTTGGATGTGATATAGATAGTTTTGACGAATCAACAGGGTTTGCTCCAAGTACAGCGGCTAACATACCAACTGTTACTAGGCCAACGGCCCCCCAACCTAGTACACTCAGAGGCTCTCCCAGAAAAATTAGCGCTGATACTGCTGCTGTTGCTGGAACAGCTGCTGTGATAGTTGTTGTCATGGTTGCCCCCAACGCCGCTACAGCACGAGTATAAAGAAGTAGAGAAATTATCGCACTAAAAAAACCTTGATAAATTGACTGTCCTAAAACATCAGTAAATGGAGCTGTGCTAAGTTTTGAAGGTAAAAGGATGAAGTGAATAGGGACGTAAGAAATCATAGAAATCACCGCTACTAGGGCAGTACATCTCAACGGTTCCACTTTCCACGATTTAGCTAAAAGTGTGAATACAGCCCAATCGGCTACACCTATAAAAAAAAGGACGTCTCCAAGCCAAGCTAGTCCAACTAAATCGCCAAAACCATCAGCGACTAAAATTGCTACGCCGGTTAAAATCACTATTAATCCACTTAACTGCCAAGTACTTAATCGCTCTTTTAGAAAAAACCATGCTAGGGGAACTGTAAATAGTGGAATTGCCCCAGCCAAAATAGCAGCTCCATGTGCAGCTGGTGCAAATTGGTATCCAGTGAAAGCGAAAAGAGAAAATCCAGGACCTGCAAGCATTGCCAGCACAATGGCTTGCCACAACTTTAAATGTCCCAGACCATATTTTATAACGAGTGGGAGCATTAAAATCCCTCCCACCCCAAGTCTTAATGCTACCAAGTCATAGGGAGTGAGGCTGGTCTGAACTCCAAAACGTGAAATCGAATGAAAACTGGACCATAGGATGACAACTAATAAAGCGCAGATTATGCCTATTGTGAATTCACGTGTGTTTATATTCATAGAATAAACTAAGTTAAAATTCTTTAAAATTAAGGATTGAGGCCTTTACCAGTAGAACTAGATGCTCCATCGATCAAGGTTTGTGCAGCTGCACGAGCTTCATCTGTGATTTTAGCACCCGCTAACATACGCGCTATTTCTTCCCTTCTTTGTTTTTTACCTAGAAGTTCGACTTTTGTTATTGTCTTTCCTTCACTTTCTACTTTTGTGACTCTCCAGTGATGGTTCCCTATTGCAGCGACCTGTGGACTATGAGTTACAACCAAAACTTGTCTGTTTTTTACAGCGCTTAATGCTGCCAGCCTTTGTCCAACTGCAGATGCAGTTGCTCCTCCTATTCCCGAGTCAACTTCATCAAATATCAGAGTAGGAACACCATCAGAATCCGTTAGAACCACTTTTAGCGCTAGTAAAAACCTACTCAGCTCTCCTCCAGAGGCAATTTTTCCTAGGGGTCCAGGAAAATTTCCTTGATTGGTGGAAACAAGAAACTCGATTGAGTCTATACCGGTTTCTGACCATGATTGTTCGGGTAGGCGCTGCACATTGGTTTTAAATATAGCTCCTTCGAGCTTAAGAGGGGGCAACTCGTTATTCACGGCATCATCTAGATTAATGCTTGTTTTATTTCGTTCTAAGGATAAATGTTCACAGGCTTTTAAATAAGCGTCTTTTGTGGTTTGTTCTATTTCGGATAATTTATTTAGATCCTTATTTTTTGTTTCTAAAGATTCTAACTGATCTGACAAACTATCTCTTACGTTAATTAGGTTATCTACATCAGTTCCATGTTTACGCGCTAAAGATCGCAACTCAAATAATCTTTCTTCAAGTGTTTCAAGTAATGAAGTGTCTGTTTCAATTGACCGAGCCAAGCTCTCCAGCTCACTTATTGCTTCACGAAGTTCTGAGCTTGCCCTCTCTAGAGCTAAAATAATCTGATCTACTTGGTTGCCAGAAAGTTCAGAGACTTTTTCAACTATTTTTAGCGATTTTTGAATCAGTGCCTCTGATCCTGAATCACCCTCTAACTCCTTTATAGCTTCGTTAAATGAGGACAGAAGTCGTTCCCCATTTTGTAAAAACTTGCGTTGATCGTTTATTTGAGTTTCTTCTCCTTCAGATGGTGATAAACTGTTGAGTTCATCAAAATCGTGTTTAATTTGCTCTTTTTTTTGATTAATTGAGTGAAAGTTAGCCTCTGCCTTACTAAGTGTTGATTGGGCTAAAGACCAATCTTTAAACAGGTTTGTAACTTCTATAACTAAGGGATTAAGGTTACCAAACACGTCTAGAGCTGATCTTTGAACCGCTGTATTAGCTAGTGCGTACTTATCGAATTGTCCTTGTATTTCAATTAGTTCTGTGCCTACAGCTTTTAAAAGCGCAATTGTAGCTGGTTGATCATTTATAAAAGCTCTACTTCGTCCATCATTACTTAGTGTTCGACGTAGCAAAATATAATTATCGTTAAGACTTAGACCATTATCTTTCAGTAGGTCATTTGCAGGATGATTATTTTCAATCTCAAAAGAGGCAGATACAGCAGCCTGATCTGATTTTTCACTTATAAGTGTTGTATCAGCTCTTGATCCAATAATAAGTCCTATGGAATCAAGTAATATCGATTTTCCTGCTCCAGTTTCTCCTGTTAATACTGACAATCCAGAATCGAACTTTAAATCAAGACTGTCGATTAGAACGATATTCCGTATCGACAATTCACGCAGCATGGCTTTTAAAATGGCCAAAGGCGGCTAAAGAAACCATGCTTTTCAGGCACAGGGTCAATAATTCCATCACCATCAACATCTCTTACGACAATATTCTCTAGTAGTTCATAGCTATCTGAATACCACTGACTTCCAGGAAAATTATGACCTAAAACAGCTGCGTTTTTTCGGGCCTCAGAATCAATCCCAAGCGCTTTGAAGGCTTCTGTCATTCTGTGAAGAGCTTCCGGTATATGTGTGGTAGACTGATAATTTTCTATAACATTTTTAAAGCGATTGATAGCTGCTAAATACTGCTCCCTCTTTAAGTAAAATCGACCTACCTCCATTTCTTTGCCGGCAAGATGGTCATGGGTTAAATCGATTTTTAGTTTTGCGTCACGTGCGTATTTGCTTTTAGGAAAGCGTTGTACAACCTCAGATAGTGAAGCTAGTGCTAGCTCAGTTATTCTCTGGTCTCTTCCGACGTCAGTAATCTGCTCGTAATAGCATAATCCCTTGAGATAGTAAGCATATGAGACATCTTTGTTTCCTGGATGTAATTGTATGAACCTGTCTAAGGCCAGTATTGCGTCGTCATATTCACCAATAGAATAAAAAGAGTAAGCGCCCATCAGTTGTGATTTAATAGCCCATATTGAGTAAGGGTGTTGACGCTCAACTTCCAAAAATAGATCAGTGGCTAATTTGTAATCACCATCATCTAAATGATCTAACCCTGTGTTATAGAGTTCTTCTAGAGACCTTTCTAAATAGACTTGTTGATCTTTGTTTGCACAACTAACCAGCGCTAGAGATCCCATGATAACTAAATATAAAAAACAAACTGGAATAGGGCATTTTCTACGCAAGCCAGCTTTTGTTAAGAATGCCGACCCTGTAGAGTTGATATGTATATGTCTTAAGTTCAAGATGACCGTCCAAACTTTGAGTCAGATTATAATTAAACAATAAATGACTATTTTGCACCAATTATAGCATCAGGAAGTTATTTTCCAACTTACCTGGCTTGGATTTTAATAAAGTTTAGGCAGTCGCTGCTAGTGACAAGTTGTCTGATTCGGAGTGGTCAGATGAATAATCTCGTTGAGCCATGGTGTAACGCCAACTATCCTTCTTCTTTAATAATTCGTGAAGGATTTTATGGTTTAATGCGTGTCCTGATCTATTTCCTATAAAGTGCCCAATGATAGGAGCTCCTACCAAGTAAAGATCACCAATACAATCAAGTATTTTATGGCGCACAAACTCATTTTCGTAACGTAATCCGTCTTTGTTTAGGACTTGGTCTCCACTTAGAACAACAGCATTATCTAGGCTTCCTCCCAAAGCTAATCCATTTGAGCGCAATTTATCGACTTCTTCTATAAAACCGAATGTTCTGGCCCGGCTTAGTTCACCTTTGAAAGTCCCATTAACTAAATCAACGGTCATTTCTTGCTGTCCAATAGCTTGAGAACCAAACTCGATTTCAAAATTAACCGAGAATCCATCTCCTGGTCTTAATTCTGCCAATTTATCTTCGTCTTCAACACGAATTGTTTCTAATATTTCTATAGCTTGTCTTGGTGATTCTTGTTCAACTATGCCCGCGCATTCAATTAAAAAAACAAAGGGGGCAGAGCTACCGTCCATTATTGGCAGTTCAGCTCCCTCAACTTCAACATAAACATTATCAATACTACAACCGCTTAAAGCGGCCATAAGATGTTCTACAGTAGCAATTGAATTTCCATTTTTATTGCCAAGCGTAGTGCACATTCGATTATCTACTACATTCTCGACTAGACCCGAAATTTCCAAGCCATTCCCTTCATTATCAGTCCTTCGAAAGACCACTCCAGTATCTACTGGAGCAGGTAAAAGGGTTAAGGAAACTTTTGCTCCTGAATGTAGGCCAGTACCGCAACAACTAATTCTATTTTTTAAGGTTTGTTGAGAAGCATAAGGGGAAGAAAGATCTACCAACTTAATCACCTTTTTAGCAAGTTCTTAGTTTTGAAATTAAAGTTTTACTAATTAAGAAGAAGCTTGTACCTGTAAGAAACATCCATCAGCAAATTTTTTAGCAATCGTACGAGTGTCATACAAATCACTCTTTGTTACAATTTGTTACTCTTTAGTTTCGGAAATCACTAGGGATTCCCGAAACTAATCAATATTAAGTTTAATTAACCTGGCGGCGCAGAAAAGCAGGGATTTCCAATAGGTCGTCATCACCTTCTGATGGTTCTGTTTGTAAGGAGGGCTCTAAATCGTCAAGTGAGGTTTGTGTTGGAGCTTCCTCTGTAGGCTCTTTATCAATATTAGCTTCTTCTGAAAACGAATCACTCTTGGGATTAGAGACATTATTTATAGGATCTTCTGCTGAAGAAGTTGTTTTTGAGAGCTGCTCTTTATCAGCCGCTTTAATAGTCTTATTTAGGGTGCTGTTCGAGTTTGTAGTCTCTTTTTGTTCTTCTGTCACGGGACTATTAAAGGCTCCTGTGACTTTCTGGAATAGACTTCGTCCACGTTTTTTATCGCTTTGAGCGGATCCATTTTGAATAGCTGCTTCAGCAAATGCGTCAGGCGCCGTTTTGCTTTCTCTATCACTCGTATTGATAGTAGATGCTGTGACGGGTTTGGGGGGTATAAAGGGTTTATCTCCTGTTTCTATAATTTGCTGCGTGTTAGTGGTTTCTTCCGTATTTTGTTCAGAAAGAGGTTCCTTGTTCCTGTTCAAAATAGCATCAGTCTCTGGTTCAATAATGTCATTTAGGTCAGAATAGGGCAGTTTATCGTGTTTCATTTCAGATGTACTTTGACTTAAATCTGATGGAGGCTGATTTGCCTTTTCTGCGGCTAAAACAGATGACACTTGAACTTTACTAGCCTTTTCACTGTCATGAACAAGAGAAATATTAGGAGAGCGCGCTATAGAAGATGAATCTGCATCAATTCCCGTAGATACAATAGAAACACGCATGGTACCTTCCATTTTTTCATCGAAGGTTGAACCAAAAATAATATTAGCGTCAGAATCGACTTCTTCCCTTATTTTATTTGCTGCTTCATCTACCTCAAATAGGGTCATATCGAGGCCGCCAGTAATGTTAATTATTACTCCTCTTGCTCCACGCATAGAAACGTCATCTAATAATGGATTTGCAATAGCTGCTTCGGCAGCGGCAATTGATCTTCCTTCACCTGATGCTTCGCCTGTGCCCATCATTGCCTTTCCCATTTCGCTCATAACAGTACGAATGTCAGCGAAATCAAGATTTATTAGACCCGGCATTACCATTAGATCAGTCACACCTCTAACTCCTGAATGGAGTACATCGTCTGCCATACAAAAAGCTTCGGCAAAAGTGGTATGCTCGTTACATACTCTAAAAAGATTTTGGTTTGGTATCACTATCAGTGTGTCAACAAAATGCTGAAGCTCTTCTATTCCCTCTTCAGCAGATTTCATTCGATTGTTTCCCTCAAACTGAAAAGGTTTAGTTACAACACCCACCGTAAGTATTCCTTGTTCTCTGGCAGCACGCGCTATTACTGGGGCAGCACCTGTTCCGGTACCTCCGCCCATGCCTGCGGCAATAAAAGCCATATGACTGCCTTGAAGGTGGTCTAAAACAACGTCAAGTGATTCCTCCGCAGCGGCCCTACCTATATCCGGTCTTGCACCTGACCCTAATCCATTAGTGATATTAACACCTAACTGAATTCGTCTTTCTGAAGCGCTGAGGGCCAGAGACTGGGCATCGGTGTTCGCAACCACGAACTCAACGCCTTCTAGCTTAGCTGAAATCATATTATTAACAGCGTTACAGCCAGCTCCGCCGACACCAACCACAACAATGCGTGGTTTTAATTGTGATTCGGTTCCAGGTGCACTTAGGTTTAAGGTCATTTTAGCCTCCAATTAGTGTTGTCCGAGGGCAATTTATAAAAAATAGCTTTTTTGTCTGCGATTTGCATACCGAATAAATCGATAAAACACAGTTTTTTTATGGTTTTACAAATGTTCATTTATCCAACTTCCTATTCGACTTCCTAAGCCAGTTGTTTCTCTTCTAGTGAATCCTGTAGCAGTTAAATCAGTCGAGTGGTCGCCTACTGCAAACGCTATTAGACCAGCGCTCGTAGCGAAAGCTGGTCCTGACATTGATTCAGCTAGTCCTCTAAGCCTTAAGGGGCGTCCCATGCGCACTTGTTTATCCAAAATAATTGGAGCCACCTCACGAATTCCTTGAAGTTGACTTGCACCGCCAGTTAAAACAACGCGGCGCCCGGCAATTTGATCAAGTCCGCTGTCAGTTAATCTCTCGCGCACCAGTTCGAATGTCTCTTCTATTCGTGGCTGAATAATGCCGTTAAGTAATGATCTGGGAATATGGTTAGGACTATTATGTTCATCTTCACCAACAGGAAGGACGTCTATCAACTCGTGATCATCTTCGTCTGAAACCATAGCTGCACCATGGAGCGTTTTTAACCGCTCTGCATGCGTGACTGGAGTCGATAGCCCTCTGGCAATATCGTTTGTTACGTGACCCCCTCCAACAGGTATTATATCTGTGAACACCATTTCTCCATCGGTGAAAACAGCGATACTAGTTGTTCCTGCACCCATATCAATGACTGTTACGCCAAGATCAGTTTCATCTTGAACAAGCGTAGATAAACCTGATGCATATGGCCCGATCACGAAATCGTCAATTTCCAGATGGCACTGTTCTACGACATTCTGTAGTGTTCTAACTACGCCATTTAATGCGGTAATTAAGTGCATTGAAACTGATAGCTGTTCTCCATACATTCCCCTGGGGTCTCGAATGCCTCTATTCCCATCAACTTTGTACCCTGTAGGAATCGAATGAATTAACTGCCGATCAGTTCTAGGGGTTCCATTTTCCCCTATAGACAATGATTTCTGAAAAGCTTGTTGTAGATCGGCATCATCAATTTGTAAGCCTCCGATTTCTACATCTATACCTATCGTGCTAGATAATGGTTTTCCCCCATTAATATTAACTGTAACAGATGTTATTCTATCATTCGCCATTTCTTCAGCAGAAAAAACTGCTTTTCGTATGGCTGTCTCTGCAACATCCAAGTCAACTATCACACCATTTTTTAGTCCTGCGTTTAATTGAAGACCACTTCCAATAACCCTCGGTTGTACATTGAAATTAGCACCATTTTCGACAGCAGGTCTGTCAACTTGAGCTATGAGGCAACAAACTTTACTTGTTCCTATATCCAATGCCACAAATGTTCCCGTACGAGGACGGTTGGAGCGTCTTGTCATAGTTAGTTTTTCCCTCGCATTAGGTATCTTCACCTTCGGCAAGGACTGATTTTGTTGCCTTGTCATCAAGCCTTACTGTTAAGCGTTTCTGCACACGTAGGTCGATTGAAATTATCTGGCGTCCAAATAGGTTTTTTTCCCTATTAACTTTAGATAGGTGATGAAGCGCAAAGTCTAATTTTTCTTTGGGGAGTTTAATTACAAGACCATTTTTCAAATATAAGTTCCATCTTCGATTAGAAACTCTTTGTGCGCTTTTAAGACGATTAGATATTGATGGATAATAACTAATCATATCTAACAAGTAGGCAGCGTGTTGGGCTGCGTCTTGCCCAACCACAATTGGCAAATGATCAAAATTGGCAAGGTTTGTTCGTTGAATAACTTCACCTTCTTTATCAATTAAAAACATTTTTTGTTTATGTTGCCATATAGCTAGGGGTTTTCGTTCAGTAATATGAAGCCAGATCTCGTTGGGTAGTTTACGAGCAATGGAGGCGGTTTTGATCCATCCAAGCAACTCCAAACGTTCTTGCGCATGTTTGATATCTGCTTGAAATATTGGTGTGCCTATCTTTATCCCCAATGCGCGAATTAAATCGTCTTTATGAGTCGATTTACGACCCACGACATCAACACTATCCACCTTTAGTCCGACTCTTGCTGTAAGTTCCATAAAATGTTTTTCTATGACGTTAAACTTACTTTCTATCCAGCCTGTTCCTGCATTCGACAAACTAAATGCAATGAAAACTGCTAAAGGTATAATAATAGCTAAACACAAAGTGATTCGTTTTCGTCTCATTTTAAAAAATGACTGACGTCTTGTTTTTTTTCTGTTTGGTATAATCGAGGAAATCAATCGCATTGCGCAGTCCCCACAAGCCAATTCACTAGTTCTTTAAACGTAATTCCTATAAATGCTGCTTGTTCAGGCACGGTTGATAAAAGTGTCATGCCTGGTTGTGTATTAACCTCAAGTAAAACCAGTTGCTCTTTGTCTTCATCATATCTTAAGTCTGCTCTGCTCACGCCACGACATCCTAGGGCTTTGTGGGCTTTTGCAGCCCAATCCATAGCCAATTCATATATCTCTGTGGATATAGGAGCGGGAACAAGGTGCTCAGTTTTACCCTCAGTATATTTGGCTTCGTAATTGTAGAATCCTTGGTTAGGACATAACTCTGTTACTGCTAAAGGTTTAATCTCTTCTAAAGCCCCTCCCATTACAGCGACAGTTAATTCTCTTCCAGGGATGTAGCGTTCAACTAATAATTTATTAGGTTGGCTTTTGAGGTCTGGGAGAGTTTCAAAGCTGTCATGGATTATGCTAACTCCTATTGATGATCCTTCATTAATAGGCTTTATAACGTATGGAGGAGGCATTACCTCTGCTGATTTTATTTGATCGGGGCTGATAATAACTGCTTCGGCCATCCCAATATTTTGGGCAGCAAAAACATTACGTGCAGCAAACTTATTCATTGCCAAAGCTGACGCCAGAACACCAGAGTGGGTATATGGAATTTTTAAAAGATTTAGTAATCCTTGAATACACCCGTCTTCACCATATCGGCCATGAAGTGCGTTGAAAGCAACGTCTGGTTTATCTTCCAGGGTTCTAACCAGTGCTCCAATATTATCGGTTACATCTATTTCATCTACTTCATACCCAATTTCTCTCAGAGCGCTTGCACATTGTTTGCCTGAGCTTAGAGAAACATTTCTTTCTGCTGATATGCCTCCCATTAAAACTGCAACACGTTTATTCATGGTCAACTCCTGAGTACTTACCTATCCTCTCCAGTTCCCACTCAAGCTCTACTCCAGTAACTTCACGAACGCGTCTTCTTACCTCTTCTCCAAGCCCTTCGATATCAGCTGTGCTAGCTCCACCCAGGTTAATCAAAAAATTACAATGCTTTTCCGAAACTTGAGCTTTTCCTAATCGCAAGCCGCGGCATCCTGCCTTATCTATTAGCTCCCAAGCTTTTTGTCCGTTAGGGTTTTTATAAGTACTACCGCCTGTACGACTTCTTATGGGTTGTGACTCGCTGCGAGAACTTTGAACGAGTTCCATAGCTCTGGATATTTCATTCTCATTTCCCCAGACTCCATCCATTATGCAGCCGGTAAATATCCAGTCTGATGGTATTCCGCAGCTTCTGTATTGAGGCGCCCAGTCTTCAGTTGAAAGACATTTAAGTTCGCCTAAAGGAGTTAGGGCCATTACTTGATTAACGATATCTCTAAACTCCCGACCATAGGCGCCTGCATTCATGCGAAGACCGCCACCAATTGTACCAGGAATACCTGCAAGAAACTCAAAACCAGCTATGGACTCTACTCGTGCTACTTTGGCCACGTTATAATCCAATGACATAGCCCCAGCATGAATTTCTGTGCCTTTTGTTCGAATGGTCGAGAAAGGTCTGCCTAGCCGGATTACGACACCAGGGATGCCTCCATCTCGAACAAGCAGATTTGAGCCTACCCCAATAGTTGTTATTGGAATATCACTAGGTTTGTTAATTAGAAACTCTTTGAGATCATTGACATCAGCTGGCCTGAATAACACTTCTGCTGGCCCCCCGGTTCTGAACCAGGTAAATTGTGAAATTGGGGCCTCAATGTCGTATTTTCCTCGAACTGGAGGAAGCCGATTAATTAAACTGCCCGGATAATGATTTTTCATGACCATCATTTATTCGGCCTTATTCGTTTATTGCTGAGGCGTTCTAACTCTGAAGGTAATTCTTTGGCCCAGTTGGTAACGTTTCCTGCGCCCAAAAATATTACTGTGTCATGAGGCACAGCCTCTTGGGAAATAAGTGCTGGCAAGTCATTAGGATCAGGGAGTGGACGCACGTCACGATGGCCGTGGGTTCGAAGCCCTGAGACCAAAGCATTGCGGTCCACCCCCTGTATCGGACTCTCGCCGGCTGGATAGATATCACTGACAAAAACTATGTCAGCATCATTGAAGCAATTACAAAACTCATCAAATAAGCTCACAACTCTAGAATATCTGTGGGGCTGAAATACTGCTATTGTTTTTCCCGATGTGCTATCTCTAGCAGCCTCCAAAACAGCAGAAATTTCCACTGGATGATGTCCGTAATCGTCAATTATTGTAATGCCCCCTACAACACCAGTTTTTGTGAATCTCCTGTTAACCCCTGAGAACTCTGCTAGTCCTTTGCGAATAAATTTTTCTTCTATACCCATCTCTAAAGCAACGCTTATAGAAGCAAGCGCGTTTTGAACGTTATGTGTTCCGTACATGGGAAATGAAAGACTGCTGATCGATCTTGTCCCATGCTCTCCGCGCCCTGAAATCTCAACGTCGAACATGACACCATCTGATTGATTTTTTAAATTAAGGCCCCTTACATCGGCTTCAGGTGAAAGCCCGTAAGTTATAACGCGTCTATCAGAGATTTTTGAGACGAGTGCTTGGACTTCAGAATCGTCTATGCATAAACTTATGAACCCATAAAATGGGATGTTTGTAATAAAGTTTGAAAAAGCATCTTTTAAAGAATCAAAACTCCCATAGAAGTCTAAATGTTCAGGGTCGATATTGGTAACTACAGCAATAGTTGCAGGAAGTTTGACGAAGGTTCCATCTGACTCGTCAGCTTCGACAACCATCCAGTCTCCACCACCTAGTCTGGCGTTAGTTCCATACGCGTTTATTATTCCTCCATTAATTACAGTCGGATCAAATTCTGCCGCATCAAGCACAGACGAAATCAATGATGTTGTAGTAGTTTTCCCATGAGTTCCGCCAACAGCAATTGACCACTTTAACCTCATAAGCTCTGCCAGCATTTCAGCTCGTCGGACGATAGGTAATAGTAATTTTCGAGCACTAATAATTTCGGGATTATCTGGTTTTATTGCAGTGGAAATGACAACAACCGTTGAGCCAATTATGTTTTTACCAGAATGGCCTATTATAATTTTAATACCTAATTCACGTAATCTTTTTATGTTTGCGCCTTCTGCAATGTCGCTTCCCTGTATAACATAGCCTAAAGAATGCAAGGTTTCAGCGATTCCACTCATTCCAATGCCGCCAATGCCAACGAAGTGGATTGTACCTATATCCAGAGGAAGAGCTTTCATTTTGGCCTCTCTGAATAAAAAGTTGTTGTTTCGCACATTGTACTGTTTTTATTTAATAAACCGGTCACCATATCGGTGAGTAATTCGGTTGCTTTTGGGTTTCCTAGTGAACGGGCTGCTTCGGCTACCTTTTTTAAAGTTGATGGCTCTTCTAGAGCTGTCTCTAGCCAACCAGCCAAGGCGCCAGGCGTAAATTCATTTTGGGGACAAACCCAACCACCACCGCCTTTTTCTACCGCCCTAGCATTACTCATCTGATGGTTATCAGCTGCGTCAGGGTATGGCACATAAAGGGCTGGCCTACCAGCAGCAGTCAATTCGGCAACGGTAGAAGCACCCGAACGACAAATCACCATGTGAGAATTAGCGATTCTTTGTGGAATATCTTCAAAAAACGTATCTAATTCGACAGACATTTCCATATTTTCATAGGCCAAACGGACTTGATCTAGATCTTCACGGCGGCATTGTTGACTTACCTGAAACTTGGATCTTAAAACTGGAGACATTGACAAAAATGCCGCTGGAACAATTTCCGAAAATACCTTTGCACCAAGACTACCTCCAAGAATTAGAAGGTGAAAAATAGAATTTGGAGTTCTGTAAGGACGAGTTGCAAGAGCAGCAATTTCTTCGCGTATGGGGTTGCCAACTACTCGGGAACGAGCTGCCCCTGTTTTATTCAACTTTGAAGTTTGTTCAAAAGATAAAGCAAAAGCTTTTGCACCACTTGCAAGCCTCCTATTAGCTCTTCCTAAAACTGCGTTTTGTTCATGAATAATTGTTGGAATACCAGACATTCCTGCAGCAAGTATTGGAGGTATAGTTGGGTAGCCTCCAAAGCCTATTGCTAAAACAGGATTTAGACGCCTGACTAATTTACGGGACTCGTTAAGACCCTTAATAAGGGCCCTGGCACCACGGACACTTGGAAATATTCCCCCACCAAACCGTCCTGCAGAAATAGCATATCGTTCTATCTCGGGAGGTAAACCAAGAGTGTCACGGCTTAGACTAGCTCCTCGGTTGTCACTTACAAATATTACAGGATGTCCAAGTGAAGTTAATGAGCAAGCCAACGATACGCCCGGAAACATATGCCCACCAGTTCCTCCAGCAGCTATCATAATCGGTGATGTAAAGGCCCTATTCATTTCGAGCCTTTCCACTGCGCCTTCTTGTTAAAGCAAGTATCATGCCAACACTCAATGCGATAGCCAACAAGGAAGAACCACCATAACTTATGAATGGTAATGTCATTCCTTTGGCTGGCATGAGTTGTAGGCTTGAAGCCATATTTATCAGAGCTTGTAGGCCAAATTGCCCGAGCAAACCACAAGATGCTAAAAGGATGAAGAGATCGCCTTCTCCCATCGTTCTGATTAATCCACGCAGAACAATAAACGCAAAAAGGCAAACAATTACTAATACAATTATTAATCCCAGCTCTTCGCCAGCTACCGCGAATACAAAGTCTGCATGTGCATCTGGTAAACTATTTTTTACTGTTCCTTCTCCTGGGCCACGGCCGAAAAGCCCACCATTGGCAAACGCGTCAAGGCTTCGCTCTCCTTGATAGTTGTCACCCATAGAAGAATCTATAAAGCTATTGATTCGTTGCTTTACATGATCCATAAAATAATATGCGCTGCATAATCCAGCAATTCCCAGAACAAACAGTGATGCAACTATCCATATGGGTAGACCGGCTAAGCAAAGTTGAGCCATCCAAATGGTGCCAATCACAAAGGATTGTCCCAAATCTGGTTGTTTTAGTACAAGACCAATTAGTATTACAAAAGATGCTATGGCCAAGGTGTATCCTGGAAACTTATTGTCTCTTATTTTTTCTGCAAAGAGCCAAGCCGTAACTACTGCAAAAGTTGGTTTAGCAAACTCAGTAACTTGGAGTGTCTGCCCAGCTATTGAAAGCCATCTTTGTGCTCCATTAACTTCTTTTCCTATTAAAAGTGTTAGAGCAAGACCTAATATACAAAATAAAAAAGCGAGAACTGAGTAACGTCTTATTTGGGTTGGGGTTAGTAAAGATACAAAAATAATTCCTATGGCTGCAAAAGGCAGAAATATTAGATGGCGAGTAACAAAATGTAGGCTATCATAACCCATCTTTATTGCTACGGCAGGACTAGAGGCCAATGTTAACATTGTGCCAAATGCTATTAAGGCTACTATTGCCGCAAGACTCCAGCGATCGACTGTCCACCACCACCTTCCCAAAACTGATGTGTCCGTTCTTGAAAAGGTAGTCATAGCCTGTTTCCTAATATATTTTTCACGGTGTCTCTGAATGTCTTGCCCCTAGCTTCGAAGTCTGGAAACTGATCGAACGAAGAGCAGGCGGGTGACAGTAAAACGACACACGGTTTGTCTTCCTTTATGGCGAGTTCTATTGCGTTCTCAGTTGCTTTTATAAGATCGATACTGATTGTGTAAGGTGCTTTCCCTTCAAGAGTTTGGGCAAACTCATTAGCTGATTCACCAATCAAAAAAACATGTAATATTTTAGAAAAATATGAATTTAGTTCCTCTATTCCTCCTTCTTTGGCCCTTCCACCTGCAATCCAAATAATATTATTATTACATTCTAGGGCGCGAGCAGTTGCATTGGCATTTGTTGCTTTGGAGTCATTTATAAATCTGCAGCCATTAGTTATTGCTACCAATTCTTGACGATGCTCCAGGCCGGGAAAGTCAGATATTGAATCAGCTACTTCACGCAGCTTAGCTGCGTTCTTATTTAAAATTAGTGATACGGCAGCATATGCGGCTGCGGTATTTTGGGCATTATGAAGGCCAGGTAGCCTTTCAACTTTACTGAGGTCTATAATCCTACATTTCGATTTATATCGATCATCGATAAGCCAACCATTTTCGACATAAACTCCGTTGCAAATAGGTCTTTCCGCAGATATGGCTATTACTGGTTTTTCTGCTTTAGACAAATTCCTATGAATGTCACGACAAATAGAATCATCTACCCCAATAACTGCCCCGATTGTTTTTGACTTCTGTGAAAAAATTCTACGTTTTGCCGATATGTATCCCTCCATACTTCCATGGCGATCAATATGGTCAGGACTAATGTTGAGTAAAACAGACAAATTAAAAGTGGGAGAAGAAATTAATTCGAGTTGATAGGAAGATAACTCCAAAACATATATTCCGTTCTCTCCCATAGAGGAGAGCGTTAGAGCAGGCTTTCCAATATTTCCTCCAATCACTGCTTTTTTACCCAGCTTATTGAGCAAATGTCCTATTAAGGCCGTAGTTGTTGATTTGCCATTTGTTCCAGTGATTCCAATAAAAAAGGCATTTGGTTCAGCTCTCGCTAATATTTCAATATCACAAACTATTTCACAGCCCGCCATTTTCGCTTTATTAACCACAGGGTGAGGGGAGGGGTGTGCCAGCGGGATACCTGGACTAAGCAGCATTAGAGACACCCCTTTCATGTCGATATTGTTCAAATCAACTAGAGGTAGGCCTTGTTTTTTTGCGGCGTCACGTTGATAGACATCATCATCCCAAGCCAAGATATTTGCGCCGAATTTTTTTAGTGCATAAGCTGCCGGTAGCCCAGATTTTCCGAGGCCCAAAACAGCAATCGTTTTGCCATTAAAGGTCGATAGGTTTATGTCTAATTTGCTTTCAGCTTTCATTTTTATTATCGCAGTTTAAGTGTAGCGAGTCCTGCAAGGGCTAGAACGGTTGCAATGATCCAGAAACGTATGACAATAGTTGGCTCAGCCCATCCTTTTTGTTCGAAATGGTGATGGAGGGGGGCCATACGAAAAACCCTTCGTCCTGTAAGTTTAAAAGATGTCACTTGAACTATTACTGATACTGTTTCTAAAACGAATAAGCCGCCAATAATTGCCAGTACTAGTTCGTGTTTGGTAACAATAGATATACCTCCCAAAGCACCGCCAATAGATAGCGATCCAGTGTCTCCCATGAAAACCATTGCCGGGGGTGCGTTGAACCATAAAAAACCCAAAGCTGCACCAACTAAGGCACCACAAAATACTGCTAATTCACCTGACCCTGGGACGGCAAAAATTAATAAATAGTTTGCAAATACTGCATTGCCTACCAAATAAGAAATTAAACCGAAGCTGCCCGCCGCAATCATTACTGGAACAATTGCCAGCCCATCAAGCCCGTCAGTTAAGTTGACTGCATTAGATGCCCCAACAATTACAAAAATAGCAAACGGCCAAAAAAACCAGCCTAAATTAAGTAATACGTTTTTTACGAAGGGTAGTGCCAGGCCAGTGGAAAGAGAGGGCTCCATTAAATTCATAATCCAGTAGGTGGCAACACCTGCCACTAGAACTTCTAAGGATATCCTTAGCTTTCCTGGTAAGCCATTAGAACTCGATTTAGTGAGTTTCTTATAATCATCTATAAACCCTATGGCACCAAAGCCAACTGTAATGAGTAATACCGCCCAAATATAACCATTGGTAAGGTCTGCCCATA
Organism: Alphaproteobacteria bacterium MarineAlpha12_Bin1; assembly: GCA_002937505.1. Classification (GTDB taxonomy): domain Bacteria; phylum Pseudomonadota; class Alphaproteobacteria; order UBA6615; family UBA6615; genus UBA6615. Next base: position 171,735 of record PTJY01000005.1, read on the forward strand.
ATAAGGTTGATACAATGATGGCAAGTAAAATTAAAAACCCTCCCATAGTTGGGGTGCCGGCTTTAACGAAATGTTGTGGAGGTCCATCTTGCCTAATTGGTTGTCCACCAGGCTGTTGTTGTTTTAGCCAACCTATTACCAATGGGCCAAAAACGAATGCTACGAATAGAGCTGTGACAACAGCGCCTCCGGCTCGAAAGGTTAGAGAGCGAAATAAAAACAAGATACTGTATTCATCTCCTAAGGGTGCCAGCAAATTATAAAGCATTTCCAGCCTCCTCATTTCGCAAATCTAAGGTTTTATTATTTTTTAAAGAGTTTTTAATTAGAGCATTAGCTATCGAACTAGTGTTGCTGCCCTGTGATCCTTTGATTAAAACAATATCACCCGCCTGAAGAGCCTCTCTTACTGCTGGTATTAGAACATCGGGACATTCTGCATGCTTAGCACGCATATGTTTTGGTAAAGCTTGATGAAGAGCAGCCATAGATTTGCCGACAGTATAAACTTGGTCGATTCCATTTGCCTCTAGTTTGATGGCGAGCCGTTCATGTAGTCTAAAAGATTCTTTTCCCAGTTCTAACATATCGCCTAAGACGGCAACCCTTCGACCTTTTCCTTCAGGGTAGCTATCCCTCAGAGTTTCAAAGGCAGCTCGCATGGAAGCTGGGCTGGCATTATAGCTGTCGTCAATTACTGTAAGTTCGCCTTTGGGAGTTGTTACTCGATGACGACGACCTCGTCCATTGGTAAGGCTTAGATTGATTAAAGCTTTAGCAGCTTTATCAACATCAGCATTTAAGGCACTTACTGCAGCCAATATTGAGAGAGAATTAATTATGTTATGACGGCCAGGTGTGTTCAGATTATAACTAATTGTTTTACCTCTGATGTCAGCAGTAACGTAAGTGCCTAGGTCATTTGATCTGATGTTTAGTAGTCGGACATCTGCTTCAGGATCTGCTCCAAAGCCTATTATTCGTCCTACTCCATACTCTTCGGCGAGCATAGATAAGTAGGCAAAATAGATGTTGTCACGATTTAATATAGCTGTCTTTTCTCCGGTAAGGCCTGCAAAGACTTCTGCTTTTGCCTCAGCAATCGAAGCAACCGAATCAAAGAACTCTAAATGAACTGCTTCTATAGTTGTGATGATAGCTACGCTAGGACGAATAAGTTTTGATAAACTATAAAGTTCACCCGTATGATTCATGCCGAGTTCAATCGCAGCATAAGCAGAATCTTCTGGAAGTCTCGATAATGTTAGAGGAGCACCATAATGATTATTTAAGTTCCCATCTGTTGAATGTGTTAAGCCTGACGCTCCAAGAGCTATAGATAATCCATCTTTTGTAATTGTTTTTCCTACGGACCCAGTTACTGCAACAATCTCCGCCTTAGTGCGGTTTCGAGCGAAATCAGCAAGCTGATTTAAGGCGTTTTCACAATCTTTAACTAAAATTAATTTTTCAGATTTTTTTATGCCTTCAGGAACTTTACTGACTATTGCAGCAACGGCTCCCTTATCCAGAGCTTGAGAAACATAATCATGGCCATCAAAATTTGGTCCTGACAAAGCGAGAAATATATCGCCGTGATCACAGGTACGACTATCAATAGAAATTCCTTCTGCGGACCAATCTTTCACAGAATCGAAAACACAATGTCCGCCAGTGGCTTCAATTACTTGTTTTCTAGTCCAAACTGTTTTGGGCTGTGATGTCATTATTTCAGCTCACCTCCCAATTCTATAATAGTAGAAGCGGCAACATCAGTATCATCAAAAGGAATTATTTGACCTCCAACTATTTGTCCTGTTTCATGTCCTTTTCCGGCAATTATCAAAATGTCGTCTTTAGAAAGTTGACTTATTGCTTGCTCTATTGCAGTGGCGCGATTGTTAATTTCTATTGCGTTAGGACATCCAGATAAAATCTGTTTTCGTATAGAGCTGGGGTTTTCATTTCTAGGGTTGTCATCTGTAATGAAAACTCGGTCACACAGTTTAAAAGCAATCTCGCCCATTTTTGCTCTTTTAGTGGAGTCCCTGTCTCCACCTGCTCCAAAAACTAGATTGAGATTACCCTTTGAATGATTCTTTACTGAAATAATTAATGATTCTAACGCCGCTGGGGTGTGGGCGTAGTCAACAAACACTCGTGAGCCATTCTGGAGGCGTCCAATGAGTTCCACCCGTCCTTTGATCCCATTAAGATTGGCTAACGCGGAAAAAGCATCATCTATATTTGAGCCAAGAGCTATTATTAATCCTAGCGCCGCAAGGGCGTTATAGGCTTGGAAAGAACCTATTAGGGGTATGTGTGTCTCGTAAGGTTTTCCAAAAATATTCAGGCAAACTCTTAACCCTTCAGGAACAGAATCCAAGCAGTCAATTTGTATATCAGAAGCGTTTTGGCCAAAGGTTAAAATATTTTGGCCTTTATCTCGGCAAATACTGTAGAGTTTATCAAATTCAGCACTATCACTGTTAAGTACGGCTGTTCCTTCCTCAGGTAGAAGCTGTTCAAAAAGGTAAGCTTTAGCATTAAAGTATTCATTTGTGTTTAAATGATAATCTAGATGATCATGGCTTAAGTTTGTAAATGCTGCCGCTTGAATATTTACCCCATCTAAGCGGTGCTGATCCAGACCATGAGAAGACGCTTCAATTGCTATTGAGTTGATATTCTTATCTTCCAGTTCAGATAATAATTTATGAAGTTCAATCGGATCAGGCGTAGTAAGAGAGCTTTGAATATCAAGTCCTTCAGAATCAACTCCTAGAGTTCCTATGCTGGCGGAAACAATACCCAGTTTTGTCCATATCTGCTTAGAGAATGAAACAACAGATGATTTACCGTTTGTTCCAGTGACCGCAGCAATATTTTTTGGCTGGCGTTCATAGAAGGTGGCCGCTAATTCTGCTAAATGCCGGCGAGGGTTTTCATGAAGAAGCAGGCATGTTTTATCATCTAGCTCAGTGCCTTCTGGAGCAAGTATAGCCACAGCACCATTATTTATGGCTTCAGAAATAAAATTCCTGCCATCGGTGGATGATTCCTTTTGTGAGCTTGGAAGCGCAGCAAATATATACCCAGGTTTAACCAAACGGCTGTCAGCAGCGAGCCCTGTGATCTCTATCTCATGTAGCTCTTCAGTATTTAGTGCCATGCCTGCCATTAGTTTAGTTAACTGCAATCCTCTGTTTCCTTGAGCTTTGGTTTGTTTGGTTATTTAACGAGACTCCCTTTATGTCTGGAGCGTTTACCATCACTGGAAAAACTCCTAACAAGGGTGCAATCTCGGAGATTACTCTACCGACAACCGGAGCAGCCACTCTTCCCCCAGTTGGGCGCAATTTGTTTATTTGTTTTGGATCATCGATGTTCACTATCACTACGTATTTTGGGGAAGTAATAGGAAAAACACCGACGAAAGATGAAATTAATTTACTCCGATCGTATCCGCCCCCTCTAGATTTATCCGCGGTTCCAGTTTTACCCCCTACTAAATAATCAGCAGCATCAGCACTTCTGCCTGAGGTCTTCAGGACAACTTCCCTTAGAAGTTTTCTCATGATTAAAGAGGTTTTTTCGGAAATTACTTTTGTTCCATGAACTGGTTTATTGTCTTTTTTAAGCAAAGTCGCTTGATAGTGGTTTCCATTGACTATTGCTGCTACAGCTGTGGCAGCATGTAATGGACTTACGGATATTCCATGGCCATAGGATACAGTCATTCTGTAGATTTTTTTCCAATTATCGGGAGGTTTGGGTGTTCCTTTGGCCGCTAATTCGATACTTGAAGGGCGCAATAAACCAAGATCCGTGAAAAATTTTTGTTGAAGGCTCCTATCAAATTCTGCAGCTATTAATGCTGAGCCGATATTGGATGAATGTATGAATATCTCGGGAACTGTTAGAACTTTATTTTGGGCATGATAGTCGCGGATAATATAACGACTAATATAAATTGGTTTTCTTGCGTCATAAGAAGTGTCTAGCTTAACTTTTCCGCTTTCAAGTGCAATTGCTGTATTAAATATTTTGAATATAGACCCCAACTCATAAATACCGTGAGTAGCTTTGTTAAACTTTTCATTGTCGGTTGCAGTTCCGGCTTCATGAGGCATGAAGTCTGGAAGCGAGACGAGGGCAATGGTTTCGCCAGTTTCTGCGTCAAGTACAATGCCTGATCCGCCGATTGCCTTATATTTATCTATCTGATTGTACATTTCACGTCTAAGAACCTGTTGAACGCGAACATCTAAGGAGAGTTCCAGGGGCTTTTGGTTTTCTTTTAGAATTTCATCACAAAATAGCTCTATTCCCGCTAAGCCCTTATTATCGACATTTGTATACCCTACTGCATGAACCGTCAGGTTGCGCATGGGCCAGTATCGTTTCTCCTCATATTTGAAATCAACGCCGATGATGCCAAGCTTATTAATTTCATATTCCTGTCTTGGGGTAATTTCTCTTTTAAGCCAAACAAATTCTTTCGACTTTGCAGAGAGCTGTTTTACAAGTTTTGTTTCACTTAATTCTGGAAGGATTTGAACTATAGACCTAGCTGCTTGTATAGGATCAATAACTTTTTTTGGGTTTCCGGTTAAGCCGGGAGTCCTTAAGTTTGTGGCGAGAAGTATACCATTTCGATCAACTATATCAGCACGGCTCATTTTAATGCCTGCTGTTACATTTCTAGTTTCTATTGTGTTTTTCCGGCTTTCTTCATTCAAAATTGTTACGTCAACAAGGCGAACAGCTATGACAAGGAAAGCAGCGGCAACCAGTGTTCCACCAAAAAGGAGTCTGGATTTAGCCTTCTCAAGAGCTTTCTTATTTGTACTTTCAAATGAAACACGACTAGTCATTTATTGGAGCCTTGGAAAAATAATTTTTTGTTAAGGAGCCCTTTTCACCCATGGGGTCTTTTTTCCTAGTTACCAAGGATGCAGGTACTACCCGTTGGGGAATTGAAGAAGCATCCAAAAACTGAGAGCTTTTTAGTGGTTGTAACTTTAGATATTTACTATTTAAAATTTCTAACCGTTCAGGTCGGTTAAGCTCATGCCAGTCCGCTCTCAGGGCTAAAACTTTCAGCTGATTTTCTTTGATGTCACGGTTTAACGTGGCTAGTCGTTTTTCTAGTTTATCTACCTCAAAGGTGATCCTAAATAAGATTCCTCCTGCCATAATACAGAGCATTATCAGGATGAGGGTCGCTCGCGTTTTCATTTTTGACCTTCCTGACTGAGCGAGCTCCAGCTGGGTGCACTAGTACGCTCAGCTATTCTGAGCCGTGCTGATCGGGCTCTTGGATTAACAGATATTTCTGCCTCGGTAGGTTGGATGGCTCGCTTTTTTAGTAAACGCCACGTAGGTTCTTTAACTTCTTTGGGGTCGGGACGATGGCGTGATCCCTTATGGTCATTACCACTTCTTTGACGAAGGAATACTTTCACTTTTCTGTCTTCTAGAGAGTGAAATGAAACGATGGCTAATCTTCCACCAGGTTTGATAACCTTCTCAGCTTCATTCAGCCCCAGTTGTAACTCATTTATTTCATCATTAATTTTTATTCTTAGGGCCTGAAAAGTACGAGTAGCTGGATCAATCCTATTTAATTTGTTTCTTCTCGAACGATTTTGACTTCCCGCTACGGAACGAATGATTTCTGCAAGCCTACTGGTCGTCACAATGGGTTCATTTTTTCTGGCACTCACTATTGCACGAGCTATACGCTTTGAAAGCCGTTCTTCTCCATATTTATAAATAAGGTCTGCCAAATCGTCCTGTTCGAGAGAATTCACTATTTCGGAAGCAGTCTCACCTGACTGACTCATGCGCATGTCTAAAGGGCCATCTTGGCTGAAAGCAAAGCCCCTATCGGGATTATCAATTTGTAACGAGGACACGCCTAAATCAAGAGCAACACCATCAACTTCTGATAAACCACAAGTTGATAAATGAGCATTCATATTACCAAAATGTCCGCAAATTAAATGTAGTCTATCAGGATAACGTTCACTTAGTACTTTATTATAGGAAATTGCATACGGGTCTCTGTCAATTCCCACAACTATACAGTCAGAAGACTCCAGGAGTGCTTTAGTGTAGCCTCCCGCTCCTAATGTGCCGTCAACATAAACTTTTCCACTTTTGGGAGATAAGGCCTCGATAACGGCTTCTAATAATACAGGTGTGTGGCTAAAAGCATTATCAGTGACGGCATTTTCAGCCGGTTTATAATCATGACGAGGAGCGGCCCTCGCCATCAGTGTTTCTCCTCTTTAGACTTTTGTGGTGGTGGCCTTAAGGTCAATTTTTGTTCTGAGGCAATGTTTGTGGCGTTCAGTTGATAAGCGTAGAAGTCTTCAGGCTCCCAGATTTCGAAGAGTGGTCCGCGCCCAACGAATGCGGCTTTATTTGTGATTTTTGCGTGTGTAATTAGACTGGAAGGTAAAACAATTCTGCCATCCCCATCAAATGAGAGTTGAACTGTTTTTGAGAAAAGTGTAGCAGTTAGCGCGTCATGTTCATCTGAAAAGAAGTCATAGGCATTTACACTATTGCTAAGCTCTTCCATCCATTCCATTCCGCCACATTGTATTGCGGGATACTTAAAAGAAGGCATAGCGACTATTCCATGAAACGTCTGCCCAGCCAAAGCAGAGCGAAATGCGGCGGGGACAGAAACCCTCCCTTTTGTATCGACTTTGTTGACCGTCGTTGAAAGAAACAACGCCATTTTGTTTGTCCGTTTGTCGTAACGACGCTACGCTCCGTCATTAACTGGTTTACACTCTTCTTCCTAGTTTTGAAGGTTTCAAATCTTAAAAGGACAAACCTTATAAAACTGGGATTATATGGGATAGCATGGATATTTATGGGTAGTCAACGGGATCTAGCCAATAAATGCTTAAAATATAAGTAAATTTTGGCAAATTTTTTAAATTCTTAAGAGAATCAAAAAATTTTGTAGATCTTGACATTAATCTCATGATTAAAGCTAAAAAAGAAATGTGGTAGTAATTTGTTCTGAAATTGTTCAAATCTTGTTTGTTAATCCCGAATCTTATTCTTTAAAAAAGAGAGCCAGACAGTCTATAAGCCGGGTTCTGTCCCAACGCGGTCTTACCCGTGCTGGAGATAGCTATTCATCTAGGACGCATGTTGCCATGCGTCTCATGCGACCCACCCAGGTAGCAGTGCGGAAATACACTATAAGCCACCTCTACTCGGTCTTGCTCCCGGTGGGGTTTACCAAGCCGCTATCGTTACCGACAACGCGGTGCGCTCTTACCGCACCCTTTCACCCTTACCCAGGTAAGCAATAATGCTAAAATGGGCGGTTTTCTTTCTGTGGCACTTTCCCTGGGGTTACCCCCGCCGGCCGTTAACCGGCACCGTATTCCCGTGGAGCCCGGACTTTCCTCACGTTGAGGGGTTTCCCCATTATCAACGCGCAGCTATCTGACTGTCTAGCTGTCTTATTTTAGAAAATAGCTTAGTTCTCTGCAACAGATTTTAGCAACCGGCTTAAAATTGAAATTGTCTCATCATCAGCAATTCCATCGAAGCATTTGGGGCGGAAGTGCCTTTGAAAGGCACTAATCACATCTTTTAATGAATTATTTTCCGTGTCATATCCATAAGAACTAAGCATCTTGGAGATAATTACGTCCTTATATGTTTTGCTTTTTATAGAATGAGGTTTGGGCCAAATTCCTATTTTTTCTGAAGCAAACTGTTCCCAAGGAAAAAGCTCCCCAGGATCAATTTTTCTTCCTGGAGCAACATCAGAGTGACCTATTATATTTCTAGGAGGAATTGGATGCGTATTTATTAACTCTTTAGAAAGCCTTATAAGTGCATCAATTTGTGGATCGGGGAAATTTCTATAACCAAAATCATGCCCAGGATTAGATAATTCAATCCCTATAGAGTGGGAATTTATGTCCTTTATTCCCCTCCAAGAGCTTATGCCTGCATGCCAAGCTCGGTTCTTAGTTGCTACCAATTGATAAGTATTCCCTTTCTCATCTAATAAGAAGTGTGCGCTTACCTTAGATAAAGGGTTACATAAATGCTCAAGAGATAGAGAGTGACTACTCATTCCCGTATAATGCAATACAAGCATATTAATTTTAGGTTCATTTCCGTCTTCAGAAATTCTAGGCCCATAATTGGGCGATTTATAACTTTTGATCCAGGCCATCAATTTTTAAGAGATTCGCTCTCAGCCTCTAGCTCTAGCCAACGGTTTTCGGCAGAAGATATAGAATCATTTGTGTCCTTTAACTCCTTCGCTAATTTTTTGTAGCTGTTAGGATCTCTAGAAAACAGCTGAGGATCCGAAAGTTTAGATTCTATATCTTTTTTAGTTTTTTCCAAAAAGGAAATTACCTTGGGTAATTCATCGAGCTCTCGCTGATCTTTATAAGATAATTTTTGGACTTTAGCTGTTGAACGTTTCTTATTATTTTCTGACCTTTTATTGTTTGCTTTCTTTTTAGTGGCAGTTTTTGGTGTTATTCTTTTAGCGATTTGGTGAGTATAATCTGTATAGCCTCCAGCATACTCAGTAACTTTACCTTCAGATTCGATAACAAGAGTGCTTGTAACCACGCTATCTAAAAAATCTCTATCATGACTAACTATAATTATAGTCCCGTTGTAGTCATCAAGCATTTCCTGCAGTAAATCCAGAGTATCTAAATCGAGGTCATTGGTCGGTTCGTCCAGTATTAGTAAGTTACTTTCCCTAGACAGTATCTTAGCTAAAAGCAATCGGTTTTGTTCTCCGCCCGAAAGAGTTGATATTTTTGTATGAATTCGTTTTGGATCAAAGAGAAAGTCGTTTAGATAAGAGATCACATTCCTTTGTTTGCCCCTTATAACTAGCGAATCGCCTCCTCCAGGAACTAGTGCTTGAAGCGGCGTTTCAGAAAGCTCTAGGGTTTCTCTTAGTTGGTCAAAAATTGCTATATTCAAGTTACTGCCTAAACGAGAAGTGCCGGAATCTGGTTGAGTATTTCCAATTAGTAGATTTAATAAAGTAGTTTTGCCAGAACCATTTGAGCCTAGTACTCCTACCCTGTCTCCTTTCATAATTTTTGTTGAAAAATTAGAAATTATTTTTTTTTCATTATATTGTTTGCTTAAGCCACTTGCTTCAATAACAAGGCGACCACTCATCTTTCCGGAATCTATTTTAGCTTTGTAATTCGATTTCTCTTCAAGTCTCTTTTTATGTTGATCTCTAAGATCCTTTAACTTTTTTATCCTTCCTTGATTTCTTTTTCTTCTTGCGGTCACTCCATGTATTAGCCAATGTTCCTCAGCCTGAAGTTTTGTGGCTAATCTCTGGGCACGTTTTTTTTCCTCATCTACAAGTCTCTCACTCCACTTATCAAACTCATCATACCCAGCCTTATGGTGAAGTATTGTTTGTTGATGCAACCATAGAGTCTCAGTTGACACCGCCTTTAGAAAAGCTCGATCATGACTGATTACAAGAAACGTTTTATTACTTTTTATTAGTCTGTTTTCTAACCACTTAATTGTATCTATATCAAGATGGTTTGTTGGCTCATCCAAGAGAATTAATTCAGGAGAGCCTAATAGGGCTTTAGCTAAATCAACACGTCTGCTTTCGCCTCCAGATAAGCTTCTAATATTTCTTCCGCCGTCTATCTTCACTTTTGAAAGAATTTCTTCCACTTCGTGTGGTTGACCATTTTTATTATTTGACCCCAACATGAAGTCCGCGACTGTTCCACTTTTTTTTATCGAGGTATTTTGTTGTAAAAAGCTAATTTTAAGACCCGGTTGTATATATATATTTCCCTGGTCAGCTTCGATTAGACCTGCAATTAGTTTAAGTAACGTTGACTTTCCGGTTCCGTTTTTTCCAACTAGACAAGTTCGAGTGCCGGGCAAAAGGTTTAATTCAACATTTTGGAAAAGATGTTGGCCACCAAAACCAATCAAAATATTGTCTAGGGCTATTATTGGTAAATCGCTGGTCATTTATTTAGAGGGTTATTAGAGCCCTCTCTGGGTAGATATTTTATCATAGGCACTATTTATAACAGCTAGTTTGTCATTGGCGACTTCAATAAATTCTTCAGGCATTCCTTGAGCTATTAGGGAGTCGGGATGATGTTTCTTAACTAGTTTATGGTAAGCAGTTTTAATTGTTTCATCATCCATGTCTTGTTTAACCCCCAGTATTGTGTAGGGATCTGAGTTATCCGATTGGGTATGTTCTGCAAGTAGTCGAGAAAAATCTGACTCAGTCACTCCGAAAATATAGGCTACATTTTGCAAATAGTCTCTTTCTTGTTCCGTGATATTGCCGTCGGCCTGGGCGATGTAAAATAAGCAGGCTAAGAGCTCCTCTAGAATAGCTGGATTATCTGAAAACATACCCGCTACTTGTTTTGCGTAAGGTTCGTACCCAGCAACACTTCGACGGGCCTGATTAAATACACGTGCAACATTATTCATTTCTTCAGGGGCAACTCTGAAGACTCTTTTAAAAGCAAGTATTTCAGCCTCGGTTACAACGCCATCTGCTTTGGCTAATTTAGCTCCTAAAGCAATGACTGCTATAGTAAAACCAATCTGTTTAGTAGGGTCATTATTATCATTTATATTCCGTTTGCTGCTGTCATATACATGTCCAGCAACAGCGCCAAGTAAAGCTCCTAATGGCCCCCCTAAAGCGAATCCGGCCGCCCCACCTACAATTTTTCCCCAAATACTCATAACGAAGGTTTAACGTAAACTTTCCAAATAAGAAACCATTCCTTTCTGACTGGTTTTAGAAAAATTAAAAAAATTCCATTACTTTCTTATTCTGCAATGGCTGACCAAAGAACGAAAATAATGTTATTTAGTTTTTTTAATTCTAATTTTTTATAAGTTTTTTCAAATTAACTTTTTTTACGATTTAGATAGCGTTCAGTTTCGACCGATATTGCATCATTCACTGCTCCAACGAGCTTATCTCGATTTGCGGCGACATGATCATAGGATTCTTTTCGAGCCATCAGTGAATTCTGAAAATGGGGAATAACGTATCGAGCTATTAATTCGTAACTTTTTTGTGTGTTTTCCCAATCAGCCCAATTATGGGCCAGCGCAAGTAAAGTGCCGAATCCTCCACTGCCTTGCCATAAACGTTCAATATGATTTATTGCGTCATCGGGTGTTCCGATTACGGCCATGCGGGTTTCCTGCAGGTGTTTAAGAGGGTTTTCTGTTCCTGGAGGTATAATAGGGGTAGGGGCAATATTTCTGAAATAATCGGCAAAAGCCTCTAACCCAAAATTCACATTCTGTTCAGCCTTCTCCCTTGTTTCCGCTATGTGCATAAAAGTAGTAATGCGCCATTTTTGACGATCAACCTTCTTTCCATGTTCCAAAGCGGCTTCTTCACAGCGTCGCCAATTTTCGGAATGTGCGGCTAAGGCGTCATCATTTGTGCCGCCGAGTGATAAGAGGCCAATCCCGTGTTTGCCAGCAGCTAATGCTCCAGCTGGTGAACGCAGGGACGCTACAGCCATCTCCATCATTGGTTTGGTATAGCTTGGTAGTTGTAAGCTAGCCTTGTCTAGTATGAACCAATCTGTTTCAGCACTTACTCGTTCGCCTTTTAAAAGTGGAACCAGTGCGTCTAATGCTTCATTCATTCGTCGTCTTTGTTCCTTAGGATGAAAACCCATTGCAAATGCATCTGATGGCAATGAGCCGGGTCCGACGCCAAACATAGTTCGGCCTCTTGTCATATGGTCAAGTTGGTTAATTCGGTCGGCATTTATTAAAGGGTGATGATATGCAAGTGAAGACACTCCGGTGCCAAGCCTGATATGTTTGGTCCTCTCAGCCGCAAATGCAATAAAGACCTCGGGAGAGGCGATTATTTCAAATCCACCAGAATGATGTTCTCCTATCCAAGCTTCATCAAATCCTAGCTTGTCTAGGAGCACAACTAAGTCCAAATCTCGCTCAAGTGCTAGCGTTGGATTTTCAGCTGTACTATGAAAAGGGCCAAGAAATATGCCAAACTTCATATGCCTTTCATCTGTTGTCGCTGATTTGATCGTGTCTTGTTTTGTGTTATTCATAACAGTGTTATTGTTCCCAAAAAAATTATTATTAGCTTTAGGTTTGAAGATATGGCTGACTACCTTTTATGACCACCCGATGCATAAGGCGTCTCTCTTCGGGGTCAAAAGAATCCCTCCGATGCATAACGCATCTATTATCCCACATTATCAAGTCTCCTTGTTTCCATTCATGACACCAACTTAAATTCTGATTTGTTGAATGGTCCCAAAGAGCCTGCAAAATCTCGTCTGATTGACCCCTTGGCATGCCTGTGAGATAGGCATTTGATCTTCGGCCTAGGTATAAGCAGTCTTTTTTAGTTTCAGGATGTGTTCTTATCAATGGATGGATGGCTCCAGGGCTCTCTTCTGGCTCTAGATTAGCAAGGTGCGCCAATTCAGGTCGTAGATGACCGGCAGCATCAATTAATAAATCATGTTTTAAATTAAGATTCTTTATTCTCTTGTAGGTATCTTTAGGGAGCGTATTCAAAGCTTCATACATATTGCAGAAGTAAGTATCGCCGCCCGCCGAGGGCACTTCAATGGCATATAATATAGTTTGGTTTGGGGGTTCATCAAAACTGGACATATCTGTATGCCAAACTACATCTCCATCTCCAAGCCCCCCAAGTGCTACGTTTTTTTCAACAATGTTTGAAACAACTGTTATCTCTGGAAAGTCAGTAAATTTTCCTCCTTGTGAGGGAACTTTACCTGACGTAACCAAAGGGCTGCTTAATGGATTTGAGTACTGAAAGTTTCCAAAGTAGCCACCTATAGTCACTAAATCTTCTTTATTAAGTCTCTGATTTCTGATGACGACTACTAGATGTTCCAGCCATGCTTCTCTTATTTCAGCAGCAATTAAATCATCAATTTTTCTTAAATCACCACAAACAATTTCGGCTCCACATACAGAGGATAGCTTGGAAACTTCTATAAATTTAAATTTTTTTAAACTTTGAGTAGTCATACTGAAACTTTGGCAGATTATTGGCTTTATTGGGAGTCTTTGGGTTACACTTATTTTTTTTAATGTCCTTTGTTTTTTTGAATCAAAGAGTGAGGAAATAATAATGAAAATTAAAAGAATTGAACACGTTGCTATTGCGGTAAATGACATGGCGGATTCAATGAAAATGTTAGAAAATATTTTTGGGTTTGAGTTGGAGTTAGAAGAGAAGATTGGCAGCACCAGTTTGGCTATGTATCCTATCGGAGAGACCTACATAGAACTATTAGAAAGTGATGATCCAAAATCAAAAATAAATGGTTTAGTAAGTGAGAAACAGCAGAGTTTGTATCACCTTTGTTTTGAAGTTGATGACATTGAAGAAGCTCTTGATGAATTAAGAGAAAAAGGTGTCAAGCTTTTGGATGAAAAGCCGCGCACTGGACATGGCGGTGCAAAAATAGCGTTTCTAAACCCCGAATCAACTGGAGATATACTTATAGAGCTAGCGGAATTATCTCACTAGGCTTTATAGTCCAAGTCCATTATTTTAAAAAGATAAAGGTACTGTCAGGGTCAACCCCAAGATTTATTTTTTGACCGTGCTCCAATGCAAATCGGCTTGGGTGCCTTGCTAACAAGTGTGTGTGTGGACTGGGCCAGTCTCCGATTCCTACCTTAACCAAATTAGAGGTTCCTGTATAACGAACGTCGCAAACATGTACTTCAATTTCAGACTGTGTGTCAATTTTGCTAGGGTTAATTCTTAGTCCATCTTGGCGGATCAAAACATCAACACGAGAACCATTAGGGAAATTTTTGTTGGAAAACGAACCAATCTCTGTTGTTATCATATCACCAATAACGGACCCTTCAATCCGGCTAATGTCTCCAAAAAATTCTGCTGAGAAACTATTTATAGGATTAGTATACAGAGTATTCGGGCTTCCTTTTTGAATAACTCTCCCATTTTGCATTAAAACAATTTTATCGGCAATCAGCATGGCTTCTTCAGGGTCATGAGTGACTATGATTGAAGCAATCTCATTCTCCTTTAATATCTGAATCGTCTCTTCCCTGATTTGTTGACGTAAAGAGACGTCCAATCCAGAAAAAGGTTCATCTAGAAGAAGCAATCGTGGCTCAGGAGCCCTGGCCCTCGCAAGAGCTACTCTTTGTTGTTCTCCGCCAGATAGCATGTGGGGATATTTCTTTGCCTGTTCCGATAACCCTATTTGTTGCAGTAGCTCTTCTGTCCTATTCTTAGCAGCTGTCTTCGAAAGTTTTGATAAACCATAAGAAATATTTTCCGCAACAGTTAAGTGAGGAAACAGAGCAAAGTCCTGGAACAGGAACCCGATATCTCTTTCATATGGAGGTGTGACTGAATTTCTATTTGACACAGTTTTGCCATTTAATTGCACAAATCCACTGTCAGGGGTTTCGAGGCCAGCTATAGCCCTTAATGTAGATGTTTTTCCGCAACCAGATGGTCCTAGCAAACACAGCAATTCGCCTTCTTTGAGGTCAAAGGTTACGTCTTCTAGTATTTTTTTCTTTCCTAGGCTTAGGTTTAAATTCTCTAGTCTAAGCATGCTCGTCCCTGAATAGTGATAAAATTACCAATTTTCATTACTCGCCCTTTTTTTTAAAAATCTACGAGTTTAACTAGATTAATACATCATCTGTATGAAATTGACAATCATTCTCATTGATAATTATTCTTATTATTATTGACATTAATAATCATTCTCATTATTAATGAGACTAATAATCATTCTCATTTAATCTCTTATTATTACCCTAGAAATTGAAGATTGAGAATCTTGGTTTTTTTCAGTTTTGAATTGTCAATTTATTACCAGAAGAAGAAATTATAGAAAGGTAAGACCGATGTGTCTAAGTAAGTTAAGTTTGGCAAACCTATTGTCTGTAGGATTATTAGCTATAGCATCCTTGATGTTAAGTATTTCTGCTCAGGCTGGTGAAAAGGTTTATGGTAAATTTCCGGTAACTTTAAAAGGTTATTCAGGGTCTAAAACTAATTCTGTGTCGTACACTGGTCAAATAGCCCGGCACGTTCTCCACGACTCTTTAAAAAAGCTTGCCGCGAAAGGAAATGGCAAACCAAATCCGAAACTTAAATCCCTGATGATGTCTTATTACTCTGGTAAGGATGCAGGAAGAGCAATTATCGCTCCTAAAACCAAGGGTTCATTTGTGGTCAAACAGACTTTGGTTGACCAGATAAGTAAAAATAAAAACTTGTCTGGTAAAACTTATAAGGGAACTATCTCAGGTATGCCTAACAACATGACAGGACCAGAGCTCGTGACATTTTGGATTGATAAAGCTTCATCAGCAAATAAAGGAGTTGATTCGAGAAATGGTTACAACTATCCACAGTTAATCTCTAAGTTCATTATGGGGTCAGTGTTTTACAATCAGGCTGTAGATAATTATCTAGATGAAAAACTATCTGCAACCAAGAAGCCCAATAACAAGCCCTATAAAAAAGGTGCGGCTTATACAGGCAAAGAACATAGTTGGGATGAAGCATTTGGGTATTATGGGGTTCCTGCCCACGGGTTATCTTTTTCAGGAAAGCAATTATATTTGATTGCAAAACAAAAGCCTGAGGGATTTTCGATTGCTGACTTTAATGGTGATGGAAAAATCGATTTGTATAAGGAAATGATGTTTGCCCCTGCATATTATGCAGCGAGCTATGACAAGTCGAACAAAACAAGTTACGGCATGAATATTTCAAATGCATTTCTGGATGGCCGAAGACTTATTACTTCTGCTAACGGTGAAATACTGAGTGATTCACAGCGCTCACAATTAAGAAAATATGCCGCTATAATTGAAAAAAATTGGCAGATGACTCTAGCTGAATCTGTTTTTAAGTATGCTGGTTCTGTTTATAAAGACCTCAAAAAAATCAATGCTTCTATGGCTGATGAGAAAGATAAGACAAAGAAGGCTGAAAAAGCATATATCAAGCATTGGGGAGAGCTTAAAGGCTTCAGTCTGTCTCTACAGACTGGCCGGACCAAGCTTGGCGGTGACACGGCAGTAAGGCTCAATCGTCTAATTGGATTTGGGCCAGTAATGCCTAATTCTAGCCAGGTTGTAGATATTGATAGCAATGGTAATTACGTTAAAGATCAATCATCAGGTATTGAGGAATATATGCTTCATATGCTCAAAGTACAGAAACTCATGATTGATAAATTTAATGTAAAAGCTAGGAAAAATGATCAACTAGCGAGCCTTGATCAGATGATTGAAAAATTAGGGGATAGTAGCTCTGCCGAAAACGACTAACCTCTGATAAATCTGGCCACCCTCAATTTATTGGGGTGGCCATTTTTATTTAACTAGCTTTTCAGAGGATTACCGAATGATGGTTGACTGGTTTTATAATGAATATTTGCAGCATCTTCTTGAATCACTAGTTGATCCTAAAAAGCGCGTATCATTTGGATATTTGATTTTTGCTGCAATGATCGGTCTCGCATGGAGCGCCTTTATGTCTCGCAATTCTTGGCGAAATGGTTTTTCACAAGGTCTCAGAAAATTATTTGGAAAACGGGTTCTTTTTTCTCGGTCAGCGAGGGCCGATTACAAGATTCTGCTTTTAAATCACGGGTTTTTGCTATTAATTACTCCTTTTATTCTCAGTAAGGTTGCTTTAACAACAAGCTTGTTCTTTCTCCTACATGAGGTTTTACCTTCAGGGTCTGCTTATTTCTCTTCGATTCCTTTTTGGACAGTGTCAGTTATTTACACACTATTCTTATTCGTTCTAGATGACTTTTCTCGATACATCGTCCACGCTGCCTTGCATCGTATTCCATTTCTTTGGGCTTTTCATAAAATACATCACTCTGCAGAAACGCTTAGCCCATTTACCGTATATCGAACCCATCCGATAGAAGCGGTGATATTTACATTTAGGGGCATAATCGTTCAATCAAGCTGTATCGCTTTATTTGTTTTTATTTTTGGTGAAAAAGTAGATTTAGTGACTATATATGGTGTAAATGTCTTACTCTTTATATTTAACTTATCTGGCTCCAACCTTCGTCACTCTCACATTCCAATAAGCTATGGGCGGGCACTTGAACGGATATTTGTTTCACCTGCTCAGCATCAAATCCATCATTCTATAAAGCGCTGTCATCATGACAAAAACTTTGGAGCGGCGCTTGCCGTCTGGGACTATTTATTTGGTAGCCTTCACCTTTCTGAAAAAAATATGCATTTAACCTTTGGTATTAAAAATAGGTCTAAGATGAGATCTCATAATTTGGCAACTCTGTATATTCATCCTTTCGTTGAAGCATTTCGTGAGATAAAAGTTTTATTTCGTAAACATGAAGAGATTAAGAAAGATATTATAAATGTTACTTAATTTTACACAGGTAAAGAGTCGTATATGTTTAGTCTTTATTTTTTTCGTTGGGCTATTTTCCATAAGTGAAACTGCTCATTCTTCAGAGCTAAATGTATATTCCCACCGACAACCATTTCTAATTAACCCTTTTTTATCAGCATTTGAAAATGAAATGGGGGTAAAAGTTAATGTAGTGTTTGCTTCAAAAGGAATGGTTCAACGCCTGCTTGCAGAAGGTCCCAGAAGTCCTGCAGATGTGGTTTTGACTGTAGATATAGGGCGTCTTTATTCCTACGTCGATAAAGATTTGTTTGCTGAGATATTTTCACCGAAGCTAATTGCCAATGTACCCTCTCACCTAAGAGATCCTGGCAGTAGATGGTTTGGGCTTTCAAAACGAGCCCGTATTGTTGCAGTCTCTAAAGCTCGAGTTGAGAAGAATGAAATTAAAAATATTGAGGATCTAGCAAGCTCTAAATGGAAAGGAAGGATCTGTAGTCGGCCTGGCAGTCATGTTTATAACCGCGCCCTAGTCGCATCGCTAATTGCTGCTCACGGCGAAAAAGCTGCTGAAATTTGGGCCGGTAATCTGGTAAAAAATCTTGCTCGCAGGCCTCAAGGGAACGATAGAGCCCAAGTCAAAGCGATTTTTGAGGGTGTATGTGATGTTGCGATTATTAATAGCTACTACTATGGTAAGCTCAAATATTCCAAAGTGGCTGCTCAGAGAGACTGGGCTAATTCTATAGATATCATATTCACAAATCAGGATGAACGAGGAAATCATATCAATATTTCTGGTGGGGGCGTTGTAAAGTATTCTAAGAATAAAGAGATGGCAGTTAGGTTACTTGAATTTTTGACTGAAAAACTGTCACAGGATCTTTATGGAAAAATTAACTACGAGTTTCCTGTAAACCCGTCTGTGCCAGCTTCGGGTGAAGTAAAGTCCTGGGGGGTATTTAAGGAAGATAGTTTGCCGATATCTCAGATTGCAGTCTTGGCCCCCACTGCTCAAAAAATTATTGACCGGGTAGGATGGTAGTAAATAGAAAGATTAAGAAATTAATATACCAAACAAAGAAATCAGCATCTGGTCACTCAGTGTATTAGCAGTTTGTTTGCTAATTCTCGGTCCTTTCTTTTCTATGATCATTGTGGCTGCTGGTGATAGTGGTGGTTTGTGGTCCCACCTAATGCAAACAGTCTTTCCAAGGTATGTTTTCAATACTTTAATACTTATGTTCGGTGTGGGGGTTACTAGCCTTTTTTTTGGCCTCACTTCAGCTTGGGTTATTTCTCGCTACAGTTTTCCTGGAGACAGGTATATTGAATGGGTTTTACTTCTTCCCGCGACAGTCCCATCTTACATTATAGCCTATACTTATACTGATCTGCTTGAATACGCAGGACCAATTCAAGGGTTTTTGAGAAAAACGTTTGGTTGGGATTCAGCTAATGATTATTGGTTTCCTGAAATTCGATCAATGGGAGGCGCTATTCTTGTTATGTCGGCGGTTCTTTTCCCCTATATATATTTAATGGTTCGAACCGCATTTCGATTAACGCCGGTGTCACTGCATGAAGCTGCTAGCATTCATAATCGGAATTCATATTTTGTTGTTGATTTGCCACTAGCAAGGCCGGCCATAATAGCCGGGCTAGCGCTTGTGCTTATGGAGGTTATATCTGATTTTGGCACTGTTGAGTATTTTGCTGTTGAGACCCTCACTCTCGGTATTTTTAACGTTTGGTTAGGAATGAACAACCTAACAGCGGCGGTGCAGATTGCAGGAGTTGCATTTATTTTTATCGTTTCTCTTCTTTATATTGAGAAAACCGCTAGGTCCAAACAAAGATTTTATGATGTAACACAGCGAGGAGGTGAAGTTCCTAAAAAATCGACATCTTTTTTTGGGGCATTAATGTGTTTGTTTATTTGTTTTCTGCCAGTCTTTCTGGGTTTTCTCTTGCCTGTTACTATACTTTTAAGTTTTGTCCTAGAAGGCCTAGCTATAGCAGATTTTGAATTACTCCTTTCTAGCACGATCAACTCTGTGGCCTTAGCTGGTGCAGCTGCTTTTTTGGTGATGTTTTTTTCAATTACTATGGTCTTAGTAGTAACCTATAAAAAACATCCTTTTTTAAAAATGCTTACTGAAATCTGCTCTACTGGATACGCGTTTCCGGGAGTAGTTCTTGCGATAGGAGTTGTTTCTTTTTCTGGTGTCGTTGATTCTACTTTACAGTTTATATTTGATAGGTATCTGGGGTTAAATTTTTCAGGCTTTTTGATAGGGGGACTTTTACTTTTAATATTTGCCTATGTTGTTCGATTTCAGGCTATTGGCTATGGAGCGATAAACTCGGGCATAAAACGTTTATCTCCTAACTTAATGAACGCTAGCTTTCTATTGGGACGTGGTTTTTCAGGTAGTATGATTTTTCTTGCACCCAGATTACTTCGTAAGTCGCTTCTCGCTGGCGGTATGCTAATATTTGTAGATGTTATGAAAGAGTTGCCAATGACTCTTATTTTACGCCCGTTTAATTATGAAACTCTCGCAACTTATGTTTATCAGTTTGCCAAAAGTGAACTGCTAGAGGAAGCAGCTCTGGCAGCTTTGATTATTATTTTAGCAGGACTAGGTCCGGTTATATTGATGAATGCATCACAAAAAAAATAAGAAAATTTTCCAATAGCTAAAAAGCTGAAAAAACATAATACTTAAATAATTTATTTTATGTGATAATTTATAAGTACTAGTCATTCCTTAAGTGGAAACCTTAAAGTCATTCTACTGGATCTGATAATATAATCTTCGATGGGGAGTTAACTATGAATAAGAAGATCGCTGTATTAGCTACTGGCGCCAATGGAAGTGTTATCGCTGCGGATCTTATTAAAGCTGGATTAGATATCACCATGATTGATATGTGGGGAGCGCATGTAGATGTGATGCAAGAAGAAGGCTTAACTATAAAGAATAAAGACGAAGAATTTAATCTTACGGTAAATGCATGTCACTTGGGAGATGTCTGCACATTAAATCATAAATTCGATATAGTTTTTCTTACCTCCAAAGGATACGATACGTCTTGGCTTTGCGAGTTTATTAAGCCATATCTGGCTGCTGATGGCTTGGTTGTAGGCATACAAAATTGTATGACTGCCGAAATAATTGCTGAAATAGTTGGCATAGAACGCACATTAGGCTGCGTAGTTGAATTAGCTTCGCAAATGTTTGAACCTGGCCAGGTCTACAGATCTACTAATAAAGATCATACCTGGTATGGGATTGGATCGTTTGATCCCGTTCAAGAGCGGTTTATTGAAGAGATTGCAGAAATACTTGGTAATGCAGGAACTGTGGAAATTATTGATGATATCCTTTCAGCCAAGTGGGTGAAACTAATTGTTAACTCTATGGTTATGGGTTCTATGGCTATTCTCGGTGGTACAATGGGCCAGGTATTGAATGAAAGAGGAGAGGAATATGCTCGCCGAGCCCGTGAATGGTTTTTGCAGGCAGGAGAAGAAGCTTTGGCTGCTGGCCAAACTCTAGATTATAAAATAGTTCCAGTTTTTGGACTGAAGCCAGAAGATGTTACAAATACTAATAATCTGCTTGAAACTCTATTTGAAAAGATTGTGTCTGATGTTGGGCCAGGAGCTATTAACACAACACTACAAGATCATATGAAAGGACGACTTGGCGAAGATGAAATGATCAGTGGCTTAATTGCCAGTGAACGCAAAAAAAATGGAGGGCTTTCTCCGGCTAATGATCTGATACTGGAGCTGAGTGCTAAGATTCACTCTGGAGAACTCAAACCTGATCCAAGTAACCTCGATATAGTGCTTGAAAGATTGGGAAGAACGAACTAGGTAAGCTCTATAAATCGCTTCTAAAATCAATGACTTATGAAGGTAAATATGAATTTTGGATTGATCGGGGGGGAACCTTTACTGATGTAGTTGCCCATTGTCCAGATGGATCTATCAAGACCCATAAATTGTTATCTGAAAACCCCAAACATTATGAAGATGCGACAGTTCAGGGAATCCGTGAAATACTTAACTTATCGGCGCACGAAAAGATACCAGCCGAGAGTATCTCTGTCATTAAAATGGGAACAACTGTTGCAACAAATGCTCTATTGGAGCGCAAGGGTGAACCAACTTTATTGGCCATTACAAAAGGTTTTAGGGATGCTCTGCGCATAGCCTATCAAGCCCGTCCCCGATTATTTGACCGAAATATAATCCAGCCAGAGATGCTCTATGATTCTGTAGTAGAAATAGAGGAAAGAATAGGGGCAAACGGCGACATAATTTATCCTATTAATGAAACAGATACATTCGATTTGCTACACAACGCTTATAAATCAGGGATTAAATCTGTCGCGATAGTTCTCATGAATTCTTATCGGTATATTGAGCATGAAAAATTATGCGCAAAAATAGCGTCAGATATAGGATTTACTCAGGTTTCCGTTAGCCATGAAATAAGCCCTTTAATAAAGTTAGTTGGGAGAGGAGACACGACAGTTGTAGACGCTTATCTCTCTCCAATTTTAAAACGTTACATAGATCAAATCACAAAAGAATTAGGCGCTGTTAAACTAATGTTTATGCAATCAAATGGCGGACTAACAGATGCAAAAATGTTTCAAGGAAAGGATGCAATTCTTTCCGGTCCTGCTGGCGGAGTTGTGGGAGCCGTTCAGGTAAGTGCAGTTGCGGGAATAGAAAAAATTATAGGGTTCGATATGGGGGGCACCTCAACTGATGTTACTCATTTTAATGGAGAGTATGAGAGAACTTATGAAACACAGGTTGCAGGCGTCCGCGTGCGAGCTCCTATGATGCAGATTCATACTGTTGCAGCCGGGGGGGGATCGATCTGCCAATTCGATGGAGCTCGTTTTAGGGTAGGTCCGGAAAGTGCAGGGGCAACGCCCGGTCCTGCTAGCTATGGAAATGATGGACCACTTACCGTAACTGACTGTAACCTCATGTTAGGTAAATTACAGCCAGATTTTTTTCCTGCTGTGTTTGGAGAAGATCAGTGCCAGCCTCTCGATAAAGAGGCTGTACAAAAGAAGTTTTCTTCCTTGTCAGACGATATATCTTCTTCTATTGGCAATCATCGAACACCAATTGAGGTGGCAGATGGCTTTCTTAAAATTGCTGTTGAAAATATGGCTAATGCGATTAAAAAGATATCGGTTCAAAGAGGCTATAATATAGCTGAGTATACTCTTTGTTGTTTTGGTGGAGCGGCTGGTCAGCATGCGTGTCTGGTAGCAGATGCGCTAGGAATGACGAAAGTACTAATTCACCCTTTTGCTGGTGTTCTGTCTGCTTATGGCATGGGACTGGCTGACATAAGAGCGCTTCGAGAGCAATCAGTGGAAGCTTTGTTGAAAGACGAAGAGTTAATCGAAGTTTCGACTTTACTTGAACGACTTGTTTATGACGCGGAGAATGAGCTAATCGGACAAGGTGTCTCTAGCTCGAATTTAAACGTTTTCAAACGTCTACATTTGAAATACGAGGGCACAGATACTTCACTGATCGTGTCACTTGATTCTATAGATATTATGGTGAAGCAATTTGAAAAACTGCATCAGCAAAGGTACGGCTTCATTATGTCTGGTAAAGCTCTTATTATAGACACGGCAACTGTTGAGATAGTTGCTCGCAAACCAAATGATTTTATAGTCACCAATAAAGAAAATAGGAGCTCTTCAAAGCATAAGGCAGTTGACGTAAAAGAAGCTTATATGGATGGCAAAATCCAAGTTACACCAATCTATCAACGAGAAACGTTGCTTAATGATGAAGTGGTTAAAGGGCCAGCAGTAATCGTAGAGGCTATGTCAACAACTATTGTGGAACCGGGCTGGCAGGCAAAAATTAGCGATAATTTAGATTTGTTGCTGGAACGTGCCGTTCCAATAGAGCGAACCTCTGCGATAGGAACCTCCGTGGATCCAGTGATGCTGGAGGTTTTCAATAATCTCTACATGTCCATAGCAGAGCAGATGGGCTATACCCTGCAAAACACAAGCTATTCAGTAAATATTAAAGAAAGACTAGATTTTTCTTGTGCAGTTTTTGATTCTGAAGGCAATCTTGTGGCTAATGCTCCTCATATGCCTGTGCATCTTGGATCTATGAGTGAGAGTGTTAGGGTGGTCATAAATGAAAATAAAGGAAAAATGACTCCTGGAGATGTTTATGTTTTAAACGCTCCTTATAACGGTGGAACTCATCTACCTGATGTCACGGTTATAACTCCGGTTTTTGACGAAGATAATAAAACTATATTATTTTACGTAGGAAGTAGGGGGCATCATGCAGATATCGGTGGGCTGACCCCTGGATCTATGCCCCCTCATAGCAAAATTGCTGAGGAAGAAGGAGTGTTGATCGATAATTTTAAGTTGGTTTCTGATGGTCTATTTCTTGAACCTGAATTTCGTTCCTTACTAGCCTCTGGTGCATACCCAGCAAGAAATATTGACCAAAATGTTGCTGATATTAAAGCACAAATAGCTGCTAATGAAAAAGGGGCTCTCGAACTTCATAAAATGATTGATCACTTTGGTATAGCTACTGTTCAAGCCTATATGGGGCATGTACAGGATAATGCTGAGGAGTCTGTTAGACGTGTAATCGATGTCCTAAAGGATGGGGATTTTCAATATAAAATGGATGATGGAAGTTGTATAAAAGTGAAAGTTTCCATTGATAGAGAGAAACGGGGAGCGGTTATTGACTTTAATGGTACCAGCCAACAATTAGATAATAATTATAATGCCCCTAAATCTGTATGTAGAGCAGCAGTTCTATACGTATTTCGGACGTTAGTTGACGATGAAATACCTATGAATGAAGGATGTTTGAGGCCAATAAATATAATTATACCTGATGGATCAATGTTGTCGCCCAAATACCCTGCTGCTGTTGTAGCTGGGAATGTCGAAACTAGTCAGGCAATTACAGATTCTCTTTATGGTGCGCTTGGGGTAATGGCTGCGGCTCAGGGTACAATGAACAACCTCACTTTTGGTAATGAGCATTATCAATATTACGAGACAATATGTGGTGGATCTGGTGCAGGTCCTGGTTATGATGGTACACCTGCTGTCCATACTCATATGACAAATTCCCGCCTTACTGATCCGGAGGTTCTTGAATGGAGATTCCCTGTTGTTTTGGAAAGTTTTTATATACGAGAAGGATCTGGTGGAGCAGGCAAATACAGGGGGGGAGACGGTTCTATTAGAAGACTTAAGTTTCTTGAACTCATGGACTTAATGATACTGTCAAATCGCCGAATTGTTCCTCCATTTGGCTTGGATGGAGGTGAGCCAGGTGCTCTTGGCCGAAATTGGGTAGAAAGAAAAGATGGTACTTTTCACATCATGACGGGAACTGATAAAGTCACAGTCAATCCGGGTGATGTATTTGTAATTGAAACCCCAGGTGGGGGTGGTTTCGGTATCCGGTAAAAGTTTCAGCTTCTTAGATTGTGGTCGAGAAAAGCTGAATGTATTACTTTATTTTTGACCCTTTACAAAAGGCGCTTTGGTGACCTCTTCTATTTCTGCACGATCTTTAATAATCACTCTTGCTACGATCACAGCTCTCGGGCCGCTGTCAATGCAGATTTATCTTCCTGCTTTACCAGCGATACAAGATTCTTTTTCTGTGTCTTCCTGGCAGGCGCAGTTAGTGTTTTCAGCTCCTCTAGTGGCTATAGCAATGTCTAGCCTAATTTATGGACCAGCATCTGACCGTTTTGGTCGGCGCCCTGTTTTATTTGTTGGACTTACTATATTTTTATTAGGGAGCGTAATCTGCGCTGTGTCTACCTCAATCTGGATTTTAATATTAGGTCGCATTGTTCAGGCAATTGGTGGAGCATCGGGCATGGTGATCAATCGAGCAATAATTCGAGATCTATTTGATCGAGAAACAGCAGCCCGCATGCTTGCTTATATGGTCACCATTCAAGTTTTGGCGCCCATGATGGCTCCACTTCTTGGAGGTGTAATAAATGATATGACAGGTTGGAGGGCAATTTACTGGTTCACTGTGATGGCAGGATTTGCAGCAATAGCTCTTTCTTACCCGAGGGTTCCTGAAACTTTATCTCATCCTGTGCTAGGGCAATCTATCAAAGGGATGTTCATGAGTTTTTTCTCTCTTCTAAGAGTGCCAGAGTTTCTAGCCTACTCGGGTCAACTTAGTTTTGGTTTAGGAGTTTGGATGGCTACTTTAGGGGGGGCTCCATATGTGGTTGTAAGAGTTTTAGATCGACCTCCGACCGAACTGGGCCTCCTACTTTTGATAATATCAGCAGGCTTTATGTTAGGAACGTTTACGACGGCTCGAATTGCTACAAAAGTTGGAATTGACCGAATGATAATATTTGGAAGTGTCCTGAACGTAGTTTTTGGTTTAGTGATGGTCGTCTTAATTTTATTGGGTGAATGGACTATATGGTCCATATTTTTACCTAGCACAATAATGGCCTTCGCAAGTGGATTAATTATGCCTAATTGTCAGGCAGCTGCTGTGAGTATTAATCCACGAATAGCTGGCTCAGCATCTGGTCTAATTACATTTATGATGATGATTACCGGAGCAGCCTTTGCACAAATTGTCGGTGTATTTCAGAATGAAACACCAATACCGATGGTTGTTATAGCTACTGGCGCTTCGATTTTGGGGCTTTTATCGATTGTGGTTCTGCCAAGAATCGGAAATAAGACAAGTAAAAAAGTATAAAAACTCACATTGATCTAAGTTTGTGTAATCAAATTAATTCCCTTGGGCTACACCCTCTCTACGAGGATCCGCTCCACCGGTGATGGTATCATTCGTAACTAATATTCCGTGAAGACCACTGTTCAATTTTCTAATTTTTATTTTATGTCCCAGAGATTCCAGTCTATTTGCAAATTTCATGGCATCTGTGCTGAATTCAATTTCTGTATTACCATTTCTATTGACAACATGACCGAGATTAATTGCAGATTGAATATCTAAGTTCCAGTCAATCACAGCTATGAGTGTTTTTACAACATAGCCTATTATTCGCGCGCCACCCGGAGACCCAATCACCAGTTTTAAATTATCATCATTGTCAAACACCATTGTGGGAGACATGGAACTACGAGGTCTTTTTAATGGTTCCACTCTATTAGCTATTAATCTGCCGTCACGTGATGGTGCAAAGGAAAAATCTGTGAGTTCGTTGTTTAGTAGAAACCCGTTTGTCATCAACTGAGAACCAAATGGGCCTTCAATAGTTGTGGTCATAGATATTGCATTTCCATATTGATCAATGATTGAAATATGACTTGTGCCAGAGCGGCTCTCTCCTGGGTCTGAAGAATATATACGACTTATTTTTGGTTTAGGATTCCCCGCTGGGGCTGGAGTAAAAATAGATCTTTTTGAACTAATTAGTTTTGCTCGTGTTTTGAGATAGTGAGAATTGAGTAATTCTTGAGTAGGGACTTTTACGAAGTCTGGATCGGCTACATACTTGTTTCGATCAGCAAACGCCAATTTGCTCGCTTCGGAAATATAGTGCCAGCTATAAGTATTTTTAGGTCCTAACTCGCTGAGATTAAAATTTTCGAGCATGCCTAAAATTTGTCCAATTGCTATAGCTCCTGAGCTTGGAGGTCCCATACCGCATATTTTGTGTTTTCGATAATAATGGCAAATTGGAGGCCTTTTTATAACTCTGTATTTCTTCAAATCACTCTTACTCAAAAGTCCAGGATTAACAGCTGAGTTTTTAACTGTGTTTTCTATACCGTCAGCTACAGATCCTTCGTAAAAGACTTTTACGCCTTCTTTAGATAAAAGCTTTAGAGTCTTAGCAAAAGACAAATTCTTCAAAAGGTCTCCATTTTTAATTGGCTGTCCACCAGGAAAATAAAAATTTCTTGCAGTTTTAAAGGTGCGTAGATAATTTCCGTAGTTACCTCTTAAATAGTCGTGTAATCTTTTGCTTACAGTAAATCCTCTTTCCGATAACCTAATTGATGATTCAAAAAGGTCTTTCCATTCTACTTTTCCGTGATGTTTATGAATCGTTTCCAATAGTGCCAAAGTCCCTGGTGTGCCAACAGCTCTTCCTCCAACCACTGCATTAATAAACTTTAATGGCACACCATTTTTATTGATAAATAATTTTTGAGTTGTTTTTTCTGGGGCAGTTTCACGGCCGTCATAAGTTACCAGCTCACGATTCAGGCCATCATAATAAAGCAAGAATGCCCCCCCACCAATTCCAGAGCTTTGTGGTTCTACGAGATTAAGAACTAATTGAATGGCAACAGCTGCATCAGCAGCCGTGCCACCTTGCTTTAAAATCTCCAGTCCAGCTCGGACAGCATAGGGATTAGCTGCAGAAACCATATAGTTTTTACTAAATGCAATACTGTCAGCTTTATTGTATTCTTGTTCTTTAAGCTCATTTGCTCCTGCGGTAATTGATAGAAAAGTTATCAAAACCCCAGTGAAAGGCAGGAGGTGTAACCATCTACTTAACAGATTATTAAATAGTAGATACTTTAAATTCAAGAAACGCTCCACAGTCCATTTTTTACATCAATATATTACAAAAAGTTTCACTAGATGGGTTCTTTTAGATAACTCTTTTGAGATTTACTTTTCTTTAAGAAGTTCTAAAACTATAAAGACTCGAATTGCACTGGATAATCCACCAACTCTGTTTTTATCTATTTTAGTGATCAGTTGGTTGATGGACAGGTCTTTTTCTTTAGCTAGAACAATTAGCTGGTCCCAAAAAACTTGTTCTAGAGAAACGCTGGTTCGATGCCCAGAAATAACTACAGATCTTTTTCGGTTATTAATTTGATTTAAATCCCCTGTAGTTTTTTTCGAGTTCATTTAGGCTCAATCATAGTTTCTGGCCGCACCCATTCATCGTATTCCTCTGATGTTAACAGTTCCAACTTTGTAGCCGATTCTTTAAGTGTGATGCCTTCGCTAAACGCTTTTTTTGCTACTTTTGCGGCGTTGTCATATCCGATATGAGGGTTTAGGGCAGTAACTAGCATAAGAGACTGTTCCATAAGATCGTTAATGCGATCTTCGTTAGCTGTAATTCCAGAAACACATCTATCTGCAAAACTGCGTGCTGCATCTCCCAATAGCTGTGCTGATTGTAAAAAATTATAGATTATTACTGGTTTAAAAACGTTTAACTCGAAATGTCCATTACTACCCGATATGGTAATAGTCATGTGATTTCCCATAATTTGAGCTGCTACCATCGTGATAGCTTCAGATTGAGTGGGATTAACCTTTCCAGGCATAATTGATGACCCCGGTTCATTTGCGGGGAGTGATAACTCTCCAATTCCACTTCTGGGGCCAGATCCAAGAAACCGGATATCATTTGCAATTTTCATTATTGCTGCGGCACCTACATTGAGGGCGCCAGAGCTAGCAATAATTGCATCATGAGCGGCTAGGCCAGCAAACTTATTACTCATCGTCATGAATTTTTTACCCGTGATCTTAGTTACCTCTTCAGCAAATTTTTTGTCAAAACCTTTAATTGAGTTGAGGCCTGTACCGACTGCAGTACCTCCTTGTGCTAGCTGATAAAGGTCAGGCATTGTTCTCTTAATGCCATCCATTACACTTTCCAATTGAGTTCTATATCCTGAAAATTCTTGACCTAATGTTAGAGGTGTTGCGTCTTGTGTGTGTGTTCGGCCTATTTTAATGATTTCTTTGAAATGTTTTTCTTTTTTCAATAAAGCTTGATGTAAGTGCTTTAGTGATGGCAAAAGCCGGTCTTCTATCTCGATGACTGCTGAGATATGCATAGCTGTAGGGAAACTGTCGTTCGATGATTGACTAAGGTTTACATGATCATTGGGATGGATTGGTTCTTTGTCACCCTTTTTACCTCCCAAAACTTCATTGGCACGATTAGCAATGACTTCGTTCATGTTCATATTTGTCTGAGTTCCAGAACCAGTTTGCCATACCACTAAAGGAAAATGATCATCGAATTTACCAGAGATAACTTCATCCGCTGCTTGGTCAATTGCAGAGAATAATTCTTTTTGTAGTTGGCCAAGAGTGAAGTTCGCTCTAGCAGACGCTTTTTTTTGTATACCAAAAGCATGAATTAGGGATTTTGGCATCTGCTCTATTCCAATAGGAAAATTTATCATACTCCTTTGGGTTTGAGCGCCCCAATACTTTTCTCCAGGAACCTCAATTTCACCCATGCTATCTTTTTCTATTCGCGTGCTTTGATTCATTTTAGACCGTTCCTGTATTTGGCATTACCTCAATTTATTCTAATTAATTTTAGAGAAATTCTATCAGCATTTAAAACGTTGATACAAATTATTCGATCGTTCTGGATCATTTTGATCTCACGACTGGTTAAATGATTAATGTTTCTTGCATGAAATATAATTTGTAAAAAATCTATTTATTTTTTTCGGAATGTTTCAAGACTCACAACCTCTGCGCTGTCCCTTTCAGTAACGTCCTCATCGATAGCTGATTCTGATTTCCCTTCAAAACTCTTTTCCTGATTGAGTTGACCAGGTGAATTAGGAATGCTTCTGCTTCCTTTGCCCAAGGTAGAGTTGTTTTTTGTCGGATTTAATGTTTCTTCTGTATCAAATTGGAGACCAAATTTAACAGAGGGATCTATAAAAGCTTTAAGAGATGAGAAAGGAATTGTCATTTCTGCGATTTGATTATCGAAGCTTAAAGTCACCATAAAGTCGTGATCATTTACTTTTAAATCCCAAAATTGATGCTGGAGTATTATAGTCATCTCTTCAGGGTATTTTTCCAAAAGAAACTCGGGAATAATCACTCCTGGTTTTTGGGTATAGAATGTAATAAAAAAATGGTGTTCCCCAGGCAGACCTTGTTCAATAGTTGTTTCCAGCGCTAACCTAACAACGTCTCTTAGAGCATGTTGTACCAGCTTATTATATTCTATGCTTTTAATTTTCATGTTCATACTACCAAATCATGTAAATAAGATGTGTGAATAGATTATGACATTAAAACAAGTAATGTTAGAAACCTATAATCACAGATAAAATTTAAGTGGGGAGCTTCTGTTGCCCGGTGCTCCCCGAACCGCGCTTATTGACGCTTATTAAGCGGCAACAGCGGTAGGCTCAACATTATCGTTGGCACCTATAGTTTTGGTCCGATAACGACGGTACCATGCCGAGTGAAAGCTCAACTTTTACGCGAGCGTCGATCCTATTTCGCCCCCAGATATAACCAAACGATAAAAATAACATTATTGGTGGAGGCGCCGGGTACTGCCCCCGGGTCCGCTTCGTTTATTACGAAAAACGTTTATCACTATAGCTGAGAAAACCCAGCCCCTCTTATATAAATAAAAATGTCTCTTTTTGGAAGATCTTACATGGTTATCCCCAATCGGGATGTTTTCCACATCTTTCGACGAATCGAAAACAGATATAGCTTCAAAACCACTTAAGCTTGTCTAAACTACTTGATTGTTAACTTTAGAAAAAAAATTATTAGGCCATTAGGGATGCAACAATATTTAGATTTGGTAAGTAATATACGTAATCAAGGAGTAATGCGGCAAGATCGCACAGGAACTGGAACGCTCAGTCTTTTTGGTGCTCAGCTCAGGTTTGAACTTTCAGAGAGTTTTCCCTTGCTTACAACAAAACGACTTCACCTGAAATCGATAATTTATGAGCTTCTGTGGTTTTTGAAAGGAGATACGAATATTGGTTATTTAAATGATAATGGAGTTTCAATTTGGGATGAGTGGGCTGATCCCGATGGTGATCTTGGACCTATCTATGGTTATCAGTGGCGTTCTTGGCCAACACCTGATGGTAAGAACATAGATCAAATCTCTAATTTAATTAATCAAATTCGTTCCGATCCTTCCTCACGTAGATTGATTGTTAGTGCATGGAATGTGACAGATATTTCTAAAATGGCGCTTCCACCGTGCCACTGTCTTTTTCAGTTTTATGTAGCAGATGGTAAACTATCATGTCAGCTGTATCAGCGCAGCGCAGATGTTTTTTTAGGAGTGCCTTTTAATATAGCATCCTACTCACTTCTTACTATGATGGTTGCTCAAGTAGTGGGTTTGAAGCCTGGTGAGTTTATACATACCTTTGGTGATGCTCATCTATATGTTAACCATCTTGAGCAGGCAGGTGAACAGCTTAGCCGAACTCCTTATGAGCTGCCAAAAATGGTTTTAAATCCCAAAATAGACAATATATTTGATTTTACATATGAGGATTTTGAATTGCAGGGCTATCGTTTTCATCCTCATATCCCTGCCTCAGTGGCAGTCTAGTGTTATGCCTGGATCAGTGGCATTAATTGCAGCTATTTCCCGCAATGGTGTCATTGGCAAAAACGGCAAGTTGCCCTGGAGTATCCCTGCAGATATGAAGCACTTTAGGTCTATAACTATGGGAAAACCAATAATTATGGGTCGTAATACGTTTGAATCTATAGGTAGTGCATTGCCTGGTCGGCATAATATAGTTGTTACTAGTAAGGGTGATTATTATTTTGAAGGAATTGAAGTTGCAAATAGCCTTGAACAGGCATTCTCTATTGCAGAGACCTATAAAACAGATGAAATCATGATAATTGGTGGGGAAAAGCTCTATCAAGCAGCTTTTGATTTTGCCAGTAAAATATATCTTACTGAAGTGGATATTGAAGTTGAAGGAGATACGCACTTTCCAGATTTTAAAAGAAGTCAATGGAAGCAGGTGTCACATCGCACCCATTCTGGTCAAGATGGTAATCCCTCATGTAGTTTTTTAACTTTGGAAAAAATATTTTAACCAGTGATTGCAGGAAAATAATACTAGCAGTCAAAAATAATTTTTGGGTTATCGTCTTTGGTTTTAGCTTTTAGTTTTGAAACCACTATTTCCGCCATTGCTTTATATGCTTCAGCATGTTCTCCCATTGGCTGATCAACTACTATTGGTCGGCCAATATCTGAAGTTACTCGTATATCTAGATCTAAAGGTATTTCTCCTAAGAAATCGCAATTTAGCTTCTCGGCTTCTGCGCGAGCGCCTCCATGGCCAAATATATTTGTTTGATGATTACAATTAGGACAAATAAACTTACTCATATTTTCTATTATACCTAAGACTGGAACGTTAACCTTCAAAAACATATTCAAACCCTTTCGGGCATCTAGTAAAGCAATATCTTGCGGGGTTGAAACAATAATGGCGCCCGATAATGGCACTCTCTGAGCCATAGTTAGCTGGGCGTCTCCTGTTCCAGGTGGCATATCGACTATAAGAACGTCTAATCTTCCCCAATCAACATCGCGCATCATTTGTTCTAAAGCGCCCATAACCATTGGACCCCGCCAGATCATTGGTGTTTCTTCATCAATTAATAGCCCAATTGACATTACTTTAATTCCAAAAACCTCTATTGGAGAAATTCGCTTGTCTGGAAGAGGTTTGGGTTTGTCTTTAATTCCCAACATCCTGGGCATTGAAGGTCCATAAATATCTGCGTCTAATAGTCCCACTTTCAGTTCGGTAGTTGCCAGGGAAACAGCCAAATTTACCGCGGTAGTAGATTTGCCTACACCTCCTTTGCCACTTGCTACAGCTATAATTGATTTAACATCGGGTAAAAGTTCACTTTTTAAATTATCTTTTTCAGTTGATTTAGGATTTTCATTATTAGCCGAGTTTTTGTGAGCTGTGAGAACAGCAGTTACTGAGGAAACTTCTGACAACGAATTTACGCATAATTCAGCTTGTTTTCTTATTTTTTCCATTGAGTCTACATTTGAAGGATCAATTTCTATTGAAAAGCTAACATTGTTACCCTTAATAACTAGATTGCTTACCATGTTTTGCTCAATAATGTTTTCGCCTGATATGGGATCAATAATTTCAGATAGTTTACTTCTAACTTTTTCTTCATTGATGATCGACATGGTTGTAATCTCCTAGTGGACGAACAATATCAGAGTTAAAATAAAATCTGATATAATAACACGTGTTGCTTAGATGTGATATAAGGTTAGAGCGGTTATATGAAAACCCAAAGATTAGTGTTTATTGATAATGTGTATATATTACTTAATGTGAAATGGTATTAAAGATATCAAGTAGAGGATTAGTTTATGTCTTGGAATAATCAAGGTAGTGGGGGCGGTGGCCCCTGGGGCGGTGGAGGCCCAAGTGGTCAATGGCCTCCTAGCGGTGGCGGCGGAGGTGCGACGCCACCTAATATTGAGGAATTACTTCGTCGCAGTCAGGACAAGGTGAAGCGTTTTTTGCCAGGTGGATTAGGCAGCGGTCGTTCGATTTCCTTAATAATTTTAGCAATATTAGTCCTGTGGTTGGCCAGTGGTTTATATAGGGTACAACCGGACGAACAGGGAGTGGTTCTGATATTCGGTAAGTGGGACGGTGCTATTACAGAATCTGGCCTGCACTGGCGTTGGCCAACCCCTATAGGAGAGGTGCAAACTCCTAAAGTGACTGTCATTAATCGCGTAAATATTGGATTCCAAGACGCAAGCGACCTTGGCGGACGTGTCTCCGGATCTAGAGATGTGCCTACTGAAAGTTTGATGTTAACTGGTGATCAAAACATTGCTGATGTTGATTTTACTGTGCAATGGAGGATTATAAATGCCGGAGAATATCTGTTTAATATACGTGATCCTGAGGCTACTGTTAAGTTAGTGGCTGAGAGTGCCATGAGAGAAGTTGTTGGCCAAACAAAGCTTGATGATTTAATAACTACAGCAAGAGAACAAGTACAAAGCCAAACTAAAGTTCTACTTCAGCAAGTTCTAGACAATTATGGTGCCGGTATAGGTATCGAACGTATTCAACTGCAATTGACGAGTCCTCCACCCCCTGTCATTGATGCGTTTAATGATGTGCAACGTGCTCGCCAGGATAAAGAAAGGCTTCAAAATGAGGCCGAAGCTTATCAAAACCGAATAGTTCCAACGGCGAGAGGTGAGGCAGCTAGCGTAATAGAAGAGGCGACAGGGTATAAAGAAAGGGTAATAAAAGAAGCTGAAGGTGAAGGGGCCAGGTTTACAGAAATTTATGAGTCCTACCGAGTTTCACCCGATGTTACACGCCGTAGACTATATATAGAAACATTAAGGGACGTTCTTACTGGAGCAAATAAGGTAATTATTGATGAAGGAGCTGATGGAGCATCAGGGGTTGTACCTTATTTGCCTCTTAATGAGTTAAATCGTAACAAAAATACCAATGATGGAGGCCAGTAATGTCGAGATTTAAGCTTGCTATATTTGGTGTTGTCCTCATCTTACTGGGTATTTTTGTCAGCTCTTCTATTTTTACTGTAAGAGAGACTGATCAGGCGCTCGTTCTTCAATTTGGTCAATGGAAGCGTACAGCATCAGTACCGGGGATTCAGTTTAAGTGGCCATGGCAAAGTGTTCAAAAATTTGAAAGTCGGGTGCTTAGTGTAGATCCACCAGCTGAGGAAGTGCTCCTTAGTGATCAGAAAAGAATTTTAGTTGATGCGTTTGCTAGATATAAAATTAAAGATCCTTTAAAATTTTTTCAGACAGTACGTAATGAATTCACTTTCCAGAATAGATTCGGCAATATCTTAACATCGACTGTGAAAGAAGTAGTAGCTCAGCAAGCATTAGAAGATATGCTGAGTGAAAAAAGAAATACTATCATGGAATCTATAAGAGATAGTGTTGCTAATGATACTGAAGGATTTGGTATCTCGGTTGTTGATATAAGGATTGGCCGCACGGATCTGCCAGAGGCTGTATCACAAAATGTTTATGACAGAATGCGTACCGAGAGGGAAAGAGAAGCGAACCTTCTTCGGTCTGAGGGTGAAGAAAATGCTCGAAGAATTAGAGCCACTGCTGACAGGCTTCAGGTTGAGATTATTGCTGAAGCTGAGCGGGCAGCTCAAGTTTTGAGAGGTAATGGAGATGCTACACGAAATGATATTTTAGGTAAGGCTTATGGGGAGGATCCAGAGTTTTTTGAATTTTTCAGATCTCTTGAAGCTTATAGGGAGACATTCGCAGAACCAGGAACCACTATGCTTATATCTCCTGATAGCGATTTCTTCCGCTACTTTGGTGACGTTGGTGGAATACCGAGAGTTTCTGGTTCCAAGAAAAAAAATAAATAGTGAGAGTAAGTTTTTTAAAATATAAATTTGCCTGCATCATATGATTAAGCCCCGGGGATTGTAATTTGGCCAAATTTTCTTTGGCTGTTATTTAGTCTGGGACTTAATCTGGCTGGTTTTGGTCTTTGTTCGCTGTTTATATAATTTATTATTTGACTAATAAATATAAAGCTGCCGTGAATTTGTCAGGTCGATGCCGTATTTCAAACATATTTATTATTAAAATTTGCTGTAGTGATTTTTTGATTTTAATTTATAAATCGAAGTTCTGACTGTTTTTAAAGAACTTTTACGAATAGCATGCGTCCTATCTGACTGAGGAATTAGGCAGGACAGTAATGTAGGAGAAATCGTCAAAATGTTGTCATCTATAATTTCAACAGATTCAATTTTTAAGAAAGTCTTTTTTGGAAAACCTATTAGTTTGAAAATTTATTTTATTATTTTGTTATCTTCGCTGATTGTTAGCCTTTTCTCCTCAGTTACTCATTCCAGGCCTGCACCAAAATCATTTGCTGATTTAGCGGAAAAACTACTCCCGGCTGTTGTTAACATATCAAGCTCGCAAATAGTTAAACCATCTCAAAAACCAGAGATGCCCAAAGCGCCTCCAGGATCTCCTTTTGAAGACTTTTTCAAAGAATGGTTTGATCGTTATAAAAAAGATGGCTCTCCTCGCAGAGCCACCTCTTTAGGTTCAGGTTTCATAATAGATAAAACAGGTTATATCGTAACTAACAACCATGTCATTGCCGGTGCTGACGAAATAGTCGTTAATTTACAAGATGGCACCCGTCATGAAGCCAAATTGTTAGGTCGTGATTCTAAGACCGATCTTGCTCTACTAAAAATTAGAACTGTTAAAAATTTGCCATTCGTAAGTTGGGGAAACTCTAGTACTGCTCGTGTCGGTGATTGGGTGCTTGCGATAGGAAATCCATTTGGACTCGGGGGAACAGTTACTGCGGGAATAATATCAGCAAGTAAGCGCAACATTAACCAGGGACCATATGATAGTTTCCTTCAGACTGATGCTTCCATTAATCGTGGAAATTCTGGTGGACCAATGTTTAACATGGATGGCAAAGTCATAGGCGTTAATACAGCAATATTTTCTCCATCTGGTGGAAGTGTAGGCGTAGGTTTTTCGATACCTTCGTCTATCGCTAAACGGGTAGTGGCGCAATTACGTGAGTTTGGACGCACAAAGCGGGGTTGGCTAGGTGTCAGAATTCAATCAGTTACAAATGAAATTGCCGAAAGTCTCGGGCTTGGAGAGGCTACAGGTGCTCTTGTAGCAGATGTTGCCGCTGACGGCCCGGCAAAAAATAGTAGAATGGTGCCAGGTGATATAATTCTAAAATTTGATGGAAGAACTATAGCTAAGATGCAAGATCTTCCACGTATTGTAGCAGAAACCAAGATTGGAAAACGAGTAAAGGTGGAGATCTGGCGGAATGGGGGTAAAAAAATCCTAGAAGTTGTTGTCGGAGAACTTAGGGAAGAAAAATCAGCTCGGACGAATAAGGTTCCTGCAGAAAAAACTACTGAACCAAAAGAGACAAATATAGAGTCCCTTGGGTTAACTTTAAAACAAATTAGTAGATTCATGAGGCAGGAATATAAAATCCCTAATAATATAAAAGGCGTTTTAGTCACAGGAGTGAGTGATGGTTCAGGTGCCTCTAAGAAGGGAATTACTCCAGGTGACGTAATTGTTGAGGTGAATCAGCAGGAAGTAAACAGGCCAGGGCAAATTGCTGCAATAGTTAGTAAAGCGATCAGAAAAGGACGCCAATCAGTTCTTCTCTTAATCAATCGGGGTGGAAATGTAAGGTTTATTGCAGTGCGATTAGGTAAAGGCTAATTAGTTATATCGATTAATTGTATGTTTGTGACTAATTATGACCACAAATTGCAATTCCAAGGAGACAGTTTACACTACTGATTTGTAAGCCTAAAACATAATAAAGCATATCAAGTTTATGAGGATTAGTAGTGCCTAATAATAAGAATCCGAAAATAAATAATGAAAATTTAGTTCAGCCTTTAATTGCTTTATGTCCTTTGCCTGAAATTGCTGGATCGGTGGCCGCCCCTCCATATGATGTTTTGTCTAGTGATGAGGCTAGAATTGCGGCTGAGGGGAATCCTCATAGTTTTTTGCATATTTCAAAGCCTGAAATTGACTTAGAAGAAACAATTAGTCCTTTTGACCAATCCGTTTATTTGAAAGCTCATGAAAATTTTCGCAAAATGCTCCAAACGGGTTCTCTAATTAGAGACGCAACTCCTTGTTATTATATTTATAGAATGAATATGAAAGGCCACTCTCAAACAGGGTTGGTGGCTGTGTCTCCAGTAAGCGCATATAACGAAAATAGAATAAAACGTCATGAGCTGACCAGACCAGATAAAGAAGATGATCGAGTAAAACAAATTGATTCGATTAATGCACAGACCGGGCCAGTTCTTGTTGTCCATAAGCCAAGAGAAGCAATAAATTGTCTGCTTAATGAAATTACTCAAGGTAGTCCGTTATACAATGTGAAATTTGATAATGGTGTAGTTCATACTTTATGGAGAGTTGGTGATTTATCTTTAATTGAGAAAATTGACTTCGCGTACGGCAGTCTAAAAGAGATGTATATTGCGGATGGTCATCATCGCTCGGCTGCTGCGTCTAGGGTCACTAAAATGAGGCAACACGAAAATCCTAGCCACGAGGGTAATGAACCTTATAACTATTTTCTAACCGTCTCTTTCTCCTCAGATGAACTGCAGATACTTGATTATAATAGGGTGGTTCGTGATCTAAATAATCTTACGACTGAGGAGTTCCTTAGCGAATTGAGTAAGGACTTTATCATGACTAAGGAAAACGATCCGGTCCAGCCTGATCATTCTAATGTTTTTGGTATGTATATTTCAGGCGATTGGTACAGGCTTGTAACTAGAGCACAAACTGAGATAACAGCATCTGCTGTTGACAATTTAGATGTTCAATTATTGACCGAGTTAATCCTAAAACCTTTGTTAAGTATTGGAGATTTGCGCACTGATCCCAGGATAGATTTCGTTGGTGGAGTTCGTGGCCTAGGAGAGTTGGAGAGTAGGGTTAATTCAGGAAATTGGTCTGTGGCTTTTTCTTTATATCCTACAAGCATAAATGAACTAATGGTTGTTGCAGATGCAGGAGAGGTTATGCCCCCTAAATCAACATGGTTTGAGCCTAAGTTGGCTGACGGACTTGTTTCTTATCCTCTTGACTGAAATCATAGTAGCTTTGAGGTATTTTTAAATGGAAGAGCCTTCAGTAATTTTAGTGGGTGGACCAACAGCTAGCGGTAAGTCAAGCTTGGCGGTACAAATAGCAGAGCAATTAGATGGGGTGGTAATTAATGCTGATGCAATACAAACTTATAGAGATCTAAATATTCTGACGGCTCGCCCGTCTTTGTTAGACGAAGAGAGGGTTACACATGAATTGTATGGTTTTTTAGACGCGACAGATACCTTTTCTGTTGGACAATGGCAAAAGCTTGCCTTAACAGAAATTGCTTCAGCCACTGAAAAAGGCAAAAGATCAATTCTGGTAGGCGGTACGGGTTTATATTTTAAATCTTTAGTAGAAGGTATAGCAGCTATTCCAGAAATTCCTAGCGCTATAAGAGCTTCATCACGGGAATATTTTAAACAAATAGGAAAACAAAAATTTCACGCGGAGCTTCTATCACGTGATCCAGTAATGGGGCAAAGAATTAGCTTTGGCGATTCCCAACGTATGGTACGTGCGTGGGAAGTTTTTGAAGCTACAGGTCAGTCTCTTTCTTATTGGCAGGGATTGCCTACTGAAGCTCCAAAATTAAACTTTTTAATGATTGTGTTAATGCCGCCTCGTGAACAAGTATACTTAGCGTGCGAAGATAGGTTGGATAAAATGATCAATGAAGGGGTGCTTAGCGAAGTCAGAAAATTGACTCATAGGGCCAACGTTGAAGAAATTGACCCGAGTTCGCCTATTTTTAAGGCTATTGGATATACTGAGTTAAGTTCCCACCTTGAAGGGAAGTTGTCTATTGAAGATGCGTTGTTGGCTGCGAAGCAAAAAACACGACGTTATGCAAAACGACAAATGACTTGGTTTAGAAATCAATTTTGTGGTGTTGAAACGTCATTGGCCCCAAATATAAGGATTTTGAAATATTCTTGCGCTAATCATGAAAAAATCTTTTCGAATATATCTTGAAGTAGAGTAAATATTTCTATAATTTCGCCGTCCTGCTAATGAAGAATATAGAATTATCGGTCTTCCTCTATGATTCTTTGAACTGCAGTCGTGACCTGGTAGTGCTGATTTCAGTGATTAGAACAAAAATATTACTGAGAACCGTTTGGTTTCATTCGTATGGGAGTCTGATGCTTAAATTCAGGCACATTTTTTGTGTTAATATAAAACAGGATGCTTTTTTATGTATTTAAATATTTATCAGAAAGGTGCTAATAAATGTCCGATAATATAATGTCGGGTGCAGATATCGTTATAAAGGCTCTAGCGGATCAGGGTGTCGAGGTAATTTTTGGTTATCCAGGTGGCGCCGTATTGCCACTTTATGACGCAATATTTAAGCAAAACTCCATCCGACACATTTTAGTGCGTCATGAACAAGGCGCTGTACATATGGCAGAGGGTTACGCTAGGTCTACTGGAAAGGTTGGCGTAGTTTTAGTTACTTCGGGTCCAGGTGCAACAAATGCTGTAACGGGATTGACAGATGCGCTAATGGATAGTGTGCCTTTGATTTGTCTTACAGGACAGGTCCCAACCCATTTAATTGGAAATGACGCGTTTCAAGAGGCAGATACGACTGGCATAACAAGACCATGCACTAAGCATAACTACTTGGTAAAACATGTCGATGAGTTATCAGGAGTAATGCATGAAGCGTTTGAAGTAGCCAAGTCAGGAAGGCCTGGTCCTGTTGTAATAGATTTGCCAAAAGACGTTCAATTTGCAGAATCTAAATATTTAAGTCCAGAAGAGATAAGCCAACGTCATTATTTCGATAAGGTTACCGGTGATTCAGAAAAAATTTCTGAAGCAATTGAGTTAATAGCTACTGCTAAGAAACCTATATTCTATATAGGAGGCGGTTGTATTAATTCAGGGACTGCTGCGTGCAAAGCAATTGCAGATTTAGTCCGTATTACGGGATATCCGGCAACGACGACACTTATGGGTCTGGGAGCAATCCCTTCTTCATCACCACAATGGTTGGGAATGTTAGGGATGCATGGCACCTACGAAGCTAATCTAGCTATGCACGGCTGTGATGTCATGATTGCAGTAGGGGCGCGTTTTGACGATCGAGTTACGGGCAGGATTGACGCCTTTTCACCTAACTCCAAAAAAATTCATATTGATATCGATCCCAGTTCTATTAATAAAAACGTACCAGTTGAAATACCAATTATTGGAGATGTAGGCGAAGTTCTTTCACAAATGCTAAAAATTTGGGATCAAAAAGCTCCTAATGTTGACTCTAAGGCGCTTAAGAAGTGGTGGAGTGAAATTGATGACTGGCGCGCAGTAAATTGTTTAAAGTATGATCAGGGTCATGAACCCAATGACACAATTAAGCCTCAATATGCGATAGAACGACTTTATGAATTAACCAAAGATAAGGAGACTTTCATAACGACTGAAGTAGGTCAGCATCAAATGTGGGCTGCTCAGTTTTATAAATTTGAAAAACCTAATCACTGGATGACTTCTGGAGGGCTAGGTACTATGGGTTATGGTCTCCCTTCAGCAATAGGTGTTCAAGTTGCCCATCCAAAGAGTTTAGTTATTGATATAGCAGGCGAAGGTTCTACCATGATGAACATTCAGGAGTTGGGAACCATGGCCCAATATAATTTGCCAGTAAAGGTTTTTATCATTAACAACGAGTGGCTAGGTATGGTACGTCAGTGGCAGGAACTATTGCATGGAGGTCGTTATGCCGAGTCTTATTCTGCAGGTCTACCAGATTTTATAAAACTCGCTGAGTCTTACGGTATGACGGGTATGAGGGCAACACATCCTGATGAGGTTGATGACGTGATTAGAAGAATGGTAGATGAGCCAGGTCCCGTCATAGCTGATATAGTTGTTTCCAAGGAAGAAAATTGTTTTCCGATGATACCGGGTGGGGCAGCCCACAATGAAATTTTGCTAGGGTTGAATGAAAGTCAGGAGCAGACTCAGTCTGAAGATGGGATGGTGCTAGTCTAGGATTAATAAGTTTATTTTAGACCCCATATTTGTAAGTACTAATTAATCCTTAACATGGATCTGCGGAGTTTTTGACTATGACAAATGATAATATAGAGCGCCACGTTTTAGCTGTTTTAGTTGACAATGAGCCTGGTGTATTGGCTCGAGTGGTGGGTCTCTTTTCTGGCAGGGGTTACAATATTGAAAGTTTAACAGTAGCGACTGTTAGTGAGGACGACTCTGCTTCACGTATTAACCTTGTTACATCAGGAACGCCAATGATTATTGAGCAGATTAAGGCTCAACTAGAGAGGTTGGTTCCTGTACAAAAAGTAAATGATCTCACAGAAGAAGGACCTCATGTAGAAAACGAATTTGCTTTAATAAAAATTAAAAACTCTGGCCCAGAGAGAAGAGAAGCACTCCGTATTGCTGATATATTTCGCGCTCGTGTAGTCGATACAGCTGTCGAGTCTTTTGTTTTTTCTCTAACTGGCTCGCCGGAGAAAATAGCGAGTTTTCTAGACTTAATGCGTAATTTAGGTGAAGTAGAGATAGCTCGCTCAGGAGTAGTTGCTATAAAACGTGGTAAAAAAACTGTAATAGAAACATAAATTTGGAAAAAACATTATTTTTTTAATCTGCGTTGGCAAACGGTCTCATGAACTGTAGATATAGTCAGCGCTGGGTATATTTACTCAAGTAACTTAACACAAACTGACAGGGAATATTAATCATGCGCGTTTATTACGACCGCGACGCTGATGTAAATTTAATTAAAGGTAAAAAGGTGGCTATCATAGGTTATGGTAGTCAGGGCCATGCGCACGCCATGAATTTGCGCGATAGTGGCGTAACTAGCATTGTTGTCGCTTTACGGGAGGGTTCTTCAAGTGCCTCCAAAGCTGAGGCTGCTGGATTCGAGGTAATGAATGCCGCTGATGCCGCTGCTTGGGCTGATGTGATTATGGTTTTAGTGCCTGATGAGTTACAAGGCGACCTTTATAGAGATCACCTAGAAAAAAACATGAAAGAGAATACTGCTATAGCTTTTGCCCATGGCTTGAATATTCATTTCAATCTAATTGAGCCTCGCGGCGATTTAGATGTATTTATGATTGCCCCTAAAGGGCCTGGTCATACAGTTAGATCTGAATATGA
The DNA here is from genome assembly GCA_002937505.1 of Alphaproteobacteria bacterium MarineAlpha12_Bin1. GTDB lineage: Bacteria > Pseudomonadota > Alphaproteobacteria > UBA6615 > UBA6615 > UBA6615. Next base: position 214,893 of record PTJY01000005.1, read on the forward strand.
ACGAGGTGCTGGTGTGCCATCACTCCTTGCTATTCATCACGATGCTAGCGGTAATTGTCATGATATAGGATTGAGCTATGGGGCAGCGATTGGAGCTGGGAGAGCAGGAATCATAGAGACTACGTTTAAAGAAGAATGTGAAACAGATCTTTTTGGTGAACAAACAGTTTTATGTGGCGGTTTGACTGCTCTTATCCAAGCAGGATTTGAGACATTGGTAGATGCTGGTTACGCTCCGGAGATGGCTTATTTTGAGTGCGTTCATGAGGTTAAATTAATTGTTGATTTGATTTATGAAGGCGGACTAGCCAATATGCGGTATTCTGTGTCTAACACAGCTGAATATGGTGACTATACTCGAGGGCCAAGAATTGTAACTGATGAGACACGAAAAGAAATGAAACGTGTCTTAGCTGAAATTCAGTCGGGTCAATTTACACGAGAATGGATGTTAGAAAACCAAGTCGGTCAAACAGGATTTAAAACCATCAGACGACTTCAGGCCGATCATGGAATTGAAGATGTGGGTCAACGCTTAAGAGATATGATGCCTTGGATAGCTGAAAATGCTCTGGTTGACAAAAGTAAAAATTAATTTTTTCTGATTAAAATGATGACCTTTAGAGTAAACATTTTACTATCGGATTCATGGCTTTTTAATGCTTAATTAACAAAATGGTTGCGATTAACGCCTTAAAAGGCCTAAAACACTATCTGTATCAATAGTTTCTGTAGAAACTATTTGGGTATATACGTATATCAATTCGTTATGTTATTGGCTTTATTTAATCTTGCTTTTGTCTTTTGACTGGATTGCTGCGGATGCACGTTATAAGTCTTGGAATATTGCGTTATGATGGTTAGTTGAAACAATCTTGTTTGGAATTTGACTGATGGCTAATAAATCAAATAAGTCAGTTGGTGGTACGGAGCAATTGCTAGCCAGCGATTCCGATCATGTTCGGATATTTGATACAACACTCCGTGACGGAGAACAGTCTCCCGGTTGTTCTATGAATTTAGAGGAGAAGGTTCGGGTTGCATTGATACTAGAGGAAATGGGGGTTGATATTATTGAGGCAGGGTTTCCTATCGCCTCAAATGGAGATTTTGACGCTGTTCGAGAAGTTGCTAAAGCTTTAAAGACTAGTTCCGTTGCCGGCCTTGCTAGGGCATCTAAAGTTGATATTGATCGGGCTTGGGAAGCTTTGAAGGATGCAGCTAAGCCACGCATTCATACTTTTTTATCTACAAGTCCACTGCATATGCGCGTCAAACTTCAGATGGAGCCTGAGGAAGTGCATCAAACTATTATCGATAGCGTAACCCATGCTCGTAACCTATGTCCTGACGTTGAGTGGTCACCAGAAGATGGGTCGCGGACAGAGCATGATTTCCTTTGCAGGGTGGTGGAAAGCGCTATTCGTGCAGGAGCTAACACTATTAATATCCCAGATACAGTAGGTTATGCAGTTCCCGAAGAATTCTCTGCTCTAATCAGTATGTTGTTTAACCGTGTTCCGAATATTGACAAAGCGGTTGTATCTGTTCATTGCCACAACGATTTAGGGCTTGCTGTTGCGAACTCGCTTGCGGCAGTTGGTGTTGGTGCAAGGCAGATTGAATGTACGATCAACGGAATCGGAGAGAGAGCGGGAAATTGCGCTTTGGAAGAGGTGGTTATGGCTTTAAGGACTCGACCAGATGCCATGCCTTTTTCTACTAGTATTGACACCACTATAATTACTCGCGCTAGTCATCTCGTTTCCACCATTACAGGATTCGCCGTTCAGCCTAATAAGGCAATTGTTGGTGCGAATGCCTTTGCTCATGAAGCTGGGATTCATCAGGATGGTGTACTTAAAGATGCGCAAACTTATGAGATAATGACCCCGGAATCTGTAGGGTTAACCGAGTCTAATCTTGTAATGGGTAAGCATTCAGGGAGCCACGCTTTTCATGAGAAATTAAAAGATTTAGGTTATGGTGACCTTGGCCAAAATGCCATTAATAGTGCATTTCAGAGGTTTAAAGATCTTGCTGATAAGAAAAAAGATGTATTTGATGAGGACATAATAGCTCTCGTTGATGATACGATACAACATACAAGTGACCGTATTAAGTTTGTGTCACTACAAGTTGTTGCTGGTTCTAAAGGTCCTCAAACAGCTGATTTAGAATTAGAGATTGATGGAGAGTTAGCTAAAACAAAGTCAGATGGAAATGGGCCTGTTGATGCAGTTTTTAAGGCCATTAAGGCTCTATGTCCCCATACTGCTACTCTACAATTATATCAGGTGCATGCTGTGACAGGGGGAACCGATGCTCAGGCAGAGGTCACCGTTAGATTAGAAGAGCAAGGTAAAACCGTTAATGGACAGGGAGCTGATGCAGATACTCTGGTGGCGTCTGTAAGGGCCTATCTACATGCCCTTAACAAGTTGAGCACAAAAAGAGAAAAGACTGCACCTAAAGCGCTTTCTGCGTAATTATTGTCTTGAGTGGGTTGTTACTGTGACCCAGTGTTAATTGTCTGTTTGATAGTGGGCGTTGGTTAAAGAGGTCATAAAAGATGTTGTCTCGAATATTTAAGATAGGAGCCATGTCATCAGATATGGCAATTGATCTCGGAACAGCGAATACTTTGGTATACGTTAAAGGGCGGGATATTGTTTTGAATGAACCCTCGGTCGTAGCAATTACCGATTCTAAAGGGGGACGTAAGAGTGTTCTTGCTGTTGGTAATGAAGCTAAACAGATGCTCGGTCGTACTCCTGGTAACATCCAAGCAATTAGACCTCTTCGTGATGGAGTGATTGCTGATTTTGAGGTTGCTGAAGAGATGATCAAAGAGTTTATTCGTAAGGTTCATAATCGAAGAGGTTTTCATAGCCCTCGAATTGTTGTTTGTGTGCCGTCTGGGTCTACTGCTGTGGAACGCCGAGCAATTCAAGATTCGGCAGAGAGTGCAGGCGCTCGCAAGGTTTGGCTAATCGAAGAACCGATGGCTGCCGCTATTGGTGCAGGACTACCAGTTACTGAGCCAACTGGCTCAATGATTATTGATATTGGTGGTGGTACTACGGAAGTAGCAGTCTTGTCTCTTGGGGGGATTGTTTACTCACGCAGTGTTCGCGTTGGTGGAGATATGATGGATGAAGCGATTATTGGCTACATACGTCGCAACCATAATATGACAGTTGGAGAGAGTAGTGCAGAACGAATTAAAATTGAAATCGGTTCTGCGTGTGCTCCAGAAGAAGGAGATGGCCGTACTATTGAGATCAAGGGCCGTGATTTGTTGGATGGGGTGCCTAAAACATTAGTTATATCTGAGCGTCAGATAGCTGAGAGCTTAGTTGAGCCTATTGGACAGATCATTGAAGCTGTGAAGAGTGCACTCGAGAACACCGCACCAGAGCTATCCTCAGATATTGTAGATACTGGTATTGTGTTAACTGGAGGTGGGGCTTTATTGAGTAACCTTGATTATGTCCTTCGACATGCGACAGGGTTACCGATATCAATTGCAGATGATCCGCTGACCTGCGTAGTACGTGGGACGGGAAAAACACTAGACGATCCAAAAAGATTCAAAGGAGTGTTAGAAAGTATGTATTAACTTTTTTTGAATCATGGTTGTTAGGTGGAGGAATTGGAGTGATTAAGAGAGGTAGCAAAGTTACAGTTATTGGATTGGCGTTACCAATTCGTATCTGGGCACAGAGGTTTGCGCTTCTGGGCTTTTTATCACTTTCTTTTGCTCTTGTTATTTTTAGTAGATCCGATTGGACTGGAATTCAACAGTTTCGTGTTACCATTGTCGATACTGTCTCACCTATATTGTATGTTTTGAATCAACCTGTTGAAGCCTTAAGTAACGCAACTAATGCTGTAGAAGGCTTTTTTTCAATTTATACTGATAACCAACGACTTCGAGAAGAAAATGCAAGACTTTTGCAATGGGTTCATGAAGCACGGAGGTTGGGGCTAGAAAACGCTACCCTAAGGGCGCAGTTGGCATATGTACCTGATAAAAGAACGCATTTTGTTACCGCCAGAGTTGTTGCAGATACAGGAGGTACATTTTTTCAATCAATATTAATTAATGCTGGTGCACGAGAGTATGTTCGTCTCGGACAAGCCGTTGTTTGGCATGGAGGTCTGGTTGGTAGAATAGTTGAAGTTGGTGAGCGCACTTCTAGAGTGTTGCTTATGATTGATATAAATTCGCGCATTCCTGTTATGATTCAATCAACTGGTGACAGAGCGATTTTGAAAGGAAATAACTCTTCCCAACCGAGATTAGAATTTTTGCCTGGGAATTCTCCAATTTCTCCGGGAGATTGGGTTGTTACGTCTGGACATGGAGGCGTTTACCCTCCTGGAATCGCGGTCGGAGCTGTTTCCCAAATATCGGATGGAGTTATTACTTTACAACCAATGGTAGAATGGTCAAAACTAAGCCAAGCAATAATTCTAGATTTCGGCGTTAATGGAATTATACCGCCTCCTGAGAGATTGCCTGCCTCGTCAAAACTATTAAAGAAATGAACACATTATCTATATTTTTATGGTTAAAGAGTGGCTTGGTTAATATTTTACCCACATGCATGACATTTCTCTTTGTTTTGATTGGATATTTACCTTGGCCAATTAGTTTTTTTGCTGAAATAGTTCCTGCCTTTGCAATAATCTCATTATATTATTGGGTGGTATTTCGACCTGACTTAATACCTTATTTTGTAGTTTTTGGATTGGGAATATTGCAAGACGCCATATCAGGAGCTCCTTTTGGCCTACATGCCATTGTTTATCTTGTAGTTAGGGCGCTGGTCGTTAACCAACGGCGCTTTATAATTGGAAAACCATTTTGGGTGTTTTGGGTTGCGTTTGGCTTAGTTTCTTTTATCGCTGGGTTACTGTCCTGGTGCTTGGCCTCATTATACAGAGGGGCGCTATTACCAACTGATGCTCCTTTAATAGCCTTGATTATGACCGTAACACTTTTCCCGCTAATTGCATGGATATTATTACAAGTACAACGAAAAATCGTTGGTACGATGGGTGCGTGATGTTGAATCGCAAAGGAGAGCGTTCGAGAATGTTCTCGAGGAGAGCGGCTATACTCACTGGAGGAAAGTTTGTTTTACTCTCAGCTCTAATTGGTCGAATGTACCATCTTCAAGTTACGGAAGCAGATAGATTCCAGTTATTAGCAGAAGAGAATAGAATAAACTTGAGACTTCTTTCCCCTGATAGGGGCCATATACTTGATCGTTTTGGAGTGCCATTAGCTATTAATCAACAAAACTATCAGGTGTTAGTAAAGTCGGAAAATACTCCTGATATCAAGGACACTCTCAAAAAATTAGGCAAGCTCATTCAATTGTCAGAAACTGATAATGAAAAAATTTTAAACGAAGTATCTCAAAGTAAGCAGTTTGTTCCTGTTCTAATACGTGAATTTTTAAACTGGGAAGATGTAGCGCGTATAGAAGTGAATGCCCCTGATTTGCCAGGAGTGTTTATTCAAGTTGGTTCAAAAAGACACTATCCCAAGGGAGAAGCTGTTTTTCATTTGCTGGGATATGTTGGAGCCGTATCCGCTAAGCAACAAACAGGAGATCGTTTACTGGAATTACCTGGTTTTCGAATAGGACGAAGTGGAGTTGAAAAAAAATTTGATTTAGCATTACGGGGTCAAGCTGGATCTAGTCAACTTGAAGTTAATGCACTAGGGCGTGTTATTAGAGAAATAACTAGAACTGAGGGGCAATCTGGGGAAACATTAATTTTAACAATTGACTCATCTTTACAGCAAGCGGCCATGGAGGCTCTTGGAGATAATACAGGTTCTATAGTAGTTCTAGATGTGGATACAGGTGCAACTATGGTTCAAGCTTCCACACCCAGCTTTGATCCTAATAGCTTTGTGGATGGTCTGACCGAGGCCGAGTGGAAAAAGCTTGTAGATGATGAAAAGGCACCTTTACGCAATAAAGCTATAGCAGGTGAGTATGCTCCTGGTTCAACTTTTAAAATGATAGTCGCTCTTGCCGCTTTGGAGGCTGGTCTTATAAATGAGAAAACGAAGTATTTCTGTAAAGGGAGTATAACACTAGGTGATGGTAAGTTTCACTGTTGGAAAACAGCAGGTCATGGCGAAACGAATTTGAGAAAAGGAATCGCACAATCTTGTGATGTCTATTTTTATGAATTATCACGTAGAGTTGGAATAGATAGAATAGCAAATATGGCAAAACGCTTTGGGTTGGGCCAACTACTTGAGATAGATATGCCAGGGTCTCGTCCCGGCGTAATCCCTACAAAGGCATGGAAGAATGCCGTTATTGGAAGTCCGTGGGTTCAAGGGGAAACTCTTCTCACAGCTATAGGGCAGGGGTTTGTTCTTGCTACGCCGATGCAGCTAGCGACGATGGTAGCTCGTATCGCAAACGGAGGAAAAGCAATAACTCCTTACATAGCCAGAGACGTGATTACAGATGATAGATTGAGCGGTAGAGCTAATAAAGCTCATGCCGATATAGGTGTAAATAAAAACCATATTAAAATTATAAAAAAGGCAATGGCTGCTGTTACCAACTCACAATGGGGCACTGCATATCGTGCTCGAATTATGGTCCCGGGTATGGGTATGGGTGGTAAAACTGGAACATCTCAGGTTAGAAGGATCAGCCAAACAGAAAGAGATAAAGGAATTTTAAAAAATGAACAATTGCCATGGCGGCATCGAGATCACGCTTTGTTTGTTGGTTTTGCACCAATAAAGAATCCCCGATATGCAGTATCTGTTGTAGTTGAACATGGAGGAGGAGGTTCAGCAGTAGCTGCGCCAATAGCTCGAGATATTATGGTTGCGACTTTGAAGCGTGATCCTGCAGGGCAGGCCCCTGGAGCCTACGTTATTGAATCAAGAACAAATGATAGAGGGATTTAAATTATAATGTCACGTGGCGGAAACTTTGGTTCGATAGAACTTACTCTACGGGAAAAACTAATTCGTTTAAATTGGGAAATGTTCGTAATAATTTTGCTCATAGCGTGCATCGGTTTCGCTATGCTTTATTCTGCTGCAAATGGGAGTTTAAGCCCTTGGGCATCTAAACAAATGTTTCTGTTCTCCTTAGGTATGGTTTTAATGGCCTTTGTTGCAATAATAGACATTAGGTTTTGGTTAAAATTATCGTATTTAGTTTATGGCTTCAATTTGTCTCTTTTACTAATTGTTGAAGTATTGGGCTCTGTTGGTATGGGCGCACAACGTTGGTTAGATGTTAGCCTTTTTCAGTTTCAACCGTCGGAGACTATGAAAATAGCATTAGTTATGGCGCTTGCTCGATATTTTCATGGCTTAGAAACATATGATGTTGGACGTATTCGTTTTTTAGTTATTCCGTTATTTTTAATTGCAATTCCAATAATTCTAGTTTTACGACAGCCTGATCTAGGTACTGCCGGCGTATTAGGACTTTTAGGAGCGGTAATGTTATGGCTTGCAGGAGTTCGCCTTTGGCATTTCTTTGGCTTTGCGTTGTGTGTTGTTGCTTCTATCCCTATTGGATGGCAATTATTACACTCATATCAGAAACAACGTGTAATGACGTTTTTGGACCCTGAATCAGATCCACTTGGTTCGGGTTATCATATCATACAATCAAAGATAGCAATGGGATCAGGAGGAATTTTTGGTAAAGGGTTTTTATCAGGTACTCAAAGTCACTTAAATTTTTTACCTGAAAAACAAACTGATTTCATTTTTACAATGCTTGCCGAAGAATTTGGTTTTATTGGTGGAACTTCTTTGATTGGACTTTATGCTATATTGATTTTCTATTCCATATTCATCGCATATAGTTGCCGTAGTAAATTCGGTCGACTTTTAGCGATGGGACTGGTCGCAAACTTTTTCCTTTATGTGTTTATTAATATAGCGATGGTAACAGGTTTAGTTCCTGTAGTGGGGGTGCCTCTTCCCCTAATATCTAATGGAGGCACTGCTCTGATAACAGTTTTGATTGGGTTTGGTTTAGTAATGAGTTGCTGGCTTCACAAAGGTATATTTATAAATCGCCGAGGAGCCGCATAGACAACTCTACTTCGTGGTTGGATGTCGACAGCTGTGTGCTCATTTGATATATCCTCTGTTTTTGGTGAGGGCCGTTAGCTCAGTTGGCAGAGCGGGTGACTCTTAATCACTAGGTCGAAGGTTCGAGCCCTTCACGGCCCACCATTATAAACGGTATTTTATATCATTAAGCTAAAGCGTTTCTAGACTATACCTGATGGCTCAAAATTTATTACATAATATAATTTTGGTGATGAAAATTTAATATTCCAGAGTATTATCTTATGTTTTAGTTTATAGTTCGGACAGGGCTATAACTTAGATTCTTAATCAGTCGTGCCATAGTTGGTCCAGTGTGCTTAGGTTAATAATTAAATGTTTCAAAAACAAATATATAATTTCATGTGTCTAGGGTCATAAAAGATGTTGTCTCGAATATTTAAGATAGGAGCCATGTCATCAGATATGGCAATTGATCTCGGAACAGCGAATACTTTGGTATACGTTAAAGGGCGGGATATTGTTTTGAATGAACCCTCGGTCGTAGCAATTACCGATTCTAAAGGGGGACGTAAGAGTGTTCTTGCTGTTGGTAATGAAGCTAAACAGATGCTCGGTCGTACTCCTGGTAACATCCAAGCAATTAGACCTCTTCGTGATGGAGTGATTGCTGATTTTGAGGTTGCTGAAGAGATGATCAAAGAGTTTATTCGTAAGGTTCATAATCGAAGAGGTTTTCATAGCCCTCGAATTGTTGTTTGTGTGCCGTCTGGGTCTACTGCTGTGGAACGCCGAGCAATTCAAGATTCGGCAGAGAGTGCAGGCGCTCGCAAGGTTTGGCTAATCGAAGAACCGATGGCTGCCGCTATTGGTGCAGGACTACCAGTTACTGAGCCAACTGGCTCAATGATTATTGATATTGGTGGTGGTACTACGGAAGTAGCAGTCTTGTCTCTTGGGGGGATTGTTTACTCACGCAGTGTTCGCGTTGGTGGAGATATGATGGATGAAGCGATTATTGGCTACATACGTCGCAACCATAATATGACAGTTGGAGAGAGTAGTGCAGAACGAATTAAAATTGAAATCGGTTCTGCGTGTGCTCCAGAAGAAGGAGATGGCCGTACTATTGAGATCAAGGGCCGTGATTTGTTGGATGGGGTGCCTAAAACATTAGTTATATCTGAGCGTCAGATAGCTGAGAGCTTAGTTGAGCCTATTGGACAGATCATTGAAGCTGTGAAGAGTGCACTCGAGAACACCGCACCAGAGCTATCCTCAGATATTGTAGATACTGGTATTGTGTTAACTGGAGGTGGGGCTTTATTGAGTAACCTTGATTATGTCCTTCGACATGCGACAGGGTTACCGATATCAATTGCAGATGATCCGCTGACCTGCGTAGTACGTGGGACGGGAAAAACACTAGACGATCCAAAAAGATTCAAAGGAGTGTTAGAAAGTATGTATTAACTTTTTTTGAATCATGGTTGTTAGGTGGAGGAATATTAAAATCTCAAAAGGATAGAACCATGCGTACGGAAAGCATTAAATTAAGTTTATCTGACGGTGAGATGAGTGCTTATGTAGCTTACCCAGAAAAAAGCCCAGTAGGGGCAATAATAGCTATTATGGAGATATGGGGGGTTGATAACACCATGAAGTCTCACGCACATGAGTTTGCTGATGCGGGATATATATGTTTGGTTCCAGATTTATTTTGGAGATTAGGTCCAGATGTTGTTTTGGATGCTGACAATCCTGATGATTGGATCACCTCTTTGGATAGATATTATCACTTTGATTATGATTTAGGTGCAAAAGACATGGAAGAAACCATGCAATATCTAAGAAATATCAAAGGTGGGAACGGAAAAGTAGGAGCGGTGGGTTACTGCTTGGGGGGCAAAATGTGTTATTTAATGTCCTGTCGGACAGATATAGATTGCGCTGTTGCTTATTATGGCACTTACATTGAGCATGCCATATCAGAAGCTCCAAATCTAAGTCAGCCATTTATGTTGCATCAGGCATTATCAGACACTTGGGTGCCTCCAGCTATATGCAAATTCATAGAAACAAAAATTGCAGACAAGCCAAACGTTGTTATTCATAAATACCCTAATGCGGAACATGCTTTTGCCCGCCATGGAGCTAGTTCATACTCTGCTCCTGAGGCTGAAAAGGCCCTGGACCTCTCTCTGTCTTATTTTGATTCTTTTTTGCGTTAGTTTCTACTGCTATTCTAACGCTTAAGAGCTTTTTATTAGGCTGTGCTGGTTAGATGACTTGGCATTAGACAGGGAAGTTAAAAAAATATTGGAGACGCTTAATGATAAATCGATTCTATAAATTTCTGGATCGTCTATTTGGGTCAAAAAAAATAAGTTTTCCCTCATCTGACCATTCTTCGATATCATATAAAGGATATAGTGTTCGAGCTGATCCTGAATTACAAGGTAATCAATGGATAACAGCTGGCAGAATATCAAAAGAGATTAATGGAAGCATTAAAGAATATCGCTTTGTAAGAGGTGACTTTCACGCTAGTAAAGAAAGTGCTAATGAGTTTTCAATTTCTAAAGCTTGTCAAATAATAGATCTTGAAGGCGAAAAAATATTTGAATAGACCACAAAGAAGCATTTCCTGTTTGGCAGGCTAAATATTACCTGTTTGACTTCTCTAGTCTTGATAATAGCTTTTCTACTGCTTGATCATGTTCTTCCGTATGATGAGAAATTGCTTGGAATGCTGCAGACATTTCTAAGAGAGTTTGTAAGCTAACATGTTGCCCTTCACGAAGGAGTCTTTTAGCCATGCGCAAAGAATGGCCAGGGTTACTTGCTATACGTTCGGCAAGAGATTGAGCTTCGTCCATAAGGCTTTCACTAGACACTAATTTAGATATCAAACCGCAGGACAGAGCTTCTTCTGCGTTTATTATGTCTCCGGTAAATGTTAACTCAGCCGCTTTTGACTGACCCACAAGTCTCGGCAGTAACCAGGCGCCCCCATCACCAGGAATAATTCCAAGCTTGACAAAGCTCTCAGCAAACCTTGCTTTTTCAGATCCTATTCTAATGTCGCACATGCATGCCAAATCACAGCCTGCTCCGATGGCGGGTCCGTTGACTGCAGCTATTGTTGGAACTTCAAGATCATATAAAATAGTTGGTATTTTTTGTATGTCCCTTTTGTAATTGTTTCTTATTTTGTAGGGATTTCCTTCAGATAACCCCTTACGGTCTCGCATATCTTTAACATTCCCGCCTGCGCTAAAGGCAGTTCCTGCGCCCGTTAAAATCACAGCCGAGACACTGTCATCACTATTTATGCGTTCGCAGGCTTCTACAAAATCACTAAATTGTCCCTCACCTGATAATGGGTTGCGGTTTTTAGGTTGGTTCATAGTCAAAGTGACTATATTATCTACTTGTTCATACTTAAGAAAGTTGCCCATAATCTCCTCCAAATAAAAACAATATGTAATAGTTAGCACAAAGGTACCATTGAGCTAAACTGATATTAGGTTAAATAAGTATTTAAATTGTGATAAGGTAAAGCACATGAGGGCGTTTGAGTTTGAAACCTACCAACTTCCATCTGAAGCACTGACCCTGAGGCAAGAGGTAAGGGATTTTTTATCTCAGTCTATAGGTCATTATTCTATCTCAGAAAAGGCAAAATCATGGGTAGGATTTGATGCAAACTTTAGTGCACAGTTAGGAAAAAATGGCTGGTTGGGTATGACCTGGCCTAAGCCTTTCGGGTCGGCTCGTAGTTCTTTAGAGCGATATGTTGTTATTGAAGAGTTATTAGCCTTTGGTGCTCCAGTGGCAGCTCATTGGATAGCCGAACGCCAGAGTGGTCCTCTAATTCTTCGATTTGGGACCGAGGATCAAAAGAATTTATATTTGCCTGGAATCTCTAAAGGTGAAACTTTTTTTTGTATAGGTATGAGTGAGCCAGGGTCTGGTTCGGATTTAGCTTCTATTATCACTCATGCTTCCAGGCATGCAGATGGTTGGCTATTAAATGGTCGTAAGGTATGGACAACATATGCCCACAAATCTCATTTTATGATTGCTTTAGTCCGAACATCTAGGGCAACAGAAGATCGACATGCAGGACTATCTCAGTTTGTCATCGACTTGTCATCACCTGGAATTACCATAAAACCTATTCGAAACATGATAGGTGATGAAGAGTTTAATGAAGTAACTTTTGATAACGTGTTAGTCGATCATTCAATGTTGATTGGCCAAGAAGGTAATGGTTGGCAACAAGTTGTTGCTGAGCTTGCTTTTGAGAGAAGCGGACCGGACCGTTTTTTAAGCAGTTATATTCTCTTTAAGGAAATAATTCGTATCTTGCAGATAGATATGAATGATTCAGCGGTAAAAATAATAGGTCGTCTTACTGCTCAATTAATTACACTCAGGAATATGTCTCTTTCGGTCGCAGCCATGATAGATTCTGGAAAACAGCCAAACATTCAAGCCTCTTTAGTTAAGGATCTCGGTGTTGCATTTGAACAGTCAATACCAGAATTGGCACATGAATTGGTAAACTGCTCACCTCGTAAATTACATGGAACAGAGTTTGAAAAGTCACTAGCGTATGTACAGCAAGCGTGTGTTTCTTTTTCTTTAAGAGGAGGAACTACCGAAATTTTACGAGGTATGGTTGCTCGAGGTTTAGGTTTGAGATGAACGAAACAAGCGTACTTTTATCGAATACGTGTAATCAGATATTTTCTGATTTTGTAACTCCTTCTGTTCTGGATGATGCAGAAGATGGAAAATGGCCTCAAAAACTTTGGGCCAACATGGAAGAGAATGGGCTTACAACACCATTTATTAATGAAGAGGGCAGCGTGCCAAGCTTAACTTGGCAGGAAGTATTTACTATTTTTTATCATGCAGGATATTATTGTGTGCCTCTACCCTTGGTTGAGAACGTTATTGCAAACTGGGTGTTATCCCAACTTGATGGAGTGTTTCCCCGAAGTCTAATAACTCTTCAGGATGGAGACGAAATTCTTACAATTCATGGATCAGAAAGTAATAAAAAAGTCTCAGGCAGCATTAAAAGTGTTCCTTGGGGGTCAAGCGCGACATATCTACTAGCAGTTGGAGAATATAAGAATATAAAGAAATTTATTTTACTAGATATTTCGACTATCCTCAAAAAGGTTGATGTCAACATTGCTGGAGAAAGCCGTGATGCAATTGAGTTAAATAGTGTTGTGCCGGAGTATATTTTTGATATTCCAGAAGAAATTGGTCATCAGGTTATCAAGTTACTGCCTGCCCTTGGTTATTCTGCAAAGATGTCAGGTGCAGTTTCTTCTGTTCTTGATCTAAGCGTGGAGTATGTAGGAGACCGTGTTCAATTTGGGCGCTCTCTATCAAAATTTCAAGCAATTCAACAACAGCTTGCTATTTTGGCCAGTGAGGCTGCTGCAGCCCAGACAGCTTCTATTAATGCTTGTAAAGCGGTTGATTCTACGGAAAATTTTAATGATATAGAGCTTGAAGTAGCTGTTGCAAAAGTTCGATCTGGAGAAGCGGCAGGTAAGGCAGCTGCAATTGCTCATCAAGTGCACGGAGCCATAGGATTCACCTATGAATTCAAACTACACTATTTAACTAGACGGTTATGGTCTTGGCGTTCTGAGTTTGGTTCTGAGTCTTACTGGTCTACTCGAATAGGAAGAATGGTTATGGACCAAGATGTTGACTGCTTATGGCCTAATATAACTTCTAGGATGTAATGAAATTTGGAGAAGGTTAGATGAAAATTTTAAGTTTTAGAGATGCCGATGGAGAATCGTTCGGGGTTTATGATGTTGATAGGGGTATAGTAGATGTTGGACGAAAATGCGCTCATAAAAGTTTACGTGAAGCTTTAACTTCTGGTTCTATAGATGAAATTGCTGCGATAGCAAATAACAATGAAGCTGACTGTAGATTAGAAGATATAAAGCTACTGCCAGTTATACCCGATCCTGACAAAATCATATGTGCAGGGTTAAATTATAAAGATCACGTTGAAGAATTCGTTCGAGACATGCCAGAACACATCACTATATTTTCTCGACTAACTAATACGTTGGTTGCTCATGATGAATCTATAGTTAGACCTCGTGTGTCTGAACATTTTGATTTTGAGGGAGAGCTAACCTTAATTATAGGTAAGAGCGGTCGACATATACCAGAATCTGAGGCCTTATCTTACATCGCAGGTTACACCTGTTTTCTTGATGGAAGTGTCAGGGACTATCAAAGACACTCGGTGACCGCGGGGAAAAATTTTCACAAAACAGGCCCTTTAGGTCCCTGGATGGTAACCTCAGATGAGATATCTGATCCTGCATCTCTGGAATTAACCACTAGATTAAATGGACAGATAGTTCAAAACAGCACTACAGATTTATTAATATACTCAATTCCCTATATTATCTCCTACGTTTCGTCTTTCACTCCCCTTGTTGCAGGAGACGTAATTGCAACAGGTACACCAGCAGGAGTTGGGAATGGAAGAAATCCAAAACTATTTATGAAACAAGGAGATATAATTGAGGTGGAGATTACAAAAATAGGAGTGTTACGAAATACAGTTGTAGATGAGTGAAATTAAATTTTTATTTGGTAAGGTGTTTAGATGTTGTTTACCAAATGAAAAAGCTATTCTTATTTTGGCCCTTTTTTGATATCTATCTCAGGTCATCAACTATACGGGCTATTGCCTCCAGATTAGTCGCTCCAAACTCCCTAGATCTTTCTAGAGACCAGCCGAATTCAGCGCTGGGATTATTAGCGTTGTCTTTAAATGGCATTTCTAAGGTGAGAGATAGACAACCAAATGTTTCAGCAACGTAATTGGAACACATATTCAAATTTCCCTTTCCAGGCGCACTAGGGGGGTAGCCAAATTCAGTTTGGAACTCATTGCTAACATTAAGAAGCGCTTTGTCATATTTTGTTTTTAGGATCTTTTGGTGTTCGCTTAAAGAAGGAATCCCCATCATTCCTGACAAAAAGTTGTATGGAAGCGCTTCATCTCCATGAACATCGAGACAGAAATCAACTCCAATTTGATGCATTTTTTTACGCACTAAGAAAACTTCAGGGCTACGTTCGATACTTGTATTAGACCACTCACGATTTAAATTAACACCTACTGCGTTAGTCCTTAGATGTCCTCTTTTGGTTCCGTCTGGATTCATATTAGGTGCAATAAAGAAAACTGATTTTTCTAATAAAGTTTGAGTTATTAAGTCATCATCATCGATTAATCGGTTAATAAATCCCTCCGTCCAATATTCGGCCATACTTTCTCCAGGATGCTGGCGTGCAACTACCCAAATTTTTTGTTTGTCGGGTGATCGTTCTCCGATTTGGATAAAGTCTAAATCATGTCCATCTATAGTTTTTCCAAGAACGGAAACTAGGACTTTAGAAGAAGATTGAATGCGAGCCAGATAATCGTTGTGTCGTTCTAATGTATAAGGTGCAAAATAGGCAAACCAAGCAGAGTTTTGTTTTGGACAATATTTAAAAGTTAATACTCCGTCATTATATCTTGTAGGTATCCTAAACCAATTCTCTCTGTCATCTGATGCCAATGCCTGGTAATCCTCCCATCCCTTAGGATAAGCAGATTTTCCAGCGTTCATTATATTAATTACACAATTAGAATTTTTTGCTCCGGTCAACCGAAAATAGAACCATTGATAAAAATCGGAGTTGTTGTCCGCAACTATTTCAAGCTTTATGTTCTGAGCTTTATCCGCTTTCACGCAGCGGATGTTGCCGCTGTCAAATTCACTGCTAATTATCAACGATGACATGTTGTGACTTTCTTCTATGGAATTATTTTACTGTTTCGAAGTCTTTGCATTTGTTTAGAGATAGTTTTTTCAGTATCGATGGTCTTATACCAGCCAGCTTGGCGGATTTTAGTGGTGCTAGACATTTGATCGTATCCGTTGCTTAAGGCCATGTCCAAATAATCCCATCTCGTTAAATCTGAAAGTGTATAAGGCTGTAACTTATGGTTCTTTACTATTTCATTCCATATGGGTTCTTTATCAGCCATAACTGTTTGCAATGAAACAGTTTGTATGGGGCCTACATCTAAATCAAAAAAGTCGGCTATTTTAGGCCACAAATCTTTCCAGCGAAAAAAATCACCATTACTTATATTATATGCATTGTTTTTTGTCTTAGTTGTTGTTGCAACCCAGCACATTGCCTCCGCTAATAAATCAGTATCTATTATGTTGTATAAACAATTATAAAATTCAGGAGTTCCTGGCCACTTCAGAGGGAGTCCCATTTGTTTAGATATGGCTGCATAAAGGACGATTCCCGTCATCAAGTTCATCCTACTACCTACAGAGAAACCCCAGATCCCGTGCGGGCGTATTGCTGACCATGTCCACCCCTTGCCAGACTGACGCTCGACGATCCAATCTTGTTGAGCATGGTAAAAGTTTTTTGCTATTGGGCGTGGATCGTCTTCTTTAGCTGGGGTTTTGTAAGGTCCTAAGTAACTTCCATACCATTTTGCGCCATGCATTAATTGGACATGTTCTAGGTCTCTCGCAACGGGCTCAAGTTCGTCCATAAGGTTTCTAAGCATAGATATATTTGGTACAATTTCATCTTGGACTGACTTTTGTGGAGAATATGCACAATAAAAAACATGGGTAACAGACGATAATTCCTTAACTTTTTTTGTGCAATCTTCTTTGTTAAGAAGATCCACAGATATAAATTTAGCTTTACTGTCAAAATTATTGGAACGGCGTGACAATCCGATAATGTCCCAGTTGCCATCCCTTTCTAAAAACTCGATAATTGCTCTTCCGGTTATTCCGATTGCACCTGGTACTAGAGCTGTTCGCTTCGCCAATTTTTGTCTCCTCTTTTAGGGGATGATCTTTTGGTTTCTCATATTTTGTAACTGGAATGTAATTGTTTCCTCAGTATCCAAAAGACCATTCCATCCCGCGTTGCGTATCTTATTAAGACATGACATCTGATCAAAGCCATTATTGAAGGCGTAATCCATGAAACGCCAGGTGGCTAGATCATTCATTTTATAATAATTAAGGTTGTGTTTATCGCAAATCTCTTTCCAGACGTTTTCTTTGTCTGACATTAAGGATTGAAGTTTTACCTGTCTAATCTCTCCAACGTCCATTTCAAAGAAGTCTGCAATCCTTGGCCAGAGGTGACACCATCTTGTGAAATCACCATTGGTAATATTGAAAGCTTCATTAGCTGCTTTTGGAGTTGTTGCCGCCCACACCATAGCTCGTGATAGAAGAGAAACATCAACAATTTGATATACAGAGTTATATAAGTCTGGATTGCCTGGAAAGTTTAACGGAATTCCATAATGCTTGCTAATTGATGCGTATACAGCCAACGAAGTTAGCATATTCATCTCACTTCCTACCGAAAACCCCCAAATTCCATGGGGAAGAAGAGCTGACCAAGTCCAATTACACCCTTTTTGATGCTCTGTGAGCCAATCCAGTTGGTTATAATAAAAATTAGGGGGCATATGACGAGGATCACTTTCTTTAGCAGGGGTTTTATATGGAGCACCAAATTGAACTCCGTACCATTTTGCGCCAAGCATAAGTTGGACATGTTGTAATTTGGGAGCATTCTCCTCGATGACAGTCATAAGGTTTTTAAGCATTTCTAAATTTGGAAGAACTTCATCTGCAAAGTTATCTCTTGCAGAATAAGGCGTGAAAAAAATATGAGAGACATTAGTCAGCGACGTTAGCTTTTCTTTACAATCAGATAAATCAAGAAGGTCTACGGAGATAAATTTTGCTGAGGTTTCAAAATCAGGTGACCTACGTGACAAGCCAATAACGTCCCATTTAGGGTCATTCTCTAAATGTTCAACTAGGGCTCGACCCACAACTCCTAGTGCACCAGCTATAAGCGCAACCGCCATCTTTAGTTTACTCCTAAAGTAATTTAAATATGAATCAATTTGATACTATCAGGCAAAGCATCAGTATGCGAATATTGAAAACATGATTGCTAATGAGGGATCTATGAGTATAAAGAAATTAAAATATTGGGGTTGGGGCAATACTGATGAAGGTCTAACCGATAAAGAAACTGATCTTTTGTTAAGTACTTTCGCTAAAAAATTTGGAATTTTGCCAAAAAACAAAGTTAAAGTACCTAAATTAGATGATATTAAATTACCTACGTCTCAAATTAATTTACCTAAAAGTTTGAGGTCCATCTGTAAAGATGATCCCCTAGAGAGAGTTCTTCATAGTTTTGGTCAATCACAGCCAGACTCAATTCGCATTTTTGCTGCAGATTTTGATCACGCTCCAGATTTTGTAGCTTATCCCGAGACTGAGGGTGATATAAGTGCCATTTATGATTGGGCAGGTGACTTTAAAATAGCCGTTATCCCGTATGGAGGTGGCTCTTCAGTGGTCGGCGGAGTGACTCCTGATGTGTCTGACTATTACACAGGAACTATAGTTATTGACTTATCTAAACTTAACAAAGTCAAAGAGGTGGATAAAATTTCTCGTGCGGCTTTGATACAAGGTGGAACCCGAGGGCCAGATCTTGAACGCCAACTAAAACCTCATGGATTGACGCTTAGACACTTTCCTCAGTCATTTGAGTATTCTACCCTTGGTGGATGGATTGCTACACGTTCCGGAGGACATTTTGCGACCCTATATACTCATATTGATGATTTAGTAGAAAATATTACGACGGTTACGCCTTCTGGTTCGATAATGTCACGCCGGCTGCCAGGATCTGGCGCGGGGCCAAGTCCGGATAGTTTTTTAATGGGTTCAGAAGGTGCTTTAGGCATTATCACTGAGGCATGGGTAAGACTACAGGGCCGCCCAAAATATAAATCAACGGCAGGTTTCAAATATACTAATTTCTTTGATGCTGCTCGAGCTGTTAGGGCTGTTTCCCAGGCCGGTCTTTATCCATCTAATGTGCGTATAGTCGACCAAACAGAGTTACTGGTTAATGGAGCAGGTGATGGCACATTTTCATTGATGGTGGTCTCATTCGAATCTTCTGATCATCCAGTGGAAAGCTGGATGCAGAGGGCAGAAGAATGCTGTTTGGATAATGGGGGCGTTTTAGATGTTGACTGGCGAGGTAATGATCAAGCAAATATGGAAGGTGCTGTTGGTGCTTGGAGAAACGCATTTATTCGTATGCCTTACAATCGAGAAGAGCTAACTCCACGAGGAATAATCTCGGATACATTTGAAACTGCTATAACTTGGGATAAGTTTGAGGAGTTTTATCATGCAATAAGGGATGCTACTTATTCAGCAGTTAAGGAAGTTACTGGAAAAAATGGAGCAGTATCATGTAGGTTTAGTCATGCGTATCCCGATGGTCCTGCTCCTTATTTTGCCTTTCATGGCGAGGCCTATAAAGATGGGATCTTAGAACAATGGCAGATTATCAAAGATGTTGCTTCGGAATCTATTATTAATAATGGTGGAACAATTACTCATCATCATGCGATAGGACGCGATCATATGGAATGGTATAATAGACAACGTCCAAAGTTATTTGGTGAAATTTTAAATAAAGCAAAGAACCATCTTGATCCGGAAAAAATAATGAATCCAGGCGTAATAACAAAAGATAAGTAAAGTTTAAAAAAATTGACTTAAAGTCGAATTGACATACATCGTATAAAGTAAGATGTAACAGACATAAACTTTTAATAAACTATTCGAGTTTTTTATTAATTGTTTCGATTATGAATGTAAACTAGGGGATATTTTTATGGTTGATCGTGTGCAAGCTGGGACAATCCAAGTTGATCGTGAGCTATATAATTTTATTAATGACGAAGCGTTACAAGAAACTGGTATTAACTCTGAGAAATTTTGGGTTTCTTTTTCTAGTATAATTGATGATCTCATTCCAACAAATCGAGAGTTACTAGATCAAAGAGACGATTTACAGAATAAGATTGATGATTGGTACAAGAAGAATGCAGAAAATCCCTTAGATTTAGAGGCTTATAAGAATTTTCTAAAAGAGATTGGATACATAGTTTCTGAAGGAGATGATTTTTCTGTAGACACAAAGAACGTTGACGAAGAAATCTCTTTGATTGCGGGACCTCAACTAGTGGTGCCAGTCACTAATGCCAGATATTCACTTAATGCTGCGAATGCGAGATGGGGCAGCTTATATGATGCCCTATATGGAACCGATGCTATTTCAGAGGAAAATGGCGCAGAAAGAACTGAGCAATATAATGATATACGTGGGAAGGCCGTTATTAGTTTTGCAAGAGATTTTTTAGATTCCGCTGCTGCTCTTATAGGGGGAAGTCATCATAATGCCACTTCATACGCAGTTATTGATGGACAGTTGAAAGTTTACCTCGAGACTGAAGAAACACTCGAAATGGACGATCCGACAAAGTTTATAGGTTATTCCGGTGAGCCAGATTCACCATCGAAAATTCTTCTAAAGAATAACAATTTACATATTGAGGTTATAATAGACAGGGACCACCCTATCGGCAGAACTGACCCTGCAGGGGTTTGTGATGTTGTCTTAGAGGCAGCTGTTACGACAATAATGGATTGTGAAGATTCTGTTGCAACAGTGGATGCTGAAGACAAGGTGTTGGCATATCGAAATTGGCTGGGACTCATGAAAGGAGATTTAACCGAAAGCTTTCAGAAAGGAGCTCAACAAGTTAATCGTTCCTTAAATGAGGATCGCCAATATACTGCAGCAGACGGAAAAGAAATTACATTGCATGGACGAAGTCTTATGCTAATCCGTAATGTCGGACATCTTATGACCAATCCGGCGATATTAGATAAAAATGGGTTAGAAGTACCAGAAGGCATTATGGATGCGATGATTACTTCGATGATCGCCATTCATGATTTGAAAAGGGCAAAAAACAGTAGAAAGGGTTCAATTTATATTGTTAAGCCAAAAATGCATGGCCCAGATGAGGTTGCTTTTACCGATTTAGTTTTCTCTAGAGTGGAAGACGCGCTTGGAATTCCTCAAAACACTCTGAAAATGGGTATTATGGACGAGGAGCGTCGAACAACAGTTAACCTAAAAGAATGTATACGTGCCGCGAAAGATAGAGTGTTTTTTATAAACACCGGTTTTCTTGATCGTACAGGTGATGAGATGCACACTGCCATGGAAGCAGGCCCTATGATTCGTAAGGCGGACATGAAGGCCGCAGTTTGGATTCAAACGTATGAGGATTGGAACGTAGATATAGGCCTAAAATGTGGTCTGCCGGGTAGAGCCCAAATCGGAAAAGGCATGTGGGCAATGCCAGATCTAATGTCAGACATGCTTACAACTAAAATTGGGCATCCGCAGGCTGGCGCAAATACAGCATGGGTTCCCTCACCCACTGCGGCTACCCTTCATGCTACTCATTATCATGAAATAGATGTACTAGAACGACAAAAGGAGCTGAAAGATAGAGCGCCTGCCAAGTTAGATGATATTCTAAGCATACCACTTTCTGAACGTCCTAATTGGGAAGAGTCTGAAATTCAGCAGGAACTAGATAATAATGCGCAGGGAATTCTTGGCTATGTAGTTCGGTGGATTGATCAGGGAGTGGGATGTTCAAAAGTACCAGATATAAATAATGTTGGGCTAATGGAAGACCGGGCAACGTTACGAATATCTAGCCAGCATATTACGAATTGGCTGAGACATGGAATTTGCGATGAAGACCAAGTGGTGAATACACTAAAGAAAATGGCAGCAGTTGTTGATAAACAAAACAACAATGATCCAATGTATCAACCTATGGCTAATAATTTTGAAAATAGTATAGCCTTTCAGGCAGCCTGTGACTTAGTTTTAAAAGGCCGACAGCAACCAAATGGTTACACCGAACCTATACTGCATGCCCGAAGACAAGAAGCTAAGGCTAGGCTCGGTAGTTAATATTTCATGACGATTCTTATATCAACCTTAAATAGAAACTAAAGGGCTTTATAGTGATTTAATAATGAACCGGTCGCCATCAGGTTTTTGAAAGGGAGAAAAAGTATGAAACTCAAAAATTCCAGTCTGTTTCGGCAGCAATGTTATGTAAATGGCCAGTGGGTGGACTCAGATAACAAAGAAACTATTGATGTTACAAACCCCTTAGATGGTTCGGTAATTGGCACGGTGCCTAAATTTGGGGCAGAGGAGACAAGACGAGCGATAGAGTTTTCTGAAAAAGCTCAAAAAGACTGGCGGTGTCTTACCGGTAAAGAAAGAGCGGTTATTTTACGTAAATGGCACGATTTAATGTTTGAAAATCAAGAAGACTTAGCGATATTGATGACTACTGAACAGGGCAAACCTCTGGCAGAATCACGAGGGGAAATCGCCTATGCGGCCTCTTTTATTGAGTGGTTTGCTGAAGAAGGGAAAAGAGTTTACGGCGATACGATACCTGGTCATCAGCGTGATAAGAGAATAGTGGTTTTAAAGGAGCCCATAGGAGTTTGTGCAGCTATCACTCCGTGGAATTTCCCTTCAGCAATGATTACGAGAAAAGCAGGACCCGCTCTGGCCGCAGGTTGTGCAATGATAGTAAAGCCAGCCACTTCGACTCCATATTCTGCACTGGCAATGGCTGAACTTGCTGAACAAGCGGGTGTTCCGCCAGGAATTCTTAGTGTAGTAACGGGAGCGTCCTCTGAAATAGGAGACGAACTTACTTCTAATCCTATTATTCGTAAACTTACTTTTACTGGTTCTACGGAAGTTGGTAGAAAGTTAATCGCTCAATGTGCTGATACCGTAAAAAAAGTTTCAATGGAATTAGGTGGTAATGCGCCCTTTTTGGTTTTTGATGATGCTGACCTTGATGAAGCTGTTGAAGGCGTAATGGCTTCCAAGTATCGCAATACCGGTCAGACTTGTGTTTGTGCCAATCGAATTTTGGTGCAGGATAAAGTTTATGAGGAGTTCACTGAAAAGCTTACCGTTGCTGTCAAAAAATTGAAAGTTGGCAACGGACTTGACGAGGGAATAAATCAAGGGCCGCTCATTGACATGGCTGCAGTAGAGAAAGTGGAACAGCATATTTCTAACGCAATAGAATACGGCGCTAAAGTTGTAGTTGGAGGAGAAAGACATTCACTGGGGGGAACCTTTTTTCAGCCCACTCTACTTGTTGATGTGACTCCGACCATGGAAGTGACACGCGAAGAAACATTTGGTCCTTTGGCTCCACTCTACAGGTTTACTAATGACGAGGAGGGAATTTCTCTTGCTAATGATACGGAGTTTGGCTTAGCAGCCTATTTCTATGCAAGAGACGTTAATCGCATTTGGAAGGTTTCTGAGGGACTAGAGTCAGGTATTGTTGGAATCAATACCGGATTAATTTCTACTGAAGTAGCTCCCTTTGGTGGGTTTAAAGAATCTGGGATTGGTCGCGAAGGTTCTCATTATGGATTGGACGATTATTTGGAGATAAAGTACCTATGTTATGGAGGAATTAATTAAGATTTGAGGCTATTAGAAGACTTTAGTAAGTATTAATTCTTTATTCTTAGTATATTTCGAGCTTCATCCACGGTTGCAGGATAGTCTCCAATCGATTCAATTATTTGCACTGCTCGTTCAACTAATGGTCTATTGCCAGGAGTTAATTTTCCACGAGATAAATATAAATTGTCTTCCATTCCTACGCGAACATGTCCCCCTAGAACTACTGCTGAGGCGACCATAGGGAATTCGAAACGTGATATTCCGAATGAAGCCCATACAGCATTATTTGGCAGTTGATCGCGCATTAGCTGCATAGATTCAATTGTAGCCCGGCCTCCCCAAGGAATTCCTAGGCAGAGTTGAAATAGAGGTAGAGTGTCTTTGATGACACCCCTTTCACACATGTCCGCTGCTTGCCACAGCTGACCAGTATCAAAAACTTCCATTTCAATTTTAACCCCTAGAGGCTCTATAAGCGTCGCCATGCGGTCAAGCATTGCTTTGGTGTTAGTAACTGCTAAATCTGAGTAATTCATAGTTGTTACGTCAAGTGTACACATTTCGGGTCGATTTTCTATTATATGCTGAATTCTTTCTTCAGCGCTGCTGAGATAGCTTCCGTCACGAAAATTATGTGGAGCGTTCTTGTCAACAACTAAAATTCCTCCAGGCCCCGTCGTTAAATTAAGCAAAATTGGGCAGCCACTATCCCTTATTCTGTCTACCACTTCTTTGTATAAAGCAGGCTCCATACTGGCTTTAGCAGTTTGCGGATCACGTACGTGTATATGTGCAATCGCAGCACCAGCTGCGTGGGCTTGAATTGCTTCATTAGCTATTTCTTCGGGAGTAACAGGAACTGCTGGGTTCATGTGTTTTGTGTCAGATCCACCTGTTATAGCGCAAGAAATAATCACTGCACGTGCCATTTTTATCTCCCCTTTACTTAAACGATCTAAATAAAGTTTTAACTATTCTGCAGCCTTACTTGTGTTATTTTCCTCAGTTAATCCAAATATTTCCCTAGCTTGTGAAGGAGATGCCACATTTTCACCTATCGACTGAATGATTTTGACTGCTCTTTCAACTAATTGAGCATTGCCTGAGGCTAACTTTCCTCTGCTTATATAAAGATTATCTTCGAGTCCTACACGGACATGACCACCAAGAACAGTGGCAGTCGCAACCATAGGAAATTCGAACCGTGATATTCCAAATGAAGCCCATATTGCGTCTTTTGGTAACATATTTCGCATCAATGTCATTGATTCTGGTGAAGCCGGCGCACCCCAGGGAATGCCCAAGCATAACTGATAAAGTGGTTTTGAATCAGAGATGATGCCTGTTTTTACAAGGTGGTTTGCCAGACTAACATGCCCTACATCAAACACTTCTAGCTCAGGTTTCACTCCGGCGGATTGGATAAGTTGGGCCATTTCAGCGAGCATGTCTGGAGAGTTAACCATGGGCCTGTCACCAAAGTTCATGGTGGCTACATCAAGTGAACAAATATCTGGCTTGTTTTCAATTACGTGTGCAACTCTTTCTTCTGCAGTTTTCATAACACTGCCAGGCCCGGGTTCTAGAGGTGACATTGTATCAACTGCAAACCTAGCGCCTGGTCCAGTTGTAAGGTTTATAACAACGTCGCATTTAGCATCTCGAACGCGTTTGACTACTTCACTATAATAAGAGGTTTTCATACTTGCTTTACCTGTGCTGGGATTACGCACATGAATGTGGGCGACAGCAGCACCTGCAGAGTGGGCAGATAATACCTCTTCAGCAATTTCTTCTGGGGTTACAGGCACGGCAGGATTCATTTCTTTAGTATCTGCACCACCTGTCACGGCGCAACTTATAATTACAGGACGAGACATTTTACTAAATTTCCCTTTTGATTTTTTGTTTTATACTATGACAAATAATACATATAGCCAATTGTAACAAAAACTTTATTAGTCTATTCACAGTTGATTACTAAGTTTTAGAAGTTAAAACGAGTTTTCTGGTTATGTTAATCTGATTATATGACCCCTTTCTCAAAGTTTAAAGAATGTAAAGTTAAGTATTCACTCGTATAAAAATTGGAGGCACTCTTGGTAAAAGCAATGCAAATAAAAGAATTTGGTGGTCCTGAAGTACTAGAGTGGATTGAAGTGGATGTTCCGAATCCTGGCCCAGGTCAATTGCTAGTCAGACATACTTTTTCAGGTTTAAACTTTATTGATGTTCAGGTTAGAAAAGGATCCTATCCTGTATTACCTCAATTGCCCGCAATTCTTGGAGCAGAAGCTTCTGGATTAGTTGAATCAGTTGGTGAAGGTGTTAATGATTTTTCTGTAGGACAAAGAGTTGTTTATGCTTCTACTTATCCAGGAGCTTACTCGGAAAGTAGGTTAATAGATGCAGATGTTGCGGTGCCTATACCAGAGTCAATTTCCGATGAAGATGCAGCCGCGAGTTTTTTAAAAGGTTGTACTGCGGAATACTTAGTTAATCGCTGTTATCCAGTGAAATCAGGTGAGGTGGCTCTTGTGCATGCAGCAGCAGGGGGGGTGGGGTTATTTCTCTGCCAGTGGCTTAAAGAGTTGGGTGTGACCGTTATTGGTACGGTTGGTTCAGACGAGAAGAAAGATGAAATTTTATCTAATGGGGCTCATTTTGCTGTTAATTATAGATCAGAAAGTTTTAAAGAATTATCTCTCGATGTGACCCAAGGCAGAGGTGTGAATGTTGTGTATGATTCTGTTGGTCCGGATGTCTACTCTGATTCAATTGATAGTCTGCGCCCCAGAGGGTATATGGTGAACTTTGGTAATTCGTCAGGGCCATTGAAGCCAATAGACCCTGTAGAACTGAACGTAAAAGGATCTCTGTTTTTTACAAAACCATCCATGAGGTTTTATCAGCTAGATCGTAAACAACTCGAAGAAAGTTCGAATAGGCTATTTGACGTTATGGAAAGAAAGGCTGTAAAGGCAGTAATTGGTCAGAAATATGCCTTATCAGAGGCACATAAGGCTCACATAGATGTTGAGGCACGTCGTACAATTGGTTCAACTTTATTGGTTTGTTAGGTGTTATTTTTTTGATTGAGCAACAAATTGGGAGAATGCCATAAGTGTTTCATCACTGGCGTAATGTTCTATACCTTCTGCGTCTTGTTCGGCTGTTTGTTTGCTCACACCTATTGCTCTAAGAAAGTTCAAAACAATTTGATGACGTTTACGTGAAGCGTTGGCAAGTTTATGGCCTTCTGATGTAAGAAAAATAGAACGATAGGGACGTGTGTGGACTAATCCATCGCGTTGGAGTCGTTTTATAACCTTATATACTGTTGCATGAGATACCCCGAAACGTTTAGCTAAATCTACCACCCGTGCTTCTCCATACACCTTAATTAGATCATCGATCATCTCAACGTAGTCTTCGGCTTTTTCAGTTTGTTGAGCTGTTCGAACCCGTTCAAATTGAGCAGCCTGGCGATTAGGATCCATCATTTTTTGAGTATTTGAATTTTTATTATGTTTGTTTTCCATAAATCAAACCTGAACCAGGAATGCAGTTAGATACATAACCACGACGCCAATCCCAAACCCTGCAAAGGCTGGTCCAGCATAAGTGTTATCTTCTTTTTTGTTTTGTATGATTAAAACGGAGCGTCCAACCTCAACAATTACTTGGGCTATAGCCCCTGCTGCGATGCCAAAAAATAGTGCGCCCCAGTGAGGTAAAAGGATAAATGCGCCTGTGAAGGTTCCAGCTACTGCTGGGAGCCCTGCTATTAAAGCCCATGTAGAAAGTGTCACAAGAGATATTTTATTACGCGCTACTGGCGTAACAATTGCTACCCCCTCGGTTAAATTATGGATCATAAAGCCAACGATTAGTGTACTACCTAGTGCGGCATTTCCCATTAATAAGGCAAACCCTACTGAAAGGCCTTCCCCAAAATTATGAAAGCCCATTCCTAGTGCCAACCAAGTCGAGAGTGTTGCGCCACCAATAGCTAGTCCCGACTTACGACTTATTGCCATTGCTCCAAAGAAAGTTAAAGCAGCTATCATCCACACTATTGTTTCGCCATTAAACGAGCTGGCTGATTCCTTAGCAAGTTGGAGTCCTTCGGAAAGGGTGTCCACTAGAAGAAATGTAAGTAACCCTATTGTAAGGGTCATAGCAAAAATTATTCCTTTATTACCCACATTTCTTAGAACAGGTAGGGTCATCATGCCTATCGAAACAGGTACTAAGCCAACGAATAGTCCGATTATTAAGAGATTAAATAATGTATCGATGTTAGCGTTGGGGGTTTTGCGCGCTACTTCTAATGTGTAGTCAAAAGTAGTGCCATTACTGCTGATAAATCTCATATGGTGAGATTCTCCCGACACCCAAGGATATGGGATAACAATTTTTGCTTGTGAGAGGAGTTCGAGTGGCTCGGGCGGTACCTGTTTGAATTTCCAATAAGCACCATCAATTTGAACCTGAGCTATAGTGACTGGATCACGACTGTTGCCTCTTACAACAGATGTTAAACCTTTGTCCCCTGCGGTAACTCTTTCTATGACTAGAGCTTCGTCTGGTGGCATTCCTTGACCAAAATTTGATAGTGGATCAACCGTGAATAAAACTAATATGAAAGCAATTATTAATAATATTGGCAAAGCAAAGGAGGTGCGTATTAAACCCATCATGACACCTCAAAAGTACTCATCCAGCCTAGCTCTGCAAACTCACTTTGGTGAGCATGAAACATATAGTGACCCGGCTCGTGATGTTCAAAAGACATTTCGATAATGCCTCGTTGTGCTTGGCACTGCATAACCGTATCTATGTTTTTACTAGTTGGAAGAAGGGTAGTTCCATGATCATAGTAATCAAAGAAATTTCCATGGATGTGAAAAGAATTAATAGGATCAAACTCTGTAACGTTTATGAGGTATATCCGTAATGGTATATCTTTATTGATTTTGATAGGGCGTTTCATAAACTCGTGTGCTACAGTGTTAACGGCATAAATTTCATTTTCATCATCGAAATTAGTATCAAATCCGTTCATTACCATAAGCAGCTCTTGCCAACCTTTGTTCTGTTCTGTCCCTAATTGACGGGAGAGCGCTATCTTTTGGTGGTTCAAATGTAGTTTTGGGTTGGGGTCAACAATAAATGCTCCATATAGACCCTTGTGGATATGTCTTTTGAGGGGCACGGCATGGCAATGATATAGATGACAGCCATAAGGCTGAGCGATGAATTCATAGGTAAATTCTTCTCCCGGAGAAACTAGCCCTGCACCTGCGACACCGTCCATGTTTGCGTTATGTATTCCATGAAAGTGTAATGAGTGTGGATGACTACCTAGATTAGTGAAGTGAATACGAAGAAAATCACCCTCAGTGGCTCTTAACGTAGGACCAGGCACCTGGCCATTATATGTCCAAGCTGGAAAAAAAATTCCTGGTGCAATCTCTATTTCAATATCCAAAGCGTTAATCTCAAAAGTACGGATACGTTGTCCATTAGCATCTATAGAAATTTTCCCAGTTTCCCAACTAGTCAATAGCTCCATCGGATCAAACCCGTTTCTATTATGATCTACTTTGCCAACAGTAGTCATTCCAGTGGAATGTGAATCCACTTCTGAGTGTGAGTGTGGGGTTTTATTTGTTGAGCTCTGTGATTTAGCGTTAGAGGGGAAAATTAACGGTAAAAACGGCAACCATGCACTCGCCCCTAATAGAGCTCGCCGATTTGGTGTGCCACGAACTAACTTCGTAATCATTTCAAAATACTCTTAAAATTCTTAGTAAATAATAAGTAAATTTTTTCTATTAAAGCTATATGTGTGCCGTGGGTCAATATTAATTATTAGGCTTCAATATGTAGCTATGGCTACAAATTTAAATGAGTTAACATTTAAATTAAAAATGCCTGAATAATTTATGTTACTGTTTCTCTTTTGCCGGATTTTAAGGATCGTTCTAATGCTTCGAGAACGGCGACGTCATGAATCATTTCATCAGTAGTAAACTTGTACTTGCTGACACCCGATATAGCATCAGCAAAACCTTCCATATTTGCTTTTACAACATTTACAGCATCAACCTTTCGTGTCTCTGAACTTCCATCAGTTTTTTCAATTTCAATGGTGTCTAACCCTAATACCTTTGCCCATCCTTTTGAGCCAAAAACATTCATCATCCTGTTACTTTGAGTGACCATTATATTGCCAATGTATGCACTTGCGCCTGATTCAAAAGTCAATAGTGCCGATGCGGTATCAAGAGGTTGAATTAGATCAAGAGTTTGAGCATAAATCTCTGTAATGGGCCCCAAATAATGACTAAAGAGGTCTATAAAGTGACTTCCCATGTGGTAAAGTCCGCCGCCTGGAGCTTCGTTGGGATCATGACGCCAGCTAACAAAGCCGGACAGGGTGCTGTGGCTTATATTACCCTCTATGTGCAGAATGGTTCCCAATTCACCTGTATCAATCATTCTTTTAATTTCAATTTGAGGTGCTGAGTACCTAAGATTATGTCCTAATCCAAGATGTATATTAGCCTCTTTCGCG
Organism: Alphaproteobacteria bacterium MarineAlpha12_Bin1; assembly: GCA_002937505.1. GTDB lineage: Bacteria > Pseudomonadota > Alphaproteobacteria > UBA6615 > UBA6615 > UBA6615. Next base: position 245,111 of record PTJY01000005.1, read on the forward strand.
GCTTCTACAGATCTGATGGCGTCTTTAACATTTAAAGCGAATGGCTTTTCTGTAAATACGTGTTTTCCAGCTTTAGCTGCTTCTATAATTTGTTTAGTATGCAAACTATGTGGAGTAACTAAGACAACTGCATCAATTTCAGGGTTATCAAGGGCGTCTTGATAATCAGAGCTCAAATGTATATTTTTTTCTATTGCGTAGTCTCGCGCAGATTCAATATTGATATCTACAAGCTGTCGAATTTTTACTTTTTCGCTCTTTCCTACTATTGCCTCTATATGTGTGCGTCCCCACCAACCGAGTCCAATTATTGCTGTATTAAGCATTTTTTTCCATTTGTTAAAAAATAAATTTTTATTTTAATATGAGTAAAAGTATTATTAATAAGTAAGAAATATATAGCCAGTTATGCAATAAATTAATTATATTTTCATAACAGGTTCTAGTATAATTAGTAATGTATTTATTTTAAGATTATGTTTTTTAAAATTAATTGTTTAAGGTAATATTATGAAATTCGGACTCTTTGGAAGTGCCCAAGCCAAACGTGGTGGGAGCCCAGACGTTGATAGTGCTAAAGGCTATAGAGACTGGCTCGAGTTTAATATTGAAGCCGAGGCCTTAGGATATCACAGTGCCTTTGCAGTTGAGCATCATTTCACAGGTTTTGGTCAGGTTTCTGCGACTATAAATCTTCTGACTTTTTTGGCAGCTGAGACCTCAACGTTACGCCTCGGAACTGCGGTAATGGTTTTGCCATGGCATAATCCAGTACTGCTGGCTGAGCAGGCTGCTACTCTTGATTTGCTGTCTGGTGGACGACTCGATTTTGGAGTAGGAAAGGGCTATCGCTATAATGAGTTTGATGGGTTTAACATTCCTATGGAAGAAGCAGGTGATCGCTTTGAAGAATCATTAGATGTTTTGACGAGAGCTTGGACCACAGATGAACCTTGGTCCCATCAAGGAAAGTATTGGAGTTTTAATGATATAATAGTTGAACCACCTACTATTCAAAAACCTCATCCTCCTTTTTGGATGGGAGCAGGGAGCCCAAACTCGATTGAGGGTGTTGTAGAAAGAGGGTATAACTTACTGTTAGATCAGTTTGCTCCTATCAGTGTTACGTTAGAGCGCATGCAAACATTCCGAACAGCTGTAGAAAATCGTGGACGTAAATTCGACGCTAATGAAGTTGGAGTAGCGAGGGGCCTTTATGTTGCCCGAGATGAAGCCGATAGAGATGAGGCTATTCAAAGACGTATAAGTGCTAGGACTAGGATTGATAATTTAGCACAAAGACCAGACGGAGCTAATAAGGCGTCTATAATGTCATACGATGACACTACTGAGACTGCATTAGAGGCTTCTCTATTTGGAACAGTTGAAGAGATAGTAGAGAAAGTTTCCAAACTAAGAGATGGTGGTGTTAAGTATATTCTGTTGTCTGATGGAGGTTCGGGGATAGAGGGTTTACGCCAATTCTCCAAAGAAGTTATGCCTGTATTTGCTGGCGACGAGAAAGCTGAGGCCGCTGAGTAGTATTAGCTAAAATCGATTTAAAAATAGAAGCGCCTAGAATTTCTACCTCATTTTGGTAGCTTGACCTCTTTTTCTATTATGGGTCCCTCAGCATTTCTCCATGCGCCGAACCCACCAGCCATGTGTGCAACAGGTTTTAATCCCATATTCTGTGCCGTTTGGGCTGCTAAAGCTGAACGTAAGCCCCCAGCACAAAAAAATATAAATTTTTTTCCCGAACTAAAATCTTTTCTATGATAGGGGCTTTCAGGGTCGACCCAAAACTCAAGCATACCTCGGGGAGCATGTATAGATCCTGGAATGGTTCCCTCTCTCCATAATTCTCTTATGTCACGAATATCAACTAGAAGTACTTCTGGGGCTTCTTTTTCTTTCATTACTTGATCAACAGACAGAGTTTCAATCTGTTTTTCTGCTTCAAAGCAGAGATCTTTAATTCCTTTAGTAATCATATTAATAAATCCTTTTCAATTGTAATGTTTAACAGTTTTAATAATCCGTTTTACTTTTTTGCCAATTTATCTCTAGAACAATCAATGGAAATTATCAGCCAGCGCTATAGACTTTAGAAAAATACAGTTTGGTTAATGAGTTTAAAAGGATTTTTCAACTTGTCTTACTAATAGAAGGGATTAATAGAACGCCAAAAAGGGCAACTATCGAAAGAAATATTAATGATAAAGAGTAAGGCGCAATTGTTTCGGTAGACAAATTGCTTATTAGGAAAGATAGAAAAGCGCCTGCGCCGAGTTGGCAGAATCCGGCGAATGAGGCGGCAGTACCTGCAATCTTAGGGTCTACACCAACTGCACCTGCCATTGCGTTCGGAAAAAGTATTCCGTTTGAAAGCGCATAAATTAACATAGGAAACAAAATAGCTAGAAGCATAATTTCTGACGAAAGAAAAAAAAGTATAACTGAAGCAACTACTCCAATTATTGCTCCTAACAATAAAGTTCTATCAATACCTAACCGATTATTAATTCTACTGGCTACATAATTTCCGAACGGAAATTGAAGTGTGATAAACATTAAGAGTAAACTAAATATAATTGGTTCGAAGCTCATCCTTTCTATTACAAGCACAGGCCCGATTGCTAAAAAACCAAAAAACCCCGAAGTTCCTGCAGCAAATGCGAGGGTATAACCAACGTATGTTCGGTTTGAAAGCAATCTAATATATCTAATAAAAATTTCACCCCATCTTGGTTTATTTTCTTTTTCTTCTACAACTCTTGTTTCTTTCAAATAACCTAATGCCCAAATGGACAGTAAAAAAGTAAAGAGTGTTAAAAAAGCAAATACGGCCCGCCATCCAAAAACGTTATCGAGGATTCCTCCGATTATGGGAGCACTTAGAGGTGCGATTGATTGAACCATAGCAACAAGAGCTGTCATTTTTGCTGCTTGTAAACCTTTGTATAGGTCTTGCACAATGGCTCTTGGTACAACCAAGGTGGCACAACCTCCAAATCCTTGAATAATTCTTGCTAGGATTAATAACTCGATAGATGGCGCGAACGTTGCTGCCAGGCTAGATAATCCAAGCAGAACAAGGCCGCCAAAAATAACTGGGCGACGACCTATTTTATCGGATAGAGGCCCAATAATAAGCTGAGATGCTGCAAAAGTTATCAGAAATAATGAAACAGTCAATTGAGCTACAGAGTAGCTAACTTCCAGTTCTTCGGAAATAGCTGGAACTGACTGTACGTGTATACTCAGAGCCAGTGGGCCTGAAGCAGCCAATGCTCCAAGAAGCCAGGTCGAAGGATAACCGACATATCTTTTTTTGGACTTTATAAATACAGGACTAAACAAAATTTAATACTTTAATCCTCCGTGACATCTTTAAAGTATTCTGCTGCCCCACCTTGTAGTTTGGATGAATCAACCTCAAATAATTCAAGCAAAACATTGTCGGGTGCGGGGCACATAATATATTTCCAGGCACCAAAATCTCGAATACCACTTCTAAACTCTATGCCTGATTCAGTCAGTCGGTTGTATAATTTTTCTAGGTTATCTGTGCGAATGCCTAGATGGTGTAGGGCTCCCTTTCCGTCATCACGTGGATTTTGTTCATAAAAGTGTATGCGTCCTGTTCCAATACGCATAAAGACATTTCGTGCTCCGCCAAAATCACCATCATAGATTACTTTACCACCCAGAATTTTTTGCCACCAAGTTACGGTCGCATCTAAATCATTTGTGAATAAATGCGTGTGGTGCAGATGTTCCGCCATAATAATTACCACCTGTCTTCTGGGATGATTAACATCTTGCCAAATACTGTTATATGGTTAAGCATTATATTCTAAATGCGATTTTTATTAGATTGTATATCACCTAGTACTCATATCACATTCACAAATAATAGTAATAGTAATAGAAAGTCCAGGCGTTGATAGATTCTAAATTTCGCTATCGCAAGAAAAATTTACTTGTTAATGGTTTAAAAATGGCGTGTGTTGACATTGGTTCTGGTTCACCAATTGTCTTTCTTCACGGGAACGCTAATTCCGCTTATATGTGGCGCAATATTTTGCCATACCTTGAGGGCATGGGGCGTTTAATAGCAATAGATAACATTGGGCAGGGAGATTCAGCTAAAATACCTGGTTCAGGTCCCGAATCTTATACTTTGGCTGAACATCAAATTTACATAAATGGTGCTTTGCAGGCTCTAAATGTTCAAAAAGACGTTACTTTTGTTATGCATGACTGGGGAGGCCCTCTTGGTTTAACTTGGGCACACGCCAATCCTTTGAAAATGAAAGGACTAGCGTATTGCGAGATAGTAGTTGGAAATCACTCAAGTTATGATGATTACCCAGATGGACATGGTGAAAGGCTTCGTAAAGTAAGAGGGCCAAGTGGAGAAAAATTGGTTTTAGAGGATAATTACTTTATTGAGAATATATTCACCGGAGGAGTTTTACGTAAAATAGACGTTGAAACTATGGAGGAAATACGGCGTCCTTACAAAGGTGCGAAGGAAAATAAGAGACCTACGTTGAGTTGGCCTCGTCAGATTCCTATTGAGGGTGAGCCCAAAGCAGTTGTTAAACAAGTTGATAAACTTTCTGGCTGGATGACTGAGAATGATATTCCTAAACTATTTTTGCGGGCAGTTCCTGGTCAAATTTTATTTGGTGCTGATTTTGAAGTTATTAACTCTTGGCCAAATCAAACCGTAGTAGAGGTTAGAGGGCTCCATCATCCGCAAGAGGACTCGCCTGATGAGATGGGTTTAGCCTTAAGAGATTGGTATCAGTCACTAAGTTGAAATTTAAAATTTTATTGGAGGGAGAATATGCAACATGAAAAAGTATGGGATGAGGTTAATTATTTCTCTGACGGAAAAAAAATTGCTGGATTTTTATATAAGCCAAAAGACTGGAGCGCTGGAGATCAACCACGACCTGGTGTAATTGTGCTTCATGGCTACAGCGGCATGAAAGATGTGTATGGCATGGATGTTCCTCATTGGCTTTGGGAGGCTGGCTATTTTGTTCTTTCTTGGGACTATCCCGGATTTGGAGTTAGTGAAGGGGAGCGCGGTCGACACAGGCCACTGGAGCAAGCTCAAGCTACCTATGATTCTGTTACTTTCTTACAAACGGTTGAAGGCGTGGATCCTGAGAGAATTGCTTATTATGGGTCTAGTTGGGGTGGTGCAAATGCAATATGGTGTGGAGCATTTGATGACCGAGTAAAGGTAATAGCCTCTGCTGTGATGGTTTCAGATGGCGAACGTTGGATGAAAAGCGTTCGTCGACCCCATGAATGGCAAGAGTTCAAAGCAGAAGTGGAAGAATCTGAAAGAAAAAGAGTGCTCACAGGAGAAAAAACCACCGCCCCACTGGGTGACATCATGCTTATAGATCCACACACAATGGATGTTTTTAAAGATTTTCATACGAAAGATCATAGGTTTGTTCCTGAATATGATCTGGAAAGCGCTGCAGCTTGCTGGCGTTTCAAGCCTGAATGGGTGGCGGGTCAGATTTCCCCAAGACCAGTTTTGATGGTTTATTCTGAGTTTGATATGCTTGTTCCTGTGGCTGAGCAATTGGAATGCTATGAAGCACTAGGTGAGCCGAAGCGGCTCGTTAAAATACCAAATGCTCAGCATTACGATTCATATTACTTTATTAATCCTGAATCACACGAAATACAGAAGTCAGAGGTTTTAGATTGGTATAGGAAGTATCTATAAATTATTTTGGAGAAGTAAGTTGAAACGCACTGGTGGTCAGATACTAGTTCAAGCACTAAAAATTCACGGAGTAGATACTGTTTTTTGTGTTCCTGGTGAAAGCTATTTAGCTGTGATTGATTCTTTATCTGATGCGGAAGATGAAATCAGAGTTATTACCTGTCGTCATGAGAATGGCGCAGCATTTATGGGGGAGGCATACGGTAAGTTAACCGGTAATCCAGGTGTTACATTTGTAACGAGGGGCCCAGGAGCCTGCAATGGCAGCATAGGCGTTCATACTGCTATGCAGGATTCATCTCCAATGATCATGTTTGTTGGTCAAGTTCCAAAAGAATTTCGAAAACGTGAAGCTTTTCAAGAAGTGGATTACGAATCTATGTTCGCTCCGCTAGCGAAGTGGGTTGTAGAGGTAAATGATGCAGCTTTACTACCACAAATAATATCTGAAGCATTTTCTCGCTCTACCTCTGGTAGGCCTGGGCCAGTTATTGTTTCTCTTCCTGAAGATATTTTGACCGACGAGGTTGAAGTAAATGACTTGCTGAAATTCGATAAAGTCATAACCCGACCTGATAACGTTAAAATAACTAATTTCTTTAATCTTTTAAGTAAATCCCAAAAGCCTTTGGTAATCGTCGGAGGTGGAGGATGGTCAGATCACACGAGTAAGGAGCTAATTACTTTTGCAACAAAAAATAATTTACCTGTTGCATCGTCATTTCGAGCTGTAGATATTTTTAATAACAATCATCCTAACTACGTGGGTGAGATTGGCATTGGGGCTAACCCAAATCTGGCGCAACGTGTTCGAGAGGCGGACTTATTAATAGTAATAGGTGCTAGGCTAGGGGAAATCACGACTCAAGGTTACACACTAATATCTCCTCCAAAGCCTAAGCAATCTTTGGTTCATGTTTATCCTGACGTGAAGGAGCTGGGTAGAGTGTATCGACCTGATTTAGGAATAAATTCTGATGTAGAATCTTTCATAAAAGTTGTCTCTAACAGAGAAGCGTTGGAGAAAATTGTCTGGGATGAGTGGACAACGGATGCCCGAAAAGACTTTAAATCCTGGGTAGAACCTAAAAGTGTGCCTGGGGATCTAAACTTGGGTAAAATTTTTAATAGTCTGCGTGATTTAGTTCCCGATGATACGATTTTTACTTCTGATGCTGGTAATTTTGCTGGTTGGGCGGGAAGGTATCTTCCATTTCATTCATACAGGACATTTCTAGGCGCGACTAATGGTGCCATGGGTTATGGGCTGCCAGCAGCAGTTTCCGCTAAAGTGGCATGTCCTGATGCCACAGTCATTTGCTATGTAGGTGATGGAGGAATCTTAATGACCGGTAATGAACTTGCTACTGCGGTTCACCATGACCTCAAGGTTATTGTCATCATTGCCAATAACTCAATGTATGGAACTATACGCATGCATCAAGAAAGAGAGTATCCTGGTCGTAAATTTGCAACTGATTTAAGTAATCCAGATTTTGTTGGGTGGGCGCAATCTTTTGGGGTGGAAGGAGAAAGAGTAGAGGAAACTAGACAATTCGAACCTGCTCTTAAACGAGCCTTAAAAAATACAGGTCCAACAGTAATTGAAATTTTGGTAAGCCAGGAATTACTATCAACAAATATGACATTGACCGAAATTCGTGAGTCAATAAAACCGTCCTAATGAAAAAAGAATCAAAAGTACTTTTTTTGGATCGGGACGGGGTTATAAATGTTGATGTTGGTTACATATGGCGCCCAGAGGACTTTATTTTTCAGGAAGGTGTATTCGCTGCCTGCCGAAGAGCAATTGACTTGGGATATCGTCTTGTCATTATTACAAACCAAGCAGGAATTGGCCGAGGAATATTTAGCGAAGAAGATTTCCAAAAATTAACTTATTGGATGTGTGAGCAGTTTTCACGGGAAGGTGTTGAAATAACCGAGGTTTTTCATGCTCCTACTCATCCACAAGAAGGAATCGGAGTTTATAAACGAGAATCAATTGATCGTAAGCCTGGCCCAGGAATGATAATCAAAGCTCAAAAGTCTATAGGAATAAATCTGGCTCAATCGGCTATGGTTGGTGATAGAGAGAGTGATATAGAAGCAGCTATTAGTGCGGGTATAGGCAAAAAGTTATTAATTGATTCCTCTAATAAAAACCTTCACACGAAGGCGGATATCACCGTGAGCTCTTTGGTTGAAGCGGTGGATTGGTTAGAAAGACATAAGTAGAGTTTTCTAATTACCTTTAAGGCGCCATGAAATCATTTCTAATCGGTCTTGGCCAAAAAACAACTCTTTATCTAATACTATTGAAGGGACACTCCATGCGCCAGCGGCTAAAGCCGAGTCAGTGTTGGAAGAAAGCTCTTCTGCTACCCTGGTAGTTTTTGCAGACTCAAGAATTTCTGTACTATTTAATCCTACAGCACTAACAATATCTGATACGGTTTTCTCATCAGAAATATCTAGTTCATCTACCCAACATCCTCTCATTAATGCTCTAGTTAATTGATGAACGTCCTCTCCAGATTGATTGGCGGCAATTATTACGTTAGAAGAAAGTAAGTAAGAAACTGGGAAATATTTTGGTTTGATGTTTATTTCAGTTCCTCGCCAAGCTGCCCAACGTGGTAATTCTACAAGGCGGTAATTAAGAAGAACCTCAGGTCTATTATCGATTGGCTGTCCAGCACCAGCTTCTTTCCAGGAGCGTCCAACATCTATCGGTTTATAGTTTATCTTACGGTCATTCTCTTCAGCTATTTTCTTAAGTTCGTCTGTGGCAAGGTATGACCACGGAGAAACACAAGCAAAATAAAAATCTATTGGTTCATTCATAAATATCTCTTACATGTTATTTTAAAGTTTATGTATATATTCTTAAAATTGCTCTTCTGCCAAAGCCAACACAGACGAGCTGCCGTGAGTAATTTCAGGTAATAATGCCTCTGTGCGTGGTAATATATGATCTGAATAGAACCGTGCAGTTATAACTTTAGCCTCAAGAAATTTTTGATCGCCACCGTTTGATAATTGACTGTGTGCGGCCAGTGCTCCACGGGTTATAAGCCATCCACCAACAACTGTTCCAACGAGGTGGAGGAATGGGGTGGCACCTGCAAATTTTGTGTCAATATCATTATTCGTAGGATCAAGTAACCAGTCCGTTGCTTCCTTTAGAGCTATTCTTCCTGAAGCAAGAGACTTTTGCATGGCTATACAGTCAGCATCGTTTGTATCTAACAAATCTTGGTCAATATTTTCCATCTCTTCGAGTAAATTAAGAATTGCTTCTCCTTCATCTTTAAGTAACTTTCTGCCTAACAAATCAATCGCTTGTATCCCGTTTGTCCCCTCATAGATTGGAGCTATACGTGCATCCCTTAGATGTTGAGCGGCTCCAGTTTCTTCTATAAATCCCATTCCGCCATGGATCTGGACCCCTAGAGAAGCTATGTCTACACCAAGGTCAGTACACCAGGCTTTTACAACTGGCGTTAAGAGATCCATTCTAGCATGGTTTTTAAGTCTTATTTGTTCATCATCGTGGTGTCGTGATATATCAAGCGCTGTGTTGGTGTAGTAGCAAATAGAACGCATAGCTTCTATTTGTGCGCGCATCATCATTAGCATACGACGAACATCAGGATGGTTTATAATTGTTGCAGAAGTTCCTCTCCCACTTACAGGGGCAGACTGTACTCTGTTCTTTGCAAAATCGACTGCCCGTTGATACGCACGTTCTCCGATGGCTACTCCATGGAGACCTACGTTTAATCTTGCACTATTCATCATAGTAAACATACAACGAAGGCCATCATTTTCTTCGCCGATTAGATATCCGTGTGCACCACCCTTGTCACCGTATGCCATAACACAAGTTGGGCTTGCGTGAATTCCTAATTTTTCTTCTAGGTTAACAGCATATGCGTCGTTTCGTTCTCCCAGGCTTCCATCAGAATTAACAATATATTTTGGCACTAAAAATAAACTAATACCCTTTATTCCTGTTGGAGCATCAGGAAGGCGGGCAAGTACGAGATGTATTATATTTTTCGTAAAGTCATGTTCCCCATACGTAATAAATATTTTTTGTCCAGTAATTAAGTAATGATCTCCTTCAGGAATTGCCCTCGATTTTAACAGGCTAAGGTCAGTTCCGGCTTGCGGTTCGGTAAGATTCATAGTGCCAGCCCATTCCCCACTAACTAATTTAGGCAAGTAAGTGGATTGTAGTTCGGGGGTTCCATGAGCTTTGACAGCTTCAATAGCTCCTACTGTGAGCAGAGGACAAAGTGACCAAGCTAAATTTGCAGATTGCCACATTTCCATTAATGCAGTTGTTAGAGTCCAGGGAAGGCCCATACCGCCATATTCGGGGCTAAATGGTGTACCATTCCAACCTCCATCAATAAATTGACCGTATGCTTCCTTAAAACCATCTGGTGTTTTAACGCTACCATTAATTAATTTAGACGCTTGCTTGTCTCCCAATTGATTTAAAGGGGAGATGACTTCGTTTGTAAATCGTGCAGATTCATTAAGGATTTGTCCGACTAGTTCCTCATTCACTTCAGAGAAAGCAGGAAAACTGCTAAGATTATTGAAGTCACAGAGCTCTTCTAATATAAATTTCATATCCTTTATTGGCGCGTTGTAATCAGTCATTTAGTTTTCCCAATGTAGAATTTAAATCTACTTATAATATTTTTCCTGGGTTAAGAATATTGTTAGGGTCTAGAGTGTCTTTCACCAATTTCATTAGCTCAAGTTCAATTTTCGTTTTATAGCTTATCATTTGCGGAACTTTTAGGATTCCGATTCCATGTTCAGCACTAAAGCTTCCTCCTAGGCTTTGGACAATATCCATAATTAATCGATTCAGAGCTTCACGTAGAGACATAAATGATTCTTCTTCTAAATCTAATGGTTGTTGCAAATTATAGTGGACATTGCCGTCACCGATATGGCCAAAAGCAATAGGGCGTATCCCAGGACATATTTTTTTTACAGCTTTGTCTGCTCTTAAAATAAACTCTGGTATCTTAGAAATTGGCACCGAAATATCATTTTTAATACTTGCCCCTTCAGGTTTTTGAGCAAGAACCATTGCCTCTCTTATAAACCATAATTTATGCCGTTGTTCTTCCGATTGTGCAATAACACCGTCTATTATAAGATTATTTATAAGGGCCTCATTCAAAAACATTTCCATGATCGTGTCCAGCCCGCTTTCCGAAGAGCCACTTTCAAACTCAATTAAAGTATACCATTCATGTTTATCTTTTAGCGGATCGACCGTTTCAGGAATATGTTTCAGAGATAGATCAATGCCTATTCTTGGAATAAATTCAAAAGCAGAAACTGTGTCACCGCTACAATTTCGTGCTAAAGAAAGGAGTTTTAAAATTGACTTCAGATCTTTGTTTGCGACGAACACTGTCTGGCGCTCAAGTGGAAGAGGAAATAATTTTAAAACAGCACCAGTAATAATACCTAATGTTCCTTCTGCTCCTATGAATAATTGTTTTAAGTCATAGCCTGTATTATCTTTTCGAAGTCCTGTAAGGCCATTCCAAATACGTCCATCAGACAGGACCACCTCTAACCCTAGGGTCAGTTCGCGGGCATTACCGTAACGCAAAACTGATGTTCCGCCAGCGTTGGTTGATAGATTACCACCAATTTGACAAGAACCCTCTGCTCCCAGGCTAAGGGGGAAAAAACGATCGTTTTCTTCCGAAATTTTTTGTAAGTCAGAAAGAATACATCCAGCATCTACGGTTATTGTATAGTTGATTGCGTCAATAGAACGAATTTCATTCATTCTTTCTAAATTAACTATTAACTCTCCTGATGCAACACTCCCTCCACATAACCCTGTATTTCCACCTTGGGGAACTATTCCTATGTTTTCTTTAAAACACATTGCAACAATTTTAGAAACTTGTAGAGTGTCCTTTGGCCTTATAATTGCGGGGCTAGATCCTACAAATATGCCTCTTGTTTCTTCTAAGTAAGGTGCCATATCAGACAGATTTGTGATTACACCATTTTTTCCAACAATTTTGTGAATTTCTTGTAAAAACCCTTCGGGGATTGAAGAAGATGTATTTTTCTTGACGGTTTTCATTAAGTTAGGTCTATTCTCTAGATTGTTTAAACAAATTTCTATTCTGTTATAAATGCAATTAAGATTTCACTGCAGCCCTTTCTAGGCGATCGTTGATAGCCCTTCCTAGACCCTCGTTAGGTATTGGGGCAACTGCTATAGATTCGTACTTAGGTAGATCTAGCTCTCTTAACAAGAGAAAAAGCTTATTAGCTGCTTCATTCAGATCTCCCGATTCACTGAGATTTTTTGTAATTGCCGCTTCTTTAGTGGTGCACTTTCCAAATGCCAAGTAAGCTTCATTAGGTTGGGCTGTTATTGCATTCAACCTTAAGGGTTGATTAGTTGCATAATGTCTATGAAGTAAGCCAGGAGACCTAATTTCCGTGTTACTTCGATGATTATATTCTTTTATATCTCCTAGCTTTTCTATTAAATTTTCAAGAGGTATAGCCCCATGACGAAGTATGCATGGCTGGTTTCCTGTTAAATCTAATACTGTAGACTCTAAACCTATTTTACAGGGGCCACCATCTAAAATGAGGTCTGTTTTGTCTATCAATGAATCAGAAATGTGATCTGCTCTAGTTGGGCTTACAGACCCTGAAATATTAGCACTCGGGGCAGCTATGGGCCCAGAAAAGGTCGTTAATAAATTCTGAGCTACTGGGTTTTCAGGAACCCTTAATGCAAGGGTTTCAAGTCCTGCGCAGGCTATTTTCGATACGTTGCTGCCGCTTGCCCGTGGTAGTATTAGTGTCAATGGACCGGGCCAATAAATTTCAGCAACATAAATTGCTAAAGCGTTAAACTCGGCTTGACGCTTCGCTGATTCTAAATCAGAAAGATGAATTATTAGGGGGTTAAAAGCAGGTCGTTTTTTAACTCTAAAAACCTTTAAAACTGCTTTTTCGTTTCTAGCGTCAGCGCCCAAGCCGTAAACAGTTTCAGTGGGGAAGGCTACAATTCCGCCTTTGTTTAGAATATTTGCAGCTTTATCATTAGCTCCTTCACTTGTTATTTTCAGTCTATTAATCATTTTTGTCCGAATGCTATGAACCCTGGGTTCAAAAATTTATCTTCTGATTTTCCATAGGACAAAGGGTTACCACTAAAGGTGCTCAGGTTTCCACCAGCTGCTATAATTATAGCATGACCGGCTGCTGTATCCCATTCGTAGGTTGGTCCAAATCGGGGGTATAAATCTGCCTCTCCGGCAGCCAAAAGACCAAATTTCAGTGCACTACCGCACGGTATCCGTGAATGCACCTTTTTGCTGGAAAGGTAGTTATCTAAGCGCTTGCTTGTGCTATATGAGCGACTGACCAATACATCAAGACCTTTCGCTGGTGTTTCTCGACAGTTGATTGATTTGGGAGAACTCCCTTTTTCTTTTCTCATTGCGGTACCTAGACCTGATCCAAAATATGTCACATTTTTAGCCGGGGAATAAAGAATACCCAAAACAGGCTCTAGGTTAATAACTAGACCAATATTAACTGTAAACTCATCACTACCTTTGATGAATTCACGGGTGCCGTCTAGTGGATCGACTAGCCAAAAGTTTTTTCCAGATATATCAGGAACGTGACCTCCTGCTGCGCTTTCCTCAGATACTATTGGAATTTCGGGAGTTAAACTTTGGAGAGCAGGCAAAATTATGGATTCTGCGGCAACATCTGCCTCGGTTACAGGTGTACCATCAGTTTTAAAATGAGAATCATAATTTTTTGAATAAAATTTCATAATTTCCATGCCTGCTTCATAAGCAATATTTTCTACTGCCTTAAGCATGGACTGATATTCGTTTGGCAACAATCTACTCCTGCTTCACTTAATGGTGTCACTCTGCCGCTAGAGATTGATTGGCAGCTCGCCAGATCACATCAGGCGTAGCTGGCATATCTATGTCTATATTTTCTCCATCAGATGAAAGGGCATCAATTATTGCATTAATAACAGAAGGGGGAGCCCCGATTGCGCCAGCTTCACCTGATCCTTTGATTCCTAATGGATTGGTCTTACACTTTACGTTTCTCATGTTAAAATCGAAGTATGGTAAGTCGCCTGCTCGAGGCAATGTATAATCCATAAAGGACGCCGTAAGAAGCTGACCAGATTCCTCGTCATAAACTGTGTGTTCTTGTAAGGCTTGCCCTAATCCTTGCACAATCCCCCCATGAACTTGTCCTTCTATTAATAAAGGATTTATAACGTCTCCAAAGTCATCCATCACAGTATAGCGCATTATTTCTACTACTCCTGTCTCAGGGTCTATCTCAACTTCGCAAACATGACACCCATTTGGATAAGTGGCAGCATCAGGTAAGTGACTGTAAGATTCGTCCAAACCGGTATCGGCACCATCTGGTAAATTACTAGGATCTTTAGAGGCTCTAGCAACATCAAATAAAGAAACCATTCGATCGGTTCCCGCGACACGAAAATTTGCTTCTTCGTAGTCGATATCAGCGTCGGCTGTTTCCAATATATGGGCAGCAATGTGTTTGCCCTTTTCAATAATATTCTCAGAAGCTTTAGAGATTGCCACCCCTCCGACTGTTACTGAACGGGAACCACCTGTCATTCCTGGAGGTACTTTATCGCTATCTCCTTGAACAACAGTAATATTATCGGTGTCAACTCCAAGACGGTCAGACATAATTTGCTTATAAGCTGTATCGTGGCCTTGTCCATTGGTGACCGTGCCAATAAATATTGTTATGTGGTCCTTGTCTTCCTCAAATTTTACATCTGCGGTTTCCGCATTCCCTCCACCACATTTTTCCACGTATGTAGCCATGCCAATGCCACGAAGTTTTCCTTTATTAGCACTATCCTTCTTTCTTGTTTCGAAACTATTCCAATCTGCTTTTTCCATTCCAGAATTCATTAATTCCACGAATTCACCGCTATCATAGACATCCCCTAAGGCGGTCGTATAAGGAAGCTGCTCGGGCTTAATAAAGTTTCTTTCACGTATTTGATTAGGCGATATTCCTAACTCCCGAGCACATTTGTCTACTAATCTCTCAATACAATAGATTGCCTCTGGACGGCCAGCCCCGCGATAGGCGTCTGTCGGAACTGTGTTTGTTAGCACCCCTTTAACGTTTACCCATATTGTTGGAATTGAATATAATCCGTTTAACATTCCCGTGCCCGCTTCAGTGGGAATGTATGTACTATATTGTGACAGATAGGCTCCTAGGGCCGCATGTGTCGTAACTTTTAGAGCCAAGAAATTTCCATTTTCATCCATAGCCATTTCGGCAGTGGTGACATGATCTCTAGCTTGTATATCAGATAAAAATCCTTCATTACGTTCAGAGACCCAACGAACTGGGCGATTAAGTTTACGCGATGCCCACAAAACTATCGGCTGTTCTGGATGAGGAAAAATTTTCATTCCAAAACCTCCGCCTACATCACCCGTTATTACTCTCAGGTTTTCTTTCCCTATTTTAAGAATTTCTTCACTGATAGCATCTCTTAGTCCGTGAGTTCCTTGAGAAGAACTGTAAAGGGTTGAGCGACCCGTTTGAGGGTCGAAATCTCCAATTGCCCCTCGTGGTTCCATTGAATTTACCACTATTCTGTTATTAATCAGTTTTAGAGTTGTTATTTTAGAAGCAGATTTAAAAGCCTCTTCAGTTTTATCTTGATCTCCCTTTCCCCAGTCAAAGCATATATTATTTGGAAGGTTCTCGTGTACTTTTGGAGAATTAGGGTCTGCCGAATAATATGTATCGGTTGTTGAGGGAAGCTCTTCATAACTGATGTCAATTAGTTCTGCAGCATCCCTTGCTTGGGCTAATGTGTCAGCTATAACAGCCACAACAGGTTCACCAACATGTCGGACTCTCTCTTGAGCTAATATAGGTCTGTAAGTATCAAACCGGTCGCTCCCATCTATATTTTTTATAGGTATCGCGCAGGGCATTGGGCCAATTTCATCTTTCCTAACATCATCTCCAGTTAAAACTAATAAGACACCAGGGGAACTTTTAGCTTCCTCTATATCAATATGTAAAATTTCGGCATGTGCGTGAGGTGAACGCATGATATATGCGAAAGTTTGCCTATCGAGATCAAAATCATCATTGTATTTTCCATCACCAGTAAGTAGGCGTTGATCTTCCGTTCTTTTAACGGCTTGCCCTATGCCGAATTGACCCATGAGGTTACTCCATAATTCGTTTTTCTGAAAATATGATTAGAATCAGTTAATATGATAAGGTAAGTGACGCTTTACCTCTAGTCTTGATGATGGATCAGTTTGCTAATTTTTGGTAATTTGTTGAGATAATGTGTCAATTTACGGATAAATAACGAAATAGGTCTACTTCAATGCTAACTGTTTACGGTCTTAAAACTTGTGATACCACAAAAAAATCATTGAAGTGGCTAGAAAGAAGAGACGTGCCACATCGTTACCTCGATGTCAGGGCAGATGGTGTTGATATTGAAAGATTAACTCTTTGGGCTATGGAGGTTGGTTGGGAAGCCTTAATGAATCGGGGGAGTACTACATGGCGAAACTTACCAGATGTAATTAGAGAAAATGTTACCGAAGATACCGCTTTAGCCCTGATGGTGGAAAATCCCACTCTGATAAAAAGGCCTGTAATTGAAGTCGAAAATGGTTTGATAGTTGGGTTTAAGCCTCAGCAGCAACGAGATTTAGAGGCAGCTATCAAGTAATATTTAAACAGGCCAAAACAACATCAAGAGTGGGATAGAAATAATAACAATTAGTATTTCTAGTGGAAGGCCCATACGCCAATAATCACCAAACTTATATCCCGCAGGCCCCATCACCAAAACATTATTTTGATGGCCTATAGGCGTTAAAAAAGCACAAGAAGCGCCGATCGCTACTGCCATGAGAAAGGGATCAGGATTCATTTCTAATTGTTGTGCTATTGCAAAACTGATGGGACCCATAATTATTGCAGTTGCGGCATTGTTCATTAAATCTGATAACGTCATAGTTATAACTAAAAGCAGGGCAAGTATTACAAAAATGGGCACGTTCTCTGCAATTCTAAAGAATTCGGTGGCTATTAGATCAGTGCTACCAGTCATATGGAGAGCATTTCCTATGGGAATCATTGAGCCCAAAAGTATTATGACAGGCCAATCAATAGACTCATACGCTTCCTGGGGAGTTATCCAGTTTAGTAAGATTAAAGAAATTACAGCAGTAGAAAATGAGATATGAATTGGGATTAAATCTAAGGCTGTAATTACCACTGCAGCAGCGAAAATAGTCAAAGGGAGCCATTTTCTTTTTGGGGTTTTGATTGAAACATCTCGCTCAGCAAGAGGAAGACAGCCCAAATTCGAAATAGCTTCACTTAAATCATCAGGTTCACCCTGAAACAACAATACATCTCCTGCTTTAAAACGGACTGTAGAAAGTTGCTCTCTTATAGGTTTTCCTTGTCTGGCAAGGGCGATTAAAGCACAGTTATGTCGACGACGGAATTGAAGAGCTCGGGCTGATTGACCTTCAATTTTTGATCCGGGTGGCACTACTGTTTCAATTAAGGTCGCATTCCCTGAGCCTAAATTTACTTCTTCTAACATGCTTTCTCTGGGTAAACTTAAGTCATTATTAATAAATAGTTTTTCTGGCCCCGTAGGGTCTATACGAACAAGTAGTCTATCATTGGCTTGAAGAACTTGGCTTCTGAGATGGTGGAGTATTTTCAAGTTATTACGTAATAGGCCAACTACTATTGAGCGGTCTTCAATAAGATGTTCCAGTTCTGCAATTGATTTCCCTATCAAACTGGATCCTTGAGGCACTAAAGCCTCTGAAATATAATCATGGATTTTAAAATCACTACTTGGTGAAGTTGCGCCGTCCCGGTTCTGAGGGATAAGTCTCCAACCAAAAGTTATAATAAAAAATAACCCTATAATTGCTATGGGTAAGCCTACTGGAGCGAAATCGAATAATTGAAAGGGCTCTCCTAAAGCATCTGCCCTATATGTAGCGATAATTATATTTGGAGGTGTGCCTATTAACGTAATAAGACCACCCAAAATCGACCCAAATGATAAAGGCATTAGTAGGATAGATGGTTTTTTATTTAGCCGTAAAGCCAGGGGCATTAGCAAAGCCAATGCTCCAACGTTATTCATAAATGTTGAAAAAACCGCTCCTAACCCGGATAAGGTTCCTACTTGAAAGGACTGGTTTATTGTTTTTTGAAATAATATCTTAACTAGATGGTCCAAAACACCAGATATTTGAATAGATCGGCTAATGATTAAAACTGTTGCCACAGTGATAACTGCCGGATGACCAAAGCCTAGAAAGGCGTCTTCGGCGGGAATCAGGCCGATTATTACAGAGATTATAAGAGCGCTAAACGCAACGAAGTCATAACGCCAACGACCCCATAAAAATAAAATCATAGCTGTAGCTAATATAACAAAAACTATTGCTTGATCAGCATTCATGCACAAAGGCCATAGAAGGTAGTAAAATTTTCATCAATGTTAAGATCAGAGTAATCTGACATATAATATTTTGATTTATAGGCTTTCTCTATTCGAACGCCTCTTCCCAATTTCCTTTGGTCGCGGCTTTAGAATATTCTGTTGCACGGTTTTCGAAGAAATTAGCATGCTCGACTCCGTTTAGCATTTCCTCCATCCATGGAAGAGGGTTTTTTTCTATACGATGTACAGGCTGTAACCCAAGCTGCATCAGTCTTCGGTCTGCAATGTATCTTATATATTGTTTAACTTCATGGGCATCTAAACCTTCAATTGGGCCTAACTCAAAGGCGAGGTCAATAAATGCATCTTCGTGTGTCACTACTGTTTCACAATTAATGTAAAGATCACGTTCTAATTCTTCGGTTCTGACCTCTGGGTTCTCATCCACAAAAGTACGAAACAGTTTTATAATTGAAGCTGTATGAAGACTCTCGTCACGAACAGACCAGGTCACAATTTGCCCCATCCCTTTCATTTTATTAAACCTGGGGAAGTTCATCAATATTGCAAAACTCGCGAATAATTGAAGACCTTCTGTAAACGCCCCAAACATAGCTAGAGTTTTTGCTATGTTTTCTTTTGAATCGACATTAAATTCCTGAAGGTAGTCATATTTATCTTTCATTTGTTGGTATTTTAGAAAGGCTGAATATTCACTTTCTGGAATACCAATAGTATCTAAAAGGTGAGAATAAGCAGCTATATGCACAGTTTCTATATTAGAAAATGCAGATAACATCATCTGAACCTCGGTAGGCTTAAACACTTGAGAATAGTGCTTCATGTAACAATTATTTACTTCAACATCTGACTGAGTAAAGAATCGGAAAATATGTGTAAGTAGATTTCTCTCACCAGCCGTTAATACTCTATGCCAGTCTTTGACATCATCGGCCAGAGGAACTTCTTCTGGAAGCCAGTGAACTCGTTGTTGTTGGAGCCAAGCATCATACGCCCATGGATACTTAAAGGGTTTATACTGAATTCTTTCTTCTAATAACGACATAAAATTCTCACTCTAAATCAGATTATCAAAACGTTCTATAATTAATATTTTATTATTTTATTTAAAAAAACTGTATAATTTATTGGCAAGAGAGGCATTCTTCATAATCATTGTGGCTCGCAGCGGCACGATCAGCCTCCTCGTCAGCAGTTAACTCTACCATAGGCATAGCTGCAACACTTTCCGATCTCTGCAGAGATTTGGAGCGGCAGTAATAAAGACTTTTCACCCCTTTTTTCCATGCTTGATAGTGTATTTGATGAAGATCTCTCTTATGTACATCGGCAGGAAGAAAAACATTTAGTGATTGAGATTGACAAACTTGATCAGCTCTATCTGCAGCTAAATCAATTACCCACCTTTGGTCGATTTCGAAAGCTGTTTTGAATACTGCTTTTTCTTCTTCTGATAAGAAATCAAGATGCTGAACTGACCCTTCATTAGTTGTTATAGAAGACCAGACCTCATCTATATCTTTATCTTTTTCAGATAAAAGCTTCTTAAGTGCTTTAGAACGAACGTTAAATGATCCAGATAGTGTTTTATGCGTGTAGCTATTTGCGGCGATAGGTTCGATACCAGGCGAAGAGCCACCACAAATTATGGAAATTGAGGCAGTAGGGGCAATAGCTATTTTATTCGAAAAACGCTCCATAATTCCGTAATCTTCTGCATCAGGACACGCTCCTCGTTCTTTGGCCAATGTTTGGGAAGCGTTATCAACGTTTACCTTAATGTGTTTAAACATATTATGGTTCCAGCCCTTAGCAACAGCTGATTCAAATGGAACCATGTGACTCTGTAAAAAAGAATGAAAACCCATTACACCTAAACCTACTGAACGCTCTCTCATAGCTGAGTAAGTCGCTCGATGAAATGAATCAGCAGCATTATCTATGAAATCTTGTAGTACATTATCTAAAAATCTCATTACGTCTTCAATAAAGGTTGGATGTTTTTTCCATTCAATAAATTTTTCTAAATTTAGTGATGACAAGCAGCATACGGCTGTTCGGTCTTTACCATGGTGATCAATGCCAGTTGGCAATGTTATCTCAGAGCAAAGGTTAGAAGTTTTAACGCTGAGCCCAGCTAATTTGTGATGTTCGGGTATGCTCTTATTTACTGTGTCAGAATAAATTATGTAAGGCTCTCCGGTTTCAACCCTGGCGGTTAAAACGCGAATCCAAAGTGATCGAGCGGATACACGAGATATGGGTGCTCCATCTTTAGGACTTACCAATACCCAATCGTCATCATCCTCTACAGCACGCATAAAGTCATCAGATATTAGAACCCCGTGATGTAAATTTGGGGTTTTTCGATTTGGATCGCCACCAGTCGGACGTCTCATTTCAACAAACTCTTCAATTTCAGGATGAGAAATAGGTAAATAAACGGCCGCAGATCCTCGACGCAACGACCCTTGACTGATTGCCAAAGTAAGGGAGTCCATTACACGTATGAAGGGCACCACCCCAGATGTTTTACCGTTCCTTCCTACCTGTTCACCTATAGATCGAAGATTTCCCCAATAGCTACCTATACCTCCTCCACGAGCAGCTAGCCAAACATTTTCATTCCACAAATCAACTATCCCTTCCAAAGAATCGGATGCTTCATTCAAAAAGCAAGAAATAGGAAGGCCACGTTTTGAGCCACCGTTAGACAAAACAGGTGTGGCTGGCATAAACCAGAGGTTAGAAATATAATCGTAAATACGTTGTGCATGTTCAGAATTGTCAGCGTAATGGGAGGCAACCCTAGCAAAAAGCTTTTGTGGTTCTCCTGCTTCTTCAGGGAGCAAGTAACGATCTTCCAATGTCTCTCTGCCAAATGCAGTTAGATTCTCATCTCGCGATGGATCTATATATATTTTTACTCTTTCCGTCTGATAAACGGATAAGGCGTCTTTGTTTTTTGTAGTTTGATTTACTTCACCTGAAAGTATTGTGTCGTCGAACAAAGATGGCTGGTAATTCTGTGGAGATTCCACAGATTCTTTTTTTTGATCTACAAAAAGATTATCAGAATTTCTTTTTTCCACAATCTCTTCTGTTTCCATCACTTTATCCACAACACTTTTGTCAGGCGAAACGCCCACAGATCCATCCATACGTAATGCCCCCTTTAGATCGGTAACCAGGTCATCCACATGCTGTGAGTAGTTTTCCGAGTAATAATATGGAAACTTCTACAACATGTTGTCGCGAGCACCCAGTGTAACACTAAATATTGACCACCTGTCACCGTGAACAATACGTGAACATCTTACTCTATTGAATTTTTTCGTCAATCCTTAGCTAATTTTTTTACATTTTTATGAATTTTATTAGAAACATTTTTAAAAAAAGTTGTTAATTTTAATTAATTTATAATTTCAACTTTCATTTTTGTTTTAACTAAGCAAACTTTATCTATTTTTTTTTCCAAACGATCAATATTTAAGGAAAAATTTAAAAATGTGTGGCCGATTCGCACTGATTCACTCATGGGATGAGATTAGACAGTTCTATAAAATAGATATTCAACCTATGAATTTGCGTCCTAGATATAATATTGCTCCTTCACAGCCAATTTTATCAATTACTTCATCGAATGATGGTTTAAACGAAAATTATACTGCTGGATATTTTAGATGGGGGTTAATTCCTGGGTGGGCAAAAGATGATTCAATAGGAACAAGGTTAATAAATGCAAGGGCAGAAACAGTTCATGAAAAGTCCAGCTTTCGAGATGCGTATCGCAAAAGACGATGCTTAATTCCAATTAGTGGGTTTTATGAATGGAACGAAGCTAAACAGCCGTTTTGGATCACTTCTACTAATTCAGGCTTTTTATCTCTTGCAGGAATTTGGGAGAGTTGGATATCTTCGAGTGGAGAACAAGTAAAAACGTGTGCAATACTTACAACCAAGGCCAATAAGGATCTATCAGAAATCCATTCTCGTATGCCCGTAATTCTATCTGATTCTGATATCAAGAATTGGCTTACTGGTAGTTACGTGGGAACCAAATTATCTATTTTAAATGATATTGTTTTAGCACCAACAGGTGAAGCAATCACCAAATGGCAAATATCAAAAAAAGTAAATTCAGTAAGTAATGATAATGACACTCTAATTAGGTCAGTTAATGATATGGTTTCAGATCCTGTGACCGCAGAAAAAGAAGATTCGGCTCAAGGAAATCTATTCAAATACTCAAATGTTGATAAAAGTTAAAAATTTTCTACTAAATTGATTTGAACCAATTTTGTTCCAGTATTTAATTTACATTTTTACATTAATTATTTTTTGTAATAAATTTCAATAATAAGTGACTTGGATCGTACATTGCGGTTATGGCATTCTTCGAAAATCTTAGTATGGCAAAAAGATTATTTCATTGAAAACCAGATGTATCATAAAGTGTAAATATGCCTAACATTCCTTTTTCTGCTCTTATACTGGCTGCCGGTTTAGGCACTCGGATGAATTCAAAACATCCTAAGGTAATGCATAAACTTTTAGGGAGGCCAATGATCTTAAACTTGCTTGAGACTGTTGGAGCCTTAAATCCAAAAATATTGGCGGTCGTTAGAGGACCAGGAATGGAGAGTATTGATAGTTTTGTTCGGCCTTATGAAGTTTGTATACAAAAAGAACGTTTGGGAACAGGCGATGCTGTTAGCTCGGCTAGTACACTTTTAAGAAATGAAAAAGATCCGTTACTCATACTTTTTGGTGATACTCCTATGGTAAGTAGAGATACAATGATCTCAGCGATAAATAAATGTGGGACTGAACATGAAATCGTTGTTGTGGGGTTTAGGGCTGCAAACCCGTCAAACTATGGGCGACTGGTAATAGGCCACGGCGGTGATCTAACTGAGATTGTTGAGGCTAAGGATGCTAGTGAGGAACAATTGAAAATTGAAATTTGTAATTCCGGTGTGATGGTGGTTTCAGGTGAACATATATTTGGCTTACTAAAAGAGTTGAACAATAGCAACGCCAAAGGAGAATATTATCTTACCGATATAGTTAAAATAGGGAGAAGCAAAGGGTTAAAGGTTGGTTTCATAGAAGCGGGAGAGGAAGAACTAATGGGAATTAATAGCCGCGAAGAATTAGCTGCGGCTGAATCGGTTTTACAGGATGGTTTAAGAGCTAAAGCTATGGAAAATGGTGTAACTTTGGTGGATCCATCTACTGTGTGGTTTTCACATGACACTTTATTGGGACAGGATGTAGTTATTCATCCCAACGTAGTTTTTGGCCCTGAAGTTAAGATTGGTGATAATGTCGAAGTTAAACCATTTAGTCACATAGAAGGAGCAATTGTTAATGATGGTGCTGTGATTGGGCCTTTCGCTCGAATACGACCGGGAACGAAATTAGGGACTGATGTTAAAGTGGGGAATTTTGTTGAGATAAAAAATTCAGAAATTGAAAATGATACTAAAGTTAATCATTTGAGTTATATAGGTGATACTAAAATTGGACATAAAACAAATATTGGCGCGGGAACAATTACCTGTAACTATGATGGCTTTGTAAAACATCGTTCATCTATTGGCGATAAAGTGTTCATTGGCTCAAACACTGCATTAGTTGCTCCAATTACGATAGGTGATGGAGCCATAATTGCGGCAGGAAGTACCGTCACGAAAGATGTTTCCTCTAATTCGCTAGCTATAGAGAGGACTTCACAAAATGAAAAACCCGACTGGGCAAAGTCGTTTAGAAAAAAACATCTATCATCGAAAAGCTGACGAAAAAGAGTTCTGATCAGTATGTGCGGTATTATAGGAATTTTAAGTAAAGGAGATGTTGCTCCACGTTTACTTCTTGGGTTACGACGGCTCGAATATCGTGGTTATGATTCTGCCGGTATCGCGACATTGGTTAACGGTCGGATAGAAAGAAGGCGCGCAGAGGGCAAGTTAGTCAATTTACAGAATGAACTTAAAGACAACCCCTTAACTGGTGAGGTTGGTATTGGACATACGCGCTGGGCTACTCATGGGGCACCTAATGAAAGAAATGCACATCCTCATGCCACACATAAAGTTGCTGTTGTTCACAATGGAATAATTGAAAACTTTCAACAATTACGTGAAGAATTAAATTCTTCAGGATACATTTTTGAAAGTGATACTGACACTGAGGCCATTGCTGCCTTGATAACTCGCGAGTTAGAGAATGGGGCTTCAATAAACGTAGCGGTAAAGACGTCCTTGGATCGGCTTGAGGGTGCTTTTGCTTTAGCGGTTATTTTTGCTGGCGAACATAATCTTATAGTAGGCGCAAGACGCGGTAGTCCCTTGGCTTTAGGCTACGGAGACGGTGAAATGTATTTAGGATCAGACGCTCATGCACTTGCGCCTCTTACTAAACGCATTTGTTATTTGGAAGAAGGTGATTGGACCATAGTCACTTCAGAGAGAGCTGATATATATGACAAAAACGGTACTCCTGTTCAACGTGATGAAATGGAAACGGCTTTATCAGGTGCTACTATAGGGAAAGGAAATTTTGAGCATTTCATGCAAAAAGAAATTTTCGAGCAACCAGCGGTTGTGGGTGACACTCTTCAGAGCTATTTAAACGCTCACACATTAGAAATTACTCTTCCGTCCCTTCCTTTCGATTTGTCAGAAGTATCAAGAGTAAATTTGGTTGCTTGCGGAACAGCTTGTTATGCTGGGTGGGTTGCAAAGTATTGGTTCGAAAGGATAGCGAGAATACCAGCTGAAATAGATGTTGCTTCTGAGTTTCGTTATCGTGACGCACCTCTGCCCGAAGGTGGTATAGCTCTTTTTGTTAGCCAATCTGGTGAAACAGCCGACACCCTTGCTGCTTTGCGTCATTGTCGTGAAAATGATCAGCACATAGTCTCAGTTGTAAATGTTGGCGAAAGCTCAATTGCACGTGAATCGGATGTTGTGTTGCCTACTCTAGCAGGCCCTGAGATCGGAGTTGCATCGACCAAAGCATTCACTACACAATTAACGTCTTTAGCATGTTTCGTTATAGCCGCAGGCAAAGCGAATGGCGCCCTTGAACACGCTAAGGCTGCTTCGCTAGCCAAATCACTTACTGAAGTGCCTTCAAGGATGGCAGAGGTTTTAAACCATGACCAAGATATTAGGGAGTTGGCTATAAATATTTCTAAATCACGAGATGTGCTTTATCTAGGTCGTGGAACAGCTTATCCAATTGCCCTTGAAGGTGCATTAAAGTTGAAAGAAATCTCTTATATTCATGCAGAAGGATACGCGGCTGGAGAAATGAAACATGGACCGATTGCACTAATCGACGATGGTGTTCCGGTTATAGCGTTAGCTCCACCAGGAGAACTTTTTGAAAAGACACTTTCAAATGTTCAAGAAGTTATAGCTCGGGGAGGTAAGGTAGTTTTTATTTCTGATCATGAAGGTGTTAAGAGATTAGAAAAAAAAAGCTGGGCGAGCATCACCATGCCCAAGATTGATGACTTTGTTGCCCCTCTTTTATATTCCATACCAATACAACTATTAGCCTATCATACTGCTGTAATAAGGGGTACAGATGTAGATCAACCACGTAATTTGGCTAAAAGCGTGACGGTAGAATAAGGGGGTGGGTATGCACTTTTTCCCTTTTGGAGTAGGGGAGTCTAACTTTAGTGGAGGAAGTGCATCTGCGATTCCAAAGGAAATGGGGATAGGACGAGCGAGTGTCTATCGGGCACTTGGTTAGTTTCTAACTCAACACCCTTTGTATTTTTTACGGACACATTTACGAGCAAGGTTCTGTGCGGTTTCTATTTGAGAAGAAGACATTTTTTTCTCAATGATGTCTCTGTTGTTAGAAGCGTTCTTACTTTTCCCAGATGATGCGGCAATATTGTACCACATATGGGCATAGACATAGTCCTGTGGAACACCGTTTCCGTTGTTGTACATTGCACCCAGATTGTTCTGGGCACTGGCATTCCCCTGTTCGGCAGCAAGTCTGTACCACTTCATTGCAGTCATATAATCCTGTATAACACCATCTCCTCTGCGGTACATCTGTCCCAGATTGTTCTGGGCACTGGCATACCCATGTTTCGCAGCAAGTCTGTACCACTTCATTGCAGTCTTATAATCCTGTGAAACACTATCTCCATTTGCGTACATCGTACCCAGATTATACTGGGCAACGGCAACCCCCTGTTCGGCAGCAAGTTTCCACCACTTCACCGCAGTCTTATTGTCCTGTGGAACACCTCGTCCATTGCGGTACATCAAACCCAGATTATACTGGGCAGTGGCGTGTCCCTGTTTCGCAGCAAGTCTAAACCACTTCATCGCAGTCTTATAATCCTGTGAAACACCGTCTCCGTTGTGGTACATAAAACCCAGATTCTTCTGGGCAGTGGCATTCCCCTGTTCGGCAAAGGGGAGGCACAAACGAGCAGCGGCGTTATAGTTCTTTTTTTTGTATTCCTGTTCGCAGTTCCTAAAATCGGCACTCATACTCACCCCCACACTTCCAAGAAGCACAGCAAATGATAGGCAGAGTGTGATGGTGAGTTTTCTCATACAAAAACTCCGGCATATTTTGGTGATGTTGGGGAGTCTAACTTTTGTGGTGTGCAGTGCATCTACGATCGCAAAGGAATTAGGAATAGGTTGTACATCAGTTTATCGGGCGTTGGACTAGTAAGTCTTAAAACTTCTCTGTCTTGATTAACCTATCGTCCTTGTAAGTTTCTTTTTTCCATAACTGACCATTCTGGTGATACAATTCCCAAACACCTTCTTTCTTACCGTTCTTCCATGTTTCTAGAAACCTTAGCTGACCTTTGTCGTCATAAAATTCGGAAAGACCATTCATCTTACCGTTCTTGTAATTTATTTTGTTTTCTAACCGACCATTGTCGTAATAAGTTTCCGAAATACCATCTAACTTACCGTCCTTGAAGGTTCTTTTTGTCCATAACTGAACATCCCAGTCATACGTTTTCCAAACACCTTCTTTCTTACCATTCTGGTAAGCTCCTCTTACTAAGAATCCATTCTCTTTTTTACCCTCCACATAACCAGAGTAAGGTTTGTTAGAGACCTTCTTCTTGTAGATAATTCCATTACGTTCCTTCAAAAACTCTGGTTTAACTGTTTCACTGAACGCAATTGAGGAAGTGAGACAGAACACAATAGTCAGAAATATGATGGTGAGTTTTCTCATACAGAAACTCTAGCATATTTTGGTGATGTTGGGGACTCTAACTTTAGTGGATAGGTGTTTTCTGTATGGTTGAGGGTATTTCTATTACTACCGAACCCCACTATTCGACGGTGACACACCCACTTCCATAGGGCGTACTTTAAGTCCTTTTGCTTAATCGCTTTTTTTTGGTTCTGACGCACTTTTACCAGATAATTAAGTTTTTAATTAAGGTTAGTTTATATATATCAAAAGTAAGGCTTGAATGATTATATATCTTCTAATTGTTTAGCCATCCAGTCAGCTGTCTGCAGTCTATAACGGTATGCTCGATTATTTGCGACATGATTACCATCCTTGATTATTAGAAGTTCTACGGGTCCAGATACTTCTTCGGCTAGTTTTTCAGCATCTTTATATGATATTAAACGATCAAGTTTACCTGCAACGATAAATATTGGACAAGTTATTTCCGAAGCTACCCCCTTAAGGGAAAACTTGAGTGCTAGAAGGCGCGCTTCTTCTTCATTAGTGGAATGAGAGCGAACACGGAATGCTTCTTTTGTTAAAATAGGTAGATTGTCCCATACGGCACCCCAATCATAAGGACCTGATAGTCCAATACATGCTTGGATTCGTTTTTCATAAGCCGCAGCCCTAGGAACGTAGTATCCTCCAAGGCTGACACCCCATAGACCTATGCGATCAGCATCTAGATCATTTCTATTTTCAATATAGTCAATAACTTTGCCAATAGGAACTTCATAATCATACCTAATACCAAATTCATATTCACCCTCTCCCTGACCTGGGCCGTCGAAAGTAAGGGTAGCTAAATTTCTATCAAGGAATAGTTTTTCATAAGCACCCATCTCTTCTTTGGATGAATCTAGACCCATTGCTAATATAACAACAGATGGCGTTTCGACATTCAGAGGTTTTCGCAGAATACCAGCAAGTAATTTACCTTGGTAGGGTATTTCAACCCGTTCACCCGGTGGCTTTAAGTGAGGAAGTGCCAAGTTACGACAGTTAATTGCTTTCATATGAGCTTCGCGCATTTGATGAATATCATTAACAAATAAAAATTTAGCGAAGTGATAACAAACGCCTGCGGTAGTTAAATGCTCTCCAGCACTTAAATTGTACCCCTGTGATAAGGCATTGCGACCCATTTCTTCATGAATTTCTCCGCGTGCTGCCCACGCAGAACACCAATCCTCCCATTTCTCAATAGAATCTGTAACCTCCTGAAAATCCGTTAATGGGATACCGTTCGCCACGAATCTTGGAGCCCAATGATTTAACGCTGCTTCAACGCGAGGGTCATTCGCCAATATCTATACTCCTATAAAATAAATTACATTAAGAAGATTACAATTAGTTAATGATGTTTACAGGCAATTTAAGGTAATCAAAGGTTTCTAACCAAAAATCCGATCTTACTCATTAAACTTAACTATTACTCATCTTTCTCTGGATTACCCATTTCTATGATTTCGTCTATATGTCGATTGCAACCTATACAGATATTCTCTTCATTAAGAGTACATGTACCGATACAGGGACTATCTCTTCGTATGTCCTCTTTAGTTCTTTTCATTTGGCGTAACAAGATATCTCTCCATCACCAACACCTATACCCAATACGTTTTTACACATAAATATGATTTGGATCTAATCCATGTTGGTATCTGTCATACATAGTCAAATAAGCAGACTCGAGATGTCGTGTAAACAATGGGGTGTCATATAGCGGCGCTGTGGGTAAATTATTGATTAACTTGTCTTTGATGATTTTTAACTTTTCTGGTTGTAATGCTAGTTGGATAACAAGTGCCTCGTATTGCTCTTGGGTCGTCGTAATCAGTTCCGGTAAATTAACAGCATTCAGCAGACTTGCACCAACTCTGCTGGCAAAAGAGTTTCCCATACAACTTAATACCGGCAACCCCATTCCAAGTGCATCACTAGCAGTAGTGCCCGCATTGTAAGGAAGTGTATCTAAAAAAAATCTGCAATCCTATATCTTGCCAAATATTCAGTCATAGGCAAACGTTTCAAGTGGGTGTGTCACAGTTGAATAGGTTCCTTGGGACTAGGATTTCCTCGCCTGTTGAACAATCATTTCCATCCGGTTTAGGAATTTGGATCGATCCGCTTTGCTAAAAGGGGGAGGACCGCCAGTCATTTCGCCAGTTTCGCGAATCCCTTCCATTATTTCCCGTGAAGCAAGTGCCATGCCTATATTATCGTTGGTATATGTGTCGCCGTTAGGTTTGATGGCGAATGCACCCTCTTTAAGGCAACGTCCGGCAAGAGGAATATCGTTAGTAACGCATATGTCCCCCCGTCCGATATGGTCTGCAATCCAGTTATCGGCGGCGTCGGCACCCTGATCGACAACGACAAGTTGTATTAGTGGATTCATCGGAGGGCGGATTCCGCCGTCGCATACCAGATAGGTTTCAAGATTGTGGCGTGTCGCAATCCGTTCTACCTCGTTTTTAACCGGACAGGCATCCGCATCGACATAGATTTTAACCATTATAGAAAAAACGATTTCACGGATTTAACCTTCCCACAAATGGTAACACCTATTTTATAAAGTTGCATTATGGTGTAGAGAGGACTGAGATATTAGACGATATTTATAATAAGATTAAGAGGACGGTGAGATAATAATATATGGAAGAAAAATATATTAATTTTTATAAAAACTTCCATAAAGCATTTGATGGAAAATCAAATCACTGTTCAAATACGCTTAGTAACTGTCAAATAAATTAACGATTTATGTAAACACAAGGCTTGTCATGACAGAACATTTTCCTAAAGTTTTGCCTGAGGTGGGTGGCATACTTCACCTTGACCACATTAATTTCCAAGTTTCCGACCATGATCTAGCGACCGTTTTTTTTATTGGAGGTTTAGGGTTAACGCGGGATCCGTTTCGTAGGGCCGATGAAACAAATATGGGAGTCAATGTTGGACTACAGCAGTTTCATCTTCCTCGACGCGGTGCAACACCTCCGTTTTCCGGTCTAATTGGATTAATAGTCCCTGATCTAGACATTATACGTTTAAGGTTATCGCGCTTGAATAAATTACAAAAGTTTAAAGATACTCCCTACGAAGCAAATTTTGAAGATAATGCTGCTAAAATAACTAGTCCCTTTGGCTTTTGCATCCGGCTTCACTCTCCAAAAAGCATGCACTTTTTAAAGCCTTTAGGTATAGGCTATGTAGAAATTCCAGTACCCAACGGTGTCGCAGATGATATTCTCAAATTCTATTGTGAGGTTTTCCATTCAATTGCCTCTTCAATCATTGCGTCATTCGGTCTCAAAAGTGGAATGTCAAACTTTTCAATACAAGTGTCTATAC
>PTJY01000006.1 GCA_002937505.1 Alphaproteobacteria bacterium MarineAlpha12_Bin1
TTGTACTGTGAAACGGATTACATCACATTCACAACGACGTCCCCATCGTCTAGAGGCCTAGGACACCGCCCTTTCACGGCGGCAACACGGGTTCGAATCCCGTTGGGGACGCCATACACAAAACTTTATTAATGAGCCAATCTAAATAAAAGAAGCTCTAATTAACTTATAAGTTCTCATCAACTTCCATTTTTTTGATAAAATCTGCTGGTTATATGTCTGACACTGAATCAACCTCGGCTGATAAACTTCGTAATATAGCTATAGTAGCCCATGTAGATCATGGAAAAACGACACTCGTTGATAAATTGTTGAGACAGTCTGGAACTTTGGTTTCATATGGAGAGACTGAAGTACAAGAACGCGTCATGGATTCTAATGATATTGAAAGAGAGCGGGGTATAACGATTCTTTCAAAGAATACAGCTATAGAATGGGATGGCTGGAACATTAATATTGTCGATACTCCCGGGCATGCTGATTTTGGAGGAGAGGTTGAACGTGTCTTATCTATGGTCGATTCGGTGCTGCTATTGGTCGATGCTGTAGAGGGCCCTATGCCTCAGACTACTTTTGTGACACGTAAAGCACTAGAAGCAGGGTTAAACCCTGTGTTGGTTGTAAACAAAGTAGATAGAGACGGGGCAAGACCTGATTGGGCAGTAGATCAGACATTTGATCTGTTTGTTCAGCTGGGCGCTACTGATGACCAGTTAGATTTTACAACAGTTTTTTCCTCAGCTACTGAAGGGTGGGCTTCATTAAATTCTCAGGAGCGTGGAGATAATATGGAGGTACTGTTTAAAACAATTATAGAGCACGTAAAGGCTCCGTCTGTAGATCGTAATGGACCTTTTCGCTTGCAGGTTTCATCACTAGATTATTCTTCTTATGTGGGAGTTATTGGGATTGGGCGAATAGAACGAGGTTCCGTGGCAAGAAACGATCCTGTTTCGATAATTTCAGTCGATGGAACCACCAGGCAAGGCCGTTTAATGCAAATATTAGGGTTTAGTGGCCTAAAAAGAATAGAAAAACAAAGGGCGTTGGCGGGGGATATAATTGCCTTCTCGGGAATAGATGAACTTAAGATTTCTGACACCGTGTGTAGCCCCGAGGCGATTGACCCTCTACCACCGCTTACTGTAGATCAGCCAACTATTTCTATGACATTTCAAGTAAATGACTCTCCTTTTGCTGGTAAGGAGGGAAAGTTTGTTACTAGTCGTAATTTGCGTGATCGCCTAATGGAAGAACTCTTGCATAATGTAGCTTTAAGGGTTGAGGAAATGGAATCTGCTGATCGATTTAAAGTATCAGGACGTGGTGAATTGCATCTTTCTATACTAGTGGAAAATATGAGAAGGGAAGGATACGAACTAGCAATTTCAAGACCCGAAGTAATAATAAAAGAAATTGATGGCAAGCAATGTGAGCCTTATGAATCTCTATCTGTAGACATTGACGAAGGACATCAGGGTCAAGTAATGGAGCTTTTTGGCGAACGCAGAGCTGAACTAAAGAACATGATTCCCGATGGAAGCGGAAGAGTGCGTCTAGATTATATTGTGCCCACTAGAGGTTTGATCGGAGTGCGATCCTCTTTTCTAACTCTGACTTCAGGAAGTGGCCTCATGTATCATGCGTTTGATCATTATGGGCCCCACTTTTCAGATGATTTAGCTCAACGCCATAGAGGGGTACTTGTTTCGACAGAAACTGGTATGGCTCGTGGCTACGCCTTGTTCAACTTGCAGGAAAGAGGACAGATGATGGTAGACCATGGGACTCAAGTTTATGAGGGTATGGTGGTTGGAATTAACAACCGAAATCAGGATCTGAATGTTAATCCTCTTAAAGGAAAACAGTTAACAAATATAAGAGCTTCAGGCACAGATGAAAATATTATACTCACTCCTCCTATAAAAGTTACTTTAGAGTTTGCACTTGAATTTATAGATGATGACGAATTGGTGGAAGTGACACCAGATTCAATAAGAGTGAGAAAGAAGTTTTTGAAGGAACATCAAAGAAAACGTGGGGGTCGTCCTAATTAGCCTGAAGTCCGCCTTGATCTAAGCTTAAATTTTAACGTCTGATAAACCAAGGAGGTAAGTCACTTTCCTCAACCCCAGAAAAGATACATTGCTTTTGTTCTTTAGCTAGGGTTTGATGATCAATTGCATCGTCCTTCTTGTGAGTTGCTGTACCTGAAGTGAAAGCAGGAGGGGGAGCATAGCAGGTGGAACAAATTCTTTTCTTTAACTTTAAAGCTGGCTCGCCTTTAATATCAGAGATGTAACTAATTGCGTCCTCTACATCACTTTGATCACCTTCAACTGCTAGTACCACTGATCCTTCTGATCCAGATACTCCTCCACCTCCAACATGAACTGCGGGGAGATTAAATAGAATCTTAAAGGCTTGTATTTCTGTTATTACCTTGGCGTTTATTAAGGGAAGCATTCCTATTTTTGTTCCATAAAAATAATCAACTCTTGAATGTCCTAATTCTGTACAAGCGGATTTAACTGAAGGTATCAACTTTTCAAGGCCAACGGGTACAATTAATGGAATGCCCATTCCGCAAATTTTACCAAAAGCAAAACCTATTGTTCCTGCTCCTGGGTGTGCGTTAAAAATTGCAGCGTTAAATTCAGGATCAACAGCGTTAGCGCCCTTAATGAACAAACATGTCTCGTCCCATCCATCCATAGTTTCATCCATTGTCGGAACAGGGGGAACCGGTTTTCCTTTAACTAACCTAAGTATCGCAGGTTTTTCTTCAGGTTGTGTTTGGCATAAAGTGCCATTAATTACTTGACCTGAGACGTAACGATCTCTTTCAGGGCAATATCCTAGAGCTTCTTCTGCTACGTAAACATTTGTTGATCCATGGGCTATGATCACTTGTGAATGTTCAAGTGCATATTGAACCTCAGGTAAGTTTGCTACTGCACGTCCAATTAATCTTTTTGATTCCCAAGGAGTTACTGAAAATACGGCTCTCATGAATAATCCTATTTATTAAATTAATATTAAAAACAATAAGTTATCTATCTTCTTTTAAACCAATCAGGTAAGTCAGATTCTAGGGTTCCGCTGTAAATGCAAGTTTTTTTTGTCTTCTCTATTACCTGGGAGCCATCAGTAGTTCTAAGAGCTGGTGTAGAAGGAATGCAGGTCTGACATAATGCTTTTTTAAGATTTAAAGGGGGCTCTCCTTTAATAGTGTTAATTTCTTTTATGGCTATATCGACAGATTCTTTATCACCCTCCACAGACAAAACAACTGTTCCTTCAGATCCTGAAACTCCACCTCCGCCAACATGTATGGCGTTTAATCCAAATAGAATTTTGAATGCTTGGATTTCGGTAATTACCGTTGCATTTATCAGAGGTAACATTCCAATTTTCTGACCATTAAAATAATCGACACGTGCGTGTCCCAATTGTGTAGACGCTTGCTTTACTGAAGGAATGAGTTTTTCCAGTCCCACCGGCACAATTAAAGGTATTCCCATTCCACAAATTTTACCAAAAGCAAAACCTATTGTTCCTGCTCCTGGGTGTGCATTAAAAATTGCAGCGTTAAACTCTGGATCAACAGCATTAGCTCCTTTTATAAAAACACATTTGTCGTCCCAACCTGCAAGGGTTTCATCCATTGTTGGAACTGGGGGAACGGGTCTACCTTTTACTAATCTAAGTATTGGAGGTTTTTCACTCGATTCTGTTTGACATAACGTACCATTAATAACTTGACCGGAAGCGTATTTGTCTCGTTCAGGACAATAACCAAGCACCTCCTCTGCTACAAAAACGTTTGTTGACCCGTGGGCTATGACTAATTGAGCGTGAGATAGAGCATATTCTACTTCTGGAATTTTAGAGACGGCTCTCCCGATAAAGCGTTTAGACTCCCAAGGGTTCAATGAAAAAACAGCTCTCATGTACATTCTTTCTCGATTTATTCAACTGGGATAGTTTTAAAGGTTAGTTAACATTATTAAACGCAGATTTTAGTGCACTTATAGCATTTTGTACTGCAAGGTTTGCCTGGTCTGAAAAACTTCCAAAATTAAAAAAACCGTGCACTACTCCTCTGTATAATTGATAATGCGCTGTGACTCCTGCCTTTTGTAGTTTAGACGCATATGCCCGTCCTTCATCCCTTAAAGGGTCTATATCGGCAGCGATAATCAAAGCAGGTGCTAGGCCAGAAACATCTGTTGCATGTATCGGAGATGCTCTTGGGTCTAGGCGGTTATCTCCAGCGTGCATGCTTATTACCCATTGAAGAGTGCGATCGTCTAAAAACAGAGTTTCTTCAACACGACTGGTAGAAATTCCTGCCATGTCTATCATAGGATAAATGAGTATTTGTAAAATGGGTTGCGGTGTATTGTTTAGCTTGGCTTCTAGTGATACTGCCGCAGTTAGGTAACCTCCGCCACTGTCACCAGCAATAGCTATTCTAGAAGAATCACCTCCTATGCTGTCTGCATTCTCTTGTAACCAGCGCAAAGTAGCGTAGCAATCTTCCAGTGGGGCAGGGAAAGGATTTTCCGGCGCAAGGCGATAGTCAGGAACAACAACAATACATTTAGCATCATCAGAAATGATTGTATTGGTTCCCTCGAAATCTTCTGGGGACATAAGACACATGCCTCCGCCATGAAAATATGCTAGTATTGGTAATGGCCCCGTGGTTCCTTTAGGAACATATAGTTTACACCTTATATCACCAGACGGGCCAGGTATAAAAAGGTCTTCATTTCTTTCAAGTTCACGATTTTCTGGATTTACCATTCTCCATAATTGACTAAAGCCCTCTCTTGCAGCTTCCAATCCCATTTCAACCGGGTGAGGAGCTTCTTGGCTGGCTAATTCTTCAACAAACTTTTTAATTTGCGGATCAACGTACATTGGTTCCCCCTTTATTAAGATTTATATTTATCTCGCTTCTTATTATTTTTTAGTCGAGAATTACCTACGCCCTCTTAATTAAATTTACATATGCCATGAAAGTATCTAATTAATATTTAAAAGACACTCTCCAAACTCTAGAATAACATTTTTCTCTTTAAGGAGACAAAAATCAATGCCAGACTATTTAGAATTTAATCCTTCTGAGATAGATCGTCGAGAAGTTTATAGACTTCTAACAGGCTCTGTAGTGCCGAGGCCAATTGGATGGGCCTCAACTATTGATAAGAATGGTAATACTAATTTGGCTCCATTTAGTTTTTTTACCGTTGTTTGTGTTGTGCCGCCTATGATTTCTCTAACTATCGCACGAAATCCAGATGGATCTGAAAAACATACTTTAAAGAATATTAAGGAGACCGGTGATTTTTGCTTTAATGTAGTTACAGAACCTGTTTGGCAAGAAATGGTAGACACTGGAAACGCCATTCCTGAAAAAGAGAGTGAGTTTGACGCCACTGGTTTAACTCAATTAGCTGCATTAAAAGTGAAATCACCCAGAGTAGGGGAAGTTCCTATACACTTTGAATGTAAACTACATAATGTTTTCGAGTTTGGTCCGAACAAACACCCATTAGTAATTGGAGAGGTAGTATACTTTCATGTTGATCCTTCATGTATGGTTAATGGGTACATAAACATGGAGAAACTTTTACCAATTGGCCGTCTAAATGGACACTTTTATTCTAAACTCGGCCAAATCCTTGAACGTGAGTTCGAGGATGGTCAGCCGAGATAGACAATGAATAAATATTTAATAGGGTGTAACTTCTTGTTGTCCCATAGTGTTAATTAAGACTTTTTCATTCGGGGCCTCTTTTCCGTTAACTCTATCTTGGCACCAGTCGGCTAGCATCGAATACCAATTTTCTCCAAAATATGCAGCGGATCCTCCCCCTATTGCATGTCTTTCACCTTCATAATAGACGAGCTTTTTATTAACACTAAGTTTACTAACGACGTCATCAGTGCACTCTATAGGACTAAGCTCCTCATCTTGTCCTGCTTGTATTAGAACGGGGCTTTTTATGTCGCTTAATATAGGATCAAGTGAAAACTCGCTAATAAATTTATCAAATTCATCCTCATTATCATAATCACTCATAAACATAAAACGAAGTTTAAATGATGGAGCCGCCATATTAAAAATAGTGTAGCAGCCAGGCTCATGACATACAAAAGTTACTGCGGTGCCAAGTACTTTGTCACCTAGTTGTGCAGCCGCTTGTAATCCAAAAAACGATCCAAAACTTAGGCCAAATATAACCAAGCGGTCTTTGTCAATTGCTGGATGTTGAATTAACCAATCGTAGACAGCCTGTGCGGCATCCATATGGTTATCTTTAGTTACATACACTCCTTTTACTGGGCATTCGCCTTGTCCGGGGCCATCATATACAAAGGAGGCCATACCTCTCTCTAGCATTTTATCCCCATACATGGAGCACATGATTTCCTTAGAACCATCCATGCCATCGATGCCAATAGCACAAGGAAACTTTTCTCCATCTTTCGGTGCGTGTGGTAATGCCAAATAGCCAGGCAAAACTCCATCTCCAAATGGAATTTCTACACGTTCGATTGGTCTAGGAGCATATTGTATATACTTGTCATAGCAGTCATTCATTTTTTGGTTGTATTCGATGTGTAAGTCGTTAGCTTCAAAGATTGGCCATCTTGCCGCTGAATAAAGAAGCGAGGCAATAAAATAGCTTTCGCGCGCAGACACTAATCTATCTTGCTCTTCGAAAGAGATGGCTTTTGCTTGACGCCTGCTTGCGGCAGCAGCAAACTCTCTATGCATATCGTTAAACTTTTTAGTGCGCATTCCTACTGTTCGAAAATCTCCTACAGCATCTGGTCCGCAGGGAAACATCGTGTATCCCAGTCGAGGTTGATCCCATTCCATCCCTACACTGGATATAATTGCGTCCAGTATCCATCTCTGTTCAGCCCAACGCTTCATTTTTTGTTCAGTAAAAGCTCTCATCATGATGTTATCTCTCCGGCTATCCATTATTGGTTGTATTGTTAATTCTTTTAACAAAGCACATGAGTGTTTTGTTGTCATTTATAAATGACTATATATTTTTTTAACAACTGTGTATTAGGTAATATGAAGTTTACTGTTATCATTATGTCTACTACTTCATCGTTATTTAGGAGATAAAAATGCGCGTTTCGGCAGCAGTTCGACATCAGGAGATTAATCCAGCCAAACTCACAGGATTATTCTTAAAACAGTTTACTATGTCGAAAGTTTCTAAAAATGAAACCATAGCTCTTATGAGCGATATAACCACTCGACCTGAGTACGTTCAGGCTGCATTCGCTGCGTCAGATGAATTGGGTGCAAATGCTTATGAGTTAAAAGTAAATATGGTTCCTTCGTGGACCAAAGTAGGTGTAGATACAATAGGTGAAACTAAAGGCATAAAAGAGGCATTAATATCAGCAGATATAGTGGTAGCACTTCATATCCCTTTGTTTACAAGTTGGCTTAAGGAAGTAATGGATACTGGTACTAGGTTTTTGATGATCATCGATGCTCCCGATGAGTTAGAGACTCTTTTGGCGCCAAAAGGTCTTAAAGAGGCGGTTTTACATGCGCACCAACGCTTGTCAGAAACATTAAAGGTTAGAGTTACTAGTGATTCCGGAACGGATTTAACATATGATTGTGGGGAGTATCCAGTTATGAGCCAGTGGGGATACTCTGATGAGCCCGGACACTTTGATCATTGGGGAGTTGGACACACTCATACATTTCCAAATGAACTTTCTGCGAACGGGACCGTGGTGTTTTCTCCAGGTGATATTGTAGTGCTTCCTTTTTGTCGTTACATACAAGACGAAGTTCGATTAGATATACAAGATGGTTTTATTCGTAGAATAGATGGTGGATTTGATGCCAAATTGATGACTGATTGGCTAGATGATAACAAACTTTCTGATGATGATTTAGACCCGTATGCCGTGTCTCATTTAGGTTGGGGGCTAAACCCGCAGGCTCGCTGGTATAATATAGCATTAAATGGCGACGAGCCAGAGAGATCTCACGCTGCTGCTCGGGCATTTCCTGGAAATTTTTTATTCTCAACTGGCCCAAACACTCAGGGAGGGGGTAATAGAAACACCAAAGGTCATTATGATGTTCCGATGCGTGATTGTAGTGTAGTGCTAGATAATGATTTGATCATCGAAAATGGACGATTGGTCGACGAATCAATGATTGTTGAAAGGGAAGCTAGATAAATGACTTTAAGAAAAATAAACACCTACCCTGAGCAGGAACCATTTTCCGATATAGGTAAAATATATAATGTTGAAGCTCAGAAACTTAGCGCTGGCATAGAAGGTGAAAATTTTTCTTATGGTGATGATACCTATCAAGAAGTTGCGGTTTTTCCCTCACCTAATCCAAATGGAAATATTGTTGCGTTCATGCATGGTGGAGGCTGGGTAAATGGATATAAGGAATGGGTTGCATTTATGGCTCCGGCCCTGAATCAATTAGGAATTACATTTGTCAGCATAGGTTATCGTTTAGCCCCAAAAGTAATGTGGCCTGTAGGAGTTAAAGACATTGCTAAAGCGCTTAAATGGATTAAAGATAATATTAATGATCACGGTGGTGACTCGGCTCGCTTGTTTATAGGAGGGCATTCAGCTGGAGGACATTATGCCTCTTGGTTGGCTGTAAGAGATGATTGGCAGGAGTCAGTTGGATTGGCTAAAGAATTTATTCGTGGCGCATTGCCAGTTTCTGGTGTTTATGATTTTACGCCAGGAAATGGGATGGAGATGAAG
Source organism: Alphaproteobacteria bacterium MarineAlpha12_Bin1 (assembly GCA_002937505.1). GTDB lineage: Bacteria > Pseudomonadota > Alphaproteobacteria > UBA6615 > UBA6615 > UBA6615. The sequence continues at coordinate 8,800 of PTJY01000006.1, forward strand.
CCAAGGTTTCTAGGTGATTCCAAAGTAAATGAAATTGATGCTAGCCCATTACACACTATTAAAAGGACACCGCCTTTCTTTATTACATGGGGAGATAGAGACTTGCCTCCCTTGATACCTCAGGCAGAAAAGATGACGCAGGCCCTTCTTGATTGCGGAGGAAAAGTCGAAACCCTCATTTTGTCCGAATGTGATCATGCAGAAGCTTCTTACGAATGCGGAAAGTCTAATGGGCAGTGGGTGCCTAAATTAGCGAAGTGGATTGATTCCAGTTAGGTTACTTCTAATTGTCCACGCCCGCATCAAACTTAATTCCTATTTCATTCATTTGTTTTACTGTGGCTGCTCCGAACTGTTTTGCTATAGATTCACCTAAGCTTGGTGCAAAAGCCACTTTGTCAAATTCATCGCCTTCTGGAGTTTGAATAACTACGAATAGGTAACCAATATCATCAGAGATGTTTGTGAAATTACGACTAACTCCAGCTGGAACTGAAATAAAATCTAGGGGTTCTAGTATAGTGCTGTTCTCTCCGTTATCACCCCAGGTGATATCAAATTTTCCTTTAACACAGAAAAAGTTCTCTATCGCCCTTTCGTGTGCATGCAATCCAGGATTGTCACCAGGTGGGCATTCGGCAAGAGAGATTGTTATGCCTGGTGCTCCCTTGACAGGGGCAATATTATTTCGACCGGACCAGCCATCTGGCGACATGACAGGGTAGACGCTTTTTGCAGATACCGCTTCCATTGCAGCTGATGGAATCCCCTTTGCATCATTCTGGGTTTGTTTATAAGGCCTCAACTCACTAAACTTAGCTGTTCTAACCTTCATTTCTTCAGGTGATACTTCAATTGTTTTCATCTTAGAATGTCTCCAATAGATTCTTATCCACTTGCTAAATTTCGATATTTAAAAAAACAGTTAGTCTGTAGGGATCAAATTAGGCATTATACTGTTAGCGATATCAAGTAAATAGTTGGCTGCAGTTTCAGACCGGCTTAATAAATCATCTCTGGTGCATGCTAGGTTTGTAAGCCATGTGAGATGGCCAAATACATTTCCGTCTCCCAACGATGCCCAAATATCTTCCTGATCTAAATCTTCGTTATTCAAATCGCATAATCTCATTGCAAATGGGGGAGGGGCTAGATTAATTATCCAAGGTCCATCATCAGTTATTTCATTCTCTGCATCGTGCATAACGCCAATTATAAAACCTAATGGCACATCATTTATTTGAATATCTGCGGATGAAGGATTCATATTATCTCGATTAAGATTTAACCTATTAGAAACGTCTGAGTTCTCTATAGAATTTATTGCCTCATTAACCAGTCCGGCTATTACTCTAGGATCAGAGGGTTGGGGTTCAAGAAATATTAAATTACCCAACGCCAAGCTATTATCGTTGCTAAGAGGAAAGTAAATATCGCTCATTTCACCATTTGGGATCTCTTCTGTTGGACGATGTATTACCCTCATGGCAAATGTTGGGTCTTCGATATGGACTACCCAAACCTCTTCCCCATCGTTTGAGAAGTCATTCCATCCAAATAACCGGCCTATTATAAAATTAGACATTGTTTGTGATTGCTTTTGATGTTTATTAGTAAAAGGTAGTAAAGAACCGGTTTACATTTATATTAAGGTATTTATAAGCTTAAATGGCTTATTTTTATATATTATTTATTAGGAGTATATCTTGTGAAAGCTCAGATCTTATATAAGGGTGGAGAACCATTCTCTCTTGAAGATAGGCCTGATCCTAGTCCAGGTCCGGATGAATCTGTTGCGAAGGTGCTTGCCTGTGGATCTGGCCTAACCATACATCATGTCAAAGCTGGTAGGGGGGAAGCAAATTTTCCAATTATTATTGGTCACGAAATAACAGGAGAAATTGTAGAAGTTGGAAGTAGTGGAGGGGGCGCAGATAGTATAAAAGTTGGTGATCCTGTTACTGCTTATTTTTACCTGATAGATGGCGAGGACAAATGGACACGATCGGGTCGTGCTCCAATATCGACAGTTAATCAAGGTTATATTGGGCGTCAAATTGATGGCGGTTACGCAGAATACATAAAACTTCCAACAAAAAACTTTATCAAATTACCCGATGGGCTGGATTATAAAAATAAACCTGCAGCGGTGGGTGTTATTAGCGATGCCATAGCCACACCGTACAAAGTTCTACAAAGGGCCAGAATAACTCCCACTGATACCGTTGCAATATTCGGATCTGGTGGGGGTCTTGGAGTGCATCAGGTAATGATGTGTAAATGGGCTCACGCAAATGTGATTGCAGTAGACGTTATGTCCGATAAATTAAAAGTATGTAAGGATTTAGGCGCAGACATGTTAGTAGATGCTTCAGGCGACAAAGTAGTTGAACAGATCATGGATCTCACGAATGGCGATGGAGTGGATGTGGCAATTGACTATGTGTCGACTACTGGAACTCAAGAGCAGGCTGTAGGGTGTTTGGGAATAGGCGGCAGATTTGTTACCTTGGGCGGAGCGGTTCAACCTTTTATGGCGCCAGCGCAGCAGATGTTAGCAAAAGAATTAGAACTTTTGGGAAGTCGGTATTGCAGTCGACAACACGTTATAGAATCATTAGAAATCTGCGCTAGAGGTGATGTATGGCCTCTTGTTACTGAAACATATTCTCTTGAAGAGGCCGAAGTTGTGCACCAAAGATTAGATCAGGGGTTAGTGACTGGTAGAGCGGCGATTGTTTTCTCTGACTAACGGAGCTTAGTCAGATTTAATGGTATTCTTTAAAGTACCAATTTTAGTAATTTCAACCTCAATTATATCACCCTCTTTTAACCATTGGGGAGGAACCTTTGCATGCCCTACACCGCTGGGAGTACCTGTTACGATAACGTCACCTGGATAAATTTCTGTGTATGTTGAAATGTAACTAATAAGTTGCGGGATACTGAAGATCAAATCTGATATTTTTTCTTTCTGCACGGTTAGGCCGTTTAAGCGTGTTTCCAAAATGAGTTCACTTGGATTAACAATTTCATCAGTTGTTATTAGACACGGACCAAATGAACCAGATTGATAAAAGTTTTTTCCTGGTAGGTATTGTGAAGAATGTCTTTGCCAGTCCCTCACAGACCCTTCATTGTAACAACTGTATCCAGCAACAAAGTCATAAGCTTTCTCTTCTTTTATTCTTCTTCCCTGTTTTCCAATTATTACTGCCAGCTCACCCTCGTAATCGAGGAATGCAGACTCTCTTGGTAAAAGTATTGGTTGGGCATGCCCTACATGGCTTTCGGGCCAGCGTGGAAATAAAATTGGTTTTGTCGGAATTGGATTTCCTGTTTCTTCCGCGTGTTTTTTATAATTTAGGCCAACACAGATGATTTTATGTGGGTTCGTTATAGGAGGAAGTAACTGGATATCTTTATAAGGAAAATCGGATGTTTTTCCACCTCCACCTCCAAAGCCCGTCCTTAGATAATCATTAACTCTATTTTTGTTTTTTGTGTCAGATCCTATATAATCCTTGAGGGTTGGTAACGAGTTTATAAACTCCGCTCCTAGATCTATGACCCCGCCGTCCGAGGCATATGTTCCCCAGCTTTCCCTGTTTGCGTGACTAAAACTTATTAATTTCATAATACTACATACATTTATTAATGTTAAAAATTAGAAATATATATTAAGATAAAATAGTAGATTTAATTTCATCTATCTTACGATTCGATTACTTCTCGTTATAGTAATAATAATAATAATAATAAATTAATTCTGCTTGTTAAATTGATGGAGGATAATTGATGGATGTACCTATGAAGGTTCCTGAACCTACAACAACTATTTCACCTGCTAAATTTGCTCATATAGTTCTCTATACCAAAAAGTTTAAAGAGATGGTTGATTGGTATTGTCACTTCCTTGGTGCAAGTTTGACAGGGGCTTCACAAGGATTGGCGTTTTTAACTTATGATGAAGAACATCATAGAATCGCAATAATTGAAACCCCTGAATATAAAGATAGGGTTCCCAATACCATTGGCATGGCACATTTTGCCTATTCTTATGAGTCCCTGGCAGATATGATCCATCAATATGAAAGACTTAAATCATCATCAATTATGCCTGTTCGTACTATTAATCACGGACCAACGACGTCCATGTATTATAGAGACCCGGATGAAAATGCAGTTGAGATACAAGTTGATAACTTTCAGAGTGTCAGTGATTTGAACGATTGGTTTTCTACAGGGGCTTTCAATCGAAACCCTGTTGGAATTACGTTTGAGTTTGAAGATCTAATTGAAAGGCACAAATCGGGTGAGTCAGAGCAATCTCTTTTACGGCCCCGTGAAGGAGATGCTGCCACAATGTTATCGGAAAATCATAAAAATTAAGATGAGGTTATTTACAGATGGGTATGCTAATTAATAGCGTTTGGCACGAGGGTGATAATCAGGCTCTTGCTAAAGAGTCGGGTTCAGATGGCAACTTTGAGAGAACTGAAAGTCAATTTCGTAATTGGATAACATCTGACGGAAGCCCTGGCCCCACAGGTGAAGCAGGTTATGTTGCTGAGCCTGATCGATATCATTTGTACGTTGCTCATACCTGTCCTTGGGCCCACAGAACGTTGCTTTATCTAAGCTTGAAACAACTAGAACCAATTATCACAGTTTCACACGCGATACCCGGTCGCTATCCGGGGGGCTGGACATATCGTCATGATCCTGATTTTACGGATTGTATTCCAGACACTGTTAATGGTTTTGAGTGTCTTCATCAGGCCTATAGTGCATCTTCGACCAACTACACTGGAAAAGTCACGGTGCCAACCCTTTGGGATAAAAAAACGGAACGCGTAATCAATAACGAATCTTCAGAAATAATTCGTATGCTTAACAGTGAGTTTAATGACTTCACAGACTCCAAAACGGATTTTTATCCTGAAGAGCTCCGGCCTGAGATAGATGTCATTAATAATCTTATTTATGATAACGTTAATAACGGCGTGTACCGTTGTGGATTTGCGACTTCTCAGTCGGCCTATGAAACTTCTGTTAAAAGTCTTTTTGAAACGCTCGGTAAGTTAGAATCGTTACTTGATAAACAGCGATATCTGGTTGGTAATAAAATAACTGAAGCGGATCTACGACTATTTCCTACCTTAATACGATTTGAAGCCTGCTATTTTGGAGCATTCAAATGCAACATTCGTAGTCTTAAAGACTATCCTAACTTATATAATTATACCCGAGACATATATCAGATACCTGGTATATCTCACACATTCAATTTTGATTATGCAAAGAAGAATTATTATAGTATCGAAAGAATTAATCCGAATGGAATAGTTCCACTTGGACCTATTGATATAGAAAAAGATTATTTGCAAGCACACGATCGTGATCGGTTTGGTGTTTGAGGCATTATGGGGCATAAATGAATAAAGAAAAATACGAAAGCGGTCTTGCGGTTCGAAAAGAGGTTCTTGGAGATGAGTACGTAAAAAGAGCCTTTGAAAACATGGATGATTTTAGCCGAGAGTTCCAGGAGCAGTTTGTAACAGAGTATGGATGGGGCAGCACCTGGGCGCGTGGGGTTTTGAAAAATCGAGAACGTAGTATTCTTAACTTAGGGATGTTGGCTGGCCTAGGTCGATTAACTGAATTTGAAACTCATTTTCGTGGAGCACTTAATAACGGGATTACTGAAGATGAAATAAAAGAGATTTTGCTTCAGATTGCTGCTTATTGCGGTATTCCAATGGGAATGGAAGTTTTTAGAGTTGCTAAAAAAGTTTTAGAAGAAAAAAACAATTAGAAATTTTTTAAATTTATTTCTGGAGAAATGCTGGAATGTGATCTCCCATTCCTAATGTGTCTTTATCTTTTTCCTGAATATTTGTTTCCTTCTCCTTATTAACTTTATTATGATATTTGTTTGTTTTATTTTCTCTTTTCTTTTCCCCTTTTAGATTCTTTGCTTGGTTTTTGATTCTTTTTATATGTTTGTGTTCGTTGGCTATTTTTTCTTTTTTAAGCTTATGCCCAATATTTTGTTCAATTTGTTGTACGTATTTATCGTCCTCTAATGTTGACAATGTTATAGCATGACCCCTTTTTCCAGCTCTTCCTGTTCTGCCAATTCTATGAATGTAGTCATCTGCGTTTGTAGGGACGTCATAGTTGAATACATGGCTCATTTCATTGATGTCTAGGCCTCGCGCCGCAACGTCACTTGCAACCAAAACATTAATATCACCTACACGGAATTTTTCTAAAGTATCTGTTCTAATGGATTGAGGGAGATCTCCGTGCAGTGCTTGGGAGTTTAAACCACTCTTTCTTAGGGCTTGATCAAGTGTCCTAACATCTCTCTTGCGATTACAAAATACTATGGCATTTTTAACATTTTCTTTTTTTATTAAATGTAACAGTGTGTTTTGTTTTTCTAATTTACCTCCATCAATAATATAAAGTCTTTGCGTAACGGTTTCCGCTGCGATTTTTTCTGGAGCCACCTCAATTTTGATAGGGTTAACCATATAAGAATCAGCCAATCTCTGTACTTCTGATGGCATAGTCGCAGAAAACATCGCGGTCTGTCTTGTATATGGTAGTAAATTCATTACTTTCTCTATATCAGGAATAAACCCCATATCTAACATCCTGTCAGCTTCATCAACTACTAGTAGTTTTATATCTGCGAGAAGTATTCTACCCCTTTCGAATTGATCTAATAATCGACCTGGTGTGGCAATAAGAACGTCTACTCCACGATCTAGTTTTTCGTTTTGCTCAACGAAGGAAACCCCTCCAATTAACAGAGCCATTGTTAACTTATGGTTCTTTCCGTATGTGGAAAAATTTTCAGCAACTTGTGCTGCAAGTTCACGAGTTGGTTCAAGGATTAGAGATCTTGGCATTCGTGCACGTGCTCTCCCTGCCGCTAAAATTTCTATCATTGGAAGAGTGAATCCAGCAGTTTTCCCCGTTCCTGTTTGGGCAATTCCGAGTATGTCCTTGCCCTCTAGTAAATGAGGGATTGATTTCAATTGGATTGGTGTTGGGTTTTTGTATCCAGCTTCTCTTACAGCATCTAAAACTTCAGATGATAATCCAAGGTCAGAAAACTTATCGCTAATTTTATCAATCGGCATAATGATTAACCTAAATCAGTATGAAAATTGTTATTTCTAATAAATTTTTTTAAAATTTTAGCCTCTGGTGTTTTCAATGTTATATATCTACATCGCTTACAAACTGAGCATTCTCTTGGATATAATTAAATCGCTTTTCAGGCTTGCGACCCATCAGGTGCTCTACTAGTTGGGCAGTGATTTTGGCCTCTTCTTTTTCCTCATTTTTATTCGATAAAAGAGTTGGTAAAACCACCTGTATAAGAGATCTTTTTTCTGGGCTCATAGTTGTTTCTTTGAGCTGGTTTGGTGGCATTTCACCTAATCCCTTGAACCGACTGATTTCTACTTTTCCGTTACCAGAAAATTCTTTTGCTAATATTTCTTCTCGTTCGATATCATTTTGAGCATAACGAATGTTTCCGCCACGTGATAACCTGTATAATGGAGGAACCGCGATATATAAATGACCTTCAGTCACAAGTTTAGGCATTACTCGATAAAAGAAAGTCATCAATAGCGAGGCTATATGTGCTCCATCCACGTCAGCATCGGTCATTATAATAACTCGTTCGTATCGTAGTTTATCTATTTGAAAGTCTTTTCCTGATCCACATCCAAGGGCTTGAGTCAGGTCTTTTAGCTCCTGGTTAGTAGCCAGTTTTTCGGAGGTTGCGCTCGCAACATTTAAAATTTTACCCCTTAATGGAAGTATTGCTTGGGTCTGTCTATTACGCGCCTGCTTTGCAGAGCCTCCTGCGCTATCACCTTCTACTATGAATAGTTCTGTTCCTTCGTGAGACCTATTAGCGCAGTCGGACAGTTTTCCCGGAAGTCTTAGTTTTCTTGTGGGTGATTTTCGTACTAATTCGCGATCATCTTTTTTTCGTTTTCTTTCTTCAGCTTTTTCAATTACCCATTCTAAGAGATCTTCAGCTGCGTTTGTGTCTGAGGATAAGAACAAGTCAAAATGATCTTTAATTTGAGATTCAACTAAACGGGCGGCCTCGGGCATTGATAAACGTTCTTTTGTTTGCCCTTGAAATTGGGGGTTGGGAATAAATAGAGATAAAATTATAATTATACCATCACATACGTCTTCGGCTGTAATTTTATTAACTTTCCTTTTATTTGTTAATTCTCCATAACTTTTGAGGGCTTTTGTAAGCCCTGATCTCATTCCTATAATATGGCTTCCGCCATTTGGCGTTGGAACTGTATTGCAGTAAGAGCTAACAAGGCCGGTATCGTCTGTAGGCCAGCAAACGGCCCACTCCAAACGAGCTTCTGTATTTTCTATATTACTCTGACCTTCAAATATTACAGATCCGACTAAGTTTCTGTTTTCTGTATGCACATGTAGGTAATCTAACAATCCTCGAGGAAAATGAAACGACTTTTCTGTGGGAGTATCGGAGTTATTATTCTGATTGAGTCCACATGACCAATGTATTTTTACCCCTCTGAATAGATAGGCTTTGGATTGAGCTATCTCATAAAGTCGCTTTGATGAAAACTGGTTATTTATCCCAAATATTTCGGGATCAGGTAAGAATTTAATTGAGGTACCTTTCTTTTTTGAGGTGCTCTTGAGTTGTACAAGCTCTGTTGTGGGAATTCCTTTTTCATAACTTTGAACCCACAACTTGTTATTTCTAAAAACTTTTATTTCAAGTTTTTCTGATAGAGCATTTACAACGCTAACACCAACCCCGTTCAATCCTCCAGATGTTTGATAAACTTTTCCTGAAAATTTTCCACCAGCGTGGAGAGTAGTCAAGATAACTTCAAGAGCGGATTTATCCTTAAATTTTGGATGTGGTTCTACGGGGATGCCTCTGCCATTATCTGTAATAGTCAAAAATCCATCTGCATCTAAATAGATCTCTATATTATTTGCATATCCAGCGACTGCCTCATCCATTGCATTGTCTAACACTTCAGCGGCCAGGTGATGAAGAGAAGCTTCATCCGTGCCGCCAATGTACATGCCTGGCCTTTTTCTGACAGGTTGTAGGCCCTCTAAGACTTCTATGTCTTCTGCGGTATAACTAACAGTTTTTTTAGACCTATTGACCTTTTTAGTAGTTAAATAATTGTCAAATAGGTCCGCTGTTCTTTTTTTCGACATTTTTATTTTGGTTTAAACCTGAGTTATAATTATTACGCTTGGTTCTTAATTGTTTTTTCCTAACACTCTATTTGCTCTTATTTAATAGATTCGCCAAGGATTATAGATGATGAATAAATTTAATAACCTAAATATAGAGAATAATTTTATAACATGAGATATGTTATTTCTTTTAATTTCTACAAATGAATAATAAACGTCTTTCGAAACATATGTCTGATGCTGATCACATAGTGAATTATGAGAAATGCCCTAAAAGAATTAGAGGAGTGTTTGCCGATAATTTAATCGTGGATTCAAGTGAAGCACTGATTTTATATGAAACTAACCATGTCCCAATTTATTATTTTCCAAGGGACAATGTCATTATGGACCATCTAATAAAAACAAAGCATAAAACTTATTGTCCGTACAAAGGTGACGCCAGCTATTTCTCAATATCTGTAAATGGAAAAACATCTTTAAATGCTGTTTGGAGCTATGAAGATCCTGTTGCAACGGTAAATGGAATAAAGGATTATGTTGCGTTTTATTGGAATAAAGTGGATCAGTGGTACGAAGAAGATGAAGAAGTTTTTGTTCACGCTAGAAGTCCCTATGTAAGAATAGATATTTTGGATAGTTCAAGAACCATTCGTATTGAGCTTGACGGAAAGGTTCTGGCAGAATCCCAACGATCAAGGTTTCTTTTTGAAACTAATCTGCCTCCGAGGTTTTACATTCAAAAAAACTCTATGAAAGTTAATATGCTACCATCTAATAAGGAAACATATTGCCCCTATAAAGGTAAGGCTTCATATTACTCGATTGAGGTCGGTGATAAAGTGTATGAAGATATATTATGGTGCTACAAAAACCCTGTTTTAGAAAGTTCTAAAATTAAAGGATACGTATGCTTTTTTAATGAAAAAGTAGATATCTATATAGACGGAAATATTCAAATAAGACCTCAGTCAAAATGGTCATAGCTAAAAAGGCCTCGTTCAATAATTAATCGAGGCCTTTTATTTGTTGCTACTTTATAAGTTTATGAAGAATAATATAGTTGAAACTCTATTGGATGAGGGGTTTGCTCAAACGCTAGCGTTTCCTCTTCTTTAAGTTCTATATAGCCGTCTATTTGGCTATCATTAAACACTTCACCTTTTTTAAGAAATTCTCTATCGGCGTCCAAGGCTTCAATGGCTTGACGTAATGATGAACTCACTGTGGGGACGCCTGCTAGCTCTTCTTCAGACAGTTCGTATAAATCCTTGTCCATAGGGTCTCCAGGGTGAATTTTATTTTCAATACCATCGAGGCCAGCCATTAGCATGGCAGAAAATGCTAAGTAGGTATTTGCTGTCGCATCTGGAAAGCGAACTTCAACGCGCTTTCCGTTCGGGCTCGCCACAAATGGAATGCGGCATGAAGCTGAACGATTTCTTGCTGAGTACGCCAATAAGACTGGAGCTTCAAAACCGGGTATTAGTCTTTTATAGCTATTGGTTGTAGGATTAGTAAAAGCATTAATAGCCCTAGCATGCTTTATAATTCCACCAATGTAATACAGTGCGGTTTCCGATAAGTCAGCATAGCCTGAGCCCGCAAAAAGAGGTTTGCCATCTTTCCATATGGATTGATGAACATGCATTCCAGATCCGTTATCATCTACAACTGGTTTTGGCATAAATGTTGCAGTTTTTCCATACTGATGTGCTACCATTTGCACACAATATTTATAAATCTGTGTCTGATCAGCCGTTCTAACGAGTGTGTTAAACTTTTGCCCTAGTTCATGTTGGCTTGGAGCGACTTCATGATGGTGTTTCTCCATGTCTAAACCCATCTCGACCATTTGAGTCACCATTTCGGCTCTCATGTCAGTCATAGAGTCGACCGGAGGAACAGGAAAATACCCACCTTTTATAGACGGTCTATGCCCATAATTTCCCTCAGGAAACTCAGATCCAGAATTGTATGGCCCTTCTTCGCTATCTATTTGATAGAAAGTCTGATTCATAGAAACGTCATAACGAACGTCATCAAAGACAAAGAACTCAGCTTCAGGTCCAAAATAAGCCGTATCTGCCATGTTGGATGATTTCATGTATTGTTCAGCTTTTTTTGCTGTGCTTCGTGGATCTCGTGCGTATGGCTCTCCTGTTGACGGCTCTAGTACATCACAGAATATAATCATTTGAGGTTGAGCTGTAAAAGGATCCATGACGGCCGATTCTGGATCCGGCATGAGTGTCATGTCAGATTCATTAATTGCCTTCCAGCCTGCAATTGAGGAACCATCAAACATTATGCCATCGCTAAAAAAATCATCATTAATCGTTGAAACATGTTGGGCTGTATGTTGCCACTTGCCTCGGGGGTCAGTAAACCGAAGGTCGATGAATTGAACGTCATGTTCTTTAATCATATCCATAATATTTTGGATATTAGACATCTTGTGAGTACTCCCTATTAATGTGTTAGTTATGTTAGTAATAATCTCAGACAGTTAAGTGTGTTTAATAGCTACATTTTCTATATAGCTTCAGTTCCTCTTTCTCCTGTCCGAATACGAATTGCTTCTTCAATATTTGAAACAAAAATTTTACCGTCTCCAATATGTCCTGTATTTGCCGCTTGTTGGATTGCTTCCAGAGCTGGCTCTAGTAGAGAATCTTCAATCACAAACTCAATTTTTACTTTCGGAAGAAAATCAACGACATATTCGGCTCCTCTATAGAGTTCAGTGTGTCCTTTTTGTCTCCCAAATCCTTTTGCTTCTAATACTGTTAGCCCTTTCAGACCCAGTTGATTAAGAGAATCTTTTACTTCGTCTAATTTAAAAGGCTTTATGATAGCCTCAATTTTTTTCATTTGTTAATTACTCTTTTTTGGCCTGTCATTGCTTGATGACACAAATATCTCATTATGTATCAATTGTTATAGCTTATTATCTTATTTGTAGTCCTGCCTCATATTATAGCAACCTGCCTAAAGATTAAGCATATATTCTATTGTAAAATTGTTTTAATTCTTTCTAAAGCAATATTAATGTTTTCTACTGAGTTAGCATATGAGAATCTAATATATCCTTCTCCCAAGTGACCAAAACTAGTTCCGGCAACTGTTGCAACAGATGCTTCGTCCAACAACAAATCCTGTAGTTTGGAGGAACTGAGACCTGTTTCAGCTATATTTGGGAAAGCATAAAAGGCTCCGATAGGCGTTTTACAAGAGAATCCTGTGATCGCATTTAAACCATTTACTATGACCGACCGTCTTTCGTTAAAAGCAGACACCATCTTATCTACAGAACCTTGAGGCCCTTCAAGCGCTGAAATACCAGCAAATTGCGTAGCAGCATTTACGCAAGAATGACAATTGATTGCCAGTTTTGTAGCATGTTCGATTAAACTTGTTGGCCACAAAGAATAGCCTAAGCGCCATCCAGTCATAGCATATGTTTTACTCCATCCATCAAGCAAAATAAGTCGATCATGAATTTCTTCAAATTCCAAAAGACTCACATGTTCAAAATTGTCGTATGTAATTCTTGAATAAATCTCATCTGATAATATGGCTACATGTGGATGTTTTTCTAGACCTGCAATTAACTTAACAATTTCTGAACGGGAGATAGCTCCTCCAGTCGGGTTGGCAGGGGTGTTAATTATAATCAAACTAGTGTTTGGAGAAATCAGTGAAAGGACCTCATCTGCGTCAAATGAAAAGTTATTTTCTTCTCTCAGTGGTATAGGTATGGGTTTGGCTCCAGAATAATTAATTACAGATTCATAAATAGGAAAACCAGGATTAGGATACATTATTTCTAAACCTTCCATTCCAAACATTTTAATAGCGAAAAACATGGTTACCTTGCCACCCGGTACACAAAGTAAATTATCTGGATTAACGTTAATTCCCTTATATTTGAAGATGTCAGCAGCGACCGCTTCCCTTAGCTCAACTATTCCAGGTGCTGGTGTATACCCGTGATGGCCATCGCGAAGTGCTTTTATCGCGGATTCCACAATGTGTTCGGGTGTCTTAAAATCCGGCTGTCCGATTCCCAAATTAATTATGTCTTTTCCTTGATGTTTTAGCTTTTCTGCGCGAGCTAAAACCTCAAATGCACTTTCAGTTCCAAGTTTAGTTATGTTTTTTGATAGTTTAAGCATTTTTGATACTCTGAGTTTGTAATTAACTGATTGAGAGGTCAACTTGCATTGATATACGTTAAATATTTATATAGATAAATTACTTCACTAATTTTGTCTTCATGTTGGTAAAAATATGAATTTAAGAGTTATTATGACGCTGTTTTGCGTTTACATATCATATTAATTATTAGACGTTTCTTATTAAACTTTTTTTTGTTGTTAATGATTAACTAACTTGACTGTAAGTCATGCGTGTGATTACTCAAAATAACTTCTGGTTGGTGGCTGTAGCTCAGTTGGTTAGAGCGCCTGATTGTGGTTCAGGAGGCCGTGGGTTCAAATCCCATCAGCCACCCCAATATGCCTGAATGTCTATAGCCCTATAATATAATATTTTTTATAAGTAATAGATTCTACGATGCTGGTGATATGATAAATGTCATTGCTAATGAATAGATTTATGTCATTGAAATAAAACACATAAGTTGTTTAGTTTTGTTCCTAATTGTAAATTGGTTTAGGGGTGCGCTATTGATAACAAAATGGATTGATAACCCTCTTGAGGTTTTATCACTATCTGAAATGAAGACAGCGGATTTAAGAGCTGTTGAACTAGGGTGTTCATCCTTAACCCTTATGGAGTCCGCTGGGCAAGCTGTCGCTGATGCTGTGCAGGAAACATATCCATATGGAAATGTTCTGGTTTTGTGTGGTCCTGGCAATAATGGCGGAGATGGATTTGTTGCAGCGAGGATTTTAAGAGGATACGGACGAACTGTTCGTTTGGGTTGCTCACTCGACATAGAGGCATTGAGAGGTGATGCCTATACAAATGCTTTGAGATGGAAATCGGAGGTTTATAAGCTTGAGAATTCTATTTTTGAGGGCATGGATATTGTGATTGATGCTTTGTTTGGTGCGGGTCTAAACAAACCTATTGTGGGTCAGGAAAAGAGTGTTATTGAGATAATTAATCAAACAAAATTACCATGTGTCTCAATAGATGTTCCTTCTGGTGTTGATGGTGACACAGGAAAAGTACATGGGGTTGCTCCAATAGCGAATATTTGTGTTTCTTTTTTTCGCAAAAAGCGATGTCATTTACTTTATCCGGGCAGAAGTTTTTGTCGAGATATACGTATCGCTGATATTGGAATACCTTCTGCGGTCCTTTCAGAGTTAGCGCCTAAGATTCAAATAAATCATCCTTCATCTTGGATAGAGGAATTCCCAAAAGTCGAAGTAACAGAGCATAAATATAGTCGTGGGCACGCAATAGTTGTAGGAGGGGATAAATTAACAGGTGCGGCTCGATTAGCAGGGCGTGCTGCGCTTAGAATTGGAGCAGGATTGGTGACTATAGCTTCTCCAATAAAATCAGCTTATATATATAGAATTAGTAGTCCATCGATTATGGTATCTGATATTAATAACACTGAAGAGTTTTCAGAGCTCATAGTTGATAAAAGAGTAACAGCCGTATTGGTTGGTCCAGGAAACGGAATTAATAAGAACACTTTTGATTATGCTTTAAAAGCGATCGAAACGAATCGCTGTGTTATTGATGCTGATGCTTTGACCGTTTTCTCTGAAGCCCCAAATTTATTTTTTGACGCTTTATCGAATACAACTGCTGGAGTTAGTGTTTTAACTCCCCATGAAGGTGAGTTTTACAAAGTCTTTAGTTCATTTTCAATAAACGATAAAGAGCTCAGCAAAATTGAACTTGCAATTAATGCAAGTCTACACAATGCAGTTATAGTCTTCAAAGGCCCGGATACAGTTATTTCTTCACCAGATGGGCGTGTGAACATAAATAATAATTCTCCACCAGATCTTGCTACTGCCGGCTCAGGAGACGTTCTAAGTGGAATTATATTGGGGTTAATAGCACAAGGTATGCCCTCATTTGAGGCCGCTAGTGCTGGGGTGTGGATTCATGGAGAATGTGCTAACGAGTTTGGGCCTGGGTTAATAGCAGAAGATATTTCTGATATAATACCAATTGTGCTTCGTAATTATATATTTAAAAGTCTTTAGTCTGGAACGTTTACTCATTAGCAATGATAGTATAGGAAGCATAATGTTTGCTTTTTGGTGTAATTGCTGAGTACAACTAACCTTTGGAATAATTAAATAAATTAATTGCGGGCGTGGCGGAACTGGTAGACGCGCCAGGTTTAGGTCCTGGTGACTGAAAGGTCGTGGGGGTTCGAGTCCCTTCGCCCGCACCACTGAAGTTGTGTAACTACATAGGGTAAATTAGTAAAAATTTTAATAAAGATTATATTTTAATTGTTAGGATAAAGTATATTGCTCGTTGCTTTGATAGACTTAATGCAATTCTTTTTAGTACATATTATTATTAAAACATAACTAAAGCAGAGTTTTAAAAATGGAAGTGGTTGAAACGAATTCGGAAAACTTACTTAAGGACTTTAAAGTTACAGTTCCGGCAACAGATATAGAAGAACGCATTAACCTCAGATTAGATGAGGTTGGGAAAGGAGCGAGTATTCCTGGATTTCGTCCTGGTAAAGCTCCTGTGAGTGTTTTGAGACAACGCTTTGGCCCATCTATTCGGGGTGAAATTTTAGAGACGACTTTAAGGGATAGTACAGAAACCCTTCTATCAGAAAGAGGACTAAGGCCTGCTAGTCAACCAAAGATCGATATTACCTCTTACGAAGAGGGTAACGATTTGGAATATTCATTGTCTGTTGAGCTGATGCCTGATATTGGGGATGTTGACTTCACATCTATCAAACTAAATAGATATAAAGTTATCGCATCTGAGAATGAGATTACTGATACATTAGACAATCTCGCAAAACAAAATAGAACAAGCGAGGCTTTGAAAACAAAAAGAGCGGCCAAAAATGGAGATATAGTTTTAATTGATTTTGTGGGAAAAATCGATAATGAAGAATTTGAAGGTGGAACTGGTAACGACATTGAATTGGAACTTGGTGCAGAGCAATTCATACCTGGGTTTGAAAAACAATTGATTGGAGCAAAACCAGGAGAATCTAAGACTGTAAACGTTACTTTCCCAGAAAATTATGGTGGCTCAAAGCTTTCAGGAAAAGAAGCTGTCTTTGACTGCTCTGTTAAAGAGCTACGTAAAGCAATTATTCCCAAAATCGATGATGCGTTTGCTAGTAAACTAGGAATGGACTCTCTTGATTCATTAAAACAAGCAATACGCGAACAAATTGAAACAGAGTATTCTCAGTTTTCGAGAGAAAAAGTTAAACGTGAGTTACTTGATGAGTTGTCAGAAAAATACGATTTTGAAGTGCCTCCCAGGACTCTAGAATCTGAATTTGAGCAGGTTTGGAATCAGGTTGAGGAGGCTCGTAAAAATGACAAATTAGACCCAGAAGATGTAGGGAAAAGTGATGAGGATTTAAGGGATCAATATAAGAAGATTTCTGAAAGAAGGGTCAGGCTTGGATTATTGCTAAATCATGTGGGTGAAAGTAACGAGTTAAGTGTTACTCAAGAAGAGATGAATAAGGCGATTATGGATCATGCAAGGCAGATGCCCGGCCAAGAACAAAAGGTAGTAGAGTTCTATCGAGAGAACGCGGAAGCTCAGAACTCTCTTAGGGGGCCAATTTTTGAAGACAAGGTGGTTAACTTTATCATTGAAATGGCAGACGTGACAGAAAAAGAAATTACCCCGGAAGCATTAAGGGCTGAAATAGAAGATGAAGAGAAAAAACCTATTTTAGAAGAAAGCTCAAAAGGGAAAGAAAAGAAGAAAAGCTCAACCAAAAGGAAAGCTTCGTCTGTTGAAAAAAAATCTGGTGGGGAAAAATCAGAAAAATCTGATAAACCAAAGAAATCAACTAAAAAGGGTAAAAAGTAATCATTTTAGAGGACTTTTTATTGTATTACTAAATTTACTTATTTGAAAAACAAAAAAAGAATTCTGTAAATGGGATTTGTCGTGTTATGCAAAGAAATTCCACATTTATGATAAAAGTTTAGGGGCTGAAATGAACACACTTATACCTATGGTTGTCGAGCAGACGAATCGTGGTGAGCGTTCTTACGATATTTATTCTAGGCTTCTTAAGGAAAGGATTATATTTCTCACAGGTCCAATCTTTGATGAAGCGGCCAGCGTTATTTGTGCCCAACTTTTGTTCTTGGAGGCAGAGAATCCTAATAAAGATATTTCTCTATATATAAATTCCCCGGGTGGTGTGGTTACCGCTGGACTATCAATCTATGACACAATGCAATACATCAGGCCGGAAGTTACAACTTTATGTATAGGGCAGGCGGCCTCAATGGGTTCTCTTTTGCTGTGTGCAGGAGCTGAAGGTAAGCGGTTTTCACTGCCTAATTCTAGAATCATGGTTCATCAGCCGTCTGGGGGGTTTCAAGGCCAAGCAACAGATATTGAAATTCATGCTAAAGAGATTTTATTGCTTCGAGAACGCTTGAATGAGATATATTCTAATCACTCGGGTCAAAAGGTCTCAGATATTTCAGATGCACTTGAGCGTGATAGGTTTTATACTGCGGAGGAAGCAAAAGATTTTGGCTTAATAGATCAAGTTGTAGTTGAGCGACCAGTTATGTCAGATGGTTCGGACGGGGTGGAAAAAGAAGGATCAGTCGATTAGTTTTATGTTAATTTTAACAACTATTTGTTGATTCTTTACTGTTAGCTGGTGTTCAATTAACAAGTTATTCGATTCGGTGTGTCATAATAATAACAATGCGCACGTTAACCTGGAGATCCAAAAGCGGGAATTTTTTTAATGAGTAAGACTGGAAACAGTGATTCGAAAAATACTCTTTATTGTTCTTTTTGTGGCAAGAGCCAACATGAAGTAAGGAAACTTATTGCTGGTCCTACAGTGTTCATATGCGACGAGTGTGTTGAACTTTGTATGGACATTATTAGGGAGGAACATAAATCAACCTTGGTGCAATCACGAGATGGCGTTCCTACTCCCAAGGAAATCTGTCAGGTTTTGGATGATTATGTTATAGGCCAGAGTGAAGCAAAACGAGTTTTGTCTGTAGCTGTCCATAATCATTATAAACGCTTGAACGCTACTCCTAAAGGAAATGACGTTGAGATTGCGAAATCTAATATTTTGTTAGTTGGTCCTACAGGATGTGGAAAGACTTTACTTGCGCAGACACTTGCACGAATTCTGGACGTTCCTTTTACGATGGCTGATGCCACGACCCTCACGGAGGCTGGTTATGTTGGTGAAGACGTTGAAAACATAATTTTAAAACTTCTGCAGTCTGCTGATTATAACGTTGAGAGAGCACAAAGAGGAATTGTCTATATTGATGAGGTGGATAAAATAAGTAGGAAATCTGATAATCCCTCTATAACCCGTGATGTATCGGGGGAAGGTGTTCAGCAAGCTTTATTGAAAATTATGGAGGGAACAATAGCTTCTGTGCCTCCACAAGGGGGAAGGAAGCATCCACAGCAAGAATTTTTACAAGTGGACACGACTAATATTTTATTTATCGTGGGCGGAGCTTTCTCAGGTTTAGAAAAAATTATTTCCTCTAGAGGTAAGGATACTTCGATCGGGTTTGGCGCTGATGTTAGGAGTGCTGATGATAGGCGTACGGGTGATATTTTAAGTGATGTTGAGCCCGAAGACTTATTA
The DNA here is from genome assembly GCA_002937505.1 of Alphaproteobacteria bacterium MarineAlpha12_Bin1. Classification (GTDB taxonomy): domain Bacteria; phylum Pseudomonadota; class Alphaproteobacteria; order UBA6615; family UBA6615; genus UBA6615. The sequence continues at coordinate 27,866 of PTJY01000006.1, forward strand.
AAGTTTGGTTTAATTCCTGAGTTTGTTGGGCGTCTACCGGTTATTGCGACGTTAGGCGATCTTGATGAAGAATCATTGGTCGAAATATTGACCACTCCAAAAAACGCGTTGGTCAAACAGTACAAGCGACTTTTCGACATGGAAAATGTTGATCTTACTTTTTCTGAAGATGCACTAAACTCTGTTGCGAAGAAAGCTATTTTAAGGAAAACAGGAGCGCGTGGATTAAGGTCTATTTTAGAAGATATACTTTTGGACACTATGTATGATTTACCTGAATTAACTGGGGTAGGTGAGGTTGTTGTGAATGCCGAGGTTGTCGAAGGCAACGCAGCGCCTTTGCATATATATGTAGATAAAAGTGAAGATTTAGAAACAATCGCTTGATTGTCTCTAACTAATTGAAAAATAATTCACCCTTGAATCAATGTTAGTTTAACACCAAATACACCGTGACGATAAAGAGTTATACTTAAGTAATACAGGTTGCATCTGAAGAAACGACATACGAGCGAACTGTCTTAAATAAACCTTGTTAGGAACTTAAATGTCTGAGCATGCCATAGAAACAATTTACCCAGTGCTACCATTGCGCGATATTGTGGTTTTTCCGCATATGATTGTACCTCTATTTGTGGGTCGGGATAAATCGGTGCGTGCTCTTGAGGACGTTATGCGAGACGACAAACAGATTTTGCTGTTAACGCAAAAGAGCGCGGCACAAGACGATCCAGAATCTAGTGATTTATTTGAAGTCGGTACAATTGGAACTATCTTGCAACTGCTTAAGTTACCTGATGGTACTGTAAAAGTATTAGTGGAAGGCATAGAGCGAGCAAACGTCATAAAATTCACTGATAATGTGGATTATTTTCAAGCTCATGCAGGAAATTTTGATTCCCCTGAAACTGATGAAAAAGAACTTGCTGCATTAAGCCGTAGTGTTGTTAGTCAATTTGAACAATACATTAAGCTTAATAGAAAAGTTCCTCCTGAGGTGCTCGTTTCAATAAACCAGATTGAAGAGCCAAGTAAATTAGCCGATACAATAGCATCTCATTTAGCTTTAAAAATTTCTGAAAAACAGGAGCTTTTAGAGGCTGATACAGTTTATTCTCGTTTGGAGAAGATACATGGCTTTATGGATGGAGAGATTGGCATATTGCAGGTGGAAAAAAGGATTCGTGGACGAGTCAAACGTCAGATGGAGAAAACACAGAGGGAATATTATTTGAATGAACAGCTTAAGGCCATACAAAAGGAACTAGGTGAAAGTGAGGATGGTCGAGATGAAGTTCAGGAACTTGAAGACCGTATTGGAAAAACTAAATTCAGCAAAGAGGCACGAGAGAAGGCTACTCAGGAACTGAAGAAACTGAGAAACATGAGTCCGATGTCAGCTGAGTCTACCGTGGTTCGTAATTACTTAGATTGGATGTTAAACATACCATGGAAGAAAAGATCTCGTGTTAGAAAGGATATTGGCGCTGCAGAAGTAATTCTTAATGAAGATCACTATGGTTTAGAGAAAGTTAAAGAAAGAATCCTTGAATATTTGGCTGTTCAAAAAAGAATGACAAAGATCAAAGGGCCAATTTTATGTTTAGTCGGGCCTCCAGGGGTAGGTAAAACATCTCTCGGTAAATCTGTTGCAAGAGCAACTGGAAGAAACTTTGTCCGTATGTCTTTGGGTGGCGTTAGAGATGAAGCGGAAATTAGAGGTCATAGAAGAACTTATATTGGTTCAATGCCTGGTAAGGTTATTCAAGGTATGAAGAAGGCAAAATCATCTAATCCACTGTTTCTTTTGGATGAAATTGATAAACTTGGAGCTGATTGGAGGGGTGATCCCTCTTCTGCGCTGTTGGAAGTTCTTGACCCTGAACAAAATCATACATTCCAGGATCATTATTTAGAGGTTGATTATGATCTCTCCGATGTGATGTTTGTTTGTACCGCTAACACAATGCGAATGCCACAGCCACTGCTTGATCGATTAGAAATCATTCGATTGCCTGGATATACCGAAGATGAAAAAGTCGCAATTGCAAAAAGACACTTGCTTCCCAAGCAGTTATCTGAGAATGGATTAAAAGAACAAGAGTGGTCTATATCTGATTCCGCTTTGTATGACGTAATTCGTTATTATACCCGAGAAGCAGGGGTAAGAAATTTAGAGCGTGAGATAGCTAATTTAGCCAGAAAGGCAGTTAAAGAAATAGCAGTTAATAAAGAAACAAAAGAAGTAAAGGTAACTGTTAGAAATTTAGATAAGTATGCCGGCGTTAGAAAGTATAGATATGGTGAAGCTGAGGAAAATAACTTAGTTGGTGTCGTTACTGGTTTAGCATGGACAGAAGTTGGTGGTGAATTACTAACGGTTGAGGCCATATTAGTTCCTGGTAAAGGTAAGATGACAATTACCGGGAAATTAGGCGATGTAATGCAGGAATCAGTGCAAGCGGCTAATGCTTATGTTCGTTCTCGAGCTGTTGAATTCGGAATCGAGCCTCCATTATTTGAAAAGCGTGATATTCATGTTCATGTTCCTGAAGGGGCAGTTCCAAAAGATGGACCCTCTGCAGGTGTGGCGATGATAACAGCTATGGTTTCTGTCTTAACAGGGATACCAGTAAGAAAAGATGTCGCTATGACCGGAGAAATCTCTCTTCGGGGTAGGGTTCTGCCTATTGGTGGTTTGAAAGAAAAATTGCTTGCAGCAGTTCGTGGCGGAATCAAATCCGTTATAATACCAAAAGAGAATGAAAAAGATTTAGCGGATATTCCTGATAACATAAAGAAGGGAATTAAAATAATCGTTGCTTCTACAGTAGATGAAGTTTTGGAGCATGCATTAACTAGTTCTCTGGTACCAATTGAGTGGAACGAATCGGAAAACGACTCGGCATCAGTTTCCACTTCAGAAGACGATTCAGATACACAAAGTGTTGTTAGACATTAGTTAAATCTTTAATTTCTTACTTTTTTTTCGATTCGAATCGAAAATACTGCAGAAAGCATAGGTTTTCTGGGCTATTTTATTTGACGTGAGTGAAAGTCTCCTTTTAGAATCGTGTTAATTGGAATATTTAGTTAATCTCCAGTTTTTTAAAGAACAATCCCAAAGGGGACCTAAAGTGAACAAAAATGATCTAATATCTTCTGTATCTAGTTCTGCTAGTCTATCAAAAGCTGATGCTACAAAAGCTGTAGACAGTGTTTTTGGGGCGATCACAAACTCTTTGCAAGGAGGAGGTGAAGTTCGTCTTGTAGGATTCGGAACATTCTCAGTTGCACAAAGAAAAGCCACAACCGGTCGTAATCCTCGTACCGGTGAGGCCATACAAATAGCTGCTTCTAAACAACCAAAATTTAAAGCAGGTAAAGCATTAAAAGAAGCGGTAAATTAAATAAAGTTGTATAGATTTTAGGTCGACTGCTTGTGTGCAGTCGGCCTTGATCATTTTTCTTGTTTTAACACTTAGTGTGTAGTTTGAGCTAATGTTGTGGTATATTTACTGAGAAGACCTAATCGGGCGATTAGCTCAGCTGGGAGAGCACCTCGTTTACACCGAGGGGGTCGGCGGTTCGATCCCGTCATCGCCCACCATTTAGTTTAAAATGCAATGTCTTGACTCTAGACTGTCTCGGCAGTACTTAGCTGAGGAAGAGTATTTTGTATGGGGGTGTAGCTCAGTTGGTTAGAGCGCCGGCCTGTCACGCCGGAGGCCGCGGGTTCGAGTCCCGTCACTCCCGCCACTAAAAATGCATAAAAGAGTTGAGGCTACGCTTGCATGTAAGACGAACGTCGTGTATGGCTGATCTTAAATTAGATTATTATCTATATTTTGAATATCCGTCGGTTGTGTAGACTGCAAAATAAAAATAGCAGGTCTAAAAAATGGAAGAATTACTAGTAGAATATCTACCGATTATAATATTTCTTGGCCTTGCTGTGGGACTGTCAGGTGCGATGGTGGCTGCCTCTTTCATTGTGGGCCCGAGTCATCCCGATGTAGAAAAAAATTCACCATATGAATGCGGGTTTGAGCCTTTTGATGATGCACGTATGAAATTTGACGTACGTTTTTATTTGGTGGCTATTCTCTTTATTATTTTTGATTTAGAGGTTGCTTTTCTCTTTCCTTGGGCAATAACATTATCTGATATTGGAGTTCTGGGGTTTTGGTCTATGTTCGTTTTTCTTTTGATACTGACTGTCGGTTTTGTTTATGAATGGCGGAAAGGTGCCCTAGAATGGGAGTAGATAAAGATACTCGACCATTAGATTTACCAGTTAATATTACTAATAAAGATCAGGATGCGTTGATTAAATCAGTAACCGAAGAGTTGACTGATAAAGGGTTTGTTATTGCACAAATGGATAAACTGGTTAATTGGGCCCGAAGTGGTTCCATGTGGCCTATGACCTTTGGTTTAGCTTGCTGTGCAGTCGAAATGATGCACACTGCAGCATCTAGGTATGACTTAGATCGTTTTGGGGCTGTTTTTCGTCCTAGCCCAAGACAATCAGATGTAATGATTGTTGCAGGAACTCTAACGAATAAAATGGCTCCTGCATTGAGAAAGGTTTATGATCAAATGGCTGAGCCTCGCTGGGTTATTTCCATGGGGTCTTGTGCTAATGGAGGGGGTTATTATCATTATTCGTATTCGGTTGTGAGAGGGTGTGATCGTATTGTTCCAGTTGATATTTATGTGCCTGGATGTCCGCCTACTGCGGAGGCCCTACTTTACGGCATTATGCAATTACAGAAAAAAATTCGAAGGACTAGCACTATAGCACGTTAGAATCACTAATAAAAAATCAACGGGTAAGTTAAGTTATGGATCAGGCCCTTAAGGATCTAGGCACTTATATTACAACAACTTTTAAAGAAATAGAGAACATTGAGTTTATCTATGATGAGCTTGTTCTAACTGTCAGTCCACTCAATTTAAATGAACTCCTGCAATTCTTACGAAGCGATACAAATTGCCAATTTAAGGTTCTAATAGATATCTGCGGTGCGGATTATCCTCAGAGAGAAAAACGTTTTGAGGTGATTTATAATCTGCTTTCTATGAGCCAAAATCAGCGTGTTAGAGTAAAAGTAATGGTTGATGAGAATACGCCCGTTCCGACTTCTACAAATATTTATAGCGCTGCTAGTTGGTTTGAACGAGAAGCTTGGGATTTGTATGGAATAGTTTTTTCCGGACACAAAGACCTAAGGAGGCTACTCACTGATTATGGGTTTGAGGGTCATCCACTCAGAAAGGACTTTCCTTTAACTGGTAGGGTAGAGGTTCGCTATGACGAAACTCAAAAGAGAGTTGTTTATGATCCTGTTCAGCTTACTCAAGATTTTCGAACATTTGATTTTCTTAGTCCATGGGAAGGTATGAATAGGCAGCTGCCAGGAGATGAAAAGGCTATTAATGATGATAAACTAACAGAAGATGGTTAATCGTGAGTGAAGAACCTATAAAAAACCTAACATTCAACTTTGGTCCCCAGCATCCAGCAGCACACGGAGTTTTGCGTTTGGTTTTAGAGATGGATGGTGAGGTGGTTGAACGTGCTGACCCTCACATTGGTTTATTGCATCGTGGCACTGAAAAATTAATTGAAAATAAGACATACCTGCAGGCTATACCTTATTTTGATAGGTTGGACTATGTATCGCCTATGTGTCAGGAACACGCATTTGCACTGGCTACGGAAAAGTTGATGGGCATCAAGGTTCCCGAACGAGGCCAATATATTAGGGTCCTATTTTCGGAAATCACTAGGATACTCAACCATATATTGAATTTAACTACTTATGCTTTAGATGTTGGTGCTATGACACCTCTTTTGTGGGGCTTTGAGGAGCGTGAGAGATTAATGGAGTTTTATGAAAGAGTGTCAGGTGCAAGATTGCATGCTGCGTATTTTCGACCGGGTGGAGTACATCAAGATCTGCCTAAGGGATTAATTGAAGATATTTACGAATTTTGTGAGACTTTTCCAAAATTCATTGATGACATGGAGGAGTTGCTAACTGGTAACCGTATATTTCGTCAACGCACAGTCGACATAGGAGTTATAAATGCTGATGAAGCTCAAGATTGGGGTATGAGCGGCCCTGTTTTGCGAGCTTCGGGTGTTGCGTGGGACTTACGTAAATCTCAACCATATGACGTCTATGATCGAGTTGATTTTGATGTTCCTGTAGGTAAGACAGGTGACTGTTATGCTAGGTATTTAGTTAGAGTCGCTGAAATGAGAGAAAGTCTTCGGATTATAAAACAGTGTCTAAAAGACATACCCGATGGACCAGTTATGTCACAAGATCATAAAATAACACCGCCACCTAGATCAGAAATGAAATACTCGATGGAAGCTTTGATACATCATTTCAAACTTTATACTGAAGGTTACCATGTTCCTATTGGTGAAACGTATACTTCTGTTGAAGCTCCTAAAGGTGAGTTCGGTGTTTATCTTGTCTCTGACGGAAGTAATCGTCCCTACCGCTGTAAAATTCGAGCTCCAGGATTTGCTTTTATGCAATCAATGGACTTTCTATCTCGTGGCCACATGTTGGCTGATATACCAGCTATTATAGGCAGCCTTGATATTGTTTTCGGCGAGGTCGATAGATGAAAAATTTTGATGAATTTGAGTTTACGGAGTCTGGTAAAGAGAAGGTAAAAGAAATCATTTCTTTTTATCCGTCTGGGAGACAGCAAAGTGCAGTGATTCCTTTATTGGACCTTGCTCAAAACGAATCTGAGGGATGGCTTCCAATGGCTGCTATTGAGCACGTGGCTGATTTGTTAGGAATGGCAAGAATAAGGGTTTTGGAGGTAGCCAGTTTCTATTCAATGTTTAATTTAGAACCAGTGGGAAAATATTTTGTGCAACTCTGTAGAACGACGCCATGTTGGTTAAGGGGATCAGAAAGCCTTAAAGAGACAGCCGAGGATATTACTGGTTGTAAGTTAGGTGAGACTAGTAGTGATGGCTTGTTTACTCTTATTGAAGTTGAATGTTTAGGCGCCTGTTGTAATGCACCTATGGTGCAGATAAATAATGACTATTATGAAGATTTAACCCCAGAGAGCTTTCGTAAAGTTCTTGAGGCACTCAAAAGAGGAGAAAAGCCTCCGCCTGGTTCAGTAGTTGGCCGTAAAGGATCTGAGCCGGTTAATGGTGGATTATCATTAAATGCGGATATTGGATCATGTTGACTGATAAGGATAGAATCTTCAAAAACCTTTATGGTCGGGATGATTGGAATCTTAAAGGTGCCTTAAAAAGAGGTGTGTGGGATGACACTGCTAAACTTTTATCCCTAGGAAGAGAAAAATTAATAGATGAGATTAAAGAATCTGGACTAAGAGGCCGTGGTGGAGCAGGTTTTCCCACTGGCATGAAGTGGTCCTTCATGCCCAAGGATGATAGTCGTGATGATCGCCCACATTATCTAGTTGTAAACGCGGATGAATCGGAGCCAGGTACATGCAAGGATAGGGAGATTCTGAGATATGATCCACATCTTCTTATAGAAGGATGCCTTGTTTCGGGTTTTGCGATGGGAGCAAATGTTGCCTATATTTATATACGTGGTGAATTTTATTCTGAGGCTTCTCATTTAAGAACTGCGATAGAAGAAGCCTATGAAAGTGGTTATATTGGTAACAACGCATGCGGCTCGGGTTGGAAGTTTGATGTTTATTTGCATAGAGGGGCAGGAGCTTATATTTGTGGTGAAGAAACTGCCTTACTTGAGAGCCTTGAGGGGAAAAAAGGACAGCCAAGATTAAAGCCACCGTTTCCAGCAGCTTGTGGATTGTATGGGTGTCCGACCACCGTAAATAATGTCGAAACTATAGCTGTAGCTCCAACCATTATTAGACGCGGCGCATCTTGGTTTAATAGTTTCGGACGAGAAAATAATACTGGCACTAAGATATTTTCTATATCCGGGCACGTTAATACTCCGTGCAATGTTGAAGAGGTTATGGGTGTTCCTTTACGAGATTTAATTGATAAACATGCTGGAGGAGTAAAAGGCGGGTGGAATAACTTGTTGGCTGTTATTCCAGGTGGGTCTTCAACTCCTTGTCTTTCAAAAAGCATCTGTGATGACGTCCTTATGGATTTTGACTCATTGAAGGAACATAATTCAGGCTTAGGAACAGCTGCTGTTATTGTTATGGATAAATCAACCGACATTGTAGAAGCGATTTCAAGGCTTAGCCACTTTTATAGGCATGAGAGTTGTGGACAATGTACTCCATGTCGCGAAGGAATGGGTTGGGTTTATAGAGTAATGCAAAGATTGGTTAGTGGTGAGGCTGATGTAAGTGAAATTGATATGTTGTGGGAATTAACAAAACAGATAGAGGGTCATACAATTTGTGCTTTAGCTGATGGCGGTGTGTGGCCTGTTCAAGGTTTAATTCGACATTTTAGACCTGAGTTAGAAAGAAGAATTATTTCTAGAAAAACCTCTAATAGTAATTTGATATCAAAACCTGAAACGCCGGTATTATGACGTTTAGGAGTATTCGTGATGCCTAAGATTATAATTGATGATTTAGATATGGAGGTTCCTGAAGGTATCACTGTACTACAAGCATGTGAGTTAGCAGGGAAAGAAATACCACGTTTCTGTTATCATGAAAGACTTTCGATTGCTGGTAATTGTCGTATGTGTCTGGTTGAAGTGTCACCAGGCCCACCTAAGCCCGCTGCATCTTGCGCGTTACCAGTCGGTGACGGAATGAACATAAAAACTAACTCAGAGATGGTTAAAAAAGCTCGTAACGGCGTTATGGAGTTTTTGCTTATAAATCATCCTTTAGATTGTCCTATCTGTGATCAAGGTGGAGAGTGTGATTTACAGGATCAAGCTATGGCCTATGGACAAGACAATTCTCGTTATCGAGAAGATAAAAGAGCTGTCAAAGAAAAGTATATGGGGCCCCTAATTAAAACAATTATGACTAGGTGTATACATTGCACCCGATGCGTAAGATTTGCGACTGAGATAGCGGGAGTCCCTGAAATTGGGATGTTGGGCAGAGGTGAGCACGCTGAGATTACTACTTATTTGGAAAAGTCATTGAATTCTGAATTAAGTGCTAATGTCATAGATTTGTGTCCGGTCGGTGCTCTAACGTCGAAGCCTTATGCATTTGTTTCTCGCCCCTGGGAGTTGAAAAAAACAGAATCGATTGATGTTTTTGACGCACTAGGAAGTGCCATTCGGGTGGATTCTAGGCAAACAGAAGTTTTAAGGGTTCTGCCCAGGTTAAATGAGGACATTAATGAGGAATGGATTACAGATAAATCTAGATTTGCAGTAGATGGTTTATCCAGACAGCGCCTAGATAGGCCCTATTTGCGTTTCGATGGAAAGTTAAAAGAATCCACGTGGGCGGAGGTGTTTGATTTAATTAAAAGTCGATTTAGCAAGACAGATGGGGACCGTATTGCAGCTATAGCTGGGAACCAATGTGACGCCGAGTCAATGATCGCTTTAAAGAATCTTATGACTAATTTGGGATCAAATAATATTGACTGTAGACAGGATGGAGCGAAGTTAAGTTCTGAATGTAGATCTAGTTATTTATTTAATACTACTATTTCTAATTTAGAATTCTCTGATGCGGTATTACTAGTCGGGACAAACCCGAGGATGGAAGCTCCTTTAATTAATACTAGACTAAGAAGGGGATGGATGACTGATACGACAAAAGTTGCTGTATTAGGTCCCAAAATTGATTTAACATTTCCTGTCGATTATTGCGGAAATGATCCAAGAAAACTTCGATCCATTGCAGAAGGGTTAGATCCCTTATCAAGCACTTTGTCTGAAGCGGTAAGACCGTCAATTATTTTAGGAATGGGGGCCCTCACACGTTCTGACGGTTCAGCTATTTTGCATTTTGCGAGAACTATAGCTGAAGAATATGGACTCATAAAAGATGATTGGAATGGCTTTAATGTACTCCATACTGCAGCTGCGCGCGTGGCAGGTATGGATATGGGTTTTCTACCGTCTATTGGTGGGCTAGACATAGAGGGCATTTTATCAGGCGCATCAGCAGGGACTATAGACATAGTTTATTTACTCGGTGCTGACGAAATAGATATGAGCCGCTTGGGGGATGCATTTGTTATTTATCAAGGTCACCACGGTGATGCTGGTGCGAATAGAGCTGATGTTATACTTCCCGGAGCAGCATTTACAGAAAAGAATGGTACTTATGTTAATACTGAGGGTAGGGTACAGTTAGCGAAACAAGCTACACAGCCACCAGGGGATGCTAAAGAAGATTGGAAAATTATTCGTGCTCTTTCTGATTTATTGGGGGCTGGGCTAGATTTTACGACTCTAGGAGACGTGCGTGCACGGTTAGTAGAAGAAAACTCACTTTTTGATCATGTGGGTGATATATTATCGTCTTCCTGGGATGATTTTGGTTCTTATGGTGAAATCCTTGGTCAAGAGTTCGAATGCCCTATTAGTAATTATTATATGACTTGTTCGATAAGCAGAGCGTCACAAACAATGGCTGAATGCAGCAAAGAGCTTTTTAGTCAATCAAAAGAAGAGAACGCTGCAGATGCTTGAGATATGGACCGATTATGCTTGGCCTTTGATTTGGATAATTATCAAAATATTACTGATCGTAATTCCTTTATTAATAGCCGTAGCTTATCTCACATACGCTGAAAGGAAAGTTATTGGTTCTATTCAGCTTCGAATGGGACCTAATGTTGTAGGGCCATTCGGTTTGTTGCAACCATTTGCGGATGGACTGAAATTATTAGTCAAAGAATCTATCATTCCTACTGGATCAAATAGGGTTGTATTTATTTTAGCGCCAATGCTGACCTTTACTTTAGGCTTGATTGGATGGGCTGTCATACCCGTTGCCGATGGATGGGTCTTATCAGATATTAATGTTGGTATACTATACCTTTTTGCAGTTAGCTCACTTGGGGTGTATGGAATAATAATGGCTGGATGGGCTTCAAACTCTATTTACCCATTTCTAGGAGCATTACGGTCTGCCGCACAGATGGTTTCCTACGAAGTGTCCATAGGTTTTGTCATTGTAACAGTTTTGCTTGCTGTGGGTTCACTAAATATGACGGATATTGTTCTGGCGCAGCAAAAGGTTTGGTTCTTTATTCCTCTTTTCCCTATGTTTGTTATTTTCTTTATTTCAGGGCTTGCAGAGACTAATCGGGCGCCATTTGATCTGCCTGAAGCAGAGGCTGAACTTGTTTCTGGCTATAATGTTGAGTATTCGGCAATGTCGTTTGCTTTGTTTTTTCTTGGTGAATACGCCAACATGATATTAGTCAGCGCTATGACTGTAATTTTATTTTTGGGAGGCTGGTTGCCACCGTTTGATTTTACTTTTTTGTATTGGATACCTGGTGTAATTTGGTTTTCACTTAAGGTTTCTCTAGTTCTTTTTGTGTTTTTATGGGTTAGAGCAACTCTACCACGATATCGTTATGATCAACTTATGAGATTGGGATGGAAAGTGTTTCTCCCTTTTTCACTTTTTTGGGTCGTAGTTACTGCAGGCGCAATAGTTGCTTTTGAGTGGTATCCAAAATGATCTGTTCTTTAAGAGAGGGTTTTCAATAATGGCACTGTTAGATGTAACTACGCGTGGCATTTTGTTGTTAGAAATTGTTCGTGGTATGTGGTTAACCCTTTGCTATCTTTTTAAGAAAAAGGTGACAATCAATTACCCTTATGAAAAAGGTCCACTAAGTCCTCGTTTTAGAGGTGAACATGTTTTAAGACGTTATCCTAATGGAGAAGAGAGATGTATAGCATGTAAACTATGTGAAGCTGTTTGTCCTGCTCAGGCAATAACAATCGAAGCCGAGCCACGGGAGGATGGTAGTCGTCGTACCACGCGATACGATATAGATATGACCAAATGTATATATTGTGGTTTTTGCCAGGAAGCTTGTCCTGTAGATGCAATTGTTGAAGGTCCGAATTTTGAATTTGCAACTGAAACTCGTGAAGAGCTCATGTACAATAAAGAAAAACTATTGGAAAATGGAGACCGATGGGAAGCAGAAGTAGCTGCGGCACTCACGGCTGATGCTCCATATAGATAAGGTCAAGAAATGATCATCTCATCATTAGCGTTTTATCTTTTTTCGTTCATTACTATTTTTTCTGCAGTCATGGTTATATCTGCACGAAACCCTGTCCATTCAGTTTTGTTTCTTATATTGGCTTTTTTTAATTCTGCTGGTTTATTCGTTCTACTTGGTGCAGAATTTTTAGCCATGATTCTGGTTGTGGTCTATGTAGGGGCCGTAGCTGTTTTGTTTCTTTTCGTTGTAATGATGCTAGATATAAACTTTGTAGAGCTTAGAGAAGGCTTTCTTCAATACCTACCTATTGGTGCCCTTGTCGGTATCATTTTAATGGCCGAGTTAGTTTTGATTTTTGGTAGTTGGGTAATTAACCCTTCATCAGAAAGCATTGTTACGACTAGTATTGTTTATAACTCTGATACAACTAATACACATGCTTTAGGTCAACTCATCTATACCCACTATATTTATTTGTTTCAGGCAGCTGGGTTACTTCTCTTAGTGGCTATGATCGGAGCAATTGTATTAACAGTACGTAAGCGGCCTACAGTCAAAAGACAAAATATATCCGAGCAGGTTGCAGTTAGAGTGGACGATGTAATTGAAGTGAAAGATGTTACCTCAGGGAGTGGTATATGATGCTTGAAATAAGTCTTGCTCATTATCTAATTGTTGCGGCAATTCTTTTTACTATTGGTGTGTTTGGCATTTTTCTTAACAGAAAAAACGTGATTATTATTTTAATGTCTATAGAGCTAATGCTGCTTTCAGTTAATATCAATTTAGTATCGTTTTCGGCTTACCTAAACGATCTTGTGGGTCAGGTTTTTGCTATGTTTGTTCTAACTGTGGCTGCAGCTGAAGCGGCAATTGGTTTGGCAATTTTGGTTATTTATTTCCGCAATCGTGGCTCTATAAGCGTCGAAGACGTCAATATGATGAAAGGATAATGGTACGGTGCTGACGGCAACTATATTTCTGCCGTTACTTGGTGCTATAATTGCCGGTCTTTTTGGCAATCGCCTAGGTAGCAGGGTTTCTCAATTAGTAACAGTAATACCGCTCCTGGTCTCAGCGATACTCTCATGTTTTTTGCTTTACCATTTTGGATGGACAGGTGAAACCCAAACAGTGAATCTGTTTACATGGATCAATGTTGAATCCTTAGAGATCAGTTGGGTAATTTATTTCGATACGCTAACAGCCGTAATGGTGTTTGTTGTCACTTTAGTTTCAGGGATGGTTCATGTCTATTCGATTGGTTATATGTCTAAAGATCCACATATTCCGAGATTTATGTCGTATTTAAGCCTGTTCACTTTTTTTATGCTTATGCTTGTCACTTCGAATAATCTTTTGCAGATGTTTTTTGGTTGGGAAGGAGTGGGCCTTTGTTCTTATTTGCTTATCGGGTTTTGGTTTAAAAAGAATAGCGCGAATGCTGCTGCTATAAAGGCATTTATAGTAAACCGGATAGGGGATTTTGGTTTTATATTAGGTATTCTGGCAGTCTTCTATTTCTTTGAAACTCTGCAATTTGCTGAGATCTTTAAGATCGCTCCTGATATTGCAGGGAAAACGTTTTTATTTCTAGGAATGGAAGTTGATATACTTACTACTATTTGTTTGCTGTTGTTTGTTGGAGCCATGGGGAAATCTGCTCAGATTGGTCTTCATACCTGGCTTCCTGATGCTATGGAGGGTCCGACGCCTGTTTCAGCGCTAATTCATGCTGCGACGATGGTAACAGCAGGCGTTTTTATGGTAGTTCGCTTGTCCCCGATGTTTGAATATGCTCCCTTTGCTTTGACCATTATTACTATAATTGGTGCATCAACGGCATTTTTTGCGGCAACAATAGGTCTAACCCAGTGGGACATAAAGCGGGTTATAGCTTATTCAACATGTTCTCAGCTTGGATACATGTTTTTTGCGGTTGGAGTAGGTGCATATCCAGCGGCTATTTTTCATCTAATGACACACGCTTTTTTTAAAGCTCTTCTATTCCTCGGCTCTGGTAGCGTTATACATGGCATGCATGATGAGCAGGACATGAGAAAAATGGGTGGATTATTTTCAAAAATGAAAATTACTGGCTCTCTTATGTGGATTGGTAGCCTTGCACTGGCTGGAGTTCCATTATTCTCTGGTTATTATTCGAAAGATATAATTCTTGAATCCGCATTTGCTAGTCATACAGGAGCAGGATTATTAGCTTACTGGGCTGGGATTATGGCTGCTTTTATGACTGCATTTTATTCATGGAGATTATTGTTTCTCACATTTCATGGAAGTAGTCGAGTTGAAGAAAATGTTCTAGATAAGGTCCATGAATCTCCGCCAATAATGCTTATTCCATTGTTAGTCCTAGGCCTGGGCGCAGTTTTATCTGGTTGGTTTGCAGTTGATTATTTTGTAGGAGATAAAATGGATCAGTTTTGGGGATCTTCAATATTAATGCTGGATGACATTATTGAGAAAGCTCATCATATTCCGGGTTGGGCAATATTACTTCCCACTGTAGTAGGTGTAATAGGAATAATTTCTGCATGGGTCCTATATATTAAAAGTCCAAGTATAATTCCTAGGATTACCGCAATGACCGGTCCTGTATATAAATTTATTTATAATAAGTGGTATTTCGATGAGTTGTATGAGTTACTTTTTGTCAGACCATGTTTCTACTTGGGCCGAGGTTTTTGGAGATCGGGAGATGTATACGTTATAGATACAGTTGGTCCGAATGGTATTGCAGAATCAGTCCTAAATTTAGCTAAACGAGCAGGAAAAGTGCAGTCGGGATACCTATATCATTATGCTTTTGCCATGATGATAGGGGTGTTAATTTTGATTACGTGGTTCCTTTTTGGGTTTTTTCAGTAAGGTAGTCACGTAATGCAAACATTTCCTGTCCTCTCGTTAACAATTTTTTTACCGCTAATAGGAGTTTTATTTATACTTCTTGTTAGAGGAAATGATGAAACAGCCGCACGTAACGCTCGTTACGCCGCACTTTGGACATCAATCGCAACTTTTATTGTAAGCATATTTCTTTGGATTAATTTTGATGTTGGAACGGCTGATTTTCAATTTGTTGAAAAACATCAGTGGATTCCTGCTTATCAAATTTATTACCACCTTGGTGTTGACGGTATATCAATGCTTTTTGTTTTGCTCTCGACAGCGCTGACGCCCTTATGTGTTCTCGCTTCATGGAAGGTTATTAAAGAGCGTGTACGAGAATATATGATCGCATTTTTAATTCTTGAAACTATGATGGTAGGGACATTCTCTTCTCTAGATTTTCTTCTTTTCTACGTTTTCTTTGAGGGCTCACTAATACCAATGTTTATAATCATTGGAGTTTGGGGCGGTGAAAGAAGAGTATACTCTGCATTTAAGTTTTTCCTCTTCACCCTAACTGGATCTGTTTTGTTATTAGTGGCATTGATGACTATTCATTTTCAAGCTGGAACAACAGATATACCCACCCTTTTGAATTTTGATATTCCGGTTGAGATGCAACCTTGGTTATGGATTGCATTTTTTGCATCTTTTGCGGTTAAAATGCCTATGTGGCCTGTTCACACTTGGTTGCCTGATGCACATGTCGAAGCTCCTACGGCTGGATCAGTTATATTAGCTGGCGTTTTGTTGAAAATGGGAGGCTATGGATTTCTTCGATTTTCTCTACCAATGTTACCAATAGCGTCAGAGCAGTTTACACCACTTATATATACCTTGTCTGTCATAGCTATAATATATACGTCTTTAGTTGCTCTAGCCCAAGAAGATATGAAGAAGCTGATAGCTTATTCCTCTGTCGCACATATGGGTTTTGTGACTATTGGTATTTTTACGAGCACGGTATATGGCATCCAAGGTGGTATATTTCAGATGTTAAGTCATGGTGTTATTTCTGCTGCGCTCTTTTTATGCGTAGGTGTTGTTTATGACAGAATGCATACAAGAGAAATATCACGTTACGGTGGCTTAATTGAGAGAATGCCAAAATACTCAGTGGTGTTCATGGTGTTTATGTTGGGAGCGGTCGGGTTACCTGGAACTGGTGGTTTTATTGGAGAATTTTTAGTTTTGTTAGGCGCCTTCCAAGTTAACACTTGGGTGGCTCTACTTGCCACCAGCGGAATAGTGCTTGGTGCTGCGTATATGTTGTTTATGTATAGAAGGGTAATATTTGGTGAATTAAAACGGGTAGATCTCAAAGGTATTATGGATCTTGAAGCCAGAGAGATTGTCATTTTTACTCCACTTATAATTCTTGTTTTATGGATGGGCTTATGGCCTCAACCCTTTCTTCAGGTTATGGATGCGAGCGTGTTAAATTTAATGCATAACTATCAAAACGCTTTAAGCGCAGTAGATGTTACTGGCTTGTCTAATCGTTAATCTTTGGAATTTAAAACGTGAATATATTAACAGAAATTAATTTAATTTGGCCGGAGTTATGTATTGCATTATCAGCGATGTGTTTATTAATGATTGGAGCTTTTAGGGGGGATAGTTCCAACAAGACAATTACTTGGGTTTCGATATGCGTGATGGGTGTTGCTTGTCTATTGGTCCTACTAGGTCCCAATAATCCATCTTCTGCATTTAATAATCTATTTATCGTAGATCAATTTTCTAATTATTCAAAAATACTCATACTTATGGGTGCAATTTTAACACTTATTCTTGCACTACCCTACAATCTTAGAGAGGGCATACACCAATTCGAATTTCCAATTCTTCTATTGTTTTCTGTGCTTGGAATGATGATGATGGTGTCAGCAAATGATTTAATAGCACTTTATTTGGGTATCGAATTACAAAGTCTCTCATTATACGTCCTCGCAGCAATACGTCGAGATTCAATCAAATCAGCGGAAGCAGGGTTGAAATACTTCGTTCTTGGAGCATTAAGCTCAGGTATTCTTCTCTATGGAATGACTATGGTTTATGGATTCACTGGAGCTACAGGCTTTAATGAATTGGAGTTAGCTTTTTCTAACGGCGTTGCGAAGAACCAGTTTATAGGAGTTACCGTCGGTTTAGTATTTATTCTTTGTGCACTGGCTTTCAAAGTATCTGCGGTTCCATTTCATATGTGGACACCGGATGTCTATGAAGGTGCGCCAACGCCGATAACAGCATTCTTCTCCATCGCACCAAAAATAGCTGCTATGATATTATTGTCCAGGGTTTTGCTAGAACCATTTGGTGGTTTATTTATTCAGTGGCAGCAGGTTATATGTTTTATATCTATAGCCTCCATGGCGTTTGGGGCATTCGCTGCTATTAATCAAACTAATATTAAACGTTTGATGGCTTATAGTTCTATAGGTCATATGGGTTTTGTTTTAGTTGGTCTTGCCTCTGGTTCTATAGCTGGCCTACAGGCTGTCCTTCTCTATTTGACAGTTTACCTCTTTATGAATGTTGGTACCTTTGCTTGTATTTTAGCGATGAAGAGAGATGATCGAATGGTTGAAGAAATTAACCAACTTGCTGGTTTAAGTAGGACTAATCCTAAAATGACAATTGCGTTAACTGTGTTTATGTTTTCAATGGCAGGGATACCTCCTCTTGCGGGTTTCTTTGGTAAATATTTTGTTTTTAAAGCTGCCATTGATGCTGAGTTGTATACGCTTACAGTCATTGGTTTGCTGGCAAGTGTTGTTTCGGCATTTTATTATTTGAGAATAGTCAAGCTTATGTATTTTGATGAAGCGGTTGACAAGTTTGATAGGTCTATAGGCAAAGAGATTTCTTTCATAACAATAGGCATGAGCTTTGTTACGACACTTTTTATAATTATATTGTGGCCCGTTTTGGATTTTGCGGCGATCGCAGCGTCATCTATATTTTTATAATGAGTAAATTTTTAGTTGAAACGCCGACGAATTGTAATCTCTTATTCTACGAAAGTGTCGGGAGCACAAATGAAGAGGCAAAAAGGCTTGCTGTATCGGGCGTTGATTCGGGCACTGTGGTGTGGGCTAGGGAGCAGTTGTCTGGGAAAGGTAGGCATGGACGCACTTGGAGCTCTCCTCCGGGAAATTTATACGCGTCAATTGTACAAAGACCTAGTTGTAAACTATCAGAAGGACCTCAGATTGGATTTGTTACATCAGTTTCTCTTATTGAATCAATTCAAAGTTTAACGGGAATAAATGCAACTCTTAAATGGCCTAATGATTTATTAATTAATGAAAAGAAAGTAGCTGGTATTTTGCTTGAAAGCTTTGCATCTGAAAATGATAAATTAGACTGGATTATTATAGGTGTGGGCGTAAATATTATGAACTGCCCAAGTGATATAAAGAATACGACCTGCTTATATGCGGAGGGTGGAAAGGTATCTGTAGAAACATTACTGCAGGGTTTTCTGGTGAATCTTTATACTAAAATTAGTGAGTGGGATGAACATGGGTTTGAAAGAGTTAGAAATCAATGGATGATGTATGCACCAATTCAGGGTAGTAGTGTTCGTGTTCGATTACCTATAGGAGAAGTCACAGGAAAATATTGTGGTTTAGATAGTAGTGGCAATCTTATTATCGAAACTGAAAAAGGTATTAAAAGTATTGAAACTGGTGAAGTGTTCCCTGTAGTTTCTAATTATAATGAGTAAAGCTATGCTCCTTGCAATAGATTGCGGTAATTCAAATACAGTATTCGCTGTTTACAATAGTAAAGAGCAAGTCGGTCGTTGGAGTTTGTCAACTGACCCAAATCGAACAGCTGATGAATATGCTGTTTGGTTAACTCAGTTGCTTTATCTGAAATCTTTAAGTGTTGATAACATAACCGAAGCTATTATTACCACAGTTGTTCCGGGGACACGTCGAAACTTATCTACACTCGTTCAGAATCATTTTTCAGTTGAGCCGTTAGTAGTTAGAGATAAAAATGTAGACCTGGGAATTCGAATAAAAGTGGATAGACCTGAACAGGTGGGTGCCGACAGATTAGTTACTGCGGTTGGAGCGCATCTTATATACCCAGAGGATCTAATTGTAATTGATTTTGGTACA
The DNA here is from genome assembly GCA_002937505.1 of Alphaproteobacteria bacterium MarineAlpha12_Bin1. GTDB lineage: Bacteria > Pseudomonadota > Alphaproteobacteria > UBA6615 > UBA6615 > UBA6615. Next base: position 47,045 of record PTJY01000006.1, read on the forward strand.
GGAACAACTTTTGATGTTATTGATTCAGAAGGTGACTGGTGTGGAGGTATTATTGCTCCAGGTGTGAATTTATCTGTAGAAGCATTAACCATGGCTGGTGCCTTGTTGCCACGAGTAAATGTAGAAAAACCCGATTCAATTATTGGCGGTAATACGGTTTCAGCTATGCAATCAGGTATCTTTTGGGGGTATGTATCCATGATTGAGGGAATGGTTCCCAGAATCAAAAAAGAATATGGGAGTAACATGAGTGTTATTGCAACAGGAGGTCTTGCGCCTCTGTTTGTGAATGAAACTGATTTAATAAAGGCAGTCGAACCTGACTTAACCTTAATTGGCTTGGTTGAAATAAATCGACGTAATCGAAGTAAATGAATTCATCTATAAATTCTGATTTGTCTTTTACCAAAACATCACCTGCTGATGATGAACTATTATTTTGCCCTCTAGGAGGGGCTGGTGAGATAGGAATGAATCTTAACGTATATGGTCATGCAGGAAAGTGGCTAATGATAGATTGCGGAATAACCTTTGGTGATGAAAAAAATACTGGTGTTGAAATAGTCATGCCAGATGTGAGGTTTATTGAAGAAAGAAAAACTAACTTAATTGGAATAGTTTTAACTCATGCTCATGAAGATCACTTTGGTGCAGTGCATCATTTGTGGAATAGACTGCGTTGTAATATATACGCCACGGCGTTTGCTGCAGAGCTTTTAAAAAAAAAATTAGAGGAAGTTGGTCTACTTAAAAAGGTTAAAATAAATTTAATTAAACAAAATCAAAGGTTAGATATCGGACCATTTCAGTTAAGACTATTTGGAACAACGCATTCAATTCCTGAACCAAATTCTGTAGTTTTAAAAACATCTCTTGGTACTGTTCTTCATACAGGAGATTATAAGCTTGACCCATATCCATTGATTGGAAAAAAAACTGACCTTAAAGCTTTCGAATCACTTGGGGATGATGGTGTGCTAGCTCTTGTAGGTGATTCAACAAATTCCCTTATTGATGGTAGTAGTGGCTCAGAAAAGGAAGTACGAGATAGTTTATTTAGATTAGTTGGTCAGCTCAAAGGCAGGGTTGTTGTTGCCTGTTTTGCAAGTAACGTTGCTAGAATACAGACCATTATAGAAAGTGCAGAAAGAAATGGGAGATCAGTTGTTTTATCAGGTAGGTCTCTGAAGAGAGTTACCGATGCTGCTAAGTCTGTCGGGTACTTGAGGGATGTTCCTGCTTTTATAAAAGAAAAAGAAGCAAAATCACTTCCTCGTGAGAACGTTCTTATAATCGCAACGGGCAGTCAAGGTGAACCACGGTCTGCCTTATCAAGAATAGCAAGAGACGATCATTCACATATAAACCTAGATGAAGGAGATGTCGTTATATTTTCTTCTAGAATCATTCCAGGCAATGAGAGAGCAATCTCGAAACTTCATGAGCAGCTTGCAAAGAAACTCGTCACAGTTATAACTGAGCATGATCATTTGGTTCATGTGTCAGGGCATCCAGCTCGTGAAGAGATAAAAAAAATGTATGAAGTTGTTCGACCAACAATTTCTATTCCCGTTCATGGTGAATCTCATCATTTGCGCGGTCATGCGGAACTAGCGAAGAGCTGCGATGTTCCATTCGTTAAAGAAGTGCGTAATGGTGATGTTATAGCATTAAGTTCCAGTGGTCCCGAATTTATTGGTCGTGTTCATACTGGTCGTTTAATGCTTGATGGAAATGATTTAATTAGTATGAATAGTAATAAAGTTGTTAAGAGAAACCACATGCAGGTAAATGGTTTTTCTTTTTTAACAATAGTCATTGATCAATCTGGTGCAATTATTGATACTCCTATGCTTGCTGCTCCTGGACTATTAGATAATGAGCCTGACGATATTCGCATTAAAAACCTTATAATTGAAGGTATTCTCGTTTTAATAGACGATTTACCTCCGCGTGATCTACGTGATGATGAAGTTCTTGTCCAAAAAATTGAAGAGAAAGTATTAAAGGGTTTTAAAAGGTTAAAAAGAAAGTCACCATCGATTGAAGTGCATTTAGTTCGGGTTAAAGGTAGAGAGCTTTGAGGGGGTTTTTGCTATATGATAGGAAAATTAAATCACGTTGCTATAGTTGTTCCTGATTTAGAGGTTGCAGCTTTATCATACTCCACTGTGCTTGGTGCTGAGGTGTCAGATCCAGTTGATTTGCCAGCACATGGTGTAACAACAGTGTTTGTTTCTTTGCCAAATAGTAAAATAGAATTGTTGTATCCACTGAATTCAAGTTCTCCTGTGCAGCCATTTCTTGATCGCAATCCAGGTGGAGGGATACACCATATTTGTTTTGAAGTGGAAGATATTTTTTATGCTCGTGATCAGCTTTTGAAAGAAGGGTCTACGGTGCTCGGTGACGGAGAACCTAAGGAGGGTGCACACGGAAAACCTGTTATATTTATTCATCCTAAAGACTTTTTCGGAACTTTAATCGAGTTAGAACAGGTTTAAAACTGTAAACCTATTAAACTTAGGATTACGTTCGTGTTATACGTGTGAAATAAGGCTCCTAATGCTATTGTGAGGACGACAACCAACCACACAGGTGCTTTCTTGAAGGCGAGTAGAACTAATCCACAAAGCGCGATTATACAATCTTCGAATGACAGTAAGGATCTTGTTATTACTGGATCTATAAATACAGCTAGAAGTAAACCGACCACTGCCGCGTTCACACCAGAAATTGATGATTTTAATGATGGTTTTACTCTGAGGATTTGCCAATAAGGGAGGGCAGCTGTAAGGATCAAAAAGGAAGGTAAAAAAACGGCTATAATTGCTATTAATCCTACTGCCCATGGTTTTAGATAATTAAATCCCATTTCCGATACGGTTCCAAGATATCCAGCAAAAGCAAACATTGGCCCGGGGATAGCTTGTGCAGCTCCGTAGCCCGCAAGAAAAGTGTTTTGATCAACCCAACCAGTTGTTACTACCTCGTTTTGAAAGAGCGGCAGCACAACATGGCCACCACCAAAGACTAGATAACCAACTCTATAAAAGCTTGAAAATAACTCAATTTCTTTTAGGGTTGTAAAAGTGACTAGAATTGGAAGGGAAATTAAAAGAGATACAAATATACTTATGCTTGTTATCGATAGAGCTTTTGAAACTGGATTATAAATTAGTGTTTCATTAGTTCTGCTGTCTGCCGTTATGAAGAATTTTCCAACTAACGCCGCTAAAATAATTAGACCTATCTGTACTGGTATAGAATTTGTAATTAACATCAGAAAACACGTTATCAGTGCAAGTGTTGTTTTGATTATGCTTCCACATGACATAATCCCCATTTGATATAGAGCCAACGCTACAATTGGCACAGCAGCTAGTTTTAGGCCATGTACTATTGAAAGTGGAATGCCATCTTCAATTATATAAGTGCTAATACCGAAACCGATCATTAAGATCGCAGATGGGGCTGTGAATCCTAACCAGGCTAAAAATCCACCGAGGAGACGTCCTTTTAATATACCAATGGTGAATCCTACTTGACTGGACATCGGTCCTGGAAGAAATTGACATAGAGCAACAATGTCATGGAACTCTTCATTGCTTAGCCACTTACGGCGAACTACAAAGTCGTTTCGGAAATAGCCAATATGAGCAACAGGACCACCAAAAGATTTTAATCCGTGTATAAGAAATATTATAAATATTTTCCAAGGCCTAATATAATTCATATATTGTGTTTGCTTTTGGTGGTTCATTTTTTTTACATTTATTAAATACTAATTAAGAGTTAGTTCTTATGCCAGATTACTGTGATATAGCACCTGAGCATGAAATTCATGGACCGTACCATGACAATGAATATGGATTCCCTGAAAAAGATGATTCAAAATTATTTGAGAGATTAGTTCTCGAAATAAATCAGGCTGGTTTAAGTTGGCTAACAGTATTGAAAAAACGTGATAATTTTTACAGAGCATTTAATGGCTATAACATCGAATTAATCGCTAATTATGGGGATTATGATAAAAAGCGTTTAATGTCAGATAATAGTATTATTCGAAATAAATTAAAAATTAATTCAGTTATATATAATGCTAATAAAATTATGATCATAAAAAAAGAGCATAGTACGTTTTCGAACTGGTTAAACAATTATCATCCACTAAAAAAATCTCAATGGGTTGCGTTGTTTAAAGATAATTTCAAATTCACTGGAAAAGAGATCACTGGAGAGTTTCTTATGAGCACTGGTTATTTGTCTGGAGCGCATAGAGAGGATTGTCCAATTTTTAAAAAGATTCTAGAGCTGAAGCCTCCATGGATGAATATTGATTAAAGTATAAATAAGAAGATTAGTAGTGCTAAAACGTTATATATAAACTCTTATTGAGAGAAACAGTCGCTAATAATGATTAATTAATACTTATTAATTTAAGGATAAATAAAGCAATGAGACGAACACAGTTGTTTATGCCAACTTTGAAAGAAAATCCATCAGAGGCTCAAATTGTTTCGCATCGACTCATGCTACGTTCAGGGATGATTAGGCAGTCCACAGCGGGTATTTATTCGTGGTTGCCTGCAGGTTACCGTGTTCTTCAAAAAATTACTGAGATTGTCAGAGATGAACAGAATGCCACTGGCGCTCAAGAATTACTAATGCCAACAATTCAATCAGCAGATTTATGGCGAAAATCAAAGAGATATGATGATTACGGAAAGGAAATGCTCAGGATTACCGATCGTCATGGTAGGGATATGCTCTATGGGCCGACTAATGAAGAACTAATTACGGATATTGTCGCAAATGAAATAAATAGTTTTAGAGAGCTGCCTAAAAATCTCTACCATATACAATGGAAATTCCGAGATGAAGTTCGTCCTCGATTTGGTGTTATGCGGGGAAGAGAATTTTTAATGAAAGACAATTACTCTTTTGACTTAGATTATGAGGGTGCGAAACATTCATACAACAAAATGTTTGTATCCTATCTACGAACTTTTGCTCGTATGGGTCTTAAGGCAATACCAATGGCTGCTGACACTGGGCCTATTGGAGGAGACTTAAGCCATGAGTTTATTGTGTTAGCTGACACAGGTGAAAGTGAAGTTTTTTGCGATCAAGAGCTGATTAATATGAAGCCACCGGGAGAAGAGTTAGATTTTACTTTGAACTTACAAACAATTGTTGATGAGTGGACACAATACTATGCAGCAACTGATGAAAAGCACAATCAGGATGATTGTCCAATTTCAGATGATAAATTAGTTAAGGCAAGAGGTATAGAAGTAGGGCATATATTTTATTTTGGTTCAAAATATTCTGATGCGATGGGAGCAAATATTCAGAATTCTGATGGTGAGTTAGTTTCTATAGAGATGGGTAGTTATGGCATAGGTGTTTCTAGATTAGTTGGTGCAATTATTGAAGCATCACACGATGATAAAGGTATTATTTGGCCAGAATCTGTGTCCCCATGGAAAATAGGTTTAATAAATCTAAATATAGATGATAAGGGTTGTAATGATATCTGTGAGTCACTTTACAATCGAGCACTTCGAAATCAAGTAGAGATTCTCTATGACGATAGAGTTGATAGAGCTGGAGCTAAATTTGCCGACATGGATTTAGTGGGACTTCCATATCAAATAATTGTTGGTCCTAAAGGGCTTGAGGAAGGCTTTGTTGAGCTTAAATATAGAGCTACTAATAAAGTTGAAAAACACAATGTTGATGAGATAGCATCCTGGATTCTAAGCAAAGCACCCAATTCTTAGATAAGAGTAATGTAAGTGAATATTAGTGATAACTACCATAGGTGTTATTTGTGTTTTCGAAAGTAGAATGGCTAATTGCGGGCCGGTATATAAGGACCAGAAAATCAGAAGGGTTTATTTCTGTAGTTGCTTGGTTCTCATTGCTTGGGATTATGCTCGGCGTTGGGACACTAATTATAGTTCTGTCGGTACAAAACGGCCTTAGAGCTGAATTAGTAAAAAGTTTATTAGGTTTTAAAGGGCACATATCTATAGTTTCAAATGACGAAAGCATATCTGACTACGACAAATTTATAGATAGTATTCGTCTGGTAAACAATGTTGCTTATATAGATCCTATTATTGAGGGGCAATTATTAGCGTCCTATGATTCTCGTTCAGAGGGTATTTTGGCGCGAGGTATTAATAAAGACAATTTAGAAAATAGACTAATCATTACAGAAAATTTAATAAAAGGATCAATTGATAATTTTTCAGGTGATGCATTAATCATAGGTTCAAGATTAGCTTCGAGTTTAGGCGTCAAGGTTGGGGACAAGTTAACATTAATATCTCCACAAGGGCTAATTACAGTCTTTGGCTCTGTGCCACGGACTAAAGCATTTACAGTAAAGGGAATATTTGAGGTTGGTCATTATCAATTTGATCGAATTTTTATATTTATGCCTCTTAAGACAGCTCAAAATTTTTTTCGAATGAAAGATCAAATATCAAAAGTTGAAATCTTTCTTCAAGACCCCGATGAGCTCATTCTTCCAAAGAGATCGATTAAGAGCATTTTAAGATCAGGGTTATTCGTATATGATTGGCAACAAGAAAATAGTTCCATATTTTCTGCTATGCAGGTACAAAAAAATGTAATGTTTTTAATTGTCATGCTGATTATTTTGGTTGCCGCCTTTAACATAATCTCAAGCTTAATAATGATGGTTAAAGATAAAGAATCAGCGATTGCTATTCTCAGAACTATTGGAGCGTCGCGTGGTATGATAATGAGAATATTTTTAATTGCAGGAACAAGTATTGGATTTGCTGGAACGCTCTTAGGTGCTTTGGCGGGTGTTGTTATCACTTATTATCTTGTTGATATTCAAAGTTTTCTTGAGAGGCTTACAGGTGAATCGTTTTTTTCCGCCGAAGTTTTTTTCTTTAGTCAATTGCCATCCAAAATAGAGTTTTATGAAGTTCTTATGGTGTCAGGTCTGTCCCTTATGATCTCATTTCTGGCAACTCTCTATCCAAGTTTCAAAGCAGCTAGAACCGACCCAGCAGAAGTTTTGCGGAATGACTGAGCCAGCTTTAGCATTAAGAGATATAGCTCAATCCTTTGACCAAGGAGGAAATACTATAGATGTTCTAAATGGCGTTTCTTTAGAGGTTATGCCTGGTCAAATCATTGCGTTAGTGGGCCCATCCGGGGCTGGCAAAACATCTTTATTACAAGTCGCGGGTTTGTTGGATACTCCAAAAAGAGGAGAGGTGAATATACTAAAATTCACTTCACTGGGATTGAATGACGCGCAAAAAACATTAATTCGACGAGATAATATGGGATTTGTTTATCAGTCTCATTATTTGTTAAAAGAATTTACTGCGCGAGAAAATATTATGCTCCCTCAGATGCTATCAGGAATATCAACAAGTCAGGCAGGATTAAGGGCGGATTTTCTTCTTGAAAGAATGTCGCTCAATCATCGAAGTTCTCATCGGCCTGGACGATTGAGTGGAGGTGAGCAACAGAGAGTTGCTATAGGACGAGCTTTGGCGAACAATCCTAAAATTTTGATTATTGATGAACCAACGGGAAATCTCGACCCAATAACAGCAAGTAGTGTCTTTGAGCAATTAGTTGAGTTAGTTAAGGAAAATAACATCGCAGCAATTATTGCCACTCATAACATGGACTTAGCTGATAGAATGGATAAAAAGTTGACGCTTAACCAAGGACAAATCTTCTCCACATAAAGTTTTGTTTTCCACAGTATTAATTCCTATCGGATAGAAATTATGCAGGGTAAGTTTGTAAATGGAGGGATTGATGATTGCAGACTTTGTTCATCTAAGAGTTCATTCAGCTTATTCGTTAGCTGAAGGAGCCGTGCGCATTGATGAGCTAATTGATTTATGTAAAAAAAATAAAATGCCTGCAGTTGCTGTTACAGATACTTCAAATTTGTTTGGGGCGTTAGAATTTTCTATTGCCGCCGCAAGAGCGGGCATTCAACCAATTATTGGTTGTCAGCTTTCTATTATATTCGAAGATTCTAATGACTCATATGGGTATCACCAGGACAAGGATAAATTATATTCAGTTAGTGAGTTGGTTGTTTTAGTTCAAACTCAGGTTGGTTATCGAAATCTTTTGCATTTAGTGTCGAAATCGTATTCGACTGAAGACACCTTGAGAAGAGGTAAACTTTCGTATGATGATCTATTAGATAATACTGAAGGGCTAATAGCATTGACTGGTGGAGCCAATGGAGAAATTGCTCGCTTAATAGAAAATAAACAAAATCAACTAGCTAAACGTTCTATGGCATCCTTAATGGAGCTATTTCCTGAAAGATTATACGTAGAAATTCAAAGACATAATTTAGAGAAACAAACTAAGAGTGAAAAGTCGCTCATTGAGCTTGCTTACTCGTTAAATCTGCCATTAGTAGCTACTAATGAAGTTTTTTATACTGAAAAAAACATGTATGAGGCACATGATGCTTTATTATGCATATCGCAGAGTGCCTATGTATCGCAGTCAGAAAGACGACGAGTTACATCTGAGCACTATTTTAAATCTGCGGATGAGATGAAAGAGACTTTTTCTGATTTGCCTGAGGCAATTCAGAATACAATGGTTATCGCGCAGAGATGTTCGTTTATGCCTATCGCAAGTGATCCTAAGTTGCCTCCTTTCAAAACTAACTCAACTTCCGATGAAAACAACATCTTACGTGAGCAAGCTAATTTAGGGTTAAAAGAAAGAATTCTCCAACACGTTCATGATGACCAAATGGACTATAAGGAAAAAGAGGTGGTTGCAGAGCCCTATTATAAAAGATTGAAATATGAGCTGGATGTTATTGAGGACATGGGTTACTCAGGATATTTTCTTATCGTCGCGGATTTTATTAAATGGTCTAAATCTAATGGAATTGCGGTGGGGCCAGGTCGTGGATCAGGGGCAGGTTCCGTAGTTGCTTGGGCATTAACAATTACTGATTTAGATCCTTTAAAATGGGGCCTTTTTTTTGAACGCTTTCTTAACCCGGAACGAGTCTCGATGCCTGATTTTGACATTGATTTTTGTCAAGCGCGCAGAGATGAAGTAATACGATACGTCCAAGAGAGGTACGGACAGGATCGCGTAGCTCAAATAATTACCTTTGGCAAACTTCAGGCAAGAGCTGTTGTTCGCGATGTCGGTCGTGTTCTTGAAATGCCTTATGGCATGGTTGACCGTATAGCTAAGATGATACCAGCGAATCCTGCTAATCCAGTTTCACTTGAACAAGCAATTAATCTAGAGCCTCAATTAAAAGATCTTAGGGTAAGTGATGAGAATGTAGGGCATTTACTTGATTTAGCCCTAAAGTTGGAGGGGTTATATAGAAATTCTTCTACTCATGCAGCGGGTGTTGTAATCGGAGATCGACCATTAGAGCAAAGTATTCCACTTTATAGAGATCCTCGATCAGACACATTAGCAACACAATTTTCCATGAAATACGTAGAATTGGCAGGGTTAGTTAAGTTTGATTTTCTAGGATTGAAAACTTTAGATGTAATACAAAAAACACTTTCATTATTGTCGAATAAAAATATTGAAATTGATCTTGAAAGAGTTCCTCTTGACGATTTGCAAACGTTCGAAATGCTTGGTCAAGGAGATACGACAGGAGTCTTTCAATGTGAGTCTTCCGGAGTACGTGATGTACTGAGAAAGCTTAAACCTGATAGATTCGAGGACATAATAGCCGTAGTAGCATTATATAGGCCTGGGCCTATGGATAACATACCCAGTTATATAAGCCGTAAGCATGGTATTGAAAAAGTTGATTACCTACATGAAAGTCTTGAGGAGTGCTTAAGCGAAACTTATGGCATTCCAATATATCAAGAACAGGTAATGCAAATGGCCCAAAAGTTAGCTGGGTTTACACTTGGTTCTGCTGATCTATTGCGTCGCGCTATGGGAAAAAAGATAAAATCAGAAATGGATGCACAAAAAGATGCGTTCGTATCTGGAGCGACAAAGAGAAGTGTTGATGAAGGAACAGCCATTCGTATTTTTGATACTATAGCTAAGTTTGCAGGATACGGTTTTAATAAAGCACATGCTGCTGCTTACGCTCTAATTGCGTATCAAACAGCTTATCTAAAGTCTAATTATCCAGTAGAGTTCTTTGCTGCTTCTATGTCTCTCGACATTAATAACACTGATAAATTAGCACTTTATCAACAGGAGTTAGAAAACCAATCTATATTGCTTCTCTCTCCGGATATTAATTACTCTGAAGTTGAGTTTTCTGTGGAACAAATTGATAAGACGACTATCAGAGGAAAAAAATACATTGGAGCGATACGCTATGCTTTGGCTGCAATAAAGGGCGTTGGTCCATCCGCAATGGAAATATTAGTTCAGGAAAGAGAAGAACATGGCGAGTTTGAAAATGTTTATGACTTGGCCAATAGATTAAATTCTCAGGCCCTTAATAAGCGTCTTCTGGAGAACATGGTTGGGGCGGGTGCACTAGATTCACTAGATGAAAACCGTGCAGGACTCTTTGTAGGTATAGACAAAATTTTAAACTTAGCTCAAGCAAAAACAGCTGATCGTGAAAGTGGTCAGTTTAGTTTATTAGGAGAAAATGATGCTGAGGCTACAAAGATAAATCTTTCCTTTGATGCAATGGAACGGTGGTCACAGGTGGAGATTTTAGAAAAAGAACGTGAGGCTATAGGTTTTTATCTGACGGCTCATCCTTTGGACGAATATACAACACTTCTTGAGCGCATGGGGGTTATTCAATACACAAATTTGAAAGAAACGGTTGTTGCTAATGGGGGAGCCATGAGTGCTATGCTTTCGGGGGTGGTTTTAAACGTTCAAAAACGCACCTCACAGCGGGGCAGTAGATACGCCTTTGTTCAGTTGTCCGATGCTTCAGGGACCTATGAAACTACAGTCTTTTCGGAAATATTGGCAGACGATGCGAATTTATTGGAAGTAGGAGGAAGTCCAGTTTTGCTTAAGGTGGCGGCAAGAATTGATGAGGATCAATTACGTCTAACTGTCCAATCAATAAGTGATTTGGAGAATGCGACAGCTTCTGCTCCTGTTTTATTAAAAATTTGGATAAATGATTATCAGCCTTTAGGTGATCTCAAATCGTTAGTTGAAGAACATTCGAAAGTATCAGAAGTGAGTCAGGGTAACGCTACGATTAGCTTGATGATACCCTCTGAAAGTAGAGAAGTTGAGGTAAGACTTGATGGTGCATACCTGTATAACAGGCAAATATATGATTCTATTAAAAGAATACCTGGTGTAATTCAAGTCCAAGAGACCTAGTAATACCAAATATTAATACTTTATTATGTTTAATTTTGATGTATTCTTTTTTTTGTGTGGAGGACGACATGTCAATTAAACTTAAAGATAAAATTGAATCCGATCCTGTAATGAGACCAATTGCCAGTTATAAAACTCTTTTAGATGATGAAAAAACGTGTATTACTTTGTTTACTATAAAGCCAGGAGAACAAACAGGCTGGCACAGACACGAGTATGACTATGTAGCCTTGCAACAGTCAGAGGGACGATTGCATCTAGACTATGCTGATGGCACATCTCTAGATATTGATTACTCTCCTGGTAAGGCTTTACCTGTGAAAGCTCCCGTTGAGCATAATGCCATTAATGTAGGAGATGTAGATATAATCGCTTTAGAGATAGAGTACAAAGCTGGTTAGGTAAAATTTATTATTAGGAGATAGGTTGATGTCTCAGCATCTGGATAAAAAAAACAGGTCAGAAATCCCTGTTGATAAACTTAGTCATTATGAAATTTTACTTGATAATGATACCACAAGAATCACCTTTCACCGAATACGTCCCGGTGAGCAATCAGGTTGGCACGTTCATGATACAAATTATGTAGGATATCATATGGAATCTTCACAATTAAGATATGAAAGATCTGATGGATCGGTGGGTGAGATTCAATCAGAAGCAGGAAAATCATTTTTTTATGAAGTGGGTAAGGGTTTTGAGCACAATGTAACAAATATTGGTGATACTGATATGGTTGCTTTGGAGATCGAGTATAAAACCATCTAAGGTAGTATAGTTCTGTTTTATTTATTCTTTACAGTTAAGTAAATAATTAGGACTGAGGTACTTGCATTTTTGTCACCATAGAGCTACACCAAATTAACTACTCGATACAAATCGAATAGAATTCACATGCAAGATTGCGGACTTATGGGTTTAAAAATCATAATGTTCGCTCCGGTGCTTCTAGAAGCCGCGTCTTGCAGAGGTTTAACCGGAGAAGGAGAAACGTTTATGGCGGTTCCTACATTTACGATGAGGCAGCTTTTAGAGGCTGGCGTCCATTTTGGTCATAATACGAGACGGTGGAATCCGAAGATGGAACAGTATATTTTCGGAGTACGTAACAAAGTTCACATTATTGATCTTCAGCAAACAGTTCCAATGTTATACGCAGCTCTCAATACCACCCGGGACATTGCTGCTAATGGCGGTAGAGTTTTATTTGTTGGCACAAAACGCGCAGCAGGCGAAATTATTGCGGAATCAGCAAAAAAATGTGGTCAATACTATGTGAACCATCGGTGGCTTGGAGGCATGTTGACCAACTGGAAGACTATTTCTAACTCTATAAGAACATTAAGAGATTTGGAAACTCAACTTAGTTCTGACGAGAGTAGAGGGCTAACAAAAAAAGAATTACTTAACCTGACGCGACAAAGGGACAAACTTGAACTAGCGCTTGGTGGCATTAAAGATATGGGTGGAAGACCCGATATGTTAGTAATTATAGATACAAACAAAGAAGAAATTGCCATAAATGAAGCACATAAACTAGGTATACCAATTGCCGCTATTATTGATTCAAATTCGAACCCAATGAATATTGATTATCCTATTCCAGGTAATGATGATGCTATGAGGGCAATTCAGTTATATTGCGATCTTTTTGCAGGTGCTGTCCTTGATGGTTTACAGCAGGAAATGACTGTGAGTGGTGCTGATGTTGGTGAGTCTGAAGTTTTAATTCCGGAACCAACATTACAAGAATCTAAAAGTGAAGAGAAGAATATAGATCATTTACAGGTTGATGCTAGTAGTGAACAAGAAAGTAGTTTGGAAGGTAATCAGCTAAAATCTGAGACGTCATCGTCAGAAGACAATTCTTTTCCAGTTAATGATGGTTCTAAGGACACTGACTAATACTACTTATTATTTAAAAAATACATGTATACAATCACTTATTAATATTATTTGTTATGGAGCATTAAGTAATTATGGCTGAAATTACGGCTAGAATGGTTAAAGAATTAAGAGATAAGTCTGGCGCTGGTATGATGGATTGTAAATCTGCCCTGGTCGAGACCGATGGGGATCTAGATGGAGCAATAGACATTTTGAGAACTAAGGGTCTTTCTGCTGCTGCAAAAAAAGCGGGTAGAGCTGCCTCCGAAGGACTAATTGGGGTTCAGACTACTGAAACATCAGGAACTATTGTTGAGATTAACTCTGAAACAGACTTTGTTGCCAGAAATGATACATTTCAATCTTTTGTTAGAAACGTAACCAGCCTTGCTCTTGAAGTAGGAGGTGATTTTAACACTCTGAAAAACTCTGACTACGGATCAAGTGGCCGAACCGTTGAAGAAGAAGCTACTCAGATGGTAGCTACAATCGGAGAAAATATTAATTTGAGACGCTCAACAGGGTTGGTGGTGGATAAAGGGCTAGTTTCTGAGTATGTTCATAATAAAGTTTCTGATGGACTTGGAAAAATCGGAGTACTAGTGGCACTAGAATCAGATGCAGGGCCCGACCAGATAAGCCAATTAGGAAAAAATTTGGCTATGCACATATGCTCAGCTGATCCTCAATCAGTAGATATAGAATCGTTAGATCCTAGAACTGTAGAGCGGGAAAGAAAAATATTATCTGATCAAGCTCTTGAGTCAGGTAAGAATGAAGAAATTATTAAGAAAATGGTAGATGGACGTATCCGAAAATTTTATCAAGAAAGCGTTCTTTTGGAACAAACTTATGTTTTGGATACAGATAAGACTGTAGCTGATGCAATTAAAGAGGTATCTGTTGATGTTGGATCTGACATAGTTGTAAAGGGATATGTACGTTACAATTTGGGAGAGGGTTTAGAAGCAAAGGAAGATGATTTTGCTGAGGAAGTGGCAAGGTTGTCTGAGTAAACAACTTTTATTATTCCGATAACGTTTAATTTTGGACCAAGCAATCTAAAATACGTTACTAACACTTTTTATATTTTGTTTTCCCTGGAGATCATAGTGGATGACGATAGAATCTAATTACAAACGAGTTTTGCTCAAGATTTCTGGTGAAGTGTTAATGGGTGATAACAAGTTTGGGCTAGATTCAAAGATCTTGAGTCGTATAGCTCGGGACATCTATGAAGTATGCCAGTCTGGCGTTCAAATATGTTTGGTAGTTGGTGGAGGAAATATATTTAGAGGTATTTCAGGAGCGGCTTCGGGGATGGATAGGACCAATGCTGATTTTATGGGAATGTTAGCAACGGTAATAAATGCTCTTGCTTTACAAAATGCGCTAGAAAAAATTGGCTTAGATACACGTGTTCAATCTGCGATACCTATGTCTACTGTATGTGAACCATATATACGCCGTCGTGCCATTCGTCATATGGAACGTAATCGTGTTGTAATATTTGCTGCTGGAACAGGAAATCCATACTTTACAACAGACACAGCAGCTGCGCTTCGAGCTTCAGAAATGTCATGTGATTGCTTGATGAAAGGAACTAAAGTAGATGGAGTCTACAGTGCGGATCCGCATAAAAACCCTGATACTAAAAGATATAGCCGGTTAACGCATTTTGAAGTTTTGAGCCAAGATTTACAGGTAATGGATGCTGCAGCAATTACTCTATGTCGTGAAAATAATATTCCCATTATAGTTTTTTCTATACTTAATGAAGGGGAAGTGAATAAAGTTATAACTGGTGATGGTCGCTACACAATAGTTGAAGGAGGATAATAGCATGTCAGCAGATCCAGATGATCTAGCGCGCCGCATGGATGGTGCTATAGAATCTTTAAACAAGGAATTTTCTGGTCTTCGCACTGGCCGTGCATCAACGGCATTACTTGAGAACATATCGATTGAAGCATATGGTGCGAAGATGCCGATGAATCAGGTCGGTTCTATTAGTGTACCTGAGCCGAGGCTACTAACTGTTCAGGTATGGGATAACACGCTAGTAAAGGATGTAGAAAAAGCGATACAAGAATCTGATCTTGGGTTAAATCCACAAACAGAAGGTAATCTTATTAGGGTGCCAATACCCGATTTAAGTGAAGAAAGAAGAATTGACCTGACTAAGGTGGCGTCTAAGTTTGGAGAGCAGGCTCGAGTAGCAGTTCGTAATGTTCGTCGTGATGGAATGGACTCTTTAAAAAAGAGCGAGAAAGAGGGCAGTATTTCAAAAGACGAGCAGCACACTTTAGGTGAGGACATTCAAAAGCTTACAGATGAACATATTGCTCTCATAGATGAAATGGTTGCTGAAAAAGAGCAGGAGATTCTTCAGGTTTAATCAAAAGACGGTGGTAAAGTTGTCCCAAGATTATTCTCCAAAACATATTGCTATTATTATGGATGGCAATGGTAGATGGGCGGAATCGAGAGGTCTTCCAAGAAGTGATGGCCATCGGGCGGGCGTTGATGCTGTAAAAAGAACTGTATTAGAAGTTCAAAAACTAGGCATAAAATATTTAACGCTATTTGGTTTCAGTTCTGAAAACTGGAAAAGACCAAGTTTGGAAATTGATGATTTAATGTGGCTGTTGCGCCATTTTTTAAAGAGTGAAACAACACGATTATTGAATAGTAATGTTCGTATTAGAGTGATTGGAGATCGTTCTAACTTTTCTGAAGATATAGTGGATCTAATTAATAAAACTGAGGAGTTGACGAATACTAATGATGGTCTACAACTTACGGCAGCATTAAGTTATGGCGGAAGACAAGAGATTGTAGAGGCTGCCAAGTCTATGGCCATTGATATTCGTGGAGGAGAATTACTACTTGACGATGTTGATCAAAAAAAATTCTCTAATTACCTTTTCACCAAAGATATTCCAGACCCTGATTTGCTAATTAGAACTAGTGGTGAACAGAGAATAAGTAACTTTTTACTTTGGCAAATAGCCTATACAGAACTTGTGTTTTGTGATGTGTTATGGCCAGATTTTAGCGAACAGAATCTTGCTCTAGCAATAAAAGAGTTTAATAGCAGAGAACGTCGTTTCGGCGAGATTGCTTATAAGAAATAGGATAATGCCGAAGCCTAATATATCTCTCACAAGACGACTTGAATCCTGCAAAAACTTTTTTGTTCGCTTAATTACTACTTTCGTATTAGTGCCAATTGTTTTGGTTGTAACTTATGAGGGCGGTTTTTGGTTTATAAGTTTAGTTTCATTAGTAATTGGTATAGCTAGTTTTGAATGGTCAAAATTGTGTGGTGAAACAAGTTTAATATTTAATGTTTGTTACTCCCTCACAGGTCCAATAATATCGGTAATATATTTTTACTGGGGTTACCAGATCGCGTTGTTGTTTATCATTGTTTTTGCACTGATATATATGTTTACCAATAATCGCTTAAATCATAACAATATGTGGTTTAGTTTTGGTGTCTGCTATCTCTCTTTACCAATGGTATGCATCATAATGCTAAGGATGGATGATTCTATTGGATTAAATTATGTTTTGTTTCTATTTATCGTTGTTTGGATGACTGATATTGGAGCTTATTTTGTAGGTAAGCTAATTGGTGGGTCCAAACTGATGCCTGCTATAAGCCCTAAAAAGACCTGGTCTGGAGCTTTTGGAGGGCTCGTATTTTCTTTAGTTGGTGCAATAATTTTGGCTTCAATTGTAGAAAATCGAGTACCACCTACTTATATGGTATTAGCTATTTTTCTGTCGATTATTTCACAATTTGGAGATCTTTTTGAGTCATGGGTTAAAAGACGTTTCAATAAGAAAGATTCAGGATTAATTATACCAGGACATGGTGGTATACTTGATAGGATTGATGGACTTTTAACCTCCGCTCCTATAATGCTTTTGACCATTTTATTGCTGAAGGATATTGCGTTCTTGTGACTATTAATGATTCAATAAAACTACCACAAAGTGAAAATAAACTACGCACTGTTTCTATATTAGGATCCACTGGGTCAATAGGTAGGAGTACAGTTGATCTATTAGCTAGTAACATGGATCAGTATAAAGTTGTTGCTCTGACTGCGCAAACGAACACCAAGCTTTTAGTTGAACAAGCACGCATACTCGAACCAGAAATTGTCGCTATTGGTGATAGCAAGCAGGAGAATGAACTTAGGGCAGCTTTATCTGATACCTCAGTTGAAATTGTATCTGGTGAAAAATCAATCATAGAAGCAGCGGAAAGATCAGCAGATCTGGTTGTGTCGGCTATTGTTGGCTCAGCAGGCCTTCGACCAACTTTATCTGCAATTAGGCAAGGAAACATTGTTGCGCTGGCAAACAAAGAATGCCTGGTGTGTGCAGGAGACGTTGTGATGGATGAGGTAAAAAATTCACAGACTGTTCTTCTGCCAATTGATTCGGAACATAACGCGATTTTCCAGATTTTATCAGAAAATAATTTTACTGAAGTAGAACGAGTTATACTTACTGCTTCGGGAGGGCCTTTCCTTGGTTGGACAGAGGATGAGATGGCAAATGCTACTCCTAATCAAGCAATGTCACATCCAAACTGGAATATGGGACAAAAAATTTCTATAGATTCCGCAACTCTGATGAATAAAGGGCTAGAATTGATTGAAGCTGCATACCTTTTTCCTATATTCCACGAAAAGATAGATATAGTGATTCATCCACAGTCTGTCGTTCATTCAATGGTTGCATATATCGATGGCTCGATATTATCCCACATGGGAACTCCTGATATGCGCACGCCTATATCCTACACCTTGGCGTGGCCAAATCGTATGACGGTTCCATCTGAAAGAATAGATTTTTCAAAACTAAGAGATTTGACATTTGAGGAACCAAATATAAACAAATTTCCTTCACTTAAGTTAGCAAGAGATGCTTTGTCGAGAGGGAATGGAAGCACTGCAATCTTGAATGCTGCTAATGAAATCGCTGTTGAGAACTTTATAAACAAAAGAATTGGCTTTCTTGATATTGCTTCTATTGTTGATGCGACACTTACTAAAGTGACAGGGTATCCAATAAAGTCTCTAGAGGATTTCGAGGAATTGGACCGTGAATCAAGAGCAACGACGTTCAATCTTGTAGAATCTTGGAGTTAATCAGATGAGTAAATACTACTTAATTAATTTTATAATTGTTACGCGGTGTATAAATGAGTGAAATAATTTTACCAATTGTTGGTTTATTGATTGTTTTAACTCCTCTGGTTTTTGTCCATGAGCTTGGCCATTATTGGGTGGCTAGAAAGAATGGAGTACGTGTAGAAGTTTTTTCTGTTGGTTTTGGAAAAGAGATTTTTGGTTGGACTGATAGAGTAGGGACCCGATGGAAGTTCAGTCTCATTCCACTAGGTGGCTATGTTAAAATGTTTGGGCAATCAGATATTGGCTCAGAGGTTGATGAATCGGCTCTAAGTTTTGAAGAACAAAGGGTATCCTTCTCTCATAAAAAGCTGAGTCAAAGAGCTGCGATTGTAGCCGCAGGACCACTAGCTAATATTATTTTTGCAATATTAATACTCGCAATTTCATTTGCTACAATTGGTCAATCATTTACACCGGCTAAAATAACGGGAATTGTTCCTGGATCAGTTGCGGATAAATCTGGATTTAAGGAGAATGATCTTTTTGTTGAAGTAGCAGGCAGTAAGGTGAGCCGATTTGAGGAAGTGGCTCAGCTAGTGCAATTGCATCCTGGCATACCAATCAAAATTTCTATTGAAAGAGAAGGGGCAATACTAGAAATACCCATTACTCCTTCTGTTGTAATTGCGTCTGACGGTTTAGGTGATGAAATAAAAATTGGTCGTATAGGAGTTAGGGGGACAGCTCGAGAATTTATTAAGCACGGGCCGATAGAAGCTCTATGGCAGTCATTGAGGGCTACCGCTCACCTTTCAACAGTTATGATTACAGGTGTAGCTCAGATAATAAGTGGTGAGAGAAGCGCAAAGCAGCTCGGCGGGCCTATACGAATTGCTCAAATATCAGGTAAGGCTGCTGAATCAGGCATAGCATCTTTAATTTTCATAGCTGCTCTTCTGTCAGTCAATTTGGGATTAATAAACCTGCTGCCTATTCCTTTACTGGATGGTGGTCATCTGTTGTTTTACGCTTATGAATTTGTGTTTCGTGCCCCCCCACATCCTAAAGTTGTTGATGTTGGGTTGAAGATTGGCTTAGCGCTTGTGATTAGCCTCATGCTATTTGCAACGTACAATGATTTAGAAGGAATTTACAATAATCTGGTTAATGACTTGTTTGATAAGTGATAGTAACTTTATATAAAAGACCAAAACCATAGGAAGGCGTCTAATTATGAGGCTGGCAATGATGACACGGGTTACCGTGGCATTTGTATCTTTAGTAATTGCTTTTTCAGTGAACACTGGATTGCATAGTCCTATTGCTCTTTCCGAGCAAAGCCTAACAACTATCGAAAGTGTGCGTGTGGAAGGTGTCAAAAGAGTTGAACCAACCACAATCATATCATATCTAAAATTAAAACTAGGGGATGATTATAATCCAAGACTTGTTGATGCATCTCTAAAAAGTCTTTTTAATACTGGATTGTTTGCTGATGTGGTTATTAAAAAAGATGGGAATGCACTAATTGTACGGGTTGTTGAGAACCCAATTATTAATCGTATTTCATTTGAGGGTAATAAAAAACTTGAAGATGAGGTTCTAAAATCCGAAGTTAGTCTGCGACCAAGAGTGGTTTACACACGAACTAAAGTTCAAAATGATGTTAAACGGCTGCTTAATATTTATAGAAGGACAGGTCGTTTTGGAGCTACAGTTGAACCTAATGTCATACAACTATCAGATAATAGAGTTGACTTAGTATTTGAGATCGTTGAAGGGCCTCTAAATGGAATTCGTGAGATTAACTTTATTGGAAATACAAAATACTCAGATTCCAAGTTAAGGGATATTATACGAACTCACGAGTCTGCGTTTTGGCGTATATTTTCTTCGGATGACACCTATGATCCCGATAGAGTTTCCTATGACCGTGAATTATTGAGAAGGTTCTATCTATCTGAGGGATATGCTGACTTTACAGTAATTTCAGCAATTGCTGAGTTAACTGATGACAGAAACGATTTTGTTATTACTTTTACAGTTGATGAAGGAGAAAAATACACCTTTGGTAATGTTGAGGTAGTTAACAGACTATCCAATCTTTCGGCTGATGACCTAAAATCTCTTGTTGTTGGGTCAAAGGGGGAGACTTATGATGCTAATAATGTTGAGAAAACTATTCAATCCCTCACTAATGACCTTGGTGCTAGAGGTTTTGCATTTGTGGACGTGAGGCCACGTGTTAAAAAGAATAGACAAGAAAAAACTCTTAACATTACTTATGAAATTAGTGAAGGGCCACGTGTTTATGTTGAACGCATAAATATAAGAGGAAATGTTCGGACTCTTGACAAGGTAATAAGGCGAGAATTCTCGGTTTTAGAAGGTGATGCATTTAATACAGCCAAGTTAAGGGTTAGCCGACAGAGATTATATGATTTGGGCTTTTTCGAACGAGTTGATATTACCAATGAGCCTGGATCGTCTTCAGATAGAACCATCATTGATGTCTCAGTTGAAGAAAAATCGACTGGTGAACTCTCAATTGGTGCAGGTTTTTCTTCATCTGGGGGACCTCTTGGAGACATATCGGTTCGTGAAAGAAATCTGTTAGGTCGTGGTCAAGACCTCCGACTAAGTTTGAACGTCGGGGCTGAGCAACAAAGGGTTGATCTTAGTTTTACTGAGCCTTATTTTTTAGAACGAGATGTTGCTGCTGGTTTTAATCTGTTTGTTAGAACAGCTGACTTATCTAGCCAGAGTTCCTTCGAAGAGGATCAACAGGGATTTGGTTTACGTATGAGTTATAATCTTGAACCAAAGTTAAGACATACTGTTAGATACTCTCTGGCGCGACAGAATATAGATAATGTTCCATTGTTGGCGTCTGATGTTGTTAAATCACAGGCGGGAAGTCATGTTACTTCAAGTATTTTGAATGAATTTCGTCTAGACCACTTGAATAGACGATTTAATCCATCTGATGGTTACTTTGGTTCTTATAGTGTTGAAGTTGCTGGTATAGGCGGCTCTGCAAAATTCTTAAGAAACAAGTTTGAAGGTGGTGTTTATTCATCGTTGTTTGGGACTTCAGCTGTCGTAAGTCTAACAGGTGAGATGGGTCACGTGATGACCTTTAATAATGATCAAGTTCGACTCACAAAACGATTCTTTTTAGGGGGATCTTCTTTAAGGGGGTTTGATAATGCTGGAGTTGGCCCAAGAGATTTAATTACAAAAGATGCCATTGGTGGACAACAGTATTACTCAGGTAGTGCTGAAATATCTTTTCCGCTAGGGCTTCCTGATGAATTTGATTTTCAAGGTAGTCTGTTTAGCGATTTTGGTTCAGCCTGGGGGGTGGATGACCCATTTTCTAATCTAATAGATGATGCCTCTCCTCGTGCTTCCGTAGGGATTGGACTCGGGTGGCGTTCTCCTATGGGTCCGTTAAGGTTTGATTTTGCTTCAGCTTTTCTGAAAAAGGATTATGATAAAACTGAAACTTTTAGTTTTAACTTTGGAACTCGTTTCTAACATGCGCGGTGTAAAATAATGAAGCGTCACTTAATAACTTATATAAGTCTATTTAGCCTAATGTTTATATTGCAAAGCGTAGAGCTTAATGCACAGAGCAAGTTTAGGGCCCCAGCAGCAAAAATTGCCATTGTTGATGTGCAAGCTATACTAAGGGATGCTCTTTCCGCGAAGTCTGCTCGTAGCCAAATGGATGTGATTGCAAGACAAGAGCAGAAGGTTATAGATGAAGAAGAGAAAAAGTTAAGAAAAAGAGACCAGGATCTACAGCAGCAAAGGTCTATATTATCTTCAGAGGTCTTTTCTAAAAAGCAACAGAAACTACAAATTGATATTAGAAACTTACAAAGAAGGTCTAGAAATCTAAGTCAGAGTCTTGATAAAGGCTTTAGAAGCTCAATGAATCAAATACAGATGATTCTTTTTGATGAATTAAGGAAGCTTTCTTCTGAAATTGATGTTAATCTTATCATTCCGAGGTCTCAAATTGTTATTGCAGTAGATGGTTTTGAAATAACCGAATTAGCTTTAAAGAGATTAAATAAAAGATTGCCATCTATTGACCTTAAACTAGAAAAAACTAAACCTACTTCTGGTAAATGATTAAATCAGTGTGCAATGGCTGACGAAAGATTTTTTAATAAACGTGGACCCTTCACCCTAAGAGAGCTTGCAGAGATCGGTGAGTCCAAGCTTCATTCTAATAGTGATCCAGATGCAATGATTCATGATGTGGCACCTCTTGATAAAGCCACTTCTGCTGATATAAGTTTTTTAGATAATCCAAAGTATATAGATGCTTTTATAAATACTCGAGCGAAAGCGTGCATAGTATTGTCCAAAATGATTAGTCAAGCACCTAAGGGAATGAGTTTACTGTTAAGCTCCAAGCCATACAGGTCGTACGCTAGAATTGCCAATAAATTTTACCCAGACAAGTATATTGAAACAACAGATCATCATGGTACGGCTGTGATATCTAAGACTGCTAAAATCGGGACGCCTTCTTTCATTGGAGCAAATGCCGTGATTTCGGATGGAGTAGAGATCGGTGATTTGTCTAGTATTGGTTCAGGGGCTTCTATAGGTACCATGGTTAATATAGGAAAGGGGACCCATGTTGGAGAAAATGCATCATTATCTCACTGTATTATTGGTAATAATTGTAATATTCACCCAGGAGTTAGGATAGGACAAAGGGGATTTGGTTTTGATATGTCCCCCGATGGGCATCTTGATGTTGCTCAATTGGGTACAGTTATTGTAGGCGATAATGTAGAAATTGGGGCTAATTCTTGTATTGATAGAGGGTCTGGCCCTAATACGGTCATAGGAGATGGTTGTAAGATAGATAATTTAGTTCAGATTGGTCACAATGTTCAAATAGGTCCCGGTTGCGTAGTAGTCGCTCAGGCCGGTATAGCTGGTAGTGCATCATTGGAAAAATATGTTGTTTTAGGGGGGCAATCGGGAGTAGCTGGTCATATACGTATTGCTGAAGGCACACAACTAGCAGGACGAAGTGGGATTATGCGGAACACAAACTCAGGTGATAGATTAGCAGGAAACCCCGCCGTACCAATAAGGGAATTCTTTCGTCAGATTTCTCTTTTATCAAAGTTAAGTAAAGATAAAAAATTATAAAGATACGGTTTAACGACTTAGATAGTAATTTGGATTTTTTAGATGATTACTGATTTAGATAAAACGACCGAAATAAATGAGTCTCAAAAGTCACTGAGCATTCAAGAAATAATGGAATTAATTCCACATAGACCTCCATTTTTATTGATTGACGCAGTAATAAATATAATTCCACACGAGAGTGCAGTGGGAGTTAGAAATATTGCGATAGATGAACCAGTTTTTACTGGTCATTTTCCTAAAAGGCCTGTTTATCCTGGAGTTCTAATTATTGAATCCATGGCTCAGACAGCTGCTGTCTTAGTTGTTGAATCTCTGGGGGATGGGGCAAAAGGAAAATTGGTTTATTTCATGACAATTGATAATGCTCGATTTCGTAAGCCAGTTATGCCTGGTGACAAGTTATTACTAGATGTAAGAGTTCAAAGAAGCCGAGGCCCTGTTTGGAAATTTACCGGAGAAGCAAAGGTGAATAGTCAAGTGGTCGCAGAAGCAACTTATTCAGCAATGATTATGGATGATTAAATGATCGATGTGCATCCCACTGCAGTAGTTTCGTCTCAGTCAAATATTGGTAACGACGTTAAAATTGGGCCCTATTGTGTTATCGGACCTGATGTAGTTATTGGAGACAGGGTATTTCTTCACTCACATGTCGTCATTGATGGTCAAACAGTTATCGGAGAAGGGACGAATATTTATCCTTTTGCATCTATTGGACTTGTTCCCCAGGATTTAAAGTACAAGGGAGAATCTTCATCGTTAATAATAGGCGCCAGAAACCAAATCCGAGAACACGTAACAATGAATCCTGGTACAGAAGGTGGCGGGATGAAAACTGTGATTGGCGATGATTGTCTGTTTATGATTGGCTCACATGTGGCTCATGATTGTATAATAGGTAATCATGTCATTTTAGCGAATAATGCGACTTTAGGTGGTCATGTCGAAGTAGGAGACTTTGCTATTATTGGAGGTCTATCTGGAATACATCAGTTTGTACGCATTGGAGCGCACGCTATGGTTGGGGGCATGTCAGGTGTTGAACAAGATTTGATACCTTATGGTTCTGCTATGGGCGAAAGAGCAAAGTTACGAGGTTTAAATCTGATAGGCCTACAACGACGAAACTTTTCTAGAGAAGATATAAATATCTTAAGGACTGCCTACCGTCTAATGTTTGCACAAGAAGGAACTCTTTCTGAAAGAATTGAGGATGTAATAGCTCTTTATGGTGATAACAGTGGAGTTATGGAGATCGTTGAATTTGTTAGAACAGAGACTTCTCGGGCTGTATTACAACCAAAAACATCTAATGGCGGTTAAACTTGGCATATTAGCGGGTGGGGGTTCGTTGCCAGCAAAATTGATTGATTTTTGCAAACAGACGGGTCGTGATTATTTTGTTATTGCATTTGAACAGCAAGCGGATCCTGAAATGATAGGTGATGCACCTCATTCTTGGGTAAGGTTGGGCGCTGCAGGAGAGGCTCTAAAAGTATTAAGAGAGGAAAGTTGCAAAGAGTTAGTATTAGCTGGCCCTATAAAGCGCCCTAGTCTTTCGGATTTGAGACCTGATAGAAGAGCTGCAAAATTCATTTCTAAAGGCTTTTTCTCTAAAGGTGATGATGGGCTTTTGAGTGGCATTATAAAGTCTTTAGAGGAAGAGGAAGGTTTCAAGGTGATAGGTGTAGATTCAATTTTGGGGGAACTAATTGCTGGACACGGTAATCTTGGTGTTCATTTTCCTAATAATACTGATGAGCTAGATATAATCCGTGGCGTTGAAGTACTTTATACAATTGGATTATTAGACATTGGACAGTCTGTTGTTATTTCACAGGAAGTAGTTTTAGCTGTTGAGGCTGCAGAGGGTACCGAGGAAATGCTGATAAGGTGTAAATCTGTTCCTAGTGGTGGGAATGGAGGAGTGCTTATTAAACTGCCTAAACCTAGACAAGAGAAGAGAGTTGATATGCCAGCAATCGGTCCTAGGACAGTAATTAAAGCAAAAGATTCTGGTTTATCCGGGATTGCTGTCGCAGCAAACTTAACTCTGATAATAGAGCCCCAAAAAACGATTCAATTGGCTAATAAGGAAGGGATTTTTATAGTGGGTTTAAATCCGAATGATTATAAAGCTGACTACATGATTGATTGATAGTTAATAATTAATTATGACTGAGACGCTACAAAGAATTCATGTTTTTATGATTGCGGGTGAACCCTCCGGTGATGCACTTGGATCATATTTAATCAAAGAATTAAAAAATATAAATAAAGCAGAGATTTATTTTAGTGGGGTTGGAGGGCCTTTAATGGCTAGTGCTGGCTTTACAAGCCTTTTCGACTACCGACAGTTAGCCGTAATGGGCTTTGCTGAAGTTTTACCTAGTTTACCACGTCTCTTAATGAGAATTAACGAAGTTTCTAAGGAAATTGATAAAGTTTGTCCAGATATCATAGTGACAATAGACTCCCCGAGTTTTGGTTTAAGAGTTTTGAAGCGACTAAAACGTCATTCTCAGCCAAGGATTCATTATGTTGCACCACAATTTTGGGCATGGCGTCCTAATAGAATTCATAAGTTTAAATTATACGTAGATCACGTATTAGCATTATTTCCATTCGAGCCTGATTTTTTCAAACAATTTGATATGCCATGTAGTTTTGTAAGTCATCCGGCTATAGAGACTAGGTCAGACGGCAATGCGGGAGAATATTTCCGTAAGAGGTTTTCCATTAACTCCAACAGTACCGTGTTATGTGCTTTACCGGGAAGCCGTGTCTCTGAAGTAAAGAGATTACTGCCTATTATAATAAAAGTTGTTGAAAGACTTGCGCTTAATCATACTGATTTACACGTTGTAATTCCTACGGTTTCAACAGTTAATAGCCTTATAAAAAAGACTAAAATAAGTGGTGTTCCTGTTACTATAATTGAAAATCCAAAAGATAAATTTGCTGCATACTCAGCTAGTGATATAGCAATTACAGCATCTGGTACCGCAAGCCTTGAACTTGCTTGTGCCTTAGTACCTGCGGTTGTTATTTATAAGGTGTCCTGGTTAACGGGTTTGTTTGCTCGATTGTTGTTAAACGTTAAGCATGTTTCTATTGTAAACTTGATAGCTCAAAAAGAAGTTTTCCCTGAATTTATTCAAGAAAACTGTAATGAGACAAAGATTTATAATGAAGTCAATCGATTGATTACTGATAGTAATCTAAGACATAAAATTATAACTGAAGAAAGTAGTGTTATTAAGAAACTCCAAACAGTCGAATCTAGCCCAAGTAGAAAGGCAGCTTTGGAAGTGATGCGCATTAAACAAGAATTTAAGTAATTAGTCTTTTGTTGCTAGATGGGGATTCAACTGTTGTTAGAAAAAATGAATATTCATGGATGATGATAAAATAAATAAGTTGAAAAATAGGAATCGTTTACTTCACACTATGATACGTGTCCAAGATTTGTCTCGTTCTATTGATTTTTATACCCGTATTCTTGGAATGAAGGTTATCCGAAGTAAAGACTATAAAGAAGGTAAATTTACCAATGTTTTTATCGGTTATGGTGATGAAACAAAAGACACCATAATTGAGTTAACCTATAATTGGGATCAAAAGAACCTGTATACCCACGGCACAGGATTTGGTCATATTGCTGTTGGAGTCCCTGATATTTATAAAATTTGCGAAGAAATGGAGTTAGAAGGAGTTACTATAACACGACCTCCTGGTCCCATGAAACATGGTTCAACAGTTATTGCATTTTTGGAGGACCCTGATGGATATAAGATTGAATTGATTGAATTGAATGAAAAGTAAAATGACTAAAAATATTGATAACAAGATTCTTTTAACAGACACACTT
Organism: Alphaproteobacteria bacterium MarineAlpha12_Bin1; assembly: GCA_002937505.1. Classification (GTDB taxonomy): domain Bacteria; phylum Pseudomonadota; class Alphaproteobacteria; order UBA6615; family UBA6615; genus UBA6615. The sequence goes on from PTJY01000006.1 coordinate 74,501, forward strand.
TCTATTGAACCTGATAGTTCATCGCTTTATCCAAAACCGTTTGATCAGATTGTTAAGGGAAGGCATCGCCATAGAGTGTCTAATGTAGTTGGGTTAACAAAGTTTGGCGTTAACGTGGTTCGTTTAGAGTCGGGTGCGTTTTCGTCAGCACGTCACTGGCATACAAAACAAGATGAGTTTATATACGTACTGGCTGGTACTCTTACCCTTGTTAGTGATGAAGGCCATACAGAAATTTCAGAAGGGACGTCTGTTGGATTTCCTGCAGGAGTGTCAAATGGACATCAGATTGCGAATTTTTCAAAATCAGATGCTTGGTATATTGAAGTAGGTGACAGGCCAAGCAATGAAATAGTTACGTATCCTGACATAGACATGTTGAATACTGTAGATAATGGAAAGCCTTTTTTTACCCATAAAGATGGTCGTGCCTTTAGTGAAGAATCAAATTAAAGAACCTGTAAAAACCATAAAGTCAGGCCTACGATAAATAAACAAAGCGCACATATCAGTGTTCGCTGGATCCGTTTCTCTGGCGGGCAAATATTTTCATTCGATCCTCTTATGAGAGGGGACCAACGATCAGATAAAGAGATCTGTTTAAAGTTTAGAGTTTTATTTTCTAACTCTTTGTTCATACAATTTATCTTCATATTGTTGATTTATATTCAAGTTCTTTCGTTCATGGGGACAAACTTTCTTTCACCGTGGCCTAAATATAATTGTCTTGGCCTTCCAATTCTTTGACCAGGGTCTTCAATCATTTCTTTCCATTGAGCTATCCATCCAACTGCGCGGGCTAAGGTAAATAAGACTGTAAACATGCTAGTTGGGAATCCAATTGCACTAAGAATTATTCCAGAGTAAAAATCGACATTTGGAAATAATTTTCGTTCTACAAAGTAGTCATCTTCCAACGCTAGTCTTTCTAGTTCTAAAGCGAGTTCCATTAACGGGTTTTGTATGCCAACTTCTTCTAGCACCTCATATGCTGCTGGTTTCAAGACACCTGCCCGTGGATCATAGTTCTTGTACACTCGATGACCAAAGCCCATTAGCCTAAAAGGATCATCCTTGTTCTTAGCTTTCTCTAAATACTCTGGTATTCTTTCTTTGCTACCTATCTCTGATAGCATTTGTAATACTGCTTCGTTGGCTCCACCATGTGCTGGCCCCCATAGAGTGGCAATTCCTGCTGCTATACAGGCAAAAGGATTTGCGCCTGATGAGCCGGCTAGCCTTACTGTTGATGTGGAAGCATTCTGTTCATGATCTGCGTGTAGTATAAAGATTCTGTCGAGCGCTCGTGAAATTGCGGGGCTGCTAGTATATTCTTCGGCGGGCACTCCAAAAGTCATATGCAAAAAATTCTCTGCATAGTTTAAGTCATTACGTGGGTAAACAAATGGCTGTCCAATGGAATATTTATATGCCATCGCCGCCATGGTGGGCATTTTAGCAATTAATCTATGACTGGCTATAAGTCGTTGTTCAGGGTTAGATATGTCGGTGGAGTCATGATAGAATGCTGACATAGCGCCTACAACACCAATCATTACTGCCATTGGGTGAGCATCTCTTCTAAAACCACGATATAGAAACTGTAATTGGTCATGAACCATAGTATGATTTGTTATAGTTCTTTCAAATACTTCCATCTCTGAGAAATTTGGTAACTCACCGTGAAGTAATAAATAGCAAACTTCTAGGAAAGTACTTTTTTCAGTGAGTTCTTCTATAGTATATCCTGCGTGTCGTAGAATCCCTTCCTCACCATCTATATATGTCATCGAAGAATCACAACTTGCAGTGCTCGTGTAACTGGGATCATAAGTGAACATGCCTGTCTTTGAATATAATTGCCGTACATCTATTACTTTTGGACCCTGAGTTCCATCAAGAATCGGTAGTTCAATAGTTTCCCCGGTGCTATTTACTGTTATTGAAACAGTTTCATTGCTATTGCTGTCATTCATATCTCTATCATCCCAAATTACCAGAAATATAGTGGATTAAAGCCCCCAGTAGTAGATTAAATCACACTTTAGCGCACTCTAATTGTAGATAGGCATAAGAGCAATCTTGAATAAAAAAAATTTAATAAGAAATTAATTATACTTTTATTACTGTTTTTAACCTGTTTAACGTTTCTTTTTTGCCAAAAACCTCCATAACCTCAAAAATACTTGGCGATATGGTTGAGCCTGTTAGTGCTACTCTTAGTGGTTGTGCTATTTGCTTAAGTTTTATGTTGTTTTCCGTGGCTGTAGTACGAACAATCTTTTCCAGAGAGTCTTGATCCCATTTTCTCATGTTTGCCATATTTTGATGAAGACTAGATAAGAGACTAATGCTTTGGGTGTTCAAATGTTCAGCTGCATTTTTTTGAATTAATATGGGTGTTTCCTTGCTGTAGATTAATGAATTTTGTGCTAGTTCTACAATGGTCTTAGATCTTTGCTTTAAACCAGGCATCCCTCTCTCTATACGATCAGCAGCGATTGAACTTACTTCGGACTCCATTAATTTTGAGAGTATTGGGATCACATAGCTAACTAAGTCTTTATTTGAACTGTTACGAAGGTAGTGCGTATTCAAATTTAATAATTTTTCCATGTCAAACCTTGAGGGGGCCCGACCAACAGCGTCTAAATTGAACCATTTTATGGCTTTCTTTGTTGAAATAATTTCTTCGTCTCCATGAGACCAACCTAAACGAAGTAAATAATTGTTCATTGCTTCAGAAAGAATGCCCATTTCTGCGTATGAATCAATCCCTAGAGCACCATCCCGTTTTGAGAGTTTTGTCCCGTCATGACCATGTATTAGTGGGATGTGCGCTAGCTTGGGGGTATCCCATTCGCAAGCATGAAATAAGTGTAATTGTCGAATTGCATTATTTAAATGGTCATCACCACGTATGATATGAGTAATTCCCATATCATGGTCATCTACCACCACTGCTAGCATATATGTAGGTGTTCCGTCAGGTCGTATGATTATAAAGTCATCTAAATTATCATTTGTGACCTTAATCTCACCCTGAACAAGATCATTAATAAGAGTTTCGTTTTCTTTTGGCATTTTTATTCGAATTGATGAGGGCCTTGTTAGATCTGATGCTGTTGGTTTATGATCTCTGCAGCGCCTGTCATATAGGCGTGTTTTCCCTTCGGAACGGGCCTTTTTTCTCATTTCGGTTAATTCTTCTAGACTGCAAAAACATCTATAAGCTTTTTCTTGTTTAAGTAGTTTATTAGCTATTTCGATATGACGTGTTGAGTTGTCAGATTGAAATAGCGCAGGTTTATCACTTTCAATGCCAAGCCATTTTAATCCTGAGAATATCTTATCGACCGCTTCACTCGTTGAACGTTTTTTATCGGTATCTTCTATTCTCAAAAGAAATTGCCCTTCATAACGTCTGGCAAACAGCCAGTTGAACAAGGCTGTTCTTGCGCCTCCGATATGTAAATAACCGGTAGGAGAAGGAGCAAATCGAGTTACAACTTTCATTAAACTAACAAACCTTTCAATCGAAACTGAACAGAAATCGATCTTTCTCTCGTGCAAAGTATAATTATTCTAATTAACAACGGATTTAGCACGTTATTAATTAACAAACTATCATATCATGGATTTGTTATTCGAAGTATTTGAGTTACTTTTAATGATATTATTTTAAAATCGTTTAATAGCTACGTACTAAACCCCTTAATTTCCCTTGAATTTCGACCTGATCAGGTCCAAATATTCTGGTTTCATAGTTTGTGTTGGCGGGCTCTAGTGCAACAGAATTATGCCTTTTTCGTAATCTTTTAAGCGTAACCTCATTACCTTCGACCAGTGCGACAACTATGGTGCCATTTTCTGCTATATCAGTTCTTTCTATGAGAACCGTATCACCATCAAGAATACCGGCTTCAATCATTGAATCGCCATCAACTTCCAAGCAGTAATATTCTCCTCTTCCCAGTAAATCTGATGGAATACTAATAAAGTGAGTAGGATCTGTTAGGGCTTCGATTGGGGTACCTGCAGCAATTCGACCAAGCATTGGCACCTGAGTTGAGGTTTTGAATTTTTTTGTTGTTTTTCTTTTATTTAAATCAATACCTCCCTGAATAACTCTGGGTGAAAACTTTTGATCGGAAGTTATAGACACATCATCTGGTAAGCGCAGAACCTCTAGGGCTCTTGCGCGGTGTGGTAGTCTAGCTATAAATCTTCTTTCTTCTAGTCCTGATATTAGTCTGTGAATTCCAGACTTTGACTTAAGAGATAAAGCTTCCTTCATTTCATCAAACGAAGGGGCAACGCCGGTTTCTAGTAACTTTTTATTAATAAATAATAATAATTCATGTTGCTTGCGGGTTAACATTTCATTAAACCCTCTATTCTGGGTGGTAGTTAACTTCTATTGAGAACAAACACAAAACATTTGACTATGTTCTAGTGATGTTCTTTTTTGTCGTCAAGCCTAAAATATATATTTGGATGAGAAAATTATTATTAGATGTCCATAAATGTTTATATTTTTAGCATTCCGGTGTTTAGATCGATATACGAGACTGTATCATTAATAGAGGCTTTTTCTGCATTTGGCGGTCTAACTAGAAGGCAGTCCGACATTGCTAGACGAGAAAACATAGAGCTGTCTTGAACTGGAAATGGTGTAATTATTTTGTTGCCTCTTTCATCGATCGATATTGTTGCTCTCAAATATTCTTCACGATGATCATTTTTTTCCAATTCTTTACCAAGTAGGCCATTCTCTAATTTTGGCTCTATTTCAGCTAGTCCTAACATTGCCGCCAGGACTGGCTTTAGGAACAGAATGGCACATACCATCGATGATACAGGATTTCCTGGAAACCCAAGCATGGGAATGTTATTTAGGCGTCCGTATATTAGTGGCTTACCTGGACGCATGGCAATTTTCCAAAATTTAATTTTTAAACCTATCTCTGTTAGTGCTGACTGTATAAGGTCGTGTTCTCCGACAGACGCTCCGCCCGTTGTAACCAATATATCAGCACCCTGAGCTCCTTCTGATATATCTCTAATAGATTGAATTTCGTCTTTTGCTATTCCCAGTGTTAGGGCTGTTCCCCCAGATGCATTGATAAGGCCAGCTAAGGCAAATGTATTAGAACTAACAATGTCTGATGATTTTTTATTTTCTCCGGGTAAAACAATCTCATCTCCTGTTGCTATAATAGCAACTATTGGACGTCGCTTTACCTTAACCCAAGAAACGTTCATTGCGGCTATTAGGCCCACGTCTCTTGATGTCAGGACTTTACCGGTCGTGAGTAATGTACTGCCTTGTTTAAAATCTAGTCCTTCAGGGCGTATGTATCTTCCAGTGGTTACACTTTCTTTTACAATGATGTTGTCGCCATGTTTATCGGTGTTTTCTTGTATAACAACAGCATCAGCACCTTGGGGTATAGGGGCACCAGTAAAAATTCTGATTGCTTCGCCTGTTTTTATGCTTTTAGTTGGTGTCCTGCCAGCCGCTATAGTGTCAATAACTTGCAGCGTTACAGGTGTGTGTTCTACATCCTTTGCAATTACAGCGTAGCCGTCCATAGCTGATACTGAGATGGGTGGTTGTGATCTTCTGGCTACTATATCTTCAGCTAAGACTCTTCCTAAGGCCTCGTTCAAACTTACTAATTCAGAAGGCATTAATGCTTGATCAGCTAGTATATTTTTACGCGCGTCAGAAACACTTATCATTGAATTCTCTTAGTTGGAAACATAATCTGCAGACTTTCCTCCTGCTTTGTGGAGGAGCCGGATATCTGTTATTTTAGTCGATTTATCTACGGCTTTGATCATATCATAAATGGTGAGGGCTGATATTGTGACAGCAGTAAGTGCTTCCATCTCAACGCCTGTTTTTCCACTTATTTTTGCTGTAGCTATTACTTCTATAGAGCTTCGAGTGTCATCCAGGGATAATTCTACTTCAATTGAAGTTAAGTTTAATGGATGACACAAGGGAATTAAATCTGATGTTTTTTTGGCGCCCATAATTCCAGCAAGTCGGGCGATGGAGAGAACGTCCCCCTTTTTTAAGCTTTTTTCTTTAATTAGGGCTAAGGTCCTAGGTTCAACAATAACACTACAACCAGCTGTGGCTGTCCTATCAGTAACGGCTTTCCCAGATACATCTACCATTCTAGCAGATCCTTCTGAGTCAATGTGACTAAGTTCAAATTTACCCTTTTGACTCATTACACAAAATTTCCAATAAAAAGTTTAGCATTCAAGTAATGTTTTAAGGGAGCTTGATATGTCTTTTTGCCTCATTAGTGATTCTCCTATTAGAAAACAATTAACGCCTTTATTAGACATTCGCTTCAAATCATTAGTCGTAAATAACCCGCTTTCCGAGACAGTAATTTTTTCTTTCGGAACAAGAGGCGCTAAATTTTCAGTTGTAGAAATGTCTACCTCAAGTGTTTTTAAGTTTCGATTATTAATTCCAATCAAATCTGCTTCTATTAATAGCGCCTTCTCTAATTCGTCTTTATTATGAACTTCAATTAACACATCCATATTCCATTCGTGTGCTTGTGCTGCCAATTCTTTTGCCAGAGATCTGTCAAGTGCTGCGACAATCAACAATATACAATCGGCGCCCAAACCTCTAGATTCCGGGATTTGATAACTATCGATTATAAAATCCTTTCTAAGTACAGGTAGTGAAACTACCTTCCTTGCATCAACTAGATCTGAGTCTTTACCTTGAAAATAAGGTTCATCTGTTAGAACTGACATACATGCTGCCCCACCTAATTGGTATTCGGCAGCAATTATAGCTGGATCAAAATCATTTCTAATTAATCCTTTGCTGGGGCTAGCTTTTTTGATTTCTGCAATCACTCCATATTTGTTAGATTGAGAAGAGTCTAAAAGCCGTTTTGCAAATCCACGTGTTTTGTCAGCATTACTAGCAAACTCTTCTTGATTAGCTAGGGAGTAAAAAGCTTTCTGTTTTTTTATGTGTTTGTGCTTGTCATCACATATTTTGGTAAGCACGTCTGTCATTTCTTTATCTCAGGTTGCGTTGTTTATGATCGATTGGTTATTTCAATCAATTTGTTCAAAGTTTCTATTGCGGCCCCACTATCGATTGCATCAGCTGCCATTTTTATACCGGCATGTAAATTATCTACTTTTCCGCCAACTATTAACGAAGCTGCAGCATTAAACAAAACTATATCCCTAAATGCACTACTTTTCCCAGCCAACATTTCTTTCATTACTTTAGCATTATAATCAGGATTTCCACCTTGAATATCTTTCAACTCAGATTTTTTCAGGCCAGCATCCTCAGGGCTTATATCAAATGTTGTCACTTGACCGTTTTTGAGTTCTGCCACGTGTGATATGCCAGTAATGGATATCTCGTCTAAACCGTCAGCACCGTGGACTACCCATGCATGGGTTAAACCAAGATTACCTAGTACTTTTGCTAGAGGCACTACCCATTGTTTTGCAAAGACTCCAACCATTTGTCTACTGACTTGGGAAGGGTTAGACAGTGGTCCAAGAATATTAAAGATTGTTCTGGTTGCGAGTTCAACTCTTACATCCCCAACGTTTCTCATGGCACTGTGATGTCGAGGAGCCATAAGAAAACCAATGTTATTTTCCCATATAGACTCTTTCACTAACTCGAAACTAGCCTCTATGTTTACCCCTAAAGCTGTAAGTACATCAGCCGCGCCGGTCTTTGAGCTTAATGCTCGATTTCCGTGTTTGGCTATAGGCACTCCGCAAGAGGCTACCACAAAGCTTGCACCAGTTGACACATTAAGCGTTCCTTTTGCGTCTCCACCTGTGCCAACAATGTCAATGGCGTTTTCAGGTGCATCAATCAAAAGGGCTTTTGCTCTCATAATGCGTGCTGCACCGGTAATTTCGTCAACGGTCTCTCCACGAACTCTTAATGCGATAAGAAATGCACCAATTTGTGCAGGTGATGCCTCACCTGACATAATAATATCAAATGCATTTTCAGCTTGTTTTTGGTTTAAGCTCTGACCCTGGGCTACCAGATTAATTAATTTTTTAATATTGTTTGATTTTTCATCCATGAGGGACCTGCTTCTTAAGCAGATTGTTTAAAATATTTGTATCAACAGGTTTACCAGTCGCGATCTCGATAAAATTGGCTATTAATTTGTAACCTTCAACAGTCGCTATGCTTTCGGGATGAAACTGCACGCCGTGTATAGGGAGTTCTTTATGGCTTATTCCCATTATGAGGTTATCCTCTGTTTTGGCGTTCACAACTATTGATTCAGGAAGAGAATTTGGATCAATAACCAAGGAATGGTATCTGGTTGCAGAAAGAGGGGAGGGGATATTATTAAAAAGATTCATTTCTTCGTGTAATATCTTATCAACCATACCATGAATAGGACGCGGGGCACGGATAATATTCGCTCCAAACACTTGTCCTATAATTTGATGACCTAAACAAACCCCAAATATTGGTATTTGATTTTTAGCAGCCTCTTGAACCAAATCTATGCAAATCCCAGAATTATCTGGTATTCCTGGACCTGGCGATATAACCAAAGCTTCGGGTGAAAGCAATAGCACTTCTTTTGCGCTTATGACGTCATTTCGGATTACTTGAACTTCTTTTCCGAGTTCACCAATATAGTGAACTAGGTTGTAAGTGAAGCTATCGTAATTATCAATTAACACAAACATCTGAATATTATATTGGATTCTTTTTGCTATTTATTTGTCATATTATTGTTAATTTATTTCAACAATCTTTATTTGATGAATAACGTAGGGAGTCAGCCGCAGCATGCAATAAAGCTTTAGCTTTATTGTTGCTTTCTTGATATTCGGATTCGGGGTTTGAATCCGCAACCACGCCACCACCTGCCTGAACATACATCTGTCCATTTTGTATTAAAGCGGTTCTTAGTGTAATACAGGTATCCATTTCTCCGTTTGCCCCAAAATAGCCAATTGCACCAGCGTAGAAACTCCTTTTCTCATTTTCTAACTCATCTATAATTTCCATTGCGCGTATTTTTGGAGCGCCTGTAACAGTACCAGCTGGAAACCCAGCAATAAGCGCTTTTAGGCTATTTACTGTGGTTTTTGCTTTGCCCTTAACGTTTGAAACAATATGCATAACATGGGAGTACTTTTCTATACTGTAACTTTCTGTGACTTTCACAGATCCAATTTCAGATACACGACCCACATCATTTCTTCCTAAATCTAACAACATCAAGTGTTCAGCTCTTTCTTTTGGGTCGGCAAGTAAATCTTCGGCAAGTGCGTTGTCCTCTTCTTTATTTGTTCCCCTTGGTCTAGTTCCCGCAATTGGCCGTATAGTCACTTCATTACCCCTTAATCTAACCAGAATTTCAGGGCTAGATCCAACTAATGAAAAATCATTCATATTCACAATAAAAAGAAACGGGGAAGGATTTAATCTTCTTAAAGAACGATATAAGGACATTGGAGATGAACTAAGAGGCACTGTAAATCTTTGAGATGGTACAACTTGAAAGATTTCACCAGCTCGTATGTACTCTTTCGCTTTTTCCACCATTGAACAGTACTCTTCTTGAGTGGTGTTTGAAGTAGGTGAAATTTGATCAGGAAAAAACTCACTTTTAAATAGTTGGCCAGTGATAGATGATTTTAATTTATTTATAACATTCTCTAGCCGACTTTTTGCATCACGATACGCGTCTTCGCTATTACGTTTCTGTGAATACCAGACAGGAGTGACAACTGTCATTTTATCGGTCACATTATCAAATACGGCTGTTACTTTTGGACGAATAAATATTGAGTCCGGTATTCCTAACACGTCAGGGTTTCTATCAGGTATATTTTCCATTAAGCGAACCATATCGTAGCCCATATATCCAAATAACCCAACTGCAGATGGGGGTACTTCATTTGGTAAATCAATCTCTGAATCTTTTATAAGCGATGCTAGGGAATCTAAACTACTTTGACTGCATTTTTTATATTCATAGTTATTATTTTTCTTTACACTTCCAAGTTCACAATCATCACCAAAACATCTCCATATTAAATCTGGTTCAATACCGAGCACTGAATAGCGACCCCTAACATCCCCACCCTCTACTGATTCGAGTAGAAAGCTGTAACTTTGGTTCTTAGAAAGTTTAATCATAGCAGAAACTGGAGTTTCAAGGTCAGCTACCAGCTCTGTCCAAACAACTTGAGACTGTTTGGCGTTATAAACCTTGTTAAAGTTATTTTTAGCTGGGTATGTCGTCATTGTGGAATCAGTGAACTCTCGATCAATTCATGGTTAACATCAATGGTGTAACGTTTTTTTAGTGCGGCTGCTAATTGATTTGTTAGGTCTCTGTTCATTGAGTCCAGCAATGCTATGTTCAAATCCTCACGCTTTTGTTTATCTTCCGAGGTTTTCCCAGCTTTCTCAATCCCAGTTAGCTTACCTACCCTTGCGCCATCATAAGTCTCTACATATACGGTATCACCTACTTTCGCCTTAAAGATAGCAGCTATAAATGGACCGGGAACTGGTGTTTCTGAGCCCGTTCTATAAAACACATTTTTTGCTTCATACTTGAGCCCGTGTTTAATAGAAACCTCTTTTAGGGTTTTGCCATTGGAAACAATGTTAGATATTTCTTTTGCTTTTTTAAAAGCTGCTCTTTGTTTCTCTCTTTTTAACCAACTATCAGATACTTTATGGGTGATTAGATTAAACGGTTCTATCTTTGATGGATCTATTGAAATAGTTTTTATAACAAAAAAACCTCCATCGGCTATTTCTCTTATATCGCTTAACTCATCTTTATTAGTGGTAAAAGCAGCTTCAACGATTTGACCTATTGGATTTATTTTTATTAATTGTTCATCCCTTTTAAGGCCCCTTGAATCAAAGTGTTCTAATTCAAGTAAAGTCATTCCGTTTTCTTTGGAGACCTCTTCAATGCTTAAGCCTGCTGCTAAATCATCCTCCACAAAGTTTTGAATATTGTATATTTCATCTCTTGCTTTCATCATCGATATGGCTCTGCGCAGAGGTTCCCTGACATGAGCAAGCGTTTGGGTTTTTTCTGGTTCTATGGATTTCACCAATATTAAATTCCATCCCAACGGAGTTTCTATAGGACTGGATACTGTATCCAAGTCTAAAGAAAAAGCAGTTTCTGCCAATTTTTTCTCTGAAATATTATCTTTATTGACTTTCCCAATCGAAACTGGGGGTAGTCCAGTGATTTGTTTTGAAGCTTCGTAAAACGTTTTACCCTTGTTTATTAGAGTTCTTGCATTTTTAGCATCAGACTCTGTTAGAAATATGCTTTGAATTATTTCTCTTTTTTCTTTGATTATAAAATCATCAATACGATCTTGGTAATTTTTGCTTATTTCTTCTTCGTTAACAGAGATTGTTTTTGACAATTCTTCTATTGTGAGTATTGCGATTTTAATTTTTCTATACTCTGGTGACCGAAAATCGTTTTTAAACTCATTGTAGAAAGCCCTAAGTTGATTTTCACTTGGATTGAAATTTCCTTTTACGTCTTTAATATTGATTGCTGTTATCTCTGCAATTCTTTTTTCAAAACGGTGGTTAAATATTGCATCAAGAACAGGTTTTGATATTGTTAGTGAGTCTTGTAAGGTTCCAAGATATTGTGCTCTTTTCAAATCTTCTTTTGCACCAAAAATAAATTCTTCTTCGCTGAGTCCTCTTTGTTGAAGATAGGAAGAGAATTTAACCGCATCAAAAATCCCATCTTCGTTTTGGAAAAGTTTAAGGTTGTGCACAGTTTCTTGAATAGAAACATCTGACGCAGATACTCCTAGTTCCATTGCAGCTGCATCAAAAAGAGAGCGTGTAACTATATTTGAGACGGTTTCCTTTAGAATAGTGGTTGCTATTGGCGATTGAAGATTAATTTGTCCTCCGCTAGCTCTTGTTAAATATTGAATTTGTTTATTAAATTCTTTACTAACTTGATTCAAAGAATAACTAACCTTTTCAACCTCAACTACCGTATTAGCCTGACGGCCAGAGAATCCACCGCTTCCGAAATCAGATGCTCCGAAGAAAACAACAAATGTCAGCGCTAAAAGGCCAAGTATTACCTTCATTATCCAGCTTTTTGTCATTTGACGAAGAGCTTCGAGCATTTTATTTTTCCTTTTATAGGCCTTCTTTAATAATATTAAGTTTTTGTTTGATGGAATTGTAAAAATAATTATGTGGCGCATAATAGTGATGCCCAATGAAGCGGGCAAGCAGTCAACTAGGTTATAATTTTAGATAATTCACGCTCTTATCTCAAAGCTTTTGTTGATTAATGATAGAAATAAATTATTGAGTTTTAAGTTTGGTTTAAATTTGGTGATAGTAATGAAAAAAATCAGAAGATTAATTGCCGCAAATTGGAAAATGAATAATCTTGCTACGAGAGCTAACGAGCTAGTACAGGCTATTGATGTTCACTCAAAATCAATCATAAATAACAAGTGTGATGTATTAATCTGTCCTAGTGCTGTTCTTCTTCAGATGATATCGAATCAACTTAAAAACTCATTTATTGATGTTGGAGCTCAAGACTGCCATTTCGAAGAAAAGGGCGCTTTTACAGGTGAAATTAGTGCAAAGATGTTGGCTGATGTTGGAGCTTCTTACGTAATTCTTGGACATTCTGAACGGCGTCATGGCTTGTCCGAAAGTGACAACCTTGTTCGAGCGAAGGTGAAAGCTGCACACAAAGAATCATTAATTGCCATTATTTGTATTGGTGAGACCGACGTTCAAAAGGGTGATGGAGAAACACTTAATATACTAAAGTCACAAATAAGAGGGTCACTCCCTGAAATAAAAAATCAAATAAAGTCGTCAAACACTATATTTGCTTATGAGCCAGTGTGGGCTATAGGGACAGGAAAAACACCAACGTTGTCTGAAATTTCTGATGTACATGGGCAAGTGCGAAATTTCCTAATTAATGAGATCGGGTCTGAAGCATCGATGATGAAGATTCTTTATGGAGGCTCGATGAATACTGGTAATGCTTTATCTATTCTAAATATTGACAATGTTGATGGAGGGCTGATAGGTGGAGCGAGCCTTAATGAAGGCGATTTTTGTAAAATAATAGACTTAGCAAATGAATAAGATTTTATTATGACACTAGAATTACTGGTCAGAAACCATTAAGTATCACGAGATAATGTTTTAATAGCTTGGAAATCACTCTAATCAGCGGTAAAACATAGAATATGGAAACAATAATATTAGTAGCCCACCTTCTTATAGCGCTGGCGTTAGTAGGCGTTGTGCTCATGCAAAAGTCTGAGGGAGGACTTGGGGGTTTGGGTGGTTCAAGCGGTGGTAGTATGGGTAGTTTGCTTGGTGGTAGAGCTGCAGCAAATTTATTAACTAGGGCAACGGGTATTTTAGCTGGCACGTTTTTTTTAACTAGTATTGGTTTAGCAATCTTGGCAGGAGGGGGTAATAGTTCTAAATCGATTACTGAAAAAACTCCTCCTGCAACTAGCCAAATTCCAGTTAAACCGGCAAAACCTACTGTTCCTACTGGTGAGTAATAAATTTTTTGATAATTTTTTTTGTCTATTAAAAATTAAATTGTTCTACATGTATTTCGGCTGATTTGCCTATGCCTGGTAACGGTTAAGTGGGTAGAATATATATATAGATAATGACTAGGTTTATTTTTATAACAGGTGGCGTTGTATCCTCATTGGGTAAGGGTCTTGCTTCAGCTGCTTTAGGGTCCTTACTTCAAGCGCGTGGATACCAAGTTAGGGTTCGAAAACTTGACCCCTATCTAAATGTTGATCCAGGAACGATGAGTCCGATTGAGCACGGTGAAGTCTACGTTACTGATGATGGAGCTGAAACTGATCTTGATTTGGGCCATTATGAACGTTTCACAGGTGTATCGGCTACAAAATCAGATAATGTTACCACCGGTAGGATATATTCCGAGGTGTTAGGAAAAGAACGACGAGGAGATTACCTTGGTGGAACTGTACAAGTTATTCCTCATGTTACAGATGCCATTAAAAAGTTTGTTATGGCTGATATTAACGATGAAGATTTTATAATTTGCGAGATCGGAGGTACAGTTGGCGATATAGAAAGTTTGCCTTTCTTAGAAGCAATTCGTCAGCTTGGGAATGAGTTACCTGATCAGGACGCTATGTTCATACACTTGACTCTGGTCCCTTACCTACAAGCAGCAGGAGAGTTAAAAACAAAACCAACTCAACATTCAGTGAAAGTGCTTCAAAGTGTTGGGATACGTCCTGATATGGTTGTTTGTCGCTGTGACAGACCTATACCAGAATCTCAGAGAAATAAAATAGCTTTATTTTGCAACATTGGTCCGGAATTTGTAGTGCCAGCAATTGATGTTGACACTATTTATCAAGTTCCGATTGATTATCATAGAACTGGTTTTGACGGTCAGGTTTTAAAACATTTTGGTTTAGATCATCAAAAAGAACCAGATCTTGAATCTTGGAAAAGAATTGTAAGTCGTATTCAGGAACCAGAAGGGGAAGTTAAAATCGCTGTAGTGGGAAAATATATTGATCTTCCAGACGCTTATAAATCCTTATCTGAGGCTCTGAGTCACGGAGGAATTGCAAATAATGCACGGGTGAATCTTGACTGGATATCATCAGAGGTTTTTGAGACCAATGAGGGACTGGAAAAACTTGTTGACGTTAATGGTATTTTAGTTCCTGGAGGGTTTGGTGTTAGAGGAGCTTTGGGAAAGATGATGGCAGCAAAATTTGCCCGAGAACAAGTTTTGCCATATTTGGGAATTTGTTTTGGGATGCAAATGGCTGTGATAGAAGCCGCAAGAAATTTAGCTGGTTTAAAAAGTGCAGGTTCTACAGAGTTTGGCACCTGTGAAGATCCCGTTGTTGGATTAATGACGGAATGGCATCGAGATAAATCTATTGAGATAAGAGGAGCGGAAGATAATAAAGGAGGGACAATGAGGCTGGGTTCTTATCCCGCTTTGCTCGAAAAAGGAACTCTAATATCTGACATTTATGGCGATACATCTATAGAAGAGCGTCATAGACATAGATATGAAGTGAATATTGATTACAGAGATAAACTTGAGTCAGCTGGACTTAAATTCTCTGGATTATCACCTGACGGAACTTTGCCGGAAACGATAGAACTTTTGGGCCATCCATGGTTTATTGGTGTGCAATACCATCCCGAACTAAAATCACGACCTTTTTCTCCTCATCCGCTTTTCAGATCGTTTATTGCAGCAGCTCTGGCTCAATCGCGTTTGGTGTAATAATGGCTAAACATAAACGAGTAAAAATTGGCAATTATGTTTTAGGTAATGATTTGCCTTTAAAGATAATTGCAGGGCCTTGCCAGATTGAATCTCGATCTCACGCACTTGAGATGAGCTCTGCCCTATTAGAAATAAGTCAGAAATGTGGTGTCGAAATTATATATAAAAGTAGTTTTGATAAAGCGAACAGGACGTCATTAAGTAGCATTAGGGGGCTTGGTCTTGAAGAATGCTTACCGATTTTCTCTGAGATTCGTGAAGTGACGGGCCTGCCTGTATTAACCGATGTGCATGAAACCGTCCATTGCTCACGAGTTTCTAATGTGGTTGACGTTATTCAAATACCCGCTTTTTTGTGCAGACAAACAGATCTTATCGTTGCTGCGGCTAACACTGGTTGTGTTCTTAATATTAAGAAAGGTCAATTTCTTGCTCCTTGGGACATGCTAAATGTTGTATCGAAAGCATTAGAAGCTGGTAATGAAAACGTTTTAGTGTGTGAGCGGGGTTCGAGTTTTGGTTACAATACACTTGTTTCTGATATGAGATCGATACCCATTATGGCAGATCAAACTAATTGTCCTATTGTTTTTGATGCAACCCATTCTGTACAACAACCAGGAGGTCTAGGAAAATCTAGTGGTGGCCAGAGGGAGTTTGCTCCGGTGTTAGCGCGAGCTGCAGTGGCTGTTGGTGTCTCCGCGGTCTTTGTGGAAACTCATGAAGACCCTGACAACGCACCCAGTGATGGGCCCAACATGCTACGATTGAAAGAGTTACCAGGTATTATTGAAACACTTATTGAGATTGATGAAATAGCTAAAAAAAATCTTATTGATATCAATAAGAAGTAAAAGTTCGAGCAGGGTAATATTATTAATGAGTAAAATAGTAAATATATTGGGACGAGAAATACTGGATAGCAGAGGTAATCCAACAGTTGAGGTTGATGTTTTCGTTGAAAATGGAATTTTCGGACGAGCTGCAGTCCCGTCTGGTGCATCAACAGGAATACATGAAGCAGTTGAGTTGCGTGATCAAATAAAAGGACGTTATAGGGGAAAAGGAGTTCTTAAAGCTATTGGTTTTGTTAATGGAGAAATTCGATCTAATTTATTAGGGCAAGATGTTGGTGATCAAAAAGTAATTGACGAATTATTAATAAGTCTCGACGGGACTGAAAACAAATCAAGGCTAGGAGCGAATTCTATTCTTGGGGTGTCACTTGCGGTTTCAAAAGCTGCAGCAGCTGACCTGGGAATACCTCTATACAAGTATGTAGGTAATGGTGAAGGCAACGTACTACCAGTGCCAATGATGAACATACTTAATGGTGGAGAACATGCTGATAACCCAATAGATATTCAAGAATTTATGATCATGCCTGTAGGGGCTAATAGTCTCTCTGATGCGGTTAGAGTTGGAGCAGAAATTTTTCATACACTACGAGAAATTCTTTCAAAGGCTGGATTAAATACGAATGTTGGAGATGAGGGCGGATTCGCACCAAATCTAAATAGTTCTGAGCAGGCCTTAGATTTTATAATTGGCTCTATTGAGCAGGCAGGTTATGTGCCAGGTGAAGATGTTGTATTAGCGCTTGATGCAGCAGCATCTGAGTTTTATTCGGATGGCATTTATCACTTAAAGGGTGAGGATAAAAAACTGAGCTCACCACAAATGGCAAAGTACCTGGAAAGCTTATGTGCAAAATTTCCTATTATATCTATTGAAGATGGCATGAATGAAGATGATTGGGAGGGTTGGGAATTACTTACTGAACTCGTCGGAGAAAAAATCCAGTTGGTAGGCGATGATTTATTTGTTACAAATCCGAAACGGCTACAATTAGGAATAAATAGAAATGTTGCCAACGCTATCCTTGTAAAAGTCAACCAAATTGGGACTCTTACAGAAACTCTTGAATCAATAGAACTTGCCCATAAATCCAATTATAAGGCTGTTATATCACATAGGTCAGGAGAGACCGAGGATAATACAATTGCCGATTTGGCTGTTGGAACAAATTGTGGTCAGATCAAAACGGGGTCCCTTAGCCGGTCAGATAGATTATCCAAATATAATCAGTTGATTAGAATAGAAAATGATTTGGGGAGTGCAGCTCGTTATGCAGGCAGGGATTTTTTACCAAATAAGTAATACGTTATTTGGGATTTAATACTTGACGACGCGAAACGTATTATGATTCCATACATTTATGTCAGTGTTTGATGATATCAGAGCAAGGGCTCGTCATATATGGTTCACTATGTTTGGAGCTCTGATCCTTGCCTATTTTTCATACCACATGTTTCAAGGCAATCATGGCATAATATCGTTGATGGTCCTTAAAGAGAAAGTTCTCCTGGCTGAGAATATACTTTCAGAAACAAAAGAAACTCATTCTCTATTGCAGGAGAAAGTATCTCTCATGAATAGTGGTAATTTAGATCTTGATATACTTGATGAGAGAACACGTTTGATGTTGAATTATGGTCATTCTAATGATGCTGTGATTCTATATTCTAGCAAATAATTATACAAAATCTTTTATTCCTTGATATTTATCAAATTTTGACAGTGAAATATTTGTGATGGTGACTGCCATGTCTTTGAACTTATATTTCGTGTAAAAATCCGTGATTAACCTATTCTTGGTTAATTTATGCTATTTATCAGTTTTTATTGAGTTTTTCTTGATTTTAGCTTGCTGATTTGCCTTAGTTACCCTACTTCTTGATCATCATTAGTGATTTTGTTAGGGAAAGTTTTGATGTCGGCATCGACAAAAAGTTCAAGTGTTAAGAGTACAAAACGTCCCACTAGAGCTCGGCGACGAAAGTCTACTATTGTTAAAAAACATAGTCGGGAAGAGCTTATAAATTTTTATAAAGAGATGCTCAAAATTCGGCGATTTGAAGAAAAAGCTGGTCAGATGTACGGGTTGGGTTTGATAGGTGGATTTTGTCATCTCTATATCGGGCAGGAAGCAGTGGTGACTGGCATTCAAGCAGCCCTAGAACCTCAAGATACAGTGATAACTACCTATAGAGATCATGGTCATATGCTGGCATGTGGAATGGAGCCCAAGGGTGTTATGGCAGAATTAACGGGTAGGGCAGGAGGATACTCTGCAGGAAAAGGTGGTTCCATGCATATGTTCTCTGCAGAAAAGAATTTTTATGGTGGCCACGGAATAGTTGGCGCAAATGTTCCGCTTGGGACAGGCATAGCGTTTGCTCATAAATATGAAAATGATAATGGGGTATGCCTTACATATTTTGGTGATGGGGCGGTGAATCAAGGGCAAGTTTATGAATCTTTTAATATGGCCGCATTATGGAATCTACCAGTTATATATGTGATAGAGAACAATCGATATGGTATGGGCACATCTGTTGAGCGTGCTTCAGCTGGCAAGGAATTGTGGCAAAGAGGCCAGGCATATGGCATTCCTGGCGAGCAATTAGATGGTATGGATGTTTGCACCGTTAATAACGTGGCTACTAATGCATTGGATTATGTTCGATCAGGTAATGGGCCATATATTCTTGAGATGCAAACTTACAGGTATCGAGGACACTCTATGTCTGACCCCGCGGCTTATAGGTCTAAGACTGAGGTTCAAAAAATTCGCACCGAAAAAGATCCATTAGATAGTCTTAAATTAATTTTGGTTAAAAAGGGTTATGAGACTGAATCAAGTCTTAAAGATTATGATAAAGAAATTCGTGAAATGATAAATGAGGCAGCAGACTTTGCGCAAGAAAGTCCAGAACCTAATCCTTCAGAACTATACACCGATGTTTTGTCTGAATAAGTTTATTAACGCTCCTTAAACGTTATAAGGTGAATAAAGGGTTTAACTCATGAGTATATTAGTAGTAATGCCAGCTCTTTCTCCCACCATGACAGAGGGGAATCTTGTAAAGTGGTTTAAATCTGAAGGTGATGAGGTAGAACCAGGTGATGTTCTTGCAGAGATAGAAACTGATAAAGCTACTATGGAAATAGAATCAACTGATAAGGGCATGATCGGAAAAATTTTAATTTCTTCTGGTGCTGAAAGTGTCAAGGTAAATACGACTTTAGCGGTCATTCTTGAAGAAGGAGAGAATCTTAATCATTTACAGTCTATTTCCGGCTCTATTACTAATGAACAGCTGGAGGCAGCTTCGTCATTAAATGAAGAGAACATACCTGAAACTACCTCTAATACATTGGATTCATTGGAATTAAAAAGAGAGGTCAATGACTTTAAAAAAACAAAAAGATTGACTGTAAGAGAGGCATTAAGAGATGCCATGGCAGAAGAAATGAGAAGAGAAAACAGTGTTTTTTTGATGGGGGAAGAGGTAGGTCAATACCAAGGGGCCTATAAAGTAAGTCAAGGATTGTTAGATGAATTCGGGGATCAACGTATAATTGATACTCCCATCACTGAACAAGGTTTCGCAGGCATAGGCATAGGAGCAGCTCTGAAGGGTTTGTCTCCCATAGTCGAATTTATGACCTTCAATTTTGCTATGCAGGCTATTGATCAAATAATTAATTCAGCCGCTAAAACTCTTTATATGTCTGGAGGGCAAATGAAAGCTCCTATAGTTTTTCGTGGTCCTAACGGAGCAGCCTCTAGGGTCGCAGCACAGCACTCTCAATGTTTTGCCAGCTGGTATTCCCATTGTCCTGGTTTAAAGGTAGTTGCTCCTTATTCTGGGGCTGATGCAAAAGGTTTGCTGAAGTCAGCTATTAGAGATCCTAATCCTATTGTTTTTCTTGAAAATGAGCTTTTATATGGTCAATCTTTTGATGTGCCTGTTTCTGATGATTTCACTGTACCAATTGGTAAGGCAAAAGTTTTAAAAGAAGGATCAGATATAACAATAACAGCATTTTCTCTTATGGTTGAAAGATCCCTCGAATCTGCTGTACAGCTAGAAAAAGAAGGAATATCTGCAGAAGTTATTGATTTAAGGACTCTTCGTCCTTTGGATGTAGATTGCATAATAAGTTCCGTAATGAAAACCAATCGATTGGTTACGGTTGAAGAAGGTTGGCCATATTCTGGAATTGGCTCAGAGATCACGGCTTTAGTGATGGAGCAAGCCTTTGATTGGTTAGACGCTCCGGTTTTGAGGGTTCATGGTGCAGATGTTCCAATGCCATACGCAGCTAATTTGGAAAAATTGGCAATTCCACAGGTACATCAAATTATTTCAGCCGTTAAAAATGCCACCTATAAAGAATAGTTTGTTTTTTTGAGGACACAAACATGCCTATAACAATTTTAATGCCAGCACTTTCACCTACTATGACAGAGGGGAGTCTAGCCAAATGGTTAAAAAAAGAGGGAGAGGATGTCATACCTGGTGATGTTTTGGCTGAGATTGAGACTGATAAAGCGACAATGGAGATAGAAGCCATAGATGAAGGTAAATTAGGAAAAATTTTAGTTCCAGAGGGTAGTGAAGAGATACCTGTTAATTCACCAATTGCAATAATAATTGAGGAAGGCGAAGATGAATCCTCGCTTGAAGAAATAGATGCTCAAGAGTTGCCCGAACAAACAACCGCCTTGAATACGAGTGTTGAAAGCAAAGAACACTCAACAGATATCGAAATTATAGATTCGACTGCGGATCCATCTAATCTGTCTAATGAAGTGGAAGAAGAAAATCCATCTGTTGGTAATGAAGAAAGAATATTTGTTAGTCCGTTGGCTCGCCGTTTGGCAGAAAAACAATCCTTAGACCTGTCTTTGATTAAAGGAACTGGTCCTAATGGACGAATAATCAAATCAGACATTGAGGCTTTTTCTAGTAAAGATTTATCTGTTAAAGCTGATGTAAATGAAAAAAGTTATGAATATTTTCCTGCAGATAATATGCGAAAAACAATTGCCAAGAGATTAACTGAATCCAAAAGAGATGTTCCACATTTTTATTTAAAAGCAGATTGTTTGATAGATAAATTAATGGATGTGAGAGAACAATTGAATGCTCGTGCTAATAACGAGGAATATAAAATATCTGTAAATGATATGATGATTAAAGCATGCGCAGTGGCCTTAATGAAGGTCCCAAATGCGAATGCTTCTTGGGATCGTGAAGGAATCAAACTTTATAAAACGGCAGATATTTCTGTAGCAGTTGCCTTGGATAACGGATTAATCACTCCCGTTATTCGTGATGCAAATGAAAAAGGTCTTCGCTTAATCTCTGAAGAAACTAAACTACTTATTAATAAAGCAAGAAATGGTCAGCTTGCACCTGAAGAATATACTGGGGGGTCTTTCACGATTTCTAATTTAGGTATGTTTGGTGTAAAGGAATTTAATGCGGTTATAAATCCTCCCCAAGGTGGAATTGTTGCAATAGGGGCTGCAGAGCAACGACCTATAGTTAAAAATAATGTTTTAGATGTGGCAACTGTGATTACATGCACTTTGTCATTGGATCATAGGGCTATAGATGGTGCTGTTGGAGCACAGTTTTTAGACACTCTAAAATCACTTATTGAAAACCCAATGGAGATGTTACTTTAAATAATTTAACTCTTGAGGATAAATAAATTGATAGGTAGTAAATTTGATGTAGTGGTTATTGGAGCTGGGCCTGGTGGATATGTTGCCGCCATCCGTTCAGCACAATTAGGCATGAAAACAGCAATAGTTGAAGCTGCAGAATTAGGGGGCGTTTGCCTTAATTGGGGCTGTATACCAACTAAAGCATTACTGAGAACTGCGGAGATCTATAAGAACATAAAGAACGCTGATCAATATGGATTGTCTGTTTCGGGAGTAAGTATAAATATTGATAAAGTTATTAAAAGATCTCGGGAAATATCTAATCAACTCAATCAAGGTGTAAGCTATTTACTTAAAAAGAACAAAGTAGAGATAATTAAAGGGTGGGGGAAAATCGAAAAAGGTTCGAATGGTGAAATACGGGTTTTAGTGGATGAGGCCCCTGAGGAACATAAAATTTTGAAAGCCACGAATGTAATTTTAGCAACAGGAGCGAGGGCCCGTCATTTACCTGATTGCCATTCAGATGGAAAATTAATATGGACTTATCGAGAGGCAATGACACCCGATTCTTTGCCAAAATCTCTTCTGGTAGTTGGATCTGGAGCAATTGGAATTGAATTTGCATCATTTTACAACACGTTAGGTTCAAAAGTTACCGTTGTAGAAATTCTTGATCGGATATTACCTCAGGAAGACACTGAAATTTCCGAACTGGCACGCAGCTCTCTGGAAAAAGAAGGGATCGAAATCCATACTAGCTCTAATATCAAGGGCTTAAATGCAGGTAAAAACAGTGTTGAGTTGAAAATTGAAATAAATGGAGATGAAAAAAATAAAAAATTTGATCGAGCAATTGTTGCTATTGGTATTTTGGGTAATGTTGAGGGTTTAGGCTTAGAAAAGACAGAGGTCGTAGTCGAAAATCATCATGTCGTTACAGATGAATGGTGTCAGACGAATGAAAAAAGCATTTGGGCAATTGGTGATTTGGTCGGCCCTCCATGGTTGGCGCATAAGGCAGAGCATGAGGGAGTAATAGCTGTTGAAAGAATTGCGGGAATGGATGGTTTGATGCCGTTAGATGTAACACAGATACCTAGTTGTACGTACTCTATACCACAAGTTGCTTCAATAGGACTGACTGAAATTAAAGCTAAAGAGTTAGGGTACGAAATTAGGGTCGGACGATTTCCTTTTAAAGCAAATGGTAAAGCGCTAGCCCTTGGGGAGCCTGGGGGACTGGTAAAAACTATATTTGATGTTAAATCTGGGGAATTACTGGGCGCTCACATGATAGGGAATGAAGTTACTGAATTAATACAAGGCTATGGTATCGCAAAAGCGTTAGAAACCACAGAAGATGAATTAATACACACAGTGTTTCCTCATCCAACACTCAGCGAATCAATGTATGAATCTGTCCTTAATGCCTATAACAGGGCAATTCACATTTAGCAGGATAAAACATTGGTTGAAAATAAATCAATTATAAGGCACCCCGAGAAACGCAATAACAAAAGTAATCCAATACCCCGTAAGCCTGAGTGGATTAGGGTAAAAGCGCCCATAGGTAAAACTTATACTGAGACTAAAAATTTAATCAGAAAGTTAAATCTTAAAACTGTTTGTGAGGAAGCGTCATGTCCGAACATTGGTGAATGCTGGGAAAGGAAACATGCTACCTTCATGATAATGGGTGATACCTGCACTAGAGCTTGTTCTTTTTGTAATGTGAAAACTGGAATACCAAAGCCACTGGATATAAATGAGCCAACTAACGTCGCAATATCGGTTATGTCTCTAGAACTACAACACGTCGTAATCACATCTGTTGATCGAGATGATCTAGAAGATGGTGGAGCGCATCATTTTTCGAGAGTAATAAGAGCTATACGCGAAACCTGTCCAAATACAACTATAGAAATATTAACGCCAGACTTTAAGAATAAAACAGGTGCTGTAGAAATTATTAGGTCAAATCCACCAGATGTTTTTAATCACAACCTAGAAACTGTACCAAGGCTTTATCCTACAATTCGACCTGGGGCTAGATACTTCACTAGTTTGAACCTGTTGAATGACATCAAAATAAAAAGTCCTAATACTTTTACAAAATCAGGCCTGATGGTTGGGATCGGTGAAACGCGTGAAGAAGTATTACAGGTGATGGATGATCTACGTTCAGCGAACGTAGACTTTTTGACTATAGGTCAGTATCTGCAACCCACGGTGAAGCACGCGCCAATAAACAATTTTGTTACTCCAGACGAATTTGAGGCCTATGCTTCTCAAGCACGTGGGAAAGGTTTCTTGATGGTATCAGCGAGCCCATTAACGCGTTCCAGTTACCATGCAGATACAGATTTCAAGAAACTTAAAATGGCTCGACTAGCTAAGCAGAACGATATAAAAAATTAATCTATCAGGATTATACTTGAACGTGCCTACTCATAATGAAATCAAGCTATTACCACATAGGCCTTCGCAATTATTCGATCTGGTCTCTGATATTGAAAAATATCCAGAGTTTTTGCCCTGGTGTTTGTCGGTCAGTCAAATTAGCTGTAAGCAAGAATCTGATCATGAAATAATTATAGCTGATATGGAAATTGGTTTTCAGTTTTTTCGAGAAACAATAAGAACCAGAGTAATTCTGAACCGTCCGGATGACAATGAAAATGGCGGTAGTGTAGAAGTAGAATATATAAATGGTCCACTTAAGTACTTAAGGAATCATTGGTTGTTCAAGCCTGTAGATATGAAAAGTTGTGAATTAGACTTTTTTGTTGAATTTGAATTTAAGTCAATTTTATTCCAGCAACTAATAGGAAGTTTATTTCATCAGGCTGTAAAAAAAATGGTATTGGCATTTGAGGTAAGGGCAAAGGAATTATTTGGGGATGATTGATTTCTAAGCGCAATCGTTTAATTGTCCTCTAAAAACTTTCTAATAATTGAAAAAGCCGTTTGCACTGTAGCATCTCTTATTGCTGAACGTGATCCGGGAAAGTTCTGTTTCAAAGTATAGCTTGACCTTCCTCTTCCTGAACAAGCGAAATGAACTAACCCAACTGGTTTGTCTGTAGTGCCACCTCCTGGTCCAGCGACCCCAGTTACGGCAATGGTTATGTCAGACATTGAGCGTGATAAAGCACCTTCAGACATAGCGATGGCAACTTCTTCGCTCACTGATCCATGGAGCGCAATTAATAAATTTGGAACTCCTAAAAGTTCAATTTTCGCCTCATTTGAATATGTAATAAATCCTCTATCTATAACGTCTGATGATCCGGGTATTTCTGTCAAGCATGAGATGATTAGTCCTCCCGTACACGATTCTGCAGTCGCTAACCTGATGTCGGACCTCTTGCATAGTTCAAGAATTTGGTTGGCATCATAGAGTAATTGTTCATCAAACATCATTAGTTATCCCAGAATTGATTGAAAAATAGGTATGTTTGGACTAGTTCCAAACCAAATTGCTATCAGGGATACTAATATTCCTGAGTATAATCCAGCTATTACATCATCCATCATAATGCCCAATCCACTAGGTAAACGTTCAACAGCTTTACATGGCCATGGTTTAAAAATGTCTGCAAACCTAAAAAGTACAAAAGCAATAATATAGTAATGCCAATCACTAGCAATTGGTAAAATAGACAGCCACATACCAATAAATTCATCTATTACTACTTCAGAAGGATCACTATCATCTAGTGTTTGTGCATGACTACTACTGACAAAAATTCCGATAACAAATCCAAGAAATATTCCAACCGACAAAAGCCATGTTCCTCCTAGCATATAGAGTAATGAAGCCACAGGGATTGCGGCGAAAGAAGCCCAAGTTCCCGGAGCTAGGGGTAATTTTCCTATTCCACCTCCAGTCGCTATAAAAGAAGCTAATCTGAGTAATGATGTAGGTTTGTTATTGTGATTGTTCATAAAAAACTATAATTGTGTTTTAGTGTCTATGATAGCCATTGAAACCGTAGCGATAGCTCCAATTCCTTGATCTTTAGGACTTAAGCCTAGACCGTCAGTTGTGGTTGATTTTATGCTCACACAATCTACTGAGACGTCCAACAAGGAGGATAATCTATTGCGCATATCATTTCTATAGGGCGAAATTCTGGGTTCTTCACACACGATTGTTACGTCTATATGACTTATATGACCTTTTTTGATCTTCATTAGCTCTAGTGATTTTTCTAGAAATACACTTGAATCAGTATTGGCCCATCTCTCGTCATCAGTAGGAAAATAATGACCTATATCACCAGCGCTCAATGCCCCAAGAATAGCATCAGTGATGGCGTGTAAAACTACATCGCCATCAGAGGTGGCAATCAAGCTTTTATCCGATGGTATTGTTATGCCTGACAAACGTATTCCATTGCCAGGCCCTACTCGATGAACATCGTATCCAGTAGCTGTTTTTATTAAGGTTTTAGTTGATAAAATGCGCTTTAACCAAATTAGATCATTTTGATCAGTAACCTTTATATTTTCGTCAGATCCGGCTATTGGAACACAGATTTTTCCAAATTTCTCAAAAATTATTGAATCATCGGTTGCTTCTACGAACTCTGCTGAGCGATGAGCTTCTAAAATCATTTTAAAGTTAAAACCTTGAGGTGTTTGAATTCGCCACAAGTCGTTACGGTCAATACTTGAAGGTACGCCCTTATTTATACCCTTCTTAATAGTATCCTTTATGGGAAGAACCGGTATAACTCCGTTCGATACGTGAAGTTTTTCTAAAACACGATTAATAAGTTCGGATGAAACTAAAGGTCTAGCTCCATCGTGAATCAGCACATACGAAGGATTAATTTCTTCGATAGATTCTAATCCAAGTTTTACAGATTCTTGTCGAGTATTACCCCCGAAGGTTGGAGGCAGCAGCTTTAGGTTTTTAACGGTATTTTGATAAAGGTCTTGATGGTTCTTATTTATTACGACTTTTACGTGGCTTATATTAGGATGACATAGAAATGTTTCTATAGTCAGCCGTAACAATGAACGACCATCAACATTAATATATTGTTTAGGAATATTTCCTGGCAGACGATTACTTACGCCTGCAGCTACTATTAGGACAACGGTATCAATCAATTGTTTTTCTATCATCTTTTTCTAATTTAAATTAGGTCTACGAAAATATAACCCAAGATTAATATATTATTTTGTATGTGTTGTAAGGTACTATAAATAAAGTGTATGGTGCCTATAATTTATGCAAATGATAATGGTGCCTATTTTATGAGCTGCAATAATAGCATTACCGTTGGTAATGTCCGAATTCCTAGTAGAGTTTTTTTAGCTCCGTTGTCTGGCATCAGTGATCAGCCATTTCGAAAAATTGTAAATAAGTATTCTACGGGTCTCGTTTATTCGGAAATGATTGCTAGTGCAGAAGTAATTAGAAGCACAAAGCAATCAAAACGCAAATCAACATTAATAGGAGAAGAGGGACCAATAGCTGTCCAACTAGCTGGCACAGAGCCATATTTAATGAGCGAAGCAGCCAAAATATTAGAAGAAAGGGGAGCACATATTATTGATATAAATTTTGGATGCCCTGCAAAGAATGTTGTTAAAAAGTTATCTGGTTCTGCGCTTATGCGAGATCTGTCATTAGCAACAAAAATTATGGATGCAGTTGTTAAAAGTGTTCATATACCAGTCACTGTCAAAATGAGAATGGGCTGGGATCACGATACCCTTAATGCCCCGCAACTTGCCATGTTGGCAGAAGGAGTTGGGGTGCAAATGATTACTGTTCACGGAAGAACTAGGTGTCAGTTTTTTAAAGATCAGGCTAACTGGAAGTTTATTAAAAAAGTTAAAAACTCTGTAAGTATTCCAGTGATAGCAAACGGAGATATAAGAAACTGTGAAGATGCAATTAATTGCCTCGCTGAATCTGGCGCCGATGGAATAATGATTGGCCGTGCATCTCAGGGGAGGCCTTGGTTGTTAGGACACATCACGCAGTTCTTAGAAAATGGAGTTGTAATTCCGTTCCCTTCTATGTCCGAGAGAAAAACTTTGGCTATAAATCATTTTTTTGAAATGCTTCATCATTACGGAATCGAGAGTGGTGTTCGTAATTCAAGGAAACACATGACCTGGTATTCTAGAGATATATCTGGGGCTAATGTTTTCAGAAATATAATAAATAATACAATGGATCCTTTTGTTGTTAAATCAGCAATTGAGAAATTTTTCCAATCTAACAAGCAGGTTTATGAGTATGACTAATATGGAAAACTCATCTCAATTAACTTTATCAGGCGGATCAATTGATGCTGAATCACTCATAAATTCTTTGTTTGATGCCGTTATTTTGGTGGATAATGAAAATATTATATGTTTTGTCAATTATGCAGCAGAGAAGTTACTAGGAATTAGCGCTTCTCTTTTAATTGGCCTAGAACTTAAAGTTCTTATACCGCTCGATTCAGCTCTATTTTCTATTATTGAACAATGCCGTAGATCTTCTTCTTCAGTGGTTGAGTCTGATGTTCATTTAGAAAGTCCAAAAATAGGTTCACACGACATTGATGTTAGAGCAACCACTTACATGGAGGGTAGTGATTATATTGTTTTAATGCTTCAAACACATTTGATGTCACGTCAAATAGGAAAGAACATTACTAATCGGGGCTCTGTAAGGTCTGTAGTGGCGATGGCCTCTATGCTTGCACATGAGGTTAAAAACCCATTATCTGGAATAAGAGGAGCCGCACAGTTATTGGAAGATGAGGTCAGTCAGGAAAGCTTAGGTCTTACAAAATTAATTTGTGATGAAACCGATAGGATTGTATTGCTGCTCGATCGCATGAGCTTTTTTTCTGATACCCAACCACCTAAAAGGAACCATATAAACATTCACGAAGTACTAAACCATGTTTGCCAACTGGCACAAAATGGGTTTGGACGTCATGTTAAAATTATTGAAGAGTACGATCCATCTTTACCTGCAGTGTATGCTAACCGCGATGAATTAGTACAAGTTTTCCTTAATTTATTGAAGAACGCTGCAGAAGCGGCACCAAAAAGTGGTGGACAAATAGAGATTCTAACTCGTTATCGACACGGTACAAGAATTTCTGTTTCTTCTAGTAATGAATATATTGATCTTCCTATGGAAATCATTATTAGTGATAATGGTGAAGGGGTTCCTGATGACATAAAGCCGTGTTTATTTGACCCATTTGTGACAACTAAAAAAAATGGAAGTGGTTTGGGTTTAGCTCTTGTTGCAAAGATTATTGATGCGCACGGGGGTATTGTTGACCTAATCAACACGGACAGGAAAACAGAGTTTCGTGTACTTCTTCCAAGAAACTCTACGTTAATGAAGAACAAATCATGAGTTATGCTTCTATATTAATTGCTGATGATGATCAGGGGATAAGAACAGTACTTAGTCATGCTCTAGGTAGAATGGGACACGATGTGCGTACAACCAGCAATGCAGCAAATCTATGGCGTTGGGTATCTAATGGCGATGGTGATCTGGTTATCACCGATGTAATTATGCCAGATGAAAATGGACTAGACTTAATACCTCGAATACGAAAGCTTAGACCAGACTTAAGAATAATAGTTATGAGTGCACAAAGCACACTGTTAACTGCTATTAGAGCCACTGAAAGGGGAGCCTTTGAATATATACCTAAACCATTCGATTTGAAGGATTTGATAGAGATAGTTCAAAGAGCTTTAAACTCGAATGATGAGTGGCCCTCGTTCGACCAAGTAGATGAGTCAAACTCTACTAACGAGGACAAATTACCTTTAATTGGTCGGTCCCCAGCCATGCAGGAAATATATAGAGTTGTTGCACGATTAATGGGAACTGATCTAACCGTTTTAATAACTGGTGAATCTGGTACAGGTAAAGAACTAGTTGCAAAAGCTTTGCATGATTATGGAAAAAGAAATTATGGTGAATTTGTTGCGGTGAACATGGCGGCAATACCCAGAGAACTTGTAGAGAGTGAATTATTTGGGCATCAGAAGGGGGCCTTCACGGGCGCAACCACAAAAAAGGTTGGGCGTTTCGAACAAGCAGATGGTGGAACTCTTTTTCTTGACGAAATTGGTGATATGCCAATAGAAGCACAGACTAGATTATTAAGGGTTTTACAGGAGGGAGAGTATACAACTGTTGGAGGCCAGTCTCCTATCAGTTCAAATGTTCGGATAATAGCCGCGACTCAAAGAGACTTGAGGACAGCCGTACGCCAAGGGATGTTTCGTGAAGATTTGTTTTATCGTCTAAATGTAGTGCCACTTAGAATTCCACCCTTGCGTGAAAGAACTGAAGATATTCCTGAATTGGTATCGCATTTTCTTGAAAAAACCAAGGTTGATGGCTCTAGCGTTAAATCCATTGAGAAATCAGCCTATGATCGGCTTAAAGAATATCGTTGGCCAGGTAACGTTAGAGAACTAGAGAATCTTATTCAACGACTTTCAGTTCTGTATAGTCAACAAATTGTTGACGTTGGGATGATAGAGGCCGAGCTTTCTGATACCTCAGTAAACACAGAACTAGAATTAAAGAAAAGCAATCAATCATTAGAAGAGTTTGTAGAGGACTATCTACGAGACTACGTATTTTCTGAAGGATCTAAATCCGCTAAACGTGGTCTGTATTCTAGGTCAATTAGGGAGTTTGAAAGACCATTGATAGCAGTTACATTAGAAATGACTAATGGTAATCAAATTAAAGCTGCCGAGCTTTTAGGTTTGAATCGTAACACTTTACGCAAAAAAATAAGAGAACTAGATATTGAGATAATGCGTGGAATAAAGTGAATTAACGTTAACTAACTGATTATAGTTAACTTTAATTACTGATGCTGTAATTATATTAAAGATACGTTTTTTGTGTTTACCTAATTGGACATCAGGAGGTCACTAAGAAGTTGAGCGCTAATGTCAAAGACAAAAGTCAGACATCTGGAAGTGATGTAGAGCCTTTAATGGTTCGCTTAATTGGAAGCAGGGTAGGTAATGGAAATCTGGGTCGTTGGTTTTCAATTGCCTTAATGATCCTGGCTGCTTTTGCTGTAGCGGCGACATTTATATCTATAACTAATGTATCTCGATTTGGCATAACCCAAGAAACGGTTCTCTTTCTCATTGTTGTTGACTTAGCTCTTGTTTTACTGCTTGGGGTTACGATCACTTGGATCTTAGTTCGGTTATTGACCAGAAGAAGGGCTGGATCTATCGGAGCTAGGCTTCATATCAAACTTGTTTCTCTGTTTTCCCTTGTTGCAGTTTTGCCGGCGATTATTGTCGTAATTCTTGCTGCTCTTATCTTTAACACACAAGTCCAAGCTTGGTTTGATGAAAGAGTTCGCACAGCTGTAGAAAACTCCGTGGTTGTAGCTGATGCATATCTCGCAGAGCATAAGCGTGTTATTGCAGCCGATGCAGTAGCTATGGGGAAAGACTTAAATCGTAGCTGGCCTCGTTTTGCTACAAACCTTTCACTAATTGAAAGAACTGTAAACATACAAGCGGCCCTTAGAAACTTACCAGAAGCAATGGTTTTTGATGAAAAGGGGCATATTATTGCTAGAGCAGGATTAACAGCTTCTTTAGAGCTAGAATGGCCTTCTAATAATGCTTTTGAACAGGCAAACAGAGGGGAAATAGTTATATTAACTAGTAACGCAGACGATAGGGTTCGTGCTCTGATTGGTCTGAACACAATACCTCAGGCCTATCTTTATGTTGGAAGGTGGGTTGATTCTAATATTATTGGCTACGTTGAAAGAACTCAAGAAGCCGCCCAAAAATACGCCCAGCTTGAATCACGACGCACAGGTTTGCAACTTCAATTCGCAACTATTTTTGTTATAGTTACACTGCTGCTTTTACTAGTTGCGGTGGGAGTTGGTCTAGGCTTTGCCAATCGAATGACTGGGCCAATTACTAAGCTGGTGAGAGGAACGGAGTTAGTTCGTTCAGGAAACCTAGGTGTTCGTATAGATGGTGATGATGCAAAAGATGAGCTAGGGATATTAACACGAGCATTTAATCGAATGACAAGGCAACTAGATGAACAACGTAGCGAGTTAGTTGAAGCAAACAGACAGTTAGAAGACCGCAGAAGATTTACAGAAGCTGTTTTAGCTGGAGTGTCGGCTGGTGTAATAGGGCTTGATCAAGAGGCTAGAGTAAATTTACCAAATAGATCTGCATCAACCTTACTTGGTGCGGGAGTAGGTGAGCTAGCAGGACAGCCTCTAGCAGTTGTGGTTCCTGAAATGGCTGAATGTCTTGAATTAGCACTAACTAATACTGATCGTTTAGTCGAAGACGACGTTACACTAACTATAGGTGAGGAAAGTAGAACTCTACACGTACGAATAGCTGCTGAATATGATAACTCAGAATCAGTTATTGGATATGTTGTAACTTTCGATGATATGACTGAGTTGCTTTCGGCGCAAAGAAAAGCAGCTTGGGCGGATGTGGCCAGACGGATAGCGCACGAGATTAAAAACCCTCTTACGCCCATACAACTGTCCGCTGAAAGATTGAAGCGTAAATATGCAGAAGAAATCATCTCAGATCGTGAAACATTTGAACAATGTACTGATACCATAGTTAGGCAGGTTACAGATATCGGCAGAATGGTTGATGAGTTTTCTGCTTTTGCAAGAATGCCCAATCCAATCTTTTTAGACACAAATTTAGTTGAGCTTTGTAAGCATCCATTTGTTCTTCAGCAAAATGCCCATCCAGAGATATCCTTTCACTATCAATATAATCAAGATGAAATCCATGCATCCTGCGATGAAGGTCTCATTACTCAAGCGTTAACAAACCTCTTACGTAACTCCATAGAGGCAATTGAGGAACGTATTTCTGATGAAAATAGGAATCAACATTTCAATGGGGAAATATCTCTACTACTTCATAAGGAAGATAGTTCGGTTACAATTACTGTTATAGATAATGGTAAAGGGTTACCTGAAACACAACGGGATAGATTAACGGAGCCTTATATTACAACCCGAACCAAAGGTACTGGGTTAGGGTTAGCAATTGTTAAACGAATTGTTGAGCAACATGAGGGATATCTGCGCCTAGAAGACATAGATAAGACTGATTATCCGATTAGTGAACCTAAAAAAAGTATAAAAGGAGCAAAAATAAGTATTGTTTTTCCTGTTAGATCCGAATCTTCCAAGAGTGGTAAAAAATGAACAATAAACGTCAAACGCGTATTGTGGTTAGTAGGGTTTAATGGCAAACGATATTTTGATAGTCGACGACGAAGATGATATACGCCTGCTGATATCGGGTGTCTTAGACGATGAGGGTTATGAAACCCGAGATGCTAGTAATAGTCAGCAGGCAATAGAGGAACTGGGTATAAGACGTCCAAGTCTTATAATACTAGATATATGGCTTGAAAACAGCGATCTGGATGGAATGCAACTTCTGAATAAACTTTATCTTGAGTGCCCAGAGATTCCTGTGGTCATGATAAGTGGACATGGATCGATAGAAATGGCGGTCCAGGCTATTAAGATGGGCGCTTATGACTTTATAGAGAAACCTTTTAAATCTGATCGTCTTCTACTTATAGTATCGCGGGCGATTGAAGCTGCACGATTGAGACGAGAAAATGAAGAACTTCGCCTGAGGGCAGGGGCAGAGGCTGAGTTGATAGGAAATTCGACATCTATAAATCAGTTAAGACAGGCGATTGAAAAAGCTGCGCCTACGGGAAGCAGAGTTTTAATTTATGGGCCTGCTGGTTCGGGAAAAGAAGTTGCTGCTCGAATGTTGCATCGTTTTTCTTCGCGTTCAGAACAGCCATTTGTTGTCATAAATTGTGCAACCATGGCTCCTGAAAGAATGGAGTTAGAGCTATTTGGGTCAGAATCTGACACAACTGTTAATGAGAATGGATCTGCCAGAATAGGTTTATTTGAACAGGCACACACAGGCACTCTGCTTTTGGATGAGGTGGCAGACATGCCCATTGAAACACAAGGGAAAATAGTAAGAGCTCTTCAAGAACAAACGTTTGTTCGCATCGGAGGAACTCAGAAAGTAAGGGTTGACGTTCGGGTTGTGGCCACAACAACTAAAGATATGACTGCTGAAATTGCAGCCGGTAATTTCCGCGAGGATTTATATTATAGATTGAATGTTGTTCCACTGGAAGTGCCAAATCTCTCTCAACGAAAAGATGATGTTCCTGTTTTAGCTGATTATTTTATGAATCAATCATCCCAACTTTCTGGTCTCGCTCCCAAAAAAATTGGAACTGACGCGATGGCGTCGCTGCAAGGATATACTTGGCCTGGAAATGTAAGACAACTTCGGAATGTTATTGAATGGCTACTAATAATGACACCAGTAGAACATGACAGGCCAGTTCAAGTTGATATGTTGCCTCCTGAAATAGGAGGAATATCTCCCTCTATACTTCGACAAGATACCAGTGTCGAACTTTTAAGTTTATCTCTCCGCGATGCTCGAGAGGAATTTGAAAGGCAATACCTGGGAGCTCAAATCACACGTTTTGGTGGCAATATATCGAGGACAGCAAGCTTTGTAGGTATGGAAAGATCTGCTTTACATCGAAAATTAAAGTCCTTGGGGGTGCAGAGTGGCGTAGCTGGATCAGGTCAACCAACAAATGGAACAGCGGAGGATATCCCTAGTTCAAGTAGTCAGTCGTAAAACGCTATCGGAATATTAAAGTGTCGACAAGGTGATCTTAGAAAATGAAAACAATTATATGTGGAGCCGGTCAGGTAGGGTCAAATATCGCTAAAGAATTAGCGAGTGAGAGAGTTGACGTTACTGTCGTTGATCAGAGTGTTGAGCTCATAGCTCGAATAAGAGATACTCTAGATGTTCGTGCTATGGTCGGTCATGCTTCTTTGCCAGATGTTCTTGAAGCAGCCGGAGCAGCTGATGCTGACATGTTGATTGCAGTAACATTTGCAGATGAAGTAAATATGATTGCATGCCAAGTAGCGCACTCACTTTTTAATGTTCCAACCAAAATAGCGCGTATACGTGAACAGAGTTATAGAAAGCAGATTTGGTCAGACCTTTTTAGTCATGACAATATGCCAATCGATGTCATTATATCCCCTGAGATAGAGGTGGCAAAAGCTATTAGCCGTAGGTTTACTGTTCCCGGCTCATTCGAAATAATTCCGTTGGCAGATAACAAGTTACGTTTAATTGGCGTTAGATGCGAGGAAGAATGTCCAATAACAAATACTCCGTTGCGTCAGCTAACTTCTCTATTTCCAGATCTAAATATTACTATAGTTGGTATTATTAGAGAAAATAGATCTATGGTTCCACGAGGAGACGATCACTTAGAAATTGGAGATGAAGTATATCTTGTAGTGGATGCACAACAAATAGAGCGTGCAATGTCTGCATTTGGCCATGATGAACCCGAGGCACGGCGAGTGGTGATAATTGGAGGAGGAAATATTGGTCAAAGCTTAGCTTCTAATGTTGAAGAACAATTTACAGGGGTAAGTGCGAGTTTAATCGAAATTGATAAAGAAGTTGCGATGAATGCGGCTCAGGCGCTTGCAAAAACAACTGTAATAAACGGTGATGCCTTAGATCCAGAAATCTTGGTTGAAGCCAATATCGGAAATTCAGCAACAGTAGTAGCAGTTTCTAATGATGACGAGGTTAATATACTAGCTTCATTATTAGCAAAAAGATATGGAGCCGAACGAGCCGTAACTTTAGTGAATACTATGACTTACAATCCTCTTCTTGCACCATTAGGAATTGACGTTGTCGTTAGCCCTAGAGCGATAACCGCATCCACAATACTACAGCATGTCCGCAGGGGAAGTATTAGGTCGGTGCATTCTATTGGAGAGAATTTTGGTGAGGTTATCGAGGTAGAGGCGCTAGAAACCTCCAGTTTAGTTGGTCAGACAATACTTGACTCTCGATTACCTTCGGGGGTCATCGTAGCAGCAGTTCTTAGGGATGGAAGCATAATTAGAGTTGACAAAAATACTAGAATTCATGCTGGTGATAGAGTTATTTTGTTTGCTACAAAAGGAGCCATTAGAAAGGTTGAAAAATTATTTTCAGTCCGTCTAGAGTTCTTTTAACTGTTGTCAAGCACTAGTAACTAGTTAATATATTAGATTAATATGTATTGTTAGTGCACTGTAAATAATGGTTAAAAAATGTAGATAAACCATTTATAGTATTTAGCTGGATAATTTATACAATAATTGAGTTCTTTCTATTCTATTGAATTATAGGTTAAACTATTTGTTCAGTAAAACTAAACCAGAAGTTAATGTAAGGTTAAGAGCTATTATATAACGTAAACCTAGGGATTAATTCGAACGGTAAGAAATTCTATCCTAAAACAACAAAAATAAAGTCTGGGGTTTGAAAAATGGCTGGGGAGAAATCACAAAACGTTCAAGATGTTTTTTTGAATCATATACGTAAGAGTAAGGTCCCAGTAACTGTTTTTTTGGTAAATGGTGTTAAATTGCAAGGCATAGTAACCTGGTTTGATAATTTCTGTGTATTTTTGAGAAGAGATACTCATTCACAGCTTGTTTATAAGCACGCTATTTCAACAATTATGCCATCAACTCCAATACAGTTATTTGAACCGCCGCCTGAAGAATTAGACGCTGAAGAGTAATATATAAATCTTGGTTTCATATAACGGTAAAGATAAAATAGAAGCGGGACAGGGTAGTCTCGAACGGGCGATTGTACTGCAACCCGATCTGGGGTCCTCTGCTATTGGCAATAGAAACCCAGACACTATGTTGATTGAAACAATAGGTCTCGCTGAATCAATTGGCTTAAAGGTAGTTACCTCAAAAGTTGTTAATGTAAAAAAACCGCATCCTGCTACTCTTTTTGGTCCAGGAAATATTTCAGATTTTAAATCTCAAGTTATATCGAACAAAGCTAGTCTTATAATTATAGGGGCTCCTATAACTCCAGTTCAGCAAAGAAACTTGGAACACAAATGGAACACAAAAGTTATTGATAGGACAGGGCTCATAATTGAAATCTTTGGTGACCGTGCTAGAACAAAAGAGGGTTCGTTACAGGTGGAACTTGCTGCTCTAACGTATCAAAGAAGTAGATTAGTTAGATCTTGGACGCATTTGGAACGTCAAAGAGGTGGGGCAGGGTTTCTTGGTGGACCGGGAGAGAGACAGTTAGAACTTGATAGACGTTTAATTGATCAACGGTTGGCTAAAATTAAAAAACAGTTAAGCAGAGTCAGCAGGACTCGTGGCTTACATCGCTCAGCGCGGAAACGCGTACCATACCCGATAGTCTCACTGGTTGGTTATACGAACGCTGGTAAATCTACTCTGTTTAACAATCTCACAAATTCAAAAGTATTAGCTGAAGACATGTTGTTTGCTACTCTGGATCCTACTATGCGCGCTTTATCGCTTCCTAGTGGG
This sequence comes from Alphaproteobacteria bacterium MarineAlpha12_Bin1, assembly GCA_002937505.1. Lineage (GTDB taxonomy): Bacteria > Pseudomonadota > Alphaproteobacteria > UBA6615 > UBA6615 > UBA6615. The sequence continues at coordinate 111,901 of PTJY01000006.1, forward strand.
CAAAACATAATCTTGTCCGATACTGTAGGGTTTATACAAGACTTACCCACCCATTTAATAGCAGCTTTTAGATCAACGCTAGAAGAGGTTGTTTCATCAGATATAGTACTTCACGTAAGGGACATCTCACACGATGAAACAGAGCAACAACAAAAAGACGTTAGCCTAATACTAGCTAATTTATTTAATGATTCATCTCTAGACACAGATAATATTCCACCAATAATTGAAATTTTCAACAAAACAGATTTACTAAAGAAAGAGCGCTATGACTATTTCCAAAACATTGCTTCAAGGAAGGAAAATGTAATAGCCGTATCGGCTTTGACAGGGGAGGGTTGTTTAGAGTTACTAAAAAAAATATCTGAGCATATTTTGTCAGAGCATGTAGTTTTAGATATAAAAATCCCTCTCAATGACGGTGCAATGCTGGCCTGGCTTTATCAAAATGGGGATATAATAGAAAGAAGAGATGGTGATCAACATTTTCACATATCAGTTTGTTTAAGCCCGACGAATCACATTCGATATATAAATCGGATGTCTGAAAACGGCAAAATATAAGAATGAATTAAGTCATGTCTCTTTTAAAAATTGATGTCGAAAAGATCACCCAATTGTTAATAGAGGTTTCTGTTAAAATAATACTGCCTAGTCATAATAAACTTAATCCTTCAGACATAGAGGAAAAAGATTATGGTGAATTAACTACCATAGCTGATATTAAAGCTGAAGCTTTTCTATCCCAAAGGTTATGTGAACTTTTGCCGGGTAGTTATGTGATAGGCGAAGAGGCTGCCTACAAAAGAAAAGATCTATTTAATTTATTGAGTGATGATAACCCTGTATGGATTATTGACCCAATTGATGGCACACACAATTTTGCTAAAGGTAGTGATAATTTTGCCGTGATAATTGCATTAGTTGTTTCAGGACAAACATTAGCTGGCTGGATTTATGAGCCTGTTTCAAAGAAAATTGCCCGAGGAGAACTAGGATCTGGCGTTTATGTGGACAATAACAAGGTTACACTGGTCAATAGTATAAACGAGAATAAACATGATGGGATTGCAGCAAGCTATTTATTTGATTTACTTAGGCAGGATAGAGTTCATGTCGGAGAGTTAAATAGACCCAATTGTGCTGGGCACGAGTACATTCAGTTGTTGGAGTCTAATATAAGTTTTACTGCCTATACTAGGTTAAGGCAGTGGGATCATGTCGCTGGAAGTTTTTTAATAGTTGAATCTGGCGGAACAAGCGCTTTAGTCGATAACAACGAGTATAATTCGACGATAAATCAAGGCAATCTTTTAAGTGCATTGAATGATGATATATGGCATAAAATCGTCTCACTATTAGAAAATAATGATAAATATTAGATTGTTTGTCGGGTGAGGGGAGTAGTTACAGTTAAATCCCTAGAGCTAAATATTAAAATTAATTTTTGGCTTTTCTTAATTTATCCAGTCACTTTTTTCGCTTTCTCCCATAATGCATTAAGCTCTTGCGGGGGTATGCTATTTTGATCTTTGCTAGAACTGAGAAAACGTTCAAGAATACGAAACCTTTTCTCAAATTTAAAGTTAGCTGCTCTTAAAGCTGTTTCAGAATTTATGTTGAGATGACGGAGCAGGTTAATGCAGGCAAAAATCAAATCACCTGCCTCGTCTAATATTCTATCTTCATTATTGGTTGAGGTGAGTTCATGTTTAAGCTCACCTAACTCTTCTAGAACTTTTTCTAGGACAGGGTTTATGTCATCCCAATCAAACCCGATTGTCGCAGCTCTCTGCTGGAGTTTTTCTGATCTCATCATTGAGGGAAAATTATTGGGTATGTTGTCAAGGACGCTAATGTCTTTACCTTCACGAATTGATTTCTCTTCTCTTTCCTTGGCTTTAATCTTTTCCCAACTAGTTTCTTGTTGCTCCGAATTTTCAACTTTATTTTGAGAATATATATGAGGGTGACGATGCTTTAATTTGTTTACCACCGAGTTAATTACGTCATTTATATTAAATTCATCAATTTCTGATGCCATCTGTGAATGGAATACAACTTGCAATAGAAGATCCCCAAGTTCTTCTTTTAATGCCTCGAAGTCTTTTTTGTCTATTGCGTCAGCGACCTCATATGCTTCCTCTATTGTGTACGGAAGAATAGAGTCAAATGTCTGAGACTTATCCCACTCACAGCCGTTAATAGGGTCCCTTAATTCTTTCATTACCTCTAAAAGGTTATCAAGCTTATTAATTGTCATGTGCACTTTTTCTTCTAATTATTATTTTCGTTTTTTGATTCGGTCTTATTGTGTATTAGCGTATAATATATATTATGTTAAATTGTATATTATTATTTAATTATCAATTGGTTATGTATGTTCATTAATGTTATAGATTAATTAGTATCAAAAAGTGTATGAAAATTATTTGTAGTGATACTCATAAGATCTTGCTCTTTAACATTTATAATATCTGCTAATTCTTTGAGGGTGTGTACAACGAATGAAGGTTCATTTCTTTTACCCCTATTTGGTACTGGTGCTAAAAACGGCGCATCAGTTTCAACAAGTAACTTATTTAGTGGTAAGTGATTGACTATATCCCTTACAGCCTGAGCTTTTTTAAAAGTTATAATACCAGAGAAACTTATGTATAAGCCAATATCAATTGACCTCAAAGCAAGATCTAATCCGCTACTAAAACAATGCATAACACCGGTGAAAGGACAAGCTTTATACTCGCTTTCTAATATCTCAATCATAGCTCCATCTGCATCCCTAGAATGTATTACTAATGGAAGTCCTGTTTCTTGTGCTGCTACTATATGTGTAATAAAGTTTTGACATTGCTTATTGGGTGAGCTGTTATTGTAATGAAAGTCGAGACCGGTTTCACCAATACCTATAACCTTTGGATGTCTCGATAATTCTATTAAATGTTCCGTTGTTTTTTGTCCCTCAGATTCTGCCTCATGAGGGTGAACACCTACAGTGCACCAAACATTAGAATATTTTTCAGCAATTTCTAGTATCTTATGAAAACGGCTGATATGTGTGCATATAGTAAGAATCTCAGTTACACCATTTTCCAAGGCACGTTCTATCACCTCATCTAAGTCAGTCCTGAATTCATCGAAATCTAGATGACAATGGCTATCTACGATCATCTGTTTCCATTTTGGTTTACTTCTTCCAAGTACCTTGGAAAAACTGGATAAGGATCCGAAAGATTTGTTCCTGGACTTACTGCATACTTATCACTCAGATTAGAAAATGTACGTTCATCGAATGGTGAAGCAATTTGATCTAATATCTTAGATGCTGAATCAGGCATGATTGGTTGAATTAAAATAGAAACTTTTCGAATTACCTCAATAAGAACAAACAAAACTGTCTTCATTCTTAACTGATCAGTTTTACGAAGAACCCATGGTGCCTGTTTATCGATATACCTATTTGAATCACCTATTACTTTCCAAATTAACTCCAGAGCTTTATTAAACGCCTGTTCATTAAATTCAGCTCTTACTAGAGGATGAAGCCCATCAGCGTCTTTAAGAAGGACAATGTCTTCTTCGTTTAATTCCGACGGCTCTGGGATCTTACTATCACAATTTTTCTTAATCATAGACAAAACTCTTTGCACAAGATTACCCAAATCATTTGCTAGATCGCCGTTTATTCTCCCTACCATGCTCTCATGACTTATATAACCATCTTGCCCAAAAGGTACCTCCCTTAGGAGATAATAACGAACGGCATCAAGTCCATAATTTTCAGTTAAATTTGCAGCTGTGACGACATTTCCAAGTGATTTAGACATCTTTTCACCTCGATTAAGGAGCCAACCATGTGCAAATACGCGTTTCGGCGGGTGTAGACCCGCTGCCATTAGAAATGCAGGCCAATAAACAGCATGAAATCTCAAAATGTCTTTTCCCACCATATGGAGGTCAGCTGGCCAAAACCTTTCATATGGTTCTTGTTTGGTTTGAGGGTATCCAACACCTGTTTGATAATTATTCAAAGCATCCAGCCAAACGTACATTATATGGTCAGGATCGTCTGGCACTGGTATCCCCCAATTAAAGCTAGTTCTGCTTACTGAGAGATCATTTAGACCTCCTTTTACAAAACTAATCACTTCATTTCTTCTGCTTTTTGGTCCTATAAAATTTGGGTTTTTGTTATAAAAGTCTAATAATGGTTCTTGCCATTTTGATAAATCAAAGAAGTAGCTTGGCTCTTCAACCCATTCTACCTCAGCCCCTGATGGAGCTACCTTTTGACCTTTGTCATTAACTGATAACTCCTTTTCTCCATAAAACGCTTCATCACGGACTGCGTACCAACCCGAATAGCTACCTAGATATATATGTCCATTTTCCCTAATCTTTTTCCAAAGATCTTGTGTCGCTTTAATATGTCTGCTTTCAGTTGTTCTAATAAAATCATCATGGGAATAATTCATTTCTTCCGCTAATTGTCGAAAGTTTTGACTTAACGAATCTGTAAATTCTTGAGGCTCTTTGCCCGCTGCTTCGGCTGACTTTTGTACCTTTTGACCGTGTTCATCCGTGCCTGTTAGAAAAAATACGTTCTTACCATCCAGCCTATTAAACCGAGCAAGCACATCACAAGCTAATGTTGTATACGCATGACCAATGTGAGGCTTATCATTCACATAATATATTGGCGTGGTTAAATAAAAGTCTTGTTTTGTCAAAGTTCTATCCACAATATCTGATTTTTATAGATTAGTGATTTTCGTTTTTCGTTTGGGCTTTTATTTTTGCTTTGTATCTGTGTCCATACCAAACACAAAGTAACAAAGGCCACATTATGTATATACCTAAATCTGAAATCTCCTTAGGTAAAAACTTAACAAAAAAATGATCTATTGCCCCTATTAATATTATTACCCACATAGAGTAAGTTAATGGATCTAGAAAACGTGCAAATATTTTAGACATTTATACTACTTAACTAGTTTTAACCATAAATTCATTTATCTTGCAGCCTTTGATAATTCGAAAAATATATTCAAAATCACCTGTTTTCGATCTAAGTTTACTTTATCAGCTCTTTTAAGGAGAATGTTTATTCTATTCCAAGCATTTAACAAAATATCTAGATCATTGCTGGATATATGATCAACAATTTTCATTTCATCTGAGGAAATTCCCGCTTCCTCATTACAGTTTTTACCCACAGAGAGTCTAATGACTCTACTAAACCACCAAAGAATTAAGTCTGTAAAAGTTCTATATGACAACTCCTCAGAATCACTTGAAAGTGAGTCAGCAGTTTTATGTAGTAGATTTTCATTCAATAAAGGTAGATTACAAACTATTTCAACTAATGTTTTGTAAAGATCAAGGCCATTGGTTTCTATTAGATTAATTGCATTACCAGGTGATCCCTCAGATAGTGTCGATAATAATTGTAGATCTTTGTTCGGTACGTTTAAGTTTAGTTCCCGCAATATATCTTTAACCTGTTTACTAGACAAAGGTCTAAGTTTGAGAGTTAAACATCTAGATATGACAGTTGGTAGAAGATTATTTATTGAATGACAAACTAAGATAATCAACGTTTTTCTTGGAGGCTCTTCTAAGACTTTAAGTAGAGCATTTTGTGCATTTTGATTCATATCATCTGCAGAATCTATTATTACCGTACGCCAATCGCTAAGAGTGGGTGTTAATTTAAAAAAATGTGTCATTACTCTTATATCTTCGACTGATATATCTTTTCTCAACCGATATGGAGGTTTGGTGTTATTGTTACGCCTGATAAGACGACAGTCTGGGTGAGAGCCAGCGACTATTTGATTAACGATGTGTTCAGTTTTTTTTACATTTTCATATGCGCCAGATTTAAACGTACCTTTTGTGTGAATAGCTTTAATAAAATGCCAGGCAAATGTAGATTTTCCAATTCCTTTTGGACCAGTTAGAATCCATGCATGCGGTAATTTGTTATTACTAATAGCCATCTCCATAGTGTCGACAGCATCCTGATGTCCAATTAATGAGGAAGTTGAACGAGGGGCTTCTATTTTTTCAATTATCTCTGAGTTCATCGCCATAAAAACTTAAATGTCTTTAATTAAAAATTTCTGAGATACTTCTTTCCAGACGCGGACGGAAACATCATCTAATGAACCTTGAGCTTTTATTACACGGCACCTCGTAGGATTGTTTTTCGCAATGTCTAAAAAGCCCTTACGCAACTTTCTATGGAATTCAATATCCATTCGCTCGTATCTATCTTCATTTGATGAAAGTGAAACATTCCTATCCACAGCCCTTTTTAAGCCAACTTCTGGTTCGAGGTCTAAAATAAGTGTTAAATCTGGTTCTATATTATCAGCGGTAATCGTATATAAGGAATCAATAATACTTTTACTAACACCTTGCCCGTAACCCTGATACGCCATAGTTGAATCAGAAAAACGATCAGATATAACCCAAAGGCCTTTATCTAAAGAAGGATTAATCGTTTTTATAATGTGTTCATGCCTTGCTGCAAAATGTAACATCGTTTCTGATATTGGCTCCCAAAAAGAAATTTCGCCTGAAACTAATAATGAGCGAATAGCATCAGAGGTTGGTGCACCACCTGGTTCACGTGTCTTTACTGCACTGACCCCTTCTTCTTGTAGACGATTTACTAAAATTGAGATTTGAGTGGATTTACCTGATCCCTCCCCTCCTTCAATGGTTATAAATTTTCCTCTTTTAACTTTTGTTTTCATAGTAGCAGCTTGGTATTTTTAATTAATTGTCTGACGCTCCTAAGATTATAAACTTAAGAGCACTAAATAAACGGGCAATTAGACCTAACTTGTCAACGGTTTCTCCTGCATATAGCGGCCTACGTATATCTATAAATCCATTGCCGGTAACCTCTAATATAGCAATCTCTTGGTTTTCTTTAACAGGTGTAGGAACTGGTCCCATGTACTTAATATTGACTTTCATGCTTTTTAAAGATGCCTTAGGGAGAGCTAGAATTAAGTCATCTTTCAGTTTTAATGAAACTGTGTTTTTCTTTCCCAGCCACAACTGTGCTTCATCCACAGTCTCCGATTTAGAGAAAAGCTTTATATTCGTGAACTCACGAAAACCCCAATCAAACAACCTTCTAGATTCTTGAGCTCGGATCCTTGCACTCTTTAGCCCATGTACGACTATTATAAGTCGCCTATCATTACGAATACCTGATGCAGTTAATCCATATCCGGCAGATTTAATATGACCAGTTTTTAAACCGTCGGCTCCAATGTTTTGATAAAGTAAAGGGTTACGATTGTTTTGTGTTATTAATTTACCATTATTGCTTTTGCCGTAACTGAATTTCTTTTCTGAGTAATATTTATAAAACTGTGGGTATTCTTTAATGACATATTTCGCCAATAGAGCAAGATCCCGGGCTGTTGTAACGTGTTGAGAGTCAGGCCACCCAGTTGCATTTTTGAAAGTAGTGTTTTTTAATCCAATCTGTTTTGCCCGATTCGTCATTAATTCAGCAAATTCAGCCTCAGTGCCCCCAATGGCTTCGGCAAAAACAATAGAAGCGTCATTTCCAGATTGAACTATTACTCCTCTAAGTAAGTCACGAACTGAAACTTCATCTCCAACACGAACAAACATTTTTGATCCACCCATTCTCCATGCCTTTTCAGAAACTAGAAGCTTTGTGTCCAGCTCTAAAATACCTTCTTTTAGTCTGTCGAACACGAGAAGAGCCGTCATAATTTTACTCATTGACGCAGGGAACATTTTTTCATCTGCTTGTTTTTCGAAAAGAACTGTATCTGTATTGTAATCAATAAGTATCGCGTGTTTGGCATTAGTGACAAAAGAAGCAGCCAAAACATTATTAGTGGAAGTTATTACGATTACGAATGTTATTATTAACTTTGTAATCAGGAATGCTTTTAAAGTCATTTTAATTCAACTTTATTTTCTGTGGTATTATAAAACTTCTAAATAGTGATTATTGTGCTTATCATTCAACTACAAGACGTGCATCAACTACTCCAGATTTAGCTATCCGTAATAGTGTCTTATCAGCAGCCTCAATATTATCCATTGGACCTATTCTGACACGAAAAAGTTCATTACCTCCTATAGAAAGCCTGCTAATTTGTGTGGGGCCAATTTTATATACTTTATCCCTCATTCTTAAAGCATTTTGTAATTTAGAAAAGGTTCCAGTTTGCACATATATTTCAGTAGGTATAACGGGCAACACATTCACCTTTTTCGACAAGGGCGGAGCTGTGTAATTAATTCTATTTTTCACATTCCCTGGATAATCTTTTGGTGAACTGTTTGTGATTTCTTTTGTGTTTAATGGCTTAGTAACAACAGTCAACCTGGGTGATGCTATAATTTTTGGTTGTTTCACTTTCATTCTTTTATTGTTGAGAGCCTCTATTTTTAAATTTCTACTTTCCCTGCTAAGAAACTCCACTTTTACTTTTGCAGTACCATTTTTTTCAAAACCTAAAAGCTGAGCCCCTCTTCTTGATACATCTATAATTCTTCCTCTAGCAAATGGTCCTCTGTCATTAACTCTAATATTCAAAGCTCGACCATTTTCTAAATTTGTGATTCTTACTGCACTAGGCATAGGCAATGTTCTGTGAGCAGCGGTTACGAGATTTTGATCAAAAAGCTCACCATTTGCAGTTAATTTACCGTGGAACTTTGGGCCGTACCAAGACGCTATACCGGTTTCAGAATAATCTGATTCTTCTGCAGGGTAATACCACTTTCCGAATATTTGGTATGGCTTACCAACCTTATACACTCCATTACCTTTCGGTGAAGCAGTTATAATATCGCTTTGAACCTTTTTTGCTGTATGAACAATCAGTTCAGTTTCAGTACAGCCAGACAGTATAATTAGAGTGTTGAGGAGAATAAAAATACAAAAATTTTTAAATCCTAATTTCATTTATTTTTTACCTAAAACTCTTGTTTTCTGTGATTCAACCATGGTCATTTATTAGCGATCATGTCAGAGAGTATACCTACTGCTGTAGCAAAATAATTTGACCTGTTCCAACGAAGTAATGCTCGAAAATTATTATAAACTAAAAAACATCGATTTCCGTTCTTACCTGGAAAAACAACAGAAGCCTTTATATTACGACTAGGGAGATTAGAGCCGTCTATTTTGCGAACACCTAAGGCTTGCCATTCGTCCATTGTCTTTATCACTTTTAGTCCAAACATATCTTTATTGATGCTATTTGGAATCTTGACCTCCCTCCCCCATGTTATGTCTGATCTCCAACCAGATCTAGATAGATAATTTGCTGCTGATGCAAATATGTCTGCTTTATCATTCCAAATATCTTTTTTACCATCATGATTAAAATCATAAGCATAGTTTATAAAGCTTGATGGCATGAATTGACTTTGTCCCATTGCCCCAGCCCAACTGCCCATCATTTCTGAGGGTTCAATATGTCCGTCATCCAAAATTCTTAGTGCGTTAAATAATTCTTTCCTGAAATACTTACTGCGCCGTCCATCATAGGCTAGGGTGGCTAATGAAGCCACAACTGGAAAACCACCAGTGTTTCGACCATAATTTGTTTCAATTCCCCAAAGGGCTACAAGAAATCGTGGCTGTACGTTGAACCTCTTTGACACGGTATTAAGAAGTTCTATGTTTTTACTAAGATTAATTTTTCCCTGATTTATACGACGATGGTTCACAACACGATCTAAATACTCTTGGAATGTAAGAGTAAATTCCGGTTGACGTCTATCTAGTTCAATTATGCGGGCAATAGGTGAAATATTTGTGAGACTAGCGTCTAGTATTTGCTGACTAATCCCAGAATCTAATGCTTCATTACGAAGCTCCAAAAGCCAATCAGAAAATGTTATGTTTGTTTGACAAAGTGCTGGTAAAGCTACAAAGATGGCTAATATAAATAAAAGGAACGCTAGAAACTTGTTTTTCACAGTTTTTGTCCATTATTGCTTTTTAGTTCGTTATTAAATACTGAAAGGCCTTGTTTTCAGGTAGTAATCTTTTGTGATAAATATATAAAGGTCAACATTATAGGCTTATCTGATTGAGTCGTTAGTTCCCTTGTTATTACTTAGTTTTTTTGACAGATTAATTAACTAGATATTATGGATGTGGAGATAATGAAGTTAGGATTTTTTACCCAACCAGTACATCCGATCACACGC
>PTJY01000007.1 GCA_002937505.1 Alphaproteobacteria bacterium MarineAlpha12_Bin1
CGGAACTTACCCGACAAGGAATTTCGCTACCTTAGGACCGTTATAGTTACGGCCGCCGTTTACCGGGGCTTCGGTTCAAAGCTCTCACCTCTCTCCTTAACCTTCCGGCACCGGGCAGGCGTCAGACCCTATACATCGTCTTACGACTTAGCAGAGCCCTATGTTTTTAGTAAACAGTCGCCACCCCCTGGTCTGTGCCACCTCATACTGGTTGCCCAATAAGAGGTCCCCCTTCTCCCGAAGTTACGAGGGTATTTTGCCGAGTTCCTTCAACACCGTTCTCTCAAGCGCCTTAGTATTCTCTACCTGCCCACCTGTGTCGGTTTGGGGTACGGTCCATTAGCTGGAGTTATTTCCTGGAACACCTTCACTGCCAGAACCAATCCAATAAGGACTGACAACTTACGGTATTCGTCACTACCAGCGGGCTCAGGAATATTAACCTGATTCCCATCACCTACGCCTTTCGGCCTCGGCTTAGGGGCCGGCTCACCCTGCGCGGATTAACCTTGCGCAGGAACCCTTGGGCTTTCGGCGAGAGTGTTTCTCACACTCTTTATCGTTACTCATGTCAGCATTCGCACTTCCGATACCTCCAGCATACCTCACGATACACCTTCACAGGCCTACGGAACGCTCCGCTACCGCGCACTTAACCCGAAGGTCAAATGCACCCGCAGTTTCGGTAAATGGCTTAAGCCCCGTTACATCTTCGGCGCAGGACGGCTTAATTAGACCAGTGAGCTGTTACGCTTTCTTTAAAGGATGGCTGCTTCTAAGCCAACCTCCTGGCTGTCTTGGTCTTCCCACATCCTTTCCCACTTAGCCATTATTTGGGGACCTTAACTGGCGGTCTGGGCTGTTTCCCTTTCGACTACGGATCTTAGCACCCGTAGTCTGTCTGCCATGATTATACTCACCGGTATTCGGAGTTTGGTTAGGTTTGGTAAGGCTCGCGCCCCCCTAGCCCATCCAGTGCTCTACCCCCGGTGGTAAAACATGACGCACTACCTAAATAGTTTTCGCGGAGAACCAGCTATTTCGTGGTTTGATTGGCCTTTCACCCCTAGCCACAGGTCATCCCCCCATTTTTCAACATAGGTGGGTTCGGTCCTCCAGTGGGTCTTACCCCACCTTCAACCTGCCCATGGCTAGATCACCACGTTTCGGGTCTAATCCGCACAACTTCATCGCCCTATTAAGACTCGCTTTCGCTGCGCCTACACCTACCGGCTTAAGCTTGCTGTACAGACTAAGTCGCTGACCCATTATACAAAAGGTACGCCGTCAGAAGCCGTAATCCGAAGACTACTCTTCCTCCGACTGCTTGTAGGCATCCGGTTTCAGGAACTATTTCACTCCCCTTGTCGGGGTGCTTTTCACCTTTCCCTCACGGTACTTGTCCACTATCGGTCACTAAGGAGTACTTAGGCTTGGAGGGTGGTCCCCCCACGTTCAGACAGGATTTCACGTGTCCCGCCCTACTCGAAGACCAAACGTCTTTCTACCCGTACGGGGCTATCACCCACTATGGCCCGACTTTCCAGACGGTTCCGGTTCTTAACATTTGGCCACTGGCCTGGTCCGCGTTCGCTCGCCACTACTAACGGAGTCTCGGTTGATGTCCTTTCCTCCGGCTACTTAGATGTTTCAGTTCGCCGGGTTTGCTTTCTAAACCTATGTATTCAGTGTAGAATGACCCTTACGGGCCGGGTTTCCCCATTCGGAAATCCACGGATCAAAGCTTGCTCACAGCTCCCCGTAGCTTATCGCAGTGTGCTACGTCCTTCATCGCCTCTTAGTGCCAAGGCATCCACCAAATGCCCTTTTGCGCTTGATTGTAGAGTCATCGCGTACAGGGACAAGCCCCGCAACACAATTTCTCTGATTTTCTCAGTTATATTTGGCTCCACAAAACAATCTAAATTTAAAAAATAGAATCTAGAATATTCTGTGGGGTCAGTATTGTTTGCAACCTATTCACGATGTGTAACAACTGATCCATATTAACGATTAACTTCGCTAACAAGAATTTTTTGTTTCGTACGTCCGATTTCTGTGGACTTATAATCCACAATCAAAACTTTCTGAGCTGGTGGAGCTGGACGGAATCGAACCGACGACCTCCTGCTTGCAAAGCAGGCGCTCTCCCAACTGAGCTACAGCCCCTTCCCGTAACGAAACTGGTGGGCCTGGGAAGACTTGAACTTCCGACCTCACGCTTATCAAGCGCGCGCTCTAACCAACTGAGCTACAGGCCCGAAACTTGGTCTCCTTACTCTTGGATCGGACGACGAAGGGATGCACCGACGGCGGTACAAGTAGTTTTGCTAAGATAGATCAAGAAAGAAAATTCTCTCCGGATCATCCTTAGAAAGGAGGTGATCCAGCCGCAGGTTCCCCTACGGCTACCTTGTTACGACTTCACCCCAGTTGCTGACCTTACCGTGGACGGCTACTTCCTTGCGGTTAGCGCACCGGCTTCGGGTAAAACCAACTCCCATGGTGTGACGGGCGGTGTGTACAAGGCCCGGGAACGTATTCACCGTGGCATGCTGATCCACGATTACTAGCGATTCCAACTTCATGCACTCGAGTTGCAGAGTACAATCCGAACTGAGACGGCTTTTGGGGATTTGCTCCACCTCGCGGTCTTGCTTCCCACTGTCACCGCCATTGTAGCACGTGTGTAGCCCAGCCCATAAGGGCCATGAGGACTTGACGTCATCCCCGCCTTCCTCCGGCTTATCACCGGCAGTTTCCCTAGAGTGCCCGGCCGAACCGATGGCAACTAAGGACGAGGGTTGCGCTCGTTGCGGGACTTAACCCAACATCTCACGACACGAGCTGACGACAGCCATGCAGCACCTGTATCCGGTCCAGCCGAACTGAAAAAATCCATCTCTGGAAATCGCGACCGGTATGTCAAGGGCTGGTAAGGTTCTTCGCGTTGCATCGAATTAAACCACATGCTCCACCGCTTGTGCGGGCCCCCGTCAATTCCTTTGAGTTTTAATCTTGCGATCGTACTCCCCAGGCGGAGTGCTTAATGCGTTAGCTGCGACACTGAAGGATAAACCCCCAACGTCTAGCACTCATCGTTTACGGCGTGGACTACCAGGGTATCTAATCCTGTTTGCTCCCCACGCTTTCGAGCCTTAGCGTCAGTACCGATCCAGAAAGTCGCCTTCGCCACTGGTGTTCTTCCCAATATCTACGAATTTCACCCCTACACTGGGAATTCCACTTTCCTCTCTCGGACTCTAGCTAACCAGTTTTGGAGGCAGTTCCGGAGTTGAGCTCCGGGCTTTCACCCCCAACTTGTTTAGCCGCCTACGCTCGCTTTACGCCCAGTAATTCCGAGCAACGCTAGCCCCCTCCGTATTACCGCGGCTGCTGGCACGGAGTTAGCCGGGGCTTCTTCTGCGGGTACCGTCATCATCTTCCCCGCTGAAAGAGTTTTACAACCCTAGGGCCTTCTTCACTCACGCGGCATGGCTGGATCAGGGTTGCCCCCATTGTCCAATATTCCCCACTGCTGCCTCCCGTAGGAGTCTGGGCCGTGTCTCAGTCCCAGTGTGGCTGATCGTCCTCTCAGACCAGCTACCGATCGGAGCCTTGGTGAGCCATTACCTCACCAACAAGCTAATCGGACGCGGGATAATCCAAAGGCGCCGAAGCTTTTCCCCTGAGGGAACATACGGTATTAGCCGTCGTTTCCAACGGTTATTCCGTACCTTTGGGCATATCCCCACGCGTTACTCACCCGTGCGCCAGTTTCCACTGAACCGAAGTCCAGCTTCTCCTTCGACTTGCATGTGTTAAGCCTGCCGCCAGCGTTCGCTCTGAGCCAGGATCAAACTCTTAGGTTTGATTTCCCCGATCGATGAATATAACTAGCATCAATCAGGTTGACTTAAAGCCTTGCTTGCACAAGCGAAGGCAAACTTATCAAAAGATAAATTTGTCTTCGTATTTGATGCGCAAGCAGGCATAAAACATGCACCGCCGCCTGCGCATCCCTTCGTTTCTTTTTACAATGTCAAACAGCACGCAAATCCCGAAGCTCTAATGAGCGCCGGATATGACTTACGGAAACTCCGCTCGAAAGTATCAATCAACTAGAGCGGTGGCGCGGTTTGTACGCCTGGTTTACCAAGGTGTCAAACGCTTTTTTGTCGAATTTTACTTATTATACACAGGTTAAGCTATTGTTGATGTCCTCTAAATAAAAAATTATACATAATTACTTACATAATGTATTCTAATTTGTTTAATAAAATTATTAATATGATAGCGCCAAATTCAAGCTCTACCCTAGTGTTTAGCCCTTTTTAGCGCCGGCATATCTCAAAAAAAACTACTGCTTTATAATATTGGAATTCTATAAAAGTTGCAGATCTCTCTGATCTGATAAAAAAAAGAAACTTATATGAAATATCTTCTACTTATGCGCCATGGCAAATCCGAGTCGAATGATCCGGGCAAGGAAGACATTGACCGAGCCCTGACGCCACACGGTCTTGACGCTTCCATAAGTATAGCGAACTGGATTAAAAAAAATGCATTACTCCCTGATATTGCTTTAATATCATCAGCTCGGCGCGCATATGAAACTTGGGAAGCAGTGAAAACAGTGATTGGGGGAAATACATCGGAGGTAAAACAAGATGAACTGTACCTTGCCAATCCTGGCGATCTATTAGAACAAATATCAAATATTGATGACACCGTAAAAATAGTAATATTAATCGGACATAACCCAGGAATTGAATCTCTCGCTATTCATCTAGCAATAGGTGATAGTTTGAATACAACTCAACAGAAACTAAACGAAGGGTTTTCCACTGGAGCACTCGCTGCATTCGAACTTAATAATATTAATTGGACTGATATTAAATCCACAAACACTAAACTAATTGATTTTATTCGACCACAAGACCTTGATTGAAGAGATAAAGAATATGAAGTTATACGGCAAAGGCTTATTGATGACCTTCACAGAAGTGTCCTCAGAATTAGAGGCAGACTTCAATGAGTGGTATAATCGTGAACACCTCATGGAGCGCGTCAATATTGATGGCTTCCGAAGAGCCAGAAGATACGAAGCAGTCAAAGCAGAAATCAAATACCTTTCGACTTATGAGGCGCTAGACTCGGATAATATAGCTTCACCAGATTACGTAAAAGTACTTAAAACGCCGTCAGACTGGAGCAAGTCGATAATGCCTCAGTTTACTAAATGGCACCGCATGCCATGCAGAGTAGAGGCTGATTATACATGTGGGATAGGGGCAGCTCTCACCCTATTTCGATTCTATCTAGATCCGACTAAAAAACAGGAATTGCTTGATTGGATAAACAAAGGCGCCCTTGAAGAGATGAATAAACTCTCAAGCATTGTCGGCTCTTGCCTGGTTTCAGTAGACATTGAAGCCGATAAAAGATTAGCCAATGCACTAGGCCAAACAATTGATCGCAATCAGAATACAGAATGGGCTATCCTTGTAGAAGGTAGTAACTCCAATGTCACCACAGAAACATCATCAGGATATTTATCAGAAAAATTAAAATCACTTATTTTGAGCGGAACAGAACTAATAGTTGAAAAATATCAATTTTTATATAGCAACCAGAGAATATGTTAAAATTATATAAATCACTAGAAACTAAAACGAAATGACAAATGCCAATAATTTTATAACTCATTCTTATGCAACCTCTGAAATTATTACATTGGCAGCCCCAGAAGATGAAAGAATATGGGTGCCACAAGCAGACAACGTCTGGTTTAGACCTCTCATGCTCGACACAAGGGGGGGTGGATTCACAGATCTACTTAGGGTGCGTCGTGCCGGAATATTAAGCAAGCATCGACATCCAGCGCCAGTACATGGCTACGTTATCAAGGGAAAATGGCGGTATTTGGAGCATGACTGGGTAGCTGAACCAGGAACATACGTATACGAACCACCTGGCGAAACGCACACTTTAGTCCTTGAAGATAAAAATGAGATGATTACTTTTTTCAATAATGGAGGACCAGTAATTTACGTTGACGAGGAGGGCAACCAGGTTGGTTACGATGACGTTTTTACCAAAATTGACCTTTGCAAATCGTGGTATGAAGAATGCGGATTAGGAACTGACTACATCGATCAATTCATCAGATGACATTATAAACTTCAAAAAATAAGGTCACATTACAGCGCCGATTTGCCATGGAATAAACTCATTATCACCAAACCCCATTTCTTCGGACTTTGATTTTTTCCCACTAGCAACAGATAGAAAATATTCAAATATCTGTTCACCAATTTCTTCAACCGATGAAGCCCCATCTGCTATCACCCCACAATTTATATCCATGTCTTCTGACATCTTGCGATACATTGCAGTGTTAGTCGAAAGTTTTATTGATGGCGAAGGCTTGCATCCATACACAGATCCTCTACCAGTCGTAAAGCACACTAGATTGGCACCAGAAGCGACCTGTCCTGTAATTGATGCAGGGTCGTAACCAGGGCTATCCATAAAAACAAAACCTTTTTTCTCAATTAGTTCTCCGTATTTGTAGACACCCATTAAATTTGTGGTGCCGCCTTTGGCCGCAGCTCCAAGTGACTTCTCTAAAATAGTTGTAAGGCCTCCCGCTTTATTTCCTGGGGATGGATTATTATCCATTGTACCATGATTTCGTGCTGTATAATCTTCCCACCAACGAATTCTTTCAACCAGCCTTTCTCCAACATCAGGACTTATTGCTCTTCGTGTTAATAAGTGTTCGGCACCATAAATCTCAGGTGTTTCAGAAAGAATTCCGGTACCGCCATTAGCAACCAATCTATCTACAGCATTTCCTAAAGCTGGATTTGCTGTTATGCCCGAATATGCGTCTGAACCTCCACATTGGAGCGCAACTGTCAGTTCGCTCACAGGAACTGGCTCACGTGTTGCCTCATTTGCTATTGGCAACATTGTTTTTATCCGCTCAACTGCCTCATCAACTGTTTTCCGAGTACCACCTGATTCTTGAATAGTCATAGTTTGAAATGTGTCATTAAGCTCAAGCCCATAAGAATCAAGTAGGAATGGTATTTGATTAACTTCACAACCTAACCCGACAATCAATATTCCAGAAAAATTAGGATGTCGGGCATAACCCCATAGGGTTCTTTGTAGATTTTCATATCCTTCTCCAGAATCTGCCATACCGCAGCCAGTAGAATGGACAAACGCTGAAACACCATCAATGTTAGGATAATCCATAAGAAGATCAGTCTTATTAAATGTATCTGCAATGTAACGAGCCACTGTGGCCGAACAATTCACTGAGGTAAGAATGCCAATATGATTACGCGTCCCAACCCTTCCTGTTTGACGTTTATAACCTTGAAATGTCCTTTGCTCATCTATCGGAACTTTCTTATTTTTTATTAATTCAGTGGAAAAGGCATAATCACGTTCAAACACTCTAAATTCACAGTTATGTGTATGAACATGATCACCTTCATTTATATTTTCAGTAGCAAAACCAATAATCTGATTGTACTTCCTAACCACATCACCTTTAGAAATTAAAGAAGTAGCAATTTTATGACCTCTAGGGATATGAACAATGGTTTTGATATTCTCTTCATGAATATGAGTGCCTGGCAGTATTTCAACGCGAGCAACAATTACGTTGTCATTAACATTAAGTCGTATAGTAAGCTTAGCCTCTTCAGACATTTTTCACCCAATTAATATAAGTTATTAAAGATTTCTATAGCCATATATGGACAATTATGAATTAAATAAGTTCTAGTTTTAACTTTAAATTAAAATGACAGAGTTTGATCACAACAAAACACTTAAATAGGTAAGAATTAATTATTCGGCTAGAACCGAGGTGTTTAAAAAATATATATAATACTCGATACTAAATAGAAGTGTTATTCACTTAAAGCAAATCTAAACTTTCAATTCAGCCCTTAACTCAACGCGTCTTATTTTCCCTGAAATCGTTTTTGGAAGAGTTTTACGAAACTCAATTTCACGAGGATATTTATACGGCGCCGTCTGCTCCTTAACAAAATCCTGAATTTCCTTTTCAAGCTGAGACGTAGCTACATTTCCTGGCGCAAGAACAACGAACGCCTTAACAATCGAACCACGTATCTTGTCAGGCTTGGCTACAACAGCAGATTCTGCGATTGCTGAATGCTCCTGAAGAACGCTCTCAACTTCAAAAGGACTAATTCTGTAACCTGCTGATGAAATTATGTCATCTGAACGACCGACAAACCAAATGTAACCATCTGGGTCCCTAGTCGCAGTATCACCGGTATAATACCAATCGTTACGAAAACACTCTTTATTAGCTTCCGGATCATTATAATAACCAGTAAACAATCCAGGAGGATGAGGTTCATTTAACTTCACAGCTATATGACCCACCTCATTGTCATCTAAAACGTTACCTGATTCATCTATGATTTCAACAGTTAGGCCTGGAACTGGACGCCCCATTGAACCAGGCCGCAATTCCTGACCAGGAAAATTGGCAACTATATTTATGGTCTCTGTCTGGCCATAGCCATCATAAATTTCTGTTCCAGTAGCGTCCTTCCAAACTCGCATAACTTCGGGGTTCAACGGCTCACCAGCACTAATTGAATGATTTATTGAGCTTAGGTCATATTTGTTTAGGTCTGTCTGTGCAAAAACACGATAGACAGTGGGGGGAGCACAAAATGTTGTTACTCCAAATTGTTTAATCAGTTCCAGATGTGTTTCTGCATCAAAACGAAGATCGGCGTCATAAAGAATAATTGTTGCGCCGAATAACCAAGGTGGAAAAAGCATTCCCCATGCAGCTTTTGCCCAACCAGTGTCCGATAGCGTCCAGTGAATATCATTTTCATTGAGCCCCATCCAGTAACGACCAGTGATATCATGCGCAAGGGCATACCCATGATCACGAGGCACCATTTTAGGAAAAGCGGTTGTTCCCGAGGTAAAATAGACCAACATGTCATCCTCTGCCCGGGTTCGATAAAGATCTTCCCTATTCAGAACATCGCTGGCTAAGGCACAAGCTTCGTTGTATTCAACCCAGCCATCATGATTTTCCCCTACTACTATTAAATGCTGCAAACTAGGACACTTGTCTTTTATTTCTTCAATCTTAGAAAGAGCATCCGAAGTAACTATCGCTAACTTAGCTTCAGACTTATTTATACGATACTCAATATCTTTTGGAGTTAGTAAATTAGTCCCAGGCATAGCTACAACCCCGGTTTTTATACAACCAATCATGATTTGATACCAAGCAGGCACTCGAGGGATCATTACGAAAGCAAAATCGCCGTGTCTAATTCCTAGGCCTAACAGCACGTTGGCAAAACGATTCGAGCTTTTATTCAAATCAGAAAATTTGTGGTGCTCTACCAGCTCTCTGTCACGCGATATATATATAAACGCAGTTTTATCATTCTCCCTGGCTCTTTTTTCAATTACATCAAACCCAAAGTTATAATACTCAGGTATTTCTAGATGGTGGTTAGAACACATCTCCTCGTAATCGCTGTCTTGGGCTGAGTTTGTCATGCTATAATCTCCTACAAAGGTCTCATTCAATCGCCAATACTGAGAGCTGCTTCTACCCCATTAAAATTCACAACTACCCTTCTACTGTTTCCAAGTGGTAATACTTTTGCTACCGCTCCTGAGGAAAAAACTTGCCCGGCTTTTAGGCTATAACCTCTTTTACCAACATCATTTATCAACCAAGCAAGAGACCAAAAGCCATCGCATCGATCATCATCTTTTCTTCCCTTAGAGACAAGCTCATCATCAAATAACATAGTTACTTCAATATCCGATAGAGGGCCATCTTTCCAATTGGGCACTTCAGGCCCAACAACTACAAATCTTGAACAAGCATTATCGGCTATAAATTCTGCATTTTCTGGTTCATTAAAGTCTTTGTAACGGGGATCAGCGATTTCTATAGCAACATGAGCGCTAGACACCGCCTCTTTGGCTTCTTCAGGTGTATATAGTGTGTCACGTGCAGGCATGTCTGATCCGAGCACTAAAGCAATCTCAGCCTCGATGAGTGGATGATTTAATTCACTTAAATGTATATTAGCTGGACTCTGCAATATGGAGCCCTGCAATAGACGCCCCGGGACTGGAACATTTTCCATGTCTCGTCTTTCAGCGATAGAGGCATATCCGATTTTCCAACCAACCACTTCCTTGTCAATAAGGTCAAGAGCTGCCTCAGCAATGGCCTTCCCATCCTCAGAATTGACTGGGCGTATATCTACTGGCAATCGGTTTATTAGTGTTCTAGAACGAGTTGCTTCTGCCAATATTTTTGCAGCTCTTCCTACTGCACTTTCGTCTAACTTCTCAGGCATAATTTTCTCCTCTCTAGGAATCATATATCAATAATTGAAACAGAGGAGACAAGTGTAAAGCAAGTCTTTAATAAATTAGACTAGACCTTATATATTTAATTATCAAAAAAA
Organism: Alphaproteobacteria bacterium MarineAlpha12_Bin1; assembly: GCA_002937505.1. GTDB lineage: Bacteria > Pseudomonadota > Alphaproteobacteria > UBA6615 > UBA6615 > UBA6615. The sequence continues at coordinate 10,521 of PTJY01000007.1, forward strand.
ATAGTGGTAGCGGAGGAGGGACTTGAACCCCCGACACGAGGATTATGATTCCCCTGCTCTAACCAGCTGAGCTACTCCGCCACGAAATGAGGTCAACGCGATATAATCAGACCCCAAATGCGTGTCAAGGAAGGTTATATATATATCGGGGTCTAATTGACGTTTCATCACTTAGATTTTTTTTATATTTTCATCTAACTTTGAGTCAAAAAGCAACTAAACGTAAAACTCTAGACAAAAACAAGCTAAAAAACACGCGCCGCAATTGTTTCCATCTCAACCACCAGCTCAGGATTTGCTAGTTGACTGACCACAACCCAAGTAGACGCCGGAATGTGATCCGAATTTAAGTATTTTTTTCTATGAGGAGTAAGAAATTTTAGCCCATCTGGGTCAGTTGAATAGACATTAAGCCTCACAATATCTTCTACTCCGTAGCCAGAAGCCTCAAGAACAGCAATCGTGTTTTCCCATACCTGTGCATGCTGAGCTTCAAATCCATGAGGAATGGTTCCATCCTCTCTCTTTCCTATCTGACCGGCAGTAACCAACCAACGCGCATTTTCTGGTATTTCCACAGAATGACTATAAAGTGCCGATGGTTCAGCAACTTTAGGAGGGTTTTTTGTAATTAGCACTATGAATCCCCTTACATTTAAATTGCGTTAATTTTTATAGAGTGATTATTTTAACTACTCCCAAAAAGAACCTTAGTCCAATAAATGATAGAGATCTACAATAAGATGAGGAGTTGCGCCAACTCTTCAGGAGCTGAAAAGAATGGTGAATGAGAAGTATCCAAAGTTTCCACTTGCTGACACGGGACATCAGATACCATTTCTCTTTGCATTTTAAGTGGGATAGCTCGATCGCGCAGACATTCAATATATGCCCGTGGAACACTGCCATATTTTTCTTCAGTTAAGCAAACTTTTGCTCTCAACGGCTCAGTGGCTTGAGGCACTAAATTATTTTTAGCCATAGATAAGTCAGACTGACTACAATCATGATAGAATAGTGTTTTTAATAACTGGTCATCTATTGTAGAAGCTAAGCCATCTTGCGTAGCTATTCTGGCGCGAGCAACGGTTGAGTCTTCGTTCACTCTATCTGAAATACCCATTCGTGACTCATTATTCATTGGTATTAATGCTGTTAAATAAACTAGTTTTTCTATTTTTTCATGCTTATGTTCAGCCACTTGACTAATGCTCATACCTCCTAGGCTGTGACCTACTAGTAACACTTTTTCTTCCTGATCATCGATGACCTTGCTTAAGTACTCAACATAAGCAGAAAAAGTGACCTTCTCTATGGGAATAACATTATTACCATGCCCGGGTAGGTCGACCGCCAAAGCTTTATGCCCTGCTGACTCAAGTAAAGGCTTAACTTTAGAGTAACACCACGCTCCATGATAAGCGCCGTGAACAAGAATAAAAGTAGTCATATAATACTTCCTAAATTTTTATCACCCAGATATCCAACCACCACCCAACAAACGAGTGTCTGTATAGAAAACCGCCGCTTGACCAGGTGCTACGCCGTACTCGGGCTCAAGAAACTCAAGTATCCCCCTGCCGCCACCACACCCGCTTAATGTGGCTAAAACAGGCTCTTGAGTGGAACGAACTTTAACAGAAATTTTTATGCCACAAGACGGAGCTTCATCTCCTTCACCCAGCCAGTTAATCCCATCTACAGATATCTTACGAACTGAGAGATCTGACCTGTTCCCAACAATCACTTTTTTGTTTTCTGGATCAAGTTTTATAACATATAAAGGCTTTCCATCCTCGCTATCTCCAGATCGACCACCAATACCAAGTCCTTTGCGCTGACCTATAGTGTAATTAATTATTCCTTTGTGACGGCCTAATACTTTACCCTCAAGATCAACTATTTCACCAGGCTCACTTGCACCAGGTTTTAATCGTTCAATTACGCTAGAGTAGTTTCCTTGAGGAACAAAACATATATCTTGACTGTCAGGTTTTTCAGCATTGATAAGATCATAGCGCTTAGCCAAACTGCGCACCTCATTTTTAGCCAAACCTCCGAGTGGAAAACGCAAAAAGTTAAGCTGACTTTTAGTAGTAGCGAATAGAAAGTAACTTTGATCGCGTGAAGCATCAACTGCCCTATGTAACTCTTGTCCCTGTGTTCTATTGACTAACCTTATATAATGTCCTGTCGCTATAACGTCTCCACCTATTTCTCGAGCCGTTTCTAGTAGATCACGAAATTTCACTGTTTGATTGCATGTAACACAAGGGATTGGTGTTTCACCTTTCACGTAGCTTTCTACAAAATTGTCAATTACGTCTTTTTTAAAAGTTTCTTCATAGTCCAAAACGTAATGTGGTATATTTAACCTATCAGCAACATGTTTAGCATCATATACATCCTGACCTGCACAACAACTCCTAGAGTTTAATGACGACTTTCCATAGTCATATAGTTGTAGTGTGATACCAACAACATCGTATCCTTCCTCATGAAGCAACGCTGCGGTTACCGAGCTATCTACACCTCCTGACATAGCAACAATAACCCTGGTATTTTCTGGACTCTTATGAAGACCTAGACTATTCAATTAGCGCTCCAATTTGTTAATAGCTAAATAAGAAACAAGCATAACCAATCCATTTTGACCACATTTATCATAAATTACCATTCAAGCCCATTTGCCAAAAATTAACTTCAAGCCTAACTGCTTGGGAAAAGGTTTCTCTAATTTTAGACAACCTTTCTTTACCCGCCCTTTCTGCCCAAAGCTTATCTAGCATCTCTGCGTGTTGTCTGGCGACTTGTTGATACTCTTCTCCGGAGTACATAGCAATCCAAGAAGAATAAGGGTTATTATCTAGGTTCGTATTTGGATCATTAGCCAAACGTGTTCCAATTTCACTGTAACCAATTATACAGGGGGCAAGAGCAACAAATAAATCAACTAAATCGCCCTGGAGTCCCTTTTCAAGAACATAACGGGTATAGGCTATGGTTGCTGTCAATTCATCTAAGGCCTCCAGGTAATCCTTATATAACCCCCAACTATGACAATATTCCAAATGCAGAGAAATTTCTTTATCGATAATTGAGATCATAGCATTAGCAGCGACACGAATATCGTCGATGTTATCACTCTTATATGCTGCCAATCCATAAGCTCGAGCAAAATGAATTAAAAATAAATAATCTTGGCCCAAATAACGCTGAAAGCACTCTTTAGCTAGTGTCCCAGCTCCTATTTGGCAGACGAAAGGGTGGTACACATATTTATCCCAAAGTTTAGTGTCTTGATTTTTCAACTGCGAATAAAGCTCAAACTCGGAAAAAGTATTTCCCAAAACGCTCACTCCTTAAATCAGTCAAGAAGTTTGTTATGTGTTTCATCAGGAAGATAGAGAATAAGACCATCCAAATCTTCAGAAATTATTATTTGACATCCTAGCCTTGAGGTGGAGGATAAACCATAAACTAGATCCAACATATCCTCTTCTTCTTCAGAGGTTTCATCTAATTTTTTAAACCAATTTTCATCTACAACGACATGGCAGGTGGAACAAGCCATAGCCCCCTCGCAGGCCCCTTCGATATCAACATCATTATCCCAAGCTACCTGGATTAAAGAATCACCAGATGCCCCAGAGACCTGTCTTCGTTTTCCATCATTTTCAATAAAAATTATTTTGACCATTCAAAAACAATCACAATTAAAAGCATAGTTAACTCACACGTGAAATGATTCCCCACAACCACAAGTACCTTTAGCATTTGGATTATTAAAAACAAATCCTGTTTGAAAGTTTCCCTCTTGGTAATCCATTTCTGACCCAATCAGAAACATAGTGGCAGCTGGATCAATAAATATATTTAATCCTTCTTTTTCAATGACCTCTTCAAATTGACGTTTTTCTGAGGCATATTCAACCACGTATGACAGACCCGAGCAGCCACGTGTGCTTATACCTATTCTTAGTCCAACAATGTCAGCATCAGCGTTGGTCATTAGGCTTTTGGCCCGCTTAACAGCTGCTTCAGTCATAGTTATTATAGGCTCAACCATTTTTATATAGGTCCTTTCATACGTTCATGCCTAAAACTAAAACAAATTTAATGTCAATTTAGCTTCATCAGTCATTCTGTCTGAAGACCATCGAGGTTCCCAAACAAGATTCACTTCGACTTCTCCAATTCCTTCTATCTCGGCTAACGCTTCGGCAACCCAAACCGGTATTTCACCCGCTACAGGGCAGGTAGGGGCTGTCAAGGTCATGTCGATTTTAATTGTGCCATCTGAAAAAAGATTTAGGTCATAGATCAGACCCAAATCATATATATTCACAGGTATTTCAGGGTCATGTACTTTTCTCAAAGCAGCAATTACCGATTCCTCAGATGCAACATCTACTCCTGTTTCTAACTTCGCGCCGGCTCGAGCAACTAACTGATCACCTAAATTAACTTCACTTGGCATAAAGTCAGCTAAACCAGGACTATCTTTCATCATCTTTAATCCTACTCAGTTGTTACTTCTTTTTCTCCGGCCAATGCAGCTAGTAAAGTATGCCATGGCAAGGTCGCGCATTTAACACGAGTCGGGTACTCTCTCACTCCAGAGAGAACTTGCAGTTTTTCTAACTCTTCAATACTACCTTTATCAATACCTTCATCTGTGCACATTTCATGAAACTTATTAAAAATTTGTTTTATCTCATCCTCAGATTTACCCTTAATAAATTCAGTCATCATAGAAGCTGACGCAATAGAAATTGCACATCCATGGCCTATAAATGAAACATCCTCCACAAATCCAGAATCAACCTTAAGGTAAACTGTTAATTGATCCCCACACAGCGGGTTATTACCTAATGCCTTGTTTGTTGCGTTATCAGGCGTAGTAAAATTCCTCGGATTCTTTCCGTGGTCTAAAATTACTTCCTGATAAAGTTCCCGAAGACTATCCATTAGTTGAAAATCTCACTTACATTATGCAAAGAACTGACCAGTCGATCTATGTCCTCCTCTGTATTATAAAGCCCCAAAGAAGCTCGTACAGTAGCAGCTACATTCATCCTATTCATTAAGGGTTGAGCACAGTGATGTCCAGCTCGAACAGCGACACCTGCTCCATCAATAATAGTAGCAACATCATGAGGGTGCGCAAAATCTAAAGTAAAAGACAGCACACTAGCCTTATCTTCAGCTGTCCCAATCAATCTCAAGCCTTCAATGTCCAACAATTTCTGCGTTGCATAATCCAATATTGTCTTTTCGTATTTTCGTATATCTTCTAAGCCCAAAGATTTGAGATACTCAATTGCCACACCCAAGCCAATAACTTGAACTATTGCTGGAGTTCCCGCTTCAAACTTATGAGGTATCTTAGCCCAAGTAGATTCTTCAAAGGTAACTGCACTAATCATATCTCCTCCGCCCATAAACGGAGGCATCATTTCTAATAATTCTTCCCGTGCGTATAGAACACCTACCCCTGAAGGACCATAAAGTTTATGACCTGAAAACACGTAAAAATCACAACCAATTTTTTGAACATCAACAGGTAAATGAGTTATAGCCTGACATCCATCGATCAACACCTTCGCTCCTACCGCCTGAGATAAACGAGTTATTTCTTTAACTGGCAAAATACTTCCTAAAACATTTGACATATGAGAAATGGCAACCAGCTTTGTTCTATTACAAAGAAGTTTTTCAAACTCATCTATTATAAACTCACCTTCATCATTTATCGGAGCAATCTTTATTATCACTCCAATCTCCTCACGAAGCATCTGCCAAGGTACGATGTTGGCATGATGTTCGAGCTCACTAAGGATAATCTCGTCGTTTTCTTTTAAAAAAGATTTTCCAAAACTTCTTGCAACTAAGTTTATGGATTCCGTAGCATTACGTGTAAAAATAATTTCACTAGTGTGTTCTGCATTAATATAATCAGAAATAATTTCCCTAACACCTTCGTATTTGGCCGTGAGCGTCTCACTTATCTTGTACAGCCCTCTGTGTACATTTGCATACTCAGTTTTATATATTTCTGTAATAGAATCTATTACCTGATTTGGCTTCTGGGCAGAAGCTGCCGTATCCAGAAAAACTAATGGCTGTCCATTCATACTTTCTTTGAAAATAGGGAAGTCTTTGCGAACATTGTCGACATTAAATGTATATTTTTCATCTTTATCAGTTCTTAACGACATCATTACAAACAACCTTTATTCTGCAACAGTCTGATTAATATTCTTGTTCAGCCAACCCCTAATATGGCTTCTAAAACCCTCATAAACTTCGTTTAATTTTATCTCAGCTAAAGCTTCATTCAAAAATGCTTCAACCAAAACTCGACGAGCAACATCAGGCGATAATCCACGACTTTGGAGGTAAAATAAAGAATCTGCATCCAAATCCCCAGAAGTAGCCCCATGACTGCACTTAACATCATCAGCATAAATTTCAAGCTCAGGTTTCGTGCTTATTTCAGCATCGCGAGACAGCAATAAAGCTCTGCTTAACTGATAACCATCCGTTTTTTGGGCTCCAATTGACACGTGAGTTTTACCTTGAAACACTCCATGAGAATTCCCGTTTAACACTCCTTTAAAGACCTGCCGTGACTTACAACTAGTTGCAACATGTTTAATCGAAGTGGTTGTATCCAGTAATTGGTTGTCACGTCCGAGATAAACTCCATCAAATCTACAATCCGAGTCAGAACCATCTAGAACAGCACTGGCTTCCACACGTCCAATTAGGCCCCCGCTTTGCAAAATAAATCCTCCATACAAAGATTGTTTGTGAAGCCTTAATGCTGTTGTGGAAATATGAACTGCTGCTGTGCCTTCATCTTGGAATTTATAATGATCAAGCCCTGCGCCTTCACCAATTATTATTTCAGAAACTACATTGTTAAAATAGGGTATTTCAGTATTTCCAATATGGCTTTCTATTAAAGTCGCTCTAGAATTCTCTCCTAAGTCAATCAGAAAGCGAGGTTGTGACATAGTCGGATTTTTGTTCGGCACAGTAATAGAAATTAATTCAATCGGCTTATCAACAGTTATATCCTTATCAACAAATATAATCACACCCTCTTTTAAGAATGCAGTATTCAGCGCAGCCATAGGCATATTTTTGAGGTCTATGTAATGACCTAATTGCTTTTCTAGACGATTTGGCAGCAAAGACATCACATCATTAAAGCCAGCGATCAAAACTCCTTTTGGAAGGTCACCAATTGAGGATAAATCCTTTCTTACGCAACCATTGACTAGCACAATGCGATAACTTGATAAACCTGCTAAAGCTACTTGAGAAAGTTGTTTTTGGCCAACACGAGGGGACTCATTAGATAGCTGGAATTCAATTTCTACTAGTTGATTCAACAGAGTATGACGCCAGTATTCGTCGGAACGATTAGGCAGACCTCTTTTTTTGAAGATGGACGCACCACTTTCCTTTAATTCACGCAGCCAATGTGGTTGCGATCCTGTATCTATTTGATCGGCTATTGCTGCTTGTTCAAGAAAAGTAAAACTGCGACCGGCACCATCAGGCACTATTCCTACTCCACAAATACATTAAATTCAGCATAACCTTTTTCTTCCAGTTCTTGCGCTAAAGCTTCATCTCCAGACCTAGCAATTCTGCCATTAGCAAGAACATGAACCTTATCAGGACGCACATAGTTTAATAGACGCTGGTAATGAGTTATCAAGAGCATTCCACGATTGGCATCACGTAAAGCGTTTATGCCCTTTGAAACAACTTGAAGGGCATCTATATCAAGTCCAGAATCAGTTTCGTCTAATATAGCCAGTTTTGGCTGAAGTATTGCCATCTGAAGTATCTCCATGCGTTTTTTTTCTCCTCCAGAAAAACCTTCATTAACAAAGCGCTTCAACATTTCATCATCTATTTCTAACGATTGGGCCTTTTCACGGACAAATTTCAAAAAATCCATAGCGTCTAATTCATTTTGTCCTCTATGAATTCTTGTGGCGTTAAGAGCTGTTTTAAGAAACGTCAAGCCCACTACTCCGGGGATTTCAACTGGATATTGAAACGCTAAAAACACCCCTTCTCGCGCCCTCTGATCTGGTTCTAATTCTAGTAAATCAATTCCGTTATAAATGATCTCTCCATCTGTAATTTGATAACCATCACGTCCAGATAAAACATAAGACAAAGTACTTTTACCAGATCCGTTCGGGCCCATTATTGCGTGTATTTCACCAGGCTCGATTTTTAAATTAACTCCGTTAAGTATTGGTTTATTTTCAACCTTTACATGCAAATTACGGATTTCTAATAACGCCATTTCTATAGACCCCAATGCAACTTTTGTTAGCCAACACTTCCTTCAAGACTTATTCCAACAAGCTTTTGCGCCTCTACTGCAAATTCCATAGGTAATGTCTGGAGAACTTCGCGGCAAAATCCATTAACAATAAGTGAGACAGCCTCTTCATCTGTAAGACCTCGTTGTCGGCAATAAAATAATTGATCTTCATTTATGCGGCTTGTTGTTGCTTCATGTTCAACCTGGGCAGTAGGATTTTTACTTTCTATGTAAGGCACTGTATGCGCACCACACGTATCTCCGATTAATAAACTGTCGCACTGAGTATAATTTCTAGCCTTTTCTGCCCTTTTTTGCATTCTCACCAAACCTCTATAGGTCTGGTCTGCATGACCCGCTGAAATTCCCTTAGATATAATCCGTGATTTTGTATTTTCACCTATATGGATCATTTTTGTGCCCGTGTCGGCCTGCTGATAATTATTTGTAATCGCTATCGAATAAAACTCCCCTACGGAATTATCTCCTTGAAGAATACAGCTTGGATACTTCCAAGTTATAGCTGAACCAGTCTCAACCTGTGTCCAAGAAATTTTCGAATTATCTCCCCGGCACGCGCCTCGTTTAGTAACAAAATTATAAATTCCTCCTTTTCCTTTACTATCCCCAGGATACCAGTTTTGAACTGTAGAATACTTAATTTCAGCATTTTCAAGTGCTATAAGTTCAACAACAGCCGCGTGCAGCTGGTGCTCATCTCTCATCGGGGCCGTGCACCCTTCCAAATAGCTTACATGAGTATCTTCGTCAGCTATGATCAAAGTTCTTTCAAACTGACCCGTATTTTCCTGATTAATACGAAAATAAGTGGAAAGTTCCATAGGGCATCTAATCCCCTTAGGAATATAAACAAAAGAGCCATCTGTGAACACGGCTGAATTCAGTGCTGAAAAATAATTGTCACCGAAAGGGACTACAGAGCCGAGGTATAATTTAACTAGTTCAGGGTATGTATGGATTGCTTCAGAAATAGAACAAAATATAACCCCTACTTCTTCAAGTTTAGCTTTATAAGTAGTTGCCACGGAAACGCTATCAAAAACTGCATCTACCGCAACTGCCGGCGCACCTTCAACACCCGCCAGCACTTCTTGTTCGCGAAGCGGTATACCTAATTTATTATAGGTCTCTATTAGCGTTGGATCCACCTCATCTAGAGATTTCGGCTTATTACCAGATTTAGGCGCGGCATAGTAGTAAGCATCCTGATAATCAATTGGATCAAAAGAAACTTTCTGCCATTCTGGGGGTTTCATCTTTAACCAATGGCGATATGCTTTTAGCCTCCATTCAAGCATCCAATCCGGCTCATCTTTTTTATGTGAAATTAACTTAACAATATCTTCGTTCAGTCCTTTAGGGGCTAAATCGACCTCTATATCAGTTACAAATCCATACTTGTACTGATCACCAACTAATTCTGACTTCTTAATGGTATCAATATGACTAGACATTAGTTCCTCTTAAAATCATTCTGCTGCTGCTTCATGATTAGTTCTTATTAATAAAACTTCTTCAGTAATTCTTTTTAAAGCAAACTCTATTTCTTGTTCATTAGTAAACCGCCCAAACCCTATTCTAACTGAACATGCGGCAAGCTCTTTTGTAATCCCCAGCGCTCGAAGCACATATGACGGTTCACTTGAAGCCGAAGAACAGGCTGAGCCATTAGAAATAGCGACATCCGTCAATGATTTAATCAGGGATGAAGATGGTACTCCTGGGAAGGTTATATTGAGATTTCCCGAAATTCTATGAGACATTGAGCCATTAACAGCTACGTCTGGAATATTTTTCTTTAACTTAGCTAAGAAACTATCACGCAAAGTTTCCAATCTCTTAGACTCTTTATCCATTCCTAAGCTAGCAATCTCACAGGCCTTGCCCAAAGCTACTATCAAAGGAACTGGCAGGGTTCCAGACCTCATGCCTCTTTCCTGGCCACCCCCAGAAATCTCTGCCATTAATCTCGCACGAGGACGTCTCCTAACGTATAAAACCCCTATACCCTTGGGAGCATATAACTTATGACCCGAAACGCTCATCAAATCGACAAACATTTCATCGACATTAATAGGAATCTTGCCTACAGCTTGAGCCCCATCTGTATGAAATAAAATAGATCGATCGCGACACATCAAACCTATCTCAGACAAAGGATGTATTACCCCTATTTCATTATTAACTGCCATAATAGAAATGAGAATGGTGTCTTCCGTAATGGCGTCTTCTAACTCCTTGAGATTCACCAGACCATCTTTGCCAACCTTTAAGGCAGTTGTATTTATACCCTCACTCTCTAAAGACGAACAAGATTCTAAAACGCATTTATGTTCTGTCTCAAGAATAATTATATGGTTACCAGCTTTATGCCTAAGGGCAAATCTAGCAGCCCCTTTTATAGCTAAGTTATTCGATTCAGTTGCTCCCGATGTAAAAATTATTTCACTAGGCGTTGCATGAATGCTTGCTGCAACCTTTGCCCTTGCTCTTTCCACCGCAGCCTCAGCTTCAATTCCAAAGACATGCTGAGAGGAATGCGCGTTTCCAAATTTTTCTGTTAACCAAGGAAGCATTTCTTCTACCACCAGAGGATCCACTGGAGTCGTCGCCTGGTAATCAAGATAAATAGACTCAACCGAGTTCAATCGATCACTGTTTAATATATTTTCCATCATGCCACCGTTGGCTGATGAAATGCATGCTCGACGCGGCTTCTGGCCAGGGTCTCCCAAGATTTAATCAGGCTTTCACAGTCAGAAGTACTTGTATCCCAACCAAGCGAAATACGAATAGCACACTCAGCGGATTGACTATTGGCGCCCATAGCAACAAGAACATGGCTTGGTTTGATTTTGCCACTAGAACAAGCAGAGCCTGAGCTAACAGCAACACCTGACAAGTCTAATGCCATTACTTGTACTTCGTTTTTTATTCCAGGCAATCCGATACACGAGGTATTGGCCAAACGGGGTGATTCCTTTCCGTATATCGCTATATCAGGAGCAATTTCTACAAATCTTTTCTCAATGTTATCGCGCATCTTAAGAAGAGATTCCGAAACTTCTAAAGAGGAGCCAATAGTTTCACAAACGGCCCCAAATCCGCCTATGCCAATTATATTCTCCGTACCTGCCCGTTGTCCCCTTTCCTGGCCGCCACCAACACTAATTGGACTAAGACTAACACCGTCACGTATAACTAGTGCTCCAATGCCCTGAGGTCCACCTAGCTTATGTGCGGATAGACTCATCATATCAACACCCAAGCTCGAAAAAGAAATAGGAATCTTTCCTAAAGCCTGAACACCATCACAATGCAGCCAGGCATCATAACGACGACATAGCTCCAAGACTTTCTCTATAGGTTGAATGACGCCTGTCTCGTTATTAGCCACCATCACAGAGACGACTACCGAAGATTCCTCATTTTTTAGTAATTCCTCGAGATGGAATAAATCAATTACTCCATCACTATTGACTCTAATTTTAGCATACTCATCTACATGCTGAAGAACTGAGTCATGTTCGATAGAAGAGGCTATAATCTTCCTTCTACTCCCTAATAGAGCGAAGTTGTTGGATTCTGTTCCTCCACTGGTAAAAACAACCTCATCATGGGATGCGTTTACAGCATCAGCCAAAGCTTCTCTGGACTCCTCCACAGCCCTCCTAGACAAGCGCCCAAATCTATGCACGGATGAAGAGTTACCGCATAATCTCATAACCTTTTCCATCCCTGTAATGGCCTCAGGTCTTAGCTTGGACGTAGCATTATAATCGAGGTAAACATTCATAATTGATCTCATTAGGCTATTATTTGTTTTCCTGGATTCAAATCTACTCGACTAGTACCTAGCACTCGTCCTTCACAAATATCCTCCAAAGTAACCGAATTCAAATACAGATGAATTTGGCGTCCAAGTTCATCCCATAAATCGTGAGTTAGGCAACGACTACTTTTACTTATGCAGCTTAGAGTACCATCTGGTTTACATCTTATAACTTCAATTGGCTCATCCACTGCCACAATAATATCGTAAATACGAATATTGGTAGATGGGTATGATAATTGATAGCCTCCACCAGGACCGCGTATACTCTTAACCAATTTTGCACGGCGGAGTTTAGTAAAAAGTTGCTCCAGATAAGCTAGTGAAATCTCCTGGCGCTCAGCAATCTGACTTAAATTCACAGGCTTATTGCTTTTCTGCATGGCCAAATCAACCATTGCCATTACTGCATATCTACCTTTCGTGCCTAGTTTCATGGCACTATTGCCTTCCCGAAATAAAGATAAAATCAACTTTCATAATGCCCTACCTCATCCTAAACAAAGTCATCAGAAGGTTTTTCAGTTGTGATAGAAACTTCCTTCTGTTTTTTATCTACATTTTGCTGCTCTAAGATTTCCATTCTTATTTGCAAATTATTTAACTCATCTAATAAATTTTTAGTTATAGTCTCCTCTTGGACAGAAATATCTGCCGTAGGCGTTCCGTAAGCTGTAAAAATATCTGTCCTGGAGTTTTCGTCATCAACAGGTTTTGCTGGTATTCCTACAACTGTAGAACCTTCATCAACATTTTTTACTACCACGGCGTTAGCCCCTATTCTCGCATTTCGACCAACGTTTAGTGGCCCAAGAACTTGAGCGCCAGAACCTATGATAACTCCATCGGAAATTGTTGGATGTCTTTTATAAAGCTTTTGCTTTTCACTATCTAACGAAGGAGCTATACCACCCAGAGTGACTCCGTGGTATAGTGTTACATCATTACCGATTTCTGTAGTTTCACCTATGACCACACCCATGCCATGATCAATTACAAGACGCTTTCCGATTTTAACCGCAGGGTGTATTTCTATTCCTGTTATCCACCTAGCAATGTGTCCAATTAATCTTGATAGAACAAAAAGTCTAGCACCCCATAATAAATGAGCAAAGCGATGCCAAATCATAGCATGTAAACCAGGATAACTGAGCAAAACCATTAGACGTGAGTGTGCTGCAGGGTCCCGTTCCAAATACGCATCAATTTCTTCTATCAGGTTTTTGTAGATCATGACCACCTATATGATATACAGCACATCAATTATAATTATATTAGTCTGTTGTTAAGGAGTTCCTCGATTACACCGCATATAAGTTACCTGAGCTCCTAGGTCAAGTATTGAAATTCATCATAGTGATTACATTGATTAATTAGTTAACTAAAATAGTCAATTAACAACCAGCCCAGTTATGGGTAGAGAGGAAATAAATGCCTGAAGTTATAATGAAAGGACCAGAAGGACGTTTAGAGGGACAGTTTTATCCTTCAAAAACCCCTAACGCACCAATCGCAATTATTCTGCATCCTCATCCAGAATATGGGGGCACAATGAATAACAAAGTGGTTTACCAGCTTTACCAGACATTCGTAAATAAAGGTTTTGCCACACTTAGATTTAACTTTAGAGGGGTAGGACGGAGTGAAGGGACATATGATCGCGGAGAAGGAGAACTTTCAGATGCAGCATCTGCTCTGGACTGGCTCCAAACTGTTCACTCAGACGCCTCACAATGTTGGGTGGCTGGCTTTTCTTTTGGGGCCTGGATAGGAATGCAATTATTAATGAGACGCCCAGAAATAAGCGGATTCATTTCTATTGCTCCACCGGCAAATATGTATGACTTCTCGTTTTTAGCGCCCTGCCCTGCATCTGGTCTTATACTACATGGCAACAATGATGAGGTCGTCCCTCCTGATTCTATACTAGAAATGATAGATAAAGTTGCCAAACAAAAAGACGTTGTACTCCAAAGTCATATAATTGACGGCGCTGATCATTTTTTTGGACAGGAGTTAGATCAAGTTGAAGGGGCTGTCATCGATTATCTGGAAAAACGAATGCCAGAAATATCAGCTAAATTAGGACATGGTGAAAAAAGCTAAGTGAACTGAAAGTAATGACCGCCAGTCAGAGGTGTAGAAACACCCGTGGTCGATGGGCCACTTATAGGCAACCTTTTAAGACTTCTCACAGCTAAATAGGCAAATGCTTGGGATTCTATATAATCGCCATTCAAGCCAATAACTTCAGATTTTATTACGGGTGAGTCTAAATAGTCCGATATCAGACTCATTAAAAAATGATTATGCCTTCCTCCACCAACCACCACCCATAATTTAGGCGGTTCTGGTAAAAAACTGACTGCGCGTTTTATAGATTGTGCCGTAAAAGCAGACAATGTGGCAGCACCATCAGCTGGAGATAATTGTTTTAATATAGAGACATTGAACTGTTGACGATCAAGAGATTTAGGAGGTAATCGATCAAAATAATCATTCTTCATTAGTTCTTTTACAATATCTTTATTGATAGCCCCCTCCGAAGCTATAGCCCCATCATAATCAAAAGGCTGTTTGTAATGAGTTTCTACCCAATCATTTATTAAGGCATTACCCGGCCCTGAATCAAATGCTAATAAGTTTTCAAAAAGATTATCACTGTCAACATCGGCACTACGGCCAACCCAAGTAATATTTGAAACTCCACCTAGATTTAAAACACATAAAGGTCTTTCTTGCGGGGCTATTAATGTATGAAACAAAGGCGTTAAAGGTGCACCTTCTCCTCCTTCGGCAACGTCATCAGAGCGAAAATCTGCGACAACATTTATAGAGGTTAATTTAGCAAGTTTCTTCCCATCACCTATTTGCCATGTAATTTCTTTTTCAGGTTTATGTAATATCGTATGTCCATGAAATCCTATAATATCAACATCAGAAACACTCAACTTATTCCTGTTTAAAATTTCTTTAACAGCTTCAGCGTGCTGAAAAGTTAGGTCATCACTTACAATCTGAATAGGGCCACTGCCTCCTAAGATCTTTCTTAAACTCACCCTAAATTCATCTGAATAAGGTATAGTTAAGTCTGAGACAGACTTAAAAAAGTGCCTTCCATCAGTATCAACCACAGAAACATCTATACCATCCATAGACGTTCCACTCATCAATCCAATTACTTTAAACACTTTTCTCTTTATCATTTATTAATAGCATACTATTTACAAAAAAAGGTTTACCTTATGATGATATTATGAGTGATTAACCCAAAATGTTTCTTAAGAATGGAACAAAAACGCTATCGCAACAACTTTTATTAAAATGTTTATATCATGACCAAGATAAAATCAGATTTTATAAAAACTATAACGGAACGCGGATATCTGCACCAATGTACAGATTTGACTGATCTAGATCATAAAGCCAGCCAAGGGATGATAACTGCCTATGTCGGCTACGATGCTACGGCTGATAGCTTACATATAGGGAATCTGGTATCGATCATGATGTTACACTGGCTTCAGAATACAGGGCATAAGCCTATAGTTCTTATGGGAGGAGGCACTACTAAGGTAGGAGACCCATCAGGGCGTGATGAAACACGTAAACTATTAAACGATGAACAAATCAACAAAAATATTGAAAACATAAAACAAACGTTCAGCCAGTTTCTAAAGTTTGGTAAAGAAGACAATCTAGCCATAACTGTAAACAATCAAGATTGGCTTGACGCCCTTGAGTATATCCCATTCTTGAGAGAAGTAGGCCAGCATTTTACAATCAACAGAATGTTGTCATTTGATTCTGTAAAGCTTCGTCTTGAAAGAGAACAACCATTAACATTTCTTGAATTCAATTATATGATCTTGCAAGCGTTTGATTTTCTAGAACTTTCTAAGCGCTATGATTGTAACTTACAAATGGGAGGTTCGGATCAATGGGGAAATATTATTAATGGAATCGAGCTAGCGAGACGTATTGAGAATGTTACACTTTATGGTTTAACCACCCCACTCATAACCACTTCTTCAGGATCAAAAATGGGGAAAACCGCCTCTGGCGCTATTTGGTTAAATTCTGAAAAATATAGTGCCTATGATTATTGGCAGTTTTGGCGAAACACTGAAGATAATGATGTCGAGAGATTTCTTAAACTTTTTACAACTCTGCCTCTAGAGGAAATAGCTAAATTATCCGCACTAGCCGGCAGTGAAATCAATGAAGCTAAAAAGGTTCTAGCTACCGAAGCGACTTCGTTACTACACGGTCATGTGGCTTCTGAAACAGCAGCTAATACTTCCGCTAAAACATTCGAGTTAAATGAAACATCGGAAAACCTACCCACAATTCAAATCTCCAAATCAGAACTTAAAGAAACAATATCTGCTTTTAGCCTATTAACTAAATGTGGCCTAACCAAATCCAATAGTGAGGCTCGACGTCTAATTATAGGCAAAGGATGTCGAATAAACGACGTAACGATTGAAGACGAAATGACTAAAATAGGACTAAATGAAGTTGATGAAAAAGGGTTTATAAAAGTTTCGGCTGGAAAAAAACGTCACGTATTGATACAACCCATATAAGAAACATTAATTCATTTAGAAATTGAATTCTCCGGAGCAGGAGAAGTCTCTCTGTCCGAGATCTCGTTATCAAATTCTCTAAAAGCTTTACGGAAAATACCAGGAGCAAAAACTGTTAAGGGATTAACCGTTACTTTTGGTTCTTCCAAGGTGCCATCAACTTCATAAGTGACGGCGATAATACCATCCCCAATTATTTGTTTTATTACAGGAATATTGGCTAAAATGGAGTTTATAACGTTTGCAGGCGCTATCTCGCCCTTTAAGGCTACTGCTTCGCTCTTGCGAACAATAGAGCCACTTGCAATCACACCTACATTTGCTCCCCTTGCCTTAGCTCCAAGTATTCTTATGTCCTCTTTATTTACTTTAAACGGCACCTCCGCCCTGCGCATAGAGATACCCGCGCCAGTTACCGCATCCGACAAACCACTTAATGAGGCCAAAGAAAGTATTCTTACACCAACAGAGCTTTCATTGAGCTTAAAATTTTTGATTGATGCATTGCCTATGAATTGATCTTCTAAGGTGTCTTCTGTGAACTCTCCTACCAAGTTAAACTCTCCGCCTTCTATGGTGTTGATCCAGTCTAAAGAACTTAACAAGGCACCCCCGTTGTCCGTCTTTATCTTCACCCTTCTCTTCTGATTCTCTTTGTACAGATTCAAATTAACATTTCCTCCATTTGATAAAACACCAGTCAAATCTATTTTTGTCCATTTATCTCCATCGTTTGTTATTTGACCTATTGGATTTAGTAAAAAACTTTTTTCGCCTAAACGAACTGTCTTAAGAGGGTGTTTTTCATCAATAAAAACTTGAACAGGTGGAATATCGCTCTCGTTGTCAAATAAAGATTTACTAACCAATCTTCTGAGATCTAGTTTTTTACCGCTCATTATTACTTTAGGTTTTCTTTGTTTTTCTAAAGATATTTGAACCGAAAAATCAGATTCTCCTATTTTAACTTGTTTAAAGTCTATTTGTGACAATGCAGGCTTAACTCTATCTGTTCTAAAAGAAATCTTGCCATCAGAATAAAGGCCAGGAGCCGTAACGGTAAATCTTGATGAATTATTAAGCCAATCTTGTTCCTTTGAAATCACAAAAATAGCTTGGCTAATAGAGCCTGATAATTTTTTCCAGCCAAGCTGCTGTAAATTTATGACGCTATCTGTCAGATCGAATTTGGCTTTTAACACCTCACTACCGTCATTCGAGACTTCATAAGTTACACCTGCGCTTATTGGACCCTCAATAACTGGATTTAGTTGAAATCCAATTTTTTTTCTAATCTCTTCATCAATTATAGCGTCTATCCCGTAGCTACTGCGTAAAGTGACACCCTTCAAGAAGTTCTCTTTCCAGATAAAGTTAACCGGAATACCTTCAATTAACCCTTTTCCTTTCGCCTTCAAGCTCTTTTTATCTACGTTTACAACAATATCTGAATTGTACATATTGAGGTTGAAGAAACCTAAATTCGACTTAATATCCTTGAGCTGTGATGAGGATGTAAAGCGTATATCTTCCAGAGATAGGTCATTTATCAATGGAAAACCTAGTTGAATCTTTGTTTTATGAAAACCTGTAGTTTCTCCTAGTTTTATTCCGGTCGAAGAAACAAAGTTTAGCAGGTCATTATCCAATATACTTATGGTCTCATCCACGGGGCCTAGAATTGTAGCTTCTATAGACAAACTTTGTTTCCCAGACCCAATCCTCAAATCGTCTATTTTCAATTGACCAGAAACAATTTCTATATTTCCCACCGAACCACCATCTATATCAAAGACTAATTTCTCACCATCATAATAAGCCTTGCTCTTAGATATTTTTAGCGGTTTCATCGGGCGCAGGTAGTGGATGTAGGCTTCTCTTAACTCTAGTTCACCTTGTGCTTTCGATATGGATATATCTTCTATATCATCTAAGTCAGATAGAGCATTTAATGAAAAGGTAGCAGTATCTATAATCCCATCTCTTACATTTCTAATTATCCATTTGCGAGAATTTGAAGCCAGGCTTTCTGGCCAAAAATCCGCAACTCTATTCACAGCAACCGCTGCAAGCCTACCGTTCAACTTCATTTTTATGGAGCTATCAATACGAATTACCTCTCCACTGATCTCAGCTATAGGTCCATAAAAATTTATTAGGGCCCTATCAACTTGTAATTTACTAAATGAACCATCCACTTCTCCTCTAAACAAAACATTACGAACCAATAGTGGTTCTCTAGAAATTTCTTTTGCTAAGATCTCTCCTTCTCCACCTGAAATATCAAATGTAATGTTTTCTATGTCCCAAGTATCACGAATAGACATAGATAAAGAGCCTGAAACAGGAACCTTAAGTTTCTTCAAATTATTTAATCTTGGATCAAGTGTTGCCAGCATCTCAAGAGATAGATTCTCAAATGAAAATATCATGTCAGTTAATTTCTGTTCTGGCCTCTTAATCGCTGAAATTTTTATTTCGGAAACGCCACTATCGAATACAAGAATGGATCTACTAGTCAAATTTATTGAGTTTGTAATGCTCTCAACGTTTATGTCTGTAGGCTGCATCTTCCATTTATAGCCTGATTTTGTGTCCTCAAACTCAACCAATGCGTCATTTATTGTCAAACGCCTTAAATAGTTGGAGGTACCGTCTTCTCCTCTTTTATGAAGAAAATCATCAAGCCAGCTAACATCAGAGAATTCTGTTTTTCCTTCCGAAGATATTTTACTTATTCCAATGGACAGTTGTCCTGACTGGGTTCTTTTAATATGTAATCGAGGCTTAAATATTTCTAATTCCTTTGGAGCAACAATGCCTCTTAACAATGCCCTGTAACTTAGTTTCAGCGACAACTCAGGAATAGTAACGATAGCTGCCCCTTCCTCATCAAAGATTGTTAAATCAAGTGCACGTAGATCTATATCGCGTTCTAAGCCCGCCCAAGTAATAACCGTATTCTTTAGCCTGACTTCAATATTTTTTGTCTGTCGACTTAAAGATTCTTCAATATAAGGAGTAATAAAGTTTACGCTAACAGGTCCCTTACTAAGCCTCCAAAGTGAAAAAGTCACAACTAGAGACGCGCCAAGAAAGATGGCTGCAAAAAAGACCAATAAAAACTTAGAACTTCTGACAATCACGCCGGGGATCCTGTGCGTCATCTAATACATCTATAAAGTAGCGCCTAATTAGAACCAAGGCTATAACCATTCTATCCTGTATTATCTAAAATAATTATCCAAATATCGTTTAATTCTTATATCATTGCATTTACATAAAACGACATCTGTATAAATCTATATTTAAACCCTCATAGCACGTACTTATGTTTTGGACAAAATATAAACTATCCGAAGTTGGTATTTATGTTAAAGATAATATTTTACTCTTGCTTACACAGTAGAATATTTCTCTTTCAAAACCAGAAAGATCACCTTAAAAAGATAAATGCAGCAACTAAGATATAAACGGAACTGTAAGAGGAATAACTAATGAACGTTACCGAAGGAGGCAAGGCTCCTAACTTTCACATGAAAACAGACAATCAGGGTGAAATAAAACTTTCGGACGTAAAAGGTAAAAACATAGTTTTGTACTTTTATCCAAAAGACTTGACCCCAGGATGAACTAAAGAAGCCTGTGCATTCCGTGAGAATGCTGAAGAGTTTAGTAAGGTTAATACTGTTATAATTGGCGTTTCTAAGGACAGCGTAAAACGACACGATAATTTTAAAGCCAAGTACGACCTACCTTTTTCCTTAGCTAGTGACGAAGATGGAAAAGCATGTGAGGCATATGGCACTTGGGTGCAAAAGTCTATGTATGGCAAAAAATACATGGGAATAGAAAGATCAACGTTTCTAATAGATAACAAAGGAGTTGTCAGGAAAATATGGAGAAAGGTGAAAGTGAAAGGCCATGTAGAAGATGTTCTTGAAAATGCCAAATCGATTTGAATAATGAGGCTTTAAATAAATCAATCAAACACATTAGTAAAATCTGCAATAGAAATACTGTCTACAGAAAATCCTGTTGAAAAAACAAGACTAACATTTTTGGCAGAAAATAACTGGAAAATGGGAAATCTGTCTGTTGGAAAGGCAGATAGTATACCCACTAGACCCAAACGTCCCCTAAAACCAATCCTTAGTGATGCTAAAAATGTACCCAGAAGGAGGATTGGGAAAAGCCATAAGGGTAGAATTGCTTTACTTCATGCAATTGCCCATATTGAACTTAACGCCATAGACTTAGCTTGGGATCTTATTGCAAGATTCTCGAATCCAAGTCTGCCAAATGATTTCTACTCTGATTGGCTAGAGGTAGCTGTCGATGAGGCCAGGCACTTTACATTAGTCTCAAAGAGATTGTCAGAATTAAATACGGCTTATGGAGACTTTGCAGCACATGATGGACTGTGGGAGGCTGCAATAGACACCAAGGATAACCTGGTTAGTAGGCTAGCGATTATACCACTTGTTATGGAAGCTCGAGGACTAGATGTTACTCCTGGCATGATATCAAAATTTCGAGCAGTAAAAGACTATAGATCAGCAGACATATTAGACATTATTTATAGTGAAGAGATTAAACATGTAAAAGTCGGCTATTCCTGGTTTATGTTTGCTTGCGCCTCAATGGGATTAGAACCTAAAAACACTTGGCAAGAATGTTTGAAAAAGTTTTATAAAGGCAACCTTAAACCGCCCTTCAATATTAAGGCACGAAATCTAGCAGATTTACCCCAATCTTGGTATATTTAAAAGCTTTGCGCAGATACTTGTAGGGCACCCTAAATCACTTTTTCTTCACAAAATACATGTAGCTTAAAGATTCGAATCTTTGTCAGTATTTACATGACCCGCCAGAGATGCCTCAAGAAATTGATCAAGATTTCCATCTAGCACACCCTGAGCATTGCCTGTCTCTATACCAGTCCGTAAGTCCTTGACCATTTGATAGGGGTGCAGAACATACGTACGAATTTGATGTCCCCAGCCAATTTCAGTTTTAGCACTTTGTTCTGCTTGAGCCTCTGATTCCCTCTTTTTAACCTCTAGCTCATAAAGACGAGCACGCATCATAGCCATCGCGGTAGACCTGTTTCGATGCTGAGATCTATCGTTCTGACATTGAACTACAATACCAGACGGCACATGAGTCAACCTAACAGCACTATCGGTTTTATTCACATGCTGTCCTCCAGCTCCTGAGGCGCGATATGTATCGATTCTCAAATCTTTATCTTCTATTTCAATCTCAATAGAATCATCAATTACTGGATAGACCCATACTGAGGCAAAGCTAGTATGTCGTCTTGATTGGCTATCAAAGGGCGAGATTCTTACTAGCCGGTGTACTCCAGCCTCAGTCTTTAACCAGCCATAGGAATTAAGGCCACCAACCTTGAATGCAGCAGATTTAATGCCAGCCTCATCACCGGTGCTCTCTTCTATCCACTCCACATCACAATCGTGATCCTCAGCCCAACGTACATACATCCTTACAAGCATTTGTGCCCAGTCTTGGGACTCTGTTCCCCCGGCACCAGCATTGATTTCTACATAACAATCATTGCTATCGGCCTCACCAGAGAGAAGAGTTTCTAATTCCATTTTTTCAGCTATTGGGGATAATGAAATTATGACAGATTCTGCCTCTTTAACCACCTCCATATCTTTTTCATCTTCACCCAGCTCAAAAAGCTCAACAGATTCCTCTAATTTGAGTTCAATCTCCTTAACCCGATTTATCGATTTTTCTAATAGAGTGCGTTCTCGCATAACTATTTGAGCTTGTTCCGGATTTTTCCAAAGATCCGGATTTTCTGCCAATTGATTCAATTCATCTAATCTTGCCAATGCTTTATCCCAGTCAAAGATGCCTCCGCATTAGTGAAAGTGATTGTCTAATTGACTCTACTTGCTGACTTATCTCTGAACGCATTCTCTTTTTTCCGCTTATTTAACTATCTTATTGTATCAATATCCTAAAAATTATTAGAGGGAACAATTCCTTCTACACTGGTTTCACTTCAAAAAACATATTTCAATAAATTCTTTGCCCTGATCTTGTCTCTCCTCCAGGCCGATATCCACCATCAATTATTGGACCGATTTCAGTAGGCTCAGTTCCTGACTTAAATGCTTCAAGTATAACCCCTTTTTCACCTCGCTCTGCAACTAGACCGGTTTTAACGTTGACCCTTACCAAACGTATACCAGTTGGCACCCTAAAGGGAGTTGCTGGTCTCCCCTTTAATGCGTCAGACATAAAATCTCGAAATATTGGAGCAGCTACAGTCGATCCAGTTTCTTTGTAACCCATCGGCCGGGGAACATCAAAACCCACATATACCCCAACAGCGAGATCAGGTGAAAACCCCACAAACCATGTATCAAAAGAGTCGTTTGTGGTGCCTGTTTTACCTGCCAAGGGCTTGCCTACTTTACTAATTTTGACCCCCGTTCCTCTGTCTACTACTCCTTTAAGCATTGAAACCATTTGATAGGCAGTTTTCTTATCCAGCAGTTTACTTCTTAAATCTGGAGGCTGAGGAGGACGTTGGTTTTGCCACGCTATATTCATACAATTATTACAAACTCTGGTGTCATGGCGAAAAACAGTTTCCCCATATCGGTTTTGTATTCTATCAATTAAAGTTGGATTAATGCCTTTGCCTCCGTTAACAATTATCGCATAAGCAGTGACCAATCTTAGAAGTGTCGTTTCTCCAGCACCTATCGATAGACTAAGCTGTGGAGGTATATTATCCATTACTCCTAGTCGCTCTGCGTACTTAAGAACTTTCCTGATTCCGAGAGTTTGTGCTAGCCTGACAGTCATCAGATTTCTGGACTTTTCTATACCAAGACGCATAGGACTCGGTCCATAAAACTTTTTTGTGTAATTAGCTGGTTTCCATTTTGGTAATCCTGGCCCCTGGTCTATTACAAATGGGGCATCCAAGACGAGTGTGGAGGGTGTAAACCCACTATCTAAAGCTGCCAAGTAAACAAATGGCTTGAAAGCTGAGCCCGGTTGACGCCACGCTTGAGTAGCCCGGTTAAATTGACTTGCTTTAAAATCAAGCCCTCCTGACATTGCTAATACTCGACCCGTGTGGGGATCTATAGCTACAATTGCACCATTAACATCAGGTATTTGTCTTAATCCCCACTTACCTTCTACTCTGTTTTCGATTGAATAATTTGAATCTAAGGGCTCAACTAAAATTATGTCCGCTACTGATAATACATCAGACGGTTTTTTCACCACACGTCCCAGTTTCTGGTTTTTTTTCCAAGCTCTAGCCCATTTGAGCTGATCAAAATGAATTTTTCCTTTTTTTCCTCCTGATAATCCTATCAAGGCAAATCCTTCACTATCATCCACATGCAGCACTATTGCTAATGACCAATTACCTATTCCTGATGGAACAGGAATATTTGTTAGTTTTTGATCCCAGTTTTTTATAGAGCTGAGAGACAATAAAGGCCCGCGCCAGCCATGACGACGATCGTAAGCCACCAAACCTCTTCTTAACTCTATCTGGGCAATTTTTTGTAAACGCGGATTTAACGTGGTTCTTACAGATAACCCCCCTTTATAAAGAACCGTGTCCCCATAGCGCCCTGACAATTCCCTTCTAACTTCTTCAGCAAAGTAAGGTGCCGAAACTATTGGAGAAGGTTTTGCTTTTATAGCCTCTAAAGGTAATTTTTCCCTTAACCGCCCCTCGGTTCGAGAAATATAACCGTCTTCGACCATTCTTCCGATAACATAATTACGTCTAGCGAGAGCTGATTCATAATGCCTGAACGGATTATAATTATTCGGTGCCTTAGGCAAAGCAGCCAAAAAAGCAGCTTCTTCAATTTCCAATTTATCGAGAGATTTACCAAAATAATTATTTGCTGCCTCCGCTACACCATAGGACCCCTGACCCAAATATATTTGATTAAGGTACAACTCCAGGATCTCATTTTTAGTGAATACTCGTTCCATACGAAAAGAGATTATGGCTTCACGAATCTTTCGTACAAAAGAAACTTCTTTTGTAAGTAAAAAGTTTTGAGCCACTTGTTGAGTTATAGTTGACGCCCCAACAGGTCTACGACCTTTTCCATAATTACGTATATTTGTAAAAATTGCTCGGATCACACCAAAAATATCAATTCCAGGATGCCTGTAAAAATTTTTATCTTCTGCAGACAAAAAGGCATTTATAACACTTTGAGGAATGCTAGATACAGGCACGAAAGAACGCCTCTGAAATGCGTATTCTTCCAATAAGCTTCCATCTCCTGCGTGCACACGGGTTGTTATAGGAGGAGTATAATTTTCTAACTGCCTGTAATCAGGTAAGTCTCTACCATAATTCCAGAAAACCCATACACCTCCACCTACAGTCAGTAAGCTTATTAGTATTGTCAGAGATATTATATATGCAACCCAGCGCAGCATTTTTTCGTCAATGATTTGTCAACTGAAGGACTTACAAGAAAAACTATGCACCACTTCGAAAAGTAGACATTAATAGACATACTATTATTATGGCAAATTTAAGACCATGTATACTAAGGAGTTTTAATTTTAGAAGAGTGCAGATCTAAATATTTCAAAATGGCGCGCTTCATCACGTCACATAACTTTTTCTTATATGCAGGATTATTTAAGAGGTTTTTCTCTTCTTTATTAGTAATATACCCCAGCTCAATCAATATAGACGGTACATCCGGAGCTTTTAAAACTGTAAAACCTGCCGAACGCCATGGTCGTTTAAGCAAAAGAATGGATTTGGAAGCTTCTTTCAGGAGAATATCTCGGGCAAATATAATTGAAAGCTCGTTCGTTTTAGCCTGGGCAAAATCAATAAGAATATTTTGAACCTCATTACTATAGGGCCCAAGATTAAGTCCTCCTATTACATCAGACTTATTCTCTTTGTTAGCCAATTGCTGAGCCTCTACATCAGATGCTTTCTCTGAAAGAGTATACGCAGAAAAACCCCGTACTTTAGCGTCCTTATGGGCGTTAGCATGAATAGATAAAAATAAATCTGCATTCATGTCTCGTGCTTTAGCAATTCGATTACGAAGCGATACGAAGGTGTCATCGTTTCTAATCAACACAGTTTTAATTCGATTAGTCGCTCTCAATTGCCGATCTAATTCTTTAACGTAAGAAAGCACGAGATTTTTTTCAGTTACTCCTGACACCCCAATGGCCCCGGGATCGACTCCGCCATGACCTGCATCAATCGCGACAACTGGCAGAATGTTTTTTATTTTATTTGAAAACTTTTTAGTTTGAGGATATTCAATTTTTTTATGTCTTTGACTAGGTCCCATAGTCTCAATAAAGTCTACTCTCGTTGTTGGTATTAAATCAAAAACCAATCGCCATTTTTTAGTTTTCTGGGGAGGTATAACAAAATTATTTTTAATTTTTATTGGACTTCTTAAATCAATAACTAATCGTCCATTTCCAGGAGTAAAAAATCCATAGCGTAGGCTCTCAATAAGTCCGCCTGAAATTGTTTTTCGGTTAGGAGGAATAAAAAAATCTACGTCAGGAAGATCAATTACTATCCTATATGGATTTTCTAAGCCAAATATATTGGGACTAACCTTCTTATTAAGATCAATTACAAGCCTCGTTAAATCACCACGAACACCTATACGAATGTCTTCTACTTTAGTAGTTTCTGCTATAGCAGTCGGTGACAAAGGTCCTAGAAATGAAATTGCTATCAAAACAATTATATTTGTGATTAAAACAGATACCGACCCTACCAAACTAAAGCGTTTTTTTAGAAAAAGATAAGACATAGCCAAATTGACGCCTTTTTTTTGAAAGATAGTCTATAACCACCAATTTTGTTTTCTATTTGATAATAGCATTGTTGAAGCAGCTAAGCAGCGCTATCCTATGGTAGGTAACTAAAGTTGTTTTAGGCAGAGTGCCCTTTCAAACTGCACACAATTGGAAAATAAAGCTTAGCATTAATAAGGTTAAGCTAAATAATCAACTGGTGAATAGATTGCAGACACATTACAAAGCAACTATAGTGTTTGTTGAAACATCGAAGTTTGTTAAAAGAGTAAACTCTTTTAACGGGATTGGTGGTAAAATTCTCGCCGTACTGGCTCTTAAGACGCCGTTTGACGGTTAGAGGACACCAGTCTAGCTTCGCACAGGGCGGATAAAGTTCATCTGTATTTTACAGATGTAATGAGAATTTCCGCGGAGCGAGTAATATGACGAAAAAAATTCTTATTGATGCGACTCATTCAGAAGAAACTCGAGTGGTTGTTGCAGAAAACTCAGATTTATTAGAATTTGATTACGAGACAACTACCAAAAGACAACTAAAAGGAAACATATATCTTGCTAAAGTGACGAGAGTTGAGCCGTCGCTACAAGCGGCATTCGTTGAGTTTGGTGGCAAGAGACATGGCTTTCTAGCCTTTAATGAAATACATCCCGATTACTACCGAATTCCAGTAGAAGACAAGGAAGCTCTTATTGCTGAAACAGACATTAGTGATGACACTGACGAGCTGTACGATGATGTATCCCCGGTTGAAGAAGAAAAACCTGAAAAAAATGAACTGGATCAAGTAGAAGTCCTGGGTGGAAATGCTGAGGAGGATATAGCTGAACTAGGTGACGCTCATCGTAAAAGGCTTCGTAAACTAACTAGAATGTATAAAATCCAAGAAGTAATTAAACGAAGACAAATTCTACTAATTCAAGTGGTAAAAGAAGAAAGAGGAAATAAAGGAGCCGCATTAACAACTTACTTATCTTTACCTGGTAGATATTGTGTTTTAATGCCAAATACTTCTCGAGGTGGCGGAATAAGTAGAAAGGTATCGAACTTAACCCATAGAAAACGGATGAAGACTATCATGTCGAATTTGGAAATCCCTGAAGGCATGGCAGTGATAATGAGAACCGCTGGAGTAGAAAGGAATAAAGCAGAAATACGCCGTGATTACGAATATTTAAGAAGAACCTGGGATAACATTAGAGAGCAAACCCTTCAATCTTCGGCTCCAGCACTTATTTATGAAGAAGGTGATTTAATAAAACGTTCTCTACGAGATGTTTATAATCGTGACATTGAAGAAATAATTGTTGATGGTGAGGAGGCATATAAATCTGCTCGACTGTTAATGCGTACTATGATGCCATCCCATGTCAAACGAGTAAAAAAACACGCCAATCCCAATATACCTTTATTTAATCACTTTGGAATAGAATCACAGATTGATGAAATTTATGATCCTATAGTAAGTCTAAAATCAGGCGGTTATATTGTAATAAACCCAACAGAAGCTCTCGTCGCTATTGATGTAAATTCTGGAAAAGCGACAAGAGAACGTAACGTTGAACAAACTGCCCGCAAAACTAATCTTGAAGCCGCCGATGAAGTCGCACGTCAATTGCGCCTGCGTGACCTTGCTGGGTTAGTAGTGATCGACTTCATTGATATGGATGAGAATCGCAATATAACTGCTGTTGAACGCCGCATGAAAGAAGCCATGAAGGCTGATAGAGCGAGAATTCAAGTTGGACGTATATCACAGCTCGGATTAATGGAGTTATCAAGACAAAGGTTACGACCAAGTATTCATGAAGTAAGCGCTCAAATTTGTATTCACTGTGGCGGAAGTGGATATATACGCTCAACAGAATCCACTGTTTTACGTGTTCTTAGAGCTATAGAAGAAGAGGGAACAAGAAATCGGTCAAAGACAATTACAATTAAAGTACCTAGTGATGTCGCAATATATGTCCTTAATCAAAAAAGAGATGTTATCAAGGATTTAGAAAGTCGATTTAACTTTAGAGTCTTCATCACTGTTGATAGTGACCTAACGCCGCCAGATTACATAATGGAGAGAACTAACGTAAACGCTCCCGATGATGAAGTGATTTCTGAGACAATCGACAGTCGATCACTTGATTTGACCAGCACCAACGAAGATCGTTCTCAAAAACATAAACAGCGACGCAGAGAAAAATCATCGGAACAAGTAGAAGCAAAAGATGACTCACAAACACAAGAAGATTCTAAGACCGATGAAACTGGGAAGGATACAAGCAAGCCCTCTCCAAGGCGCAGAGGTCGTAGAGGCGGAAGAAGAAGAAGGAAAGCTGATGACAATCCCTTAATCACGAACGCTGAAACAAAAGAAGCTAGCTTGGATGAAGATAAGAAAGCACAAATATCACCCAAAAAATTAAAGGGGGAAAACAAGGTAGAACCATTAGATACTTCTGAAAGCCTAACGAGTGAATCCGATAAAGCCATAACCGAAAATAAACCCAAGAGAAAGCGTCCACGGCGACGCCCTCAAAAACTAGAAGCTGATTCAAAAGTTCCAAAAAAAGATAAGAAAATAAATAAAGAAAGCACCTCAGATTCAAAGGATGGACCTGTTAACAGTGAACACACAAACAATATACCTCAGGATAAAAATTCACCAGAGAATGAGTTAAAAAAGAACAAACAAGCTAAGGGTAAAAAAGAAGCTACTATCGATAATAAGGAAACCGAAAAAAAACGACCCAAGAGGTCTGGTTGGTGGAGTCGGGGACCATGAAAGTTACGTATAAGCTAAGCTTAATAACTCCAAATCGATAGCCTTTTGCAGGCCTCTCTAATATCACTTTCTGTGCCAGCAAATGAAAAGCGAATAAAATACTTGCCATTAAGTGGATCAAAGTCTATCCCGGGAGTAGCAGCCACATTCGCTTCTTTAAGCATTCTTTGACAAAAAGATGTGCTATCGCTTGTGAAGTTAGAGACATCCACATAAATGTAAAATGCTCCGTCAACAGGAGCTATTTTTGTAAATCCCAGCTTAGGTAACTCCTCCAAAAGAATTTCACGGTTTATTCGATAACTCTTTACATTTCTTTCCAGTTCATTAATACAATCGAAGGAGGTGATGGCTGCATGTTGAGATAATGTTGGAGGAGATATAAATAAATTCTGAGCTAAACACTCAATAGAACGAATTAACTCTGGTGGTGTTACCATCCACCCTAAGCGCCACCCTGTCATAGAAAAATATTTTGAAAAGCTGTTTATTATAATTGCGCTTGTTGAGAACTTTGCAACAGTAACTGGTGGAGCAACAAAGCTAATCCCATGGTATATTTCGTCAGAAATCATTCTGACATAATTTTCGTCACACCAATCGACAAGACCTTTTAATCTTTCTGAATCTATCATTGATCCCGTCGGGTTTGAGGGGCTGGCAATTATTAACCCATCGATGTTACCAACAGATTCCAATAATTCGACAGTCGGCTGGAACCTTTCCTTAGCCGTCGTCTCTATAATAACTGGTTCAATCCCAAGTGCAGTCAATATGTTACGATAAGCCGGATAGCCTGGGATAGCTAATGCGACCCTATCTCCTGGATCAAATGCCGATGCGAAAGCAAGAAGAAACCCACCGGATGAGCCAGTAGTTATTACCATTCTTTCTAGAGGCACGGATACGCCATAAAAGTCCCCATAGTGCTTTGCAATCCTTTTGCGAAGTTGGGGCAAACCTAGAGAATCAGTGTAACCAAGACGATCTTTATCAAGTAGTTTTTTAGCAGCCTCAACGACGTCTGCAGGAGCAGGCGTACTGGGTTGTCCAACCTCTAAATGAACTATATCAGTATTTTCTGAAAGTTGATTAGCTTCACGCATAACATCCATTACTATAAATGGATCAATCATTCCTCTACGGGCAATCTTAAGAGACATGTGTATAAGCAATCAAAGGCTTCATAATTGGTTCATATATCAATATTTTTGAAACGCAACTTACTTAGTTTGGTTTCAGATCTAAACTAATATCTACTTTATGGGTAAAAACATCAACTAATGTCTCACTAAATTGTACTAACGATGCACAAGATAAATTGTCCTATCACTAATAAAAACCCTTATTATAAGAAATCAAAAATCTAAACTAATAATTATTAATACTTGAAAATAATCTGATATAAAAGAACATGCATAACTTATTACGCTTAAACCAACCTATAATCTTAATCTACTTAAATAGGTTACTAATACTGTTGATTGTTTTTAGCGTATCCTTTGCCTCACCCGTCAAAAGCCGTGACAACACATCAGGAATTTTTCGTGACACAGAAGTCGAGAATATCATTAAATTTTATGCTGACCCTATTTTTAAAGCTGCTGGCCTTTCAGAGAAAGAAATAAAAATCTATTTAGTGAAGGACAATAGCTTAAATGCCTTTGTTACATCCAATAAATCACTTTTTATAACAAGCGGGTTACTAACACGTAGTCAGTCCTTAAATGAAATTATTGGAGTAATAGCGCATGAAACTGGTCACATTGCAGGCGGTCACTTAACGAGTGTAAAAGCAGAATTAAATAACGCAGAGTTTAAGTACCTTTTAGCTACAGCATTAGGGGCATTGGTGGGCGTTGCTAGTAAAGATGTTAAAGCGGCAAATATGATTATCCAAGGAGGCAAAGCTCTAGCTATTACAGAATTTCTAAGATATAGCCGCTCTCAAGAGTCTTCAGCTGATACTGCAGCTATAAAATATTTAGAGAAAACCAAACAATCTGCAAGAGGGTACGCAAATTTTTTTAGGCAACTTCGTTACGATAGAAGCCTTCAGGGAGAACTAGAACATTCCTATTTATCAACTCACCCACTAAACAGTGAAAGACTTAGCTTTATTGAACATCACCTAACACAATCAACTTACACAAACATTCAACCACCAGAAAAACAGATCAGAGATCACAAAATAATACAAGCAAAACTTAATGGACTTTTTTTATCAAAGAGAAAAGTATTTGAAAAATACCCAGAACATGATCAATCAACCCACTCATTGTATGCTCGTGCATTATCAAACTATTTGTCTGGAGATATGTCTGATTCAATTCCATTAATAGATCGATTAATCAAAAAAAATAAAAAATATCCTTATTTTTATCAACTTAAAGGACTGATACTTTTTAAAGATGGACACCCGGAAGATTCATTACCATTCTTTGAAAAATCAATTGAGTTAGCACCCAAGGAATCACTTTTGCGCATCAATCTGGTCCAAGCGCAGATCGAGTCAAGAAATGACAAATACTTAGAACCAGCCAAAACACACTTAAACGTAGCGACTAGGTTGGATTACAATTCATTAGAGACGTGGAGGTTATTGACAATAGTTAGTGGTCGTTTAGGGAAAATGGGGGATATGCACCTTGCCCAGTCTGAACTTTCACTTCTTAAAAGAAAGTATCAAGCCGCTAAACAATTCTCTATTCGAGCGATGAAAAAACTTCCAGCGGGTAGTCCTGGGTGGCTAAGAGCCAAGGATATACTTGAAAAAACAACCCTTTCAATAGATTAGATTTACATTAATTGCAGTAAAATAACTATTTGAGATCATTACTCAAAATCAGCTTGTTCTTCAGGCATTGCTTTTCTAAATGCTTTCAATGACAAACAATTCGAATTAATTCGCATAGACTTAGGATAATCAGTCATATCGCAACCAAAGCGTTCAGCATTATAAATTTGAGGAATTAAACAGCAATCTGCCATTGTAGGATTATTTCCATGACAAAACTCTCCAGTATCAGGACTGTTATTTAATAACGCTTCGACGCCGTTCATTCCTACCTGTATCCAGTGTTTATACCATTTATCGTTCGCTATAGACTCGCCATCATCTATGTTTTGAGAGATAAAATTTAAGACTCGTAAGTTATTTAGAGGATGAATATCACAAGCTATAGCCGAAGAAATTGATCTAACCCTTGCACGACCAAACATATTGTCTGGCAAAAGACTAACAGTATTTGGGTATGCTTCATCAAGGTACTCAATAATCCCCATTGATTGGGTTATTATATTTCCATCATCTAATTCAAGTGCAGGAACAAGTCCTTGTGGGTTAACACCTAAATATTGCTCTGACCTTTGATCTCCTTTACGTAAATGCACAAATATGTGATCCAATTCTAGTTCTTTAATGTTTAATGCAATCCTAATACGAAAAGCCGCTGATGATCTATAATATCCATATAATTTCATTTGTTTTCTCTCTCTTCGTTTCCAAAGGAAATAAAAATCACTCTGTTTAATCAATCCAAATTATGAATCTCAAGGTCTGTTTGTATATCCCCATTAGTAAAACCAAAAACACGGCAGTAGAATGTCAACTCAGCTAAAAGAGCTTTTTTAACATTTTCAGCTTTTCGGAATCCATGTCCTTCCCCTTCAAACGCAAGATATGAAACAGGTAATCCCTTTGAGGTCAAAGCTCTAACCATAGACTCTGCTTGGTTAGGCGGAACAATTTCGTCATCTAACCCCTGAAGAAAAATCACTGGACAATTTAATTTCTCAGTAAAATTTATAGGTGAACGTTCATAATATAAAAATTCGTTTTCAGGCATTGGTCCGATTATGCTATCCATATAACGACTTTCGAATTTATGAGTATCCCTAGCCAAAGCAAGTAAATCGCCTATTCCATAATAGCTGGCCCCAGCTTTAAAAACATCTCGAAAAGTAAGCGAAGCTAAAGTAGTGTATCCTCCAGCGCTGCTACCACGAACTATCAACCTCTCGGGATCAGCAAATCCTTTCTGAACAAGCCATTTTGCTCCTGAAACCATGTCATCAATATCAGAAACACCCCACAACCCATGCAAAGATTCACGGTATTTTCTTCCGAAACCAGTGCTTCCACGATAATTTATATCCAAAAAAGCAAAACCTCGACTTGTCCAAAACTGAGTTGATAAATTCAAAGCAGCTGAGGTCGCCCCAGTAGGGCCACCGTGACAACGTATGATTGCTGGGGGTAACTCGCCAGCTGGTTTGGGGTAGTCATCATTCTTTGGAGGATAATAGAAACCATAACAAGTCTCATCTCTAGATGTGCTAAATTTAATTGATTGTCCTATAGAAATATATTTTTCGTGTATCGTATTCAAACTTGATTTTTCTATAACCTCATACTTTCCGGTATTAATGTTAAGACAAATAATTTGCGGGGCATCTAAACCAGACGCCCCAACAAAAATCACTTTAGAGCCCTTAACCTTCACATCTGATATCTGATTAAAAGGAATTTCAAAAGGCTCGAAACAGTTATTATCTACCAAACCAAGACGCCAAAAGCCTGAGCTGACACAACTAGCTACAATACGGCCATCATCGCTGAGTCCATAAGTTGACTGACCAAACACCCACTGAGGCAAACCAAATTCAGCTTCAGTTGAACAAATAGAAAAAGTTTCTTCACCGTCAGTTTTGTAAAGGTTCCACCAATTGTTTTTATCAGATACAAAAATTAAATTCCCATCAGGTGACCACTCAGGCTGAAATATTGATTCACTTTGTCCTCCAGCTATCCTTCTTTTATTTATGATAGAGCCGTCTCGATCAATTACCCCTATCCATAAAACATTTCCGTTCCAAGGCATATTAGGAAAATCCCATGTTAACCAAGCTATACGATCTCCAGACTCGTTCACCCTTGGATTGGACACAAAGTCAGAGTGATCGTGAATTACTTTAATTTTTCCGTTCTCAATGTCCACAGAAACCAAACTGTTGGTTGGCACTTCTAATTTAGAATGATGTTCTCTCACGCATATCAAACATCTTCTTTTTTTATCTAAATGTAGGTCAGCGAACCTATCTCCATTATTACTTGTTATGGGAGTAGGATTACTTTGGTGTTTTTGATGATAAATTCTTTGATCACTAAAGTTAATAAAAAAAACCTCGTTGCCGACCACCAAAGCTGAGCCACCACCATATTCGTGAACACGAGTACGAATATTATATTCAGATGGTGTTATATCATTAGTTTCATTACCATTATTGGCAACTAAAATAGTTCTTCCACCTTCTGTAGGTCTTCCTTCCAACCAATAAATGTTATCATTCTCAATAGCTAAAGTTGTCAATGATTTGCTTCCATTAGCTATATCATTAGCTGTAATATTAGAGCTCCAAGTACCATAATCCTTTTTGTAATGCTTCATATTGAACGCTCAGCGCTGTTAATATTGATTAGTTAATTTCCGTATATAATTTTTTATTTTTTTAAGAAATGACATTTAAATTAAGACTATAATAGCTTCATCAAAACAGAGTAAGAAAATGTTTTCAGTAGAATGGAAAAAAACATCTGGCCTGACTCCCTATGATGAGGCCATCCATAAAATGGAAGAAAGAGTTAACTCAATAAACAATTCAACTTCGCCCGGGTTAGTGTGGTTAGTAGAACATCCATCAATTTATACAGCGGGAACCAGTTCTAAAACTCAAGACTTTCTTGGAACAATTGACCTTCCTATCTATAAAACTGGTAGAGGGGGACAATACACCTATCATGGACCTGGACAGCGAATAGTTTACGTAATGATTAATTTAAATGAATACGGGCGAGATGTCAGAGCATACGTACATAATTTGCAACAATGGATAATTACAAGTTTATATGCATTTGGCGTTTCTGCGGAACAGAAGAAGAACCGAGTGGGCGTTTGGATTAATCAACCCGATGGCCGAGAGGATAAAATAGCTGCAGTCGGGGTAAGAGTTCGACATTGGATTACATACCATGGAATATCAATTAACGTTTCACCTAACTTGTCTTATTACCAAGGAATAGTTTCGTGCGGTATTAATGATAGAAAATTTGGAGTAACCAGTTTAAGAGATTTAGGCGTTAATATAACCATGGACGAACTCGATCAGTCATTAAGAGAGAATTTTACTAGAGTTTTTTCAACTAAAGATAAAAACATTAAAGTAACAC
The DNA here is from genome assembly GCA_002937505.1 of Alphaproteobacteria bacterium MarineAlpha12_Bin1. GTDB lineage: Bacteria > Pseudomonadota > Alphaproteobacteria > UBA6615 > UBA6615 > UBA6615. The sequence goes on from PTJY01000007.1 coordinate 46,174, forward strand.
AAGATAATATGAACTGAACTTTAAATATAGTTCAGGAATCACTGAAATATCGTCATGCTGTAAGCATCTATCTGATTAAGTCATATTATTCAAATTCAAGAATAACCTGATCCACCGCTAAGCTATCTCCCGGCGCTGCCAATACACGCTTTACCGTTCCATCTGAGCTTGAATAAAGTATATTTTCCATTTTCATTGCCTCAACAATGGCCAACTCTTCTCCTGTCCTTACCTTGTCTCCACTTTCAACTGATATTGAGACAAGTAATCCAGGCATAGGCGATATTAAAGATTTACTTTTATCAAGAGCAATTTTTTCTGGCATTACACTTAGTAAAGCAGCAGCACGTCTTGAAAAGACTCTTATTTCTAATTCTATTCCACCATGAGTAATAACGTAACCAGGGTTTTTTCTATCTATTTGAAATGTATAAGTTTTCCCTGATATACAAGCAACTAATAGCACATCACCAATTTTCCAATTAGAGATAATCTCTATTTCAGTATCTTTACCAATCAATATTTTATTATCTTGACCTGATGTTACTCTTACTTCAGTAAGCTCGTTATTCATGGACACTACAAATTCTTGATTCTCTCTTATGCAGAAAGAATCAAATCTGTTTATCACATTTTCTTGTCTATTTTTTATTCTCATATACATCAAAACAGTTGCAGCAATTATTCTATTTTTTACTTCGCTTATAGGCTGTACAGACATAAACCCATCAGGAAACTCATCTGAAATAAAATTAGTTGAAAGTTGTCCTTCCAAAAATTTCGTGTGTGAAATAACAGCCGCTAAGAAGGATGCATTATTAGCAGTACCCCTTATGTAATATTTATCTAAAGCTGACTTCATGCGGTCAATGGCTTCTTTACGGTCCTCACCATAAGTAATGAGCTTAGAAATCATAGGGTCATAAAAAATTGAAATTTCTGACCCCTCCATAACACCTGAGTCTATTCTTACTGATCCCTCTTTCTCTTCAGGAGGCTTATAATGGGTCAATCTACCAATTGAAGGCAAAAAATTACGTTTAGGGTCTTCCGCATAAACCCTACTCTCAATAGCCCAACCATTAATCATTACGTCATCTTGAGTAAAAGATAATTTTTCACCTGAAGCAACGCGGATCATAAGCTCTACGAGATCTAGGCCTGTTACCATTTCTGTAACCGGATGCTCCACCTGAAGCCGGGTGTTCATTTCTAAAAAATAAAATTTTCCATATTGGTCGACGATAAACTCAACTGTGCCCGCTGAACGATATTTTACAGCTTTGGCTAAATCACACGCCTGTTTACCCATTGCATCTCGCGTTTCAGAATCAAGTGCCACTGAAGGAGCTTCTTCAATAACCTTCTGATGACGTCGTTGAATCGAGCATTCTCGTTCTCCTAAATGCACAACATTTCCAAAATTATCGGCGAGTATTTGAATTTCAATATGTCTAGGTTGTTCAATATATTTTTCTATAAATATGCGATCGTCATCAAAACTTGTTTTTGCTTCATTTACAGCCAATCTAAAGCAGTCAGACACTTCAGATTCCGCATAAGCAATTCGCATTCCTTTACCACCTCCCCCTGCTGAAGCTTTAATCATAACAGGGAAACCTATGTCTCGAGAAATTTCGATTGCGTTTTCTGCAGTATCAACAACACCTAAATGCCCAGGAACAGTGTTTACCTTAGCCTCTTGAGCTATTTTTTTTGATTCTATCTTATCTCCCATAGCAGCGATGGATTCTGGGTCGGGGCCGATAAAAGTAATTCCAGTGTTTTGCAAAGAAGATGCAAAATTTGCATTTTCTGATAGAAATCCATAACCAGGATGAAGGGCATCGGCGCCCGTAGTAAGAGCAGCCTGAATAATTTTTTGCTGAGACAAATAACTTTCTGCTGCCGCTGACGCTCCCAGGTAAACAGACTCATCTGCCATTTTAACAGCAGGAGAATCCATGTCCGAATCAGAAAAAACCGCAACTGTAGAAATCCCCAACTCCTTACAAGTTCGTATTATTCGGCAAGCAATTTCTGCCCTATTGGCTATAAGTATTTTTTTAAACATTTTCAGAAATTACGAAAGAATCTACAAAGCAGAAATAAGATAGACGTTAATTAAATGCAGAAAATTAAAAGGTATAAATACAGTCGTTTTAAACAATTTTTTACTCCAGATATATGAGGAAAGTTAGATTATTCAGGAAGCATTGTATTTGTAAATCTTTATAGTGGAATATTATCGTGTTTTTTCCATATGTTATTTACTTCTTTGTTTTCTAGCAAACGAAGTGCTCGGCATAACCTTCTTCTCGTGTTTCGTGGAAATATAACATCATCTATAAATCCCTTTTGCGCCGCCACAAACGGATTCGCAAATCGCTTTCTATATTCGTCTGTGCGTGCTTCAATTTTATCTATGTCATCTTTGTCTTCGCGATAAATAATTTCCACTGCTCCTTTTGGCCCCATTACCGCTATCTCTGCGGTCGGCCAAGCATAATTGAGATCGCCTCTTATGTGTTTAGAAGACATTACGTCATAGGCGCCACCATAGGCCTTTCGTGTAATAACCGTCACTTTCGGAACTGTAGCCTCAGCGTAAGCAAAAAGTAATTTTGCTCCATTCTTAATTATTCCACCAAACTCCTGAGAAGTTCCAGGTAAAAACCCAGGAACGTCTACAAAAGTTATTAACGGAATATTAAAACAATCACAAAACCTTACAAATCGAGCTCCCTTTTTTGCTGAGTCAATATCAAGACATCCAGCCAAAACTAATGGCTGATTGGCAACAAAGCCTATTGTTCGACCTTCCATTCGACCAAAACCAATTACTATGTTTCCAGCATACTCAGGCTGTAGTTCAAAAAAATCACCTTCGTCCACAACCTTAATTATTAGCTCTTTTATGTCATAAGGCTTCATCGAATCCCGAGGCACAAGGGAATCCAGTGATGGTTCAGCCCGATCTATAGGATCGGTAGTTTCAACTACAGGAGGTTTTTCACGATTACACATTGGTAAAAAATCAAAAAATCTTCTGAGTTGCTCTAGTGTATCTATATCGTTATCAAATGCACCATCGGCAACGCCAGATTTGGTGTTATGCGTTGTCGCCCCACCTAGCTCTTCATGAGACACCTCTTCATGTGTAACCGTTTTAACTACATCGGGGCCTGTTACAAACATGTAAGAAGTATCCCTGACCATAAATATAAAATCTGTCATCGCGGGTGAGTATACAGCACCTCCTGCACAGGGCCCCATAATTGCTGAAATCTGAGGCACTACCCCAGAAGCATCAACATTGCGTTGAAACACCTCAGCATATCCTGCCAACGAGCTTACGCCCTCTTGAATTCTTGCACCTCCCGAATCATTAAGCCCAATAATTGGAGCCCCAACACTTATGGCCTTATCCATAACTTTACAGATTTTTTTTGCGTGAGCTTCTGATAGTGATCCACCAAAAACAGTAAAGTCTTGAGAAAACACGAAAACAACCCTTCCATTAATTGTTCCCCAACCAGTGATAACACCATCCCCGGGTATTGGATCAACTTGTGCTGTGAGTTCATTAGGTTCCTGTTCGACAAACATATCCCATTCCTCGAAAGATCCCTCATCGACTAATAGATCAATGCGTTCCCTCGCCGTTAATTTTCCTTTTGAGTGTTGAGTGTCTATCCGCTTCTGACCACCACCTATTCGCGCTTTTTCTCTGCGGGTCTCAAGTTCGTTTAGAATATCTTCCATAAAATATATCCGACTTATAATTGTTTTGATAAACGAAAAACAAATATTAACAGTATGAGAGTATTACCTAAGAATTATAGTATAGATCAAAGAACCTTGACGCCGAAACTAAATCCTCATTGATCTTTTCTTGATTATTTACAGATTCTTTATCAGTTCCCCATTCTTTCATCTGCCAGGTCTCATCGACTGAACAAACCTTAAACGCCTCATCTGCATTAATAAAACCTCGAGAAAGGGCTAAAGCAACTATTAAAGATCCGCTTGCCATCGTAGCTAAACCTAAAGCCGCGAGCTCGAATAGATCCCTTTCGGCCAAATAACTACTAAGAGCTTTGATCGCTTCAACTGGCTGTTTTACAGGGATCACACCTGAAGTTACCACCAACTGCGATTCTAATACCTCTGATGCCCAGTCAACTAAAGGCTGCCAAAATGAGTTTTGTAAGTTAACTAAAGAAAGTGGCCTCTGTGCTCGGTAACATATTAGATCAGTCTCTGCGTATGATAGAATTTTATCTCTATAAGCTTCAATATCAGTCGCTACTATATCTACCGCCGTAATAGAAATTTGAGTCATAGGCATTTCTTGAACATTAATAAATTCTTCTTGTCTGCGCCACTCACTAGCTATAGCTTCAGCTACCCCATGACTTGGCAAAGCAACTAATCTTTTATTTGGAGTTTTGAGAGAAATTTCATCAAGAGTCACAGTAAATTCCATTCCTCTGTTAACCTTATTTATACTTACTTCACTATAAAATTTTTTCATTCGTTTTTTTGATTTATATTAAGACCAAGTTTTTCCCAACTATTTTTACAATGTCCGATAAGGGGTGCTACCAATTCTAATACTTGGCCCGTAGTTGGATGAGGGAACGTAACAGAACGAGCATGAAGATGTAATTTTCGTGGCAAACCATCGACTAATGATTGATATCTTCCATATTTAACGTCACCAACAATAGGTGTCCCCAACAGCTTACAGTGGACCCTAAGTTGATGGGTCCGGCCTGTAAGCGGTCTTAATTTTATCCAAGAAGCTTTCTGACCAATGTTTTCAATCACAGAATAGTTTGTAACAGCAGCACGACCTCCACTGCTAGCCGTAACTTTTTCTCCTCCGCTCCCAGCAAATTTTTTTATTGGCATCTCTATAACACCCTCACTTTTATTGGGGATTCCAGACACAAGTGCCCAATAAACCTTATTCACCTCTTGATTTCGAAACATTTGCGTCATTTTTCTTGCCGCTAAACCAGTTCTGGCGAGTAGTAATACACCACTGGTATCCTTATCTAAACGATGCACGAGCTTAGGTTTTGTTTTTTGATCAAAAGTCAAATTATTTAGCACCATATCTAAGTGAATTTTAGTCTTACTACCCCCCTGCACCGCTAATCCACTTGGTTTGTTGATGGCAATAAGTGAACCATCTCTATATAGAATATTATTTTTAATCTCCGTTAAAACTTTAGATATTGAGCTATCCTGATTTCTATCCATATCAGTTCTAGAGGCGCTCATATAGTGTTGGTGAATGGGAGGCAATCGTACTATCTGTCCAGCTAGAAGTTTTTGTCCGGGTTTAGCTCTTTGACCATCGATTCTGATTTGTCCAGTACGTATCCACTTCACTAGCCTGCTATATGTAATGCCAGGAATTGTACGCCGTAGCCATCTATCAAGTCGTACTTCCTCATCATCAGCATCAACCTTTAAATGCTGAACAGCCTGCTTATTATTAGTTGAGGTCACCCCAAAATTAGCCGCATAAGACGCAGCCCCACAACCATAGCTAACAATGATAAAACGATGGACAATATAACAGAGACCGCTTGCCCATAAACTAATTTATATCTGTTCCTTGCTAATATCATCCTGCCCCTCCCTACGGATTTTCTCCCAGCGCTCAAGTCTCTTTATCACCTCACTCTCAAAACCCCGATCAGCCGGAAAATAGTATTTCCCTCTAGCCATTCCAACAGGAAAATAATTTTGGCCTGAAAAACTCTCTTCTGTGTCGTGATCATATGAATAGCCAACACCATAGCCAATGTCTTGCATTAACTTGGTGGGTGCGTTTAATACATGTTTTGGTGGTGACAAAGATCCAAGCTCGTTGGCGTCAAGTAGTGCATTATTATAAGCTTTATAAACAGAATTTGACTTAGGTGCGTTTGATAAGTAAATAACGCACTGGACCAGTGCTAACTCCCCTTCGGGACTACCTATTCTCTCGTAAGCCTGCCACGCAGCGATCGCTTGGAGTAAAGCATTTGGATCAGCTAATCCCACGTCCTCAATAGCCGCTCTAGTTAATCTACGACTTATAAAATTAGGGTCTTCACCGCCTACTAACATTCTCGCAAGCCAGTAAAGCGAGGCATCTACGTCTGACCCTCTTATAGATTTGTGCAAAGCACTAATCAGGTTGAAATGTGAATCACCCCTCTTATCATAAACTGGAGCCTTTTTCTGTATTTTTTCTAATAATCCAGCACTATCTAGATCATCAATATTTGGGAGTGAAAATAGCTCCTCCGCTATATTCAACAAATAACGACCATCACCATCAGACATGTCCCGCATTAATTTGCGCGCCTCATTATCAATGGGAAGTTTCCTTTTCTGGCTATCTTCCGCCCTTTGAAGAAGCTTCTCTAGGCCATTATCGGAAATACGATGCAAAACTAATACTTGGCAACGAGACAATAATGCTGCGTTAAGCTCAAAAGAAGGGTTTTCCGTTGTAGCACCTACTAAAGTCACCACACCATTTTCAACATAAGGAAGAAATCCATCTTGTTGGGCCTTATTAAACCTGTGGATTTCGTCAATAAATAACAACGTACCCTTACCGTCTTGATGCAGTTTGGAAGCTTGATCAAATATTTTACGCAGCTCCGAAACTCCAGAAAAAACAGCAGACAAAGAAACAAACTCATAATCACAAATAGACGATAATAATCGTGCTATAGTTGTTTTACCGCATCCGGGTGGCCCCCACAAAATCATACTGATCAGACGGTTATTTTTTGCCATTTGGCCTATTAAGCCATCAGACCCTAATAGATGATCTTGGCCCACTACATCTCTTAATAAGTTAGGCCTAAGACTATCAGCCAGTGGCCTGTATGCTTGATTTGAAAAAAGCCCCCCTTTGTAATTTGGGTCGGTCATCCGGGCACCGTAATAGTTAATATTTTCGAGTTTCTATTGATAGCAAGTCTCCAGACTTTCGCTCCTCTTGAAATAACTTCTAATAGTTCTTTTACAGAGCCTATTTTATTCCTATTTACACGTAAAATGATATCTCCTGGTCTAAATACAATTCGAGCTGCAGGACTGCCTCTTTTGATAGTAGTTATCAAGACTCCCGTTGTTAAAAGGCTTATTCCTTGTTCTTCAGCTACCGCAGGTGAGAGATTAACTACAGTCGCGCCCGAGATAGGATGAACTCCTTTTAATAAAGTTTTATTCCTAGGAGGAGTTTCAGGGGATAACTCTAGGGGGAAAGAGACTATTATTACATTATTTTTCCTTCTCACTGACAACTGTGAAACTTCTCCAACTTTCCTTGTTGCTATTCGAAATGTTAGACTCTCAGTGTCGTCAACTCTTTGTCCGTCAACATGAGTTATTATATCACCGATTCTTATTCCACTACGGATTGCTGGTCCAAAAGGATGTAGCTTTGTTATTAAAGCTCCTATAGGCCTACCCATTCCCATAGCCTCAGCAATTTCTGATGTAATGTTTTGTGTATCAGCTCCCAACCAAGGACGTTGTAATCTACCCGACTTAGAAGCCCCATCTACAACTGTGCGAACCATATTAGCTGGAACAGCAAACCCTATTCCCTGGCTACCGCCGCTCCTGCTAAATATTGCGGTGTTAACTCCAGCTAATGTACCATCCATACGAAGTAAGGCGCCGCCAGAGTTACCCGGATTTATTGCTGCGTCAGTTTGAATAAAAAAATTGAAGTCAGAGATCCCAACATTAGTTCTAGCAAGACCTGAAATTATGCCACTTGTTACTGTTTGACCTACACCAAAAGGATTTCCGATCGCTATTACAAAATCTCCAACTTCCAACTCATCACTATCTCCTAACTCAATAAAAGGAAATAATTGATCGTTTGTTTCAATTCTTAGTATAGCTAAATCAGAACGTTGATCCTCTCTAATAACTCTGGCCTGAAATTCTCTTCTATCCGATAAAACAACTTTTATTTCATCAGCGCCCGAAATAACATGATAATTAGTCACAATTAAACCGTCTGGACGAACAATCACACCAGAGCCTAGAGATCTTTCAATCCTCTCTCTCTCTAACCTAGGAAATCTATCGCCAAAAAAACGCTGGAAAAAAGGATCGTTAAATAGAGGGGGAATTTGTTTGTTAACGGCCTTTCTTGTAAAGATATTAACTACAGCTGGGGAAGCTTTTTTCACAAGTTTAGAATATGATGGGAATTCTGAGGTGGAACCTAAATGATTATTCTCATGCGAGAGAGCTATTGATGATATAAAAGGCAAACCAAACACAAAAAAGATCAATATAAATATTGATGATAAAATTCGAAAATTTTGTATATTGAACATATCCTAGTAGCTTATCTAATATTAAATTTATACCCTATATTAATATCATCATTGATAACGCTTTTTAAATAAATAAGGCCGCTATAAAGCGGCCTTTCTTGTTGAAAATAAAATCAACGCCTAAGCTGCTTCTTCATCAGCCTGTTCATCGATATTAACAGGCCCAGAATCCTGCCCTTTAGCATCTTCGTCTCTATCAACAAGCTCAAGTATTCCTCTCGGCGCTGAGTCCCCATATCTAAAGCCTGCCTTAAACACTCTAGTATAACCTCCTTGACGATCGCTATACCTTTCCGCAAGGCTTGTAAAAAGTTTGTCTGTTAACCCTTTGTCTTTAATTATGGACATAGCCCGCCGACGCGAATGCAGATCACCTTTCTTACCAAGCGTAATAAGCTTATCCACAACCCGACGTAACTCTTTGGCTTTAGGCAGTGTCGTCGTGATTTGTTCATGTTTTATTATGGCTGCCGCCATATTTGAGAACATCGCTTTGCGATGACTAGATGTTCTATTGAGCTTGCGCCCGCTCATTCGGTGACGCATAGATTATACTCCCAATTAATGTTTCCTAGAATGGCTCTTCTAGGCGTTTGGCCATATCTTCTATGTTTTCTGGTGGCCAGCTTGTTATTTCCATACCCAAATGCAGAGTCATCTGCGATAAAACTTCCTTTATTTCATTAAGTGATTTTCTTCCAAAATTAGGAGTTCTCAGCATTTCTGCCTCTGTTTTTTGCACTAGATCGCCAATATAAATAATATTGTCATTTTTTAGACAATTCGCTGAACGTACAGATAGCTCTAGCTCATCAACTTTACGTAGAAGGTTACGGTTAAACTCTAATTCTTCTTGTACAACTTCTATCTGCTGCGCTGGTTGGGGTTCTTCAAAGTTAACAAATAGCTGTAATTGATCTTGTAAAATTCTGGCAGCTAACGCTATCGTATCCTCAGCGTTAACAGCGCCATTGGTTTCTACATCCAATGTCAAACTATCAAGGTCAGTTCGCTCTCCTATTCTGGCATGGCCCACCTGGTAGGAAACTTTTTTCACTGGAGAAAAAAGAGCATCTACAGGTATAAGGCCTATTGGAGCATCAGCTGCACGATTTTGGGCAGCGGGAACGTAACCTGACCCAGTTTCAACTATCATTTCCATGACCACACGTGCTCCTTGATCTAGCTCAAGTAAAACGTGATCAGGATCTAAAATTTCGATATCTGGACCGGTTTCTATCTGACTTGCTGTAACTATTCCAGGACCAAGCGCTGTAAGATGAATTCTCTTAGGGCCCTCACTATGCATACGCAGAGCCATGTCTTTAACATTAAGTACTATATCTGTTATATCTTCTCGAACACCTGGAATAGATGAAAACTCGTGCAGAACCCCTTCAATTTGAATAGAAGTTACCGCCGCACCTTGCAATGAGGACAACAGAACTCTTCGCATAGCATTTCCCAGAGTCAAACCAAAACCACGCTCAAGAGGCTCAGCAACTATAGTAGCTTGTCGAGCAGGGTTTATTCCGGGTTCAACTTTTAATTTCTCTGGCTTGATCAATTCAGTCCAATTCTTCTGCAGCATTTATTGCCTACCTTGAATATTAAATATAGCAGTTTCACAGACATCCACTTGGCTCTAACTGACTTGGGTACTAACTAAAAAAAGCCTCTGCCCAACTAAGGGAGCACACATGAATAACTGTCATATAAACGTTTCCTGGTTAAACGCGACGTCGTTTTCGAGGACGACATCCATTATGTGGTACTGGGGTTACATCACGGATAGCTGTAATTTCGAAACCTACAGCTTGTAAAGCACGAAGAGCCGACTCCCTACCAGAGCCTGGGCCTTTAACCTGAACCGCCAAGGACTTCATTCCATGCTCCTTCGCCTTTTGACCTGCATCTTCTGCAGCTATTTGGGCAGCATATGGTGTCGATTTACGAGATCCTTTAAAGCCCTGATTTCCCGCAGAGGACCAAGCTATAGTATTACCCTGAGCATCAGTAATAGTTATGTGAGTATTATTAAACGTCGCATTAACATGCGCCATACCGGAGGTAATATTCTTACGTTCCCGTCTTCTTACTCGAGTTGCTGTTGCCGCTTTTGCCATTACCACTTATCCAAAATTTTAAAATTAAACTTTTTTCTTACCTGTAATCGGTCTAGCCTTCCCCTTTCGGGTTCTGGCATTTGTGTGCGTCCTTTGACCATGAACAGGCAAGCCTTTTCGATGACGCACCCCTTTATAACAGCCCAGGTCCATATATCGTTTTATATTCATCGCTACTTCACGACGCAAATCACCTTCAACTTGGTAATCATGATCAATAGACTCCCGAACACGTATTACCTCATCATCAGTCAATTCATGTACTCGTCTCTCAAAAGGAACACCGCATTTCTCACATATTTCCTCAGCCTTCTTGCGACCAATTCCATGTATATAAGTAAGAGCAATAGGTAATCTCTTCTGCGTAGGAATATTAACTCCAGCTATTCGTGCCAAATCATAAACTCCTTCTATTAGTCCACAAACACTAACTTTTAAAAAACTGAACACCGAAGCCGGCGGATTATATGGTTTTCTCCCGTCCGGTCAACTGCTTAGGTGCCAGAGATCACTTCATTTATTAGTTGTTTCACTTCTTCAATTGATTTCATACCATCAACCTGCCGCAGTATACCTTTATCTTTATAATAAGGCAGAATAGGAGCAGTAGCCTGATGATAAACCCCTAAACGCTTTATTAAGGTTTCAGCATTGTCATCACTTCGCCTCTCAGACTCATTCACTTCCAACACTCGTGAGTTAATCCTATCTATTAGAATCTTATCATCAACTGAAATCTCAATCACGTAATCTATGCTCAAATCCTTTTCATTCAACATAATGTCTAAGGCTTCAGCCTGTGCAGTGGTTCGAGGAAAACCATCAAGAATAAACCCATTCAAACAGTCGGATTTGTTTATTCTTTGAGAAATTATATTAATCATAATTCCATCAGGCATTAAATTCCCTGAATCCATGACTTCTTTTGCTTGCTTTCCGATTTCATCACCTAAATTCACAGCATTTCTAAGCATGTCTCCAGTTGAGAGCTGAACTATTTGATGTTCTTCTTCCAGAAATTTTGCCTGAGTTCCTTTACCTGCTCCAGGCGGTCCAAGTAATATGATATTCATGAATTTTTAATATTTACCGTCATCCTCGACGACCTTTGAGCCTAGATTTTCTTATCAATCCCTCGTACTGGTGGGCTAATAAGTAACTTTGAATTTGTGCAACTGTGTCCATTGCCACTACTACAACTATTAGTAGACTTGTTCCACCAAAAAAGAAGGGCAAAGAGAATTTAGAGATTAATATTTCTGGCAGTAAAGCTACAGCCACCAAATAAACCGCACCTACAACCGTCAATCGAGAAAGAACGTAATCAAAGTAATCTGCAGTGTTTTTACCCGGTCTAATGCCTGGAACAAAGCCGCCATTACCCTTTAGGTTTTCAGCAGTCTCAGTTGGGTTAAATACAATAGCTGTATAAAAAAAGGCAAAGAATGCTATCAAAAATGCGAAAACGATTAGAAAGAGTGGCTGTCCTCTTCCAAGATAAGCTGAAACCACACCAAGAAAGTCATTACCCCCTCCTCCGGAAAAGCCAGCTATGGACACCGGAGTTAACAAAATAGATGTAGCAAAAATAATTGGAATTACACCAGACGTATTAAGTTTTAGAGGGATATGCGAGGCTTCTCCACCAAACATTCGATTTCCCATTTGACGTTTAGGATACTGTACTATTATTCGTCTTTGTGCTCGTTCAAAAAACACAATAATTGCAATAACTGCAACAGCCATTATTAAGAAAGCAATAATTGCCAGAACTGGAAGAGCTCCCGTACGTCCTAGTTCTAGTGTAGACGCTAATGCCGTGGGTAAATTTGCAACAATACCGGCAAATATAATCAATGAAATTCCGTTGCCAACACCTCTTGCCGTTATTTGCTCTCCTAACCACATAAGAAACATCGTGCCCCCCACAATAGTGATAACTGTACTGGCACGGAAAAACATCCCCGGATCTCCAACAGCGGGACCCTGAGATGAGTTAAGCCCCTCAAGCCCTACTGATAGCCCATATGCTTGAATAACAGCTAGAAGCACTGTCAGATAACGAGTATGTTGATTAATTTTTTTGCGACCACTTTCTCCCTCTTTTTTCATAGCCTCATATCGAGGAGAAATAGCAGTCATAAGCTGCATTATTATAGCTGCAGAAATATAGGGAATAACGTTTAGTGCAAAAATACTCATGCGAGAAAGAGCGCCACCCGCAAACGCATCGAAAACTCCTAAAATACCACCTGATTGCTGAGCAAAGATATCTCCAATAACCACTGGATCTATTCCTGGGATTGGAACAAAGGTTCCCAAGCGATAGACAATAAGCGCACCTAAGGTAAACAGAAGTCTCTGTTTAAGTTCTTTTGCCTTTCCAAATGCCCCAAAATTAAAACTAGAGGCAAGCTGATCAGTTGAGTTTGCCATCAACTACTTAGTCCTAATAAGCCATTGTTTTTCTTAATCTCGCCAGTCATTATATGTAAAGCAGTTCCTTTATTGCCATGCGATATTCAAAATAATATTATATTCATAATTGATAGGAATCTTTCTAGGTAAACTAATTATTTTTTGACTTATCAGGCGGATTAGAATCAAGAGCCTCAGAACTCTTAGTTGTTTCTTCAATAACTATTGCGCCACCTAGCTTTTCTACTACAACAACAGCCGGATTGCTCGCACTGGTGATTTTAAGATTTACTTTTGACTTAAATTCACCACCTCCAATTAAACGAACTCCATCCAGTCGTCTTCTAATAACTCCTGAATCAATTAAAGTAGTTTCATTTATTTCTTTAACCGTATCAAGTTTACCCGAATCTATAGCCTTTTGAAGCTTTGCTAGAGTCAGCTCCTGATAACGGCGTCGATTGGGTTTATTGAATCCTCTTTTTGGCAAGCGCCTATAAAGTGGCATCTGTCCACCTTCAAACCCTGCCAAAGAAACACCACTACGAGATTTCTGGCCTTTCATTCCCCTACCAGCAGTCTTCCCAAGACCAGAACCAACCCCTCTACCGGCTCGTTTTTTTGGTTTACGTGCCCCAGGATTATCGGATATCTGATTTAAGTTCATGATAGTCTCTTTCTAAAATCTTTTCCAAAAAAGTCAATTAAACAGACTCCTCAACCCGAACAAGGTGACTTACTTTATCAATCATACCACGTACCGCAGGAGTGTCCTCTAAATCGCTAACACGATTCAGTTTGTTTAATCCCAAACCGATTAGAGTTTTTCTCTGATCTTTTTGCCTCCCGATGGGACTGCCTATTTGAATAACCCTAATGGACTTTTTTAAATTACTAGCCACGGGCACTCTCCTGACTTGTTGAATCCTCAGTACTGCCCCTCTGTCCAGTAATTTGTGACACCTTTATCCCCCTACGTGAAGCAACCAATCGTGGAGATGCCGTCTTGGCGAGGGCGTCGAACGCAGCTTTAATCATATTATGAGGGTTGGAGCTCCCAACCGATTTGGAAACAACATCCTGAACACCGAGGCACTCAAAAATAGCACGTAGCGGCCCTCCCGCTATAACACCAGTACCTGCAGGTGCAGCCCTAAGTATTACACGACCAGCCCCATATCGACCGCGCATGTCATGATGAAGAGTACGACCTTCACGCAAAGGAACACGTACCATAGTTGTTTTAGCCTGATCAGTTGCTTTTCTTATTGCCTCAGGAACTTCGCGTGCTTTGCCTGAGCCATGACCAACACGACCATTGCCGTCACCAACTACAACAATAGCGGCAAAGCCAAACCTACGGCCTCCCTTTACTACTTTGGCCACTCGGTTAATACTCACTAACCTCTCTATTAAATCACTCTCTTCCCTTGATTCTCGTCGCCGTTTTGTCGGTGCCTGTGCCATATCAAAAATCCTTTAAAAATTCAGTCCAGCTTCACGAGCTGCTTCAGCCAGTGCTTTAATACGTCCGTGATACATATAACTACCGCGATCAAATATCACCTTACTTACTCCAGCCTTCTTCGCACGTTCGGCAACCAGTTTGCCTATCTCTGAAGCCGCCTCAACATTCGATCCCTTTTCGCCTTTAAACTCTTTATCCTTTGTCGATGCCTGAGTGATAGTGCGTCCCTCAATATCATCGATTAGTTGAGCATAGATATGCTTGCTAGATCTAAAAACAGAAAGTCTTGGCCGCATATTAGAAACTTTTCTTAATTTGGCGCGAGTACGTGTTCGTCTGCGTTTAGCTAAATCGGAAGAACTGATGGTCATTTTTTCTTCCCTTCTTTGCGCAGTATCTGTTCGCCACGATATCTTATGCCTTTTCCTTTATAAGGTTCAGGTTTTCGAAAACCTCTAATTTCCGCAGCCACTTGTCCAACAACTTGTTTATCAGCCCCAGTTACCTCAATTGAGGTCTGAGATTCACATTTGATATCAATACCGTCGGGAATTGGGTAAGTAATGTCATGGCTATATCCAAGCTGCAAATTCAGTGTTTTGCCTTGAACAGAGGCCCTGTAACCTACCCCTGTAATATCAAGAGATTTTGAGTAACCTTCGGCTACTCCAGTCAGTAAATTTGACAAAACAGCTCTAGAAGTTCCCCACATCGCGCGCGAACGTTTTGAATCAGACTTAGGTTTAATCCAAATCATGTTTTCTTCCCGTGTCACCTCAACCTCACGAGGCAAAGAAACTGAAAGCTCTCCTACTTTGCCTTTAGCAGAGACAATCTGATCCACTATATTAAGATCTATTCCATCAGGAATA
Organism: Alphaproteobacteria bacterium MarineAlpha12_Bin1; assembly: GCA_002937505.1. Lineage (GTDB taxonomy): Bacteria > Pseudomonadota > Alphaproteobacteria > UBA6615 > UBA6615 > UBA6615. The sequence continues at coordinate 61,433 of PTJY01000007.1, forward strand.
ACCACAGGATTTTTTCCTACACGAGACATAACTAGCAGCTCCATATACATAGAGGACTAAAAAACATGGCACAACACCTCCCCACCAACATTCTGAGATCGAGCATCATGATCAGCAAGTACACCCTTCGGAGTTGACAAAATTGCAACCCCGAGACCATCATAAACTTTCGCCAAATCACTAATCTTGGAATAAACTCTTTGTCCAGGTCGCGAAACTCTTTGAATTTCATGAATAACTGGTTCGCCTTCGTAATACTTCAGTTCAATAGTGAGCTCTGAAATTCCATTTCTGATCTCAGCCTGACTATATCCTCTTATATAACCTTCACTCTGTAGAACATCTAGCACATTGGCTCTAAGCTTAGAAGCAGGCGAAATAATAGAGGACATACCAGCCCTTTGACCATTTCGTATTCGAGTTAGCATATCACCAAGAGGATCACTCATTGACATATTAGTTCTCCTTTACCAACTTGATTTGACCATGCCTGGAATGTATCCAGTAGAAGCCAAGCCGCGAACAGCTATGCGCGACATTCGAAATTTTCTGTAAACCCCTCTCGGCCTACCGGTTAACTCACATCTATTACGGATGCGAACTCTGGATGAGTTTCGAGGTAACTTGGCTAACTTCATTCGAGCAGCAAAGCGATCCTCTGGACCACAAGACGGATCCTTTGCAACCGACTTTAATTGCTCCCGTTTTAAAGCAAATTTCTCAGCCATTGCTCGTCTCTTCTTATTTCTCTCAATCGAACTTTTCTTTGCCATTCTCTATCTCTCTCAGGCTTAATTATTTATTGGCATTTCAAAGCCTCTTAGTAACTGACGCGCTTCGTCATCACTATTGGCTGTGGTACAAATAACAACATCCATGCCTCGTATTTCATCTATCTCGTCATAGTTTATTTCCGGAAACACAATCTGCTCTTTAAGACCTAATGCGAAGTTACCTCTTCCATCAAAGCTATTAGGACTTAAGCCTCGAAAGTCACGAACCCGAGGTAAAGCTATGGTCACCAATCGGTCCAGGAACTCATACATTCGATCTCCTCTAAGTGTTACCTTACAGCCTACGGCCATTCCTTCACGCAGTTTAAAGTTCGCGACCGACTTCCTAGAACGACATAAGACAGGCTTTTGACCAGATATCAAAGTCATTTCATTAACAGCCGAGTCAATTTTTTTTGCATCTTGAGATGCCTCTCCAATACCCATATTCAATACTATCTTTTCAAGGCGTGGCACCTGATGATCATTACCATAACCAAACTCTTCTTTAAGGCTTGGTTTGATTACTGAGTTATATTGTTCATTTAAACGAGTTGTCATTATGCACCTAACTATCGATAACCTCTCCCGACCTAATGGCATAACGAACCTTACTGCCATCTTCGAGAGATTTATAACCAACGCGGGTGGGCTGGCCTGTTTTAGGGTCAATCAAAGCAACATTAGAGGCGTGCACAAGTGCCTCAAATTCATTAATTCCGCCCGGTGATGTTTGAGTTGGTTTTTGGTGTCGTTTAATCATATTCACCCCTTGAACCAAAACACGATTTTTCTCTCGATCAACGCGCAGAACTTCCCCGCTTTTTCCCTTTTCACGACCTGTAAGGACCACAACGTTATCGCCTCTACGTATTTTCATTTTTGTCTTTTGACCTATCTTATGCTTCATTCACAGTACCTCCGGAGCCAATGAAACTATTTTCATGTAACGTTTAGCTCGAAGTTCTCGTGTCACCGGACCAAAAATTCTCGTTCCAATAGGTTCTCCTTGCTGGTCAAGTAAAACAGCTGCATTTCGATCAAATCGAATTACGCTTCCATCTTCACGCTGAATGTCACTTTTTGTTCTAACTATTAACGCGCGATGAATTTCTCCCTTTTTGACCCGACCACGCGGTATAGCTTCTTTGACTGAAACGACTATCACATCACCAACTGCAGCGGTCATATGCTTCGAGCCCCCCAGCACTTTGATGCACTGGACCCTTCTTGCGCCACTATTGTCGGCGACCGAAAGGTTGGTTTGCATCTGTATCATAGTCGTAATCCTCTTCCATTCATTAGTTATGCACTAACTTTTTCAATTACTTCAAAACGCTTGTTTCGTGAAACAGGGCGACATTCACGAATTCTAACCTTATCACCCACTGCCAAGCTGTCTGATTCATCATGCGCAGCATATTTTTTAGACCGGGTAATGATCTTCTTATAAAGAGGATGCATAACTCTTCTATCGATACGAACGAGCACAGTCTTGTCCATCTTATCACTCACAACCTCACCAGTAAGAACACGTCGCGGCATATCTATCCAACTCCCAATAATTATTTTGAATTAAGACGTTCATTTATGACGGTCTTGACCCGAGCAACGTCTCTTCTTACCTGGCGTTGTCTGGCAGTATTTTCGAGTTGCCCACTAGCTTTTTGGAAGCGCAAGTTAAATGCTTCCTTCTTTAAATCGCGGACCTCTTCTTGTAATTCATCATCACTTTTTGAACGATATTCAACAACTTTCATATTTCAACTATCCTCCTATCCTGCTTACAACTTTTGTTTGAAGAGGAAGTTTAGCGGCTGCAAGACGGAAAGCCTCTTCTGCTACGTCTTGCGAAACTCCATCAAGCTCAAACATTACTCGTCCAGGTTTGACTCTAACCATCCAATATTCTGGTGTTCCTTTGCCTTTACCCATCCTTACTTCAGCTGGTTTGGTGCTGACAGGTACATCAGGGAAAATTCGTATCCACACTCTACCGGATCTTTTCATATGCCTTGTCATAGCTCTTCTAGCTGCTTCAATCTGACGTGCAGTAACACGGCCAGGCGTAAGTGCTTTCAGACCATAAGATCCAAAATTTAAAGTCGTTCCAGAAGTTGCAAATCCATGCATGCGACCTTTATGTTGTTTACGAAATTTTGTTCTTTTTGGACTAAGCATTTAATATCTACCTACTATTTCTTTAGCGTTGAGTAGTTCCACCTGACTGTTGCTGCTCAGAACGAATATCCTGAGCCATTGGGTTGTGTTCCATTATCTCACCGCGATAAACCCATACTTTTACTCCACAAGCTCCGTATGTTGTCTGAGCAGTGGCTGTTCCATACTGAACGTCAGCCCTCAAAGTATGCAAAGGCACACTACCTTCAAGATATTGTTCAGTACGAGCAATTTCTGCTCCCCCTAAACGACCCCCACACATAACTCGAACACCTCCTGCACCTAATCTCATAGCGTTTTGTACAGACCTTTTCATAGCACGGCGAAAGCCCACTCTACGTTCAAGTTGCTGTGCTATATTTTCAGCAACTAAAACTGCATCAATTTCAGGCTTGCGAACCTCCACTATATTAAGACTTACTTCAGCTCCAGTTCGCTCAGCCACGTCAGAACGCAATTTCTCGATATCAGCACCTTTTTTTCCAATTACTACTCCTGGACGAGCCGTATGAATAGTTATTCGAGCCTTCTTCGCAGGGCGTTCAATAATAATTTTACTTATGCCCGCTGCAGATAAGCGCTTGTCTAAAAATTTACGAAGCTCTAAGTCTTCGAGAAGTAAGTTTCCATAACCATTTCCCTCAGCGTACCAACGAGAATCCCAAGTGCGATTTATCCCTATCCGAAGCCCAATAGGGTTAACCTTTTGTCCCATTACAAAGCCTCCTCTTGTTCACGCACTACAAGCGTAATGCTACTAAAAGGTTTTAATATTCGTGCCATTCGACCACGTGCTCTAGGACGCCAACGTTTCATTACCATTCCTTTACCTACTGTTGCTTCAGAAACAATCAGCCGATCAACATCTAACTGATGGTTATTTTCAGCATTAGCTATTGCACTTTCTAGACCTGCTTTAACATCGTTTGATACTCTTTTCCTCGAAAACTCAAGTTCTCTAAGAGCAACTTGCACGTTTTTTCCACGTATTGATTGAGCAACTAAATTTAACTTTTGAGGGCTAATTCTAAGTGATCTTACTACAGCCTTAGCCTCATTATCTTTTTCCGATCTTGGAAATGATTTTTTTCCCATGGTCAACTCCGTCTAACTTTCCGATCAGCAGTATGTCCATAGTAAGTTCTAGTAGGTGAAAACTCACCAAACTTATGTCCAACCATATTTTCAGTTACAAGAACCGGTATAAACTTTTGGCCATTATGAACACCAAAAGTTAGCCCAACAAATTGAGGTAATATTGTTGATCTGCGCGACCATGTTTTTATTACGTCATTTCGACCAGAGCCACGAACAGTTTCCGCTTTTTTAAGCAAATAACTATCAATAAATGGACCTTTCCATATAGATCGAGCCACTCCAAACCTCCTCTATTTAGTACGCCGGCGAAGAATCAAAGATTGCGTTCGTTTATTTGACCGCGTTCTTTTGCCCTTCGTAGGCTTACCCCAAGGCGTTACTGGATGACGGCCTCCAGAGGTCCGCCCTTCTCCGCCACCATGAGGATGATCAATCGGATTCATAGCTACACCGCGCACCGAAGGTCGTTTACCTATCCAACGGTTTCTTCCGGCCTTACCCAATTTTATATTTGATTTATCAGCGTTTGAAACTGCACCAATAGTAGCAATACATTCTGCTCGCACCATTCTGACTTCACCAGAAGTAAGTTTTAGCAAGGCATAACCTTGGTCTCGTCCAACCAATTGTACGTAGGTGCCACCTGCACGGGCCAATTTGCCTCCACCAGATGATTTCAACTCTACATTATGAATTATTGTACCGATAGGAATGGACCTTAATGGCATGGCATTGCCAGGTTTAATGTCTGCCCTATCACTGGAAATAACAGTATCACCAACTCTTAATCTTTGAGGTGCAAGAATATAGCTCATTTCTTCATCTTGGTATTTGATCAACGCTATAAACGCACTTCGATTTGGATCGTATTCCAACCTCTCTACGGTTGCAGGAACATCGAACTTATTTCGTCTAAAATCTATTTTTCTATATAATCGTTTGTGACCTCCACCCCTTCTTCGAGCAGTGATTCTACCAGTGTTATTTCGTCCACCTTTTTTGGACAGACCTTCAGTTAAAGGCTTATATGGGTCTCCCTTCCAAAGGGCAGATCTATCAACAAGCACTAGCCCACGTTGTCCAGGAGTATTCGGTTTATATTGTTTTAGTGCCATAAATTCCCCCCCTATAGACCAGATGAAATATCTATTGAATCGCCACTAGCCAATCGCACTAACGCTTTTTTATAATCAGATGTTCTACCTAAGCGACCTCTGAACCTTTTAGTTTTTCCGACCTGTCTTAATGTGTTCACCCCTTCAACTTTAACACCAAACAGACCTTCTACAGCGGCCCTAATTTCTGGTTTAGTTGCATTTAGAGGCACCCGGAAGACAACCTGGTTATGCTCAGAAACAAGAGTTGATTTCTCTGTTATCACTGGATAACGCACGATATCATACATTCTCTCTTGTGAGATTTTTATGCGACCGCGTGGCTTTCTTTTAACACTCATTTGAGCCGCTCCTGTAATTGCTCAACCGCCGTTCGGGTTAGAACTAATTTATCACGACGTAAAATATCAAATACGTTAGCTCCCATCTGGGGTAAAAGATCAATTCCTGGTATATTTCTTGTTGCAAGCATCAGGTTGCCATCTAACTCTTCACTATCAACAATTAACGCTGATGTTAAACCAAGTTTTTCAAGAGCAGTAGCTATTGGTTTTGTTTTTGGCTCACTTGTTTTCGCCTCGTCTAAAATTATTAACTTGCCATCTGCTTGTTTTGCAGAAAGAGCAGTCTTTAGAGCCAGACGACGAACCTTTTTAGGCATGGAAATCTCATGACTGCGAGGTGTTGGACCAAATGTTGTTTGTCCTCCCCGCATCTGCGCCGATCTATTGCTACCACGACGAGCTCTACCTGTCCCTTTTTGTCTGAAAGGTTTTGCGCCAGTGCCAGAAATTTCGCCTACCGTCTTAGTTTTATGGGTTCCTTGTCTTTTCTTGGCAAGCTGATAGTTTACCATACGGCTCAACAAATCCTTACGAACAGGCACACCAAAAACACCTTCATCGAGTTCAATCTCTCCGGCTGCTTTATTCTCCAAACTGACAACTTTACATTTCATAACAACACCTTCCCCGACCTATTCGCTCTGCTCTTCAGAATCGGAAACCTCTATATTCTCGTCACCAGCATGAGAACCCTCATCTTCATTTGATTTATCCTCTTCTTCAGCGGGCTCTTTAAGATTAACCTGATCGTTTGACTCATTTTTGAGGTCTTCATTTAATATTGCCGCCGGGAATGGGAGATCTTCTGGAGCCTTCTTTTTGATCGAATCACTCAACAAAACATAGCCCCCTTTAGAGCCGGGAACTGAGCCTTCAACTGCTATTAAACCGTCATCTGAGTCGGTTAAAACAACACGGATATTCTGAACAGTTACCTTTTCATCACCCATGTGTCCTGCCATTTTCTTTCCTTTGAATACTTTTCCAGGATATTGGCATTGACCTGTTGAGCCATGACTTCTATGAGATATCGAAACACCATGGGAGGCTCTTAAACCAGCAAAGTTGTGCCTTTTCATGGCTCCCGCAAACCCCTTGCCAATTGAAGTCCCGGACACATCAACAAACTGTCCTGTCACAAAGTGTGTCGCTAAAATTTTCGCACCAGGTTCCAATAAACCATCTTCGCTAACTCTGAATTCAGCTAACTTTAACTTTGGCTCAACCTTTGCTTTTGCAAAATGTCCTCTCATTGCTTTGCTGACTCTTTTGGTCTTGGCGTTTCCAATTCCAATTTGAACAGCATTATAACCATCACGTTCTTCTGTTTTTTGCGAAACCACCTGGCATTCATCTACTTTAAGAAGGGTAACAGGCAAATGATTTCCCGTTTCATCAAAAACGCGAGTCATTCCAAGTTTCTGTGCTATTAATCCTGTTCTCATCAACACACCTTAACTTTAAAGTTTAATTTCAACATCAACGCCAGCAGCTAGATCTAGTTTCATCAGTGCATCCACTGTCTGCGGCGTTGGATCAATTATATCAAGCAACCGTTTATGAGTGCGTATTTCAAATTGTTCTCGAGATTTTTTATTGACGTGTGGAGAACGCAACACTGTAAATTTCTCAATACGGGTAGGAAGAGGTATCGGGCCTCGAACATCTGCTCCTGTTCGTTTAGCAGTGCCAACTATATCGGTTGCCGATTGATCAAGAATTCTGTGATCAAATGCCTTTAAACGTATACGAATATGTTGGCTATCCATTATTCTTTCCTATAAAAAAATCAGCGACAAAAAAGCCGCTGATATATAAACTATTCAACAATCGAGGTAACAACGCCCGCACCCACTGTGCGACCACCTTCCCGGATTGCAAACCTAAGTC
>PTJY01000008.1 GCA_002937505.1 Alphaproteobacteria bacterium MarineAlpha12_Bin1
GGTTGTCGCGCCAGCGGCACCGCCGGGTAGCTAAGTACGGAAGGGATAACCGCTGAAAGCATCTAAGCGGGAAGCCCACCTCAATACTAGGTTTCGCTTGAGAGCCGTGGAAGACCACCACGTTGATAGGCTGGGTGTGGAAGTACGGTAACGTATGGAGCTAACCAGTACTAATTGCTCAATCGGCTTGATTGTAGGTTGTCCGTCGGGATGCAGAATTCCTAGGCAATCTATGGGTCGCGCGTACAGCGGCAAGTATCGACAGCACATTTCTTGATTTAAAAGTTAATATTTGGTTATTGATCTCCTATGGAGGTCAGCAGTTAGTTATGCAGCGTTAAGTGAATATGAAATCTTTTCGTGGGTTTTGATGACCTGGTGGCTATAGCTAGGGAGTAACACCCGATCCCATTCCGAACTCGGTCGTGAAGGCCCTATGCGCCGATGGTACTTCGTCTTAAGGCGCGGGAGAGTAGGTCGTTGCCAGGTCTTCTAAGCCCACGACTGGTTATACAAGATAAATCAGTTCACTTTGTGTTTGCTACATTTGTAACCTATTATGATGAAAACTCTTACTTGAATTCGTTTATTGTCTGATTGACGCGGGGTGGAGCAGTCTGGTAGCTCGTCAGGCTCATAACCTGAAGGTCGCAGGTTCAAATCCTGCCCCCGCAACCAATCATACTAGCCAGGTTTGACTTTTTATCAGAAATACATGAACTTTATTCATTTATTACAGAAAATATCGTAACAATTCTAACTTCTATGTTTGTAATTGGAGGGTTTATATATGGAAAGCGCCGCAATTAAGTCATTCTCTGATCCCGACGAATCTAAAACACCACCCAAAACCAATGCAGCGACTGTAAAACTTGGCGACATAGCTATTACAAAAGTAGAGCTAGAACCAGGATGGAAGTGGTCCGAATGCGTTAAACCATTGGTTGGTGGAAATAGTTGCCAGGCAGGACACGTAGGTGTAGTGGTGCAGGGAAGCATTCACGTTGTTCAAGACGACGGCACGGAAGTAAGAGCTAACGTAGGTGATGCTTACTATTTTGGTCCTGGCCATGATGGCTGGATAGTGGGTGAAGAGACATTTATTGGCTATGAGTTTTCACAAGACAGTAAAGATTTTGGCCCGTGGAAGACTGCTGAGAGATAATATAAATAAAGCTCTATGGTTAATCAGAGAATAGCTATTGTGGGTGCCGGAGCTAATGGCGCAGCCTTTGGGGCAGACATGGTGCGCGCTGGTTTGGATGTCACGTTTATTGACCAGTGGCCTGATCATGTTAAAGCAATGAAATCAAACGGCATACAAGTTAATATGCCAGCAGGTACTGAAATAACACCAGTACGCGCCCTGCATATGTGTGAGGTGGCGACTCTTAATGAATATTTTGACATCATAGTGATCTGCGTTAAGGCTTATGATACGCGTTGGGCATGTGAATTAATTAAACCTTTAGTATCTAATAATGGATTAGTTGTCGGTCTTCAAAATGGAATGACCATGGATGATATCGCTTCAATAATGGGAGCAGAGCGTACTATTGGTGCTGTGATAGAGGTGGCAGCCTACATGTCAGAACCTGGGATAATAGGAAGGCAAACTGGTCCCGCTGGGACTTGGTTTGGTGTTGGGGCATACGATGAAACAACACTGGGTCGTGAGAAAGAAATAGCTGATATTCTTGCTCATGCAGGAGCAGTAGAGATTAGAGACGATATTAGATCAGCAAAATGGATGAAGTTAATTGTTAATGCTTCAGAGTTTCTGCCTTCTTCTATTCTCAATTTACCGCTAGCCGATGCAGTTAAATTACCTGGCATCCATGATGTTATGAAGGCAGCAGGACGAGAGGCAGTACGAACGGGATTGGATCTAGGTTATAATCTTGTTCCTATTTTTGGTGATAAACAAGTTGAAGAAAATGATCCCGATCATTATGCATCGGCTCTTCTTGACGCTGTTTTGAGTAAATGGACACTGCCAGATACTAAAGTAACTACCTTACAGGATTGGACTAAAGGTAGGAAGGCAGAGGTTGACGATATAAATGGTCTCGTTGTTAGCGAACAGGAAAAACTTGGCGGTGAAGCGACAGTAAATAAACGTTTGGTTGAAATCGCTCACCAAATCGAGAGCGGGGAACTAAATCCCGATCCATCGCATGCTGATCTATTAAGGTCACTAATAAACTAGTCTAAAGGACATCGAAAAGTAGAAGATTTTAGATTATAATTGGCAAACGCAGCATTTTGTTATTTGACGGGCTGTAAATTTAAATCAATTTCGAAACTTACGAGACCATGTCGCGTTCTCTCAAAAGACGTCGTTGAATTTTCCCAGTTGTTGTCATTGGTAACTCGTTCACGAATTCTATCGATCTTGGATATTCGTGGGCTGCTAGTCGACTCTTAACATAATTTTGAATTTCTAGGGCAAGCTCATCAGATGGTTCATTGTTCTCTTTGAGAATAATAAACGCTTTGACTAATTCGCCACGAGCCTCATCGGGTACGCCTATAACTGCAGACATGGCAATTGCTGGATGACTTAGCAACGAATTCTCAACTTCAGCTGGTCCTATCCGGTAACCTGCTGAGTTTATAACATCATCTGCGCGTCCGACAAAATATATCCAACCTTCGTCGTCCATGGTAGCCTTGTCTCCTGTGTCTAGCCAATAATCATCATTATGGTCAGATAAGAATTTTTCTTTTGTAGATTCGGGGTTATTCCAGTATTTGAGAAACATAACTGGATCAGGAGATTTTACACATATAGTTCCTAACTCACCTGAAGAAACTAGTTTACCCGTTTCGTCCAATATACCAATTGTATGCCCAGGAACTGCGCGCCCCATAGAACCGTTTGGAGGGGTCATTATTGGAGCACAACATCCCACGATCATATTACATTCGGTTTGTCCATAACCTTCATTTATTGTCACACCTAACTGTTCACGACCCCAATCGATAAGTGATGTTCCTAAGGCCTCTCCACCAGAGAACATGGAGCGTAAATTGTAGTTCCAACGTTTTCGGGGTTCGTGAATTTGGCACATAACTTTAAGTGCAGATGGAGGAATAAAAGCATTGCGTACCCCGTAATGATCCATCAAGTGATATGTCTCTTCGGGATCAAAGCGACCTGGCGGGTTAACTACCTGCGGAATGCCGTGATATAAAGCTGGCATTGCTGAATCCATTAAGGCTCCTATCCATGCCCAGTCTGCTGGTGTCCACATAATATCACCGGGTTGGGGCATAAATTCTAATACAAAATCAAAACCAGGGATGTGTCCGATCATGGTTCGATGCGGTAACAAAGCGCCCTTTGGATTACCCGTCGTTCCGGATGTGTATATGAGAAGTGCTGGATCGCTATTGTCTGTAACGACTGGCGTGAAGCTATCTTTTGCGCGCTCCATTTCAGTGTATAAATCATGGACATCATGATTTCCGCATTTAGACTGACCATCGATAGAAAGTATAAACTTTATTTCAGGCAGAGAATCTTGAATTTCTGAAAGTTTATTACAGCCAGTTTGATTTGTTATAATAACACTCGCTCCACTGTCAGAAAGCCGGTGTTCAAGTGCGTCTGGTCCAAATAACAAGGCAAGAGGCATAGCGATAAGTCCTGCGCGATAGGAGGCTATGTGGGCAATTAAAGTCTCGGATGCTTGAGGCAGAAGTATGGCTACTCTGTCTCCTTTTGAAAGTCCAGCTGCTAAGAGTAGGTTAGCTAATCGGTTAGATTGTTTTTTAAGATCGCCAAATGTATATTCGACACGGCTCCCATTTTCTTGAGGAACAATCAATGCAGTTGAGTTTTGGTCTTGACTGTCACAAATTGAGACACCCATATTAAACTTTGTGGGAACATTCCATTGCCATTCAGAACAGGCTAGGGGGTAACTGCTAGCTTTCTTCACGTGATATCCATTAATTGTGTCAGCTATAAATAGTATATTAATTTTAAATAATAACTAAAGTGCCTTTATGGGTCTTGTAAAATGTATTGCTCGATGTGCTTTCTGTAATAGCGGTGACAGGTTTTATGGCCGGCAAAGGTACTGATGTTTTAGCTGGGTGCGGTATCTTGGTCGCTTGGAGCCTCTCCTGGTCCCCTTGATTTTTTGGTCTATTAAGCTTTTTGTTGAAATATAAGCTTATATATCACATTCACTGATTGCATTAACGATTGTCTCAGTCCGAATGCCTCTTCCGCGTTTTTCGCTCTGATAGTTAGACACAAAACATCCTGCCACCCTTTTTGAGGGTGATGCAAAAGCCCTCGCACCTCCAGATCCTAAATGACCAAATGCATCAGGTGATGATGTAAAAAGTGGCATTCCGTCTGGTGGGGTTTTCATAAAACCCATTGCCATTGCCATAGGCCTATTGATCAGTCCTTCATTCATGTCGGACCATTGTGTCTCAACTGCTCGGGCGATCCCCTCAGAAGAAATCAGTCGCACACCATCAATTTCTCCGCCCTCAACTAGGCAAGCATAGATTTTTGCCATTCCTCTTGCTTCTCCAAAACCTCCGAATGATGGAACACCAGCAGTTCGAAAACGCTTTGTGTTTTGCTCGGAAGGGCCAAAATTAGTTGGGAAGGCATTCCATGCTGCAGCTGCGGGTGAGTCTGGGTCCTGTCCAGCAGCATGAATAGCATCAGCGGGGTTTGGTATAATATCAGCACAGAGTTTTAGGGAATTATCAGGCACTCCAAGATAATACTTGGCACCTAAAGGTTGCGTAATATTTTCAGAAACGAAGTCCTGAATGCTTTTGTTGCTTACTCGTTTTACGATCTCTCCGGCTATAAAACCTATGTTTACAGAGTTATAAGCTCCTTTAGTTTCGATATCCCAAGCTGGAGCTTGGTTTTCTATAGCTCTAGCCATTGCTTCGGGCTTATATATATCCCCCGGTTTTGCTCCTTTATTGGACCAAACACCGCACCAGTGAGATAAAAAGTGTCGAACTTTAATATTTTCTTTACCCATTTTAGCAAAATCTGGCCAGTATTCGGCTATTGGTGATTCTAGGTCAACTTTTCCCTGATCAGCTAGGATGTGTACTGCTAGGGAACTTATTGATTTGGCAACAGAGTACATAAGACACAATGTGTTTTCTTGCCATAAACGCGTTCTTTCTTCGTCCATAAAACCACCCCATAAATCCACCACTTTTTTACCTTTGTGATAGATGCATACAGCGCTCCCTATTTCGGCATGCGTAGAGAAATTTTCAATTAGGGCTTGTTTCACTGGTTCGAATGTCTCGATACATTCGCCTTTTAGTATTATTTTATCTTTATTTGTAGAGTTCATAATTTTCCTAATAATTAATTCGAATAAAAAGGCTTGTTTAATTTATTACATTGTTCAATCAGAAGGATCTTGGCAATCCTAGGACATGTTCAGCGATATAGGAGAGAATTAAATTGGTTGAAATCGGGGCTATCTGATAAAGTCTAGTTTCTCTAAATTTTCTTTCTACGTCATATTCTTTTGCAAACCCGTAACCTCCGAAAGTCTGTATACACATATTTGCTGCATCCCATGAGGCCTCTGAGGCTAGAAGTTTTGCTATATTAGCCTCAGCCCCACAGGGTTCTCCCAAATCAAAAAGATTTGCAGCCCGGGTGCTCATAAGTGAAGCTGCTTCAGTTTGCGCGTAAGAGCGAGCTATAGGAAACTGAATACCTTGGTTTTGACCGATTGGCCTGTTAAAGACATTACGCTCGTTCGCATAGTTTGTGGCTTTTTCTATGAACCAGCGAGCATCACCGACACATTCTGCTGATATGAGAATTCTTTCAGCATTCATTCCATCTAATATGTATTTAAACCCCTCTCCCTCTACCCCGATTAAGTTTTCAACCGGTATTACCAAATCATCAAAAAAAACTTCTGTGGTCGCGTGATTTATCATTGTTTTTATAGGCTTTATTGTGAGTCCAGCATTCATAGAGGATTTCATATCAACTAAGAAAACTGATAATCCCTGATGTCGACGCTCTACCTGATCGATAGGAGTCGTCCTTGCTAGTAGTAACATTAGATCTGAGTGCTCGGCTCTAGACGTCCATACTTTTTGTCCATTTACTATATATTCGTTGCCATTTTTTTTTGCAGTGGTGGACAGGCTAGCTGTATCAGTGCCACTACTAGGCTCAGTTACTCCAAATGCTTGCAGCCTTATCTCGCCAGTAGCAATTTTTGGTAAATATTTATCCTTTTGAGTTAGGCTACCATGTCTAAGCAAGGTTCCCATAATATACATTTGTGCGTGGCATGCAGCAGCGTTTCCTCCACTCAGGTGTATTTCTTCCAATATTGCACTCGCAGCGGCTATGCCGAGCCCACTGCCCCCATATTCCTCAGGAATTAAAGCTCCTAAGAATCCAGATTTTGTCATGGCAGAAACAAATTCTTTTGGGTACGCTGCTTTTTCATCGAGCTCTTGCCAATATTCGGATGAGAACCCTGTACATAGTGATCTAACTGATGATCTAATGTCGCTATATCTGTTATTCATTTCATCGTCACTGTTTAAAAAAAGTTTTCTTATTACAAGGTATTGTTCTTACACATCAGATAAAAAACAATTTATAACATCTTATAATGTTTGTTCCTATCATGGTATTGAGATTTCATGCCATTAGTAATTAATACATGAATCAAAAGCTTTTATTCGCGGTACGTTTTGAATGATAATTTTGATCGGAGTGTAAATAAATGAAGGCCATACAATTTTCTAAACCTGGTTCTCCAGAGGTGCTTTGTTATGTCGAACTTCCATTACCTTTAATTTCAGAAGATGAAATGCTCGTGAGATCTCATCATATCGGAGTTTGCATTCCAGATACATTAATAAGGTCGGGCATTTATCCATGGGCTCCTCCATTGCCTACGGTTCCTGGCATTGAGGCAAGTGGAATAGTCGAAAAAGTAGGTAAAAATATTCGAAAGTTTTCTGTTGGTGATCAAGTAATTGTTTCGGCTAGAGAGAAGCCAGAAAGATGTGGTTGTTACGCAGAATTTATCAGTGCTAAAGAAAACGAAGTGTACCCTGTTCCCAGTGGTGCAAGTATGGAGGCAGCCGCATGTCTTGCTAATTATCAAGTAGCCTATCAGATGCTGCATAAAGGAGCTCGGATAGCTGAAGGTGATACGATTCTGGTTTATGGAGCTGCGGGGGGTGTTGGGAGTGCTTCTGTAGAGTTGGCTAGATTAAATGGGTTAAATGTTATTGGAGTAGCAAGCGATGATGAAAAACTAAGTTTTATAAAAGAAATTGGAGCACATTTCACTATAGATAGACGAGATCAAGAAATTGGTGAGGCTGTGATGGAAATTACAGATGGTAATGGAGTAGATTTAATACTCGATCCTATAGGTGGTGTAAAATTCCTTGAAAGGTTAAGTTTTCTAGCTCCTATGGGGCTTCTCTTGTGTTATGGAAGACTGGAAGGATATCCAGAAGGGGATCTTCTTAAAGAGATGGTTCGGACCATGGGTAGAAGTCCTGCCGTTCGGAATTTTAGCATGCACTCATTTGACAATCAGCCGGAAAAACGGATAGAGGCTATGAACTCTCTTATAGCTTTATTATCTTTAAATAAAATCAGTCCACGAATATATAGTAAATTACCGCTTTCAGAAGCAGCAGAGGCTCATCAATTATTAGAGAGCGGTAAAGCAATAGGTAAGATTATTTTACAGCCCTAATTGAAAAGAAATTTCCTTAACTAATAGTTTTCGGTCAGAAGAGGTTTGCTTTTGCGTTTGAAGCCACAGAGAGCCTCTGTAATTCTGTATCTACTTGGAAAAGGAAAAGAGATATGTTTTTGGACATGAGCATCACGCACATATTTTTCTATTGGCATTCCCTTGGTCACACCCATTCCACCAAAAATTTCCATTCCCTGTTCCGTTAAGCGTTGAACTGCAGAACCCGTAAACGCTGTTGCCATCATTTCATATGGTTGCCAATCTGCGCTTCCGTCTTCAAATGCTTCAGGATGGTCTTTGGCCCACGCAGCAGTCCATATTAAACGTCTAGCTGCTTCTAAGTTTGTTGCCATATCAGCTAAGAACAGACCTACTGCTTGGTGCTGAACTATTGGTTTTCCACCAGATATTCTCTCTTGTGCGAACTTGAGTGATTCTTCTAGTGTTGCTCGACCTAGACCCAATGTTAAAGCTGCTATCGTAACATGTGTGCCCATGTCAGTGCGTCCTTCAGGAGAGGGGCCTAATATGCGACCGGGAGGTACCCTTACATCACTAAAAAAGATTTCGGCATTATCACCTATACGTCTGCCAATTTTTTCCATCGGATGCCTCACTAAGCCAGGTGAATCACCTTCCACAAGAAAAGCTTTAGGCCCTTGTTCGGTTTGTGCCATCACAACTAGAAGTTTAGCCAAATATCCTACAGTTTGGTAATTCTTTGCCCCATTAATCAGCCAAGATCCATCAGGTTGTTCTACCGCTTTTGTTTTGAATCGAACATTAGGTGGAGTGTCGGTAAAGTAATCAAAACCAAGGTCCGTATCTGGCTCGTGGATTGCTACAGTTGTAAAGTATGTGTCATCTTCAATGAACTTTGGTATAAAATAATCTCTCTGTTCTTGTGTCATCCTTAATTCGAACCAATCACGAGCTCTTCTCGCAGTAAGCATGTAATAATAAGCTGTTCCAATGTCCCCTGCAGCCAACTCTTCTGCAACGACGCAGGCAGTCAAGTGATCAGAGGCCCCAGCACCTCCATTTTCTTCTTGCAACACGAATGTTCGAAATCCCAGCTGTGATCCTTTTTTAAGCACGTCCCATGGAATTCGATCCTCCCAGTTGGGTTTTGCATCTAGTTCTAATGCTATTGGCTTAATTTCGTTCTCAGCAAAATCACGAGCTAGTTTTTGGAATGCGCGCTGCTCTTCATTTAGTCGGATGTCTAGCATAACCTTCAGATCCCCCTCACGAAAAACTTAACAGGTTTTACGACCTGCATTGATCATCATCTTGACTTGTAGTTAACTATCTGTTTCCTAAATCGTTATGTCAACGGATACAATTTTAGATTATCTAAATGGCGCGTTCATAACAAAAAGAAGCTAGTGATAGTAAAGACGAACTGAATTTGTTATCTTTTGATTTTAAAAAGAACAACAGTTACTTTTTTCGAAGTTTATAAGTGAATATGAGCCAAGTAGCATGAAAAAAGGTTTTTAATAATTTAACTGGCTTGTTTGAATGACTAGAGTAACAACGAAAACTAAAAAGGATTAACCCATGAAAACATTGAAATATATAGCCTTGGGAGCGGCTGCTATAGGGGCAATTTCTTTAGCAAGCATCACCAGTCCAAGTATGGCTTCAGAACGAACCTTTATATCCATTGGCACTGGAGGACCAACCGGTGTTTATTTTGTAGTAGGAAATTCTGTTTGTAGAATGGTTCACAAAGAAGCTGCTGAGGGCCGAAAATCAGGCCGAAAGCATGGAATTAGATGCGCTGCACCTTCAACAGGTGGGTCCAATTATAATATAGGACAGATTGGAGCAGGGGAACTTGATTTCGGAGTAGCCCAATCTGATTGGCAGTTTCATGCTTCAAATGGAAGTAGTAAATGGAAAGGAAAAAAACAAACTAAACTAAGAGCTGTATTTTCTGTTCATCCTGAACCATTCCATATTATCGTTGGTAAAAACTCTGGTATAACAAGTTGGGGCGATTTAAAGGGTAAAAGGGTTAATATAGGTAATCCTGGGTCAGGCCAACGCGGAACTATGGAGGTGCTGATGGCAGCTCATGGGATTTCAACCTCGGATTTTAAGATTGCTACGGAACTCACTTCCTCAGAACAGTCCAAGGCACTTTGTGATGGAAAAATTGATGCATATGGGTACACAGTAGGTGTGCCGAATGCTGGAGTAGCAATTGCTACTGACGGATGTGGAGCTAAAATAATTAATCTTAATTCAAAAGTAGAAGCAGGACTTGTTAACTCAAACCCATTCTATGCCTTTGCTACTATCAAAAAAGGCACCTACCAGACTACCACCAAGGATGTTACCACTTTTGGGGTAAAGGCCACTTTTGTTAGTAGTACTGACACTAGTGCAGATGTCGTATACGAAGTGGTTCGTGCAGTTTTTGAAAACCTTGATTCCTTTCGTAAGTTGCATCCAGCTTTCGCACACTTAAGCCCTAAACAAATGATAAGTGATGGTCTTAGCGCTCCTCTTCATGATGGGGCTCTTCGTTACTATAAGGAGAAGGGATGGAAGTAGAATAAGATTTATCTAGTTTTCATAACAGCTGGTGACTAACTGCGTCACCAGCTGTTTTTGTTTTAGGGTACTTATTCAATGACACAGAAATTTGATGAGGTGGGTGTTTCGGAACGGCAATTAAGAGGATTTTACGCCTGGTTAGTTACGTTGGTGGCTCTATCTTGGTGTTTATTTCAGCTGTGGATAGCATCACCGCTGCCATTCATTTTTGGATGGGGTATTCTAATTGATGTGCCCAAACGATCGATACATTTATGTTTCGCTCTGTTGTTGGCCTATTTGCTCTTTGGAGCTCGAAGGAATGTTCGTAATCATCATGTTCCGTCATTAGATTTTTTGCTAGGTCTTTTAGCAGTTGGTTGTACTCTTTATATCCCATTTTTTTATAAAGCGTTGGTTGAGCGACAAGGTATACTATTAGATTTATCATTGTTTGGGTTTATTTTTCCAGTTGAAGCACTAATTGGTGGCTGTGGAATTCTCTTATTGTTAGAAGCAACTCGTCGATCACTAGGCCTGCCATTGGTGATCGTGGCATCGGTTTTTTTGGTTTACTCTGTCTTTGGTCAATCAATGCCCGAACTGATTTCACACAAAGGTATGTCTCTAGAGCGACTGATAGGTTATCACTGGTTGGGTGGAGAGGCCATTTTTGGAATTCCTCTAGATGTTTCCGTTAGTTTTGTCTTCCTATTTGTTTTATTTGGTGCGCTACTGGAGCGAGCAGGTGCTGGCAAGTACTTCCTAGACCTCGCATTTGCTATGGTTGGTCGATATAGAGGAGGGCCGGCAAAAGCTGCAATACTTGCTTCGGGTATGACTGGAGCCATATCTGGTTCTTCGATAGCTAATGTTGTTACAACTGGAACGTTTACAATTCCGGTGATGCGTAAAATAGGGCTTCCCGCTGTTAAGGCTGGAGCTATAGAAGTTGCAGCGTCTACTAACGGTCAGCTAATGCCTCCAATTATGGGTGCTGCAGCCTTTATAATGGCTGAGTATATAGGGATAGGGTATTTTGCCGTTGTTAAGGCAGCTATCATTCCTGCGTTAATAAGCTATCTGGCGTTGCTGTATATTTCTCATTTGGAGTCATTAAAGCTAGGCCTTAAGGGGCTTCCAAGATCAGATATTCCACACTTATGGAGAACCTTTATCGGAGGCATCCATTTTCTTGTTCCTATTATCGTACTTATTTATCTTCTAATGTTTAAACGCTGGACGCCAGGTAGTGCAGTATTTTACTCGATCTTATTTCTTATGCTTACGATTTTAGTTCAAAGCGTTGTTTTTAATCTCAGACAAAAAGTAAATACCTTTGAAGCAGTTAAGAGAGGTTTTGCTGATATTTTGTCAGGAATGATTTCTGGAACAAGAAATATGGTAACTATAGGCGTTGCTGTTGCATCAGCTGGCATAATAGTTGGAGCAGTATCTTCAACGGGCTTAAATAATGCGATGGTAGGTTTGGTAGAGGCAGTTGCCGGTAATAACATATATCTGTTACTTGGCCTAACTGCCTTACTTTGTTTGGTGCTGGGGATAGGATTACCAACAACAGCTAATTATTTAGTTGTTGCGTCTTTGTTGGCAGGTGTTTTAGTTGAACTTGGTAGTGCTTCTGGTCTTGTTCTGCCATTAATAGCTGTTCATTTATTTGTATTTTATTTTGGACTTATGGCGGATGATACACCTCCAGTTTGTCTTGCCGCTTATGCGGCTTCGGCTATTTCTCGAGCTGATCCGCTGAAAACGGGCGTACAAGCATTCACTTATGATATGAGGACAGCAATTTTACCTTTCATATTTATTTTTAACCCTCAACTTCTTCTAATAAACGTAGATAATTGGTGGCATATTATAACTATTTTTTTTATTGCCCTAGTTGCAATACTTTGTTTTAGCTCGGCGACGCAAGGGTGGATGTTGGTTAGATTGCGTTGGTATGAAATCCTTGGCTTAATTTTGATTACTTGGATGCTTTTTCTTCCCAACTCAGCGATGAACCGGATATATCCCGAATTTGCACCGGCCAGTCTCGATGAATTTTCAGAAGGTGATTTAGACTTAAAACAGAATCAAAAATTACGGATACATATAACACGAGAAACAAATTATGGAGATCGCTATAAGCTTTATGTTTTTGAAGGAAATAAGATTCATGAAGGTGCTAAATCACTGGGTTTAAAACTAGAACCTGAACAGGATCGATTTGTTGTTGCAGGCTTGGATTTCATGGGGCCCGCTGAAAAAGTGGGAATTAATTTCTTTGACTATGTTACTAGTGTTGACATTGAACAAATCAACAGGCCTGCAAAGGAACTAGTTTATATACCTGCTTTTTTATTGCTAATACTAATTATTTTAGGCCAAGTTAGACGTTTAAGAGTTTCGGGTCGTCAGGCTAAATAAACGATTCGATTTTAAGGAAAAATCTCGCTTTAAACCAATCGTTCAAAAGTTTATGTTTTGGGTGTTCTAAATCGCAGAAAACATATAAAAATTAGTGAAGTGGCAAACATTATTAAACTATATGTGGCCGCAGGTATCATTACTGGGCTAGAACCCATTAATAGAGTCGCCACAGCTATAGCTAAAGTGCCGTTCTGTAGACCACACTCAATAGATATAGCTATTTTCTGTTTGTATTTTGTGGATAAAGCGGATGCAACTAAATAGGCGATAATCATCATTATAATGTTGAGTGCAAATGTTACTGCTCCGGCTTCAGCGAAGTATTCAACAATATTGTAGCGTTGCTGGTAAATAGCGCCTGCTAGAACTAACACAAACAATATAGCTGATATAAAACGTGTTGATCTTTCAATAGTTGCCACAAATTTATCGGCAAATTTTCTCAATAAAACACCTGCAATAACTGGTATTGTAACGATTAAAAAGATGCTAATTGCTATCCCAGTTACCGAAATCGAGTTAGCATTAGGTTTATCTATTAAATGATTGTATGAAATTCCAACAATTAGAGGTATTGATATGACACTTAATAGGCTAATTACAGCTGTTAATGAAACTGATAGGGCAACATCTCCTCTGGCAAACAACGTTAAAATGTTGGATGTAACTCCTCCCGGGGCAGCAGCGATAATCATTACACCAAGAGCTATTTCTGGTCGCAATTCCCAGACGCTAATTAGAAAAAAAGCGACTAGTGGCAACAGAAATAATTGACATAGAACTCCAACGGCAAAGTCCTTAGGCATCTTTATAATTCTTGTAAAATCGGCAAATGTCAGACCTAAACCCAAAGAAAGCATAATGAATGCTAGTGCTAGCGGAAGGACGATATCAGTCATTATTCCCATTAGGGCTCTCCAAATTTAAAATGAGAAAAAAATTATGTAACTAAATATATAGACATGTGATTTGAACTGCTATTTCAAAAAAATTGTTTAGGTGCGGATACCAAGTTCCGATCACAATTGGTTGATCTATTATTTTTGAATTATATTCAAGTTTTATACGCTAAATCTATTTGTTTTTTATAAATTTAATCTTTCATCATTTCTATTTGTCTCATTGGCATAGCGTCGATTATCTCAAATAGCAATGAATTTGGTATAGCTTTAAGGGATCTATGTTTTTCTGAGCCGTCTTTTCCTATAAGGACCACTAAATATTTATCAGGATTGCTAGGGAACGTTTTAATTAACTCTGATGCATTAACTTCATGAGTTAACTTACCGTTTATCTTTACTTTAAGATCAGGGTTGATTTCAATAAACAAAAGATCTCGCTCAGCCCATTGTCTAGTTGCTCTCTCATAGTTTTTGTTTTGCGTGTTTGATGCACTGGACTCCAATTTTGATGCAAAAGATATTACCACCCTGTTTTTCCACAACACCTCTTCTAGGAAAGAGGGAGAATGATTTGCTTTGGACGTGCCTATCATCATTATAAATATTAAAAAAATTAAGAATTTAATATCAAACATCGACAGTTTCTTTTCTGTATTATTGAGGCGTTTTGTTGGCAGTTATAGATGTCCTTTTAAAATTAAATCCTACTTAGAGAGATTAGAGCAGACATTCCTTGCCGTTTAAGTTTCAATTAACTTCAAGAAAAGTTAGAAGTTGATAATTAGGATGTCAACTTTTAGATCGGTAACTCTCCAGCTCAGCCCTGCGAACTATTGCCCAACGATATTGATCAGGCCAAAGTTCAAAAGGGTTATCAACATTCATATGATCAGCAGCATGCACCGTCCAAAATGGATCGTGCATTAGTTCTCTTCCCAATGCAATTAGGTCAGCTCTTTGATTTTGTAGTATATCCTCTGCTTGTTCGGGATATATAATTCGACCAACAGCCATAGTTAAAACGTCTACTTCGTTCCGTATTTTGTTAGAATAGGGGACCTGGAATCCCAGTGGTCGGTCACTGGATGACTTCATCGGTGTGCCATCGTCATTAGTTCTAAAAGCTGGTGCGCTAGTTATGCCTCCCGCAGAACAATCGATTACATCAACTCCTCTTTTTTTGAGCTCTTTTGATAAAATGATTGAATCTTCTATTTCCCACCCATTTCCATCTACTGCGGATATTCTAAAAAATAGAGGTAAGTTATCAGGCCAGTTTGTTCGAACGGCTTCTGTGACTTCAAGAGCAAAACGCATTCTTCCTTTTAGATCTCCGCCATACTGATCATTTCTTAAGTTAGTAATTTTAGATAAAAAGCTGTGTATGAGATAGCCATGTGCCCCGTGAATTTCTAAGACCTTAAATCCTGCTCTAGCTGCTCGATGTGCGCTAGAAGCAAAGGACAAGATTACCTCATTAATCTCTTCTTCACTAAGTGCTAATGGTGTATGCCAGCCTTCACCAAGAGGTAGCTCGCTTGGGGCTACAGTCATCCATCCAGATCCACTCCAAGTTTCCATATTGTCATTTATTGGAACTCCGCCTGCCCATGGAGGGGTAGCAGAACCTTTTCGTCCCGCGTGAGCGATTTGGATGCCGGGAACAGACCCCATGGAGCTAATAAATTCGGTGATAGGAGCTAATGCATCAGCCTGCTCATCGGTCCAAATTCCGAGACATCCAGGAGTGATCCTTCCTCTAGATTCTACGGCAGTAGCCTCGGTAAATACCAGTCCCACTCCTCCTCGTGCAAAGGTGCTAAGATGAGCAAACTGCCAGTTTGAAGCAACTCCTTCTATGGCTGAGTACATGCAGAGAGGAGAAAGAACAACTCTATTTCTTAATACCACTTCGCGGATTTTCAGGGGTGCAAAGAGTAATGTTTTACTTATCATGACTAATAAATATTTTCATATCATTTAAAATTATAGTGGCAATAGGCCGCAGAAATATATTTTAAAATAAATAATGGTAATTTTATACTAGAAAATAATTAAACCACCAATATTACTTTGCAGCGAGGTTGTTGAGATAGACAAAATGCATAACTTAAAAAAAATTCCAGTTATCTTCTTTTGTTATTTTTCCTTTATATTTTTAATGGTTCCGACTTCTTTTTCGAGTGGAAATCAGATCTTTAATATCGAAATCGTGAATCAGATTGCTACAGGCGCAAAGGTAGAAAAATCTGGTGGTTTAGGAGTTATTCGAGTTAGCAAGGGTGATCTTGTAAAAATATATTGGAAAAGTGATCAAAAAACTGATCTCCATTTGCATGGTTATAATATTAAAACAAAATTATCGGCTACGGGTAACTCATTAATGGTTATAGAAGCGAAAGCTACTGGAAGATTTTCTATAGAGGCTCATGGCTTTGGTGATAGCCATAAACATAAAACACTAATATATTTAGAAGTCTTGCCTCGTTAATTTTCTGGATATCACAATTATTAGGTAATTAATAAAATATGATACGACATTTAGTTTTACTTGCTTTGGCCTCTTCTTTATTTTTTAGCTTAAATATGCAGCCGGTTGAAGCTCATGCTTTTGCGCAAAGATATGATTTGCCAATTCCATTATGGCTTTATTTGCTTGCCGCTGGTCTAACAGTGTTTGTCTCTTTCTTTGTGATAGTTATTTTTGTAACTAAACACGAAAAAAATGATGGCCCCATTATCGAACTGCTGGATAACGGGGTAGGCCGTGTATTTGTTAATCCCTATTTTTTGAGTTTACTGCGTTTTTCATCGGTCATGTTTTTTTTGTTGGCTATATCTGCAGGTCTATTTGGTGTTCAAAATATAGAAAAAAACTTACTTCCTACAACGGTTTGGGTTATTTGGTGGGTTGGTTTTGCTTTTTTAAGCGCCATTATTGGTGATTTATGGTACCTATTAAACCCTTGGCGGATAATCGCTGAATGGGTGTCTACTGCTTTTCCCAAATTAAGAAATCACAACACTAGAGACAGATTTAGTTTTCAATTCAGCAACCATATTTGGTTCGCAGTTGTGATATTTATAGGCTTTGCTTGGGCTGAACTTGTTTGGCCAGATAGGGCTGTTCCAAAGAGTTTAGCAATTGCTGTAACGCTATATAGTTTGATCACTTGGATCGGTATGTACTTTATGGGAATTGACAATTGGCTTCGTCGAGGAGAGGCCTTTACAATTCTATACGGCTTGTTTGCGAGATTTTCTCGTACCGAACTAGTGGTTATCAGTTCTGATTACTGTTCAATATGTAATTCATCTGACTGCCATGGAAATATAGGAGGGACTTGTACTGACTGTTACTCCTGTTTTCGAAGGTCAAAAGCTAAGCATCGAAGAATTTTTTTGCGTCCTTATGGTGCCGGACTGTTAAACAGCGGGCCCGTGACTATCTCGACAATGGTGTTCGTTATACTCGTTCTTTCTACTGTTAGTTTTGATGGCTTTGCAGATACACCCACTTGGCAACTAATTTTTTCTAGTCTACTTAAGTTTCCAATAATAACAAATCTAACCGAATTTTTAGACTTGAATAATTCCATCACAATTATTTCGACGATAGGAATTGCGGCTACTCCAATTATCTTTTTTCTGATTTATTTTTTCTTTTGTTCTATTGTTTCAGTTATTGTTAGAAGCGCTGATAAAGGCCATTTGCCGAGTGACTCGAAGCAATTAAGAACAATAGATATTGCCTGTGTTTTTGTTTTCACGTTGGTACCTATAGCGATAGCCTATCATCTGGCACACTTTTTAAGTTTTTTATTAATATACGGTCAACAAATCATACCTCTTATTTCGGACCCGTTTGGTTATGGATGGAATCTTCTAGGAACTGCTACATATGAAGTTGACATAGCGATAGTTGGGGCTGAGTTTGCATGGTATACTGCAGTTTTAGCCATCGTTGTTGGACATGTTGTAGCCGTGTACTTGTCACATATTATGGCTCTTCGAGTTTTTTCTAGTAGAGAAATTGCAATTCGTACTCAATATCCGCTTCTTGTTTTAATGATATTTTATACAGTTATGAGCTTGTGGATTTTAGCGCAGCCAATAGTTGAGCTCTAACTTAGAATTAATCAAAAACTTTAAGGCTTCGTATAATGACTGATATAGCTGATCTACCTTTTTCTCCACGGATAGATAGAACATATCCAGAACCGAAATTAAAGCTTCCGTCGGGGGCTTGTGATTGTCACTTTCATTTTATCGGACCACAAAATCAATTTCCCCTGGCTCCTGATAGGCCCTTTGGTCATCTACAGTTTGAGGACACATCATTCGGAGATTGGGAGCTAATGCAGAAAGGTCTTGGTTTATCGAGAGGTCTACATGTTCAATCGATGATGTATGGTCGAAACTATGAACTACCACTTCATGCAGCATGCCGCTATCCAGATCGTATAAAAACAGTTGTAATTATGCCATGGCCTGAGATAACTGACCGTGAGTTAGGTATTCTCACTGACTCTGGTGTTGTTGGAGTCCGTATTTCATGGATGACTGAAAGTCAAGTCAACCATAAGATGATCGACAGATTGCACGATTTTGGCTGGGCTATGCATTATTTAATACCTATGGCTGAGTTGAATAAAGAGTGGGAAGATATGATTTTACATTCACCAGGGAACTTTGTTTTAGAACATAATGGGGTGCCACCAGTTGAAAAGGGAGCTGAGAGTGAAGAATTTAATTTTGTGCTAAGATGCCTAGAAACAGATCGCTGCTGGGTAAAGCTGTCTCCACGATTTTCTGCCCAAGAAGATTTTCCATTTGATGACACTGATCCATTTGTCCATAAATTGGTTGAGTTGGCTCCTCATCGTCTCCTATGGGGTTCAGATTGGCCTCATCCACAATATTTTAAGCCAATGCCAAACGATGTTTCTTTATTGGATATGATGTTAAGCTGGGTTCCAGATGCTGAAACTCGTAAAATGATATTTGTAACAAACCCTGAAGAGCTATTTGGATTTACTTCTTCGTAAAGAACAAAACTTCATTCAAAGTGACGAAAATTAGAGGATAGTATTATGAAAATATTTCATGTCCCCAATACACGGTCGGTCAGGATAATTTGGTTGTTTGAAGAGTTACAACTTCCGTATGAGTTGGAGGTTTTGAAGTTTGGAAGTCCAGAAATGCGAAGTGCTGAGTATCGTAAAGTTCATCCTATGGGTCGTGTTCCTGTGTTAATAGATGGCGAAATTAAAGTTTTTGAGTCTGGAGCTATTGTTCAGTACGTGCTTGCTAAATATGGAGCTGGAGAATTATCACCCGAGACGTCTAGTAAAAATTTTGCCACTTATCTTCAATGGTTTCACTACGCTGAGGGTATGATTATGCCTCCAGTTAATACTCTGGTTGTGGAGACCAGGATTTTGTCTCAAGAGAGAAGAAATCAAGTAAATGTTGATAGAGCAATGAAGTTATTAACAAATATGCTAGTCGCTGTTGACGATCACCTTCACGATAAGGAGTACTTGGCAGGAGAGTTTTCTGGTGCAGATATTATGACCGGACATGCATGCATTGTTTCGTCACATTTGGGAGCCGAAATTTCTGATAAACCAAATTTAATGTCTTATATTGAACGTTTAAAATCTAGACCTGCATTGCAGAAGGCTTTCCCTGAAATAATTTAGAATCGTTTCTAGTTTTCTGAGCTACGAAAGTACCTTAATACAGGGCTTTGTTAAACTTGTAGTAAAAGAATATCTTGCTTGTCGGATTTGATGTTAATAAATTTTCTTCGTCATTAAATATATAAATTTAGCTCTGATTTTTTCATTATAGTATTGTTCAACTTTTAAGGATCAATTAATGAAAACCCGCATTACAGAACTTTTAAATATCGAGCATCCTATTATACAAGGAGGCATGCACTATGTTGGCTATGCAGAGCTTGCAGCTGCGGTTTCCAATGCAGGAGGGTTGGGAATAATAACAGCTCTCACACAACCGTCTCCAAGTGATTTATCTAAGGAGATCAGTAGATGTAAAGATATGACGAATAAACCATTTGGTGTAAACCTTACAATTTTACCCACCTTTAAAGATCCCGATTACCCCGGATATGTAAAAGCGATAATTGAAGGTGGTGTGACCGTAGTTGAAACAGCAGGCCGCAACCCACAGGAAATACTACCTTACCTTCACGAAGCGGGCGTTAAGGTAATTCATAAATGTACTTCAATTCGTCACTCACTAAAGGCTCAGTCAATAGGTTGTGATGCTGTTTCGGTAGATGGTTTTGAGTGTGGAGGTCACCCAGGAGAAGATGACATTCCTAATATGATACTACTTCCACGGGCAGCAGACGAATTGGAAATTCCTTTTGTTGCTTCAGGTGGGATGGCGGACGCTCGTTCTCTTGTTAGTTCTTTAGCTATGGGAGCAGATGGGATGAATATGGGCACACGTTTTATGGCAACAAAAGAGGCTCCTATTCATGAAAAAGTTAAGCAGGCCATTTTAGAGGCTACAGAGTTAGATACAAGATTAATTATGAGGCCTCTTCGTAATACTGAACGTGTCTTAACTAATGTGGCCGTAGAACGACTTTTGGAAAAGGAGAGAGAACTAGGTGCTGACCTAAATATAAATGACCTAACAGAAGAAGTTATGGGTGTTTATCCACGGGTGATGATTGACGGAGACATGGATGCTGGAGCTTGGTCTTGTGGTATGGTTGCCGGCCTAATTCATGACATCCCTAGCTGTGAAGAGCTTATAAACAGAATCATGGCTGAAGCTGATAGTTTGATTAAAAACAGGCTTAATGGGTTTGTAGTGGACTAATATATTACTTCACTAAAAGGTTAAACTAGAGAAATGATTTCAGCTTATTTTTGAAATTTTTGACGCTTTTCACATGAGGTTTAATGCATTCTTTATTTGATTATATAATAGTGGGAGGAGGGTCGGCTGGATGCGTTTTAGCTAATAGACTTTCTGCTAATCCTAAAAATAAAGTGCTTTTAATTGAGGCAGGGATAGATACTGCCCCTGATGCCGAGCCAGAAGATGTTTTAGATACGTACCCTGTGTCATATTATAACCCAGATTATGCTTGGCCTAATCTTACTGCACATATCAAGCTTAAAAATACTTCCAAAGATCTTCCCGTTCGTCAGGCCCGTATACTTGGAGGTGGTTCTTCGTTAATGGGCATGGTTGCGCTAAGAGGTTTGCCTGATGATTATAATGGGTGGCGTGATATGGGGGCAGATGGTTGGAGCTGGCAAGATGTTCTACCCTATTTTTGTAAGTTAGAAAATGACGTTGATTTTCAAGGAGAGTTGCATGGTGATGGAGGGCCGGTACCGATCAGACGTCTACCTCCTAGTGAATGGCCACCCCTTCTTAATGCTATTAAAGAGTATTGTGACGCACATCAAATTAGTTATGTGCAAGATTTCAATAGCGATTTCCGAGATGGTTTTGGAGTTTTGCCAACTAGTAAATTTTCAAATAAACGAGCATCAAGTGCTATTTGTTATTTGAATTCCCAGGTTCGACAGAGATTAAACTTAAAAATTATCACTCAAGCAAATGTAAACAATTTGATTTTTGGGGATCCGAGTAACGGCAAACGTGTAACGGGTGTTAAAGTAAACATCAATAAACAAGTTCAAGAATACACCGGGAGGGAGGTAATTCTATCATCGGGAGCCCTGAAATCTCCTGTTCTTCTTCTTAGATCGGGTATCGGGCCGGCAGTAGAATTAAGTTCAGTAGGGGTTGATATAGTTTCTAACTTGAAAGGAGTAGGTAGCAACCTGCAAAATCATCAGATTTTATATTTAGTAGCTCATATGCAGAAAGAGGCCAGCCATCGATCTCGCCCACGTCTTCACACAATGGCTACATTGCGATACTCCTCTATGATAAAAGGTTGCCCTGTGAGTGATATGTATATTTCAGTAGTTGGAATGTCTGGATGGCATGCGCTGGGAAGGAGATTGAGTTCACTTACACCAGCCGTTTTGCAGCCGTATTCCAGAGGAAAAATAAGTCTACGTAGTTCGAATATAGCTGAGCGTGCTCTTATTGAATTTGATTTTCAATCGGATAAGCGAGATTTAGTTCGTCTTTCCGGCGCTGTTAGGCGCGCTTCGGAAATTCTTTTGTCATCTCAGGTTAGGGATCTTTGGTGTCATGCTTTCCCAGTAATGCGTGCCGATAGAATGCGACATTTTAATGAGGTCACCAGATATAACAAATTTAGAGCAAATATTATCGCAAAACTTCTAGACACTATTCCCTCGTTGGGCAGGCCGATTGTAGGGGCTCTATCAAAGCCTGGTATTGATATTACTAAACTTATTTCCGATGATCAGTTGCTTAATGACTTTGTCTCTGAAAGTGTGACCGGGATGGCACATCATGTGGGGACCTGTCGAATGGGGTCAACTTCAGACGAGATGGCGGTTGTGGATTCTAATGCTAGAGTAAAAGGTGTTATAGGCTTAAGGGTTATTGATGCCTCTATTATGCCTAGAATACCCCGAGGAAATACAAATATACCCACTCTCATGCTCGCAGAGAAATTGGCTGATAGTATAATTAAAGAGAAATATTAATTATTTAGGATCAAAAATATGAAGATTTTTAATGCTCATAAGGTAGGTAAGTTTTCTGATGAAAATCCAAATGACGAATTTTCTGAGATAGCAGAAGACGGCTATGTTAGGACGAGAGTAGTTAGTAACGATTATTGTTCTATCTCTGTTGCATCTTTTCGCGATGGTCAAATTAAAGAAAAACCCCATCGGCATCCAAACGCAGCAGAGATTTATTACGTATTAGAGGGTAAGGGGTTAGCCACTGATGCTAATGGGAATGAGAAGTTAGTCGGCCCAGGAGAGATTATTTATTTTGATGCAGGCGAATTTCACAACATACACGCTGCACCAGGTCATGATTGTAAGTATTACAGGGTACAGGCAGGAAAAGATCGACATGTAGAAGATTGAAAAATTACTTTTTGAAGATGATAAAATAAGACATGAACAAACAAGACAAAGAATTTACGATTAACGAAGCTTTGAATATAGCTGTTGAGCATCACAATGCTGGGCGGTTATCTGAGGCTGACAATATTTACCGATCGGTCTTAAATAAGTTGCCTAACCAACCTATTGCTCTGAATCTAAGTGGTCTAATACTCCATCAAACAGGCAAAACTGAAGCAGCTATTAATCAGATTAAAAAAGCGATAACGTCCGATCCTAAGTATGCGCATGCTTACAATAACCTAGGCACTATTTTTATGGATTTAAATCGATTTGAAGAAGCAGCTCAGAACTTTAATGCTGCGACGGATATAGATCCAAATTATGCCTTAGCTTCTAATAACCTTGGTAACGCTCATTTTAAACTGGGAAATAATGAGGAGGCGGCTAAGCATTATCAAAAGACCATTTCTTTAGACCCCAAATACTCTGGGGCATTTAGTAATCTAGGCGCAGTATTGATCACACAAGGGAAATGGAAAGAGGCTTACGATTGCTTTTTAAAAGCTCTGAAAGTTCTTCCCGATAATGCTGATGTATTAAGTAATTTGGGTGTTGTTTTAGTCGAGCTTGGTCGCTTGGAGGAGGCCGCAGAAAATTACAAACAAGCTTTATCGATTAACCCCAATCATACTGATGCAATGAGTAATTATGCTATACTTTTAAATAATCTTGGTAATAAAGAATTAGCACTTTCATTTTTTTCTAAAAGATTAGAGCTCGTGAGGGGTGAATATACAGCAAATCTAGACCTACCAGAGTTCAAATATATCACTAGATCAAAAATAAAGCATGATATCGAGCAGTTCAATTTTTTACAGAGCACCTACGAGAAAAATACAAGTTTTGGACAACTTGCAGCAGTATATTCTAAACTTGAGAATGAAATTAGATGGCCAACTAGTGACGCTGAGAGGGTTCTTCTTTCAAAGGATCAGAAAGAACTAATAAAAAGTAGTTATAACCGATTAGTACATGTGGCTGATGCTGAGGAAATATCAGGCGGTGCTTTGAATAAAAACTTGGATGTAGAGGCCATTACTCGGAGTTATTTTGAGAATAAACCAGGGATGACTTTTTTTGATGATTTTTTAAATGATCTTGCGCTTAAGAAATTGCGTAGATTCCTGATGGAAAGTACGATTTGGTTTGATTTTGGCTATGCCGGGGGCTATTTGGGAGCAATGTATAAAGATGGTATGGCTTGTCCGCTCCTTTTGCAGATAGCAGATGAATTAAGCCAAACCTTTCCAGGAATAATAAAAAAACATCATTTAACACAGATGTGGGCCTATAAATATGACAGTCAGCTTACGGGCATCAAGAATCATGCTGATGGCGCTGCAGTTAACGTAAATTTTTGGATTACTCCCAACTCAGCCAATCTAGATGACCAATCAGGGGGATTAATTATTCATAAAGCAGAGGCTCCATTAGATTGGGGCTTTAGAAAATTTAATAGAGATGAAAATTTAATAGAGCAGTTTCTGGAAGATAGTCAAGCTGGAGAGCTTAAAGTCCCTTATGCTGAGAATAGAATGATTCTATTTAACTCAAATCTTTTTCATAAAACAGATAATATAAGATTTAGGACAGGTTATGAAAATCGTCGTGTTAACGTAACAATGCTCTTTGGAAACCGTTTGAGAAAGTAAGGAATAAAGACAATTTATCATCAAGGGTTTGAATATCGTCGTTTTAGTTTTTTTCAGGCAAAGACCTATAATTACCTTTGTAGTATATAATAGCTGATTGATCTTGATTTATCAGTAAATCAATTACCTGGCCTATCACAATAGAAACACTTTTTCTTTCAATGACCTCTTCAACCATGCAGTCCATGGCCATAACTGCAGAATTGTAGATTGGTGCACCAGAGCTCATAATTGTCCATAATTTAGGGTCGAAACGTTCCGCACCTTTCAAATCCCCTTTGCCTGCGAACGAGTTAACTAATTCTTCGGTCCCCAATGGTAAAATATTAATTGCAAAATGATTAGATTCTAATATTGCTTTCAAAGCAGAAGTCTTCTTTTCAATAGAAACTAACATGGTTGGTGGTGTAGCAGTGACATGGGCTGTTGATAATGCAAGAAACCCTGCGGAACCATTTTCACCATTCGCAGTTACTAGTGTTATTCCGGAAGGCCTGTGTCCTATGGCATTCCAAAAGGTTGATATATCAATGTTGTCTCTTTTTTTTCTGATAATTGATCCCATAAAATGTATATTAGCTCCAAAATTTTTTTCAAATTAACTAAAAAAACCACCTTAAAAATCATTTTTTATCAAAATACAAAATTCTCGAAACAGTTTTTTATTTTTGATAATTATTACTTTAAACTAAAACAGAAAATGGTTAAGAAAATAAACTCGATTAATAGGTTTTAGATTTAGATGAATACTAAACGTCAGCTTCACCTTGGTGCTTTTATGAGACCAGCTACGATTCATACAGGTAGTTGGCGTTATCCAAACTCGTATCCAGATGCAAACTTTAACTTTAAATATATTAAAAAATTTGCTCAGTATCTTGAAAAAGCAAAGTTTGATGCTTTCTTTATGGCCGATCATTTAGCTCTGCTAAACATGCCCATCGATGCCTTAAAAAGAAGTGCTACTCCTACTTCTTTCGAACCATTTACTTTGTTGTCTGCCTTGGCTTCGGTGACTTCAAATATAGGATTGGTTGCTACTGGCTCTACCACATATGATGAGCCATTCCATATTGCCCGTAGGTTTGCCTCATTAGACCATATCAGTGAAGGAAGAGCTGGCTGGAATATAGTGACTACATCAAATCCTGATGCATCATTGAATTTTGGATTAGATGAGGCTCTAGAACATAGTGATCGTTATGCGAGAGCAAAAGAGTTTTATAGTGTGGTTACGGGTCTTTGGGACAGTTGGGCAGAAAATGCATTTTTACAGGATCCTAAAAAAGGAATTTATTTTGATCCACAAAAGCTTCATGTTTTAGATCATAAGGGTAAGTACTTTTCAGTGCGAGGGCCTTTAAATATAGCTAGACCGGTTCAGGGGTGGCCCTTAATTGTTCAAGCAGGTTCATCAGATGCCGGACGCCAATTAGCAGCTGAAACAGCAGAAGCAGTCTTTACATCCCACTCAGATATTAACTCGGCCAGATCATTTTATTCGGATGTAAAAAATCGAGCAAAGAGAATTGGTAGAAATCCCGAGAATATTAAAATTCTACCAGCTTGTTTTGTTGTTGTGGCAGACACAATGGAGGAGGCCTTAAAAAGACGGAAGGAGCTGGATGGTCTGGTTCACTTAGACAGTGCTATAGCATCCTTATCTATAGCCTTAGGTCATGATGCATCTTTGTTTGATCTTGACAAACCGCTTCCTGAAGTTCCTGAGAGTAATGCGAGCAAAAGTGGCAGAGATAGAGCAATTGCCATGGCAAGAAAAGATAATTTGTCAGTAAGAGAATTGGCTCAGAGATTAGGTGGGTATTCTGGAGCTGCAATGGTCGGTACTCCCAAATCAATAGCTAATGAGATGGAATTATGGCTCGGGTCTGCAGCTAGCGATGGGTTTACCATTATGTTCTCTCATTTGCCGGGAGGGCTGATAGATTTTTGTGACCAAGTTATACCTGAATTACAACGCAGGGAACTTTTCCGTAAGGACTATGAAGGGAAAACATTAAGAGATAACTTAGGTCTCCCTCGTCCAAAAAACCAGTTTTTTCCGGAGTAAGAAGTTAGATAACGTGTGTTGCTTTGAAGAGAATATTTTAGTGAGTATTGAAACTTAGAGAAAGGTTGCAACTATGAGTCATCAAAATAATACAGGATCCTTTCAAATCGAAGAGGCGACGATTAGCGAGCTTCATGAAGCTATCAAGACGGGAAAAACGAATTGTGTTGAAATTGTTCAGTCCTACATAAATCGTTCTAAAGCTTATAATGGTGTGTCAAGTATGTTGGTTACTGAGGACGGAGCAACAATATCTGATCCCGTCGGTGTTGTTAGGGCTGGTGAAGCTATTCGTTTTCCAACTAGGACTATTCCGGTTACTGATGTCTTGCCCGATTTTGAGAAATATAAAGGTCTACCGTTAGAATTTGGTCGTATGGAGAAAACGGCATCGGATCCCTCAGTCGAACAACAATTTGGGATGATTGCAGGGATACCTGATGCTGGTCAAGTCAATGCACTCGCTACACTTAACATAAGAGGTGAGAGGTCAGTCACATGCCATGGTGACTATGACCGCCATCCATCTGAAGGACCATTGCCAGAAGGTGCCCCACCAGTTTGCGAGGTTTTTCGTCATTTCCCTGATGCCCTAGAAAGAGCAGCAGAATTAGATTCTGAATATGGGACAAATCCTGACTTAGAGGCAATGCCTATGTATGGGGTAACTTTTTCATTTAAGGATCCTTTTGACACAAAAGACATGAGATCAACAGGAGGAGGTGATGCCGATTACGATATAGACTTTCCTTCACGCGATCATGTTTTAGTTGATCAATTACGTCAAAAGGGGGCAATTATCTTTGCTAAGGCTATTAACACTGAATATAATGGACGTGCGGGAGATCCAGGTGGTGGTAAGAACCATCCTGAAAAAGTTCTTCCTTCTACGCTTGGTTATCAACGAAGCACCTGGGGAGGGAATCCGTCTAACCCATATGATACAACAAGAGCGGCTTCCTTAGGTTCTAGCTCAGGTTCGGCTGTTTCAGTTAGTGCCAATTTAGTTATGGCAAGTCTGGGAGAAGAAACAAGAGCATCTTGTAGAGGGCCATCAAATCACAATTCTGTTGCTTTAATTTTGCCTCATAAGTCTATGTTGGGGTTTGATGGTGGGGCAATAGGTGCAGATATATATTGTGATAGAAGTGGTGTTCATTGTAGATCTATAATTGACTGTGCCAAAGTACTCGATGCATTAAAAGATCCTGAGGAAGGTTATTATGATCCGCGCGATCCGTTCACTACCGTTCCACGATCTAGCGTTATAGATACCCCATTTTCTCAGCATGTACATAGTTCGGGCAGTAAAAACGAGCTGCACAATATTCGGCTGGGAGTCATTCGGGAATCTATGGTTTACCCAGAAGGTTCAAAAACTGAAGAACCAATCATAAATGCTGCTATAACTGAAATAAATGAAATATTAAGAGGTCATCTAGGGGCTACTTTAGTAGAATCATCTGATCCTCTTTGGGAAGCTGACGCAGAAGTAGAATCTATGAAAACAGATTTTCGTCGTGCATTAGCGAAACTAGTCCCGGTTTTTATGCCTGACCTTTTATTTCGACTAGATAATGGAGGTGAACCGGTCTTTAAAGATTTTGCTTCTGCTATAATCCCCACCGAATTTATGCCCGGCATAATTTTTGGAGAAGGAGATATGAAACCTATAGATTACATGGTTGAAATGGCTGAGGGTCGTATCTCTCCTCCATCTAATCTTGATATAGCGACTATTCAACATCAGGAGATGGCTATGGCCTTTCGGTTTCATATACCTCAGTACCTATCTCGTCGATCTGACGACTGGGCTGAGTTAGGCTTTACAGAAACTTTACGCGATTTTTCAACACTTAATAGTCGATCTAAATTTTGGGGAGATGATCAGCGGGCATCATTTAAGAATTGGGAAGAAGTTTCTGATCCAAGGAATCCCCATGGCTCAAGACAAGGTGTAAATGAGCGTATAATGTTACGAGAATTACTTAGAAGAGTTGATATGATGGTTATTTTGGAGAACCATCTTGATGCTTTGGTAAGGCTTCATACGCCTTGGCCTCCAGGAATTATAGGAGGTCCTCCTCAGTATGGTGTCGAACATAATTTAAGGCCGGAAACATTTAATGGCCCTAACGCTGGGCTAACAGAAATACTCATTCCTGCTGGTTATGTAAAAACTGTTTATGATCCGGTGTATACATTGAGTGAAGACGGAACTCGTTATTTATCCACCGCATCTAATCTTCCTACTACTATAAAAGATCCTGGGCTCCCCTTTTCTCTAGTGTTTCGTGCTGAGCCCGGTAAGGAGGACATATTATTAAGTATATCATCAGCTTACGAAGCGGCTTCCAAAAGAAGGGTTCCTCCCCCTGATTTTGGTCAATTATCCGTGTAGAATCTTACTAATTTGTTTGGAGGTAGACATGCCAGTAATTGTTAGAGGGTTGGAATTAGAGTCGAGAGAATTAAATTTGGGAGTTACCAGCCAATCCATTTTATCGTCTGATGTTACTGGGTCTAATAATGTTTCACTAGACCTTATTACCTTAAACTCAAACGCTAAATATTCTCTTAGTTTAGAAAAGGATTCTATAGGCTGGTTACAAGTATTACAGGGGTCAGGTGTTTTTGATGGATATGATATAAGATTGTCCTCTAATGAAGTAGTTTCTTTACCTTTGGGTTTTCGGGGAGACTTTACGGCTAGTTCGGACCAGACGAAACTGCTTTTAGCATTTGTACCGGAGGCTGAACGCTTTGATAAAAATATAGATTCAATTCCTACTGGCTTGAAAACAACAGACTGGTCAAACGAACCGGTTTTAAAATCAGAGCATGATGAAAGAACAAGAATCTATTTGGCCACCCGAACTCTGTCAGGGACGGAAGCTTATCGATGTGAAATGATTCGATATCCCATCGGGACCTCTGCCCCTGACCATCACCATGAAGGAGCTGAGCATTTTCAATATGTTCTCAAAGGGACAGGGACTGCAATGCTTGATGGCAAACCTTGTGACTTAATAAAGGGTGATGCACTTTATAATTTTGATCATGAAGTACATTCATTCCGCAATAATGGATCAGAAGAGTTTATTTTTGTTGAGTTTTTTGTGCCGGGAGGATGCAAAACAGTATGGGCGCCAAATGCCAATGTGTGCGCGTGGCTTCCTACAGGAAAAGACATTCATGGCCGTCCGCCATCCCGAGATATCGCATATCATGTTCATGGAGAAGATAAAGACATTTGATAATTTCATAAAAGTCATATAATTAGATTGTTTTATAACAACGAATAGCTTTTTAGGAGCACTAATGACCGATAAACTTGGTATAGGGGATACCTTTCCAGATCTGCAACTGAACCTTGTGGATGGTCAAGACCTGACTATTCCATCTGATCTAAATTCACCCTACAAAGTTATACTTTTTTATAGAGGTCATTGGTGACCATATTGTCGCCGTCAGTTGGACGGTTTTTCTGGTATTAAAAAACAGTTGGATGATATAGGTGTTCAGATAGTAGCTGCTAGTGTTGATCCCATTGAAAAGGCTCAAGAGGTTGCTGATTTGCTTAATTTTCCTATAGGGTTTGGTGTTACTAGGGAGATGGCTGATACTATAGGATCTTGGTGGGAAGAACGTCGTCAAATTATTCAGCCTTCAGAGTTTATTATTGGGGAAGGCAATAAGGTTATAGCCTCGAGCTATAGTGATGGCCCCTTGGGTCGGATGGATGCTGCAGACATAATCAAGCTAATCACTTTCTTTGAAAGCAAAAAATAAATTATTAAACCCTTAAAAGTCTAATTTTTGTGGCGTTTAAAGTAAAAAATTATAAATACTTATTTTTCAGCATCTTTGATGGCTTTCCAAATCTTTTCAGAAGTGGCTGGCATGTCTAGATGACGAATCCCCAGTGGAAGTAAAGCATTACAAACAGCGTTCATCACTGCTGGCAAGGCGCCAACTGTTCCTGCTTCTCCAGCGCCTTTGAAGCCAAATGGATTATTAGTTGAGGGCACTTCATGGGACAGCACTTCCAGGGATGGAAAATCCATTGCGCGAGGCATAGTATAATCCATAAATGAACCAGTCAGTAATTGGCCATTTTGGGAATCATAAACGACTTTTTCCATCAAAGCTTGACCCGCTCCCTGGGCTACTCCGCCATGGACTTGTCCTTTAACTAGCATAGGATTTAGCATCCTGCCGACGTCATCAACGACAACGTACTTAACTAATTCAACAACGCCAGTTTCTCGCTCAATTTCTACTTCACAGACATGGCAACCATTGGGAAATGTGGCCCCTGGAGGTATTGTTATAGCTGTTTCATTTAGACCAATTTCTATATTTTTGGGCAACATATCTAATCTATATGAAGCTCTTGCAACATCAATTAAATGCAATGCTCGATCCGTTCCATCTACAA
The DNA here is from genome assembly GCA_002937505.1 of Alphaproteobacteria bacterium MarineAlpha12_Bin1. GTDB lineage: Bacteria > Pseudomonadota > Alphaproteobacteria > UBA6615 > UBA6615 > UBA6615. The sequence goes on from PTJY01000008.1 coordinate 30,890, forward strand.
TAAATGATCCATCCAGAAAACTTATATCTTCTTCGGCAGTTTCTAATAAGTGTGCAGCAATTTTCGAGGCTTTCTTAATAATTTTGTCTGCGGCACTTTTCACAGCCGCCCCGCCAACGGCTATAGATCTAGATCCAAATGTGCCTTTGCCATGGGGAACTATATCTGTGTCGCCATAGATGAGATTAATTTGATTAAATTCCAACCCTAAGATTTCCGTTATAATTTGTCTAAATGCTGTTTCGTGCCCTTGTCCATGTGAATGAGTGCCTAACGCTAGCGTAAGTCCTCCATCACTTTCAAAACGAATTGAAGCACTTTCTTCCATCGGTTTTGGATGTGGTCCGCCAGCTATCTCTATAACAGAGGCGAAACCGATCCCAAGTAACTTTCCTTTCGATGCTGATGTGGATTTTCGTTTAGCTATATTTTTATAATCAGCAGCCTCTATAGCTTTGTCCATCACTGTCTCAAACTCACCAGTATCATAAGTAAAAACAAAACCAGTATTATAAGGTAAGCTATCTTTAGAGATAATGTTTCTTCTTCTTAAATCTATAGGGTCGTATCCAATATCGGTTGCTGCGACTTCAATCAATCTTTCTAATACATATGACGCTTCTGGCCTACCTGCTCCCCTATAGGGCGCAGTTGGGCTAGTATGAGTATATACTCCGCTTACCTCTGCAAATATGTGTGGGGTTGTATATACACCTGATAATCCACCCAAGTTATTAGTTGGGGAATGAGGACCAAAGTAGTTCAGGTAACCGCCTAAATTAGCTTTTGTACTAACCTTTAGCCCCATAAACCTTCCATCTTTATCTAGGGCTAAGCTTGCTTTGGTGACGTTATCTCTAGCATGAAAGTCTGAAGCTAATGATTCAGTGCGTGTGGCAATCCAGCGAACAGGGCGGCCCACTCTTTTTGAAGCCCAAAGCACCAAGGCATGTTCTGAAAAAGGGAGGCCTCGCATACCAAATCCTCCTCCCATATCTGGTGATATTACTTTTAAGTGTGATTCAGGTATTTTTAATATATTACTAGCTAACTCGGTCCTTACTCGATGAGGAGACTGCATTCCAGCGTATAAAGTATAGCGTTCTGTCCCTCTGTCATAAAATCCAATAGCCCCTCTTGGTTCCATAGTGTTAGCTGAAACACGACTAATAATTAGGTCTAGAGAAATAATATGACTAGCTTCAGAGAATGCTTTATCTACTTCAAATTCATTGCCAATTTTGTAATAGAAGCTTTCGTTATTTTCTAAACTATTCCATACCTGGGCTGCTCCTGTAGTTAATGCAGCGCCTGTGTCTGTTATAGATTGCAATATTTCATATTCAACTTCTATATTCTCAGCTGCGTCCATTGCATTATTTAAAGTTTCTGCTACTACAACGGCAATTGGGGCTCCGACCATGTTTATTGAGTCACTTGCAAGGACAGGAAAATCTGTTTCGAGCATTGAAGATCCATTTCGCTGTTTACGTTTGACGCTACAAGTAAATTTCCCCAAATTATCTGAAGCAGCATCATTGGCGGTTAGGACCTCTAGTACGCCTGCCATAGATAACGATTTTGTAGTATCAATACTTACTAATTTTGCTGCCGCATGTGGCGATCTCACTACAAACAGATGCGCTGCACCGGCAACTAACCTATCATCAGTATAATTACCAAATCCTTGCAATAGCTTTCGATCTTCAACTCTTGGAACTGGTTGTCCGATCCCATATTCTCGCATGCCGTTATTTCCCTAAAAACTAATTATGTAATGAACTTTGTAATGATTTTTAACATTATTGTCTTATCTTTGTAGTATTAATTAGGTAATTGATTAAATCATAAATTGACATATTTCACGTTTATAGTTGCCATGAGTTAGAACTGTTGTATTAATTTACGAGAAATTAGTTCTATGGAAGGATGCGATATGCGTCGAACCCGAAATGTCAAAGTCGTTGCTACACTTGGTCCTGCAAGTAGAACTCCAGATATTATACATAGTCTGTTTATAGCTGGAGCAGATGTTTTTCGTCTGAACATGAGCCATGGGAACCATGAAGATATGGCTGAATATCACAGTGCCATTCGGAAGATAGAAAAAAACTTGGGGCGTCCGATAGGTATTTTAGCAGATTTACAGGGCCCAAAACTCCGTATTGGATGTATTAAGGACAACATCATTTTGAAGGAGGGATGTGATTTTTACCTTGATCTAATTGACGATACTGGTGATGAGCAGAGGGTATGTTTTCCACATGAGGAAATATTTGAAACACTACAAGAGGGAATGTTGTTACTTATTGATGATGGAAAAATACGATTAGAAATAAAAGAGGTTTCCCCTGATCGATTACATACGGTAATAAAAAATGGAGGACCTATTGCATCTAATAAGGGCGTGAATGTACCTGACGCGATACTTCCTGTGAGAGCTTTATCGGAAAAAGATAAAATTGATATAGAGTTTTGTATGCGACTTGGAGTTGACTGGGTTGCTTTATCCTTTGTTCAAAGAGCTGAAGATATTATTGAGGCACGAGATATTATTGGAGATAGAGCTTGGATAATGGCCAAAATGGAAAGGCCATTAGCTATGGATCATTTGAACGAAATAATCAAAGAGAGTGACGGTATTATGGTTGCTAGGGGTGATTTGGGCGTTGAGTTACCGATTGAAAAAGTGCCTGGGTTACAAAAATCAATCGTTGGGGCCTGTAGGGAAGCTGGCAAACCAGTTGTAGTTGCTACTCAGATGTTAGAGTCTATGGTAGATTCTTCTGGGCCAACGAGAGCTGAAGTGTCTGATGTAGCCACAGCTGTTTTTGAAGGAGTTGACGCAGTAATGCTCTCGTCAGAATCTGCTGTAGGAAACTATCCTGCTGAATCTGTCGCGATGATGAATAGTGTGGCTAATTCTGTGCAGAACGATTCTCATTATCGTTCTTTTATTGAAAGAGCTTCGACTTTACCGGAAACAACAAGCGCGGATGCAATTACAAGAGCTGCTAGGCAAGTTGCAGAGACCATAAAAGCGTCATCAATAATCTGCTATACCAATTCTGGCTCCACGGCCCTTCGTGCGTCAAGGGAGCGTCCAGATGTTCCTATTTTGGTTTTGACCCCAAGGCGAGATACTGCTCGTCGAATGGCAATAGTTTGGGGGGTCCATTGTGTTGAGACAGAAGATGCGAGTAGTTTTCGTGATATGGTTGACAAGGCAACGTCGATTGCTAGAAGTGAAGAAATTGCTATCGATGGAAGCCAAGTTGTAATAACCGCAGGTGTACCATTTGGAACTCCGGGTGGCACTAATATTCTACGAATTGCCACTATATAAAATTAAACAGTAATTTTTATAAATTACTTGTGTTTCTTTATAAAAAAACAAAACCCAACAAAAGCTAAAAATGAGGCAACACAAATTTGAATTGCTAAGGGATACGGATTATCTGAGGGCAACATTCCAGCTATCTGGGCGAATCCCGCTCCGATAGACATTTGAATGAATATCAATAGACCTGAGGCTGATCCCGCTACGGCAGGGTTTACACTGACACCTCCTGCTTGCGCGTTAGGCATTGAAAGGCCATGGCAGACAGCCATCAAAGTACCGGGTCCAAACAGGGCCCACGGTGATACAAATCCTGTAAATAATAAAAGTGGGATAGACAGGCCAGATAAAAAGCTTATTCCACTGGCAAAAGTGATCATCTTATCGATCCCCAGTTTAGGCGTTAAGCGTGTGCTCAAAAATGTACCTATTAAAAAACCGGTCATAATTAGCATTATAAAAAAGCCGAAGTGAGAAGGAGGCCTACCAAACAAATTTTGCATCAAAAAGGGTAATCCCCCCGAAAAGGTCATGAATAGCCCAACTCCAAAACTGGCATATATCGTGTAAGCTAAAAAAGATGGATTTTTAAGAAGAATAGGAAATGCCGTGCTCATTTCTCGAAAAAAGTTTCGGTTTGGATTTAGTTTATGGGTCTCTTTATATCCACATATAACGAAAGTTAGCGATATTATTCCCGCAAGAATTGTGAAAACAAAAACTGATCGCCATTCAAAAATCTCTGATAGAAACGCTCCTATTAATGGAACAAATATAGGTGCTAAGATTATCATGGACATCATTTGACCAATAATCTTAGCAGAATCTTCTCTGCTAAAAATATCTCTGACTATTGCTCTACTTATGACCATGCCTGCGGCCCCGCCAGCGGCTTGTATTACTCTTCCTATAATTAGAATTTGAATAGTAGGAGACCAAAAACATAAACAACTACCTAAAAGAAAAGCTGTTAAGCCAAAAAGTACAACAGGCCTTCTACCGAAACGGTCAGCGGCGGGCCCATATGCTATCGTTGAGATGGCCATAGCGAATAGGCCTAATGACAGCGTTAGTTGGCTTGTGCCGCTGCTTGTACTGAAAGTGCGTTCTATTTCAGGTAATATTGGTAAGAGAATATGAATGGAAATTGGCGCCAGGCCAGCCATTAGTGCTAATAAAGCAACAAACCTCGCGTTTTGAAACATAAATTTCCAGCTTTTTGATTAAGATGATATAGAAAAAATATTTTTTTATATTTTTTTAAAAAACCACGGGACTGAATGATAAAACGCTGTGTATAATGTATGTTTTATATATTTTATAGACGATTTATGTTTATTTAGGTCAACAAATTAATAATTCTTATTAAAAAATAAATTGAACTATTCACATAAAACCACACAATTAGTTAGTTGTTTGGTTTTTATTTTTTGGTAAATTGTATTTAACCGTCTTATGATGGTTAAAGAGGACTGGTAATATGGTTGATTTTTTCGAACCCTCAAATGTCGGTACTGACAACATTCGGCTCATTAACTGGGTCGACGAGATGGTTAAGCTTGCTAAACCTGATAGTGTATATTGGTGCGATGGATCTAAAGAAGAATATGATGAATTAAGCGCTCTTATGGTTAAGAATGGTACTTTGATGCCTCTGAACCCAGAGAAACGTCCTGGATGTTTTCTTGCCCGGTCAGACCCTAATGATGTTGCTCGTGTAGAAAATCGCACATTTATCTGTTCCCGTAATGAAATTGATGCAGGGCCCACTAATAATTGGGTGGAACCTGATCAAATGCTTTCCACTCTGAGAGAACTATTTGACGGAGCAATGCGTGGAAGAAGAATGTATGTAGTTCCTTTCAGCATGGGGCCACTGGGTTCTCATATATCTCATATTGGGGTGCAGTTAACTGATTCACCATATGTAGCTATGAGCATGAGGGTCATGACCCGTATGGGACAGCCAGCACTTAATGTCTTAGGGAAAGACGGGATTTTTGTGCCGTGTATGCACTCTGTAGGAGCACCTCTTCAACCAGGTGAGAAAGATAAGCCATGGCCTTGTAATGATACAAAGTACATAGTTCATTTTCCTGAAGAGAGATCGATTTGGTCATTTGGTAGTGGATATGGGGGTAATGCTTTATTAGGAAAAAAATGTTTTTCGTTGCGCATAGCTTCTGTAATGGCTCGTGATGAAGGGTGGCTAGCTGAGCATATGCTGATATTAGGGCTAGAATCTCCTCGAGGAGAAAAAACCTATGTTGCTGCGGCTTTTCCAAGCGCCTGCGGCAAGACAAATTTAGCTATGCTTATACCCCCAGAGGGTTATGAAGGTTGGAAAGTCAGCACTGTAGGCGATGATATTGCCTGGATTAAACCTGGAGATGATGGTCGGCTATACGCAATTAATCCTGAGGCAGGGTACTTTGGTGTCGTGCCTGGAACATCTACGAAAACAAACCCTAATGCAATGAAGATGTTGGAACGAGATACTATTTTTACTAATGTGGCTTTAACTGATGATGGCGATGTATGGTGGGAAGGAAAAGATGGCGAAGTCCCCTACCATTTAATAGATTGGAAAGGTAATGACTGGAATCCAGAAGTAAGCGGTTTGGCCTCTCATCCTAACGCTCGTTTCACATGTGCTACAAGCCAATGTCCCTCAGCAGACCCTGCTTGGGATGATCCAAATGGAGTTCCAATAAGTGCCTTCATTTTTGGAGGTAGGTTAAGTAATACATTTCCTTTGGTTTACGAAGCTAGAGATTGGTCCCATGGAGTTTATATGGCATCAACAATGGGCTCTGAAGCTACCGCGGCTGCAGATAATCAAGCTGCGATACGTCGTGATCCAATGGCGATGCTTCCTTTCTGTGGGTACAATATGGCTGACTACTGGGCTCATTGGTTAGATCTTGGAAATAATCTTGAAAATGCTCCTAAAATATTTCGTGTTAATTGGTTTCGTAAAGATTCCGAAGGGAACTTTATTTGGCCAGGTTTTGGAGAAAACATGAGAGTTTTGGAGTGGATCGTTGATCGAATCAATGGCCATAATGATGCAAATGATACCCCTATTGGATGGATGCCCAATTATGATGATTTAAACTGGAAAGGGCTTGATTTTTCTCCAGATTTGTTCAGTGAAATAATGACCATTGATACGGCTGATGCGATGCTAGAGGCTGAGGCTCAGAAAGATTTATTTGATGAGTTTGGAGATCGTCTACCCCAAGAGTTAGAGCAACAAAGGCAACACCTTAAGGAGCGTTTGTCATAAAACTTTGAAGTAGTCATGAAAATCTATTATTTAGGCGTTTTAGGATGACAAAATCAAAAATAACAAAAGAAGATGTCTATTTTTATAGTGATGGCTACAAAATTTCTGCCCATCTATATAGACCGGAAAATATAGAATCTAAAAAAGGAATGTTACCCGCAGTTGTTTGTCTCACCGGTTACACCGGGCGAAAAAATGTCGCAACTATTGATATTCCGATGCGTTTGGCGAGAGAAGGCTTTGTGACTCTAGCTCCGGACTACAGGGGATATGGAGAAGCCGAAGGTGAGCGTGGCCGTCATAGACCATTAGAGCAAGCACAAAATACGTATGATGCAGTTACTTTTCTTGAAACAGTTAGTGGAGTGGATTCTGATAGAATTGGTGTTTATGGATCTAGCTTTGGAGCTGCTAATGCCGTCTGGGCGGCGGCTTTTGATGAGCGCATGAAAGTTGTTGTTTCGGCAGTTGGTGTACATGATGGCGAAAGATGGCTTCGCTCTGTTAGATCTGCCTACGATTGGTATAACTTTCGAGATTCTGTAAAAGAGGAGGCTAGAAACAGGGTGTTGTCTGGTGCAAAAAAAATGATTTACAGATATGACATCTATCCGAATGATCCTGATGCAGTTGAAAAGCCGATAATGAACGTCGAAGAACACGGAGCTGAGGACGTAACCCATGTAGATATGGAAAGTGTAGAGGCATGTTTTCGATATAAGCCCGATTGGGTGGTAGACCGTATATCTCCTCGGCCTGTTTTATTTTTTGCCGCAGAATATGATACCATTGTACCACCTGAAGAGATAACACAGACTTACGAAAAATGTGGATTACCAAAAAAATTAGTCTATTTAAAAGGCGCAAGACATAACCATGTTTATGAGTTTTCGAATTCCGAATACTTCGAGCAGGTAGCTTCGGAGACTACAAATTGGTTCAGAGATTATTTGTAGGCTATCAATTAATTGATTCAAAGAGTACACTTTTATTTACAATTTTTTCTTAATGGATAGATAAACTATATTCATAATATAATAAGAGTAATTTTTAATTGGGAGGAAGTAACTAATGTTTAAGACGAAAGCGTGGTTTGTGGCCGCCATGGTCACAGTTATAGCTTCAGCTTACAGCTATTCATCAAATGCTAAAGAGTTAGTGGTTGCTGCAGCAAGTAATCCAGGAGGCCTAGCAGTATTTGTGGCTCAGGATAAAGGGTTTTTTGCTAAAAACGGGGTGGATGTAAAAGTTGAAATACGAAATACCGGTTCGGCTTTGTCAAAAGGTCTGAGAGCAGGAGAATTTGATTTTGCACCTGCCGCTTTCACAAACTTACCGGCTGCTTTAGAGAGAGGTTTGAATGTACGGGGTATAGTAGGGTACGTTGGGGCAGCTTACGAAAAGATGACTGCTGACAAAGTTGTTGCTCTTATTGCCTCAAAAGCGTCTGGAATTAATAGCGTTTCTGATCTGAAGGGTAAAAAAGTAGGAGTTACGTTTGGTTCCACTGCAGATGCGTGGTTACTTCAGGCCTTGAAAGAAGTTAACTTAACTAGAAATGATTTAGAAAGAGTTAATACTCGACCGCCAAGTTTGGTCTCAGTGTTAGATACAGGTGGAGTTGACGCGATTGTTGGTTGGGAGCCGTTTAACTATAGAGCGCTCAAGAAAATTCCAGGATCTAAAATTGTAAAACGTGGCGGGGATTTAGTTTGTTTTTGCGCTTATTTACACGGTAACCCAGACCGTGTTTATAAAGATGAGGCTGCAACACAGAAGTTTGTAGATTCTATTGCTGAAGCAGCTGCATATGTGCGAAATCCTGCCAATCGTAATGAAGTTGCAGAGATAGGTACTCGCTTTGTTAATATGACCAAAGAAGAAGTACTTAGTGGTCTTGATTTTTGGGTTTATGATCCACGTATTGGTGCTAACACGGCCAAAGCATTTAGCGGTGCGGTGGACTTGTTGATAGAACAAAAGAAGATGAAGAAAAAATACGACCCTGCTAAATACTTAGAGACTAAGTTTATTCTTTCAACAATGAAACGTCACCCTGAGTGGTTTGCTGATTTAGGTAAGTAAATATATAAAACTTTGTCTGTTTTTAGGTTATACATTTGATGTCAAGACGGGCGCAGTTTATTCTGCGCCCGTCAATTTTTACGGAAAAAATATGTCTGTTGAAGCGAAGCTAATAATAAAAGATCTCACACATTACTACCCTGATGAATATACAGGTGAGTCAGTACATGCACTGGAAAATATCAATCTTCAGGTCTATGAGAACGAGTTTGTGGCGATAGTGGGACCTAGCGGTTGTGGCAAGACGACTTTATTAAATATCGTTGCTGGATTGCTGCCATACCGCCAAGGAATAGCAACCGTTGACGGTATCGATATTAGTGGACCTGGTCCAGATCGTGGAGTAGTTTTTCAGGAACATGCAATTCTTCCGTGGCGCACTGTTTCTAAGAATATAGGGCATGGGTTAGAGTTACAGCGGTTGCCGAAAACAGAAATTTCACGACGAGTACATGAGTATATAGATCTTGTTGGATTGACTGGCTTTGAAGATCGCTATCCTCATGAATTATCGGGGGGAATGAAGCAACGCGTGGCTGTTGCACGAACTTTATGCGCAGACCCTGTTATTATGCTAATGGATGAACCGTTTGCCGCTGTAGATGCTCAAACTAGGATCACATTACAGGACGAGCTTAATCGTATTGTTATGGCGACGCGTAAGACGGTCTTATTCATAACACACTCTGTAGAAGAAGCGGCGTTTTTGGGTGATAGATGCATTGTATTTTCACGCCGCCCCGGTCAGATAAAAACGGAGATAAAAATACAAATACCTCGAGAAGAGAGAGTTTGGAAAGACATGTCATCAAACCCAATTTTTACAGATGCTAGGGATGAAATCCTTCGATTGGTGCGGCAAGAGGTAACAAGTGATGACGAGCAATAATAATGTTGTGAGTTTTAGACATAAACTTAAAAAATTTACTACCGATGGTGCAGGTAGATTAATTATTTTTTTGATTGGGTCTATAATACTCTGGGCTTTCATTTCCCTTTTTATAATAGAAAGACCAGATAGATACCTTCCATCACCAATGGCAGTAATACTTTCGTCATTGGATATGCTCTACAAGGGATCACTTATTAGCTTTTATTCTGATACCTTAGGCCGACTGGTTTTTGGTGGGATAGTTGGCATTTTAATAGGAATACCTATTGGCTTGGCCTTGGGTTTAAATAGAACCATAGCTGACATGTTCTACCCTCTGATGAATTTTTTTCAGTCTGTCTCTGGTATAGCTATATTTCCAGTAGTTGTTATTTGGTTTGGTAATAGCGACACCACTGTTATGATTGTTATTTTATATACAAGTTTTTTCCCAATTGCGTTTAACGTGCTCTCAGGAGTTCGATCAGTACCTGTCAGGTATATCCAAGCAGCTAGGACGCTTGGTGCTTCCAGACTACAGATAATTCGCGATGTTTTATTGCCTGGTGCTATGCCTTCTATAGCAGTTGGCACCCGTTTGTCAGTTGGGTTTGCTTGGAGAGCTGTTATTGCTGGAGAAATGTTAGCTGGCCGACCAGGGTTAGGAAACATGATATTCTCTGGTCAGGAACTTGATAATACAGCTCAGATTCTACTTGGTATGGTGATGATTGGAGTGACATGGATAGTATTAGATCATTACCTGCTTAGGCCACTAGAGGCTGATACCATCGAACGATGGGGGCTGGTGCAGAGATGATTACATACAATAGATTATCTATTGCTCTTCAGAAGAGATTTGGTCGTCAACGTCTGCGTCGTATGATTCTTGGATCAATTCCCTTTATTGTTTTGATTTTCCTTTGGGAGTTAAATACTCATTTTGGTTGGTATGACCCAATTGAAATTCCGCCTATATCTGCTATGTGGGAAGCTATATTTTGGTTGCAGTCTGATTGTCCAGGGTTTGTTGCAGCGATTGAAGGTCACAACGACTGCAACCTATCAAATAATATAATATCCTCAATTGGTCGAGTGATTTTAGCTGCTGCGGTGGGGATTCCTCTTGGCGTTGCATTTGGTGTTCTGGCCGGTATTAATCGAGTGCTTTCTGGCTATCTTGAACCTGTCGGAATTTTTATGAACTCAGTTTCGGGGATTGCCTGGATCCCTCTTGCAATTGTTTGGTTTGGAGTAGGCTGGGAAACAACACTTTTTATTATGTTGAACACCATCTTTTGGTTAATATTTTTTAACACGATGATGGGTGTAAGAGCTGTTCCACGAGTCTTAGTACAGGGCGTCCAAACTTTAGGCGGCTCACGTTGGGATACTATCCGACATGTATACATTCCAGGGGCTTTACCATCAATTATTACAGGGATGCGCATGTCTCTGGGATTCGGCTGGCGCGCCTTAATAGCTGCAGAAATGATAGGAGGTGATAGTGGACTTGGTTTTATGATTTTTGTTTCAGCAGTTGAATTTAAATCGGAAGAAGTTTTCCTTGGGGTAATACTTATCTCAATCATTTATCTTATATCTGATCGATGGTTATTGGTGCCGCTTGAAAAGTGGACAGTCGAGCGCTGGGGATTAGTATGGAAACCGACTTGATATGAAAAACCAGGAACTAGACGAAGTCTTACCACAGCCTTATCGAAGATCATGGTATAAGCGTCGTGATATACTATTTGTTTTTTTTGTGAGCCTTTTATGGCTGGCCAGCCATGTTTATGGTCAGGTTACAGGGCCGGCACGTATTTCTGAAGCTTTGTCTCAGGCTTTGGATAAAAACCCAAAAAATGTAGATTTGTTAATCACTTCCAATTTTCCCCCTGAACGATTTCATTCAAATGTTTACAATACAATTGGCGTTCAAAGGGGCACTAAGGGAAAAACAACACTTTTGGTAAGGGTTTCACCATCAAATGTAAGATGGATTTCACGTAAATATTGGGTAGACCAAATAGATCTAGCGGTGACTAAAAAATAAGCAATCAAACATATAAATTTTTTATGTTTGATCAAATCCAATTTTTCATTTTAGAGATTAGTGCCTCAAATTCTGGCCCCGAAGAGCCCGGCATGTCAGTTTTTACGTCTAAGCCAGCATTGGTTTGCAGGTAAGCGAGGTGACAATATCCTTCGGGAAATTTAGCCAAGATGTTTTTATCGAGAATAACTGTTTTAGATGTATCGACTGGATCGAGCCGATCTTTTTCGTATACACCTTGTCGGAAAACTAAACCCCATTTTTCATCCCGTTTTTCGAAGAGATCAACGAATTGTATTGTGCAGATAACATCACAAATTACATTGTGTATTTTCGCTCTTTGCCCAATTGTGGCTCTTGTTTGCGCTGTTGCTCTATTGTGAACTACATTTATTGAACTTCCTCCTAATACATGTTGAGCTCTGATGCCTTTTTCGTGTGATTCTTGTGCTTGTTTAATAAAGTCATTTACTGGCCCTTGGAACATTGTAGCAGACATCACACCATCATCATGCCAAAGCGAACGAAACTCCTTCCAGTTGGCAGTATCACGCCAGATCGCCCAGTTCTCAATCATTTCTCTCAATATTAGGCGTTCATAAAATTCTGTGTCCATTCTCACTACCTTTTTAGTTTAACTATTATAAAACAATTATTACTCGTTCTTGCTTTAGGTAAGGATTTACCATCTGTAATTTTTCTTATGAAGTTAAGGACAATACACTTTTTAATCCAATAGATATTTATTTATATAAAAGCCTTATAGTTTTTTAACGAAATTAAAAAACATCATAACTGAAGGAGTTTTAATTATGGGGTCTAGCAGTAAAGGGTTGACCGATTTGTTTGATATTTCCGATAGGTCTGTATTAATCATAGGTGGTTGTGGAGCTTTTGGATCTGCTTCGGCAAAAGCACTTGCATCTGCAGGGTGCAAATTGACTCTAGCTGATCGAGGAAAGCAGAAACTCAATAAGGTTTCTACAGAGATCAAAGCGTTAGGGGGAGAAGTCACTACAATAAATATTTGGCCCGATACAGAATCCAACGCCGAAACTATCATAAGAAGTGCAGTGAATAACTATGGGACCTTAGACTTGATGCTAGTGACTTTAGGAACAAATAGTGTAGCCCACATAGAAGGACAAAACTTTAATGACTGGAGAAATGTAATGACAGCAAATTTAGATTATTACTGGCTTGCCTGTCAGGCAGCTGGTCGTCAATTTGCTAAGCAAACAAAATCAAAAAACAGAAATAAAATTGTTGTAATGTCTTCAACACGGGGAAGACATGGGTTACCTAATGGTTATTCGAGTTACTGTGCCTCTAAATCTGGTTTAGATGGAATGGTAAGAGCGTTGGCTTGCGAGTGGGGTAGTAAGGGTATTAATATAAACGCTATTGGTCCTACAGTATTTCCCTCTTCTTTATCAGACTGGATGTTTTCCGATAAAGAACCGGGAAAATCAGCCAGAGAGAGAATGTTAGATCGAGTCCCTATAGGACGTTTAAGTAGCACAGACGATTTGATAGGGGGCCTTATTTATTTGTTATCATCTGCTTCTGATTATGTAACAGGTCAGACCATATATATTGATGGTGGGTATACAGCAAATTGAATTTTTAGCCTATTATCAGCCATAATTTGATTAGTTTGATTATTGATATGCAAATTAATTAGTTTACTAAAGGTGAACAACCCTTGAAAAAAGATACTTAATGGCTCAATCCATCAAAGGACCTGGAACAGCGTCGGGAAATTTGCGTGGCACAGGATGGATGCTTTTGACAGGTATTTTATTCGTTGGGGTCACAGGGCTTGTTCGTGCTTTGGGAACGGACATGAATCCTATTCAGGCAGCTTTTATCCGTTATGGATTTGGATTTGTCCTAATGATACCACTTTTATTAAAAATAGACGTTATTTTTCCTCCAATTAAAGTGCTTCGACTCCATATCTATAGAGGGTTATTGCATGGTGTGGGTGTTACTTTGTGGTTTTTCTCAATGGCTCGTATACCTATTGCAGAAGTCACTGCTCTGGGCTTTACGGCTCCTATATTTACTACAGTTGGTGCTGCACTATTTCTAGGTGAAAAATTGCGAGCTCGTCGTATTGGTGCAGTTCTAATTGGGTTTGGAGGAACTCTAATTATACTTAGGCCAGGATTTGAAACAGTAAGCATTGGCGCTTTAGCTCAGGTTGCAGCAGCTCCAGTATTTGCTGGTTCATTTTTGATAGCTAAAAAATTAACTGAAACTGAATCGAGCGCTTCAATTGTCGGTTTTTTATCTATAGTGGTTACCCTGGTTCTTTTACCTCCAGCATTAATGGTGTGGCGAACCCCAACAGGAATGGAATTAATCCTACTGTTTTTTGTTGCTGCTCTGGCAACGGCAGGACATGTTACCTTAACCAAGGCGTTTCAATGTGCTGAAATCACAGTGACCCAACCTGCTCAATTTCTTCAACTAGTTTGGGCAACATTATTAGGACTTTTGGTGTTTGGTGAACAACCTGTGCTATGGACGTGGGTCGGCGGTGCTATTATTGTTGCTAGTGCTACTTATATTGCTCATAGGGAAACACGAATAAAAGATAAATCAAACTTGATGGATGCCAAGATTGTGGCTGAATCAGAACCACGTCGTTAATGGATAGTGATTACAGAATAAGAAACGGTGAAAAACTATGGAAATTCTAGAACTTAAAATTAATGGTTTTGTAAATGGGGAACGTATTCCTCAGAAATTTGCTTTTGGGGTGCCAACCGATGAAGAATTGTTCACTTTTGGTCCTAACATTAGTCCAGCGCTTAGTTGGAGTGAAGGCCCTGAAGGCACAATGTCATATGCGGTCATTATGCATGATGCAAGTGTTCCAACTGTATTTGACGATGCAAACCAAGAGGGAAAAACAATTTCTGCAGATCTTCCGAGAATGGATTTCTATCATTGGGTGTTGGTTGATGTGCCGAAAACAATTACAGAGCTTGTCGAAGGGGCTGAATCTAACTCAGTTGTTGCTAAGGGCAAGCCAATTGGAAAATCGGACTATGGCATTCGTGGAGCCAATGATTTTGGAATGTTTATGGCTTCAAATGAAGATATGGCGGGAGATTATGGTGGTTATGATGGCCCTGCCCCACCGTGGAACGATGAAATACTTCATGAATATCACTTCAACGTTTTCTCATTAGATGTTGAGACACTCGGTTTAGGAGGAGCCTTTAGTGGTAAAGACGCTGTCGCTGCTATGGAGGGTCATGTCCTGGCGAAGGGAAATATAATAGGACTTTATACTCTGAACCCTTTATTAATTTAATTTTTGAGCGTTTTTATAGTCAACTAATTTTGATTTATATTCGCTTCTGTCAAGCGTTAAGTAAGGTACAAGCGATACTTTTGATTTGAAGACCAGTTTTTCGCGTATAGCTGTTTCAATTGCAACTTGTAGATTTTTATATTCTTTTCGTCCTTGGTTAAGTTCGACTAATATTGGAAGCGGAGGGGACTGCTTTACACCATTTTGACTAGGCCTAATAGATATTAGGCCACTTACTTCTGGACAAAAATCACTTACTACCTCGCGAACTGCGCTTGGAAAAACATTAACCCCTCTAACAATCAGCATATCGTCAGTTCTACCAATGCAGCGAATTCGAATTCCTGTTCTTCCGCTTCCTACTGGCTTGGTATAGACTATAACGTGGTCTCTACTTCGAAAACGCAAGAGTGGTGCGGCTTCATGTCTAAGATGCGTGTATACGAGTTCTCCTGTAGCCCCATCTTCTATGGGAACAATTTTCTCACTTTTGGGGTCTATTAATTCTACATGAACAAAATCTTGTGCACAAAAGTGCATGCCCAATTGTTCTTCCGCTTCTCCCCAGATTGATATTGAAATATCACCTATACCCATTACTTCATGAACTTTTGCTCTGTAGAGATTTTCTAGCTGTGATCTAAGAGATTTTTCGGCAGCTCCTGGCTCTCCTCCACAAATGAGTGTTTTTAACCCACATTCAGAAGGATCAACCCCAAGCCGTTTAGCTGTCTCAGCTATGTAAAGCAAAAAAGAAGGTGTGCCAGGAATAGCATCAGGTTGAAAACGATTAAGGGCCCTAACTAATCTTTCTGTGTTTCCCGTTCCTATTGGAATTATATTTACGCCAAGAGATTGAAGTGATTCTCCTACTGCTCCTGCCACAAAGGGCCCCGAATTGTAGGTTGTTAAGACTCTGTGATTTTTAAGTATGCCAGCGGCCGTATAACTTCTATGTGATGTTATAATCCAATTTTTTAGGTCGTTTTGAGTTAGAGGAATATACATAGGAACGCCAGAGGTGCCGCTCGTAGAATATATCCTTGCTATATTTTCTAAAGGGGCCGCACAATGGGACCCTAAAGGGGCTTCTTCAGCCTGACTTTTTCTCAACTCATCTTTAGTGCTTAG
Organism: Alphaproteobacteria bacterium MarineAlpha12_Bin1; assembly: GCA_002937505.1. GTDB lineage: Bacteria > Pseudomonadota > Alphaproteobacteria > UBA6615 > UBA6615 > UBA6615. Next base: position 46,990 of record PTJY01000008.1, read on the forward strand.
TGGTACATTATTTAAGTTATTTAGACCACCCACGCTCTTAGCATTCTTGAAACCAGCTTTATTAAGCTTGTTTTTATAAAACCTTGAATTTTCGAACAAATAAATAACCTGCTTTCTAAAAGCAGATTCATCCAATAACCTTTGTTTACTGCGGCTTCGTGTTTCGACCTCGGGGTCATATATTTTTGTATAATTGTTAGCCACCGTCATACTCAATCGGATCGGAACCAAAATGAGACATCATAAATCCTATAGGTCTTTCTTTTTCTTCATTTAAGTGACCAATTAATCCAAGGGTACGTGAGAGAATAGGTATTCCTCTAACTGCTCCTTTGGGAACGTCAAGGTCCAGTAAAACAGCGGCCATTGGGCCAGTTAAATTCATAGGTAGTGGTTTTTCCCAAACCTCTTCAATTATAGGTGGAAACTTTTTTAACAGATCTACATATTTTCCGCTTGCTTTTCGACTGTCCGCGAGTTCTAAAACTCGCTGAGCCCGAGGATCAACTGGATGGTGGATAGGATGACCAAAACCCGGAATAAACCTTCCAGTATTTTTGAATTCATTTACTACATTTAAAGTAGCATCTTCCAATGAAACGTCTTTTTCTTCGACTATTTTGAGTGTTTGATCAAGCATATCAGCTACTTGTTCCGCGCTGCCGAGTATAACTGACCCGACACCTAAAATACCTGCGGCAACTGCAGCTTGTAGCGCTTCTGGTGCTGCGGCTAAAGTCATGCGCGCTGCTTGGACGCTCGGAACTAAACCATGTTCGGCTAGAGCAACGATAAGCAGATCAATAAAAAAAGCTTGGTTTTTAGTGGGTACTTTCCCGGTCAAATGAAAGAAAAAAAATTCAGCGATAGAAACGTTTCCCATTAATTCATTGCATAAATCTTTACCTCGTATGGTTATTGATGATGCATCTGATTTTTCAATTGCCGATTTGGTTTCGCCCTTTTTCCCAATTAGCATTATACTTGCCTTTCGCTATTAAATTTCTAGCTTCTACCATAAAATTAAAACACCTTAAGGCACTAATTATAGACGTATATATAGTTTCTGAGAACATCATAGGACTAAACAATCTAGCTTTTAAATAATTCTACTTATTGACAGGCAATAGAGTGTCGCGTTTAGAATAGTAATGATAAGATGTTTTTTGTAATAAATAATTATGTTGGCAACAGATAGAGGAGTTCCTTTCAATGGATTATGGAATGTTTTCGATGCCCCTACGGCCCCCCGGAGGAAATGTCACTAAGGAATATCATCAAGATATTGAAACCTTCGTTTTAGGAGACCAACTCGGGTATAGTGAGGGATGGATGGGTGAGCATTTTACCATTCCCTGGGAACCAGTTCCTGCATCTGACCTATTTTGTGCGAGCGTTTTTGCGAAGACTGAACAAATCCGATTGGGCACTGGTGTTTCGTTACTCCCGATGCATGATCCCCGCCTTGTGGCGTTGCGAATTGCCTACCTAGATCACTTGTCTAAAGGCCGGTTGAACTTTGGTATTGGAGCCGGAGGAGCGCCGACTGATTTTCATTTTTGGGATATAGATTACAAAGAAGGTGAACACAGGGCTAGGATGCGTGAGTCAATAGAGGTTATAAAACGTTTATGGACTGAAGAAGAGCCATTTGAACATAAAGGAAAATTTTGGCAATTTAGTGTTCCAGAGCCCATGATGCAGGTTCCGCTTTACCATCATATTAGACCTTACCAGGACCCATACCCTCCTATAGCAGTTGCGGGTCTGCATAAAGCATCGGAATCATTAGTTACAGCGGGAGAACAAGGTTGGATACCAATGAGTATTAATTATCTTCCCGCAGTAAATTTAATTACTCACTGGGAAGCTGTGTGTGAAGGGGCAAAAAAAGCTGGAAGACCTGTTCCTAATAGAAGTAGTTGGCGAATTGCAAGAGAAGTTTTTGTAGGAAAGACTGATCAGGAAGCTCGTGATGCCGTACTTAATGGACCTATTGCGGCAGCTTACACAAATTATATGTACAATGTTTTGCGATCTTTGGGCGCAGTTGATTTATATAAAGACGACCCTGATATGCCAGATGAGGCGCTAACAGCTGAATATGTTTGTGATAAAATCTGGGTTGTGGGAAGTCCTGACACGGTCGCTGAAAAATTAGAAAAGCTCTATAACGATGTGGGTGGATTCGGAACTGTTTTACAGATTCAGTACACATATGAACCATTTCAATCCTGGCGAGATAACATGCAACTTTTTGCCCAAGAGGTTATGCCAGCTCTAAAACACTTGGCACCAGATGATTCATCTGCTGTTGCTGCTCAATAGCTATTCTTCTAAGCGTTTATGTTAGGGAGCGCTTGTCTTGTCTTTTGATGATTATGTTAATTGTTCAGTTTCTACGAGTGTTAAGGATTGTATAGGGAATGAAACGATACCCGTCATTGATGTCGGTAAGTATCTAAGTGGAGATATTGAAGCCCGAGAACAGTTTGCAGTTGATTTGCGTGCCATACAGGAAAGTTTAGGGTTTTTTGTAATTGTAAATCATGGTGTAGAGCAATCCCTGATAGACCATAGTTTTGAAGAAGTGGCTAAGCTCTTCGCACTGCCACTTGATATAAAAATGAAATATCAGGTTGGTTATCACCATATAGGATACATTCCTGATCGCGCTAGCATGGTTCGTCCACATGACTCAGCTATAGACGAAGACCACGATAATACAAGCGCAGATATCAATGAGGGATGGGCATTTATGCGAGAGAGGAATAGTGATGACCCTAAGGTCATTGCTAATGTGCGTCATCGTGGGCTGA
>PTJY01000009.1 GCA_002937505.1 Alphaproteobacteria bacterium MarineAlpha12_Bin1
TGGACGTCGCTCTATGGAGTTAATGGCTCACGAAGTTATGCCGCGAGTAAATAAAGCATTGGGAGAATAAAACAATTTTGAAAGAGACAGACTATGCCCTTATATGAAGGACCAATTGTAGACGCACATCATCACACAATATGGGATGTTAAAAATAATTATCCATGGATGAATGGACCAATGAATCCGATGATATTCGGTGATGATTGGTCACCAATGAAAAACGAATACAGTATAGAGAACTTAATAGATGAATATGATGGTCATGATTTATCTCAGTCTGTTCATGTTCAGGCTAATTTTGACATGTCCCGTACGTCTGATGAAACAAAGGGATTACAAAGTTTTTTTGATAAATTTGGTTTTCCAAACGGCATAGTTGCTCATGCAGATTTAACAGATCCTAATTTAGAGAATGTTATCGAAAGCCACATTAAATATGAAAATACAAAAGGAATACGACAGCAGGTTTACTGGCATCCAAATAATAAGAATTGGCGTTTCGTAGAAAACCCTGATTTTTGTCTTTCTAATGCGTTTCGTCGTGGACTGTCAGTTGTTGGGGAAAGAGGTTTAACTTTTGACTGGCAGGGATTTGCAAATCAATTCAGCCTATTAGCTGACTTGGCTAAAACACACTCAGGTGTAAGGTTTTGCCTTGTTCATGCTGGGATGCTAACGAGTACTGAAACGTCTATCGTAAGTGAGTGGACCGAGGAGTTAAAAAAATTAAAACCCTTTGAAAATATCTACATAAAGGTTTCAGGACTTAACACATTTACACGACAGTTATCTGAGCCAATAATGAAACAAGCGACAAATACGGTCTTGGATATGTTTGGAGCTGATCGTTGTTTTTTCGGTAGTAATTTTCCTGTTGAAAGGATGTGGACAACAGTAAATGAATATGTATCAACTCAAAAACATATTATGGCAGGTCGTTCAGATGCAGAAAATGAAAAGTTTTTTCACAACACTGGGAAGGAATTTTATCAAATTTGATCAATGCTAGTATATTAAAATATTAATTATCTATATTAAAGCATTGTAATTAATATGTTTTTTTACTTTTCTTGTTCGTTATATGGAGGATCCTATGGGGCGTCTTACAAATAAATATGCACTAGTTACTGGTGGGGGCTCCGGAATAGGAAGAACAACAGCAAGGATTCTTTCAGAGGAGGGAGCTAAAGTTGTTGTATCAGATATTAATTTTGATTCTGTTACACAGACTGCTGAGGAGATAGGCGCCTCTGTCATCGCTATAAAACATGATGTTACCAAAGCTGAGTCATGGAAAGATGTGTTGGAATTCTCTGAGGCTCATTTAGGTGAATTAAATGTATTAGTGAACTGCGCTGGAATAGCAGCACTGGGAAATATAGAAGAGACAACATTCGAAGATTGGAAAAGGATACATTCTGTGGACTTAGACAGTGTTTTCCTGGGATGTAAATTTGCTTTACCAATTATTTCAAAATATGGAAATGGTTCAATCGTGAATATTTCTTCTATATCGGGGATTATTGCTGGACATAATTTAGCTGCTTATAACTCAGCCAAGGCAGGCGTACGACATCTAACTAAATCGGTTGCCCTTCACTGCGCACGAGCATCTTACAACATCCGTTGTAATTCTATACATCCTGCTTTTATCAACACATCAATGCTAGATGATATTTTGGCTCATGATAGTAGAGAAACCGGACTTGCAAAGTTGGCACAGCAAGTTCCTCTAAAAAGAGTTGGTGATACAGAGGATGTTGCTTGGGCCATTGTCTATTTAGCAAGTGATGAATCTAAGTTTATGACTGGAGCAGAAATTATACTAGATGGCGGACTAAGTGCTGCTTAAAATAGTTTTGATCAATAACGATTACGCAAAACACAGACTAGAATAAAAGATTTCGAGGAAATGATGGGCACCACACATCTATTAGAATCAAAACCAAATAATATGCACTGGGGTGCATTTTCATCTGAATTTGACCCGGTATTAAAAATTAAATCTGGTGATCAAGTAGTTATTGAAACTATTTCAGGGGGCCACAATCAGATCCCACCGGGAACAGTGAATAAATTACTCCCCGACCACGAATTATTTTTATCAAATGACCGTAAACCGATATTGCCTGGCCATATCTTAACGGGGCCTATATTTATTGAGGAAGCCAAACCCGGCGACGTATTAGAGGTAAATATATTAAATATAGAATTACGACAAGACTGGGCTTGGAATATGATTGCGCCACTTAGGGGCTCTTTACCTGAGGATTTTCCTGAGGGCAGATTAATTCAGATAGATTTAGATAAAGACAGTAATAAGGCCATGCCTCCATGGGGAATTGAATTGCCAATCAATCCATTTTTTGGTGTTCTCGGCGTATCTCCTCCTAAAGAATGGGGAACAATTACTTCAGTTGTTCCTCAGCCTCACGGGGGAAACCTAGATATAAAAGAACTAACAGTTGGCACTAAATTATATTTTCCTATTTACAACGATGGGGGAATGTTTTCGGTTGGCGATGGACATGCATTGCAAGGTGATGGTGAGAGTTGTCTCTCTGCTGCAGAAACTGCACTCACAGGCACTTTTGAGTTCCATTTAAGGAAAGACATGAATCTTAAGATGCCACGAGCAGAAACGGAAACTCACTATATTTCTATTGGCATTGATGCAGACTTAGACGATGCGGCAAAGCAAGCATTACGTGAAATGATTTCTTTAATAACTGAAAAAACAAATCTATCGAAAGAAGATGCTTATAGCCTTATTAGTTTAGCTGGTGATGTCAGAATTTCCCAGTTAGTAAATATTAACAAAGGATGTCACGTTATGTTGCCTAAAGCTTGTCTTCATAGTGAGTAACGCTATAGGAAATTTTCATGAAATTTATTGAACATAAAGGAGTTAGGGTTCCCTGTTTAGGGTTGGGCACTTATCCATTGCAAGGCAAACAGTGTTACGATGTTGTGCGTATGGCATTAGACATTGGGTATCGTCATATAGATACTGCAGAAAGCTATCATAATGAAAAACCTATAGGAGAAGCGTTGGATCAATCTAAAATTCCTAGAAATGAGATTTTTCTGACAACTAAATGTGGCTTTTTAGATGCAAGTAGCAAGAACGTCAAAAAAGAGATTGAATCAAGTTTGGTAAATCTAAGAACTGATTATGTTGATCTTCTTCTTTATCATTGGCATCACAAAGAAACTCCTATGAACGAAACTTTAGACGCGCTTAAAGAAATTCAGTCTAAAGGGATGGCAATAAATATAGGAGTAGGGAATTTTACAATCCCATTATTGAAAGAAGCAATAGAAGTACACAAAATTGATTTTTTTACTAATCAGTTTGAATCTCATCCATTATTAAGACAGGTGCCACTAGAAAATTATTGTAAAAAAAACGGGCTACTAGTCACCGCGCACTCCCCTATTGGACGTGGGCGCGCTGTGAATAATGAAGTGCTACAGAATATTGGTAAAAAGTACAATAAGTCATCAGTTCAAGTTGCGATTAGATGGCAGTTAGACAAAAAGCTAAGAATGCTTGTTCCCAAATCAACAAGGAAAGAAGGGCTTAAAGAGAATTTGGACGTATTTGATTTCTCTCTTGACAACGACGATCTAAAAAAAATAAATGCATTGCCAAATAATCAAAGAGGATCAAGGCCCGACTTTGAGCCGGATTGGGATCCACTAGATGAATAGATAAAACATCAATGACAAATAAACTTAAAAATAAAATTGCTATAGTAACAGGTGCAGGCTCTATCGGGCCCGGATGGGGAAATGGAAAAGCCACAGCAGTGCTATTTGCACGAGAGGGTGCAAAAGTTTTGTGTACCGATATTAATGAAGAAGCTGCGCAGGAAACTGTTGAAATAATTAAAGATGAAGGTGGTATTGCATCAATGATTTCAGGCGATGTAAGTAAATCTGATCATGTTGAAGAGATTGTCAATCAATGCATTGCTCAATTTGGAGGCATTGATATTTTGCATAATAATGTTGGAATAGTGATGCCAGGTGGTGCAGCAGAACAAAGTGAAGATAATTGGGATCGTGCTATGGCTGTTAATCTCAAAAGTGTTTTTCTTACGAGTAAATTTTGTATACCACACATGAAACAACAAAAAAGTGGATCAATAATAAATCTCTCATCAATATCTTCTCTTCGTTATTTAGGCATTGATTATGTCTCGTATCCGACCTCTAAGGCCGCCATCAATCAATTCACCAAGGTTTCAGCAGCACAGTACGGGCCTTGGAACATAAGAGTTAATGCTATCTTACCAGGTTTTAATAGAACTCCTATGGTCGACCATTCTGTTGTAGAAATGCTGAAAAACAATAGTGATAAAACAATGACGATTGAAAAGTATTTAAAGTGGAGAGAGGATAAGATACCTCTTCGAAGGTGGGGAGATGCCTGGGATATTGCCAAAGCAGCTGTTTTTTTAGCGTCCGATGACTCTAGTTATGTCACTGGTCTAGAGTTGGTAGTGGATGGAGGTACATCTTTAGTTCTTGAATAACCTCAAAAGTCTATTTCATTATCTTTTAGGCCCAAACGATGACTACCGTAGTTTATTCCAGACACATCAGTGTTGTATGCTATATGCGAAGAAATAGCTTTTATATCTCGAAAGTATCTAGACATCTGATTTTTGTTAAAAAGAGCTGAACCGCCTGAGGCCTCAAATAAAGTAGTAATTGCCTCATTACAAAGTCTCACTGCAAAAGCACAATCACGTCTCCATTTTACTTTCACACTCTCACTAGGTAATTCGTTTGATTCAGCTATCTTCAAGGCCTCTGCAGTGTTAGTTCTCAATACTAGTCCAGCGGTATCTATTTTTGCACTAGAATTAGAAATATGAATTTGTAAATTTTGTAGGTCTGTCACACGTTCTCCGGAATATGTAGATACTTTATTCTTTGTATTTTCAATAAAATAATTTAAAGCACCTATTGCTGTCCCCCAGCTAACACCAGCCATTGCCGTAGATGAAATAGCTTGCATAGGCAAACGAAAAACAGGACTTTTGTTTAGTGAAGTGCCAGGGGATGCTCCATTACGAGTGTCTAATTCTGACAAACTTCTATGTCTGGGCACAAAAACATTATCCATCTTAACATTATGACTACCGGTACCTGAAAGACCAAAAGAATCCCAATTATCTAAAATTATGTAGTCATTTTGGGGTACTAAGAATAACCTTTTCTCATTAGGTTGACCTACTCCATTATTATTAACTTCAGCAGCAACTATATTCCACTGACTGTTATCAATGCCGCTACAAAATGGCCAATCACCAGATAAAATATAACCTCCGTCAACTTCCTTAGCTGTTCCTGCACTATAAACTACAGACATACAAATTAAATTGTCAGGATTACACTTCCAAACATCGTCCTGTGCTTGTTTTTCAAAATAACCCAATATTGATGAATGAATAGCTAGATTAGAGAAAACCCAAGCGCTAGATGGACAACCCTGTGCTATAAGTGCCCCCATCTCAATTAACATCAAATGATCTTTCTCATGTCCGCCATAGTGTTTAGGCTGCATGAGTTTAAAAAAGCCTTTATTTCTGAATGATTGTTCGACCTCGGAAAGCATTTTTCTAGACTTCTCAGTTTTAGAATATAAATCCGTTAAATAAGGAACTAATAATTTAGCCTCTTCAAGAAGTCGTTCAGTGTTATTATCACTTAGCATGTTTATCAGTGTGTATTTTATAGTTAAATGAAAATTGTCTATCTACTCAGCAACATCTTGATATTCCGAGTATTCAGTCAACTCATCTAACGCTGGTTTAACTTCATCCATAAATAATTGGATATTTTTAATTACGCTTTCTTTTGGTTGTTGAGCATAATGATAAATTAATATGACATACTCAGCAGGAAGGTGTTTCCATTGGGCTACAAACTGATCACGTATCTCGCTTGTGGTTCCAGCCATAAACAACCCTGTGTCAATCATAGGATTAACCAAGTCATTGTATGTTGTGTTTTCATTGATAATGGTTTTCTCTTGCATCGCTATGGGAAGAAAACTCCGATAGAAGTGTTTAAATATCATTCCATCATAACTAGCAATATGCTCTCTGGCCTCAGTATATGAATCTGCTATACGGGGCATTCTCACAATTGCTTGGTTTTGACCTGGCGCAAAGTTATAACCAGCTTCTCTCGCTTTTTCTGTATATGATGGCCCGAAATTAGCCACGGTATCGCTTTTAGAAAAATAAGCTGGAATAAAACCCTTGGAACCAGCATAATCAACAGTTCTTTGACTGGCATTTGAAGCGACAAAAACAGGGGGATGTGGCTTAGTGTAAGGAGAAGGCACTACGCTAATACGTCTTAACTCTCCCTCAGAGCCTACCTCGCCATGTGCTCCAAGTATTTTTGTCCAAGGCGCCATTTCCCAACCTTGATGCCCATCTTTATAGGGAAACGGAATTTGCCATCTTTCAGAGTTATGCTCGATACTTTCTTCTGTCCATGCTTTAAGGACTATATCTACAGCTTCCTCAAATATCTCCCTATTAAGTTCGTCGTCACTACTACTATCAGATCGTGTTGCTTTAGTACCTAAATGTTGCCCCAAAAGATCAGTCCATCGAGATTGAAATCCTCTAGAAAACCCGACGAAGGTTCTTCCCTCCATTAAATGGTCTAATATTGCTGTTTCTTCTGCTACACGGATTGGATTAGCAGCTGACATAACATAACCGAGTTGGCCTATATTTATATTAGATGTCTTAGCCCCCCAAAAAGCATTTATTACTCCCGGGTTAGGGCTCATTTCATACCCTTCTGAGTGAAAGTGGTGTTCAATTGCAGTGGCGCCCCACACTCCAATTCTATCAGCCTCTTCAATAATGTCACACCATCCTCTTAGTGTTTTTTGATAGAGTTCGCTATTACGACCAATTGGTCGTAGCTTTACGCGTTCCTCTTCACTATTTGCGGGAAGTACTGGGTACATTTGCACTATTACTTTTACCATTTCTAACCTAACTATTTATTAGAATTAATCATTTGTCTGGTTATATAAATATGATTTATACGATTTAAGAATTATTCTTTTATATATATGAAATCAATATAATGGATAAACGGTTTTTAAATTAATTTTCACAATTTGATATGATAACAGACATAGATTGGTGGCTTATTTATAATCTAATAGATCCTTGTAGGCTAAATATTTTATTCTAAGTAGTGTCATTAATTGCTAACAAATACACAATATGGCCTATTATAAACTTAACCAGTAATAAATAACTTTTAGGGAAAATATATAATGTCCAAGCTAACTGAACGAAGACGCGACAATCAACAATGGATGCTAGACTGGATAATAAAAACTACTGGTAGAGTGCAAAACTTTGCTTATGATAACAGAGTTGTACCGAAAGAAGTTAAGTCTTATGCGCAGATTCACAGAATAGCTGATAAACACGGTCGACACATAATTTCGATTGCTGAAGGAGCAGAAAGTAAGGGACATTACAAAACAGCTGCAGAGCTATATTGGGCAGCAAGCGAACATTACAGAGAAGCTCAACATACAATATTTGAAGATGATAACTCAGAAAAAATTTATCTCCATGGAATGTTACTCAAATGCTTTGACAAAGTAATGGAATACTCTGACCACCCAATTGAAAGAGTAGAGATTCCATTTGAGGACAATTACATACAAGGTGTTTTTCACATGTTGCCTGGTCGACCAAAAGCTCCAACAGTAATATTTTGTCCAGGCATGGATATGACAAAAGAGGCATTCATAGATGTACTACGCCATCCATTTATTTCAAGGGGCCTAAATTGTTTGCATCTCGATGGACCGGGACAAGGGACCAGCAATATAAGAAAAATAAGGGTTACACTCGATAACTATGAAAGAGCTGGCTCTGCAGCTATCGATTTTCTATCAAATAGGCCCGAAGTGGATAGTGAGGCAATAACTGTTTCTGGTTTTTCTATGGGTTCCTACTGGGGTATGAGGTTGGCTGCCCTAGATAAAAGGGTGAAAGCTGTTGCTACAGCTGCTGCTTGTTATGGACCTAAAAAAGCAATTTTTGAGCAAGCTTCGCCAAGATTTAAACAAGTATTTATGTATATGTCAGGAATTCATGATGAAGATGAATTCGATACGTTTGCAGAACAGATGGTTCTTGATGATGTCGCCCATAAAGTGACATGTCCCGCTCTTCAGGTAACGGGCGAATACGACCCTTTAGCACCACTAGATACTGTATTACCAATTTATGAAAAGGTTTCCGGCCCCAAAGAACTCTGGGTAATAGAAAATGACTTTCATAACCCCAGAAATACTCCAAACTTTGGAGGAATTGATTTCTTTGGATTCCTAGCAGATTGGTTAAATGATGCGCTAAATGGCAAATTTGAACCTGGTTACAAAAAGGAAATTCTAGTACCAGAACATTCAGACGGTGGCCCCTATGTACAACAAAAGAAAGGTGGATTTACATTACCCGACCGCCTTGGAGTTAAAATTGAAGCCCATCCAGATCAAAATGGTCCTGCAGGCATAAAGGATTAAATGGTGATAATATAATTGTGATTATGGATTTATTTTCAGTTTTTCCTTCCATGAACGTAGTGCTTGCTTCTTCAAGATTGAAGGAATATATACCTTGAATCTTGGCAAGACACATTGAAGTGACAACTCATTTTCGAAGCAACTTAAAATACTACTCACTAAAAACTGGATAAAAAATTAGTTAAAGCGAAACACAAATTTCTAAGCCCTTGAAGCAAACGTTATTTATTGATGGAGAGGTGACAGAGTGGTTGAATGTACTGGTCTTGAAAACCAGCGTGCGTGCAAGCGCACCGTGGGTTCGAATCCCACCCTCTCCGCCATTTAACTAACGACGCATTTTTATACGTTTATCAGCTTTTGTTATTACTCCATCATCATTTCTGTCCATTCTAGAAACGATTCTATCCATTCGCTCATTTAGCTCTTCCATAGAAATCTGCGCATCTCCATTGGTGTCTGTTCTTTGAAAAGCACGAACCATACGTCTTCTTGTAATTTCACTCCATAAGATTTGAAACTCATCTAGTGATAAACCACCGCTTTTATTAGTGTCATGGTCATTCATTGTCTTGTTTTGAACAGCTGTTATTTCATAGGAGGTTATTCGTTTGTCACCATTTAGATCAAATTTTTTCATCATATTAAAAAAGCGTTTATTCATCTTTGCTTTCATTTTCATATGGTGAAACTTATGATGTCTAGTTTCTGACTTACTGGAGGCTGATGAAAAACTAATGGATGATGAATAAGATAAAATACAAATAACAGACAGGAATGATACTAATCGTATTACCTTCATAATTAGACACCTTTTAGCTATTAAAGTTTATCAGTTATAATTTTCTTAAGTAAATTAGTACAAAAATTAATATATTAAATTACGGCTACATCTAGGCGTTACTTAGCTTACGAAGGATCGCTCCAGAGCTTGCACCAAGAAAAACCCAAAAAAGAAACAGTGAAACTAATGTGTTAATTAAAAATTCACCATATAAAGATTCTGGAATACTGGCTGAAGTAGAATGATTTGTTACATCTGGAAGCGCTATTTGAGGAATAAGGATTATTAATATTCCTATCATCTTCAATATGTATGATTTTCTAAACACAAGAAACCACAAACCTAATGCAGTTAAAATTGATATACTTATCCAACTGAACTGTTTATACCCAAGATCACCAAAGAATGTTCCTGGTAATTCTGGTGAAATACCAAGTGACGGTGCAATTGTAAAAACAAGATAACCTCCTAAACCCCACAATACTCCATTACCGACACCGACCTTGACGTTCGAAAGAATAAAAGCAGCAATTATAAGGAAAGAAAACCCAACAGCTAATATTAAATTAGCTAGGAATGTAAAGAAAAAGCGTTTAGTTAGTAATGTGTCTTGATAGTGATCATTTAACAGGATTTGCGTCGATGAATCCTTCTCATCATTCTTTTCAAGACTTGGCGTGACTAGATTTCGTTTTTTGTCTGACTGGTCACTAGTTTTAATACGTAATTCCGAACTAATATGCCCTTTTTCAATAATTTCAGCTTTTTGAATTATTGGAAGTATAAGTACTGAATAAATAAATGTATAAAATACTGCGGTTAGAAAGCCAGTCAAAAGACCAGCTTTGACCATTCTGAGCAACATCAGTCAATTCCTTTAATGACAAGGAAAGACCATACTATGCCTAGCATCATGGGCAGCAGCATGCAGGATTTCTGCATTTGAAAATCCAGCCAACCAGACCATAGACAGGCCAATAAATATAAACAATATCGCAGTAGAAATGTCCTTTGTGGTTTCTACTTTGTCGTTATCAGTTCTTAATTGAGCCTTAAACATTTCACCTCCGGCAAAAATCTTAATATTTTGAATTTATCAAATTAGATACATAAAACATGATATATTAAATAGAAGATAACTATTTACGGTAATTAATATTATCTATGAAACTTCTCTGGAATTAGAGGCAAAGTTAACTTTGACTGTTATAGATCCCTCGTTAATTAGCCACGGTCTCACTTTAAATGACCTCGCGCCACTAGAATGCATTGGATCTTCTTCAGCTATTCTTCTTGCATCTGCCAAGTTTTTGGCTCGAACTATTATAAGCCCCTCACCTTCCCAGGTCTCTTCGTCATCGGCCCAATGAGGGCCTGCGGCAATGTATACACCCTCTTCCTCCATTTTATGTTGGTATTCAAGGTGTGGTCCTGTATTTGCCATGACTGCCTCTAAGCCGTCAGTAGGATATGTATGAATAGCATAAACCTGCCATTTTAACATATCACCACTTAACTCTAATATCTTTTTACGTGTGGGAAGCCCATCGGACATAATTGTTCTCCTAGTGTAACATTAATCAAAATATAGATTCATAGTTAACCCAATTATTTCACATAAAAGACAAAAACTATCAAGCATTAGCGTTGATATAAAAAAGAGGACACATCTCTTTAATTGGGGCCGGAGTAAAAAAATGACTTTTTTGACTCGTTACAATTGGCCTGATCAAATCAATAAACTCAGTCCATTTTGGATTCATCGTTACTGCATGTTGTCTTCGATCCCTATCATAATGGTCATTAAAAAACCAAAAGTTGTTTATTTCATGCAGCTGACCGATAAGAGTATAAAAGCAACCAATCCAGTTCTTTTCTATGGGAGATACTGCATTTATAGCACATGATTCATACGCCTCCCAGTACTTAGACAACCCACCTGGCATCAAAGAAATAGTCTGTTGTTCAATTACCATATGAGGATATTCCGCTATATCACAAAGGGGAGGATTGTCACGAGTCCAAATATTGTCTTCATTGAAAAGTGGAGAAATAGATTGGATGGGTGCTGGAATTAAAAATTTATTTTCTTGAGTGCTAATTAGCTTTCTTACCGATTCAAAATATGTCTGTAATTCAGGCTCTTCATAAATGTTATTATATATATTTCTCCAGTGCTCTAAATCTTTTAGACTATATAAGTGTATTAGGTTTTCACTTTCTCCACTTACAGACGAAAAATAGCCAAGAAGACTATCGCGCATTATTGGGGCCATTTTGCCGTCAAAGCCTCTATTGATTTGTGCTTGATAAAATCTATGCAAATTTCCTAATTTCATTTTGTACTCACGATACTCTATGACCATCTTAATTCTCCAGAAATTTTGTAATGATTTTATCTGCTATAAACCTAATTTTGGTTGTCCAGTTTTATTGTTTTGCAAGCTTTGCCAATTCAGTGACTAAGTCTCTAACACCATTCAATCTTTTATTTACGTCTGTCCAATTTGATCTATAAACTAATTTCTGATCAGCTTTAACACTCATACACTCGCTATGATTCTTAATAAACTCGATCAGTAACATTGGGTTGGAAAAAGTGTTTTGATAAAACTTTATTACCACTCCTTTGGGGCCAGCTTCTAATTTTTCAATATCTGCTTCAACACAAAGCTTTTTAAAATTTACAACCTCTAATAAGCTTTGCACCTCTTGAGGAAGGTTGCCGAAACGATCAATACACTCAGCAGCAAAGCCTTGAATCTCCTCTTCCTCAACTAAATTTGCAATCCTTCTGTATAGACTAAGCCTAAGACTTAAATCAGCAACATATGATTCTGGAATTAGTATGGGTGTTCCTAGATTAATTACAGGGGTCCAACTTATAACAGTATTTTTATTTTCACTTTTCTTTGTATCCTCCACAGCTTCTTCTAGCATTTTTTGATAAAGCTCAACTCCTACTTCTCGTATATGTCCAGATTGTTCTTCTCCAAGAAGATTGCCAGCACCCCTTATATCTAAGTCATGGCTTGCAAGACTAAAACCTGCTCCCAATGTATCAAGAGTTCTCATCACTGCTAATCGTTTTTGTGAGTCTGCCGAAAGTATTTTATGAGTCGGTAACGTTAAGTAAGCATAGGCTCTCACCTTGCTTCTTCCCACTCTTCCACGTAATTGATATAACTGAGATAATCCAAATCTATCTGCTCGATGTACTATTATTGTATTAGCGGACGGAAGATCTAATCCAGATTCGATGATATTGGTACAAATAAGTAGTTCAAATTTACGCTCATAAAATGCCGACATAACTTCATCGAGCTCATTTGAAGACATCTGTCCGTGCGCAACAGCTATACTGATCTCTGGAACTAATGATTTCAGACGCTTCACTAATTCTTCAATATCTCTAATTCTAGGGCAGACGTAAAAAGTTTGTCCTCCACGGAAATGCTCTCTCATTATTGCCTCACGAATTGATACTGAGTCATAAGGCAAAACGAATGTTCTCACTGCTAATCTGTCAACGGGTGGAGTTGCAATTAGACTCAACTCCCGAACTCCAGTTAAAGCCAGTTGAAGTGTTCTGGGAATAGGAGTCGCTGTTAGAGTTAATACATGAACATCACTACGTAATTTTTTTAATTGTTCCTTTTGCGAAACACCAAAATGTTGTTCTTCATCTATAATTACTAAGCCAAGATTTGAGAATTTGATCTCTTTTGTCAAAAGAGCGTGCGTGCCAATTACAATATTAATCTTACCTGATGCAATACCTGAACGAACACATCTATTATCACTCGGTGATATCAGTCTAGAAATCTGTTTTATTTCTATTGGTAAATCAGAGAATCGTTCTTTAAACGTATTAAAATGCTGTTTAGCTAGAAGTGTAGTTGGAACAATTACAGCAACTTGATAATCGTTCATGCTGGTTACAAATGCGGCTCGTAATGCCACCTCAGTTTTCCCAAAACCAACATCCCCACATATTAATCTGTCCATTGGTCTGCCCATGCTTAACGAAGAAATAGTCTCATCTATTGCTCTTGACTGATCCTCTGTCTCATTAAACGGGAACGACGCACAAAATTCTTCATACATTTGTGGTTTAGGTAATACCAACCCTTTTTTTAATTCTCTTTCTGCGGCGATTTGAATTAGCTCTGCTGCTATTTCTTTAATTTTCCCCTTAATGTTAGCTTTACGTGTCTGCCATCCAAGCCCCCCTAATTTGTCGAGTGTTACGTTCGATTCCTCAGAACCAAATCTAGAAATTAATTCAAGATTTTCAACAGGAAGATAAAGTTTATCATTATTAGCGTAAATCAAACGAAGGCAATCATGTGGAGCTCCGCCTATATCCACAGTCTCCAAGCCACTAAACCTACCAACTCCATGGTCTATATGTACTATGAATTCATCTACTGAAAGGCTCTGAATTTCCGAAATAAAACCATCAGCTCTTCTTGATCGTCTTGCTTTGCGGGCTAATCGTTCTCCAAGTATGTCCTGCTCTGTATAGAGGTCTACTTCTCCAATACTAAATCCATTTTCTAAATTTAATACAAACACACCTATCTTATTAAGCAACTGAGAATTTAATACTTCTATCCAGTTGTAACAGGCCCTTGACGCAATTCCGTGGTCTTCCATGAGTTTAATAATACGATCACGAGACCCTTCACTGTAAGTAGCTATACAAACACAACGGTGACCAGATCTATGTTTCGTTATTCTTTTTCTTAGGGCATCAAATAAGTTTACATCACTACGATTTCGTGCTTCTGAAAAGTCAATTGTTTGATGAGCATCAACAGATATTGTTTCATTATGAGAGGATGACTTCTGATAAGAATAAAACTTTTTTATGACTCTACCATCAAGTGAATTATTCCACTCTTTTCGACTTATGTATAAGTAGTCAATGGGTAGTGGTTTATAGGCTGGCTCGTCAGACGATGTATTTAAACTACTTTCTAGGCGTGCATTATGATAATCAGAAATTAATTCCAACCTAGCGTCCACAGCCTCTTCTACCCCAAGACCTAAAAAGATAGTTCCTTGCGTGTAATCAAATATAGTATTCAACGAATTATAGAAAAGTGGGAGCCAGTGCTCCATGCCTGGGAATCTAATACCCTCACTCACGTTTTGATATAACGTGTCATCATTACTAGGTAGACCAAACAATTTTCTATACTTAGTTCTAAAACTCTCAAAAGTTTCTTCATTTGTTAATATCTCATTGGATGGGCTTAGCAGCAAACTATTACATGCACCTGAGGTCCTTTGAGTAATTGCATCAAAACTATGAATGTTTTCTAGTGTGTCCCCGAAAAGGTCTAATCTAACAGGATTATTTACTCCCGGTGGAAACACATCAATGATACCTCCCCTTACCGCAAACTCACCAGGTTCACGTACTGTTCCTGTTCGCAAGTACCCGTTAGACAAGAAAAAATTCATTAATCTTTCTGAATCTATTTGCCCACCAACAAATAATTTAAAATAATTATTCATTGTTAATTCTTTGGGAGGAACTCTTTGTAATACGGCACTTACAGTTGTAACCAACAATGACCTATTTTTATTTGTTCCCTTTTCACTAATTCTCTGTAATGACCCCATTCGTGTGGCCATTATTTCTCTTCTCGGAGGAACTCTATCAAAAGGAAGACAATCCCAGGCTGGCACTTGAAAGACATTTATATCAGGACAAAAAAATCTTATTGAATCAGCAGCAACCGACATAGAAGCATCATCACTAGTGACGTAAAGATAGGTATCTTCAGGACTTATTTCAGAATTTTGTAATAACTCCGAAACTAGTAATGTATCACTACCCGGCACGACATCAAGAAAACAAATGTCTGTTTCTTTATGTATATTATCATTAAATAACAATATGTTATAATCCTGTATTAAAGTTTTTTAATAAAATCATTATCTCGTTATCCCATCTTTCCGGTACTGTTTTTTGCCCGCTTATCCACATAAAGAGATCAGGGTCACTATTTTCCACAAGTGATTCGTATTGATCTAATAACTCAATAGATAGATGAGATAACTGTGACTGGGCAAATTTGCCGAGAAATACATCGGTTTCTTTCGTTCCAGTATAGACACTACGATAAAGTAAACGTTTAAGTCGTATATCATGATTTTCCAATGTATTATGTCCTTATAGAGTGAGAGCTTTCCAGTGCTAAATAATCTATCATAGTTCGCACTCAAATATTTGAAAGGATATAAACTTGTTCTTCATCAATGTCAGTATTTAGTGTAATCAAATCGGATAAAAATATTGCCATCACAAAACAGACCAGAAATTCTTTATAATTTATTTTCTTCAGTTTCTTCATTGCGAGGGGTAGGCCCTCGCATTGGAGAGAAAATTGAAAAGCTTACCGGTCCATTTATAATAGATTTAATTTGGCATTTCCCATCTGGAATATTAGATAGAACCTATTCACCAGAAATAAAAGACATTGAGATAGGTAGAGTTGTCACTTTAACGGTGAATATCAACTCACATCGTCCTTCACCCAAAAATAAAAAACGTATTCCCTATAAAGTTTTCTGCTCCGATAAAACGGGAGATATATCCTTAGTATTTTTTCAATCAAGGAAAGACTATTTACAAAAGATTCTTCCTGTTGGTGAGATAAGAGTTGTAAGTGGGAATGTCGAAGTCTTTGATAAGCAATTACAAATGACACATCCAGACATAATAACGACCACTTCACATATAGATGAAGTAAAAAAAATTCATCCTGTTTATCCTTTAACAGATGGGATTTCTCAAAATGTGTTAAGGCGTATAATTAATGATTCACTTCAGCTTACACCTGAAATTCCTGAATGGTTGGACCCAGCACTAGTAAATAAGAAAAAGTGGCCGAGTTGGAATAATGCCATTCGTAAAACACACTCTCCTATTAATGTAAAAGATTTAGACCCACTAAACAAAGCTAGAGAACGATTAGCCTACGATGAGCTACTGGCAAGACAAATATCAATACAATTAGTTCGGGGCAGGAATATTAAGAGAAAAGGGTTATCTATAAAAGCAAATGGGAACTTACGTAAAAAACTAACTGATCAATTATCTTTCGAACTTACAAACAGTCAAAAAAGGGCGATAAAAGAAATCGTCAGTGACATGGCCTCTAAAAAAAGAATGCTACGATTGTTGCAAGGGGATGTAGGGAGTGGAAAAACTATTGTTGCACTTATGTCTATATTGGATGCAATAGAGTTTGGCAAACAAGCGGCACTTATGGCTCCAACAGAGGTTCTTGCTCATCAACATTATTCAACAATTGAACCCTTTTTAAAAAAAATAAATATCACTTGCGCGGTGTTGACGGGAAAGGACAAGGGCAAATCACGAAAAAAGATTCTTGAAAATATTGCTAACGGATCCACCTCTCTTATAATTGGAACACACGCACTTTTTCAACAGGAAATAGTTTTCTGTGATTTGGGTATAGCAGTTGTTGATGAACAACAACGATTTGGCGTTCATCAAAGGCTTTTGCTGGCAAACAAAGGAATAGCTGTGGATGTATTGCTTATGACAGCTACCCCTATACCAAGAACATTGATGCTAGCCTTTTATGGTGACCTCGAAGAATCAACCCTCACTGAAAAGCCAAAAGGGCACAACCCCGTTGACACTCGATTGATTTCGTTGAATCGAATGGAAGATGTCTATAAGGCCATTGGAAGAAAGTTATCAATAAAAGCTAAAATATTTTGGGTTTGTCCCTTAATTGAAGAATCTAAAAAACTTGATATTTCTGCTGCGACTGAAAGACATAGAAAATTAAAATCTATTTTTGGTAGTAATGTGGGCCTAATACACGGTCAAATGTCTCAAGATGAGAAACTTGATATAATGTCAAGGTTCTCAATCAGCAACACGGGTAATAACAATAATTCCAATGCCTTGGACCTTCTTGTGTCTACTACCGTAATAGAAGTAGGTGTTGATATTCCTGAAGCCAGTATTATGGTAATTGAACATGCAGAACGCTTTGGTCTTTCCCAACTACACCAACTCAGGGGACGCATTGGTCGTGATGGTCAAAGATCTACTTGTTTACTTTTATATTCTAACAACCTGGGAGAGACAGCAAGATCTAGACTTATGATATTAAGAAAAACCAACGATGGGTTTCTTATAGCTGAAGAAGATTTAAAGATCCGTGGCAGTGGAGACTTATTAGGGACCCAACAATCAGGGTTTCCTGAATTTAAGGTGGCAAATATTGAGGAGCATAAACATCTGCTATCTATAGCAAGAGATGAGGCAAAACTTTTGATTGGAAAAGATCCCACTTTGGTTTCGTCTCGTGGTAATGCTCTTAAAACATTGCTGTATTTATTTCAATGTGACGATTCCATTCGCTTAATTCAAGCGGGATAATAAGCGAAGGTTGAAACTGCTCAGACACTCATTCCTCTTCCTTAATATTTATAGAAGTAGTAATGGTAGGCACGTCACCTTGTGACTTATTAATTTTTATTTTTGTTTTTTCATCGTAAGATCTTTTATCAGGAGGAGTCACTATCCCTCCCGATATAATCATTTTTATCCCCTCCTCCACCGTCATTGATAACTCAACTAACTCCTTTCTTGGTAGGAATAGAAGATATCCTGAGGTAGGATTCGGAGTAGTCGGCAGAAACACATTCACAACCTCATCCTCAGTGATATTTTGAACCTCTCCTGTGGTTTTCCCTGTAACAAAACCAATAGCCCAACTACCACGTCTAGGATATTCAAATAGAACAACTTGACGAAATGCATCAGACTGATTTGCAAGCACGGTTTCAACTATCTGCTTTGTTGCTGCGTAAATACTTCGCACTACTGGCATGCGACCCAGAAGATGTTCCCCTCCGCGAACAATCCATCTGCCTAACAAAACTCTGGTAAGTGCCCCTATTATGATTAGGAAAACGACTAAAACAACCACTCCTAATCCAGGTATGGCAAATGGCACATATGTATTAGGATTATAAGCAGCAGGAATAAGCGGCGTAACTCTCGAATCAATGAAACTAAGAACTAACCAACTTAACCAGAAAGTTATTCCAACAGGAGCAACAACAAGAAGACCAGCAAAGAAATATCCTCGCATCCTTGCTAGAGCTCTTATTTGTCTTTTTTTGGGCTCTATAGCCATAATAGATCACAATCAATCCGAAAAGTTAAAGATTTAACACTAAAAAATTATATATGTTTCTTATGAGAATATAAAATTCTTTCGCACTATCTCTTAAATTCTGGTGCGGCTGAGAGGACTCGAACCTCCACGAGCTTTCGCTCACTAGCACCTGAAGCTAACGCGTCTACCAATTCCGCCACAGCCGCAATAATTATTTAATTATTGTATAATTGAGATAGTTTAACAGGAATATATTTCAATATACTGGTTCTGTACATTTTTAATGGTGCGGCAGAGAGGACTTGAACCTCCACGGGGTTTCCCCCACAACGCCCTCAACGTTGCGCGTCTACCAATTCCGCCACTGCCGCACAATCAGATATTTAATTATTTACCCGAAGGGTAAGATCGAGGCAACACTATTAAAAATGATTATATACTCTCTATAACACTTGATAAGAGTCATAATATTGGGACAATATAATTTTAATATTAATTAATACTAATACTCGATATGACATATAAATCTATTTTAGTCCCCCTTGAAGAGAGTCAAAGCCTAGACTCAGTTTTATCCACTACTCTGCTACTAGCTCAATTGTTCAACAGTTATATAGAGGGCCTTTGCATAAGGTCATCTCTAGCTGGAGCGATAGCTGTTGGATTTGAAGGTGGAGTTGCTGCATTAGCAAGCACAGAAGAACAGTTTGAGAAAGAACAAGATACAAGAATAGGCAGATTAAAGAACCATTTTGAACAATTTATAATTAATAATGGATTAAATAATGATGTGTCTTCAGTCAGTGATGGTCCATCTGCTAAATGGGTAGAAAGTGAAACATCAGGGCTGGGTTTATATGGTCAATATGGAAGATATTTTGATTTAATAGTTGTAGGAAGGCCAACACCAGGTATTCTTGCTCCAGCTATGAACACACTCGAAACTGTACTATTTGATACAGGCCGACCTGTTCTTATAGTTCCCCCAACAGCAACGAAATCCATAGGTGAGAATATTTTAGTGGCGTGGAATGGCAGCTCTGAGACTGCTCGGGCCATTTCATTGGCTACTCCTCTGATGAAAAAAGCACAAAAAATCACTATTGTTAGTATTGAAGGCGCAAGAGTGCCGGGCCCTAGTAGTGATCAAATCGCGCAGAATTTACAAAGACATGGATTAAATGTTGAAGTAGATGATATCACTGAAAAGCAAACTCCCACATCTGCAGGTAAGATTATTTTAGATAAAGCCAAAGAATCGAACGCTGATCTTTTAATTAAGGGTGGATATACACAAAGCCGTCTTCGACAGATGATATTTGGTGGCACAACAACCCATATCCTAAACGAATCCAAAATACCGATATTTATGACCCATTAGTTATTTTCTTTGGTGTCCACAGAAAAGTTTTTGTTTAACCTATCATTTTTCTTAGTTTTTTAATTGCAGAACTGGGTGAATTTAGAACTGGAACATCGACCAGATTTGATACAACATTTGTTGCCCGGGATAAGGTAAACTGTGATAAAATCATAACGTCACAATTATTAATTTTAGCTGCTTGTTCAGAAACCAATTCATCATGCAATTCTCCATTCCCAGATGCTAAAGCATCAAACGCTCCTTCAATTACATGCGGGAAAATTTTAACCGCCACATTTTTACCTGTGGCAATTTGGTTTATTTCTTCCGATATTGTTGGAATAGTTGCGCCGACAGTAGCAAGAACAGCAATATTTGAACCAATTTCAATTGCCTCTTCAATCATTGCGTCATTCGGTCTCAAAAGTGGAATGTCAAACTTTTCAATACAAGTGTCTATAC